>CALRSS020000007.1:0-245071 GCA_943370905.1 Synechococcus sp. UW140
CCTGGTGGTCGGTGGACGTACGCAGGAAATACGGCACCACGGACTGAAGCTGGTGGCCTTCGCCGTGATGGCGCCGATCGGCCTGGCCCTGGCCGGCGCAGTGGTGGGAAAACTTCTGGGATTGAGCGTGGGAGGCGTGACACTGCTGGCCACACTGGCTGCAAGTGCCAGCTACATCGCCGCACCGACCGCCATGCGCATTGCGGTGCCAGACGCCAACCCCGCGCTGTCCATCACCGCAGCCCTGGCCATCACCTTCCCGTTCAACCTGATGGCCGGTATACCCCTCTACCTGATGCTGGCCAAGGCGTTGGCGTGACCAGCCCGCTTCAGCCCTGCATTTCAGAGCTCAGCTGCCCCGACGCTGCCGCAGGGCCTCATACAGGCACACACCGCTGGCCACCGACACATTCAGGCTTTCCACGGCGCCCTGCATCGGAATGCTGACCAGGTCGTCGCAGGTCTTGCGGGTGAGCTGGCGCATGCCCTCGCCCTCCGCACCCAGCACCAGGGCGACCGGGCCCGTCAAGTCCACGTCGTAGATGGTTTTTTCGGCGTCATCGCTGGTGCCGATGCACCAGATGTTGCGCTCTTTCAGCTCCCCCAGGGTGCGGGCCAGATTGGTGACCATGAAGTACGGCATGGTCTCGGCCGCGCCGCTGGCCACCTTGGCCACCGTGGCGTTGATGCCTGCCGCGTGGTCCTTGGGTGCGATCACGGCATGAGCGCCGGCACCGTCGGCCACGCGCAGGCAGGCGCCGAGGTTGTGCGGGTCGGTCACCCCGTCGAGCACCAGCAGCAGCGGATTGACCACGCCGGCGGCCTCCAGTTGCTCCAGCAACTCATCGAGCGACTTGACCTGGGCCAGCGCATCAACCCGGGCCACCACCCCCTGATGACCATGGCTGCCGCACATTTTGGCCAGACGCAGACCGTCCGACTCGATCAGACGGACACCGGCCTCGCGGGCACGGTCCGTGAACTGGCGCATGCGGGCGTCGCGCCGGGAGGCGTCAAAAAACACCTCCAGAACAGATTGAGGTGCCGTCTTGATGCGCACACCGACCGCATGAAAACCGAAGAGAACTTTGGGGGAAGAAGCCATGGCGTGATTATCCCTGCACGGCACAGCACCCTTGCGAAGGCAAAAAACCAGCCGCCATGTGTCCGGTTCTTGAAGGTGGCAACCCTGGCGAGCAACCGTGCATCGTGCGCCCGAAGAGGTAACAAAATGTATTACAGTCAGATCGCCACCAGTTCAGGACCATACCAACGAGTGATCGCGGACAAGCCCCTGCCCCCCCCCCAGCACAGCATGACCCATTCCTACGACAAGACGCAGACCTTGCCAGCGGCCGCTGGGGCAGGCGCTCGAGTGGGCGGGTTGACGGCCGACCGGACGCGTTCTGAAGCCGATGCGCTTCGGGCTGGCTACCAGGTCGGAAGCTGGCGCATTGAACAAACACTGGCCCTGGGTCCTGCCGACATCTTGTATCTGGCGCACGACGACTCACTCCAGAGCACGGTGCTGCTGCAGGAATTCTTCCCCGCTGCCCATGCGCTGCGGGAGGCTGACGGTTCGGTGCAGATACGGTGCTCCGACGACTTGGCACCGTTCGAGGACGGACTCGAATGCATGGCGATCGAAGCTGAAAAACTCGCCACCCTGCAGCATGACCACCTGGCCACCGCCCAGCGCCACGAGCGCTGCAACGGCAGCCTGTATGTGGCCATCCGGTACGAGAACGGCGACCCCCTGGTCCGCTGGCGGGCGCGGCAACCCCCGCTCGATCGCCCGGCTTTGCTGAAGATGGTCTGCCCCCTGCTCCAGGGCCTCGGTGCCTTGCATGGCGCAGGTCTGCTGCACCCGGGTCTGGCCCCCGATGCGGTGCATGTCGGGGTCGATGACTCCCCCCTGTTGCTCACGCCCGCCTCGGCCCACCGCGGAGCCGGCCTTCATACGCCCGGCTTCGCTGCGCCGGAACGCTGCGGGTCCGGCCAGGCGGTTGGCCCATGGACCGACGTGTACGCCATAGGCGCCTTGATGTACTGGCTGGCCACGGGCACCACGCCCACTGAATCGGGCGCACGGCTGCGAGGCGATATGCTGGCGCGCGCCACCCAGACCGCCAATCGCCTGGTGTATGGCGAGCCGCTGCTGCAGGCCATCGATCAGGCACTGGAGATGGACATCTCCCGCAGGCCGCAGACAGCCGCCGAATTGCTGAAAACCCTTGACGCCATGGACCTGAGCCGCACCCAGAGCATGTCGGCCCTGCGCACGGTCGTGGCTACCCCACCACCACAGCAAGGCAGCGCGTCTGCCGCAGAAGAGGCCTCACACCGGACGAGACTCGGTACCCTGATGGCCCTGTACGTCGTGAACCCGGAAACTGGCCACCCCGCACAGCAGCTGGCCACGCGGGCACTGCTGCGCGACTGCGTGAACGCCGTCACGCAGGCTCTGCCGCCGTCGTCGTATCTTGCCGTGGATAGCCCGGGGGGCATGACGCTGTGCTTCCTCGAAGACCCTGAAGACGCATTGGAGGCCGCGTTGCGGCTGCGCGAGTTGCTGGAGCAGTCTGGCCACGCTCTGGCCCTGCGCATCGGACTGCACCTGGGTCCGGTTCGACTGCTCGCCGTGAGCGATGGCCCCCGGCAGGTGCTGGGCGATGGCCTCAATGTGGCACAGCGCATCACCGAATTCGCACGGCCCAACCAGATCGTGATGACGCGCGCGCTGCATGACCTGATTCACCAGCTGTCCGACAACGTGCAGGGGCTGTTCCGCGAACTGGGCGCCCACATGGACAAGCACCTGCGCGCCCACCATATTTACGAGGTGCTGGACCCACGCCACCGGCCTGCGGCCGCGCCGGTCGCCATCAGTGGCTTCGAGCGCACGGCCTCCTTTGCCGCGCTGGCATCGCTCACCCCCGAGGTCGTGCAGACCATCGAGACCGAGCTTCTCCGTGCCATTGGCCCGGTCGCCAGTACTCTGGTGAAAAAGGCCCTGCTGCGCACCTGGACGGAAGACGGCCTGCGCAAGCTGCTCGCGGTGGCGATTCCCGATGCGGCGTCGCGCCAGGCCTTTGCGCGGGCCGGCAAGCCGGCAGACACCTGAGCGGCCCGCTTGCGCGACCGGCCGCTAAGCTGCCGCCGTCTGGATCTGCCCGGCCTCGATGGTGATGCGACGCTCACAGCGCGCTGCAATGGCGCGGTCGTGCGTGACCAGTACCAGGGTGGTTCCGAGTTCCCGGTTGAGGTCAAACATCAGCGACATCACGGTTTCACCCGTCGCAAAGTCGAGGCTGCCGGTGGGTTCGTCCGCCAGCAGCACGGCAGGCTGGACCACAAAGGCCCGTGCCAGCGCGACCCGTTGCTGCTCGCCCCCGGAAAGCACCTTGGGGTAGTGGCCCAGCCGCTCCCCCAGACCGACCCGCCCCAGCATCTCGGTGGCCATGGCACGGGCACTGCGCGCGCCTGACAACTCCAGCGGCAGCATGACGTTCTCCAGCGCCGTCAGGTTACCCATCAACTGGAAGCTCTGGAACACAAACCCGACCTTTTGCGCGCGCAGTGCGGCACGGTCGTCTTCACTGATCGCAAAAATATCCTGCCCGGCCAGCCGCACCGTACCCTGGGTCGGCGTGTCGAGTCCGGCAATGATGGACAGCAGCGTGCTCTTGCCCGAACCGGATGCGCCGACAATGGCGGCTGTTTCCCTCGCCGAGAGCGAGAAATGGATATCACGCAAAATGGTCAGCGTGCCGGTGGAGTCAGTGACCGATTTGAAAACGTGCTCTACGGAAATAATGGAAGGCACAGGCGGTATGGCAACCACCGCGCCCGGGGCAGAAATCGCAGGTTCAAACATGCAGGCCTTGTGAGTAAACGGAAATGACCGGAAATGACGCGGAAACCAGGCGAAAAAGATATGACTGCTTCAGACTTTAACAAGCTCACGCCGGCGCGGGATGTCCGGGGGGCAAAGACCGGTGCAGGCCGCATGGCTCTTCACCTGTCCGGGATGCTGCTGGGCGCCCTGCTGTGCCTCCAGGGCCCCGCACACGCGCAAACCCTGGCGCAGGCGGCGCCCGCCGCCGGCAGCACCGTCCTGGTGGTGGGCGATTCGTTGAGTGCCGAATACGGCCTGCGCCGCGGCACCGGCTGGGTTCCGCTGCTGGAAAAGCAACTGGCGCAGGAGAAAAAAACTGCGAAGGTGATCAACGCCAGCATCAGCGGCGACACCACCTCCGGCGGCCGCTCGCGCCTGCCGGCGCTGCTGGCGCAGCACAAGCCCGGTGTGGTGGTGCTTGAGCTCGGTGGCAACGACGCCTTGCGTGGCCTGCCTCTGGACATGACCACCCAGAATTTGACCGCCATGACGCAGGCTGCGAAAAAAGCTGGTGCCAAGGTGCTGCTGGTCGGCATGCAGGTGCCGCCCAACTACGGCAGCGCCTACGCCAGCGCGTTTGCCGGCCTGTTCGGCAAGATCGCCCAGGCCGAGAAAGTGGCTGTGGTGCCGTTTTTCCTCAAAGGCATTGCCGATGGCAACGAGTCGGCAGCGAACTTCCAGGCCGACCGAATCCACCCCAACGAAAAGTCACAGGCCCGCATGCTGGCCAATGTGTGGCCCGAACTGAAAAAGCTGATCAAGTGAGCCTGGACCGAATTTCCGCAGAAGAGGCCCTTGGCCAGCTGCACAGTTTCTCTGCCGTCATCGATGCGCGCAGCGAGGGCGAGTACGCAGAAGACCACCTGCCGGGCGCCGTCAATTGGCCCAGCCTGCACGATGACGAACGAAAGATTGTCGGCACGCAGTACAAGCAGATCAGCGCCTTCGAAGCCAAGAAGCTGGGCGCCGCCCTGGTGGCCAGCAACATCGCCGCACACATCCAGCGCGAGGTGCTAGACAAGCCGCGCGACTGGCAACCGCTGGTGTATTGCTGGCGCGGCGGCAAGCGCAGCGGCTCGCTGGCGCTGATCCTCGACCAGATCGGCTTCAAGGTCACGCTGGTGGACGGTGGGTACAAGGCCTTCCGCGCCGCGTTGGTGGCCGACCTGCCAGCGCTGGCCGCCCGCTTTGACTACCGCGTGATCTGCGGCACCACCGGCTCGGGCAAGACCCGCCTGCTGCAGGCGCTGCGGGCCGAGGGCGCCCAGGTGTTGGACCTGGAAGCCCTGGCCAACCACCGCAGCTCGGTGCTGGGCATGATTCCGGGCCTGCCACAACCGAGCCAGAAGGCCTTTGACACCCTCGTCTGGGCGGCGCTTCGGGGGTTCGATCCGGACCGGCCGGTGTACATCGAAAGCGAAAGCAAGAAAGTCGGCAATGTGGCCATTCCCGAGGGGCTCATCCGCATGATGCGTGCGAGCCCCTGCCTGCAGCTGAACCTGCCGGAAAACGAACGCGTGGCCCTGCTGCTGGAGGACTACGACTTCTTCGTGAAAGACATTGCCTTTTTCTGCGAGCGGCTGGATGCCCTCACAGAGGCGCGCGGCAAGGACACCGTGCAGGACTGGCAGGCTCGCGCCAGGGCTGGCGATGTGGCTTCCGTGGTGCAGGAGCTGCTGGTCAAGCACTACGACCCGGTGTACCTGCAATCGATGCGCCGGAACTTCGAGCAGTACGGCAACGCGGCGCCCATCGCCCCGCGTGACCGCAGCGTGGCAGCGATGACGGCGCTGGCCAAGGCGATGGTGGCCTGAACGTCTGGCCCGTTTCAATTGCCGTCGAAATGAAAAATCCCGGCTCGCCAATGAAGGTGAGGCCGGGATGGCTGGGAAGGTCTGGTGCTGCCTGCGATGGGCTGCAGACCCTTCTGGCTGTCGAACGGGTAATTCAGGCGGCAGGGTCGGCCGGCGGCGCGCCCGGGTTTCCCGCGTCAGTGTCCGTCTCGGGGGCACCGTCATCGGCCGCATCGTCCGGTTTTCCTTCAGCCTTGCGCTTGAGCTTTTCTTCTTTCTTGCGCTTTTTCGCGAGCTCTTTCTGGCGCTTTTCGTAGGAGTAATTGGGAGTTGCCACAGCGTCGCTTTCGTGAATAGGTAACCCTTACTGTACTGCATCGCCCGGGGCGGCTGGACACCGCCACCTCACATCTTTTGCAGGGCCTGCTGAAGGTCGGCCTGCAGGTCGGCAACCGCCTCAAACCCAACAGAAAACCGGACCAGTCCGCCCTTGTGCGGCCATAAGGTGGTGCGGATGGACGGCACGTCATAAGGCGCGCACAGGCTCATGGGCCCGGCCCAGCTGTAACCCAGCTTGAAGAGCTGGAGGCTGTCACAGAACCGGTCAACCTGCGCCTGCGAGAGTTCGGGCTTGAAAACGGCACTGAACAGGCAGGCCGCGGCACTGCAGTCACGCTGCCAGAAAGCATGGCCGGGCGAGTCTGGCAAGGCCGGGTGCAACACGGCAGCTACTTGCGGCTGGGTCTGCATCCACGTGGCCAATGCGCGGGTAGCAGCGTCTTGTGCGCTGTAGCGCATGTAGATGCTGTTCAGGCCACGCAAAACGAATTCGGCATCGTTGCCGCTCACCCCGTAGCCGACACGCATGTGACAGAAGTGAATCAGGTGGTGCAGTGCCTCGTCCTGCGTCACCACCGACCCCATCAACACATCCGCCCCGCCACTGGGGTATTTGGTCAAGGCCTGGACGGACACATCGGCCCCCAGCGTGAATGCGTTGAAGGCAATGCCGGCCCCCCAGGTGTTGTCGAGAGCAGTCACCGTGCCTTGCGGATGCGCCTGCGCTGAGGCGTTGTGCGCCTTCACCACTGCCACCAGCGCCGGCATGTCAGGGAACTCCATCGTGATGGAGCCCGGCGCTTCCAGCCAGACCAGGCGGCTTTTACCGCTGAGCTTGGCGGCCAGATCCGCAGGATTCATCGGGTCGTAGTACTGGAAGCTCACGCCCCACCCCTTGAGTTCGCTGGTGGCAAAAGCCTTGTTCGGGCCATAGGCGTTGTCGGGGATCAGCAGTTCGTCGCCAGCCTTCAAAAACGCCATGTCCACCAGCACCACCGCCGCGAGGCCGCTAGGCACCAGCGTGCAGTGCTTGCCGCCTTCCAGCGTGGCAATGCGCTCTTCCAGCGTGAAGGTGGTCGGCGTGCCGTGCAGGCCGTAGGTGTAGCCGGTCTTGTTTTTCCAGTCGCGGCTGCGAAGCGCAGCCACCGTGGGAAACGCAATGGTAGACGCCTTGTAAACCCCCGGCGGAATCGCGTCAAAGCCAGCGGGCGGCTTGTAGGGGTGATGGATCAGGTGCGTGGATGAGTCGGTCATCCATGAATATTAACGGCAAGCCCGCGTCTCGGTACTTCAGGGCTAACGGAGGGCTTTAAGGCGACTGCAGACGCATTGTCTTTCGCAAGTGGAGCCGTGGAACCGGCTTCGCCGGGCCACAGGCGGGCGGCCCCCTCGGGGGGCAGGGAGCTACACGAAGTGAGCGACCGTGGGGGCTAAATCTTCCACTTCGCCATCAACTGCGCAGGCGACAACGCGTCATACCCCTCGAAAGGCTGGTGAATCCACGGGTTGGTGGGCAGCAGTTCCACCGAATAGTCCGGCTTGAAGCTGGACACACCCTTGGTCCAGATCACGGCGCTGCGCAGCTCGGTGATGGGTGCGTAATTGTTTTTGAGCTGATGGATCACGGCGTTCAGCGTCTGGCCGGAATCGGCGAGGTCGTCGACCAGCAGTACTTTTCCGGCAATCTCGCCCTTGGGCGTGGTGATGAAGCGGGCAATGTCGAGGTTGCCCTGCACTGTGCCCGCGTCGGCCCGGTAAGAGCTGGTGGACATGATGGCCAGGGGCTTGTCAAAGATGCGCGAGAGGATGTCACCGGGCCGCATGCCGCCGCGGGCCAGGCACAGGATGGTGTCAAACGCCCAGCCCGACTGGTGGATCTTGATCGCCAGCTTTTCAATCAGGTTGTGGTACTCGTCGTAGCTGACGTAGAGATGCTTGCCGTCTTCGGTCAACATGAAGTTGCTCCTGATTGAATCGCTGGTGATACGCAGAAACAGCGGCCGGACTCAGGCCGCATACGGGTTGCGCAGCAGGATGGTGTGATCGCGGTCGGGGCTGGTGGAGATCATGTGGATCGGCACACCCGTGACCTCCTCGATCCGGTGCAGGTACTTCTGCGCCGCCACCGGGAGTTTGTCGTATTCAGTCACGCCCACCGTGCTCTGGCTCCAGCCGGGCATGGTTTCGTAAATCGGCTTGCAGCGGGCGATGTCGTCCGCGCCCATGGGCAGGATGTCGGTGATATGGCCGTCCAGTTCATAGCCGGTGCACAGCTTGAGTTCGTCAATGCCGTCCAGCACATCGAGCTTGGTGATGCACAGGCCCGACAGGCCATTGACCTGCGCCGAGCGCTTGAGCAGCGCTGCATCAAACCAGCCGCAGCGGCGGCTGCGTCCGGTGGTCACGCCTTTCTCGGCACCCACCGTGCTCAGGTGGTAGCCCACCGTGCCGGGTTGCTCCCAGTCGAGTTCGGTGGGGAAAGGTCCGCCACCGACGCGGGTGCAATACGCCTTGGTGATGCCCAGGATGTAGTGCAGCATGCCGGGGCCCACACCGGCACCCGCCGACGCGTTGCCCGCCACGCAGTTGCTTGACGTGACATATGGGTAGGTGCCGTGGTCCACGTCCAGCAGCGTGCCCTGCGCACCTTCGAACAACAGGTTGGCCCCGTCGCGATGGGCGTCGTTGAGCTCGCGCGAGACGTCGGCCATCATGGGCTTGAGCAGCTCGGCGTGGCGCATGGCTTCGGCATAGACCGGTTCGAACTCGATGGCTGGCGCGTTGAGAAAGCCCGTCAGCACAAAGTTGTGCAGCTCCAGCAGTTCGCGCAGCTTGGCGGCAAAGCGTTCGGGGTACTTGAGGTCCTGCACACGCAGTGCGCGGCGTGCGATCTTGTCTTCGTAAGCGGGGCCGATACCGCGCCCGGTGGTGCCGATCTTGGCGGTACCGCCCTGCTCGCGGAAGGTTTCACGGGCAATGTCCAGCGCCGAATGGAAAGGCAGGATCAGCGGACAGGCTTCACTGATGCGCAGGCGCGAGCGCACCTCGACACCGGCTTTCTCGAGGCCTTCGATCTCCTCGAACAGCTTGGCTGCCGACAGCACAACGCCATTGCCGATGTAGCACTTCACGCCCGGGCGCATGATGCCGCTGGGGATCAGGTGCAGCGCGGTTTTCACGCCATTGATGACCAGCGTGTGGCCAGCGTTGTGGCCACCCTGGAAACGCACCACACCCTGCGACATTTCGGTGAGCCAGTCGACCAGCTTGCCCTTGCCCTCGTCACCCCACTGGGTGCCCACGACCACGACATTGCGGCCCGCGGCTGCGCTTGGTTTGTTTGTCATCTTCAATTCTCGTTAAGGTGTTGGGAGATCAGGCTGGGCGGGGCAAAACCCTCAGGCCGCTTTGACAAGCGGCTGGACCACCCAGTCACCAGCCGCATGGGCCAGTTCGCGGTCGCAATCGAATTCGTTGACTTCATGCTCGTGGCCGGGCAGCACGCAGGCCACGGTTTCACCCGCGACACGCAGGCGCGCGATGGCCGCGCGCAGAGCCGGGTCTTCACCCCATGGTGCCCGGATCGCTGCCTTCAAGGGCCTCGGCGGCAGCACGCAGACGAGCTCTTTGAGGTCCAGGCTGAAACCCACGGCTGGCCGGTTGCGGCCAAACACGGCACCCACTTCGTCATACCGGCCACCACGGGCCAGCTCGGCACCCTGCCCGTAGATGGCAAAGCGGGTACCGCTGTAGTAGGCATAACCACGCAGGTCGGCGAGATCAAAGCTCACACGTACCGCACCGGCGTTGTCGGTCGAGGCAATGTGTGAGGCGAGCCACTGCATGTTCTGCAGTGCTTCGGTCACCCCGGGCAGATCCGGCAGCACCTTTTTCGCCTCAGCCAGCACGCCGGCGTCACCGTAGAGCTGCAGCAGCGCCTTCAGGCCCTCCGCAGCCAGGGTGCTGATGGTGCCCTGAAGACGTGCAGTGAGGCTGCTCAGCTCACTGGCATCCTTGGCTGCGAGTGCAGCGTGAATCAATGACAGGGTGTGAGCGTCGATGTCTGCGCCGGCCAGCAGGCTGCTGACAATGCGGACATCCGCCATGTCAACCGACAGACCGGTGACGCCAGCCGCCTGCAGGCCTTGCAGGGCCAGAAGCTGCGCCTCAAGGTCGGCCTCGAGTCCGGCATGGCCGTAAATTTCGGCGCCGAACTGCAAGGGCTCGCGGGTGGCATTGGGCCGATCGGCACGGGTGTGAAGGACCGGACCGCAGTAGCAGAGCCGGGCCACGCCAGTGCGGTTGAGCAGGTGGGCGTCGATGCGGGCGACCTGCGGTGTGGTGTCGGCGCGCAGCCCGAGCGTGCGCCCTGACAGTTGATCGACCAGCTTGAATGTCTGCAGATCCAGCGCCTCGCCGGTGCCCGTGAGCAAGGACTCCAGGTGCTCCAGCAGCGGCGGCATGACCAGCTCATAGCCATAGCTGCGTGCCGCATCCAGGAACAGACGGCGCAACTCTTCAATGTGGCGCGCCTCGGAAGGCAGGACATCGGCAATTTGATCGGGCAATTGCCAAGATGACGACCAGGCGGGCATTGGAATTTTTCGTGGGCTGTTAAAACAGGGATTTTACCGGGCTTGTGGACCGCTTTTGGGCCCGCTTTGGGCCGCTTTCGGCAGTCTGCACCGGACTGAAGCGTCTGGCGCCTCCATCCAGAGGGAACGTGGGCGCCGTCTCAGGCAAAAAGAAACAGCATCAACAGGCCAGCCGCGATGCTGCACAGGCCAAAGAAACGGATCTGCCCATCACCCAGCGCCAGAATCTGCTGAAACATGCGGCGCCAGCCACTTGGCGACACAAGCGGCAGCAAGCCCTCGATCACCAGCACCAGGGCCAAAGCCTGCCACACGGTATCGGCGCTCACCGCTTACTTTTTGGGCGCTGCCGTGGCGCTGCTGCCGGAGCCTCGCATGGCCTTGAAAAAGTCCGAGGAAGGATCGAGCACCATCACGTCGCTTTTCTTGCTGAAGCTCGCCTTGTAGGCGTCCAGGCTGCGATAGAACTGGGCGAATTGCGGGTCCTTGCCAAACGCCTCGGCGTAGGCACGAGCTGCTTCGGCATCGCCCTCGCCTTTGACTTTCTGGGCATCGCGGTAGGCGTTGGCAATCGTCACTTCGCGCTGGCGGTCGGCGTCGGCACGGATCTTCTCACCCTCTGCCGCGCCGGTCGAGCGCAATTCATTGGCCACCCGCTGGCGCTCGGCCACCATGCGCTTGTACACGGAGTCCGTGATGGCTTCCACGTAGTCGACACGCGTGATCCGCACGTCCACGATATCGACCCCCCAGGGCTGCGAGCCCTGGACGGCCTGCTGCACTTCACGCTTCACGTCAGCCATCAGGGCTTCCCGCTTGAGCGACAGCAGGTCTTTCACGGTCCGCTTGTTGATCTCTTCCTGGAATGCATTGCGCACCACGCGGTTGAGCTGGTTGGCGCCAGTTTTTTCATCCAGGCCCACATTGCGGATGTAGTCGCTGGGCTGGGTGATGCGCCAGCGCACATACCAGTCGATCACGACGCGCTGCTTTTCTGCAGTCAGCATCGGCTCGGCATCCACGCTGTCCAGCACCAGCAGGCGCTTGTCGATGTACGAGACATTCTGGAAAGGCGGTGGCATCTTGAAATGCAGGCCCGGCACCGTGACCACTTCCTTGATCTGCCCCAGGGCATAGACGACACCAAACTGCCGCTGGTCGACCACAAACAGGGTGGAGCCCAGCAGGGCCAGAACCACCAGCAACGAAGAAACGATAAATCCGACTCTGTTCACTTTATTCTTCCTCAGCGGGTTTCACGTTCGCGGGTCCGGGCCGTGTCGCGGGAGCGCGCGTCCAGCGGAATGCTGCTGGACGGACTGTTGGGAATCACCGCCGGTGCAGCGCCCCCTGCCGCAGGGGCAGCATCTGCCGAAGCTGCAGCATCGCCCTGCGCACTCATCTGCATGATCTTGTCGAGCGGCAGATACAGCAGATTGGAGCCCTGACGGGAATCCACCAGCACCTTGGTGACATTGGTGTACACCTGCTGCATGGTGTCCGTGTACATGCGGTCACGCGTCACCTGCGGCGCCTTCTGGTACTCGGCCAGCACCGAGCGGAAACGCTGCGCGTCACCCTGGGCCTGGGCCACGATGCGGGCCTTGTAGGCCTCCGACTCTTCCTTCAGGCGCGAGGCAGACCCCACCGCGCGGGGAATGACGTTGTTGGCATAGGCCTGCGCTTCGTTCTTGGCGCGCTCACGTTCCTGACCTGCCTTGAGCACATCGTCAAATGCAGCCTGAACTTGCTCGGGCGGGCGCACACCGCTTTGCTGCAGGTTGATGCCGACCACTTCCACACCCACCTTGTAGCGGTCGAGGATGGTCTGCATCAAGGCGCGCACGCGGGGACCGATCTGGTCGCGCTCTTCGGCCAGCGCCAGATCCATCTTCATCTTGCCGACCACCTCGCGCACGGCGGTTTCGGCGGCCTGCACCACGGCCGCCGCCGGGTCCTTGCTTTCGAACAGATAGGCGCGCGCGTCGTTCAGGCGGTATTGCACGGCGAACTTGATCTCGACGATGTTTTCGTCTTCCGTGAGCATGGCCGAGTCGCGCAGGCCGGTGGCCTTGATGATCACGTCGCGGCCGACATCCACCGAGCGAATCTGCGTGACCACGACGATCTCGTGGCGTTGAACCGGGTACGGTAGGCGCCAGTTGAAGCCGGCGCCGACCGTCGAGTGGTATTTGCCGAACTGGGTGATGACGGCCTGCTGGCCCTCCTGGACGATGAAAAAGCCGGTACCGAGCCAGATCAGTACTGCCACGCCGGCGATCAGGCCTACACCCACGCCTGCGCTTTTCATGTCGGGCTGGAATCCCCCGCCCCCGCCGGTGCCACCGCCGCGACCCAATCCGCCGCGGCCCACACCGCTCTTTCCGCCACCGAACAAGCCGCCCAGTTTGCGGTTGAAGTCGCGCCAAAGCTCGTCCAGATCAGGGGGACCCTGATTGGGCCCCTGCCCCTGCGGACGGTTGGGCTTGGTCGGCTGGCGGTCATCGCGCGGCGCGTCCGGCTTGACCTCGTCTGAGGACGGCTTGTCCTCATCCCGGCCCCAGCGCGGATCATTGAGGTTGAACATGCCTTGGGCGCGTCGCTTCAACCGACCTGGCCAGGTCGTCAACGTCTGCAGCACGGGGTTCAGATTCATGGGATCAAACTCACTTGGTTTTCAGTACACCGACATTGTGCCTAATGAAATCGCGCCGTCAGGCAACGTCCTCGGCAGTTTGGGGGATATCTTCGGCGGGCAAAGCAGCCGCATGACTCGCCAGCAGCGTACGCAACAGTGGCAAGCCTTCCGCAGTCTGCGCACTGAGAAAGACGCGCTCCACACGGCGGCTGGCACCTTCAAACGCATCCCTCAACTCAAATTGATCGTGCAGATGCAGGGGGTAACTGCTTTTTTCAATGGCGTCGAGTTTGTTGAACACCAGAATCTGCGGCACATCAGCCGCACCGATCTCGGCCAGCACACGCTGCACCTGCTCGATCTGCTCCAGGTAATCGGGGTTGGAACCGTCCACCACATGCAGCAGCAAGTCGGCATCGGCAGCTTCCTGCAGCGTCGCGGCAAACGCGTCAATCAGGCCATGGGGAAGATCGCGGATGAAGCCGACCGTGTCGGACAGCGACACCGACCGCGCCGCATCACCGAGGTAGAGCTGGCGCGTGGTGGTGTCCAGTGTGGCAAAGAGCTGGTCGGCCGCGTAAGCCCGCGCCTTGACCAGGGCGTTGAACAGCGTGGACTTGCCGGCATTGGTGTAACCCACCAGTGAAATGGTGAAGGAGTTGCGCCGCTCCCGCTGTTTGCGCTGGGTTTGCCGCTGCTTCTTGACCTTGGACAGCCGCTCACGCGTGCGCTTGATGGCTTCGCCGATCATGCGTTTGTCGAGTTCGATCTGCTTTTCACCGGGGCCACCGCGCACACCCGCACCGCCGGTCTGGCGCTCCAGGTGAGACCAGCGCCGCACCAGCCGCGTCGACATGTACTGCAGGCGCGCCAGTTCCACCTGGAGCTTGCCCTCGTGACTGCGGGCGCGCTGGGCGAAGATTTCAAGAATCAGCAGGGTCCGGTCGTTGACCGGCATCTCGAGATGCCGCTCCAGATTGCGCTGCTGGGCCGGACTGAGCGACTGGTCGAACAGCACCTCGGTGGCACCTGTGTCCAGCGCGAGCAACTTGATTTCGTCAGCCTTGCCGCTGCCGATGAAAAGGGCTGCGTCCGGTGCACGGCGCTTGCAGGTCACGCGTGCGACGGGCTCCAGACCGGCAGTCTGGGCCAGCAAGCCGAGCTCCTCGAGCCCGGAATCGAAGTTGGGCAACCCCAAGTCGACCCCGACCAGCAAGGTCAGGGGACGCGGCTTGCCCGGCGTGTCGTGGGAACTCAGCTGGCGGGGCTTTCTTCAGACTCGCTGGCCGCAAAATTCACGGCGCGACCCGGAACAATCGTCGAAATGGCGTGTTTGTAGACCATCTGGGTGACCGTGTTGCGAAGCAGTACGACGTACTGGTCGAACGACTCGATCTGGCCTTGCAACTTGATCCCGTTGACGAGGTAAATGGACACAGGAACATGCTCGCGACGCAAGGTGTTGAGAAATGGATCCTGCAAGAGCTGGCCTTTGTTGTTGCTCACGATATTTTCCGTGTTCAAAAGTTGATGAAACATGACCTTACCACAGGCTCCTCGCCGCGAATGTAGTACTAGGCCGATTCCTTGTCCGTGAAGGGGTTGTGCGAGCTCTTCATCTGGATGCGCAGGGGGGTACCGACCAGGTCGAATTCCTTGCGGAAACGCCCTTCCAGGTAGCGCTTGTAGGACTCGGTGACGTGTTCCAGCGAATTCCCGTGAATGATGATGATCGGCGGGTTCATGCCGCCCTGGTGGGCATAGCGCATCTTCGGCCGGAACATGCCTGAGCGCTGGGGCTGCTGGAACTGCACCGCTTCAAGAAGCAGACGCGTCAGCACCGGAGTGGACATTTTGCGGTGTGCGGAGGCGTGGGCCTGGATGATGGACTTCCAGACCGGGCCCAGGCCCTGTCGCTTGATGGCCGAGATCGGGTGAATCGCCGCGAACTTCAGGAAGCCGAGGCGGGTCTCGATCGATCGTTCCAGCAGTTCCCGCTGGTAGGAGTCCACCGCATCGGACTTGTTGACTGCCAGCACCACGGAACGCCCGCTCTCAAGAATGAAGCCGGCAATGTGAGCATCCTGGTCGGTAACGCCCTGCGTGGCATCCAGCAACAGCAGCACCACATCGGCGCTTTCGATGGCCTGCAAGGTCTTGACCACAGAGAACTTCTCGATGGCTTCGAACACCTTGCCCTTGCGGCGCAGGCCGGCGGTGTCGATCAGTTCAAACTTCTGGCCCGCCTTCTCGAACGGCACCGAGATGGCGTCACGGGTGGTGCCCGGCAGGTCAAACGCCACCAGGCGTTCCTCCCCCAGCCAGGTGTTGATCAACGTCGACTTGCCGACGTTGGGCCGGCCAGCGACGGCCAGACGGATGACGGAAGGATCCTGCGGCTCGGCCTCTTCGTCCGGGTCGGGCAACTTCAGGGGCTCCAGCGCCATGTCCACCAGGGTGCGCATGCCCTGACCATGGGACGCCGACACCGCCAGCACCTCACCCAGACCCAGCTCGAAGAACTCGGAGAGCTGCACACCCTCGGTCATGCCCTCGGCCTTGTTGGCCGTCAGCACCGTGGGTTTGCCCAGCTTGCGCAGGTATTTGGCGATGTCATGGTCCTGCGCACTGATGCCGGCACGCGCATCGACCACAAACACCACCACGTCGGCCTCAGCCACCGCCTGGCGGGTCTGCTTGGCCATTTCCTTGTAGATGCCCGACGCCGCATCCGGCTCAAAGCCGCCGGTATCGATCACGATGTATTCGTGAGGACCGAGCTTGCCGTTACCGTAGTGACGATCCCGTGTCAGTCCGGCGAAGTCGGCCACGATCGCATCCCGCGTCTTGGTCAGCCGGTTGAAAAGGGTTGACTTGCCCACGTTCGGGCGGCCAACCAGGGCAATGACAGGTTTCATCAATCAGCTTCAGACGGAGCAAATAGCCCCTTGTATCGCCCCTTATTGGGGCTGGAATCCGTAAACGCCGCCGTTCTGGGTCACCACCACAAGGGTACTGCCCACCAGCACGGGGGCGCTGGCGATGGCGGAGCCGTCCGTCGGCAGGCGGTTCAGGAGCGATCCGTCCTCACGCGACAGCAGGTGGACAAAACCGGCGAAGTCGCCGATCGCGATGGAGCGACCCACCACCAGGGGCGAGGTGAGGTTGCGGTAACGCAAGCTGTCGGTCGACCAGGCGCGTTCACCGTCGCTGCGCCGCCAGGCGTTCACACGCCCGTCGGCTTCGGTGCCAAACAGCAGGCGGTCATCGCCGTCAATACCCTGAACGCCATTGGCAGGCTTGGTCCAGACCAGCGCGCCGCGCCCGGTGCTCACACAGCCGACGGCCGACTGGAATGCGCGCGCGCACACCACGTCGCCCTGGCGGCTGACATGGCCAACCAGGTCCACCAGCCGCTCCACATCATTGATGCCCCGTGGCGAAGCAATGGGTGCCTCCCAGCGGATACTGCCGTTGGACGGGTTCAAGCCGGCAAGGCGCCCGGAAAGTCCCACGACCAGGGTGTCACCGACTGCCAGCATCACACCGGACTGCCGCAGCACCAGCGGCTCGTTCGGGCGCTGCTGCGTCCAGAGCTTGCGGCCGGTCTGCCCGTCGAAAGCATTGACGGAGCGGTCGGCTGCCAGAACGAACACACGGGAACCAGCAACAAAGGGTGACGTGAAGGCCTGCGCCCCGAGTTTCTGGCGCCACAGCTCACGCCCATCCTGGATCGCAACCACCTCGTTGCCACGCGTGACCACCGCCACCACCTTGCCGTCATTGCCCGCACCGGCTGCCAGTGTGGTGTTCAGTGCCAGGCGCCAGATATCGCGGCCCGTCGCGGCGTCCACCAAGGCCACCGTGCCGTCACCGCTGGCCACCGCCACGCTGCTCTCAGAAACACCCAGCGCCAGTGGGAAATTGACGGCGCCGACGCGCGTGACCCAGGACTGGCGGGCCGAGACCAGTGCCGTCACAGGCTGCAGTTCGGCCGGTTGCGGCTTGGCCGGACCACCGAACAGCGAGCAGCCTGCGAGAGTTGCGATCGCCAGAAGGGCTGCAGGCGCCTTGGTAGCGCGGGCCAGCGACACAAAAGACTCATGGATCATTTCTTCACCTCGGTTTTGGCTGCGGCATCCGCCGTGGGGGCCTGGGCAGCGACAGGATCAACACCCAGCGCATTGAGTTTGACCTCTACCAGACGGCGGTACTCGGTACGGTCGTCCAGGCCCTTGAAGGCCTTCTCGTACTCTGCGACCGCTTCAGGCTTCTTGCCTTGGGCCAGCAGGATGTCGCCACGGCGATCCGCAGCCAGCGGGGCAAAGGCCTTCGGGAAGGAACCGGACACCTGCTGCAGCGCCTCGTCGTAGGCCTTTTTGTCGAGTGACATCGCGGCCAGACGCAACCGGGCGATGGCCTGGTAGCCTTCGTCGGGTGATTTTTCTGCCACCCAGTTCAGCGCAGCGCGGGAAGCGTCTGCATTGCCCTTGTCGTGGTACACCCGGGCCGCCAGCAGTGCAGCCTGCTGCGCATACGTGGTGCCGCCGAAGCGGTCTTTCATGTCGGCCAGCGACCGGTCGATCCGGGCGACTTCACCAGACTGCACAGCGCGCTCAACCTCGTCATACATGACGGACGCCTGCGCCGCCTGGCTGCGCTGCCAGTACTGGTAACCGTTCCACGCTGCAAAAACGCCAAAGACGGCGATCAGCGCCCAGGTGATCAGGTCACCGTATTGCTTCCAGAAGTGCTTGAGCTCGTCAAGCTGCTCCTGTTCTTCCAAATCGAGATGTTTTGCCATAAAAATTTCTTTGCTGTCCGACGGCCACTGCCGGGCCGGTTCGCGGGATGGGTGATTGTAGAGGGCCGCCCTGATGGCCCCTGGTACGGCGTGCGCTGTCAGCTGCGCAGTGTGGCGGCCCAGGCAGCCGCAGCCGTGAGGGGCTGCAGCACCTGCCCCTGGGCCGGCTCCGCCGTGTCGCCACGCAGCGGCTTCACGGCCACGCAGCCCTGGGCCAGTTCGGTGTCGCCAAAAATCAGCGCAAAGCGTGCCCCGCTGGCATCAGCCCGCTTGAACTGCGACTTCATGCTGCCCATCCCTTCGGCCGAGGCCGCCGCATGCATCTGCACGCTCACGCCGCAGGCACGGAGGGTCTGAAGGGTCTTGAGCACCAACGGCATGGCACTGGCTTCAGGAACCACCGCATAAGCATCAGGTGCAGCGGATGGCACCACAGTGCCCTGCTCCCTGAGGAGTTCCAGCACGCGCTCGACGCCCAGGGCCCAGCCCACCGCCGGCGCCGCCTTGCCGCCAATCTGCTCGATCAGGTAGTCGTACCGCCCGCCGGCGCAAATCGTGCCCTGGGCACCAAGCCGGTCGGTCACAAACTCGAACACCGAGAGGTTGTAATAATCCAGTCCGCGCACCAGCCGGGGATTGAGCGTCCACGGAACGTCGTTGGCATCGAGGATGGCCTTGAGCCCTTCGAAGTGCGCCAGCGACTGAGGCCCCAGAAAGTCGATCAGCCGTGGCGCACTTTCCACCACGGGCTTCATCGCCGGGTTCTTGGTGTCCAGAATGCGCAGCGGGTTGCTGTGAAGGCGGCGCCGGGCCTCTTCGTCCAGCAAGGCTTCGTGCTGCTGGAAATGCGCGATGAGCTGCGCGCGGTGCAGGGCCCGCTCTTCGGGTTGTCCCAGACTGTTGATTTCCAGGCGCCAGTCCGTCAGCCCCAGCTCCTTCCACAGCGCTGCGGCCAGAAGAATCAGTTCGGCATCGACATCGGGGCCGGCAAAGCCGAGGGCTTCGGCACCGATCTGGTGAAACTGCCGGTAGCGACCGCGCTGCGGTCTTTCGCGACGAAACATCGGGCCCATGTAGAAGAGGCGCTTGCCACCGTCATAGAGCAGGTTGTGCTCCGTCACCGCGCGCACCACACTGGCAGTGTTTTCAGGGCGCATGGTCAGGTGGTCATGGTCGCCGTGCTTGTCGGAGCGGTCCTCGAAGGAATACATCTCCTTCTCGACTATGTCGGTGACCTCACCAATGCCGCGCACAAACAGCTGGGTGTGCTCCAGGATGGGGGTGCGGATGTTGCGGTAGGCAAAGCGCTGCATCAGCCCGCGCACCTTGTCCTCCAGCCATTCCCAACGGGCCGAGTCCGGCGGCAGGATGTCGTTCATCCCCTTCACGCCAGCGAGTTTTTGTGATTTGGGCAGGGGCAAGGGGCCTGCCCTGCCCGCAGTGATGTTCTCAGTCATGGATTTCAGGCGGCTTCGGACTCGACGGTCTGGCCAAAGCGTTTTTCAATGTAGTTCTCGACAATGGTCTGGAACTCGCTGGCAATCGCGTCGCCGCGCAGCGTCAGCCGCTTCTCGCCATCGATGAACACCGGGGCAGCAGGCGCCTCCCCGGAGCCTGGCAGGCTGATGCCGATGTCGGCATGCTTGCTCTCGCCGGGTCCATTGACGATGCAACCCATCACGGCCACCTTGAGCCCCTCGACACCGGGGTAGCGAACACGCCAGACCGGCATCTGGGCGCGCAGGAAATCGTCAATCTGCTTGGCCATTTCCTGGAAGGTGGTGCTGGTGGTGCGACCGCAGCCGGGACAGGCCGTGACGCTGGGCACGAACACGCGCAGGCCAAGGGCCTGCAGAATTTCGGAGGCGATCACCACCTCCTGCGTGCGCGCCTCGCCCGGCTGCGGCGTGAGCGACACGCGGATGGTGTCGCCAATGCCTTCCTGCAGCAGGATGGACAGCGCCGTAGCGGACGCCACAGTACCTTTGGTGCCCATGCCGGCCTCGGTCAGCCCGAGGTGCAGCGCATGGTCGGTGCGGCGCGCGAGCTCACGGTAGACGGAAATCAGGTCCTGCACACCGCTGACCTTGCAAGACAGAATGATCTGGTCGTGCCGCAAGCCCATGCGCTCGGCCAGGCTGGCCGAATCGATGGCGGAGGTGATGAGGGCCTCGTACATCACCTGGCGCGCATCCCAGGGGTTGGCGCGGGCGCTGTTCTCGTCCATCAGGCTGGCCAGCAGTTCCTGGTCGAGACTGCCCCAGTTCACGCCGATACGCACCGGCTTGTTCCAGCGGGCCGCGACTTCGATCATCTGGCCGAACTGGCGATCGTGCTTGTCGCCCTTGCCCACATTGCCGGGGTTGATGCGGTATTTGGACAGCGCCTCGGCGCAGGCGGGATAGTCTGTCAGCAGGCGATGTCCGTTGTAATGAAAGTCGCCGATCAGCGGCACATCGATGCCCATGCGGTCGAGCTGGTCGCGCACATGCGGCACCGCCTCGGCAGCTTCCGGCGTGTTGACCGTGATGCGGACCATCTCGGAGCCGGCAATGGCGAGCTCCTTCACCTGGATCGCGGTGCCAATGGCGTCTACCGTGTCGGTATTGGTCATGGATTGCACGCGCACCGGTGCGTCGCCGCCCACGGTGACGACGCGGTCGCCCCAAGTTACACGGACCTGTGAAGACCTGCGGGCTGCGGGCGCAGCAGATTCGATAGGAGTACAGGGTTCAGACACTACTTCACCTCAAAACGGGCCACGTTATCGCGCGCGATGGCTGTCAGGTCCAACGCTTTTCCACGTACGAGAACCTGCGTGGCATCGGCACGGCCAATGACGGTGGCAAGGGGCAAGGTACCGGAGACGCCCACCACCTCCCCGGCCATGAGGATACGGCGCAAGACCACCACCCCCTTGGCGTCCACCACCTCGACCCAGGAGTCGCCCTTGGCCTGCAGCGTGAGCAATCCAGTCGTTGGCGTGGCAGGCGCTGGAGAAGCGGTTGCTGCCGCGGACGCCACCGGCGGTATCGCAGCAGAAGGCACCGCGGAGCGCACCGAATTGGCAGGGGCTGCCGGCAGACCCGACTGCGCAGGTACGACCAGTGCAGCGGCAGGCGCCGCCAGACTGGACGCGCCTGTCACCACAGCCGCGGAGATGATGGCGGGGACGGCGGCCTCAACGGTCGCAATCCGGGGGGTGGCCACTTCCACCACCTGCCCCGGTGAAGCACCCATCTTCACGCCCTCATCAGCCGCTGCAACTGCATTGCCCGATGACCCAGCCTGATTGGGGCTGGAGGACGACGCCACGGAAGCGACTTTCTCGACCAGCGCGTCGGACCTGACGGCAGGCAGAAAAATCAGCACCAGCGCACCCAGCAGGAAGGCCAGACCCGCCAGCACTGCCGGGCGCGACATCTGCGTCCAGAGAGAGGGCCCTGGGCCATCGCCAGGCACCCTGAACGGCGCATTGATGCCTGCACCGTGGTACATCAGCTTGGGGGCACTGGTCTGGGGAAGACGTTCCAGCACTGTGGTGGCGTCGACTTTCAGGGTCCGGCACACACTGGACGCGAGTGCCCGTACAAAAACGGCGTCTGGCAGGAGGTCAAAGCGGTCCTGCTCCAGCGCCTCCAGCTTCTTGACGGGTACCTTCAGGGACACCGCAAGCGCCGCGATGTGCATGCCTGCAGCCTCGCGGGCTTGCCGTATCAGGGTTCCGGCAGAAATCTGCGGCTCGGCCGGCTGCTGTATCACCGCATCCGGGGCATCGGCATGGGTTGCACCGGCAGGAGCCACACCCTCGAAAAATTCAGTCATTGAAGGCTCCCTTTTCGTAGGAGGCAGCCTCCGGGGATTGGCCAAAGCGCTTTTTCAGCTGATCCCCCAGTTGCAGGACCACGGTGCGATTGTTCAGCTTGTGTTCGGTCTTGATGCCCAACCACAGGGTTTCAGCATTCGCCAGGTCACTGTTATTGATGCGCCGGACGTAAAACTGGGCACGTGTCAGGTCACCGCGTCCGTACAGCAGGCTGGCAAGGTTGTACCCTGTGACCGGATTGCCGGGGTCCAGTTCATAGGACTGCAGCAGGCTCTGCTCTGCCTCATTGATCTGACCGGCACGCGTCTGGCACAGGCCTTGGGCCATCAGCGTCTTGGATTTCCCACTGTAGCTCGGATTGGAGGTCGCCTGGGCGAAGTAACGGTAGGCGTCGTTGTAACGCGCCTGTTGGCACAGGAGCCAGCCGTAGTTGTGGGCGGAATCGCCATCGCGCGGGTTCAAGGCCAGCGCCCGGCGGAAACTGTCTTCTGCCAGCGGCAGATCATTCAGCCGCATGTACACCAGACCCCGCAGGTTGTAGGCATCGCCGAAGGTCGGGTCGGTGGCGAGCGACTGCTTGATTTCATCGAGGGCCACATCGGTTTGCCCTTGCTGAAAATACCCCGTGGCCAACTCCAGCCGCAAGCGGGCTCGTCGGCGCACATCGGGTTCGTCCGATTCGGTCACCCGATCACCACGCGCCCCGGAGCCGCCCGACGCAGACGTGGGCTGGCTGCCACAGCCCGTGAGTGACACCGCGATCCAGCAAATGGACGCTGCACAGGCCAATCTGGCGGCAAGACTCATACTTCAATCCCCTTGGTCACGACAACCTTGATGCCTCCGAGCATACCTTGCCGCTGCGCCGCCATGCGCTGGTCAACGCCCGTGCGGTCCTGCACATCGCCAGCGAGTTGCCCGCACGCCGCATCGATGTCATCACCACGGGTTTTACGCACCGTGGTGACGATGCCTGCGTCCATGAGAATTTTTGCGAATGCCATCACCTGCGGCATGGCCGAGCGCTTCAGACCCGAGGCCGGAAAGGGATTGAAGGGAATCAGGTTGAACTTGCAGGACAGCCCGTCGGCCCGGTGCGCCTTCATCAGCGCGACCAGTTCGCGGGCGTGCTCCGGCTGATCGTTCACACCGTCGAGCATGCAGTACTCGAAGGTGACGAAATCGCGTGGCGCAGACGACTGGTATCGGGTGCAGGCCTGCAGCAACTCTGCAATCGGGTATTTTTTGTTCAGGGGCACGAGGTTGTCACGCAATGCATCGGCGGGCGCGTGCAGCGACACCGCCAGTGCCACCGGACAATCAACGGCAAGGCGATCAATCATCGGCACCACACCCGAGGTCGACACCGTGACACGCCGGCGCGACAGGCCATAGCCATGGTCATCCAGCATGACCTTGAGCGCAGGCACCAGCTGGGAATAGTTCTGCAGTGGCTCGCCCATGCCCATCATGACGACGTTGGAAATGACCCGCTCCTGCCGGCCGAGATGCTGCCGCAGGAAGTGCTCGGCAAACCACAACTGGGCGATGATTTCGCCCGTCGTCAGGTTCCGGCTGAAGCCCTGATGGCCGGTCGAGCAAAAACGGCAGCCGACGGCGCAGCCGGCCTGGGATGAGATGCACAGCGTGCCGCGGTCTGATTCGGGAATGAACACCGTTTCGATGACATCACCACCGCCGACATCGAACAGCCACTTCACGGTGCCGTCGGTCGAGTCGTGGCGGGACACCACCTTCAACCCGACCACATGCGCCGACGTGACCAGCTTCTCGCGCAAAGGCTTGGCCAGATCGGTCATCTGGGCGAATTCCGATGCCCCTTTCTGATGGATCCAGCGGAACAGTTGCGTCGCGCGAAAACGTTTTTCGCCCAACTGCTCGCAGAAGGCCGTCATGCCCTCCAGGTCGAAGTCAAGCAGGTTGGCCGTCATCGCGCTGTGCGGCAAACCGTCAGTCCCCACGCCGGCAGCAGCCCTGACGAGGGATGGCGAGGCATGGGGATGGACATGTTCAGCGGCTGTAAATGTTCATGCCGGGGAAGAAAAACGCGATCTCCACCTTGGCGGTGTCGACGGCATCCGAGCCGTGCACGGCGTTGGCGTCGATGCTGTCGGCGAAGTCGGCACGGATGGTACCGGCAGCGGCCTTCTTGGGGTCGGTCGCGCCCATCAGGTCGCGGTTCTTGAGAATCGCGCCTTCGCCTTCCAGCGCCTGGATCATCACCGGGCCGGAAATCATGAACGACACCAGGTCCTTGAAGAAGGGGCGCTCTTTGTGCACAGCGTAAAAAGCCTCGGCTTCACCTTTGGAAAGATGGGCCATGCGGGCAGCCACAACTTTCAGGCCGGCAGCCTCGAAACGCGCGTAAATTTGACCGATGACGTTTTTGGCCACTGCGTCAGGCTTGATGATGGAGAGAGTGCGTTCGATTGCCATGAAACTTCCTTGAGAGTAAATCTATTGAATTTTTAAATTATTCACGGACTGAATAAAGCCCATGATTTTAACCTGCGAGCCCGAGGAAACAGAGCAGCCGTACAGGAATGAGGGCTTAGGCGAATGGCTGGAGAGCCAGTCGCAGCAGCGGGTCAGCGTCCTCCGCTGCGGCCCCCACCGCCTCCACTGCCCCCGCGACCACCTCCGCCACGGTTTCCACCGCCGCGCCGCGGGCCGCCATTGCCGCCGTTCCCGCCATTGCCCGGGGGGCCACCGCCGAAACCGCCACCGCCACGGCGCTGCCCCTGGCCCTGGCCCTGTCCCTGGCGCTGCCGGGTGAAGGTATCGGCACCGATGTAGCCAAACGATGTTTTCATCGGGTCCGGCTGCGCATTGCCCGGACCCTTGTCACTCCGGCCCGCGTCGCCGCGGTTGCCACGCGGCCGTTGCCCCTGGCCGGCAGACAAGTCGGGCACCGGCCCCTGCCTGTTGCCCTGAGGGCGGCCTTTGGGGCCGCGGCGATTCTGTGAATTCTGGTTCTTCCCGCGGGGTGACCCGGCAGGCTGGCTCATCGGTGGCTGAAGTTCATAGGGATCGTTTTCCACGTCACCCTCGGACATCGGCTCACGGGGGCTGGCGTCCCTGGCAGGTGCCCCACCCCGGTTGGGACGGCCCCTCTCAGGACGCGGTCCACGCGGCCCGTGACGCTCGGCCTGGTCGCCGACCGCAGGGTCGCCCGCCACGGCATCCCTGCTGCGGGATTCTGACCGGCTGACGGCACTGGTCAAAGCCGAAATATCGCGCTCATCAAGTTCCACAAACGCACCGCGCTTGAGTCCCCGCGGCAGCACGACAGCACCATAGCGAATCCGGATGAGGCGGCTGACGGCGTGGCCAACGGCCTCGAACATGCGCCGGACCTCGCGGTTGCGCCCTTCCGAGATCGTGACGCGATACCAGCAGTTGGCACCTTCGCCACCGCCCGCCTCAATCGAGCTGAACTGGGCCATTCCGTCATCCAGCGAGACGCCGCTCAGCAAACGATTTTTTTCCTCATTGCCCAAGGCACCCAGCACGCGCACGGCATATTCGCGTTCCAGACCAAACCGCGGATGCATCAGCCGGTTGGCCAATTCGCCGGAGCTGGTCAGCAGCAGCAGGCCCTCGGTGTTCAGATCCAGCCGCCCCACCGACTGCCACTTGCCCTGGAACAGCTTGGGCAGACGGCGAAACACCGTCGGCCGGTTTTGGGGATCGTCGTGGGTGACAACCTCGCCGGCGGGCTTGTGGTACGCAATCACACGCGGCGGCGGCGGGTCAATCCGCACCCGGATCGGCTTGCCGTTGACTTTGACGCTGTCGCCAAACTGGATCCGCTGGCCGATATGGGCCGGCTCGCCATTGACCGAAATCCGCCCCTCCAGGATCAGCTGCTCCATCTCGAGCCGCGAGCCCAGCCCCGCCTGCGCGAGCACCTTGTGCAGCTTGGGGGTCTCAGGCTGTGCCGACAGCACGCGTTTGGGCAGCTCCAGCGCGACGTCTTCCTCATCGGCGTCGAACTGGCCCGTGACCACATCCTCGAAGCGGATCTGCCCGAGCACCGGCTTGGCGTCTCGCCGCGCCTGCTGCGGCGCGTTGCCTGCGGCGGGCACCGCACCCTCGACCAGTGCATCGACGACAGAATCTGCCGGTGTTTCCGGGAGCACGACGACTCGCGCGCTGGCGAACTGGTCCGGCACATCGGATGCCTCAGTCGATTCGGGCATGGAAGGCTCGTCGGGGCCCGGATGGTCTTGTTCGTTCATGCGGTTTATCTCAATCGTTCGTATGTCAGGCGGCCGGATCATCAGTCAGCGGGCCACGGTCCCCGCCCGCCCCGCCCTCGAGGCTGACGCTTTCCGCAGCCAACTCAGCACCCGGGAGCTCAAGGCTGTCTTCTTCCAGGACTGTCGGCTCCAGCGCCTCCATATCCGCATCGTCTGCAGCAGCCGCTGGATCAGACATGCCAAATTCAATCTGCTCCAGCATCGCCAGTTGGCCGGCGGAATTGTCCATCGCGGGCAACTGGTCCAGCGACTCCACGCCCAGGTCGTCGAGGAACTGCCGCGTCGTCGCATAGAGGGCCGGTCGCCCCACTGTCTCACGGTGGCCAATGACTTCGACCCACCCGCGGTCTTCCAGCTGCTTGAGCAGCAGGCTGTTGATCGTTACGCCCCGGATGTCTTCCATGTCGCCACGGGTGACGGGCTGGCGGTAGGCAATGATCGCCAGCGTTTCGAGCGTCGCCCGGCTGTAGCGGGGCGGCTTTTCCGGATGCAATCTGTCGAGATACTCGCGCATCTGCGGCCGGCTCTGGAAGCGCCAGCCAGTGGCCACGTGAACGAGTTCCACGCCCCGCCCGGCCCAGTCGTTCTGCAGGTCTTCGAGCAGGAGCTTGAGGGTATCGGCAGTCAGCGCCCCGTTGAACAGCACCCCCATTTCGCGCAGCGGCAGCGGCTGCTGTGCGCAAATCAATGCCGTTTCGAGGACGCGCTTTGCATCCGTCGTATTCATGGTTGTCGTTCCGAAAAAGGTCGGGGAAACCCGGGAGGAGCCGGGGGGCACTTGATGGCGCCAAACGTCGTTGCGCGTGCAATCGCCCAGAGCGCCACGTTGTGACTCACAAGTGGCTGCTCCCCTTATTGTATCCCAGCCCCAACGCCGTCACGGCACGTTCAAAGTCCTCTGGTGGCGGCATGCGCAGATCAATCGCCAGGCCAGTCACCGGATGGTCGAACGCCAGCCGGCAGGCATGCAGCGCCTGCCGCGACAAGCCACCCGCCATCTCGCCGCCATACAGCGCGTCAGACACCAGCGGATGGCCGATGTGCAACATATGGACACGTATCTGGTGGGTGCGCCCCGTGTGCAGCTTGCAGCTCACCAGGCAATGTTCCGGCGTGGTGTCGATCAGCTTGACTTGCGTCGACGCCAGCTTGCCCGGATGCCTGTCCAGATCCACCACGGCCATTCGCAAACGATTGCGCGGGTCGCGGCCCATGGGGACATCGACGTGACGCACCGTCGGGCCAACCCACGCGCCATGTGCGATGGCAAGATATTCCCGGTGCACCGTTCTGGCGGCGATCATTTCCACCAGCCGGTCCATCACGGCGCGCTGCCTGGCCACCACCATCAAGCCGCTGGTGTCCTTGTCCAGCCGGTGCACGATGCCGGCGCGCGGCAGACAGGCGGCGTGGGCATCCCTGGCCAGAAGGCCGTTGAGCAAGGTACCGCTCCAGTTGCCCGGGGCCGGATGCACCACCAGGCCGGCAGGCTTGTTGATCACCAGCAGGCAGTCGTCCTCGTACACCACATCAAGGGCCATGGGCTCGGGCTTGAAGGCCTGGCTTTGCGGCGTGGGCCGCAACTCGATCTGCAACGCATCGCCGGCCTTGACCTTGGTTGAGCTCTTGGCGATTGGGCGACCGGCAAGCTGGACGACACCGGCCTCAATCAGCTGCTGCAGGTAGCTGCGGGAAAATTCCGGCACCAACGTGGCGAGTGCCAGGTCCAGTCGGGCGCCATGGCTGCTGGATGGCACACTGACACGCCGAACCTCGACCTCGACCTCAACCACGTCGGCGGCTTCTGCATCGTCATGCGCATCACGCGCAGCTTCGGGGGCATGAAGCGCCCCCGATATAATTGCTTTGCTCTGTCCAGAATCAGTCATCAATAAGGTCAATCGCCATGTTTTTCACCAAATTATCGGTTGTTCCGACTGCCCTGCCGCTGGTGACGGTGGTCTGCGCCCTCTCCGTGGTTCTCGGCGCCTGCTCCACCACCCCGGCACCCGACAAGACTGCGACCTGGAGCCCCAACAAGATTTACGCGGAAGCCAAGGACGAAGCCAGCTCCGGCTCCTACGACAAGGCCATTCCGCTGTACGAAAAACTTGAGGGCCGCGCTGCCGGCACACCGCTCGCGCAACAGGCGCAACTCGAGAAAGCCTACGCTCAATACAAGGGCGGCGAGCAGGCCCAGGCCATTGCCACGCTGGACCGCTTCATGAAGCTGCATCCGGCCAGCCCGGCCCTGGACTATGCGCTCTACCTCAAGGGCGTGGTCAACTTCAACGACAACCTCGGCATCTTCTCCTTCATCTCGCGGCAGGATCTGTCGGAGCGGGACCAGAAAGCCGCCAAGGAATCCTTCGAAGCCTTCCGTGAACTCGCCACGCGCTTCCCTGACTCCAAATACACACCCGACGCCAAATTGCGGATGGGTTACATCGTGAATTCGCTGGCCCAGTCCGAGGTCCACGTGGCACGCTACTACTACACCCGTGGCGCCTATGTGGCTGCCATCAACCGGGCACAAAGCGCCATTGCCGACTACCGAGATGTACCGGCCCTGGAAGAGGCCACCTACATCCTGTACAAATCCTACGATGCACTGGGCATGACCGAGTTGCGCGACGACACCCGCCGCATCCTTGAAAAATCCTATCCCCAGAGCGAGTACCTGAGCCGGGGTTTCAAGTCGGCAGACAATCCCTGGTACAAGTTCTGGTGAGCACGTCAATCTGCGCCTGCAGGTCCTCTTCAGACCCCAGGCGCCGCATTGCAGGCAAGGCCTTGAGCAGCCGCTTGCCATAGCCCATGGTTGCCAGGCGGCTGTCACACACGACCAGTATGCCGCTGTCGGTTTCCCGGCGGATCAGACGCCCGGCACCCTGCTTCAGCGCAACCGCCGCCTCGGGCAGAAAATAATCCGAGAACGCACTGCGTCCCTGGCTCTCCAGCAACTTGGCGCGCGCTTCTGCCAGCGGATCGTTGGGTGGCGGAAACGGCAGCTTGTCGATGATGACCATCTGCAGCGCGTCCCCCGGCACATCAATGCCTTCCCAGAACGAGGCGGACGCCACCAGCACACAGCCCTTTTGGCCGTGAGCATTCCCGTCCCTGAAGCGCTCGATCAGCGCGCGTTTGGGCATGTCGCCTTGCACCAGCACCTGCAGGTCGCCTGAAGCATCGAACGTGGCCTTGAGGGCATCGCCGATCGCTCTCAGCGCCCGCAATGTCGTGGTGAGAATCATCGTGCGTCCACCGAGCTGGCGGGCCCATCGGGCGGCTGAATCCGCGACCCGCGACGTGTGCGACGGATCGGCCGGCCTGGGCAGATCGAGCGGTACATACAGGCAGGCCTGCCTGCCATAGTCAAACGGGCTGCCCACCCGCAGCACCTCGGCCTCGTCCAGTCCGCAGGGCCCGGTGAACCATGTGAGCCGCTCATCGTCACCCAGCGTGGCCGACGTGAAGATCCAGGACTTGCCGCCTTCACCCTCGGCAGAAGCACCCAGCATTTTCGATTTCACGGCTTTGGAGATGTCCATCGGGGACTCGACCAGGCGCAGTTGCACACCGACGTCTATCCACCGCACCGAGCCGGGCTCGGCCCCTCCGAGGAAGCTGTCGGCACGCTCGGCCAGCACTGTTCCGCGCTCATGAAGACGCACAAAATCGGGAGCGATCTCACTGACCGTCTCCAGCGCAGCGCAGAGCTGCAGGCAGGCCGCATGCACAGCCTCCAGTGCCTGCGTCCACTCGGTGCCGTCCAGTCCTTCCGGCGCGGTCTGTACCCAGCGCAACTTGGTGCCCGGGTATTGCCTGCCCGCGCAGAGGCGCAGATGGCGCGAGGCTTGTTCCACCGCACCGGCCACGCCCTGCCAATCCACCAGGCCCCGCGCCCATTGAAGCCCGGCAGCCAGCGTGTCACGGCAGAAATCCAGCAATTGCCCGGTGCTCAGCTGGGTGCCCAAAAATTGCACGCCTGTCTCGTTGAGCTGGTGTGCCTCGTCAAAAATGGCAATGCGCACCGAAGGCAGCAACTCGGCCACGCCGGACTCGCGCACGGAAAGATCGGCGAAAAAAAGATGGTGATTGATCACCACCACATCCGCGCCCATGGCCTCGCGCCGTGCCAGGTTGACATGGCATGCGCGGAACTGCGGACAGGCCGAGCCAAGGCAATTGTCCCGGGTGGAGGTCACCAGAGGGATCAGGAGCGAGCGCTCGTCCAGCCCGGGCAGTTCGGCAAGATCGCCGGTACGCGTGGCCTGGGACCATTGTTCGATCCGGCCCAGCGCGCGCAGGGAGACGGCATCCGACACCTGCGCTTCATGGCGCGCCAGCGACATCCGGTGAAGACACAGATAACTGGCACGCCCCTTGAGCAGGGCCGTGCGGGTGGGCAGACCGAGAATCTCCACCAGACGCGGCAGGTCCCTGCCAAACAACTGGTCCTGCAGGGCCTTGGTTGCCGTGGAAAGCAGCACGCGCTCTCCGCTGAGCAAGGCCGGCACCAGGTAGGCGTAGGTCTTGCCCACGCCGGTACTGGCCTCCACCACCAGCGGGTAAGCGCCTTCGATCGCCGTGGCAACAGCCTGGGCCATGTCGACCTGCCCCTGGCGCGGCACGAAGTGGTCCTCGGCACGTGACAACACGCCCTCGGGGGCGAATGCAGCCTCCACATCAGCGGCAAGGCTCATCAGGCGGGCTCGCGAGGGTCCAGCTGCAACTCCAGCTGGGCGATCTGGTCACGAAGCTGCAGTCGTCGTTTCTTCAGACGCCGCAGCAGCAGCTCGTCCATCGGCAAGGCATGCGCCGCCATGTCCACGAGTGCATCGAGATCCGCGTGCTCCATCTTGAGCTCGATCAGCTGCCGCTCCGGCGAGTGTAAATTTAAGTCCAAAGTATGTTCCGGGTTCGCAGCGCTTCACCTGATAATACGTGCGTTGCGACCATAAATCGAGCCTGCGGGCTTGAAAGCTCTGACAATGTCCAAAGGCTATCGAATCACCGCATCCACCGGCATCCACAAGGGTGACCGGGACTACCAGCAGGATCAGGTCAACCTGTTCAGCCACATCCGGGTTCCGGGGTGCATGCTCGGCATCGTGGCCGATGGCATGGGCGGTCGCAGCGGCGGGCGCAAGGCCTCTGACCAGGTCATGATGACTGCCAAGCAATTGTTCGAGCGTTATGCACCCGACAGTGACGACGCACCCACCATGCTCAAGCAGATCGTGGAAGAAGCGCACATCGTCATCAAGTTGACGGCCATCTCCGCAGAGCAGGAACCCCACAGCACGCTGGCGGCCTTCCTCATCAACCCCGGGGGCGATTGCCACTGGGTGCACACTGGTGACTCGCGCATCTACCACTACCACGGCAGCAAGCTGATCCACCGCACCGTGGACCACTCCTATGTGCAGACGCTGGTAGACAAAGGCGAGATCACAGAAGAAGAAGCGAATGTGCATCCGCAGTCCAACATCCTGATGGGCTGCCTCGGCACTGAAGACGCCCCCCCCATCACGCACCATTTCATCCCGCAGCTCAAACCCGACGACATCCTGCTCGCCTGCAGTGATGGGGTCTGGCATTACTTCAGCACCAGTGAAATGGGCTCAGCCCTGGCGATGCTGTCTCCGCGGGAAGCCACCGAGTTCCTGATCCAGAAGGCACGCTCCCGCGCACGCGGCGGCGGCGACAACCTGTCGCTGGTGATCGTCAAGCTGGAACCACTGGGCGACGCCAAAAAGTAGATTGCAGTCAGGTCCCGTGCCGCGTTCGGGATGGCAGGACCGGTGGGAGATCAGGAAGGCAGAGGAAGCGACTTGGCGGGCGGCTTCACACGCTTGCGCTGCTCTTCGTCATGCTGGGCGCGTCGCTCCTGCGCCTCCTTCTGGCGGTCATTGAACCTCCTGGCTTCCTGCGCAGCGGTCGCCTGCTTGTCCGCCTTGGACTGGTTTTTTTGCTGACTGCTTTTCAGTTTGTCAGCGGCGGCATCGCTGTTGGACTTCTCGTTTGATTTGGCGGCCGCCTGATCCTCGATTTTCTTTTTCTGCCTTTCCAGCCGGCCCTGGTAATCCTCCACGGCCTTGGCGCGCCGCTCCTCGGCTTCGCGAAGGCTCTGCGGGGAGGATTTTTCTTCGGTTTTGCGGAGCTGCTCGGCGGCACGCGTACGCCGGTCCAGGTCGTTGAGTTCGATTTCCTGGCGCCGCAAATCGGCCATCGATTCGCGCCGGCGCACGTTGACCTCAGCGAGGCACTTGTTGACGGCAAACCGCTTGTAGCAGGCCGCATCTTCCGCCAGAAAACCCTGTTCCAGCCGTGCCCGGTCGGCACCGATGCGGGTGCGCTCCGCATCGACGGAAAACGCGGGTCCACCGGCCGCAGGCGCCTGCGCCGCCACCCACGGTGACGACAGCGAAATCAGGGTAACCAACAGCAGTTTGTTCATGTCAACGCGGTATCCACGTCCCGTCTTTCCAGTGCCAAAAACGCCGTCGACTGCATTTCGTTGAGCCGCGAGACTGTTCGCGGAAACTCATGCACCAGAGGCCCCTCGGTGTACAACGCCTCAGGCGGCACCTCCGCCGACAGGATCAATTTGACACGACGGTCGTAAAGCACGTCGATCAGCCATGTAAAGCGCCGGGCTTCTGACGCCATCCGCACCGGCATGTAAGGCACGTCGCTGAGCAGAACAGTGTGGAACTGGGTGGCAATTTCGAGGTAATCGTTCTGCGAGCGCGGGCCACCACACAGGGTTTTGAAGTCAAACCAGACCACGCCACCAGCTTTTCGCCGTGCCAGTATCTGGCGCGACTCGATGTGAAGCACCGGGTTCTCGTCATGCGACTCGGCCAATGCGTTGAAGGTGGCCGTCATCTCGGCATCCGCCCGTGGACCCAGCGGCGTGTGATAGAGCCGTGCGTTCTCGAGCGTACGGCGGCGGTAGTCTGTGCCGTTGTCCACACTGATGACCTCCAGGTTGGCCTTCAGCAACTCGATCGCCGGCAGTATCCTGTCGCGGTGCATGCCGTTCGGGTAAAGGTCGTCCGGCCGGAAATTCGATGTGGTGACAAAACCGACCCCGTTGTCGAACAGCGCAGACAGGAGCCTGTAAAGAATCATCGCGTCGGTGATGTCTGCCACGTGAAATTCATCGAAGCAGATCAGCCGGTAACGCCTGGCCATGCGCCGACCCAGTTCATCAAGCGGGTTGGCGGTGCCTTGGAGGTCCTGCAGTTCGCGGTGCACCTCCCGCATGAACTCATGAAAATGCAGGCGCACTTTCCGGTTCAGCGGAACAGCACCGAAAAAGCAGTCCATGAGGAAACTTTTGCCGCGCCCGACGCCGCCGTGCATGTACACGCCACGCGGAATATCCGGGCGGTTGATCAGTTTTTTGAAGGCGTTGGAACGCTGCTCCTTGAAGTCAGCCCACTCCCCCGCGCAACGCTCGAGGGCGTCGACCGCCCGCAACTGCGCAGGGTCACTCTGGTAACCCCGCGCTGCGAGCTCAGCGTTGTAAGCTGACCGGACCGGTTGTGTCACCGATGCTGCGCCTGGGCTGATCAGAAGTTCAGCGTGCGCTTGTCCACCGCCAGCGCAGCTTCCTTGGTCGCCTCGCTGAGCGACGGATGGGCGTGGCAGATGCGGGCGATGTCCTCGCTGCTGGCGCGGAACTCCATCGCCACCACGCATTCGGCAATCAGTTCGCTGGCCATGGGGCCGACGATATGAACGCCGAGGATCTCGTCGCTCGTGGCATCTGCCAGCATTTTCACCATGCCGGTCGTGTCGCCCAGGGCGCGAGCCCGGCCGTTGGCCATGAATGGAAAAGTGCCCGCCTTGTAGGTGCGGCCAGCGGCCTTGAGCTGCTCTTCGGTCTGCCCCACCCATGCAATCTCGGGACTGGTGTAAATGACCCAGGGGATGGTGTTGAAGTTGACATGCCCGTGCTGACCGGCAATGCGCTCGGCCACGGCCACGCCTTCTTCTTCTGCCTTGTGCGCCAGCATCGGGCCGCGCACCACATCGCCCACCGCCCAGACGTTGGGCAGATTGGTCCTGCATTCCTCGTCGACGATGATGGCACCGCGTTCGTCCAATTGCAGGCCGATGGTCTCGGCCGCAAGGCCGATCGTATTCGCCACGCGGCCGATGGAGATGATCAGCTTGTCCACCTCCAGCAATTGCGCCTGGCCCTTGGCATCGGTATAGGCTACCGAAACACCCTTCTTGCCGGACTTGACTTCACCGACCTTCACGCCCAGTTCGATTTTCAAACCCTGCTTGACGAAGGCCTTGTGCGCTTCCTTGGCGATCTGCTGGTCCACTGCACCCAGGAAGGTGGGCAGACCTTCGAGCACCGTCACTTCGGCACCCAGACGCCGCCAGACCGAGCCCATCTCCAGGCCGATCACACCAGAGCCGATGAGGCCCAGTTTTTTGGGTACGGCGCCGATCCGCAAGGCACCGTCGTTGGAGAGAATGTTTTCCTCGTCAAAAGGCGCACCAGGCAGACTGCGCGCGTTGGAGCCGGTGGCTACCACGATGTGTTTGCCGCTGATGGTTTCTTCGGTGGCACCTGCTGTGGCAGAGGCCACCTTGATGTCGTACAGGCCGTCTTTGGCCGCCGCAAAGGAACCACGCCCATGGAAAAACGTGACCTTGTTCTTCTTGAACAGGTACACGATGCCATCGTTGTTCTGCTTGACGACGGTGTCCTTGCGCGCCACCATGCGCGCCACATCCAGGCTGAGGCCCTTCACGTCAATGCCGTGGTCGGCAAAGTGATGGCCTGCGTGTTCGTAATGCTCTGAAGACTGCAGCAAGGCCTTGGAGGGAATACAGCCGACGTTGGTGCAGGTGCCACCCAGGGCCGGGCCGCCCTTCGCGTTCTTCCACTCGTCAATGCAGGCCGTATTGAAGCCCAGTTGCGCCGCACGGATGGCGGCGATGTAGCCACCGGGACCGCCACCGATGACAATCACGTCGAATTGTTTGCTCATGAAGCTTCTCCTCAGATGTCAAACAGCAGACGGGATGGATCTTCCAGCGCTTCTTTCATGGCCACCAGACCCAGCACGGCTTCGCGACCGTCGATGATGCGGTGGTCGTAGCTCATGGCGAGGTAGTTCATCGGGCGAATCACGATCTGGCCGTTTTCGACAACCGCGCGGTCTTTGGTCGCGTGCACACCGAGGATGGCGGACTGCGGCGGGTTGATGATGGGCGTCGACAGCATGGAGCCGAAGGTTCCGCCATTGGAGATGGAGAAAGTGCCGCCCGTCATGTCTTCAATGCCCAGCTTGCCGTCCTGCGCTTTCTTGCCGAACTCGGCAATCTTCTTTTCGATGTCGGCAAAACTCATCTGGTCTGCGTTGCGCAGGATGGGCACCACCAGGCCGCGCGGCGAACCGACGGCAATGCCGATGTCAAAGTAGCCGTGGTAGACGATGTCGTTGCCATCCACAGAAGCGTTGATCACCGGGAATTTCTTCAGCGCGTGAACAGCGGCCTTCACGAAGAAGCTCATGAAGCCGATCTTCACGCCGTGTTCCTTGGTGAACGCGTCCTGGAACTTCTTGCGCATCTCCATGACCGGCGCCATGTTCACTTCGTTGAAGGTGGTGAGGATCGCGTTCGTTGACTGCGATTGCAGCAGACGTTCGGCAATGCGGGCGCGCAGACGGCTCATGGGCACGCGCTGCTCAGGCCGGTCACCCAGATCGCTGGCCTTGGAGGGTGCAGCCACTTGCGGCAAGGCACTGACAGGCGCGCCCGTAGGAATGGCTGAAGGCACCACCACCCGGGTGGCAGCGCCCAGCACATCACCTTTGGTGACACGGCCATCCCGGCCGGTACCTGCGACCGAGCCGGCAGCCATGTTGTTGTCAGCCATCAGCTTCGCCGCGGCAGGCATGGCCACACCGGCCATGGAACCGGCAGCGGCTGCTGCTGGCGCTGCGGCAACAGCGCTGGCAGCGACTGGCGCCGCCGCAGCCGCCGGGGCTGCAGCACCCGCGCGGCCTTCGGTATCGATGCGGGCAATGACCTGGTCGGACACAACCGTGCCACCGTCGGCCACGACCAGCTCGGTCAGCACTCCGGCGGATGGTGCGGGCACTTCCAGCACCACCTTGTCGGTTTCGATTTCAATGAGGATTTCGTCGATGGCGATGGCCTCACCGACTTTTTTCTTCCACTGCAGCATGGTGGCTTCCGCCACGGATTCGGACAACTGGGGGACTTTGACTTCTACGATAGCCATTTGATTCTTTCGGATATGTTCTGATGTTCTGGACGGGCAGCGACCTTATTTGGTCAGCACGAAACCCTTGAGCTTGCCGAACGCGCCGTCCACCAGCGCCTTTTGCTGCTCCTGATGCAGGTGGGAGTAGCCCACAGCCGGCGATGCAGACGCTGCGCGGCCGGAGTAGCCCAGCTTCTGGCCTTCGAGCATGTTCTCGTGGATGTAGTGCTGCACGAAGAACCACGCGCCCTGGTTCTGCGGCTCGTCCTGGCACCACACGATGTCAGTCGCGTTGGGGTACTTCTTCAGCTCGGTCGCAAACGCCTTGTGCGGGAACGGGTAAAGCTGCTCCACGCGCAGGATGACGGTATCGTCAGCACCCTTTTCTTCCCGCTTTTTGGCCAGGTCGTAGTACACCTTGCCCGAGCAGGCAATGATGCGTTTGACCTTGTCGGCCTTCTTGGTGATCTCTTCCTTGCTCTCGGGAATGATGGTCTGGAAGTTGCCCTTGGTGAACTCGGACAGCGGCGAGGTGGCATCCTTGTTCCGCAACAGGGACTTGGGCGTCATGATGACCAGCGGCTTGCGCAGGTTGCGCACCATCTGGCGGCGCAGCACATGGAAAATCTGGCTGGCCGTCGTGGGCTGGACCACCTGCATGTTGGTGTCTGCGCTCAGCTGCATGAAGCGCTCAAGGCGTGCCGAACTGTGCTCGGGACCCTGGCCCTCATAGCCGTGCGGCAACATCAGCGTGATGCCGTTGACACGGCCCCACTTCACTTCGCCGGAGGCGATGAACTGGTCAATCACCACCTGGGCGCCGTTGGCGAAGTCGCCGAACTGGGCTTCCCAGATGACAAGCGTGTTGGGGTCGTTCGACGCATAGCCGTATTCAAACGCCAGCACCGCCTCTTCCGACAGGATGGAGTCGATGACGACAAACGGCGCCTGGTTGTCAGCTACGTTCTGCAGCGGCACATACGTACCCGTGTCGAATTTTTCGCGGTTCTGGTCGTGAATCACGGCGTGGCGGTGCGTGAAGGTACCGCGCCCGCAATCCTCGCCGGACAGGCGGACCGGGTAGCCGCTGGCCACCAGCGAGGCAAAGGCCATGTGCTCGCCCATGCCCCAATCCACCGGGATATCGCCACGGCCCATCGCCGCGCGGTCGTCGTACACCTTCTTGACCAGCTGGTGCGGTGTGACGGTGGCTGGAATGGTGCTGATCTTTTCAGCCAGGCGCTTCCACTCGGCCATCGGGATGGCGGTATCCCCCGCATCCGTCCATTTTTTGCCGAGGTAGGGCACCCAATCCACGGCGTACTTGCTCTTGAAGTTGGTCAGCACCGGATCAAATGTGCTCTTGCCGGCGTCAAGCGCCGCGCGCGTGGCCTTGACCATGTCGTCGCCCAGCGTGTCGCCGAAGCCCTGGGCCGCCAGCTTGTCGGCGTACAGGCGGCGCGTGCCGGGGTGCTGGGCAATTTTCTTGTACATCAGCGGCTGCGTCAGCGCCGGCGTGTCCTGCTCGTTGTGACCCAGCTTGCGGAAACAGATGATGTCGACCACGACGTCCTTGTGGAATTCCATGCGGAACTCGAGGGCCAGTTGCGTCGCCAGCACCACGGCTTCCGGATCGTCGCCGTTGACGTGCAGCACCGGCGCCTCGATCATCTTGACGACGTCCGAGCAATACAGCGTCGAGCGGCTGTCGCGCGGATCGCTGGTGGTGAAGCCGATCTGGTTGTTGATCACGATGTGCACCGTGCCGCCCGTGAAGTAACCACGGGTTTCGGCCAGCGCCAGCGTTTCCATGACCACGCCCTGCCCGGCAAAGGCGGCGTCGCCGTGTACCAGCACCGGCAGCACCTGCAGGCCTTTGGGATCGGCGCGGCGGTCCATGCGGGCGCGCACGGAGCCCTCGACCACCGGGTTGACGATCTCGAGGTGCGACGGATTGAAGGCCAGGGTCAGGTGAACCGGGCCGCCAGGGGTGGTGACGTCGGAGCTGAAACCCTGGTGGTACTTGACATCGCCGCTCGGAAGATCTTCGGGTGCGGTGTGGTCGAACTCAGCGAACAGGTCCGCCGGCACTTTGCCCAGGGAGTTGACCAGCACGTTCAGGCGGCCGCGGTGGGCCATGCCGATCACGATTTCCTGCACACCCTTGATGCCGCCCTGCTGGATCAGCTCGTCCATGCTGGCGATGAAGCTTTCACCGCCCTCGAGTGAGAAACGCTTCTGACCGACGTACTTGGTGTGAAGGAAGCGCTCCAGGCCCTCGGCCGCCGTCAGGCGATCCAGGATATGGAGCTTCTTTTCCTTGGTGAAATTGGGTTTGCTGCGGATTGATTCGAGCTTTTGCTGCCACCAGCGCTTGTGGTTCTGGTCAGTCGCGTACATGTATTCCGCGCCGATGGTGCCGCAATAGGTTTCGCGCAGCGCGTTGATCAGCTCGCGCAGGCTCATACTTTCCCGGCCGAAGAAGGTGTTGCTGGTGTTGAACACGGTCTCCTGGTCGGCATCGGTGAAGCCATAGAAAGACGGCTCCAGCTCGGGAATCTTGTCGCGCTCGGCGCGCTTGAGCGGATCGAGGTCGGCCCAGCGGGCACCTACGTTGCGGTAGGCGGCAATCAGTTGCTGGACGGCGGTGCGCTTGCGGCCCATTTCCGAATCGGCGCCACTGGCCACGACCACTTTGGTCTGACCCTGCTTGGCGCGTTCGGCAAAGGCATTGACGACTGGCAGGTGGGGAACGTCTTTGGCATTGGTGCCGTCAACAGCCGGGACATGCTGGAGTGCGTCGAAGTACTCGCGCCAGGTGTCGGGCACGCTGCCGGGGTTGGCCAGGTAGTTTTCGTACATCTCCTCGACGTAAGGCGCGTTGCCGCCGAAGAGGTAGGTGTTGCCCTGATAGGCAGAATAGACGGACGGCGCTGCCGAAGCAGGCGTCTGCGGGATAGAACTCATACTCGCTGACCTCCGTTTCCCTGGGGGAAACATTAGCTAGCCATCACGCCAGATCATTCTGGGTCATGGCCGGTTGATTAACCTTCCGCAACACGGCTGGACCGATTAGCGGATGCGACTGTGGCAGGAAGGGCCTTCAGAAACACCATGGATTGTGCCACCGAACCACGACGCGTCGATCAGATGGTTATGCCTTAAGCGAATAAGGTCGGAATAACGTGGTGTCGGCGGGGGCGACACGCCCACGGACAGCGCGCTCAGGAGGCTGTGGACAGCCCCGGGTTATCAGCCGTTCCGACCAGCGCCGGCAGGTTCGGCTGGACGGGTGGAATGGTTTTTCGGGTCTTCAGGTAGGTCTCCACCACATCCCACACAGGTGGTCCGGCGTTCTTGCTGGCCTCGGCCACTGGCGCCCAGCCGGCCACCTTGTAGGTTTTGTCAGCCTCGATCAGCTGGCCGTTGAGGCGCATGTTCTGGATGCGCTCGCCCATCTTCGCCCCCGGCTCACAGGTATAGCTGAGCCCGCCGACGCGCACCATGTCACCGCCCTGCTGGTAATAAGGATCCGGATTGAACAGGTTGTCACCGACGTCTTCGAGGATGGTCTTGATGGTTTCGCCGCGCATGTCCGTGAGGGTGGTCCATGGGTAAGTGATGGCCGTCTGGTCCATCAGGTGTTCACGGGTGATGGTCTGCCCGGGTAGCAGCGAGGTGCCCCAGCGAAAGCCTGGCGAAAAGGCAATCTCGGCACCACGCACGGCCATCAACGCATCGAGAATGACCTGATCAAACGTGCCATTGAAATTGCCGCGCCGATAGAGCGCGCCTTCCGTGACAGCCAGCTTTTCGGTCAACCGAGCCTCAAACGGCGCGCGGCTGCGGGCAATCTGGGCCGCCATGACCGGATCGGCAGGCAGCAGGTTGGCAAAAATGGGCAGCAAACGGTAGCTGATACGCGCCACTTTGCCGTTCTTGACGTCCAGATCCAGCACGCCGAGAAACTTGCCGTTGCTGCCAGCGTTGGTCACCACGGTCTGCCCACCGGCGTTTTTGACCGTGATCGGTACCGGCACGCCGTCATGGGTGTGTCCACCCAGAATGACATCGATACCTGTCACACGCGATGCCATCTTGAGGTCCACGTCCATGCCGTTGTGGCTGAGCAGCACCACGGCTTGCGCGCCTTTGGCGCGCGCCTCGTTCACGGTCTCCTGCATCTCGCTCTCGCGGATGCCGAAGGTCCAATTGGGCGTCAACCAACCCGGGTTGGCGATCGGCGTGTAGGGAAAGGCCTGCCCGACAATGGCCACTGTCACGCCATTCATCTGCCTCATCACATAGGGCTTGAACACCGGGTCGCCGAAGTCGCTGGTCTTGACGTTCTGCGCGATGAAATCCACCTTGCCGGCGAAATCCTGCTCGATGATTTTCTGGATGCGCGCTTCGCCGTAGGTGAAGTCCCAGTGGCCGGTCATCACATCCACGCCCAGCAGCTTGGCGGCATCGACCATGTCCTGCCCTTGTGTCCAGAGGGCTGTGCCGCTGCCCTGCCAGGTGTCGCCCCCATCGAGCAGGAGCGCCCCGGGCCGGCTGGCCTTGAGCTGCTTGACCAACGTGGCCAGGTGGGCAAAGCCGCCGACCTTGCCGTACTGGCGGGCAGCACGCTCAAAATCCAGATGCGTGAAGGCGTAAGCCTGCGGGCTGCCCGCCTTGATCTGGGCAGCCTTCAGCAGGCGTTCGCCCACCAGGTGCGGCCACTGACCCCGCATGCTGCCCACGCCCAGGTTCACCGACGGCTCTCGGAAATACATGGGCAGGAGCTGGGCGTGGCAATCCGTCATGTGCAACAGGTGCACATTGCCCGTGCGCGGCACGTTGTACAGCGCAGCTGCCTGCGCGGCACTGGCCTCGCGCCCCACCGGGAAGCCGGCGGCCATGGCAGCGGCCATCACACTTGCAAATTCACGGCGGGAAAGATTCATGGCGATGAGGTTCCTGCCCGATCAACCGGGCATGAAGGCGTGGAAAGAAAATAATCGCTATTGATTCAATAGCAAGCGACAGCTGCCTTCTGGAACGAGCAAGCGTGCGCGCAGCATCACACCGGCGATCAGTTGTTGACGGGGGACTTCGGATCCAGCAACAGCGCCATCACGTCACGGATTTGCTGCTCGGTCAGGATGCCGCTGTGTCCGAATCTGGGCATGCCGGAGCAGGCGTTGTAGGCCTTGGCATTCCACAACTTGCTCCATGTGTACTCGACGATGGGCTTGCTGGCCTCGGAGGCCGGGTCCGCTACGCCGCGCAGCTTGCCGTAGTTGTAGAGACTCGGGCCAATGGAGCCGTAGGACAACTCGGCCTTGCTGATCTGGTGGCAGTTGTAGCAGCTGCCGCCATTGGCTTCGCCTGCTTTGTCGCTCCAGGTCAAGCCGCGTCCGTTCTGGGCGATTTTTTCACCCTCCGTCCAGCTGCCCAGAAATTTGCCATCGGCAGGCAGCTTGACAGTCTTCAGATTGGCCGCCTCGATGGCTTTGGCCAGCTTCTCATCCAGCGAGCCGCCCGCAGCTTCCGAGCAGGCCTGGTTCGACGCATCGAGGTTCAGTCGATCCAGCCCGGCGATGCCCTGTTCGCGGAACGAGCTTTTCAGCACCTGCGCGGTCGCCTCACTGACTTCGGCAGGGTTCGGTTTCACTGCGCAACTGGCGAGCAAGGCCAACAGCGCGACACCAGTTGCCAGACCCAGGACGCCTTTGTTGATTTTTTTCATCGTATTCATTCCAGTCATGCCAGGTTCAACGCTTCAGGGCCGGCGCTGTAGACGCCCCACCCTTGCTGTTGACGCCCATGAAAACGCCCAGGGCAATGGTTGCATCCGAGGCGTAGCCCGGGAACGGGAAACGCTGCTGGCGGTAGCAGTCGTTCAGCCGCCGCTGCATGCTCCACAAATCACCGCTGGAGACACGGTAGGCGGGCCACGCACCAAAGCCCGTGCTGGCACCAGGCTGCTTCGTCAGATTGGGCAGGTCCTGCAGACGGACCCGCTTGTTGTCCTCACCATGGCAGGACGCGCAAGAAAAGTCGTAGGGGCCGCCGCGCAGGTAAAACACCTTCTTGCCCACCTCGTACATCAGCTTTTCCTTCGGGTGCGACTGCGGCAGGTTGAAATTCATGCCCCTGGACTCACCGGAAACATAGGCCACCAGCGACTCGATGGTCTTTTGCTCGCCGTTGCCAAATCCGGTTTTGGCAATCTCTGCCGCATTGAAGCCCTGAAGCTGCTCCATGCAGGTCAACAGGCGCGACTCCAGATCCTGCACGCGCTGCGTGTCTGCAAAAAAGCGCGGAAGCTCAACAAACGCACCCTTGACGACACCTGGGCCTTTGCCCAGATCGCATTTTTCAAGTGTCGCATTCCGGGGTCCGCGCGCCTGTTTCCACAAGCCTTCGCCCTTGGCCTCGTACAACTCGGCAGGGTTACCGTCGGCCAGCATGGCGCGGTACTCGGCGATGCCGTCCGCGGTGCTCTTCTGGGCCATGGCCGGCATGGGCAAGGCGGCCATGGCTGCCAGGCCAAAAAGACCCAAATAACCCAAGGGGCTTAATTGCATGGGTGTCTCCAAGTGATGGTGATGCTTGCCAGCATCAGGGTGGTGATCAGCGCTGGTTATCAGCGTGCGCGCAATTGGGGGCCGCATCAGGCGATCACGGCCTCGTCAGTGCGTTTGTCACCGCGGTTGTCCACCCAGCTCACCGCAATCTTGTCGCCGGCCTTGCCGCCCTTGAAGCTGAACTGCACAAAGGGGTTTTTCGATACGGCCGTGCCCCACTGGGCACTCATGACGGTCTTGCCATTCCACGTTGCGCTGATTTCCTGGATGAACCAGGCCGGCACAGTCTTGCCAGCGGCATCCTTGCGCTGGCCGCTTTCCATTTCATGACTGACCAGCACACGTACCGTGGTCTTGTCGCCTTGGGCCTGCGCCCGGATTCTCATTGGATCTGACATCTTTATCTCCTGACTTGCGTTTTATCGAATGCTGTCTCGGCAGCACCCCGACGCGGCTTGACTGTGTTTGAACGGAATCCGGCGCAGCATCAACCGCCGCATCCGCCCAGCGTGACCTTGACTTCCTTGACCGCGTAATAGAGCTTGTCGCCCACTTTGGCCAGTGCGTACACGTTGGACGATTGGCCCATCTTGAGGTTGGTGGACACATTGGCATCGGTGCCAACGGGGATGTCAAAGAGCGCAGCGAGCGCGTTCGGATTCTTTTCGACCACCAGCGCGATCTGCGAGGTGTTGGCCAGATTGCTCTGGGCACCTACACGCACCACATTGCCGTTTTCCGCGATCTCGGGGGCCTGCAGCACCAGATCCTTGCTTTCGATCGGAGCGCCCGAACCACCCAGTGCCTTGGCCACCTCGGCCAGCGACTTGCTTTCGAAAGCAGCCTTGTTCCAGCCGGGCGCATTTTGCGCATGGGCTGGCGTCAGGCCGGTGGCAGCCGCCAGGGCCAGTGCGGTCGCACTGGAGCCAGTGGCCAAAAAATCGCGACGTTCCATGATGAACTCCTTCTCGTTGTAACTGACGTCAATGTTGTTGCGGCAAAGCTGCCATAGCATCCATTGAACCGAAAAAATGACCGTTGCGTCAGGGTGTTTATCCCGACACTGACGGCCTTACTGCCTCTGTGCCACGTCTACTTGCCAAGTCTATGCGCCACGTGAATGCCCGCCCTCGCTTGCGCGGCTAACGAGCCATCAGCCATGTCACCAGTTGATCCGCTTCGGCGGGGCTCAGGCTCTGTGCAGGCATCGGGACAGGGCCCCACGCGCCCTGCCCGCCCCCCCTGATTTTGCCGGAGAGGTAATTCACTGCGTCGGCGCGGTCTTTATACTGGGCACTGACCTCCCTGAAAGAGGGACCGACCACCTTGCTGTCCATGCCGTGGCAGGCCAGACACGCGTGCTTCTGCATCAGGGCTTCGGCCGACGGCGCTGCAGCCGCAATGGCCACGGGCGGCATTGAAGCAACGGCGCTTTCGGGGACGCTTCGCGCCGTCTGGCGGTCGTTTGTGAATGCAGCACCCCAGGCGAGCGGAGGCCGCGTGGTGTCAGCACCCCGGCTCGCCCCGACCAGGCGGGACTGTTCGGCCAGATTGCCGTGCGAATTCCTGGCGTAGTCCGGCATGAAGCTCTTGACCACCACCTCCGCCTTGCAGTCACGCCTGCAAGCCGAGCCCTGGACGTCCGGCCGGAGGTTTCCACCGAGTTCCCGGCCCGGCCAGAGTGCATGCGCCGTCGTCATGCCATTGCGGTTGGGCAGCCGGGCCTGCACGTCCCGCACATTGCGGTCCGACAGAACGAAGTCGACGGGAAGCACATTGCCCAGATTGAGGATGTAGGCTGTCACGGCGTACACCTCGTCGGTGCTGAGCGTTTTGGGCGCGTTCCAGGGCATGGCGCGGTTGATGTAGTCCCAAAGCGTGGACAAGGTGGATAACTTCATCAGCGTGGTCCGATTGGGCTGGTTGGACCCGGGCATGAGACCGTCCACCCGACCAGTGGTCATGTCCTCTGCCCGCACACCACCCGCAATCGGGGCAAAGACTTCGGACGACTCGGCAAAGGTGCCGTGACACGACGCGCACTTGCCCTCCCACACCAGCTCACCCTGACGGACGGAGCCCTGACCCTGAGGCAGGCCCTTGAAATCCGGGCGCACATCAATATCCCAAGCCTTGACCTCGGCGGGCGTGGCCAGACGACCGATGCTCCGGACATCCACGGCTGAGGGCTGCTTCGCCACGGCCACACAGCACCATGCCACGCCCATCGCGATCAGCGTGGCGCGGACAGCCGTGGTCGCGTCAAACCTGCACATTGCTGACCTCTCCGTTCTCGGCCAGAGCCCAGGATTGGATGGCGTTGTTGTGATAGATGCTGCGGGAGGCGCGAACCTTGCGAAGCTCGCCATAGGTGGGCTGCACCTGGCCGGTCTCGTCCACCGCCCGGCTCTGGAAAATCGCCGGCTGGCCGTTCCACACAAAATCAGCATTGAAGCGGGTGAGGCATTTGGACAGGACCGGCCCTTCTACTCTCGCCGGCCGCCAGTTGCGCCCACCGTCAACAGAGACGTCCACCTGCCGAATCTTGCCGCGGCCGCTCCAGGCCAGCCCCGTGAGGGTGTGAAAGCCCCTTTGCAGCAGCACCTGGCCACCACTCGGCGAGGTGACCACGCTTTTGACTTCCTGGATGCTGGTGTACTGGCGATGAAGGCCGCTGGGCTGCAGATCGACGTAATGAATGGTTTCGTCCTTGGTTCCGTAAGGCATGTCGCCAATCTCGATGCGCCGCAGGTATTTGACCCAGCTCACGCCCTGCACCCCGGGCACCACCAGCCGCAGCGGATACCCGTTTTCGGGACGCAGCATCTCGCCATTCTGGCCATAAGCCACCAGCACCTCGCCATTGGCGACCATGCCCATCGGAATGGTCCGGCTCATGCCCGAACCGTCAGCGCCTTCGGCCAGAATGAATTTGCCGCGACGCCAATCCACACCGCACATCTCCAGCAAAGTGCGCAGCGCTACCCCCGTGAACTCACTGCAGCTCAACATGCCGTGGGTGTACTGGACGGTGGGCACGGCCACGTTGCCCCACTCCATGCCCGTGTTCGCGCCGCACTCGATGAAGTGCATCCGGCTCACGCTCGGCAGGCGCATCAGGTCATCCATGCCGAACACCATGGGGCGCTTGAGCAGGGTGTCGTCCGAGCCGTTGATCATCAGCCGGTGGTTGCGGGGGTCAATGTCCCACCAACCCTGGTGATGCCTCTCGAAATGCAAGCCGCTGGGTGTGATGATGCCGAACAGGCCCTGCAGCGGACAAAAGCTCACACTGGACTGCCCGACACGCGTCAACCCCGGGCTCTCGCGTCGCTGCAGGTTTTTCTCCCACGCGCTGGGCACGCCGTAACCGCGGGCGGCCACAGGCTGACCCAGGCCCTTGCTGTGGGCAGGCAGTTCCAGAATGGCAGGATCCCCCGCCTCAGGCAACGCGACAGGCCCAGACTGCGCCATCGCGGCGGTGCTGGCGCCCGACGCAGCCGCGGCCAGTGCGCCCGCCAGGAACCCACGACGGCCGGTACGCACAGCGGCCACGTCAGCGGCGGAAAGGAAGTTCTCGGGTGCCCGGCGGAGGAATCTGCTCAACATCAGATGACACCCTTTCAGGCTTGCGAATGCCCGGGCAGCGGAGACAGGCGCTCACCGTCCACCACCGCCTCTGGCTCATCCAGCTCGATGGCAATTTGAGTGCACACCCCGCGGCACAAAGCCACAGCCTTCTCGCTTTGCACGCGGTAGATCACCTGGGTGCCCTCCTTGCGCTTGGCCAGCACGCCGGTGCGATACAGCACCGCGAGGTGCTGCGACAAATTGGGTTGTGTCGTGTCAATTTCGGCCAACAGCTGGTTGACTGACTTTTCCCCCTCGCACAGGGCACTGAGCACACGCAGACGCATGGGCGTTGCCAGCACCGCAAACAGCTCGGCCGCGAGCTCAAACACCCGCCCCCGCTCGACCTGGGCATTGCTCTGGATCATCTGGTGCATACGGTCACTTTGAATGTGGCAATTTAATATAAGTAATTGCTTATATTTTGCAAGGGTACGCGTCAAACACCATGGGACTTACCCTTGCCGTCTACAGCGCCCCCCTCCGCGCGGGCAGTGGTTTACGCGCTGCGCTGGAGGCAGAGCCTGCACGCGCGGCCGTTCAACCATCTGTTCTAAAAAAAGACGTTTGCAGCGGTGAACATGGCTTCTGGTCGGATTTACCTTTTCCCGCTTGCCACAGCGTGATATAAAACTTTTGCATTCATCACCAGCAAACGGCTGTCCATCGACGGCAATTTCCATGGCTCTGCAAAAATTAAAAAAATTGTGCCTTGCGGGAGGTATCGTCATTGTTGGTCTGGCGACGCCGTTGGCGCACGCCGACAGGGACGAGCTTGTGCTCAACGGCCTGAAGCTCATCGAAACAGGACAGGCTCGGCAGGCATTCGAGTTGCTGGAGCCCCAGGAAGTCGCGCGGGCGGGTGACCCGGACTTTGACACGGTTCTCGGCATTGCAGCCAATGAAACGGGGCAATTCACACGGGCGGTGTTCGCGCTGGAGCGCGCGCTCTCCGTCCAGCCAGGCAATGCGCGGGCACGGGCCGAGCTGGGGCGCGCGCTGTTCTCCGTGGGGGACACCCAGGCGGCACGTCGTGTGTTGATGGAGACGCAGCAGGGCGACATCCCGCGCGAAGCCTCGGCAACGATTGACCAGTTCCTGCAGGCGATTGACCGCACCGAGGAAGCCGCACGCTCCTCTGTCAAACCCTATCTAGAAGCAACTGTCGGGTACGACACCAACATCAACAGCGGCCCCGGCAATGCGAATGTGGCGGTCCCTGCGTTCGGGGGGCTGATCTTCACCTTGTCCCCCAACTCCACGGAACTCAAGGACGTGTTCGTCGCTGCGGGTGGCGGCGTGTCGGTGCGCTACGTTCTGGACCCGAGGTGGTCGCTGATCGGCAATGTCTCGGGCAGCGCCAGAATCAACGGCAAATACAGCCAGTTCAACACAGGCCAACTGGACGCCAATGCCGGCGCCACCTACCGCTACGACCAGCACGAGTTCTCTGGCGTGGTTCAGGCCGGTACCTACACCGTCAATGGTTCCAGAGCCCGGGACCAGCAGGGACTCGTGGGTGAATGGACCTACCGGCTGGATGGCTACCGGCAGTGGACCAGCTACCTGCAGTGGGGCCAGCTCAGCTACCCGGACCAGTCCATCCGCGATGCAGACCGGACCGTGATAGGAAGCTCCTACGCACACGCATGGCGCAACGGTCTGGTGGTTTTTGCGGGCGCCTATGTGGGCCATGAGAAGGAACGTGCCAGCGGCGTGCCCCATCTGGGCCACAAACTGGTGGGCCTGCGGATGGGCGCACAGAAATCGCTGTCGGAACAAACGGCGCTGTTCGGCAACCTCGGGTACGAGGAGCGTGACTACGGTGGCGTAGACCCCCTGTTCCTTGTGACGCGCAAAGACAGGCAATTGAACGTGAACCTCGGCCTGAGCTGGACCCCGGCAAAGCTCTGGCGCATCACGCCACAGTTGTCGATGACTTCGGTCAGCTCCAACGTGCCCATTGCGGATTTCCGCAAAACCAGTCTGAGCGTCACAGTGCGCCGGGACTTCTGAGGCCGCACCATGAAGCCATTCCATGCCGTGAACATCAAGCCCCTCCAGGCGACTGAATGACGAGGTGTGTCCCATGAAGCCTGAATTCCCCCTTCGCAACGCCTTGCTGGTCATGGGGCTGGCGGCAGCCTACCCGCTGTCGGCGTCTGCAGCCGCCAATGCAGGCATCGCGCAATTTGCGGCCGGTGAGGTGACGCTGCGTCGACCTGACGGTCAGACTGCGCCGCTGGAGAAAGGCAAGGACATCGAGAGCGGGCAGGCCATCGTGACCGGTGCCACGGGTCGGGCGCAGGTGAAGTTCACCGATGGGGGGCTGGTCTCCCTGCAGCCCAACACCGAGTTCAAGATCACGAACTACGTCGACCAAGCCGACCCGAAGCAGGACAGCTTCCTGGTGGACCTGCTGCGCGGCAGCATGCGGGCCATCACGGGCCTCATCGGCAAGCGAAACCGCGAAAACTACAAGGTCATGACGACGACCGCCACGATCGGCATTCGCGGGTCTGGTTTCAACGCGGGCTACAACCCGGACGGTTCGCTGGGGGTCACGGCAGAGTTCGATGCGATCGAAGTCTGCAATGCCGGAAACTGCGTTGGCCTGACGGCCGGCGAATCCGTCAAGGTACTGAACAAGACCGACCCACCGGTACGAACCAATGCCAGGGCGCCCGTGCCGACGCCGCCCCCTGATCAGGAGCCGGTCGAGGTTGGAAACAAGACGGATACCGCTGGTAAATCGGCGATCGTGACCACCGTCGCCTCTTCCCCAGCTCCAGCTCCGGCGCCAGTGCCTGTCGTGCGCACCTTCACCACCATCGCTGTCGTCGCGGCCAGCATCGACAGCGCGGGCGGATCCAGGTACCTGGCCAGTTCCTCAACCGCCACATCGGTTTTCAGTGATAACAAGCTGTTGAGTGTCCAGGACACGGCGCTCGGAACACCCAAATGGGCGGAGACTGGTACGCCCCAGCCAGAAACCAATTTCAAATCCGTGGGGAATGTCACCGATGCCAACTTCATCGGTTGGGGCATGTGGACGACAGGTCAAATCACGGATTCTTATTCCGGCAACGTCCTGCTCAACAACGTTCACTACATCGCAGGAAGACCAACCGCTCAGTCAGAAATCAACTCGCTGATGCTGGCTGGCGGCAGCGCGACCTATACCTTGGTGGGCAACACCGCCCCGACGCTGGGCGGCGTCGCCGGCACCCTGACCAGCGCGACCTTTGTGGCGAGCTTCACATCGACGGCCTACACCGTCAACACGTCGATCAACACCTCCTATGGCAACTTCTCGGACAGCGCGAGCAGCAGTTCGCCGGGCTTCGCTGGTGCAAGCATCAAAGGTCTTTTCATCGGGACCAATGCCGCATTTGCAGGCCTGACCTACAACAGGGACTTTGGCTCGGGCCTGGTCTCGGGCGCTGTGGTGTTCCAGAAATAAGCGGCCCATAGGGTCCTCCATAGGGTCCTGCTACGGGCAGCATTTTCTGGTGGCACTTACTGGTGGCAAAACGCCAGCGCATTCGCTGTCGCCTCAGGGCCATGGAACCTGCAGATACCACTTGCTGCCGCCACCCCCATCTGCCGGCGCAGCGAAGGGCTGGCCACTAGGGTCTGAAGCGCATCCCACGCCTCCTCCTGGCTCTTGACCAGCAGCCCTGTGGTGCCGGCCTCCACCACCTCCACATAACCGCCGCGATTTTCAACCACCACCGGAAGGCCGGAGGCCATGGCTTCGGCGACAACACGCCCGTAAGCCTCTACGGTGGAACCCGTGCGATAGAAAAAGATGTCCAGCGACCCGTAAAACACGTCGACCGGCTCTGCGCCTGCAGGCAACAACTCAATCCCCTCAACACCTTCAAGTTGCGCTGCAAGACAGGTACCACCCATGACCCGCACGCGCTGTCCGGCTGCTGCCAGCATCCGATACAACAGCGGGTCCAGGGGATGATGTTTGTCAGGCACGTCGCGGCTGACCCGGCCAACCGTCACGGGCTTTCCCCATCCGGTGTCGTGGCGTCGGTCAGCCGCAACGGCCATCAACGGCACGATATCCATGACGCTGTAAAGGACGCGCCCCGGTAGTCCTGCGGTCAGACGAAGTGACTCCGAAACGAACACCAGCTCAGGCTCGTGCGAAGTCGTCTCGCGCAGAATGTTGATCAGCGCGAAAAGGCGGGCATAGCTGGCGAGATTGACATGCACCACCACGCGCTCGAATTGCGTGTATTTCAACCAGACCTCAGGCGCGACATGGGCCCCGCCCCAATACAGCAGGCCGCGACGCGGGAAGTGACCGGCGAAAGGCTGCACTACCTTCACACCTCGCGCCGCATGGGCAGCATGAGGCGGCACCACCGACCAGCATTCCACGGGTCGCCACACCGCCAGAAGGTCGCGAAGCGCCATGAGCTCGAGACAGGCACCGCTGTATGGCTCATCAAAACGCCCCACCAGATGCACAGGACTCAGTGCAGGGTTTGTGTGCGAATTCATGGCGCTATCTTCCCTCAGAAGGCGGGAATCCGTCGCAGGCGTGTACAAACTCTGTCACATAATGGTTTGATGTGGTTTGATGATGACGCGCGCAGATGAGGCCATAACGGTGCCAGGCAGCCCACCTGTTGTCATGCCTGCCTTTCTGGAGCTCATGGCCACCGGGGCCGACGCCCACGCGGCGGGTCGCGTGGTGGAGGCGCTGTCGGCCTTTCAGTCGGCACTGGACCTGCACCCCGACAACGAGGACGCCGTTTCGGCATGTGCTGCCGTGCTTTTCGAGTTGCAGCGTCCGCGTGCCGCACTCCGGCTGCTCCGGCAGATCGAAAGCCATTTGCTGGCAACCGCAGACGGCTGTCGCAATCTGGCGATGGCGACAATGGCTGCAGGCGACGCCGAGGCAGCCTGGCGCTACGTTCATCTGGCATTGGCGATCACGCCAGACCATGTACCCGCGCTCGCACTCCAGGTTCGGCTCGCCGCGCAGCTCGGCCACTGGGACACGGCCGTCCATGGCGCCCGACGATGCCTTGCACTGGCCTCCACACAGGATTGGCCCTGGCTGCAGCTCGTTGACCTTCTCTGTGTGAATCGACAGCTTGATGAGGCCGGAGCGTTGGTAGAAAAGGCATGCCATCATTTCCCGGGGCACCAGCACCTGGGCTGCCAACGGGTCCTCGTGATGGCCTTGAGCGGGGACTTCGACGCCGCAAGGCAGCAGATGCATGCGATGGGTGCCAACGGTGCGGACACCTTTTCCCGATTTCTGCTCGACAGAGCCCGTGATGCGCCCCCAGCCCACGAACACCCGCACCGCCACAGCCCGGACCTGGTGAGCCTTTACAGCCAATGGGTACTGGATGGACTCGGGCAATGCGACTGGCGTGAACAGACGCGCGCCCTGCAGATCTTGCGGCAGCAGCTTCAGTCCGCCACTGCCATGGACGACACGGCCGGGTGGTGTGCCATGCTCCATTGCAGCGCCACGCTCGACCTGCAAGACCAGGCATTGGCCCGCTTGCGGAGCCGCGCGCTGGCAGCGGCCGCTGCCGGACATGCCCGGCAGCTTCCCCCGTTCAGGAGCCAGCCGACATCGGGATCCACACAGCGGCTGAGGGTCGGTATCTTCCTGCCGAGCCTGCGCGATGCACGCGTGGCGGCAACGCTGTCTGCACAGTTGGCCATGCACGACCACACCCGTTTTGTCTTTTTCCTTTACGCCTCCACACCTGAACCGCAGGCGCTGTTCCGTGCGCCACTGCAGGATCATCAGGTGGTGGAAACCGCCCATTTCAATGACGAGGAACTGGTGCTGCGCATCCGCCTCGACCGGCTCGACCTCTGGATGGACCTGTGTGTCACCACCCGCTGGTGGCGTCCGGCACTTGCACGCCATCGTGTCGCACCCATCCAGATGCTTCCGCCAGACTGCAGTGCTGCGGAGGTTGATGGCTGCTACGACTATGTGCTCTCTGACAGCTTCATCACACCGCCACCAGAAGTCGCACCCACAGCTATGGCTGCCGTCCGGATCCAGCACGCCTGCTGGCCTCTTCAGCCCGAAACGCAGGACTTCGACCCTGCCGTGAGCCGTGATGCGCTGGACCTGGAACCCGGAGCCATTGTGTTGTGCGCCTGGACACATCCCATGGGTATTGATCCGGAAAGCTTCGCGTTATGGATGCGCATTCTTGCCGCACGACCGGAAGCAGTGCTGTGGCTCGTGGCACCCCAGGAAGCGGTGGCCGCCAACCTGCGGCGGGAAGCCCAGACGCAGGGTATCGATTCAGCCAGACTCCGCTTCATCCCCAAGCTCCCCCACCAGCATGCGCTGGCGTGGATGCGTCACGCAGACCTTTTTCTGGATCCCCTCCGCGTCAGTGCGTACGCCGAATTGGCGGACGCCTTGAGCCTCGGGATTCCGGCCATCAGCTGCGCCGGGCAGCGGGTGGCCTCACGCATGGGCGGCAGTCTTCTACGTGCGGCAGGCTGCGCCGAACAGGTTGTGTATGGCAATGAAGATTATTTCTCTGCGGCTGTCGCCCTCATTCGGGACAGGACGCTCAGAGAAGGCCTGCGCCAACATCTCCAGGCATTCAACCAGTCGGAACTACCCGCGGTCAGACAGACCGCGGCACGTGAGCTGGAGTCCGCGTGGACAGGTGTGATTGAGCGTTCGCGCGCGGGGCTGAAGCCGGCCTCTGTCGCCAGCGCGGAATGCCCGCGGCTGTGAATCAGCCGTTGAGCTGTTTGGCCGACGCGCTGACGTTGACCTTGCGTTCAACGACCGGATTCGACTCCACCCAGCGACGCACACGCTCGGCATCGCCGAGGCGGCTCAGTTTGCCGGCAGAGTCCAGGAACACCATGATCAGCTTGCGACCGGCAATCTTGGTCTGCATGACGAGGCACTGACCGGCCTCCGAGATGTAGCCGGTTTTCTGCAGGCCGATGTCCCACTCCGGATTTTTCACCAGGCGATTGGTGTTGTTGTATTGCAAGGTGCGGTTGCCGACAGCCACCTGGTAGCCCCGTGAAGTCGTCAACTCGCGCAGCATTGGGTCGGCATGCGCCGCATTGACCAGCGTTGCCAAGTCCTGCGCACTGGACTGGTTGCGGCTGGAAAGCCCCGTGGGCTCCACATAACTTGTGTCGCTCATTCCGAGCAGTTTGGCGCGGGCGTTCATCAGTCCGACAAACACGGGCAGTCCGCCTGGGTAGGTCCGACCCAGGGCATGGGCGGCGCGATTCTCGCTGGACATCAGGGCCAGGTGCAGCAATTCACCACGGCTCAGGGTGGTGCCCACCCTCAGGCGCGAACTGCTGCCTTTTTCGGTGTCCACATCGTCCTGGGTGATGGTGATCATTTCATCCATCGGCAGCTTGGCGCCACTGACGATGACGCCCGTCATCAGCTTGGTCAGCGAGGCAATGGGCAACACCGCATGGTCGTTTTTGCTGAAAAGGACTTCGCGCGTGTCCTGATCGATGACCAGCGCCACGCTTGACTTCAGCTCCAGTGCGTCCTGCGAGGTGTGCAGGCCGGCGATTTGCCCGAAGGATGGCTTGGCAGGTGCCGAAGCGCGAATGATGGTTTTGCGACCCGCCGCGAAGCGGACGCTTTTACGTGCCGAGACCGATTTTTTGGCGCTCACAGCCTTGGCGCTGTAGGGCTTTTTGACAATCGTCCGTTTTGTCGTCTGGGCGTTCGCCACCGGCGACGCGAGCAGCGCCAGGATGGCCAATGATCCGATGATTTTTAATGCGCGATTGAAAATCGTGTGGGACATGGTGGTGGCTACCTGCTGTGGATTGCAACAAACGAACGGTCACAGTGTATACAAATAGAAAAAGTCATGCAATATCAAAAACTTGCATGACTTTCCTAAAAACGGACTCAGTTGCAGCTATTTTAGGTCTCAAACCACCTGATTTCATCGAACTGATTCATAAGTCATTGAATCTTATGAATATTTTCTCAACCCGGAAACGTCAACCCTGCGCAGCCACGCGGTCAGCTTTACTCTGCAGCTTGTTTAACGCGCTCAGGTAGGCTTTGGCTGACGCGACCACGATATCCGGGTCGGAGCCGACGCCATTGACCACACGGCCGCTGTTTTGCAGGCGCACCGTCACTTCGCCCTGGCTTTCCGTCGAGCCACTGATGGCGTTGACCGAATACAGCACCATTTCGGCACCGCTTTTGACGTGCGACTCAATGGCCTTGAGCGATGCATCCACGGGACCGTTGCCATCCGACTGGCCGGTGACCTCCTTGCCGGCGACAGTGAACACCACACGGGCCTGCGGGCGCTCTCCGGTTTCACTGTGTTGCGCGAGCGACACGAAACCGTACTGCTCGTTGTCGTGCATGGCACTTTCGCTGCTGACCAGCGCCAGGATGTCCTCATCAAAGATTTCGCTTTTTCGATCGGCGAGGTCCTTGAACCTGGAAAAGGCGTTGTTGATGTCGGCCTCGCTCTCCATGGACACGCCCAGTTCCAGCAGACGCTGCTTGAAGGCGTTGCGGCCGCTCAGCTTGCCCAGAACAATCTTGTTGGCACTCCAGCCCACATCCTCGGCGCGCATGATTTCATAGGTGTCGCGGGCTTTCAGAACGCCATCCTGATGAATGCCCGAGGCATGTGCGAAGGCGTTGGCCCCCACCACCGCCTTGTTGGGCTGCACCACAAAACCGGTGGTCTGGCTGACCATGCGGCTTGCCGCCAGGATGTGCTGGGTGTCAATGCCCACTGTGAGACCGAAGTAGTCCTTGCGCGTCTTCACCGCCATGACCACCTCTTCCAGAGAACAGTTGCCGGCCCGTTCCCCCAGTCCATTGATGGTGCACTCGACCTGCCGCGCGCCACCGATCTTCACACCGGCCAGGGAGTTGGCCACGGCCATTCCCAGGTCGTTGTGGCAATGCACAGACCAGACGGCCTTGTCGCTGTTCGGGATGCGATCGCGCAAGTCCCTGATGAAGTTGCCATACAGCTCCGGAACGGCATAGCCCACGGTATCCGGCACATTGATGGTGGTCGCGCCTTCGCTGATCACTGCCTCCAGCACGCGGCAGAGAAAATCAGGGTCCGACCGGTAACCGTCCTCCGGACTGAACTCGATGTCGCCCATCAGGTTACGGGCAAAGCGCACCGACAGCCGGGCCTGCTCGAACACCTGGTCGGGCGTCATGCGGAGCTTTTTCTCCATGTGCAGCGCACTGGTTGCCAGAAAAAGGTGCAGCCGCCCGGAGTTGGCGGGCTTCAGGGCCTCTGCCGCGCGAGAAATGTCGCGGTCATTGGCACGCGCCAGCGAGCACACGGTGGAATCCTTGATGGTCTCGGCAATCGCCTTGACGCACTCGAAATCGCCATTGGAACTGGCCGCGAATCCGGCTTCAATGACATCCACACGAAGCCTTTCCAGCTGACGCGCAATCCGCAGCTTTTCATCCTTGGTCATGGAAGCGCCGGGCGATTGCTCGCCGTCGCGCAAGGTGGTGTCGAAAATGATGAGTTTGTCGGTCATGGGAGTCTCCGCGCGCAATGTGCTGTGGAAAATAGTCGCTGTCAAAACAGAACGACGCTTCAGGTCGTGATGGTAAGGGCTGGACGGTCCATCGACACACCACTGCGCCGCAGGCCCGAAAGAATGGCCTTGAAGGACGCCAGCACGATATTGTTGTCCAGACCTACGCCAAAGAGGGTTTGGTCGTTGATGCGCAACTCCAGGTAGGCCACCGCCTGGGCGTCAGCGCCCGAACCCATGGCGTGCTCGTGGTAATCCAGAACACGAATCGCATGCCCGGTCGCCGCATTGAGCCCCGCGATGAAGGCGTCAATCGGCCCACCCCCTGTGCCCGTGACGTCGAAGCTGTCAGCGCCGGTGCTCACCAGCGCCTTGACGGAGACGGCCTTGCGGCCGGCCGCATCCGATTGCTCGGACATCTCATGCCGCGAGACGGCCACCGCACCCACGCCGTACGCTTGCTCAAAGACCGAGAAAATATCTTTCGCCGTCAGTTCCTTGCCGCTGGCATCCATCACCGCCTGTACCGACTGGCTGAATTCGATCTGAAGGCGGCGCGGCAGCTCCAGGCCAAATTCGCTCTCCAGCAGATAGGCAATGCCGCCTTTGCCAGACTGGCTGTTGACGCGTATCACCGCCTCATAACTGCGCCCCAGGTCTTTCGGATCGATGGGCAGATAAGGCATGTCCCAGACATCGGCAGCCTGGCGAGCGGCGAATGCCTTCCGGATGGCGTCCTGGTGCGAGCCCGAGAAGGACGTGTACACGAGGTCACCCGCATACGGGTGACGCGGGTGCACCGGCAACTGGTTGCAGTGCTCCACCACCCGGCGGATCTCGTCGATCTCCGAGAAATCAAGTCCGGGTGACACGCCCTGGGTGTAGAGGTTCAGCGCGATGTTCACCAGATCCACATTGCCCGTGCGTTCGCCGTTACCGAAGAGACAGCCTTCAATGCGGTCGGCGCCTGCCATCAGCGCCAGCTCGCCGGCCGCCGTGCCAGTGCCCCGATCGTTGTGCGGATGCACCGACAACACGATGGCTTCACGGCGCGCGAGATTGCGGTGCATCCACTCCATCATGTCCGCAAAGATGTTGGGCGTGGAGTGCTCCACGGTGGACGGCAGGTTGATGATGCATTTGCGCTCAGGGGTCGGCGCCCACACCTCGGTGACGGCGTCGACCACCCGCTTGGAAAAGGCCAGTTCGGTGCCTGACCACATCTCCGGCGAATACTGGAACGTCCACTGCGTGTCGGGCTGCCCGTCTGCCAGTTGCTGAAAAAGCCGCGCGTGATCGGTCGCCAGCTTCACAATGGCGCCCTCATCCATGCCGAGCACCACCCGGCGCATCACGGGTGCGGTGGCGTTGTAGAGGTGCACGATTGCCTTGCGGGCACCTTGGAGCGCCTCAAAAGTGCGGCGAATCAGCGGCTCCCGGGCCTGGGTCAGGACCTGGATCGTGACATCGTCCGGAATGAGGTGGTCGTCAATCAGCTTGCGGACAAAATCGAACTCTACCTGGGATGCCGACGGAAACCCGACCTCGATCTCCTTGAAGCCGATCTTCACCAGGGTGTCGAACATCCTGAGCTTGCGCGCCATGTCCATGGGCTCGATCAGCGCCTGGTTGCCGTCGCGCAGATCGACGCTGCACCAGATGGGCGCCTGCGTCAGGACCTTGTCCGGCCAGGTGCGATCCGGCAGTCGCACGGCTGCAAAGGGGGTGTATTTGCTGGAAGGGGTTGTCAACATCGGCATTTCAGAACCTCAGGATTTCAGATAACCAGCAACCCCAAAGAAAAACGGCCCGTTGCTGGAGCAAACGGGCCGTTGAATAGGGTGCACGCGTGCGCTACCGTCTCCGCCCGTTGGCAGATAGCAGTAGCGCTAGCGAAATCGATTTCATGAATGCAATGTATCACATTTCATTTGTGCAGGCCGCGCTCGTCGGGCTCGTCGGTCGAGGTCGAGATCACGCTGGTCTGAAGCCCTTTGGCCTTGCGCCAACCGTAAATGGCATACCCCGACAGGCCATACAGCACGAACAGCGCGAACATCACGGTGGGCGGGTGGATGTTGATGACAGCGATGCCCAGCGCAATCAGCACAATGGCCGCGAAAGGGACGCTGCGTTTCATCTGCACGTCCTTGAAACTGTAGAAAGGCACGTTGGTCACCATGGTCAGACCCGCGTAGAGCGTCAGCCCGAAGGTGATCCAGCGCACTTCCAGGCCGCTGATACCCGCATCTGTCATCAGCCAGATGAAGCCCGCAACCAGGGCTGCGGCAGCCGGTGACGGCAGGCCCTGGAAGAATCGCTTGTCCACCACGGCGGTGTTGACATTGAACCGTGCCAGTCGCAAGGCTGCACAGGCGCAATACACAAAAGCGCCAATCCAGCCCCAGCGGCCCAGGCTGGTGAGGGCCCAGACGTAGGCAATCAGCGCAGGCGCGGCACCGAAAGACACCATGTCGGACAGCGAGTCCATCTGCTCGCCAAACGCGCTCTGGGTGTTGGTCATCCTGGCCACCCGGCCATCCAGGCTGTCGAGCACCATGGCGCAAAAAACGCCGATGGCTGCCTGGTCAAAACGTCCGTTCATGGCCATCACGATGGCATAAAAGCCACCGAACAGCGCAGCCAGCGTGAACAGATTGGGCAAGATGTAAATGCCCTTGCGGCGCTTGCGTACCACCACCTCGTCGTCGGACGATGCAGAATTTTCGCCGTCATGCATAGAAATACTCCCGAGGCACTTGCAGTGCCCACAAATTGCGATCGACCCGCCGGTGTTAAAGCCTGAATCCAGACGTCCTTGTCAGGCCCAGCGGAGCTGCCTGAACACGAACGACCATCCGAAAGCATAACAACAACGACGAGGAACCCGAAACCGCTGTGCAGCTTCCAGAGCTTGCACCGTCCAATAAAAAAGCCGCGCAGGCAGTTTGCGCGGCTTTTTGCAGGACAACACCACCCGAGGGCGGCTGCCCCCGGCGCGGCCGGATCAGTTGCGCGTCTGGTCCACCAGCTTGTTTTTGGCGATCCAGGGCATCATGGCGCGCAGCTTCTCGCCAACCACTTCGATCTGGTGCTCGGCGTTCAAACGGCGACGGCTGAGCAGCGTGGGCGCGCCGGCACGGTTTTCCAGCAGGAAGCTCTTGGCGTACTCACCGGTCTGGATGTCCTTCAGGCACTTGCGCATCGCATCCTTGGTGGCTTCGGTGACGATGTTCGGGCCCGTCACGTACTCACCATACTCGGCGTTGTTGGAGATCGAGTAGTTCATGTTGGCGATGCCGCCTTCATAAATCAGGTCGACGATGAGCTTGAGCTCATGCAGGCACTCAAAATAGGCCATCTCAGGCGCGTAACCGGCTTCCACCAGGGTCTCAAAACCAGCCTTGATGAGTTCGACAGTACCGCCGCACAGAACGGCCTGCTCGCCGAACAGGTCGGTTTCGGTTTCTTCGCGGAAGTTGGTTTCAATGATGCCGGCCTTGCCGCCGCCATTGGCCATGGCGTAGCTCAGGGCCAGATCGCGGGCCTTGCCGCTCTTGTCCTGGTGCACGGCCACCAGATGGGGGACGCCGCCGCCCTGGGTGTAGGTGTTGCGCACGGTGTGGCCAGGCGCCTTGGGAGCGACCATCCAGACGTCGAGGTCGGCACGGGGAATCACGGCACCGTAGTGCACGTTGAAGCCGTGCGCGAACACCAGCGAAGCGCCCTGCTTGATGTGTGGCGCCACGTCGTTTTTGTAGACGTCGCCGATCTGCTCATCAGGCAGCAGGATCATGACCACATCGGCAGACTTGACGGCATCAGCCACTTCAGCGACCTTCAGGCCAGCCTTCTCGACCTTCGGCCAGGAAGCGCCACCCTTGCGCAGGCCGACAACCACTTTCACACCGCTGTCGTTCAGGTTCTGGGCGTGCGCGTGGCCCTGGCTGCCGTAGCCGATGATGGCCACTGTCTTGCCCTTGATCAGGCTGAGGTCGCAATCCTTGTCGTAGAAAACTTTCATTTTTCAATCTTTCAAAATAGGTTCTGGCGAAAACGCCCATCGACAGGCTCAGGGCGAACGGTCTGCATACATCGCCACTTCTTGAATCCGTTCGCGTTGAGCCTGTCGAAACGCGCGCACGGAAGTTTCTCAAACTCAGACCCGCAGGATGCGCTCCCCGCGGCCGATACCGCTGGAGCCGGTACGGACGGTTTCCAGAATCGCACTGCGGTCAATCCCCTCCAGAAACGCGTCGTTCTTGGACTGGTCACCGGTCAACTCGATGGTGTAGCTCTTCTCGGTCACGTCGATGATGCGCCCGCGGAAAATATCCGCCATGCGCTTCATTTCCTCGCGCTCCTTGCCGACGGCACGCACCTTGACCATCATGAGCTCACGCTCGGTGTAGGCGCCTTCGGTCAGGTCCACGACCTTGACCACTTCAATGAGACGGTTCAAATGTTTGGTGATCTGTTCGATGACGTCATCCGACCCGGTGGTCTGGATGGTCATGCGGGACAGGCTCGGGTCTTCCGTGGGGGCCACGGTCAGACTCTCGATGTTGTAACCACGGGCGGAGAAAAGACCCACGACGCGCGACAGCGCGCCCGGTTCGTTCTCCAGCAATACGGCAATGATGTGTTTCATGGAAAGATTCCTCTTTTCGCCGCCCTCCCCTGCACACGGTAATGCGCAGGCTTGGCGGGCAATAGATTCGTCAGATAAAAGGTTGTTGAAAAAAATACGCCCGGCTGGCAGATCAGAGATCTTCCGAGCCCAGCAGCATTTCGGTAATGCCCTTGCCGGCCTGCACCATGGGAAAAACGTTTTCCGTCGGGTCGGTACGGAAGTCCATGAAGACCGTGCGATCCTTGAGCTTGCGCGCCTCGCGCAACGCGGGCTCCACGTCCTGCGGCTTTTCGATCAGCATGCCGACGTGTCCGTAGGCCTCGGCCAGCTTCACGAAGTTGGGCAGGGCGTCCATGTAGCTGCTGCTGTAGCGACCGGCGTATTCCACTTCCTGCCACTGCCGGACCATGCCGAGGTAGCGGTTGTTGAGCGAGACGATCTTGATCGGGGTGTTGTACTGCAGGCAGGTCGAAAGTTCCTGGATGCACATCTGCACCGATCCCTCGCCGGTGATGCAGAACACCTCCGAATCGGGCTTGGCCAGTTTGATGCCCATGGCATAGGGAATACCGACACCCATGGTGCCGAGGCCGCCGGAATTGATCCAGCGGCGCGGCTCGTCGAACTTGTAGTACTGCGCTGCCCACATCTGGTGCTGGCCGACATCGGAGGTAATGTAGGTATCCGCGTCCTTGGTCATGTTCCAGAGCGTCTCCACCACATACTGCGGCTTGATGACGTCGCCCTTGCCCATGCTGTATTTCATGCAGTCGCGCTTGCGCCAGCCTTCGATGGTGTCCCACCAGCCACCCAGCGCATTGGCGTCAGGTTTGAGCCCGGATTCCTTGATCATCGCGATCAGTTCAGTCAGCACATCCTTCACGTCGCCAACGATGGGGATGTCCACCTTCACGCGCTTGGAGATGCTGGAAGGATCAATGTCGATGTGGATGATCTTGCGCTCGTTCTGCGCGAAGTGCTTCGGATTGCCGATCACCCGGTCGTCAAAACGCGCGCCGACGGCCAGCAGCACGTCGCAGTTCTGCATCGCGTTGTTGGCTTCGATGGTGCCGTGCATGCCCAGCATGCCGAGGAACTTGCGGTCGGTGGCGGGGTAAGCGCCCAAACCCATCAGGGTGTTGGTGCAAGGGTAGCCCAGCATGTCGACCAGTGTTCGCAGTTCCTGCGACGCATTGCTCAGCAGCACACCACCGCCGGTGTAGATGTACGGCCGCTTGGCCGTCATCAGCAACTGCAGCGCCTTGCGGATTTGACCACCGTGGCCTTTGCGCACCGGGTTGTAGGAGCGCATCTCAACGCTCTGCGGATAACCGGTGTAAGGGGTCTTGTTGAAAGAAACATCCTTCGGAATGTCCACCACCACGGGGCCGGGGCGGCCGCTGCGGGCAATGTGGAACGCCTTTTTCAGCGTGTCGGCCATGTGCCGCACGTCTTTGACCAGAAAGTTGTGCTTGACGATGGGACGGGTGATGCCGACGGTGTCGCATTCCTGAAATGCGTCCAGACCAATCGCGTGCGTCGGGACCTGGCCCGTAATGATCACCATCGGGATGCTGTCCATGTAGGCCGTAGCGATGCCCGTCACCGCATTGGTGACACCAGGGCCAGAAGTGACCAGTGCCACCCCCACATCGCCCGTTGCACGGGCGTAACCGTCAGCCGCGTGCACCGCGGCCTGCTCGTGACGCACCAGGATGTGCTGGATGGTGTCCTGCTTGTAGAACGCGTCGTAAATGTGCAGAACGGCGCCGCCGGGATAGCCCCAGATGTACTTCACGCCTTCAGCCTGAAGCGACTTGATCAGAATTTCGGCGCCGCGGAGTTCCTGCGCACCGGATTGTGCAGACGCTGCTGCTGCGGAAGAGATTTCCGCCTTGGAGATTTCCATGATGAACCTTTGTGAATTTCTCTAACGAAATACCTTGGGTGCTTCTTGGCCCACTCTTGTGAAGCGGCGTCGAAACTTGAGGCCAAAACCATGGGCAGAAACATAAACTGCCGGATCATGACCCGTTTGCCGTTTGAATTGCAGTGCGAATTATCGCATTTCCCGGCACCACGGGAAAGCCCGGCACAAATACGGCCGTGGGCAGGCCCCCTTGATGCGATAATTTTCGGCATAAGAGACACCAGCACGCGCAGTACCCGCCAGACGGGTGCGAACCGCCCTCAAACGACCATAAAACTGCTGGACGAACCGGAATTTCAAACCGTTGGCTACTGAACAAGAACTCTCCGACTTCCTGAAAAACGTGGAAAAACGCGCTTTCAAGCGCAGCATTTACCACGTGCGGGACGAAGAAGCGGCACTGGACATCGTTCAGGACAGCATGATGAAGCTGGCGCAGTCTTACGGCGACAAGCCTGCGGCCGAGCTGCCGATGCTTTTCCAGCGCATCCTGTCCAACACGACACTGGACTGGTTTCGCCGGCGCAAGACGCGCAACGCCCTGTTTTCCAACATGAGCGACTTCGAATCCGCCGGTGACGAAGGAGATTTCGACCTTCTGGAAACTTTGGAGACCCTGACGAGCTCAGAAGGTACAGAAAGTGCCCAGGATGCGACCGAGCGGGCTCAGATATTGCATGAGATCGAATTACAGGTGCAAGAGCTGCCCGGCCGTCAACGGGAAGCCTTTCTGATGCGTTACTGGGAGGAAATGGATGTTGCTGAAACGGCTGCAGCCATGGGCTGCTCGGAAGGCAGTGTCAAAACGCATTGTTCCCGGGCGGTTCACGCACTCAGCAAAGCGCTGAGCGCCAAAGGTATCAAATTATGACTAATTCACTACAAAAACGAGTTGACATCCTGCAGGACCGTTTCGGCCTGAAAGCCTCTGCTTACCTGTCGGCCGGCACGGCTGGCGTGCCTTATGAGGTGTCCGAGCGCTTGCGCGCCGCCCGTTTCCAGGCGCTGGCCCAGCGGAAAATCGCCAAGACCCAGACGTCGACCAACGTGGTGAGCTCAGGCGGCGCCGCTGCGCTGACGTGGGGCTCCGACGACGGCATCAGCTGGTGGGCACGGATCGGCTCTGTCGTCCCCCTCATCGCACTCGTGGTGGGCCTGCTGGCCATCAACTCCATCCAGAACGACAACCGTGCGCAGGAATTGGCAGAGGTTGACGTGGCCTTGCTGACGGACGACCTCCCCCCGGCGGCATTTGCAGACCCCGGCTTTGTACAGTTCCTCAAAGCCAATCGCCCAACACCAGCAGCGCAATGATGGCCAGGGCGGTTCGTGAGCCGCAAGTGACCCGGGACGCCGAATCGCGGCGTCTGGCGTCTGGCCGGCCGGATTCAAACCTCCACATTAAATTCAGCCGCCTGCAGGGCTGGATGGCTTTCCTGATGCTGCTGTCGGCTTCGGCACTGGTTGCCCTGTCCAACCCCGCCGCCGCACAAACCACGCCGGCCGCCCCGGGGGGCGCGGCATTGGCCGGCAAATCAGCCAGCCCTTCTGCTCCCAAAACGGCAAGCGCCTCACGGCCCAGCTGGTCGGAGCTCACGCCGATGCAACAGCAGGCGCTCAAACCCCTCGCTGCCAGCTGGAACACGATCATGAGTGAGCAGCAAAAGCGCAAATGGCTGCAAATCTCGAACAACTACCCCTCTCTTTCCCCTGCCGAGCAGGCGACACTGCATGGCCGGATGAACGAGTGGGTCCTGCTCAGCCCCCAGCAGCGCGCGCAAGCCCGGCTGAACTTCGGTAAAACCCAGGAACTGTCCAAGCAATTGACGCCCGAAGAGAAAAAGGCCCGGTGGCAGACCTACCAGGCGCTCAGTCCTGAAGAAAAGCAGAAACTGGCCGCCAAGGCCAGCCCCAAACCCGCAGGTGCGGCCACTGCTGTCAAACCCGTCTCGCCGCAGAAACTGGCGGCAATCCCGCCTCACGCGGTCGCCAAGCCCGGCAGCAAGCCGGCTGTGAAAAATGGTGAGCCTGCGGTGGGTTCGGCCAGCACGCCAGGCAACCCGGCACCGGCGACCGCTCCAGCACCACTTGTTGGTGGCGACGCCAACTCGGCTCCATCGCGCTGAACGGCTGCCGATAAAGTCCCTGCCGCAGCCCTTGCGGCCCAGGTGGCTGATACTTGCAGCCGATCAACCATCCGCCAGAGCAGTCAGCGCCAGGCCTCACTCAGGGGCGTGGCTGCATCAATTCCTTGAGTCTTACACCGTGTCGACACCCGCATCCCCCACCCCCTCCATTCCCCGACGCATGGCCTGCTGGATGTACGAAGGCATGCTGATGTTCGGTGTGGTTTTCATTTCCGGCTACCTTTTCAGCACCCTGAGCCAGACACGCAATGCCCTGGACAACCGCCACCCGCTGCAGGCTTTCCTGTTCGTCATTTTCGGTATTTACTTTGTCTGGTTCTGGGCCAAGGGCCAGACGCTGGCCATGAAAACCTGGAATATCCGCGTGGTGGACCGCCAGGGCCTGCCCATCACGCAGCGCAGGGCGCTGTTGCGCTACCTCCTGAGCTGGTTGTGGTTTCTGCCGCCTCTCGTCGTGAGCTGGGCCCTGGGCCTTCAGGCTGCAGAGGGCGCCGTGCTGGCCCTGGGCTGGGTGGCGATTTGGGCGATCCTGGCGCGCTTCCATCCTGAGCGGCAGTTCTGGCATGACGCACTGGCCGGTACGCGCCTGGTGACATGGGTTGCGCCGGAGCGCGTCAAGAACGCCAAGCGCAGCCAGCGCACCCCCACCTGAGCTGGGCCGCGCCGCCGGACCAGCAAGCCATGGCGCCCCCACGCAGGTGACATCAAGGTGCGAGACAATCCGGCCATGTCCGAACCCATTCCGCTGTCACGCGCCGCACCCTCCTCCGAACCTTCGGGCGCGACGCCGCCGCCATCCCAGATGCCAGACGCCACGGTCAACCCCCAGAAACACCGCAGGGGGCTGAGTCGGGTCTGGCACGCCACTGGCTATTCCATCGCCGGCCTGCGCGCCGGCTGGCATGAAACCGCCTTCCGGCAGGAGGCCGTCGCCTCCTTTGTCCTGATCCCTGTGGCCTTCTGGCTGGGTCGCAACTGGGTGGAAACCATTCTTTTGGCCGGCACCGTGGTGCTGGTGATGGTGGTGGAGTTGCTCAACACCGGCATCGAAACGGCCATTGACCGCATCGGTCCCGAATGGCACGACCTCTCAAAGCGCGCCAAGGACATGGGCAGTGCAGCGGTGCTGCTGAGCCTGCTGCTCTGCGCGCTCACCTGGGGCCTCGCGCTGCTGCAGCGGGTGATGGCATGACCACCCCTGCGACCCCACCCGCTTTTTCCCTGTGCGTGTACTGCGGGTCACGCCCCGGCAATGCTCCGGACTACGCCGCGCTGGCTCGAGAGGTCGGCACCTGGATTGGCGAGTACGGCGGCCAGCTGGTGTACGGCGGCGGACGCAACGGCTTGATGGGCATCATGGCCGACGCCGCGCTGGCGGCGGGCGCCCGGGTGGTCGGCATCATTCCAACGGCGCTGGTGGAAAAAGAATGGGCCCACAGTGGCTGCACCGAGTTGCACGTCGTCGCCAACATGCACGACCGCAAGCGCCTGATGGCCGAGCGTGCCGATGCGTTTCTGGCCCTGCCCGGCGGCATCGGCACGCTGGAGGAATTCTTTGAAGTGTGGACCTGGCGCCAGTTGGGTTACCACGACAAACCGGTGGGCTTGCTCAACCTGAACGGCTATTACGACAGCCTGCTCGGCTTTCTGGGTGCGTCCGTCGAGGCGGGCTTCATGCAAAGCCGGCTGATGGACCTCATCACCACCGGTACTGCGGCCGTGCCGCTGCTGGAGTCCCTGGTCGAGCGTGCCGGGATGACCGCGACAGCCAATCGGCTGGACCAGATCTGACAACGCATGCGCCGCAACGCGGCGTGTGAGGGCGGCCGCCAGAGCGGACCGTCCAGCGCCATCAGGCACCCCGGGCGCCGGAATGCAGAGGGTCTTCAGACCGCCGCTTCGTCCTCTTCACCGGTACGGATGCGCACCACGCGCTCGACGCTGGTGATGAATATCTTGCCGTCGCCAATTTTGCCGGTGCGGGCGGCCTTGATGATGGCCTCCACGCAGCGGTCCACCTCGTCGGTCTTGACGACGACCTCGACCTTCACCTTGGGCAGGAAATCCACCACGTACTCAGCACCGCGGTACAGCTCGGTATGGCCCTTTTGCCGACCGAAACCCTTGACCTCCGTCACAGTCAGCCCGGTGACGCCGCACTCGGCGAGCGCCTCGCGGACTTCTTCCAGTTTGAAAGGCTTGAGGATGGCGGTAATCTGTTTCACTGAGCATCTCCGTTGGTTTTAAATGTCGTCATAAGCCAAGCATGACAGGCTTGCAAAGCCCCCCACCCAGCAGGGGCCACGCATCACACGCAGTGACAAGCGTGGGGGCACCATTCACTGCCTGAACTTGCTGGTAATAGGATAGCGCCAATCCTTGCCGAAGCTCCTGTGGGTGACCCTGATGCCCACCGGTGCCTGGCGCCGCTTGTACTCGTTGATGCGGATCAGCCGCGTCACACGCTCCACCACGGCACGGTCAAAACCGGCCGCCACGATGGTCTCCACGCCTTGGTCGTTTTCCATGTAGCGCTCCAGGATGGCGTCCAGCACCTCATACGGTGGCAGGCTGTCCTGGTCGGTCTGGTCGGGCCGCAGCTCGGCGCTCGGCGGCCGGGTGATGATGCGCTCAGGAATCGGGTTGCTGCCCGTGCCATAAGGGTCATGGGCGTTGCGCCAGTGCGCCAGGCGGAACACAGTGGTCTTGGCCAGGTCCTTGATGACCGCGAACCCGCCGGCCATGTCGCCATAGAGGGTGCAGTAGCCGGTGGCCATCTCGCTCTTGTTGCCGGTGGTCAGCACGATGGAGCCGAATTTGTTGGACAAGGCCATCAGCAGCACGCCGCGAATGCGGGCCTGGATGTTTTCTTCGGTTGTGTCTTCCTTGAGGCCTTGGAACTCCTCCGACAGCGACGCCTTGAAGGCCTCGAATTCCGGCACGATGGAAATCTCGTCGTAGCGCACCCGCATGCGAGCCGCCATCTCGCGCGCATCCATCCACGAAATATCGGCCGTGTAGGGCGACGGCATCATCACTGCGCGCACCTTGTCGGCCCCCAGCGCATCGACCGCAATCGCCAGTACCAGTGCGGAATCAATGCCGCCCGACAAACCCAGAATGGCGCCCGGGAAGCCGTTTTTGCCCAGGTAGTCGCGCACACCCAGCACCAGCGCATCCCACAGGTCGGCATCGTTCTCGCGCTCGGGGGCCATCGCTGCCGCCAACTGAACGCCGCCCGCCAACTGCGCTGCCTCGACGAAGAACAGCTTTTCCCGGAAGCTCTCGGCCCGGCCCGCCAGCCGGCCGTCGGCCTGCAGCGCGAACGAACGGCCTTCAAACACGATTTCATCCTGACCGCCCACCAGGTGCGCATACAGCAAGGGCAGCCGCGTGGCCTCTACCCGGTGGCGCATGGTCTGCTCGCGCTCATCGCCTTTGCCCACATGAAAGGGCGAGGCGTTGATCACCGCCAGCAATTCGGCACCTGCCTCCCTGGCAAGCCGGGCTGGCTCCTCAAACCAGGCGTCTTCGCAGATCAGCAAACCCACCCGCACCGCACCGGCACCCTCGCCCGCGGTGAACACGCAAGTCCCCTGCCCCGGGGTGAAGTAACGGCGCTCGTCAAACACCTGGTAATTGGGTAATTCGCGCTTGGCATAGGTGTCCACCACCTGACCTTCGCGCAACACTCTGGCGGCGTTGTGGCGCTGCTGCACCGCCACGCTGCGGGTGCGCAGCCCCAGGCCGCTGTCGCCGTGGGTGGGCGTGCCCACCACCACCGTCAGGCCTTTTAACCCGGCAAGTTCACTGGCGATCCGATTCACGGCATCATCACAGGCCTGGATGAAGGAAGGGCGTAAAAACAGGTCTTCCGCCGCATAGCCGCAGATGGCAAGCTCGGGGGTCAGCACCAGACGCGCACCGCCCTCGTAGGCCGTGCGGGCTGCATCAATGATTTTTTGCGCATTGCCCGGCATGTCGCCCACGCAATAGTTCAGTTGGGCAATGCAGATTTTGAGAGTCATGACAAAAAATTTGAACGTTCAGACCAGGCCCGCCACCCCGCAGGTCACGCCAACCGGGATTCGCCAGCGTGTCAGCGCGGCGCGGAGTGCGCATGGCTGAAAACGATTATGTCATTCGCGTTCTGGACTCGCCGCTGGCGGTGAATGCCGGCGAATGGAATGCCCTGCTGTCCGCCCAAAGCCCGGACGGCATGCTCAACCCCTTCATGCGCCATGAATACCTCGCCGCACTGCACGAAAGCGGCAGCGCCGCACCAGAGACCGGCTGGACACCCCGTTTCGTCACACTGTGGCAGGGCCCTGCACTGGCAGGCGCCTGCGCGCTCTACCTCAAGGACCACTCCTACGGCGAGTACGTGTTTGACCACGCCTGGGCCCACGCTTACCAGCAGCACGGCGTGGCCTACTACCCCAAGGCGCTTGTGGCCGTGCCCTTCACCCCGGTACCCGGCGCACGCCTGCTGGCCCGCACTGGCGCAGAACGCGAGCTGCTGGTCAAGGCCGTGGTGGCGTGGTGCGAGCAGGAAAACCTGTCGTCGCTGCACCTGCTGTTCGCCGACGATGAGGACGTGGCGGCCTGTGAAAAAGCGGGGCTGATGCTGCGCCATACCGTCCAATTCCACTGGTCCAACATGACCCCCGCGCTCCGCACTGGCGTGTCGTCACTGCCCCCCGAGGGGGCGCTGCGCCTGCGGCCCGGCAAAGCCGGTTCCGCGGCCCCTGCTTGGGAAGCCCGTGGGCCCGACGGGGCAAGGAGTGCATCTCCATTCCCTCATGAGATCAACAGCACCCGCCCCTTTCGGGACTTCGATGACTTCCTGATGTCGCTCAGCCAGGAAAAGCGCAAGAAAATCCGACAGGAGCGCCGCAAGGTCGCAGACGCTGGCATCACCTTTCGCTGGTCGCGTGGCGCCGACATCAGCAGCCGCGACTGGGATTTTTTCTACCGCTGCTATGAACGCACATATTACGAGCACGGCAACGCGCCCTACCTCAGCCGCGATTTCTTCCACCGCATGCAGGCCACCATGGCGGAGCACTGGCTGCTGTTTGTGGCCGAACACGCGGGGCAGCCTGTCGCGGCCAGTCTGATCGCGCTGGGCGCTCCTCACGACGGCCACAAGGTCACGGGCAGCGGGCCCACTGATACATCCACGCGTGTGGCCTATGGCCGCTACTGGGGCGCCCTGGCCCGGGTGGACTGCCTGCACTTCGAGGCCTGTTATTACCAGCCTCTGCAGTGGTGCATTGAACACGGCTTCGACCGCTTCGAAGGCGGCGCGCAGGGCGAACATAAAATGGCACGGGCACTGCTCCCGGTCAAAACCACCAGCGCACACTGGCTGGCGCATCCGGCGTTTGCCGATGCGGTCGAGCGGTTTCTGGCCCGCGAAGGCACCGGCATCGACGGCTACATGGCGGAGCTGGAGCGGCGCAATCCCTTCAAGGCACCCGTCAGTTCGCCCTGACGCGCATCAACACCTTCCGGTACCCCGCATGAGCAATCCCTCTTCCTCCTACTCCGTCACGCTGGTCGGTGCCGTCGGCCTTGCCGCTGACCAGCGCCAGGCCGCTGAACTGCGTTTTCGCATGGCCATCGAGGCCAGCCTGGGCGGTGCCTCCTTCGTGGTGCCGACGCTGCAGGCTTGTGCGCTGGCCAGGTCGCTGTTGATGGACCTGTCACCGGATGAAATGGAGGCTGCAGACTGCAACGCCGAGCGGGAGGTGATTGCACTCTGGGAATCGGCCGAAGACCAGGCCATCATGGCGGCGCTGAAACCGCTCCAGGCTCCGCACCATGCGAACAGGGGCGTCACCGTGGATCAGGCACGGTTTGAAATCAGTCCCTGAGCCCTACGCCTGACTTGAGCATCCTGCGATCTGCTGACCAGCGTTCCGCCCATGCCAGTCCATCCGCCACCCGCCGCAGCTCTGAGCCGAGTTCACGCACGCCGGCTGCGTGAGGTCTATCGGTCGGCCGGCTGGCCCTGCCAGGACCTGCTTGAAATCGAACTGCTCGCCGCAGGCCTGCTGGCGCGTGTCACTGGCGCAAGCGGCCATGAAACGCTGCGCGTGACAGACGCTGGCGTGCAGTTCCTGGCTGCATCGCTGACGCGCAACCGCGCAGCGTTGGCCGGCCATGAAGCGCTGGTGGCACAGGTGTCGCAGGACATGCTGCGCGCCGGCCGGATTGCCTGGCGGGGCTTGAGCCTGCGCGCCAGGCTGCCACCAGAAATCGGGGCAACGCGCTCGCGCTGGTGCATGGCAAGGCCTGATGTGTTCTCCATCCGCAACACGTCCGTGTCGGGCTACGTGGACCCGGTGGTGCACGAGATCAAGGTCAGCCGGGCGGATTTGCTGGGCGATGTGCGCCGGCCCGAGAAAAGGGCTGCCTATGCCGATCTGGGCGGCGCCTGCTGGTATGTGCTGGGTCGCGATGCGCGGGGCCGTTGCATAGGCACTGCCGACGACGTACCGCCGGAATGCGGTGTGATGGTGCTGGAGGATGCACGCCTGGTGGTGGTGCGCGCTGCGCCGCAGCAGCCCCGGCGCGACCTGCCGTTCAACGTCTGGATGGCGCTGGCCAAAGCCACACCTGTGACCCCGGCAGATGACACGCAGGGCCTGCTCGGCAGCGATCCCCTCAACGCCGACAGTTCTGCATCGTGACGTCGCGCTCTGTCCACCGAGATACCCGGGCAGCAGGCGCATGGAGATTTAGTGGCTTTGTGGGGAAAACTTGCATTGCCTCCCCCTGCATTGCCGGGCACACTCCGCTGCATCTATGAACAATCTGACCCCTGAACAGTGGGACATGCTCAAGGAATGCTGCACCGGTGAACCCATGCCGCTGCATCAGGCCGATCTGAGTGTTCCGTTCGTGTACCACCGTGAGATCGGCGTCATTCACTGCCCGGCAGGACGGCACCGCTTGGCCATGTCGGGCCTTCTGGCCATGCAGCACGGCTTTGACAGTGGTATCGAGGCAGCGGAAAAAATGGGGCTCGATTTCCCCGATGAAACGGCTGACCGCTGGCTCGAGAAAACACCGGGCTCCGCATTTCGCAGTTCGGTGGGCCGCAATGTACTGGCCGGCAAACACGGAAGTCTCACGCAGGTCGAGCTTCGCTGGCTCGGCCAGGTCACCTACCTGTTTGACTGAGCCATTACCCGTAAAGCGCCAGTCGTCAACGCCACGGGCCTCCCCGCGCGATCAGACGATCAGGAAGCAGCCAGGTGCCCGTCCCGGGCAATCCGGAAGGTCGTGGTGCCGCCGGGTGTCGATTCAGCCCAGATGCGCCAACCATGGCGGCCCACAATCAGGCGCACCTGCGCCAGGCTGATGCCGGCGGTCTGAAGCTCGGCCTTGGCATTGATGATCTGAAACACATCAAACAGCTTGCTGGCCGCGCTGGCATCGAACCCGAAACCGTTGTTGGTGACAAAGAAAACCATTTCCCCGTTTTCACCGGCCTCTGCACCTACACCAATCTCCGCGTCGGCCTTGTCGGCCGTCTGCTTCCAGCAGATGTCCAGCAGGTTTTCCATCACCAGCGTCATCAGGCGCTTGTCCCCGTGGAACGGCAAGGGCTTCTGCACCGATGCCCGGACCGCCCTCGCCGACTCCCGCCGCTGCAGGGCCGCCAGGGTCCTGTCGGCCAATTCCGAAAGATCAAGCGGCTCGATCTTCAGCGTGGCGCGCGAATACTGCGCATAGTCGAGCAAGGCGTCGATCATCGACGACATGCGCATGGCGCCGACGCGGATGCGTTTGAGGTAGTGCCGCTGCTTGTCGTCCAGCGATTCACTGGTGCTGCGCTCCAGCAGGTTGGTGAAGCCTTCAATCGCCACCAGGGGTGAGCGCAGGTCATGGGCAATGGCGTGGGCAAAACGCTCCAGGTCCTCATTCACCGCCTCAATCTGGGCGGTACGGTCGCGCACCCGCTGCTCCAGCGTCGAATTGAGCTCAAGGACTTCTGCTTGTGCTCTTTTGCGCACAGTGATGTCGCGCACAAAAGTGCTGGTCGTGAGGCGACCTTTTCCGTCGGTGAACACGGCCGATGAGATTTCCGCCTCAAAACGGGTGCCATCGGCGCGCCGCATCGTCAGCTCCCCGGTGGCCCGGCCGGTTTTCTGGCGCAAGGCCAGCAGGGCATGCAGGCGGGGATCGTCTGCCACCGTGACAGCCGCCCGACCACCCCGGATGAACTGTTCCTCGGTGAGGCCAAACAGGGCGCAGGCCGCAGGATTGGCCGCGTACACCGAACCGTCCACATGGGTCAGCATGTAGGCATCCAGGCTGTTTTCAAAGAGGAGCCGGTACTTTTCCTCGTTCTCGGCCAGCTCGCTGCGAGCGAACTCCAGCTGGCGGTACGGTGCCTCCAGCATGGAAATGACGATGGCCCGGTAGACATACACATAGGCCATGACCTTCAGCACATGGCCATAGTTGATGTACTGGTCTTCAAACGAGGCATATAGCGTGAAGCACAGCTCCGAAAGCGCCATCAGGCACGCGGCGGTGAACAGTTGCACCACGGGATAGGGTTGCGGCTTGCGCATGCGCAGGTAAAAGCCCGCGGCGGCCAGAAGATTCAGCACGATCAGGCCGTATTCGAGGCCGATCTTGAACACCGTCAAGCCGCGACCAGGTACAAAGAAGTACGGGACCAAGGCGGGCTCGACCAGGGCATATGCAGAAAATGCCAATGCGAAAACAACGCTGGACACCAGCAGGCCATTGTGGACACGCCGCTCCAGACGCTGGTACCACGGCATGAACGCGATCGCCAGGACGGCCACCGCCACCATGACGCGCGCCACCATGAACGTCGAAAGCTGTTTGCCGCTGCCGCTCGGTGTGACGAAGTCCGGCATGCCGTCAAATGACAGCAGATGGACAAAATCAAGAATGGCCACACCCAGAAACACGCTGCACACCAGCGCCACATTGCTGGTGTTCTGGCGCGAAAAAGTGTGCCAGCCCACGGAAAAGACCAGCGCCGAGACCACCACCGACACGGTCTCGAACGTCGTATGCAGCGTGACATTGACCGAAACCGGCAGCTCCATGTGCAGCCAGGGCACAAACACGAGTGCCAGAAGCCCCGCAATGCTCGCCAACACGACACGCGCCGAAGCCTTCAAGGAGGGGTGGTAGTCAGCGTAAACAGTCACATCAAACAGGCCGGGTGGGCATCTCCAGCGGAAAATATTTGTTACAAATTCTAGGCGATGCCGCTGGCGCGCACTGAACCACTGGGCACGGACCGTACGCATACCGCCGCCGACCGGTCGATACACAGCACCCTGTCTGTACGGCCTGGCGACCCCGCGGCATCAGCCATACCCCCCCTTCTTTGTACGGTAACACGCGAACGGACCGGAACGGCACCCGAGCCCCGGCAAACCCTAGTGGCAGGCAATGCGTGGAGCCGTTAACGTCAGTTCAGCACCTTTCCCATGGTCTACCCCGAACGGAAACCGCCGCCCATGAAGTCATTGACCGGCCTTGACGCCACGTTTCTCTACCTGGAAACCCCGGAGATGCCCATGCATGTGGGCTCGCTCAACCTGTGTGAGCTGCCGGCAGGCTTCCGGGGCAGTTTTCACAAGGCCGTTAAAGCGCACATCAGCAAGCGCATGCACCTGGCACCGGTGTTCAGCCGCAAACTGGTGTCGATGCCGCTGGAACTCGGGCATCCGCTGTGGGTCGAGGCCGACGCGGTGGACATCGACTTCCACATCCGCCGGGCCGACGCCCCGCAGGCGGGTGCTGCGCGTGCGGCCTCGCCCATGACGCTGGCAGAGGTACACAAGCGCTGCGCCAAACTGCACAGCGAAGTGATCGACCGCAACTTCCCCCTGTGGGAGTTCCATGTGTTTGACCGCATCCAGTTGCCAGCCGCACAAGGCGGCAAGGTGGTGGCCGGTTTTTTCTCGAAGATTCACCATGCAGCGCTCGACGGCAAGGGCGGCGTGATGCTGGCCAATGCCATGCTCGATGTGAGCGCCACGCCGCGCGAGGTGGCGCCGCCCGATCCGGCGCGGCGTCGCAGGCTGGAGGCAGACCTTCAACTCGGCAAAATGATTGGCTCGGTGTTTTCAAGCTCACTCGGGCAATTGGTGAAGGCAGCCAGGGCGCTGCCGGCAGCCGCCAGCGCCGTCGGCAACGCGCTCACACGGCCGCCGACGGTCAGCGCGTCAGGTGGCGCCAAAGCCCGGATGCCGATGAAGCTGGCACCGAAAACACCATTCAACGCGGGCATCACGTCCGGCCGGGTGTTCGTCACGGCCACCATCCCCCTGGCTGACACCAAAACCATGGGCAAGGCCGTGGGCGGCACCTTCAACGACATGGTGCTGTGGATCTGCGCCACAGCATTGCGCCACTACCTGACCCAGCACCACGCCCTGCCCCGGAAATCGCTGGTGGCCGCCATGCCCGTGTCGCTGCGCGAGGCGGGCGCGAGCGACGCCACCCAACTGGGCAACCAGGTCAGCATGACGCTGGTGGAGCTGGGCACGCACCTGGCCCATCCGCTCAAGCGCATGAATGCCATCATGGCGTCCACCGGCAAGGTCAAGTCGTCGATGCAAAGCCTCAAAGGCCTGCTGCCCACCGACTACCCGTCCCTGCTGGCACCCTGGCTGGTCGGTGGCGCGGCCAGGCTGGCATTGAACGCCTACGGCAAAAGCGGCATCGCCAGCCGGTTGCCCATGGTCGCCAACCTGGCCATCTCGAATGTGCCCGGGCCACCGGTGCCGCTGTACCTTGCAGGGGCACGCTTTCTCACCTTCCATCCGCTGTCCATCATCATGCACGGCCTGGCGCTGAACATCACCATCCAGACCTATGCAGGCCAGGTGGACTTCGGCATCGTCGCCGACAAGAAGGCGCTGCCGCATGCGCAGGATCTGGCCCGCGCCATCGAAGCAGCCTTCGCCGAGGCGAAAAGCCTCCTGATGCCAGCCGCCCTCCCCGTGAAAACCCGCGCCGGCGCTGTCTCCGGGGTGACGAAAGCCGTCAAGTTAGAGGCGCCTCCCTCTGGAAAACAAGCCAAGCGCCCCGATACTGTTCGTTCGAGACAAGCACACGTCACTCCCGATGACGCAATCAATGACGCAATCCATGGCAAGTCAGTCGCCCCCGCGCCCCGCAAGCAGAAAAAACCCACCCGCCAACGCAGCGCCGCTGCACGAAGCACCGCCTAGCCGCTGGCTGCTGGCGCTGGAGTTGCGCGCCTTCTGGGAGTTCGGCGCCCTGCTTCCCACCTGGCCGCTGCTCAGCCGGGCCCCGCGCGGCGATGGCCATGCGGTCATGGTGTTCCCGGGCCTGTCGGCCAACGACGTCACCACCGTTCCCCTGCGCCAGTACCTGCAGTCGCTGAACTACCGGCCGTGGGGCTGGGAACTGGGCTTCAACTTCGGCCCGCGCGCCGGCGTGCTGGATGAAGCCAAGGACAACCTCGCCCGTACCTTCGACGCCACCGGCGGCAAGGTCAGCCTGATTGGCTGGAGCCTGGGCGGCGTGTATGCGCGTGAGCTCGCCAAGGAGATGCCGCACATGGTGCGCAGCGTGATCACGCTCGGCACACCCTTCGCAGGCTCGCACAAGGCGACCAATGCCTGGCGGATTTACGAGATGGCCAGCGGCCGCAGCATCGAACGGGAAGCTGAAAACTATGATTTGCCCGCAGCGCCCCCGGTGCCGACCACCAGTATTTACTCACGCACCGACGGCGTGGTGGCGTGGCAGGCCAGCATCCAGGCGCCATGCTTGCTCAATCCCCACACCGAAAACGTCGAAGTGCCGGCCAGCCACCTGGGCCTGGGCTTCAACCCCAGCGCGTGGTGGGCCATCGCCGACCGGCTGGCCCAAGCCGAGGGCAACTGGCAGCCTTTCGCGGAAAAAACCCGCGCCGGCAAGGGCCGGTTGCACGGACTGATCTACCCCGACCCCACCCGCGCCTGAGTGGCTTGCCAGCCCAGCCAGACATGAAAAAAGCGCCCCGTGGGCGCTTTGCGTGCCGGATGAACCGCAGCTGAAAACTCAGGCCTTTTCGGCCTGGTTGTAGTTGGCGATGCCGTCGGTGATTTCCTTCTTGGCGGCTTCAGGGCCTTCCCAGCCCAGCACCTTGACCCACTTGCCTTCTTCCAGGTCCTTGTAGTGCTCGAAGAAGTGCGAGATGGTCCTCAGGCGCAGCGGGTTCATGTCTTCCGGCTTTTGCCACTGGGTGTAGAGCGAGCATTTCTTGTCGATCGGCACCGCCAGCACCTTGCCGTCTTCACCGGCCTCATCCTGCATCTTCAGGATGCCAATGGCGCGGCAGGTCACCACCACGCCGGGGATCAGCGGCACAGGCGTGATGACCAGCACATCGACCGGGTCACCGTCGCCGCTGATGGTCTTGGGCACGTAACCGTAGTTGGTCGGGTAGTGCATGGACGTGCTCATGAAACGGTCCACAAAAATGGCGCCGGACTCCTTGTCCACCTCGTATTTCACCGGGTCCGCATTCATGGGGATTTCGATGATCACGTTGAAGGATTCGGGCACGTTCTTGCCGGGGGAAACTTTATCGAGGGACATGGTCGCTTCGCTGGAATGGGAAAGGTTGAGGGAATCGGGATGACGAAGAAGGTGCGCAAGGCACCGCGCTTGTGCATCTCTCCATACGGTCGGTATTTACCCTCATTTTACTGATTCGGACCTGACGAGCCACGAAGTCGTCATGTTTTGGCGTTAAATTTCAAAGGTTGGCCAATCGTCTTGTCTCTCTACGTGACACAAGCGACGAGGAAGCAACGCAGCGGGGGCACCGCTAGCGTGGCGCCCCCTCCAAGCGAAAAACGATGTAGGAGATTTCTATGACAGGCAACTCGGCGCTGATTCTTGCGCTCGTCTGTGGACTCATTGCCGTGGTTTACGGCATCTGGGCCCGCAGTTGGATTCTTTCCCAGGATGCAGGCAATGCCCGCATGCAGGAAATCGCAGCAGCCATCCAGACCGGCGCTGCGGCCTACCTGGCCCGGCAGTACAAAACCATCGCCATCGTCGGCGTGATCCTGGCGATACTCATCGGGTTCTTTCTCGACGGCAAGACCGCCATCGGCTTTGTGGTCGGCGCCCTGCTCTCCGGCGCCTGCGGCTTCATCGGCATGAACGTGTCTGTGCGCGCCAACGTGCGCACCGCGCAGGCCGCGACCCGCGGCATCGGCCCCGCCCTGGACGTTGCCTTCCGCGGCGGCGCCATCACCGGCATGCTGGTGGTTGGCCTGGGCCTGCTCGGCGTGACAGGCTTTTACTGGTTTCTCGTCGGCAATGGCAACTACACACCGGATGTGAAGCTGGCCAATCTGCTCAACCCGCTGATCGGCTTTGCCTTTGGCTCGTCGCTGATCTCCATCTTCGCCCGTCTGGGCGGCGGCATCTTCACCAAGGGCGCTGACGTCGGCGCCGACCTGGTGGGCAAGGTCGAGGCCGGCATTCCGGAAGACGACCCGCGCAACCCGGCCGTGATTGCCGACAACGTCGGTGACAACGTCGGTGACTGCGCCGGCATGGCCGCCGACCTGTTCGAGACCTATGCGGTCACGCTGATTGCCACCATGGTGCTGGGCGCCCTGCTGGTGTCTGCCGCACCCGTCAACGCAGTGCTGTATCCGCTGGCCCTGGGTGCGGTGTCCATCGTGGCGTCCATCATCGGCTGCTTCTTCGTCAAGGCATCGCCCGGCATGAAGAACGTGATGCCTGCGCTCTACAAGGGCCTGGCGATTGCCGGCCTGCTGTCGCTGATGGCCTTCTACTTCGTCACGATGTGGCTGATCCCCGACAACGCGATTGCCGCCAGCGGTAGCCAGATGAAGCTGTTCGGTGCCTGCGCCGTCGGCCTGGTGCTCACCGCGGCCCTGGTGTGGGTGACCGAGTACTACACCGGCACGCAATACAAGCCCGTGCAGCACATTGCCCAGGCGTCCACCACCGGCCACGGCACCAACATCATCGCCGGCCTCGGCGTGTCCATGCGCTCCACCGCATGGCCTGTGGTGTTCGTGTGTATTGCCATTCTGGTGTCGTACAAGCTCGCCGGCCTCTTTGGCATCGCGATCGCTGCGACCTCGATGCTGAGCATGGCCGGTATCGTGGTGGCGCTTGACGCCTACGGCCCGATCACCGACAACGCCGGCGGCATTGCCGAGATGGCCGAGCTGCCCAGCAGCGTGCGCGACATCACCGACCCGCTGGACGCGGTGGGCAACACCACCAAAGCCGTGACCAAAGGCTACGCCATCGGCTCAGCCGGCCTCGCAGCGCTGGTACTGTTCGCCGACTACACCCACAAGCTGGAAAGCTATGGCAACGCCATCAGCTTTGACCTGAGCGACCCGCTGGTCATCGTCGGCCTCTTCATCGGTGGCCTGATTCCCTACCTTTTCGGTGCGATGGCCATGGAAGCCGTGGGCCGCGCTGCCGGCTCGGTGGTGGTTGAAGTGCGCCGCCAGTTCTCTGATGGCCTGATCATGGCGGGCAAACGCAAGCCCGACTACAGCGCTGCCGTTGACATGCTGACCACCTCGGCGATCAAGGAAATGATCATCCCGTCGCTGCTGCCTGTGGTGGTGCCGATTCTGGTCGGTCTGATCCTCGGGCCCAAGGCACTGGGTGGCCTGCTGATGGGCACCATCGTGACCGGCCTCTTTGTGGCCATCTCGATGTGCACCGGCGGCGGCGCCTGGGACAACGCCAAGAAATACATCGAAGACGGCCACCACGGTGGCAAGGGCTCCGAGGCGCACAAGGCCGCCGTGACCGGCGACACCGTGGGCGACCCCTACAAGGACACTGCTGGCCCGGCCATCAACCCGCTGATCAAGATCATCAACATCGTGGCCCTGCTCATCGTGCCGCTGGTGGTGAAGTTCCACGGCGGTGCTGCCGCCGCGCCCGCCGCACCCATGGCAGCGCCCGCTGCCGTGAGCGCACCAGCCGCCACGCCAATGGCGCCTGCCATGCCGACCCCTGCCCCCAAGCAGGCGGCCGATGCAGCAGCCACACCAACACCGACGCCGGCAGCCTCCAAATAAGGCGCTGGCCATCCCTCAAAGCCCGCTTCGGCGGGCCTTTTTCATGGATAAACTGTTGCGGCAACCCGGGTGCTGCCGGGGGGCGCAGAGGGGGCCACCATACCGCGCGCAAAACGGCGCAAAACGGCGCACGACCCGCCGCTTGTCAGCCTGCTCGCCCGTTCAGCTGCTGGCCGTCGAAGATGATCCACTCCGGGAAACGGTGCTTGATGTCGTCCACAAAGGCGAGGGTTCCTGCCAGATGCTGGCGCAAGGCTTTCTCTGCGCCCTCCGCGTCCCTGCGCGCAAGCGCCTCCACGATGGCACGGTGATCCCGCACGATGGCCTGGGGCTTGCCCTCGTCGGGCAGGTTCAGCCGGCGCAGACGGTCCACATGCCCACTCTGCTTGCGCACCAGCGTCCAGAGCGGGCCGACGTTGGCAGCCTCGTACATCTCGCGGTGAAAAGCCTGGTCAGACAGCGCCAGCTTCGGGACGTCCAGCGGCTTGAGGGCTGCCTCCTGCAGCACCAGCTGGGCCTCCAGTCGCTGCATCAGCGTGCGGTGCTTCGCCTCCGGCAGCGCGCACAGCGTCTTCAGAATCTCCAGTTCAATGGCCCGGCGCAGGAAGTGGGCCTGCAGCGCTGCCGACAGATCGATGCGGCTCACCACCGTCGCATGCTGCGGAAAAATGTCCACCAGTTGCTCCTCACCCAGGCGCATCAACGCGTCCCGGATCGGGGTCTGGCTGATGCCGAAGTGCTCGGCCAGTTCGGCACGCTGCAGCACCGTGCCGGGCTGCAGCTCGACCGACACGATCAGTTCCCGCAAAGCTTCGAAAACCTGGGGGGCGGACTGGCGCGTTCGGTCCAGTCGGGGCGGCGCAGCGTTCACAAGAGCGTTCATGCGTTGGCGAAATGAGTGAGATCGTCCGGGGCGGGATGGCCTGCCGATCAGGGTAAATCATAGCATTGACACACTAATATATTAGCGTTTTAATTCACCCCACGGACTTGCCGACGCCCTCCCCGCCAGCAGAAAGGCCGCTTCCTCCGCCCGCTGCCTGACCGTTTGCCGTGCGGGGACAAGCAGCCGCCAGAGGCGACCGTCCAAAGCGGTTTTCGCCAGTGCTTCAGCCATCCCTCCAGGAGACACATCTTGTTTACAGCCCCACAGACACTATGGAGCCGGCGCCTGCTGAGCCTGTCGCTTTCAGTGCTTTTCCTGTGCACCAGCGCCCAGGTACAAGCCCAGGCCGCCTGGCCCGCCAAACCAGTCACCATCATTGTTCCGTTTGTCGCGGGCGGCGGCACCGACATCGGCGCACGCATCCTGGCGCAGCGCCTGTCGCAGACCTGGGGGCAGGCGGTGGTGATCGACAACAAGGGCGGCGCCGGCGGCAACGTGGGGCTGGAACAGGTCTCGCGCGCGCGGCCCGACGGCTACACCTTGCTGGTCGGCAACGTCGGCACGCAGTCAATCAACCCGACGCTCTATAAAAAGCTCAGCTACAACCCCGACACCTCGTTTGTGCCCATCGGCCAGTTTGCCGAACTGCCGTTTGTGCTGGCGGTCACGCCCTCACTGCCGGTGAAGAACGTGAAGGAACTGGTCGAGCTGGGCAAGGCACAGCCTGACAAGCTGACGTATGCCAGCTCGGGCAACGGCGGCTCGCCCCACCTATCCGGAGAAACCTTCAAGATCGCCACCGGCGTCAAGATGCTCCACGTGCCCTACAAGGGTGGCGGTGCAGCCATGACGGATTTGATGGCGGGCAACGTCGACATGATTTTTGCCTCGGTGCTGGAGACCTCGGGCTTCATCAAGTCCGGCAAGCTCAAGGCCCTGGCCATCACCAGCAAGTCACGCGTCTCGGCCATGCCCGATGTGCCGACCCTGGAAGAAAGTGGCGTGAACGGTGCCGAATCAGGTTCCTGGATTGGCCTGCTGGCGCCCGCGGGCACGCCCCAGGACATCGTCGACAAAGTGTCCCAAAGCCTGCGGCAGGCCGTGGCGACGCCTGAAATCCAGCAGCAATTGCTGGCACAGGGCGCCGTCGCCAAGAGCGGCACGCCGGCCGAGTTCGCCCAGCTCATCGCCGCCGACCGCAAGCGCTATGCGCGCATCATCATCGACAACAAACTCACCGTTGACTGAGCCATGCCATGAACAACCGTCGCCTTCTCCTCAACTCGTCGGCCCTGTTCGCACTGGGCGCATGGGGCCTGCCGGCACGCGCCGCTGCATGGCCCAACCAGCCGCTGCGCATCGTCGTGCCCTTTGCGCCCGGGGGCACCTCGGACGTGATCGCCCGGCTGATCAGCAAACCGCTGTCGGACGCGCTGGGTGTACCGGTGCTGGTTGAAAACCGGACCGGTGCGGCAGGCAATATCGGCGCGGCGTTTGTGGCCGGCGCGACCGACCATCACACCGTCCTGCTGTCAGACCTGGGCTCGCTGGCCATCAGCCCGCTGGTCAGCAAGGACCTGCCTTTCAAACCCACCGACCTGCAAGGTGTGGCCATGCTCGCGTACTCGCCCCACCTGCTGGTGGTGCATCCTTCTGTCGCGGCCTCCAACCTCAAGGAGCTGGTGGCGTTGTCGCAGACCACCAAGCTCAATGTGGCGTCTGCCGGCTCGGGCACACCCAATCACCTCGGCGTGGTCGAAATCGCCCTGGACACCGGCATGAAGTGGCAACACGTGCCCTACCGCGGTGGCGCCCAGGCACTGAACGACACCGCGGCCGGCACCACCCAGATCCTGCTCAACGGCATGCTGGCCACCATGCCGCTGGTGCAAGGCGGGCGGCTGAAGATCATTGGCATTTCCAAACGCACCCGCATGCCCCTGATGGCGAACGTGCCCACCATCGCCGAGCAGGGTTTGCCCAAGTTTGAATCCGGCACCTACCAGGGTGTGACCGCCTCGGCCAGGATGCCCAAGGCCGCGCTGGAACGCCTCAATGCCGAGATGATCCGCATCGTCAGGTCGCCCGAGCTGCGGGCCCGGCTGCTGGAGGCGGGCGCAGAGGTGATGACGTCCACACCAATGGAGACCACCGATTTCATCGCCAAAGACCGCGAGCGCTGGGCCAGCGTGATCCAGCGGGCCGGCAAGCAGCTCGAGGGAACCACCTGAGATGGACGCTGCAGTGACAGAGCAGCCTGCGCATTACCCGCTGGCCCGCCTGGAGCAATTCGCAGCAGACCTGTTCTGCAAGGCCGGCATGGACGAGGACAAGGCCCGCACGCTGGGGCGGCTGCTGGTGCTGACCGATGCGATGGGCCGACGCACCCACGGCCTGGCCATGGCCTGCCTGTATCTGGCCGACATTGAAAAAGGCGGCATGGCGCTTACCGGCGAGCCCACCGTGATCAAGGACAACGGTGTGAGCGCTGTCTGGGACGGCGGCTACCTGCCCGGCCTGTGGCTGGTGAACCAGGCCATCGGGCAGGCCATGCCACGCGCGGCCAAACATGGCATTGCCGCGATCGCCATCCGCAAGAGCCACCACATCGGTTGCCTCGCAGCGCTCGTCAAGCAGGCCGCCGACCAGGGCTTCGTGGCGCAGATTTCCAACTCCGATCCGGCCGGTGCGCGCGTAGCACCCTACGGCGGCACCGAGGCGCTCTTCACGCCCAATCCGTTTGCCATGGGCTACCCGGGTGCCGGGCATCCGGTGCTCATCGACATCTGCGCCTCCATCACCACCACCTCGATGACGCGCCAGAAGTTGGCGGCCAACGAGCAGTTCGAGCATCCGTGGCTGCTGGACGCACAGGGCCAGCCCACACGCGACCCGGCCGTGCTGGAACACAGCGTTCCCAGAGGCTCGCTGCAACTGCTCGGTGGACAGGAATACGGCCACAAGGGTTTCGGGCTGGCACTGGGGATTGAGGCGCTGTCGCAAGGGCTGTCAGGCCACGGCCGCAAGGACACCCCCAAGCGCTGGGGCGGCAATGTGTTCCTGCAGATCATGGACCCGGAACTGTTCGCCGGACGTGACGCATTCGCCGACCAGATGAACCATCTGTCGCAGCGCTGCCGCGAGAGCCGTCCCATCCGCGCAGACCAGCCCGTGCGGATGCCCGGCGACCAGGCGGCACGCGGCGTGCGCGAGGCGCAGCAGCAAGGCGTCAGCTACGACCCGAAGACGTGGGCAGGCCTGAGCCAATGGGCCACACGGCTGGGCGTACCCACCCCGGAACAGACCTGACACGGCGTCTCCCCAAGGCATGTCCAATTTCCCTTTCCATCACTCACCATGACCTCTAAAACCTACAAGGACTTGCGCAGCGCGCGCTGGTTCGCACCGGACGACGTCCGCTCCTTCGGCCACCGCTCCCGCGTGATGCAGCTGGGCTACGGCCCCGAGGACTGGGAGGGCAAACCCGTCATTGCCATCATCAACACCTGGAGCGACATCGGCACCTGCCACGGCCACTTCAAGCAGCGCGTGGAAGACGTCAAGCGCGGCGTGCTGCAGGCCGGCGGCTTCCCGCTGGAGCTGCCCGCCCTGTCGCTGTCGGAATCGCTGGTCAAACCCACCACCATGCTCTACCGCAACATGCTGGCGATGGAGACCGAGGAGTTGCTGCGCAGCCACCCGATCGACGGTGCAGTGCTGATGGGCGGCTGCGACAAGACCACGCCCGGTCTGGTGCTGGGCGCGCTGAGTGCCGGCCTGCCGTTCATCTACATGCCTGCCGGTCCGATGCTGCGCGGCAACGTCAAGGGCAAGGTGCTGGGCTCCGGTTCCGACACGTGGAAGTTCTGGGACGAGCGGCGCGCCGGCAAGATCAACCAGACCCAGTGGCTGGAAGTGGAAGGCGGCATCGCCCGCAGCCACGGCCACTGCATGACCATGGGCACGGCCAGCACCATGACAGGCATTGCCGAGGCCTGCGGCTTCACCCTGCCCGGCGCCTCGTCCATCCCGGCGGTCGACTCCAACCACATCCGCATGGCCACCGAGTGCGGCCGCCGCATCGTCGACATGGTCTGGGAAGACCTCACGCCGGCCAGAATGCTGTCGCGCGCCTCCTTCGAAAACGCCATCACCGTGGCCATGGCCATGGGCTGCTCGACCAACGCCATCATCCATCTGGTGGCCATGTCGCGCCGCGCCGGTGAGCACTGCGCGATCGGCCTGGACGACTTCGACGCGGCCAGCCGCCGGGTGCCGGTGATCGCCAACATCCGGCCCAGTGGCGACACCTACCTGATGGAGGACTTCTACTACGCCGGCGGCATGCTGGCCATGATGAGCGTGCTGAAAGACCACCTCCAGCTGGAGGCCCTGACCGTCACCGGCAAGCCGCTGGGCGACAACCTGGTGGGCGCGGTGGTCTACAACCACGACGTGATCCGCCCGCTGGACAACCCGATTTATGCCGAAGGCGCACTGGCGGTGCTGCGCGGCAATCTGGCGCCCGATGGCTGCGTCATCAAGCCCAGCGCCTGCGCGCCGCAGTACCTCCGGCACACCGGTCCGGCGCTGGTGTTTGACAGCTACCCGGAGATGAAAGCAGCGGTCGACGACGAGAACCTCGACGTCACGGCCGACCACATCATGGTTCTGCGCAACGCCGGCCCGCAGGGCGGCCCAGGCATGCCCGAGTGGGGCATGCTGCCCATCCCCCTGAAGCTCGTCAAGCAGGGCGTGAAAGACATGGTGCGCATTTCCGATGCCCGTATGAGCGGCACCAGCTACGGCGCCTGCATCCTGCACGTGGCACCCGAGGCCTACATCGGCGGCCCGCTGGCGCTGGTGAAGACCGGCGACCTGATCACCGTGGACGTGCCGGGCCGGCGCATTCATCTGGAAGTCAGCGACGAAGAACTGGCGCGGCGCAAGGCGGCATGGACGCCGCTGCCCAAGCGCTTTGAACGCGGCTACGGCTGGATGAGCGCCCGCCACATCCAGCAGGCCGACACAGGCTGCGATTTTGATTTCCTCGAGACCTCGTTCGGCGCGCCGGTGGGCGAGCCCGACATCTACTGACCCGAAAGCCGAAAGACACTCATGACGCTCAAATCCCAAACCCGCGACAAGCTCAAGACCGTGAGCACCGCCACGCTGTGCACAGCCCTCTTCAAGCGCGGCCTGCGCAACCAGTTCATGCAGGACGTGCACCCGCTCAATGCCAGCCTGCCCAACATGGTGGGTGAAGCCTTCACGCTGCGCTACATCCCGGCGCGCGAAGACCTGAACCCGATCACGGTGTTCCAGAACCCTCAACACCCGCAGCGCGTTGCGGTGGAGCAGTGCCCCGAAGGGGCGGTGCTGGTGATCGACAGCCGCAAGGACGCGCGTGCAGCCTCGGCCGGCTCCATTCTGGTGTCACGCCTGATGGTGCGCGGCGCTGCCGGGATCGTCACCGATGGCGGCTTCCGGGACTCGCCCGAGATCGCCGTCATGCCTTTTGCCACCTACCACCAGCGCCCCTCGGCGCCGACCAACCTGACGCTGCACCAGGCGCTGGACATCAACGTGCCGATCGGCTGCGGCGATGTGGCGGTGTTTCCCGGCGACGTCATCGTGGGCGACAAGGAAGGTGTGTTTGTCATTCCGGCGCACCTGGCCGACGAGGTGGCCGACGAAGCGGTGGAGATGACGGCCTTCGAGGACTTCGTGACCGAAGAAGTCCTCAAGGGCCGCTCCATCATCGGGCTGTACCCGCCGACGGAGCAGCAATCGAAAGACGACTTTGCCGCCTGGCGCAAGGGCAATGGCCGCTGAGCACCACACCAGGCACCACACATTCCAGCCAACGAACAGGAGATGAATTCATGTCAACCCAACGTTTAACACTTGTCAAAGTGGCGTGTGCCGCCATCGCTTCCATGGCTCTGGCGGCCGCAACCGGAGGGTCCGCCTGGGCCCAGACGGACTACCCCAACAAGCCGGTCCGGGTCATCGTGCCCTTCCCGGCCGGTGGCACCAGCGACGTGATGGGCCGCCTGATGGCCGAAGAGCTCGGCAAAATCCTGAAGCAGCCCTTCATCGTCGACAACGTGGGCGGTGCTGGCGGCGTGATCGGCACCGAGCGCGGCGCCAAGTCTGCCCCTGACGGCTACACGATCACGCAGACCGGCGTGGGCCAGAGCGCCGTGGCACACGGGCTGGACCCGAACCTGAAGTACAACTCGAACACCGACTTCATCCATATCTCGCAGGTCAACTCCGGTCCCAATGTGCTGGTGGTGCATCCGAGCGTTCCCTTCAAGACCCTGAAGGAACTGGTGGACTTCGCCAAAGCCAATCCGGGCAAGCTGGACTACGGCTACACGCCGGCGGCTTCGGGCCACATGGCGATGGAGCAGTTCAAGCAGACCGCCGGCATCTTCATGCTGGGCATTCCCTACCGCGGCGGCGGCCCGATGATGACCGACATCCTCGGCGGCACGATCAAGCTCATGTTCATCAACCAGGACGTGGCCCTGCAGCATGTGAAGGCCGGCAAGCTGCGGCCGCTGGCTGTGACCAGCGCACTGCGCAATCCGCTCTACCCCGACGTGCCGACCGTGGCGGAGTCCGGCTACAAGGGCTTCGAGGCACTGTCGTGGTCCGGCCTGTCGGTGCCCAAAGGCACGCCCCAGCCCATCGTCGACAAGCTCGAGGCCGCCATGGTGCAGGCGCTGCAGTCGGCCACGGTCAAGCAGCGGCTGGAGTCGCAGGGCTTCGTGGTGCCGCCGCTGGGCTCCAAGGCCTACACCGCCTTCGTCAAGAGCGAAGAGGCACGCTGGACCCGCGTGATCAAGACAGCCGGCATCAAGGCTGAATAAGCCTGCGTTGGTCTGTGCCGTGGAGAGTCCGGCTGGCCGCTCGCTCCATGGCATCCATGGCGCACGCCGCGCCCTGCCCCACACCCCCGATCCGGAAAGAACCATGAAACACACTTTTCTTGCCCTTCTCGCCACAGCGGCACTCACCGTCACCGGCTCGGCGGGTGCACAGACCTTCCCCTCCAAACCCATCACCATCGTGGTGCCGGCCTCGCCCGGCGGGGCCATTGACCTGGCGGCGCGCCTGATCGGGCAGAAGATGACTGAGTCCATGGGGCAGTCGGTGGTGATCGACAACAAGGCCGGGGCCACCGGCATCATCGGCACCGACTTCGTTGCCAAGTCCGCGCCGGATGGCTACACGCTGGCGCTGGTGGCCAGCAGCCACGCGATCAACCCCAGCATCGTGAAGAAGCTGCCCTTCGACACGGTCAAGGGCTTCGAACCGGTGGCGCTCACGCACGTGGTGCCACTGGTGTTGGTGGTGGCGCCTTCGCTTCCCGTGAAGTCGTTCCGGGAACTCATCGCCTACGGCAAGGCGCACCCCGGGGCCCTGTCGTTTGCCTCCAGCGGCGCTGGTGGTGCACCCCACTTTTCGGGTGAACTGTTCAAGAGCATGGCCGGGCTGGAGATGACCCACGTGCCTTACAAGGGCAGCACGCTGGCACACCCTGACCTGATCAGCGGCCGCACCTCTCTGATGTTCGACACCGTGGCGGCCATCAACGTGCAGGTCAAGGCCAACCGCGTGCGCGCGCTGGCGGTGACCACAGCCAGGCGATCGTCCATCCTGCCCGAGGTGCCGACCATGGCAGAGGCGGGCCTGCCAGGCTTCGAGACCAGCACCTGGGGCGGCCTGCTGGCCCCGGCCGGCACACCCAAGGCCACCATCGCCAGGCTCAATGCCGAAGTCAACCGCATCCTGGCCCTGCCGGATGTGCGCAAGACGCTGCAGGACGCCGGCATCGAACCGGGCAATGGCTCACCCCAGCAGTTCAGCGACTTCATCGGCTCGGAAATGGTCAAGTGGGCTAAAGTCGCCAAGGATGCCAACATCCAGCCGGAATAAGGCGGGACCACAAACAACCGCATCCCTGCCCCTTTGATCCCATATCTCCCATATCTCCCATATTTCCCCACCACCCTCGACACCATGAAACCCAGACTTCTCCAGCACGCCGACATGCCACCTTTGCTCGCCACCGGGCTCAACGACCGCTACGACGTGCACCCGCTCTGGAAGGAATCCGACCCGCAGGCTTTCCTGGCCGCGCACGGCCATGAGTTCGTCGGCTATGTGACCAGCGCGCGCTTCGGGGCCTCCGAAGCCACGCTGGCGGCCATGCCCATGCTTCGGGTGATTTCCAGCTTTGGCGTGGGCACGGAAACGCTGCCGCTGGCGGCGGCCGGTGCCCGCGGCATTGCAGTGGGCTACACACCCGAAGTGCTCAACGACTGCGTGGCCGACACCGCGTTCGGCCTGGTGATCGATGTGGCCCGCCGCTTCAGCGCCGCCGACCGTTTTGTGCGCCGCGGCGACTGGCTCAAGGGGCAGTACCCGCTGGCCACCCGGGTCAGCGGCAAACGCCTGGGCATTCTGGGCCTGGGCCGTATCGGGCAGGTGGTGGCACGGCGCGCCAGCGGCTTTGACATGGAGGTGCGCTACCACAACCGCCGGCCCAACCCGGCTGTTCCCTACACCTACGAAGCCTCGCTGGAGTCGCTGGCTGAATGGGCCGACTTTCTGGTGGTGGTGAGCGCCGGTGGCCCCGAAACTCGCCACCTGGTGTCGGCCAGCGTGCTGCGGGCACTCGGCCCGAAGGGCTATCTGGTCAATGTGTCGCGCGGCTCGGTGGTCGACGAGGAAGCGCTGGTGCAGGCGCTGGAGGACGGCACCATCGCCGGTGCCGGGCTGGATGTGTATGTGGACGAGCCGCAGGTCCCCGCGCGTCTGCTGGCCATGGAGCAGGTGGTGCTGTTGCCCCACATGGCCAGTGCCACCCACGAGACACGCCAGGCCATGGCCGACCGCGTGGTGGAAAACCTCGACGCGTTTTTCGCGACCGGCCAGGTCATGACGGGTGTGCCCCTGCCCGCCTGAGCCAGTCTGGGCAGCACCAGGCACCAAAGTCATCCGGAGGGCAGCATGAACAACGACGAGCGATTTCACACTTTTACCGACTTCTACCCGTTCTACCTCAGCGAGCACTCGAACCGCGTGTCACGGCGACTGCACTTTGCAGGCACCAGCATCGCGCTGGTCCTGCTGGTCACCGCGCTGGTCACCCAGCTGTGGTGGCTGATAGCAGCAGCACTTGTTCAAGGCTACGCGTTTGCCTGGGTGGGCCATTTCTTTTTCGAGCACAACAGGCCCGCCACGTTCAAATACCCGGGGTTCAGCTTTGTGGGCGATTGGCGCATGTGGTGGGACATGGCCAGTGGAAAGATTCCGTTTTAGGCCAGGCACCAGACATCCGGCGTCCCTTTCCCTCGGGCCAAACGCGACCCACGGTCGTCCGGACCTAAGGCCTCTTGCCGAACGCCACCTTGTCGGCCGTCCAGGCCTTCGCCTGATCGCTCAATGAAAAGCCCAGCCCAGGCCGGGTTGGCACGCGCATACGGCCGCCCTTGAGCTCCAGTCGCTCATTGAACATCGGCTCCAGCCATTCAAAGTGTTCCAGCCACGGCTCCTCCGGGTAGGCCGCCGCCAGGTGCAGGTGGATTTCCATCGCGAAGTGCGGCGCCAGCTTGCGGCCCTTGAAGGAGGCCAGGCCCATGATCTGCAGGAAGGGCGTGATGCCGCCCACGCGGGGGGCATCGGGCTGCACAAAGTCGCTGCAGTTGCCCATGATGAGCTGTGCATGCTCGCCAAAGCTGGTGAGCATTTCGCCGGTGGCGATCGGTGTGTCCAGGCTGGCGGCCAGTGCGGCGTGGCCTTCGAAGTCGTAGGCGTCCAGCGGCTCTTCGATCCAGGTCAGGTCAAAGGCCTCGAAGGCGCGGCAGGCGCGCTGGGCCTTCGGCCGGTCCCATTGCTGGTTGGCGTCAACCATCAGCGGGAAGCCTTCGCCCAACAGCTCGCGCACGGCCTTCACGCGCGTCAGGTCAGTGGGCAGGTCCGGCTGGCCGACCTTGATCTTGATGCCGCCAATGCCGCTGGCCCGCGAGGCCTCGACGTTCTTGAGCACCTGATCGAGCGGCGTCGAGAGGAAGCCGCCCGAGGTGTTGTAGCACTGCACGCTGTCACGGTGCGCGCCCAGCAGCTTGGCCAGGGGCAAGCCGGCACGCTTGGCCTTGAGGTCCCACAGCGCGATGTCAAACGGTGCGATGGCCTGCGAGGTCATGCCACTGCGGCCCATCGAAGCACCGGCCCACATGAGCTTGTCCCACAGTCTGGCGATGTCGCTCGGGTCTTCACCCAACAGGTTGGAGGCGATCTCTTTGGCATGTGCATACATGCCCGGACCACCGGCGCGCTTGGAGTAGCCAAAGCCAATGCCGTCAAAGCCATCGCGTGTGCGGATCTCGGCAAAGATGAAGGCGATTTCAGTCAGCGGCTTCTGGCGGCCCGTCAGCACCTTGGCGTCGCTGATGGGCTCAGCCAGCGGCAGGTAGACGAGAGAGACCTCAACCCACTCAATACGGTCGGCGCCAGCGGTGGTTGGGGTAGTCACGATGCATTCCTTTTCATGGTCAGGGGCTGGGTTGATGCGTTGTTCGCCGATAGACATCTTGACGCCGTAGCCATGGTGGGTGCCCGAAGGCCGCCAAGGTGACGCAGGCGATGCACTGGATATCCTGGCCCCCTGTAGACACACCCTCATTGTCGACCAGATAGCTGATGCTTATCAAGCGTGATTGTCCTCATCAGGCAGCCACTTGATCACGGGGCAGGCCTCAAGGTTTGGCGCAAAATCCGGTGCATGCAGCTCAATTACATCGCCAACATTTCCCTGCCCTCGTCCTCTGGCAAAACCATCCCGGTGATGGATCCGTCCGACGGCATGGTCTTTGAAGACATCCAGCGCAGCAACGCACACGACATCGACCATGCCGTACAAAGCGCCCGCGGCTGCCTGAACCTGGTCTGGAGTCGGCTCACGGCCGCGGAGCGCGGGCGGCTGCTCATGCGCCTGTCGGTCAAGGTCGCCGAGCACGCAGAAGAGCTCGCCATGATCGAGCAGCGCGACTGCGGCAAGCCCACACGGCAGGCGCGTGCCGATGCGGCGGCACTGGCCCGTTACTTCGAGTTCTATGCCGGTGCCTGCGACAAGCTGCACGGCGACACCATTCCCTACCTCGATGGCTACAGCGTGATGACCTGGCGCGAGCCACACGGCGTCACCGGCCATGTGATCCCGTGGAACTACCCGATGCAGATCTTCGGCCGCAGCGTCGGCGGCGCACTGGCGGCTGGCAATGTGTGCGTGGTCAAACCGGCCGAAGACGCCTGCCTGTCGCTGATCCGTGTGGCGCAGCTGGCAGCCGAAGTCGGCTTTCCGGCGGGTGCCATCAACATCGTCACCGGCTACGGCCATGAAGTGGGCGACGCACTGGCGCGCCATCCGGGCATTGACCACATCAGCTTCACCGGCAGCCCCACGGTGGGCACGTTGATCCAGCAGGTGGCTGCCGAGCGGCACTGCCCGGTGACGCTGGAGCTGGGCGGCAAAAGCCCGCAGATCGTGTTTGCCGATGCCGACCTTGACGCGGTTATTCCCGCCGTCATCAACGCCATCGTGCAGAACGCCGGGCAAACCTGCTCGGCCGGTTCGCGCCTGCTGGTCGAGCGAGCCCTGTACGAACCACTGCTGGAGCGGCTGGGCAAGGCCTTTGAGAACCTGCGCGTGGGCCCGGCGACGATGGACCTCGACGTCGGCCCGCTGATCCGCCAGAGCCAGCAGCAGCGTGTGTGGGATTTCCTCAGCGATGCCCAGGTGGCCGGCATTCCGATGGTGGCGCAGGGCCAGATCGTGGACGAAGCCCCCGAGACCGGTTTCTACCAGGCGCCGACGCTGCTGCGCGATGTGCCGGTGATGCACCGCCTCGCGCAGGACGAAGTGTTTGGCCCGGTGCTGTGTGCGATGAGTTTTACCGACGAAGACCACGCCACCGAACTGGCCAACGCCACGCAATTTGGTCTGGTCGCCGGTATCTGGACGCGCGACGGCGCCCGCCAGTTCCGCATGGCCAGGCGCGTGAAAAGCGGCCAGGTCTTTATCAACAACTACGGCGCCGGCGGCGGCGTGGAGCTGCCCTTTGGCGGCGTGAAGTCCTCCGGCTACGGCCGCGAGAAGGGGTTTGAGGCGCTTTACGGCTTCACCACCCTCAAGACGGTCGCGGTGCGGCACGGCTAGACGCCAGGACTCGCCTGCACGGCAGTGAGGCCGCGAAACAAGCGGCCCGTGCGGATGTAATAAGCTCACATACTGATCACAACCCTGAACACCGGAGACATCCATGCGCGTCAAGAACAAATCCATCATCGTGACCGGCGCAGGCGGCGGCATTGGCGAGGGCATTGCCCGGCGTCTGGCGGCTGAGGGGGCCCAAGTGATCGTCAACGACATCAACGTAGCGCTGGGCGAAAAGGTGGTGGCGGCCATCGTCAAGGAGGGCGGCGTGGCCTCCTTCTTTGCTGCTGACGTCACCCAATCGGCTGAGGTCAAGGCGCTGGTGCATGCCGCCGTGTCGCGCTACGGCAAGCTCGACGTGATGGTCAACAACGCCGGCTGGACCCACCGCAACCAGCCCGCGCTGGACGTGTGCGAGGCCGACTTCGACAGGTGCTATGCGATCAATGTCAAAAGCATTTACCTCGCCACCATCCACGCCACACCGGTGTTCCGCGCCAATGGCGGCGGCAGTTTCATCAACATTGCTTCCACTGCCGGCGTGCGCCCCCGTCCGGGCCTGACCTGGTACAACGGCTCCAAGGGGGCGGTCATCACGACCTCGAAGTCACTCGCCGCCGAGCTGGGGCCGGACAACATCCGGGTGAACTGCATTAACCCGGTGTTCAACCCGGATACGGGCTTGTCGGCAGAATTCGCGGGCGGGCCGCTGGACGAGGAGCGCAAGGCGCGTTTCCGGGCCAGTATTCCGCTGGGCCGTTTTTCCACCGCGCTGGATGTGGCCAATGCCGCCCTGTACCTGGCCAGCGACGAAGCTGACTTCATCAGCGGTATCTGTCTGGAAGTGGACGGCGCCCGCTGCGTGTGATTTTTTCAAGGGTTTTATGCTGATTCAACTGACTTACGCGAGCCGCTCGACGGACACTTTGGGCGCCACCGACATCAAGGACATCCTGCACAGCTCGCAGCGCAACAATGCGGCCGATGGCGTGACAGGTGCGCTGTGCCTGTCCAATGGCATCTTCTTGCAGCAGCTCGAGGGCGACCGGCATGTGGTGAACCGGGTGTACCACCGCATCCTGAAAGATTCGCGCCACAAGGACCCCGAAATCCTTGACTTCAGCGAGATCACGTCGCGGCGCTTTGGCACCTGGTCGATGGGCTTGCTGTCGTCGGTGGCCGACAACCGCCAGATGTTCCTCAAATACGCCAGCAGCGCCGACTTTGACCCTTACAGCATGAGCCCGGGTACCTTGCGGGCCTTCTTTGATGAAGTGGTGCAAAACGCGCGCTGGCTGAGCTGAAGGATCGGATTTGACTGATTGAGGCGCGGACTACTGACGTCATGTGAATGTTGGCCCCAGTCTCGACACCCCACGGTTCGGGCTGAGCTTGTCGAAGCCCTTCGACAAGCTCAGGGCGAACGGATATCAGTTGACCGCTATGGTTGATGCAAACACCATGAATGCGGCACCCCACGCTGCATTCCCTTCGCCGTACGCAAAACAGTGAAAACAGTGCGATTGCGGCTGTAACGGCCCAATGGGGCAAAATTCCCCTTTCAGCCCCAACATGACCGACAAAATCATCCCCGTCGCCGATATCCGCTACGCCAGCCGCGTGCCGCATATCCCTGCCCGGCTCACAGCGCCCACCGGGCTGCTGGGGGACACGCTGGGCCGGCCCCTGCGCGACCTGCGCATCAGCGTCACCGACCGCTGCAACTTCCGCTGCAGCTACTGCATGCCGCGCGAGGTGTTCGACAAGGACTACGCCTTCCTGCCGCAAACCTCGCTGCTGAGCTTTGAGGAAATCACCCGTCTGGCCCGCATTTTTGTCGCGCACGGTGTGCAGAAGATTCGCCTGACCGGCGGCGAGCCGCTGCTGCGCAAACACCTCGAGGTGCTGATCGAGATGCTGGCCAAACTGCAGACGACCGAGGGCAAGCCGCTCGACATCACGCTGACCACCAACGCCTCGCTACTGGCCAAAAAAGCCCAGTCGCTGAAAGACGCTGGGCTGCAGCGCGTCACAGTGAGCCTGGATGCGCTGGACGACACCATCTTCCGCCGCATGAACGATGTGGACTTTCCGGTGGCCGATGTGCTGAACGGCATCGAAGTGGCGCAGAAGGTGGGCCTGGCACCGATCAAGGTCAACATGGTGGTCAAGCGCGGCACCAACGAGGGCGAGATCCTGCCCATGGCGCGCCACTTCCGCCACAGCGGCGCGGTGCTGCGCTTCATTGAGTACATGGACGTGGGCGCCACCAACCGCTGGCGTATGGACGAGGTATTGCCGTCTGCCGAGGTGATCGAGCGCATCCACGCCGAGTTTCCGCTCGCGCCCATCGGTGCCAACTACACCGGCGAAACCGCCGGGCGCTGGAAGTACCTCGATGGCGGCGGTGAAGTCGGCGTGATCAGCAGCGTGACGCAGGCTTTCTGCAGTGATTGCAACCGCGCGCGGCTTTCCACCGAAGGCAAGCTGTTCCTGTGCCTCTTTGCCAGCCAGGGGCAAGACCTGCGCGCCCTGCTGCGCGGCAATTACGCGGACGACCAGATCTCGGCCGCCATCGGCCACATCTGGCAGGCGCGGGACGACCGCTATTCCGAGTTGCGCGCCGCGCTGCCACCCGATGCCAACCCGCCCGACAGCTCACGCAAGCGTGTGGAGATGAGCTACATCGGGGGGTAATGCCCCCACACACCCCACACACCCCACGAGCGCTCAGGCAAACCCGCCCGCCCTTTCATTTTCGGAGAACGGCTTGACCGACACACACATCAACCCACCGCTGCACATTGAAGCGATCACCGGCGTGATTCTGGCCGGCGGCCGCGGTGCCCGCATGGGCGGTGCCGACAAGGGTCTGCAGAACTTCAACGGCGTGCCGCTGGCCTTGCACACGCTGATGCGCCTGTCGCCGCAAGTGGGCGACATCATGATCAACGCCAACCGCAACCTCGCAGCCTACGAGTCCTTCGGTGTGCCGGTCTGGCCCGACAGCACCGGCCTGGGCGACTACGCCGGGCCGCTGGCGGGCTTTCTCACGGGCCTGGAGCGCTGCGAAACGCCCTACCTACTCACCGTGCCCTGCGACACACCGCTGTTCCCTGGCGATCTGGTGGCACGGCTGGCCGAGGCCATGGCACGCGAAGATGCCGACTTTGCCGTGGCCGCCGCGCCCGAGCAGGATGGCGGAGGCACAGTGTCCGTCCGTCCGCAACCGGTGTTCTGCCTGATGGCGACCCGCATGCTGGAGAGCCTGGTGCAGTTCACCCACGCAGGCGGCCGCAAAATCGACGCCTGGACAGCGCAGCACAAAACCGTCATCGTGCCGTTCGACCAGCCGGGCGATGCCCCCGACGCTTTCTTCAACGCCAACACGCTAGCCGAACTGCACCAGCTCGAAGCGCGGAGAGACTGATGGCCACGCAGGTTCAGACGCTGGATGAAATTGCGGCCAGCCTGCAGGGCTACGACCCGAAGGCCTTGTCGGCCGACGCCGTGCTGGCGTTTCTGGCAAGGCTGGTCACACCTGTCACCGAGGTCGTTGAGCTTCCGCTGTTCGAGGCCCTGGGCCGGGTGCTGGCCGACGACGTGGTTTCGCCTTTCGATGTACCGCCGCACGACAACTCGGCGATGGATGGTTATGCGTTTGCCGGCACCCAACTGGATGCCAGCAAAGCGCTGGAGCTGGAAGTGGTTGGCACGGCGCTGGCAGGCAAAGCCTGGCAAGGCAGCGTGGGCCGCGGCCAGTGCCTGAAGATCATGACGGGTGCCATCATGCCCGCCGGGCTGGACACCGTGGTGCCGCAGGAATTCACACAAGCTGCAGGCGAAGGCGGCACACGCATCAGCATTCCCGCCGGGCTGCTCACTGCTGGCGACAACCGCCGTTTGCGCGGCGAAGACCTCGCCCAGGGCAAACCGGCGCTGCGGCAAGGCGAACGGCTGACGCCGGCCCGCCTGGGGCTGGCCGCTTCGCTGGGCCTCAAGACCCTGAAAACCTGGCGCCCGCTGCGGGTGGCCTACTTCTCTACCGGCGACGAAATTCTTTCGCTGGGCGAAGCGCCGCGCGAAGGCGCTGTGTACGACAGCAACCGCTACACCGTGTTCGGCATGCTCAAGAGTCTGGGCTGCGAGGTGATCGACATGGGCGTGGTGCGCGACGACCCGGCCTTGCTCGAAGCTGCGTTCACGGACGCGGCAAGGAAAGCCGACGCCATCATCACCTCCGGCGGCGTCAGCGTGGGCGAAGCCGACTTCACCAAGGCCATGATGAAAAAGCTCGGCGACGTCGCGTTCTGGCGTATCGCCATGCGCCCGGGCCGTCCGATGGCAGTAGGCCGCATTGCGCCAGGCAACGGAAGCAACCCCCGGGGTGCTGTCCTGTTTGGTTTACCGGGTAATCCGGTGGCGGTGATGGTCACCTTCCTCGCCTTTGTGCGCCCAGCCTTGCAGCAGATGATGGGCATGGCCAGCGAGAAGGCACCGCTGCTCAAGGCACGCAGCGCCGAAGCCATCCGCAAGAAGCCGGGCCGCACCGAATACCAGCGCGGCCGCGTCTGGACGGCTGCCGACGGCAGCCTGCACGTCAAGACCACCGGCAACCAGGGCTCCGGCGTGCTGCGCTCCATGGCCGAAGCCAACGGGCTGATCGTGCTGCACCATGCACAGGGCAATGTCGCCGTGAGCGACGAGGTGGATGTGCTGATGTTTGAGGGCGCGATTTAAGGGGCAAGTCCCCCTCACCCCGCCGCCTTGGGGCCGCGCCATTGATTGGCCCGGATGTTGTCGTTGGTCAGTCGCGCCGTTTCATCGATTCTGGCGGCGCGTGTTTCTGCCTTCCTGGCGATCAGAATCCATTCCAGAATTGCACGCTTCACGGAGCGCGGAAACGCCTCGAAGTGCGCAGTCGCCGCCGGATAGCTTGCCAGCGCCGCTCGCAGGTCTGGCGGAATCGTCAATGCCTCCACCGCGTCCAACGAATTCCAGGAGCCATCCGCCTTGGCCCGCTCCACCTTCGCCAAGCCGGCTGGGTGCATCAGCCCGGCAGCCAGCAACTTCTCAGCGCGCGCTTGTTCGGCCCCGACCAGCTGTTCGCGCCTTGCGCGGCGCAAACCACAGGATGGCGCGCTCATCGTCCAGCTTACCCGGCTTGCTGTCGACCCAGCCAAAGCACAGCGCCTCTTCCACCGCTTCGTCGTACTCCATGCGGGGCTTGCCCGTGGCCTTCCTGTAGCTGACCAGCCAGACGCCGGTGGATTGGTCGTGGTGCGACTCCAGCCAGGCGTGCCAAACATTGCGCTCTTAGGGTGAATCGCCTTGGGTGGCATATTGACTGAAGTACTAGTCTGGTAATGCTGCAACAGCGGCAAAAACAAACAACGAAAGGTTTTCTCGCCAAGCTTGAACTTGCCTAACAGATATGGACTGGGCTCGGTGGCGACCAACTCCAGATTCGTGATTTCTATCCATCTGATGAACGATCTGGTGACGTCGATTCATCATGAGTTGCAAAAAAGGAAAGTAACCAGAAAAGTCTCTCGACTCCAAACCAACCATCCTGAGACACCTGGATATCTCATTTTTGTTATTGACGTTCATGTAGTCAACATACGCACTAATTGAGTCTCTAATGAGATTGTCCACAAACTGCCCTCGATGGGAAGCCAACTTCCCGAGGAGAAATGGTGCGGGCCTATGCGTAGGTGACATTCCTGTTAACGGAATTTCATCCAATGACTCGCTATCCGCAAGAGGCAGCTTCCAGAGAAATAAGTTCCTGATAACTTCTTCTAACGCACTATGAAGAAAAACGACCGCAGCTCTTAGAGTGTCAGTCGATTGAACTGATCGACGGCCGGCACCTGGCCGCCTGAGTTCTATATAAATAGCGATCAAGTTACTGACGCGCGCCATATTAGCGTCAAACTCGGATAGGGTGTAATCGCGCATTTACCAGCCCTTGGAAAGTTTAGTTCAGCCCTCTGCCAGCACCAATTAAGTCCGAATTCGCTAGCGCTTCAAAGTCCGTAGCAAAGATGCAACTCCTACCAAGGATGGTCTGAATAAATGGACTCAGGGTGCCAGTCACAACATAGGAAAGGTCAGATCTAATACGCGATTTAACAACAACGAAACTGGCGTCAAATCTTCACTCACTTCGCCACGTACTCCGGCTCCACCACGTTGTCGCCATGAAACTCTGGCTCGTCCTTGGCCACGGCCGTGTTGGCGCCTGGCACTGCGTTGCGGGCAAACAGGGTGTACATGGTGGGCACCACGAACACGGTGAGCAGCGTGCCGAGCGACATGCCGCCTACGATCACCCAGCCGATCTGGGTGCGGCTCTCGGCGCCTGCGCCGTGCGCCAGCGCCAGCGGCACCGCCCCCAGCACCATGGCGCCGGTGGTCATCATGATGGGACGCAGCCGCTGCGAGGAGGCTTTGACCAGCGCGTCGATCATTTCCATGCCATCGCCCCGGAGCTGGTTGGTGAACTCCACAATCAAAATGCCGTGCTTGGTGATCAGGCCCACCAGCGTGATGAGGCCGATCTGCGAATACACATTGAGCGAGCCGCCCGACCACTTCAAGGCCAGCAGCGCACCAATCATCGACAGTGGCACCGACAGCATGATCACCAGCGGATCGATGAAGCTTTCAAACTGGGCTGCGAGCACCAGAAAAATGAACAGCAGGGCCAGCACAAACACAATGGCCAATGCCCCCTGGGAGCTCTTGAACTCGCGCGAGGTGCCGTTCAGGTCGGTGCTGTAGCCGGGCTTGAGCACCTTGGCCGCTGTCTGGTCCATGAAGCGGATGGCCTCGCCCAGCGAGTAGTCGGCCGAGAGGCTGGCCGTGATGGACACAGACCGCCGCTGGCCAAAGTGGTTGAGCTCGCGGGGGGACACACTCTCGCGCACCTTCACCAGGGCTGACAAGGGAATCACCGTGTCGTTGCGGCCGCGGACATAGATGCGGTCGATGTCTTCCGGCGTGGTGCGTCCGCTGCTCTGCGTCTGCACGATCACGTCGTACTGCTCGGCATCGCGCTTGTAGCGCGTCACGTTGCGGCCACCCAGCAGCGTTTCAATCGCCTTGGCGACCACCTCCACGCTCACACCCAGGTCGGCGGCCTTGTCGCGCTCCACCTCGATGCGCAACTCGGGCTTGTTCAGCCGCAGGTCCACGTCGGGCGAGACGATGCCCGGGTTCTTGGCGATTTCTTCCATCATCTGACGCACCACGGTGTTCAGGTTCTGGTAGCTGTCGGAGGTCTGGATCACGAAATTGAGCGGACGCTCGCGGAAGCCCTGCCCGAGCGAAGGCGGCGTGATCGGGAAGGCCGTCACGCCCGGCAGCGCATTGAACTTGGGCTGGAGCTCGCGTGCCATGTCGAGCGTGGAGCGCTTGCGCTCATCCCAGTCCACGGTGCGATACACCACGCTGGCCTGCGCCACGGTGGGGTTGCCGACGTTGGCGAAAATGCGGTCAAACTCCTTGAAGGGTTCTCCCATTTTCTCCAGCGCCTTGGCATAGCGGTTGGTGTAGTCCAGCGTGGCACCATCCGGGGCGTTGACGTTGGCGAGAATCACGCCGCGGTCTTCCAGCGGCGACAACTCCTGCTTCATGGTCGGGAACACCAGGGCAATCGCCAGCGCACTGACCAGCATCACGCCCACCACGATCCAGCGGGCCTGCAGTACCCAGCCTTTGGCGCGTGTCGCCAGCCGCCTGTCATCGGCACCCGGCACGTAGCGGAAAGTCACCACCCAGCGCAGCAGATGCGCGTAGCGGTCAGAGATGGTGGTCAGCACCTTCTCCATGGTGCGGTCAAAGCGGTTGGGCTTGGGGTTGTGCTTGAGGAGCTGCGTGCACATCATCGGCGTGAGCGTCAGCGCCACGAAGCCCGACACCACCACCGCACCGGCCAGCGCCAGCGCGAACTCCACAAACAGCCGCCCAGTACGGCCCGGCGTGAAGGCCAGCGGCGCATACACCGCCACCAGCGTGGCCGTCATGGTGATGACGGCAAAACCGATCTCCCGCGCGCCCTTGATGCCGGCAGAAAACGGGTCCATGCCTTCCTCAATGTGGCGGAAGATGTTTTCCAGCATCACGATGGCGTCGTCAACCACCAGGCCGATGGCCAGCACCAGCGCCAGCAGCGTGAGCGTGTTGATGGTGAAGCCCGCCAGCGCCATCAGCGCAAAGGTGCCGATCAGGCTCACCGGAATCGTGACGATGGGAATGATGGATGCACGCATCGTGCGCAGAAACACAAAGATCACCAGCGCCACCAGGATGATGGCCTCGACGATGGTGCGGTACACGTTCTTGACCGAGCGATCGATGAACACCGAGTTGTCGTTCGCGATCTCGATCTTCACGTCGGGCGGGAGGTCGGCACGCAGCTTGGGCAGCACATCCCGCACGCCCTTGGACAGCTCCAGCGGATTGGCCGTGGCCTGGCGCACCACACCCACCGCCACGGCGGGCCGGCCATTGAGCCGCACGGCGGTGCGCTCGTCGGCAGCGCCCTCCTCCACACGTGCGACATCACGCACCTTGACCGAGAAACCGTTGACGTTCTTGATCACGATCTCGCCAAACTGCCCGGGGCGCACCAGATCCGTCTGCGAGGTGACACTGAATTCACGCTGCTGCGACTCGATGCGGCCGGCCGGCAGCTCGAGGTTGCTGCGGCGGATGGCGTCTTCCACATCCTGTGTGGTCAGGCGGTAGGCGGCGAGCTTGTCGGTGTCCAGCCAGACGCGCATGGCGTACTTGCGCTCGCCGAAAATCCGCACGTCGGCCACGCCGGTCACGGTCTGCAGGCGGGGTTTGACGATGCGGTTGACCAGGTCGTTGATCTGCAGCGGCGTGAGGGAGTCGCTGGAAAAACCGATCTGCACCACCGGGAAGGCGTCGGCCTCCACCTTGGCAATGACGGGCTCTTCAATGGCCTGCGGCAGCCGGTTGCGCACGCGCGATGTGCGGTCGCGCACCTCGGCAGCCGCCGAGTCGGCGTCTTTTTCGAGCCGGAAGCGCACGCTGATCTGCGCCTGGTCAGCGCGGCTGATGGAGGTGATGACGTCCACCGCGTCAATGCCGGCGATCGAATCTTCCAGCGGCTTGGTGACCTGGGACTCGATCACCTCGGCGGAAGCGCCGGCGTAGCGCACGCTGACGGTGACCACCGGCTCGTCGATCTTGGGGTACTCGCGCACGGCCAGCCGGTTGAAGCTCACGGCACCCACCAGCACGATCAGCAGCGACAGCACGGTGGCGAACACAGGGCGGCGGATGGAAATTTCAGCGAGTTGCATGGTGGGCGTTCAGTTCGGGAAGCGTTGATTCACCGGTGCGGTTGCAGGCGCTCAGGCAGGGTTGCGCACCGCGGCTGCGGGACGGCCTTCAGGCGCGCTGCTGCGCGAGGGTGCTGGAGCCGAAGACGCCTCGGCCAGGCCCACGCCGCACGGATTGGGACCAGACAGTGCGGCGGGCGCAGCCTGCGGCGACGCCGCTTTCTCGGGTGCGCGCGCGGCAGCGGCCACGGGTGCCGATGCAGCAGGAGCGGACGCGGACGCCGACGAAGACGCACTGGCCGCAGCGGCAGGCCGCTCAGCCGCCGGCTTGTCCCCAGTGGGTTTGTCCGCGGCTGGCCGCGCGCCGCGGCTGGCCGACAGATCGACCACCGTCACGGCGGTGCCGTCCTTGGTCACGCGTTGCTGGCCCGCAGTGACGACCTGGTCGCCCGGCTCCAGACCCGCCAGAATCTCGACCTTGCCGGGGCTGCGCAAGCCGACCTTCACCTCGACCCGCTGGCTGATGCGGGTGTCGTTCGGGCCATCGACCAGCTTGATCACAAACTGGCGGCCCCCTTGCGGCACGATGGCTTCTTCCGGAATCACCCGGGCGTTGTCCCGCACGCTGAACACCGTGTTGACCCGTGCAAACATGCCCGGGCGCAGTTGCAGCTGGCGGTTGTCAATGCAGCCGCGAATGCCGACCGATCGCCCGTTGGCATCAATCAGCGGATCGATGGCCTGGATCTGTGCGGCGTACTTGCGGCCGGGCAGCGCGTCGATGTCAAGCGTAGCCGTCTGGCCGCGCTTGACCTTGCTCTGGAAACGCTCGGGCAGGCGGAAGTCGACGAAGATGGCTTCAATGTCTTCGATGTTGACGATGTCGGCGCCGTCCTTGAGGTAGTCGCCCACGCTGACCTGGCGGATACCCACGATGCCATCGAACGGGGCCAGAATCTTCAGGCGCGCGGCCGTCGCTCTGGCCAGGGCCAGCTTGGCTTGCGCCACCTGCAGGTTGGCTGCGCTCTCGTCGAGCGAGCGCTGGCTGATGAAGTTCTGCGACACCAGTTCCTGGTTGCGCTTCTGGTTGGCCTGCGCAATCGACAACTCGGCCATGCTCTGCTGCACCTGGGCCTGTGGCAACTGGTCGTCAAACTGCACCAGCAACTGCCCTTTGCGCACGCGCTGTCCATCGGTGAAATTGAGCTGGGTGATGCGGCCGCCCACCTCCGGACGCAACACCACGCCGCGGCGGGAGCGCAGGCTGCCCACCGCCTGCGTGTCATCGGTGAGGCGGGCCACTTCCACCCGGCCGGCTTCCACGGAAGGCGGCTTGCCCGGCGCAGCAGCGCCACCGCCTGCAGCGGGCGCGGCGCCACCGGACGACACGGGTGCAGGGTTGCCGGGTGCCGGCTGCTGGAACCACCAGGCAGCACCCGAGGCGGCGGCAATGCCCGCAACGGCTACCACTGTGTAAATCGTTTTTGAGGCCATGTCGTCCGCGAAAAAAGAGGGAGGCTTGTTGTAATTGGAAACAATTTACCAATGTAGCAGCACACCACCACCCATGCAGTGATAACCCGTTAATCCGAGGAGAACACCGGGTAGCTTTACAACAGATTTACCGAATCGCGCTGGCGCCTTGCACCGCAATACTATGCATGCTTATGGTGCATTCCGCGACGCACGGCCTGGAACCGCCGCGAAACCGCCATTTCAGGACTCAGAGCCGGCCCAGCGCGCGCTCCACACCCTTGTTGGCGAGGGCGTCAGCACGCTCGTTGCCCGGATCGCCCGCATGGCCCTTGACCCAGCGCCAGTCAATGCGGTGGCCGCTGGTGCTGACCAGCGCATCGAGGCGTTGCCACAGGTCCACGTTCTTCACCGGCGCCTTGGCCGCTGTGCGCCAGCCGCGGGCCTTCCAGCCCTGGATCCATTCGGTGATGCCCTTGCGCACGTATTCGCTGTCCAGGTAGAGGGTGACGCTGCAGGGCCGCTTCAGCGCCGCCAGTGCCTCGATGACGGCCGTCATCTCCATGCGGTTGTTGGTGGTGCCCAGCTCGCCACCGAAGATCTCTTTTTCGGTACCGCCCATGGACAGCAGCGCGCCCCAACCGCCCGGACCCGGGTTGCCCTTGCAGGCACCGTCGGTGTAGATCACCACGCTCTGGGAGGCCGTGGCTGAGGAGGCGTCTGGATGCGCCGCTGCGGAGATGTCGTTCATGGAGTCAGGCCTGTGGAATGCAAATCGACCGCCTGCGGATCAGCGCCAGCGGGCCGGGAAAGTTCCCGGATTATCAGTGCACCGAATCGTGCAGCGAGTGTTCAGGGCGCAGGGCGCTCGAACGCGCAGCGGGTTCGCGGTTGGCCACGGCCGTGGCCGGTGCCCCGGTTGGCCTGCGCGCCCTCCAGCTGGGCTCGAGCAGGCGCAGGCCCCGCACGCGCTTGACGGCCGAGACAAAGTACACCGCGCCAAAGATCGTCCACCACCGCTCGCCCACGCGGTCCATCCAGGCAAACCGGTTCAGCCAGGGCTGGCTGGTGAGCGCCGGGCGGTAACAGCCAAAACGGCCCGACTCGACCTCGAAGTCCAGCAGCCGCAGCCAGTCGCGCAAACGCCAGTAGCCAATGAATTCGCCGGTGGGCGGCAGAAAAAGGCTGTCATAGCCCCAGCGCTGGTAGAGGTGCCCGCGCCGCTGCCGCAGGCCCCACAGGCTCGCGGGGTTCAGCCCGCTGATCACCACCCGTCCCTCGGGCACCAGCACCCGGGCGACTTCACGCAAGGTGGCATGAGGGTCCAGGCTCAGCTCCAGCGTGTGCGGCAGCACCACCAGGTCCAGGCTGTTTTCAGGAAACGGCAATGCGGCAGAGTGCGTCATCAGCGCGGCGCGGCGGGAACTTCCCCGGCGTGCCGCGGTCATACCGCCCGTGTCTGCAGCTTCGGCAGGTGGCTGGGCATCCCCCGCGTCGAGGGCCAGCCAGCGGTGGGGCATGCGGTTCGCATGCAGGGCGTCCAGTGCCGGCAGGCCGAGCTGCAGGGCGTGATAGCCGAAAATATTGCCGACGGCCTCGTCAAAATGCGCGCGTTCCCAGTCGAGCAGATAGGCGCCCGGCGGTGTGTTCAACCAGTCTGTCAAACCTATAATTTCGGAGCTCATCGAGGCCACTGCATGTATTTGATTCCAATCCCCGCATTCACCGACAACTACCTCTGGCTGCTGCACGACGGCCACAAGGCGCTGGTGGTCGACCCGGGCGACGCCGGGCCGGTTGAGCGCGTGCTCGCGCAGCACGGACTTCAGCTGGAATCGATTCTAGTCACCCACCACCATGCAGACCACACCGGCGGTGTGGACGCCCTGCGCAGCAGCACCGGTGCCACCGTGTACGGGCCGGCTGCCGAGAACATTCCGCGGCCCTACACGCCGCTGGCGGGGGGCGACAGCATCACCGCCGTCGGCACCTACTTTGACGTCATCGACGTGCCCGGCCACACGGCGGGGCACATCGCGTTTTATGCGCCCGAGGTCAACGGCAAGCCGCTGCTCTTTTGCGGCGACACCCTGTTCTCGGGCGGCTGCGGACGTCTTTTTGAGGGCACGCCGGCCCAGATGCTGGCGTCGCTGGACAAGCTGGCCGCGCTGCCCGCCAGCACCGTGGTGTGCTGCACGCATGAATACACCCTCAGCAACCTGCGGTTCGCGCGGGCTGTCGAGCCCGACAACGCCGAACTCAGTGCCTATCAGGCGCGCTGTGTGGCCCTGCGGGAGCAGCAGCAGCCCACGCTGCCGACGAGTATTGCGCAGGAATTGCACATCAATCCCTTCCTGCGAACCCGACAAGCCACTATCATGGCAGCTGCCCGCCGCTTTGACGCGTCGGCCCGGAACGACGAGACGGTCTTTGCCGCCATCAGGCAGTGGAAAAACGAATTCAAATGACGCCTCACGACCGACCCACTGCTGACACCCTGCCCCGCCGGCCTTCTTCACCCCATTCCCCCTTTCGTTCCCCGACTCGCCTCATTGGCGTCACGCTGCTGCTGGCAGCCGCCTTGCTGACGGGCTGCGCTTCCAAACTCGGCTTGCCCGACGATCCTGTGCTGAGCACGGGCGCAGAGACCACGAAACCGGTACTCCCCGCCGGCCCCCTGCAGGCCATCACGCCAGGCCGCGTCGGCTCGCACCAGATCGCTTCCACCGAACCACCGAAGGAGCTGTGGGACCGCATCCGCCGCGGCTTTGCCATGCCGGACCTGCAGACCGAGCTGGTGACGGACCGCGAGCAGTGGTACGCCAGCCGGCCGGACTACATCCAGCGCATGACCGAGCGCTCCAGCAAGTACCTGTTCCACATAGTTGAAGAACTCGAACGCCGGCAGATGCCGACGGAGCTGGCGCTGCTGCCCTTCATTGAAAGCGCATTCAATCCGCAGGCGGTCTCCAGCGCCAAGGCTGCCGGCATGTGGCAGTTCATGCCCTCCACCGGCAAATACTTCGACCTCAAGCAGAACGCCTTCCGCGACGACCGCCGCGATGTGCTGGCCTCGACCCGGGCGGCGCTGGACTACCTGCAAAAACTCTACGGCATGTTTGGCGACTGGCACCTGGCACTGGCAGCCTACAACTGGGGCGAAGGCAGCGTCAGCCGGGCCATCGCCAAGAACCAGAAGCTCGGTCTGGGCACCAGCTACACCGACCTCAACATGCCGGCGGAAACACGGCTTTACGTGCCCAAGCTGCAGGCCGTGAAAAACATCGTGGCCAACCCGCAGAACTTCCGCACGGAATTGCCGCTGATCGAGAACCACCCCTACTTCCAGCAGGTTCGCCTTTCGCGTGACATCGACGTGGCGCTCGCCGCACGTCTGGCCGACGTCAAGATCGAGGACTTCAAGGCGCTCAACCCGTCGGCGCACCGGCCAGTCATCATCGCCGCCGGTACGCCGCAAATCCTGCTGCCCTGGGACAACGCCAAGGTGTTCCAGCGCAACTTCGAGGCCTACGACCAGGGTCAGTACGCCAGCTGGACGGCCTGGACTGCCCCCAGCACCATGGCCACGGCCGAAGCCGCCCGCCGTACGGGCATGAGTGAAGTCGATCTGCGCGGCGTGAACAACATTCCGCCCAAGATGCTGATCAAGGCGGGCTCGACACTGCTGATCCCGAGGACCGCCAAGGTGGATGCGGATGTGCCGGTGCAGGTGGCCGACACCGCGCAGGTGTCACTGGCTCCGGAGATCGTCATGCGACGCACCACTGTCAAGGCGCGCAAGGGCGAGTCGGTGGCGACCATCGCCAGGCGCTATGCAGTGACCGCGGCAAATGTGGCCGAGTGGAACAGCGTCAGTGCCTCTGCCGGCTTCAAGCCGGGTCAGCCGGTGATTCTTTTCCTGCCGGTCAAGGCCCGCGCAGCAAGCGCATCGCACAGCGCCGGCAAGCCGGGCAAGCGAAGTACGGCAAGAGCCATCGTCAAATCCAAGAGGCGCTGAATGCTCCAAGCCCTCAGGTCCCGTACTGGTCCGCCGCAGAATAAACCGGCGGCGTGAACCGGTCAGGCGTTTCGCGTCAAAGCTTGAAGGAGCCGTGACCGAACAGGCCAATGAGGCCAATCACGATCAGGTAAATCGCTACGATGTAATTCAAGAGACGCGGCATCAGCAGGATGAGGATGCCGGCTATCAGGGAAACAACGGGGCCGATGCTGACGGAGAGATTCATGGGGTGTCCTTGGATTCAATGTTGAACCCACTGTAGCGGCAGCCTGAACCCGCCCCTGTAGGACGACAGGAAAACATGCGGTGCAAGGCGGCGCTGATGATGAGCTCAACCCTCTCGCGCCCTGCCCCTGCAGGGTTCACCGCTTACTCGGCCGTGATCCCTGCCTGCTTGATCAATGCGCCATAGCGCGTGAGCTGCGCACGCATCGCCTTGCCGAGTTCGTCGGGCGAGGTGCCGCGCGGTGTCAGGCCCTGCGCAATCAGCTTCTCGCGCACCTCCGGGTCGGCCAGTGCCTTGGTGATTTCAGTCGAAAGCGTCTGCACGATGGGCTTGGGTGTGCCGGCCGGCACCATCAGCGCAAACCAGGAGTTGAATTCGAAACCGGCCAGCCCCGACTCCGACACCGTGGGTACATCGGCAAACTGCGGCAGGCGGCGCGGCGTGGTCACGCCGATCAGGCGCACCTTGCCGGCACGCACCAGCGAATTGACGGTGGCGATGCCCTGGAAGGCCGTCAGCACTTCATTGCCCGCCACACCCATGGCGGCCTGGGTCGCGCCCTTGTAGGGTACATGCGTCATCGACACACCGGCCTGCGAGGCAAAGAGTGCCATGGCGATATGCTGCGGGCTGCCGTTGCCGCCCGAGCCGTAGTTGATCTGGCCTGGCGCCTTGCGCGCGCTGGCGATCAGGTCGGCCGCAGTGCGCTGGGGCGCATCGGCGCCGACCACCAGACCCCACTCCACCGTAGCCACCAGCGACACCGGCTCAAAGTCTTTCAGGATGTCCCAGGGCATCTTGGCCTGCAGGTTGGGCAGCATGGTCATGATGCTGTCGTTGAACCCGCCCAGCGTGTAGCCGTCCGGCGCGGCCTTGGCCACGTTGCCGGCACCGATCAGGCCTGCTGCCCCGGGCTGGTTTTCAATCACGAAGGGCTGCCCCATGTTCTGCCCCATTTTCTGGGCCACGATGCGCGCGGCGTTGTCGACGGCACTGCCGGCAGCCAGCGGCACGATCATGCGGATCGGCTTGTTGGGGTAAGTTGGACTGGACGCAGGCGACTGCGCCAGGGCCAGGCCGGCGAAGAGCAAACCGAGTGCCAGGACGCCGGTGCAGCGGACAGCGCGAGGCTGGAGGAAGGGTGAATTCATGGTGTTGTCTCTCAAGGTAGTTGTTGTAGGGGGCGTCGCTCGTCAGGTGGCCTGCAGTGTCGGCATGCCCATCTCCACGGCGAAGGCATCGAGCTGCTGGCGCAGCGCGGCCGGCAGGGCCATGCCGTCGCGTTCATTGGCAGCCCGCTTGGCATGGCTTTGCTCGCCGGGCAACCAGATGCGCTCGACATCGGGCATGCGCTCGCTGCTGCGCAAATCGCGCACCAGCTGATCGACACGGGCCTTGAAGCCCGCCACATCGCCGAAGGCACTGAGGTCGATCGCCATGATGGCCTGGCCGGTGTTGGTGGTGGTGGTGTCGTCGTGGTTGAAGTCAATCACCTGCTTGCCCATGGCTGCACCATTGAGCGTGCCGGCCAGCAGGCCGACGATGAGCGACAGGCCGTAGCCCTTGTAGCCGCCGATCGGCATCAGAAAGCCCTCTTCCGACCGCTTAGGGTCGGTCAGCGGCTGGCCCAGCCGGTCGATCATCCAGCCCACTGGCATCATCTCGCCGCGCTGCGCCTTGGCCTTGACCTTGCCATACGCGGCCACGGTGGTGGCCATGTCGAGCACCACCGGCGGCTCCTCGCCGGCGGGCACCGCCACGGCAATCGGGTTGGTCGACAGCAGCATGTCCAGCCCGCCCCATGGCGGCAGGTGGTTGGCATTGCCGACCGCGAAATACAGGCCGATCATGTCCTCTGCCATCGGCATGCGTGCATAGAGCGAGGCAGGGCCGGCGTGGTTGCTGAACTGCGAGCCTACCCAGGCCACGCCGCAGTGCCGCGCTTTTTCAATCGCGATCTCGGCCGCGCGCTGCATGACCAGATGCCCCATGCCGTTGTCGCCGTCCAGCAAAGCCATGCCAGGGCGCTCCTGGATGACCCTGATGTTGGGCCGCAGGTTGAGCCCGCCGGCACGGATGCGCCGCGCATAGGGCAGCAGGCGAATCACGCCGTGGCCGTCAGAGCCCTGCAGTTCGGCCTCGGCCATCAGGCGGCCCACGATCGCCGCATCGGCCTCGGGCAAACCGAGGCGGGTCATCGCCACGGTAATGAACTGGCGGAGCTGGTCAAAAGAGATTCGGGTGTCGGTCATGCGGTGGCCTGGTGTTGCATTCGTTTCTGGATCGCGAGCACCGCGCAATCGGGGCTGCTCAGCACGGGGCACGGCAGTTCGGCCTGCACCCGGGGCTGCGCAGCAGCCATCGAGAACTGCGCCAGCATGACCACGTCGCAGTCACGGAGGCTGCGCGCGGCCTCGGCAATCTTGCGGTGGTGCTCATCGGCTCGGCCTTGCGCCAGGTCCTGCATCGCCTCGGGGACGAATTGAGTGTGCAGTTCAATGTCGCGTCCGGCTTCTTTTGCCATCTGCAACAGCTCCGCCGACATGGAGGGAATCGACGCCTCGAAGGTGGCGATCAGGCCCAGCTTCGGGCCCGCACGCGGGCTGCGGGCCAGCGCCTCCTCGAACATGGCTTCATTGGGCTTGAGCGTGGGCAGGCCTGTCGCCGCGGCGGCCGCTTCGATGGCCGGGCCAAAGGCCGAGCAGGTGAACAGGATGCCGGTGCAACCGGTACGGTGCGCGTAGTGCGCCAGGTCGACAAAGCGCTGCACCATCGACGGTGTGAGGCTGCCGGCTTCGGCCAGGTCCACGGACAGGCTGTCGTCCAGCAGGTTCATCCGCCGCGCGCCGGCCCAATGGCGGGCAAACGCGGCCTGGATGGGGTCCACGGCCAGGACGGTCGCATGGATCAGCGCAATGCGCGGTGAGGGAGTTGTCAGGGTGGGGGTGGCTGTCATAGTTTTTCGGTTTCACCGGTGCGTGGCTGCCACTTCATCAGGTGCTTTTCAAGGCGTCCCACCATACCATCAAGCACCAGTGCAAAGGCGGTGAGCACCACAATGCCGGCGAACACCGTGTTCACATCGAAAGTGCCCTCGGCCTGCAGGATGAGGTAACCGACGCCGCGCGCCGAGCCGAGGTATTCGCCCACCACTGCGCCGACAAAGGCCAGGCCCACCGACGTGTGCAGGCTGGAAAACACCCAGCTGGTGGCGCTCGGCAAATACACCGTGCGCAGCAACTGGCGCTGGTTGGCACCCAGCATGCGGGCATTGGCCAACACCACCGGGCTGACCTCCTTGACGCCTTGGTACACATTGAAGAACACAATGAAAAACACCAGCGTCACCGCCAGCGCCACCTTGCTCCAGATGCCCAGGCCAAACCACAGCGCAAAGATCGGCGCGAGGATCACGCGCGGCATGGAGTTCGCCGCCTTGATGTAGGGGTCGAGAATCGCGCTGGCCAGGGGCGCCAGCGCCAGCCACAGGCCGCACACCAGGCCCAGCGCGGTACCCAGGCCGAAAGCCAGCACGGTCTCCAGCAGCGTGGTGCCGAGGTGGAGGTAGATGTCGGCATTGCCCGGCAGGCCTTCCGGGAACAGGCGGCTCTCGCCAAACCCGAACGGCATGAACCAGCTCCAGACCCGGCCCGCCACCTTGACCGGCTCGCCAAGGAAGAAAGCGATCTGCTGGTCCCGCGAGGCCAGTTGCCACACCGCGAGCATGACCACCAGCAAGCCAATCTGCCAGACGCGTAGATATTTTTCAGCGGTTTTCAAGGCGTTCGACCTAGGCCGTCTTTCTGAGCTGCTGGGCATAGCCCTTGAGTACCTCATCGCGCAGCACGTTCCAGATCTGCGTGTGCAGCTCCACAAAGCGCGGCTGGTTTCTGACTTCCGCCACATCGCGCGGCCTGGGCAGGTCAATGCTGAACTCGCCCATGGGGTGAGTCCCTGGCCCCGCCGAAAGCACCACCACGCGGTCGCTCATGGCAATCGCTTCATCAAGGTCGTGCGTGATGAACAGCACTGCTTTCTTCTTGGCCGCCCACAGCGCCAGCACTTCGTTTTCCATCAGCTGGCGCGTCTGCACGTCGAGGGCGCTGAAGGGTTCGTCCATCAGGATGATGTCCGGGTCCAGCGCGAGGACTTGCGCGAGAGCGGTCCGCTTGCGCATGCCGCCCGAGAGCTGGTGCGGATAGCGGTCACCAAACCCGCCGAGGCCGACACGGTCCAGCCAGCTCAGGGCCAGGGCGCGGGCCTCGTCATCGGGTACACCGCGGTACTGCAGCCCGACCATCACGTTGTCGATGGCGCTGCGCCAGGGCATCAGCGCCTCGCTCTGGAACATGTAGCCGGCCCGGGCATTGATGCCTTGCAACGGCTGACCGAACACCTTCACCTGACCGGACGATGCCTCCAGCAGGCCAGCGCCTATGTTGAGCAGCGTGGATTTGCCGCAGCCCGTGGGGCCCACGACCGACACAAACTCCCCCGCCCGGATGCGCAAGGTGGTGTTGCTGACGGCGGTGTAACGCTGGCTGGCGTTGTCCTGCGAGCGAAAGGTGCAGGTGACGTCGAGGAATTCCAGCGCGTGCATTTCCCCCTCGGGATTGCCAGTGTCTGGCATGGGGGAACTCGTGGTGGCGCTCATGGTGCAAGGCCCGCCTCGAGGGGCAGGCCGCAGGAACAGCGTACGCGCGGCATCCTGGTTCAGGCCTTGAAGCGCTCCTTGGCACGGCGCGAAAACTCGTTGGTGTAGGTCTTGCTGAGGTCGATCTTGTCGGCTTTCACGCTCGGGTCGAAGCTGGCGAGCGCCTTCAGCGCGGTCCGTGCGCCCTCTTCCGGAATGATGCCGTCGATCGAGATCGATTCATGGACCTTGTTGAACGACGCCAGGTACAAGGCCCGGTCACCCAGCAGGTAGCTTTCGGGCACGGTCTTGATGATGTCGCCGGGGCCGGCCGTCTGCAGCCACTTGAGCCCGTGCACGATGGCATTGGCGAGCGCCTGGCAGGTGTTGGGATTCTTCTGGACAAATTCCAGCGGTGCGTACAGGCAGGCTGCCGGCATCACGCCGCCAAACACTTCGACGGTACCCTTCAGTGTGCGTGTGTCGCTGATGATTTTCACGTCGCCTTTTTGCTCCAGCATGGTCATGACCGGGTCGATGTTGCTGATCGCATCGATCTGCCCGGAACGCAGCGCCGTCAGCGCACCGGCTGCCGTGCCGACCCCGATGAAGCTCACGTCACCCGGCTTGAGCCCGGCCCGTGACAGCACCAGATTGGCCATCATGTTGGTGGAAGACCCGGGGGCCGACACGCCGATTTTCTTGCCCTTGAGGTCTGCGACCGACTTGTAGCCGGGCATGTTCTTGGTAGACACGCCGAACGCGATTTGCGGCGCACGTCCCTGCAGCACAAAGGCCTGGAACATCTGGTTCTTCGACTGCAGGTTGATGGTGTGCTCAAACGCGCCGGAGCAGACATCGGCAGAGCCACCCACCACGGCCTGCAAGGCCCGCGAGCCGCCGGCGAAATCGCTGATCTCGACGTCCAGTCCTTCGGCCTTGAAGTAACCCAGCTGCTCGGAGATGGTCAACGGCAGGTAGTAAAAAGAGGCTTTGCCGCCCACCGACAGCGCGATCTTCGTTTTCTCGAGCTTGGGCTGTGCGCGCAAGGCCGGCACGGCCAGCGCTGCGGCAGTCATCGTCACACCGCTGGCAAAACTGCGACGGGAAATGGCTCGGGGGTCGTTTGCGGCGGCAGTCATGGAGGCGTCCTCTTGGTTTTTCGGTGGCTGAACCCAAGCGTATCCGGACAAGGAAAAACCCGCATCGGGGTCATCCCGTGCGGGTTTTTACGGAAGAAAAAAGGCGCAATGACGACGCGTCAAGGCAGCGCGCGCACCCCCGCCTCAGCGGTAGCCGGAAAAAAGGATGCAGACGTTGATGAAGAACGCCGAAACCCACACTGCTGACCGCACCTTTGCCAGATCAGCGACATACATCATGATGTAAGCGATGCGCAAGAAGACGAACAGCAAGGCCAGGATATCCAGGCGCGTCTGCCCGGCCTGCAGCGTGTGCGCAACGACGACGGCGACGAAGAAAAACGGCAGCGCCTCGAAGGTGTTGGCCTGCGCGGCGTTGGCGCGTGCGCGCCAGTCGGTCTGCCGCGCCAGCCAGTTGCGCGGATTGTTGTTGTCGTAACCACCCTCACGCGGATGTTTGTTGAACATCCCGGATTTGGCAATGCCCGCACACACGATAGGCAGCAAAGCCGCCACCAGGACACACCAGTAGGCGATGGTGAAGCGTGCATAGGTCATGGCGAATCCTTTTCCTCGGTTCTTGGGTTCTTGTGATGGATGGTTTGCGGGGCCAGAGCGCGCGCGCCGTCACCGGCGGTCTACCAGCGCATGGGCAATGGTGCCCAGGTCGACGTATTCAAGTTCGCTGCCTACAGGCACGCCGCGTGCCAGTCGGGTGACTTGCACGCCTCGGCTCTTGAGAGCCTGGGCAATCACGTGCGCAGTGGCCTCGCCCTCAGCGGTGAAGTTGGTGGCCAGGATGACTTCCTGGACCTCGCGCGCAGCCACCGGCAAGGGCTCGCCCTGCGTGTCGCGGGGCACCACACGGTCAAACAGTTTTTGCAGACCGATGTCGTTGGGGCCAATGCCATCCAGCGGGCTGAGCTTGCCCATCAGCACAAAGTAAAGCCCGCGGTAGGCCAGCGTGCGCTCCAGCGCCGCCTGGTCGGCCGGCGTCTCGACCACGCACAGCTTGCTGCGGTCGCGTTGCGCATTGGCGCAGGTGGTGCACACCGCCTGCTCGGTCAGCGTGTTGCAAAGGGTGCAATGCCGCACATTGGCCACGGCATGCTCCAGCGCCCGCGCGATCTGCACCGCGCCGGACTTGTCGTGCTGCAGCAGATGAAAGGCCATGCGTGCTGCCGACTTGGCACCCACACCGGGCAGGCGGCGCAATGCCTGCGTCAGGCCTTCGAGCGCATTGGGATCAGCCATGGTGGAGGCCAGTCGGTACCAGCGTATGCGAGCACCAGTTCAGTCGGGGCCGCAGAACCGGCTTTGCCGGGCCACTGACGCAGCGCCCCCGAGGGACTGGAGCCTGCGGCTGCGAGCTTGTTTGAGCAGCTTTGGACTGGCGACAGAGGCGAAGCGTTTCGCGAGCCGCGGCCTGCGAGACCTCGGGAGCTGTACGCAGTGGGCGACCGTGGGGGCTCACAGCGCTAGAAGGGCAGCTTCATGCCACCGGGCAAACCAGGCATGCCGGCTGTCAGCTTGCCCATTTTTTCCTGGCTGACTTCCTCGGCCTTGCGCACCGCGGCGTTGAAGGCCGCTGCGACCAGGTCTTCGAGCATGTCCTTGTCCTCGGTCAGCAGGCTCGGGTCGATCTCTATGCGCTTGACGTCGTGCTTGCAGGTCATGGTGACCTTCACCAGGCCGGCGCCGGCTTCTGCAGTGACTTCCACAAACGCAAGCTCGTCCTGCGCTTTCTTGAGGTTGTCCTGCATGGCCTGCGCCTGCTTCATCAGGCCGGCGAGTTGTCCTTTGTTAAACATCTTTTTTCCTTTGGAGGTAGGGCGTCATGCGCCAGCGAATCTGGCCTTGATCATATCGGCTTGGCTGCCAGCGGCTTGATCGACCCGGGCACGATCCTGGCGCCCCAGTCGCGCACCATGTCCTGCACCAGCGGGTCGTTCTGAATCAGCTCTTCAGCCGCGCGCTGGCGCTCGGCCGCTGCCGCAGCATTGCGGCGGGCGGGGGTATCGGTCACCGGTCCCAATTCGACCGTGATCACAAGACCTGACTGGCCTGTGACCTGCTGCAGTGCCGCCTGCAGCTTGTCACGGGCGGCCGGCTGGTTCAGGGACTCACGCTCGACCCGCAACACCCAGGCGTCGCCGTCCTGGCTGCGCAGCTCGGATTGCAGCGCGAGTTCACGTGTGAGCGCCGCCACCGCTTCCGCAGCGACCATCTGGTTGACCATCTGGCGCCAGCCATCCCCCAGCGGGGTCAGTTCCGGTGCGGCGCTGACGGTGGAGACCGGCGTCGTCCCGGCGGAGCCGTTGGGAGCTTGCAGTGGCACCGGGGAACGCGCGGGCTGGATTTCAGGTGGCTGATGCGCGGGGGCGGAAGCCGCTACAGCGGGTGCCCGCAGAGGGGGCTGCGGCGCTGCAGCCTGAGGGGGTGGCGTCACTGCCACGGCCGGGCGCCCGCCTGCCAGCGCAGTATCGGGCACCCGGCGTTCAGGTACCTCTGGGTCAGGCGATGGCTTTTTTCCCGGCTCGGCGGCGCTCCTCAGGTGGGAGGGCTGTGCGGGCTCGGAGGCCGAATGAGTGGCTGCGGGGCTGGCCGGCTTGAAGGCCAGCAGCCGCAGCAACACCATGGTGAGCGCGGCGTATTCATCCGGTGCCAGTCCCAGCTCGCCGCGGCCATGCAGGCAGAGGCTGTAGAGCAGTTGCGTCTCATCCGCCGGCAGGGTGCGCGCCAGGCGCGCCGTTTCGGCGATGTCGGGGTCGGCATCGTCGCCATCGGCCCCCATGTCGGGCACCGCCTGGAGCACTGCCATGCGTTGCAGCACCGTGGTCATTTCCTCCAGAGTGGAGGCAGCACTCAGCCCGTTGAGGCGCAGCACCTCGGAGGTCTCGACAACGGCTCGGCCATCGCCCCGGGCCAGGGCGTCCAGCAGGTTGAACACGTAACTGCGGTCGACACTGCCCAGCATGGTGCGCACGCTCGCCTCCTGCAACTGGCCGGAGCCGAAGGCAATGGCCTGGTCGGTCAGAGACAGGGCATCGCGCATGGACCCCCGTGCCGCGCGCGCCAGCAGGCGCAAGGCCTGTTGCTCGGCCGGTATGTTTTCGGCGGTCAGGACCTGTATGAGGTGTTCCAGTACCGTTTCGGGTGCCATGGGTCGCAGGTTGAACTGCAGGCAGCGCGACAGCACCGTGGCGGGGACTTTTTGCGGATCGGTTGTGGCCAGCACGAACTTGAGGTATTCGGGCGGTTCTTCCAGCGTCTTGAGCATGGCGTTGAACGCCGTGCTCGTGAGCATGTGCACCTCGTCGATCATGAAGACCTTGAAGCGCCCGACGACCGGCTTGTACACCGCCTGCTCCAGCAATTGCGCGATCTCGTCAACACCGCGGTTGGAGGCAGCGTCCAGCTCCGTGTAGTCCACGAAGCGCCCGCTGTCGATGTCGGTGCACGCCTGGCAGACGCCGCAGGGCTCGGCGGTGATGCCGCCCTGCCCGTCCACACCGGTGCAATTGAGCGACTTGGCCAGGATGCGCGACACCGTGGTCTTGCCCACGCCACGCGTTCCGGTGAACAGGTAGGCGTGGTGCAGACGCCCGGTTGCCAGCGCGTTGCCCAGTGCCTGCACCACATGGGCCTGCCCCACCATTTCAGAGAAATTCCGGGGACGGTATTTGCGGGCAAGGACGAGGTACGACATAGGCGCATTCTAATTTGCATACGACGGTCAGCCGCTTTGCCGCAGGTGTGTGCATTCCAGCATGAATCCGGCTGGAACCCCGGCGCAACCATGCGGGAAGACCCGTACAATACGCGGTGACGGGCCTTCCCGCATGGTGAAGCGGCCAACCGGGTCAGGTGGGGAACCAAGCAGCCCTAACTGTGGAGCCAGTGCCGGGGTCGAGGCTCGTCACCTTATTCATTCGAAGCCAATGCGGCTCTGACAGGTCAGTGCCAGCGCATGGAATCACCATGGGAACCAGCTTGAGCTGACTCACTTCAACCGTCATGATTTCACCTGATCGTCCACCGGCCAGCGCGCTCGTTGTCGAAGACGACGAGCACATTGCGCATCTGCTTCAGTTCATTCTGGAGCGTGAGGGTTTTTCGGTGCATGTGGCGCGCGACGGACGGGCTGCCAAGGAATTCATCGAGCACCAGCCGCCACCCGCCATCGTCCTGCTTGATGTGATGCTGCCCTTTTTCGACGGCTTCGCGCTGATCGGCATGCTGCGCGCCCAGACAGGCTGGCAGGCTACCCCGGTGATCATGCTGACGGCAAAGACCCAGGAAAAAGACATCATCCGGGCGCTGGATGCCGGTGCCAACGACTACATCCTCAAGCCTTTCCAGCCCGCCGAACTCCTGGCACGCATCAAGCGGCTGTCTCTGCGAAAGACCTGAATCTTGATCCCCCGCATCACCCGACGCCCGGGCGCCAGCCTGCTGGCCCTGGCCCTGGCGACCCTGACGGCCCCGGCATGGGCCCAATCGCCCTTGGCACCCACCACGCAGGTCACCCTGGAGACCGAGTCCAGCCACTTGAGCAATGGCAGCCCCGACTGGCGCGAAACATCGCTGCGCCTGACCGGCAAGCGAGGGCAGCGTGACGTGAGCTCGGTGGCGCTGACCCAGACCAACAGGTTTGGCCTGGACGACCACGAGATCAGCGCTCTGATCGCCCGTCCCTTGTCTGACCGCCTCACCCTTGCTGCCAGCGCGAACCTCAGCCCGACGCACCGCGTTCTGGCAAAAAATGGCGTGGAGGCTTCGCTGCAATACGAGTTCGCGCCAGCCTGGTTGATTCAAGGCGGCCTGGGCACCAGACGCTATGAAGGCACACGGGTAAACAGTGGCACGGTGATGCTGGAACACTATTTTTCAGACTTCAGCGCCTCGGTGGCATGGAAGCCCGTGCGCTCGTCCGGCGTCAGCGCCAGCAGCGCAGAGCTCAGGTTGGCCTATTACTACAGCGATGCCAATTCCGTCGGGCTGATCTACAGCACCGGCAGGGAAGCCACCACGATCGCGCCGGGCAATGTGGTGCTCGCCGACGTGCGGTCCACGGCCCTGCTGGGACGCCACTGGTTGACGCCGAAATGGGCGGTGAACTACGCGCTGACGCACACGCGCCAGGGTAATTTCTACAACCGACGCAGCGCCCGGCTTGGTGTTGAATACGTTTTCTGATCCCTATCTGCGGTTCGCGTTTCTGGCGGGCGTGTCAGCCATCGGGTTGACGCTGCTGCTGGTGGTCCTGATCGTCACCCTGCGCTTGAGGCTGCGTGCCGGTGCCCGGCGCGAGGCCGCCTTCATCCTGCGGTGGCGACCCTTCATGCTGGAAGTCATCAGCAATGACGCAGCGACCGTACCCCGCCGCGTGAGTCCGCGCGAACAGATTTATTTCCTCAAGCTGTGGAACTACCTGCAGGAGTCGCTGCGCGGCACCGCCAGCGACCGCCTCAACCTCCTCGCCCGCCATGTGCGTGCAGATGAGGTCGCACGCAGGCTGCTTAAAAAAGGCAACCGCGCTGAACGCTTGCTGGCCACGCTGACGCTGGGGCATCTGCGCGACGAGGCCTCGTGGGACGATCTGGCTGCACAGGCAGAGGCTGCCGACAGCCTGGCGTCAATGCATGCAGCGCGTGCACTGCTCAAAATCAGCCCCTTGAAAGGCACAGAGCTGCTGCTGCCGCTGATCCTGACCCGCAAGGACTGGGACATCACCCAGATCGCCAACTTCCTGGCCGAGGCCAAGCAGGCGTTCTGGTTGCTGCTGTCCAAGAAAATCCTCTACGTCAGCCGGAGCCGATGGGCGCGCGCCCTGCAGCTCGCCGATGCGCTGCACCTGCAGTTGCCGCCCGCCTCCATGCGCTACATCCTGGGCAACTGCCGGTCTGTCGACACCCTGGTGGTGGCCCTGCACACCGCGACAGGTGAAGAGCTGTTGTCACTGGTCCGCCACTTCGCGAACCACGCCGATGCGCGGGTGCGGGCAGAGGTGGCCACGTTCCTCGGGCGCTTCGGCAATGCGCAGGACTCAGCGCTGCTGCAGACCCTGCTGCAGGACGCCGAATGGTGGGTGCGCTACCGCGCTGCCCAGGCGCTGGCGGCGCTGCCCTATTTCGGCGTCGATCGACTGGGCGCACTGCGGCAACAGTCGACTGACGCTGCGGTCGTGAGCATCCTGGACCATGTGCTGGCCGAACACAGCGCAACCATGCTGGCCGGCGGCTGAGGGGGATGCCATGACCGTGTGGACAACCTGGTTCGTCTTTGCCTATTTCATCCTGCTCAACGGCTGCTACCTGGCGCTGAACCTGCTGTCCATCTTTGCCCTTCAGCGAAACAAGGAAGAAAAGCTGCTGGACGAACTGCCGCAGGTCTTCACCGGCCTGGAGCCAGGCATCAGCCTGCTGGTGCCTGCCTACAACGAAGAGGCCACCATCACCGCATCGGTGCGGTCGATGTTCCAGCTCACCTATTCGGATTTCGAAATCATCGTCATCAATGACGGCTCACGCGACAGCACGCTGGATGTGATGAAGCGCGAGTTTTCCCTGCTGCCGTTTCCGGAAGCCCCGCGCGATGGTCTGCCCACCAAACCGGTACGGGCCATCTACCGCTCTCTGGACTACCCCAACCTGCGTGTGATCGACAAGGAAAACGGCGGCAAGGCCGACTCACTCAATGCAGGCATCAACGCCGCACGCCACCCGCTGTTTTGCGGTGTCGACGCCGACTCCATCCTCGCGCGCAACAGCCTCCAGCTCGTGGCCAAGCCGTTTTTGAATCACCCGGAAACGGTGGCCACCGGTGGCACAGTGCGTGTGGCCAACGGCTGTGAAGTCGCAGACGGCTTTCTCACCAAGGTGGGGCTTCCCACCAACATATGGGCCCTGTTTCAGGTGGTGGAGTATCTGCGCGCCTTCCTGTTTGGGCGCCTGGGCTGGTCCAAGCTCAACGCCATGCTGATCATCTCGGGCGCGTTCGGGCTGTTCAAGACCGATGTCGTGATCGCGGCCGGTGGCTACCGGGCCAACACGATCGGCGAGGACATGGAGCTGGTGGTACGCATTCACCGCATGCTCAGAAAGGAAGGCAGACACTACCGCATCGAGTTCGTGCCTGAGCCGGTGTGCTGGACGGAAGCGCCGGAAGACCGCAAGACCCTGAAGAACCAGCGGGTGCGCTGGCAGCGCGGGCTCTCGGAAAGCCTGACCAGCAACTGGGGCCTGATGTTCAGCCGCAACGGCGGCGCACCCGGCTGGCTGGCCTTTCCGTTCATGGTGCTGTTCGAGTGGCTGGGCCCCCTGGTGGAACTGGGCGGCTACCTGTTCATGATCTACGCCTACGCCTTTGGCCTGGTCTCGTGGCAGGCCTTTTATGTTTTCCTGTTCATGGCGCTGGGGCTGGGCATCCTGCTGTCGGTGTCCGGGCTGCTGCTCGAGGAAATCTCGTTTCACATCTATCCCAAATTCCGCCATCTGGCCTTGCTCTCGCTGATCGTGGTGCTGGAGAACTTCGGCTATCGCCAGCTCAACAGCTGGTGGCGTCTGCTGGGCCTGTACCGCTGGGCTGCCCAGCGCGAATCCAGCTGGGGGGAAATGAAACGCAAGGGTGTCGGCAACCAGCCGAAGTAGCTGGCGCCACCTGCGGATCAGGTCATCAGTTCCTGAATCGCTGCGGTGGTGTTGATCGCATGCTCGGCGATCTGCGCAGACATCAGGGCCAACGAAGCGAGCGGGTAAGTGCCGCTGACGATGCCGCCATAAGCCACCTCTGCAGCCATCGCGTCCTGGCCCAGGCCTTCGACTGCTGCGACGATGCACTGCTCGACACTTTGCAGGCCTTCGTCGCCGAACAGTTCCTCGCCTTCGTAACTTACTTGGTAGTCAAAGGCGCCGGCGGCAGGCTGAATGGCAAACCGCACGATCATCGGGCGGCCTCACCGCTCTCGGGCGCGACCGGCATCACGATGCGTCAGGGATGACCACCACCGTCAGCCAATAGCCGGCCAACTGGCCAATGGCCTTGACGAAGCTGTCGAAGTCCACCGGCTTGGTGATGTAGGAACTGCAGCGCAAGCCGTACATCCGGCGAATGTCCTCGGCTTCATAGGAGGTGGTGAGCACCACCACGGGCAGGTGATGGAGCTTTTCATCCTTCACGATCTCGGACAGCACTTCGTAGCCATCCATCACCGGCATGTGCATGTCCAGCAGGATCAGGTCCGGAGTCACCGCGTCAGCATAGGGACCCTGCTTGCGCAGGAACTGCAGGCACTTTTCGCCATTGTCGACATGGTGCAGGTTGACCCGCAAGCTGGCGGCGTCGAAAGCCTCGCGCGTCAGGAAAACATCGTCGTCGTTGTCCTCGACCAGCAGGATTTCCGCAACACGGGTCTTGGCTACTGGCTCAATTTTCATCGGGACTTTCGGGGAAGTAGTCCGGCAGTGTAAAGCTGAACGTGGTTCCTTGCCCGGCGCTGGAACTCACCCAGATCTTGCCGCCATGGCCTTCCACCACGCGGCGGCATACCGCCAGACCAATGCCTGTTCCCGGAAACTCGTTCTGGTTGTGCAGGCGTTTGAAAATCTCGAACACCTTGTCATGGTGCCTGGCGTCGATGCCGATGCCGTTGTCCTTGACGGAAAACACCCACTCGCGATCCTGCTTGGCGGCCATCACCTCGATCACGGGCTCGTGATCCGGGCAGTATTTGACGCTGTTGCCGAGCAGGTTGAGCAGCAGTTGCACCAGTTGGGCACGGTCGCCGCGGATGGTGGGCATCTCGCTGACCGACACCTTGGCGCCCGCCGTCTGCAGGGCGGCATCGAGCAAAAAGAGGGCATCCTTGATCACATCGCCCATGTCCACCGGCGCGAACGGCTTGGCCTCGGCCTCGATCCGGGCGAAGGAGAGCAGGTCTTCTGTCAGTTGCTCCAGCCGTTTCGCAGCATTGGCGGTGCGGTGAATCAGTGCGATGGCCTTGTCATCGAGCTTGTCGGCGTAGTCACGCTCCAGCAACTGCACGAAGCCACCGATCGAGCGCAAAGGTGTTTTCAGGTCATGCGAGGCCACATAGGCAAACTGCTGCAGGTCCAGATTACTGCGCTCCAGGGCCTTGTAGGCCTGAACCCGGCTGGTCACATCGCGGATGATGAAGGTATTGAGGATGGAACCCAGAGCGACCACGCTGGAGAGGGACACCTCGGCGGGAAACTCTTCTCCGTTCATGCGCAGCCCGACGGTGACGCCGCTCAGTCCATCGCTCTTGCCGTCATCCGGAAAACGGTTCTTTTTCTGGTGCTTGCGGATAAATTCAGCATGGTGCGCATGAAAACGGGTAGGCACAAACCGCGTCACCGGCGAGCCCATGGCCTGCGCCGCCGGGCACCCAAACATGCTGGCGGCGGCGGCATTGAACATCACGATCACGCCTTCGTCATTTGCAGTGATGATGGCGTCCATCGCCGACTCGACCACGCCGCGGAACCGGGCTTCATTCTCCGCCAGCGACTGGATCGACTCCTGCAGCAGGACCGACGCCTTCCCGATCGCCTCGCCGACCTCATCGACCTCCTGAATATCCTGCGGAGCCACCTGTACCGGTGTGCCGTAACCCAGCCCCAGCGCGGGTTCGCGCAGGGCGCCCACTGCACGCGCAATGCGCCTGGCCATGGTCAGGGCCATCACCAGACTCACCACAAACAACAGCGCCGTCAGGCTGATCAGTATCCACATCGAACGGCGCAGATCCGCCGTCAGTACATCTTCGGGAATACCAATCGCCACACCCCATCCGGAGATGGAGGAGCGGTAAAAGGCGCTGACCACGTGCGTGCCGTCCAGGGTGACCGCATCAAACGCATCCTCATTCGTCAGCTGGAGGCGATTCACCAGACTCGGCGCCACGCTTTTGCCGAAAAACCGATCCAGGTCATGCGACCGGGCCACCACTGTGGCCGAGGGATCAAAGATGACCGTCAGCCTGTCGTCGGGCAAGCCGTAGCTGACGAGCAGTTTCTGGAAGTGGTCAGGCAGGATGACCCCCGACAGCGAATGCGTGGCCCTGGAGCCTGAAAGAACAGGTACGGCCACGTTCGACAGTGGGCGTTTGAGGGCAGCGCCCATCAGCAGTCCGGAAATATCGGGTTTCCCGGTCTGCAACACGCGCTGCGTCTGGGCCATGACGCCGGTCTGCGGCAAAGGCTGACCAAAAGGAACCGCGGTATTGACCAGTTGCTGACCGCCGGGGGCAATCAAGGCCACGTTGTTGATGAAACTGCGCTGCACGACCTGCTCGGCCTGCGACTGGAATGCGGCGTAGTCGCCGGACCGGATCGATGGGGAGGTGGACAACGCGCTCAGCGACACCTCCACAGTGACGAACTCACGGTCGATGAGGCGAGACAGTGTTCTGGCACTTTCCACCGCGTCCTTGATGAGTGCGGCGCGCTGCTGATGATAGTTGTAGTACAGCACGATGGTGGCCATCAAAAAGGCCGGTGCCATGCAGACGATCGTCAGCAGAACAAGTCGGGAGCGGATGCTGGGGAGTCGGCTGGAGTTCAAGAAGAGGGGCGGCGTGCTTCAAAATGGTGCGTGCGAGCGGATTCCATTTTAAAGATGTATTTGAAACAAATACTTACATGTAACCTGAGCAACCGGAGTAAGTGGGCAGGAAATCACGCAAAGCCAAGATGCTTCGGGTCCTTGCGGCAGGTGTTCAGCATTTGCAGGCACTGCCCATTCTCCGGGCGAGTAGGCGCTACAAGCCCAAACGACTCAACACCCCATCAGCCGCCGCCTTCCCACTGGCAAAGCAGGCTGTCAGAAGATAACCGCCGGTCGGCGCCTCCCAGTCCAGCATCTCGCCAGCGCAGAAAACAGGCTGCGGGAAAGCCGTTCCGGCGGGTGCCAGCAACTGCAAATGGGGCGTCAAGCCCTCCCACATCACGCCACCAGCGCTGCTGATGGCCTCGTCCAGCGGACGTGTGACTATTACCCGGACTGGCAGCGCCTTGATGCCCGCCGCCAGACGAACCGGGTCGGCCATGGCGTCCTTGCCCAGCACCTCGTGCAGCATGGCCGCCTTGATGCCTTCCAGTCCCAGGCGGCTCTTGAGGTGGCTGGACAGCGAGCGCGAGCCCCGGGGGTGGCGTACCTCCACCAACACCTGTTCATGGGATTTGTCGGGCAGCAGGTCCAGTGAAAAGGTCGCGCTGCCGTGCGCCTCGATCTCATCGCGCAGCAGGTGGGATACGGCATAAATCAGGCTGCCTTCCACCCCGGTTGCCGTGGCCACGAACTCCCCTTTGCGGCTGAAGCTGCGGCCCCGTGTATCGGTGAACCGGATCGCCACCGACTTGAAGGCCTGGCCTGCAAAGCGGCTGGCGAAGTGCGCCGTCCACCCCATACTGCCGCGCGCGCTGCGGCCGGCCAGCTCGCGGAAAAACTCGCGGCGGGTTTCACCCTCCACCGCACCGGCTTGCGCAAAATCAGGGTCGTTCCAGCCCACGTCAAATCCGCAGTTGGCGGGCCGCAGCGGCGCCACCGCGGCACCGCGCCCCTTGAGCAACGGCACCCATGCACCGTCAGACCCCAGGCGAGCCCAACTGCCGCCGCCCAGCGCCAGAATGACGGCATCGGCCTCCACCCGCTGCTCACCGGCCGGCGTGGAGAACACCAGAGCGCCATCGTCAGCCCAGCCCAGCCAGCGGTGGCGCATGGAGAACTGCACGCCAGCGGCGCGCAGCCGGTGCAACCAGGCCCGCAGCAGCGGCGCGGCCTTCATGTCCTTCGGGAAAACGCGGCCGGAGCTGCCGACGAAGGTTTCCACGCCCAGCCCCTCGGCCCAGGCGCACAGTTGCGCCGGCCCGAACGCTGCCAGCAAAGGCTTGAGCGCGTCACCACGCTCACCATAGCGGCCAATGAAAGGCTCCAGCGGTTCGGAGTGCGTGAGGTTGAGCCCGCCAATACCGGCCAGCAGGAATTTGCGGCCGACCGACGGCATGGCGTCATACACCCGGACGGCTACCCCTGCACTACCCCGTGCCACGCCTTCGGCGGCCATCAACCCAGCCGGGCCACCCCCGATTATGGCAACGCGCAGGGGGCCCGCGGGGGGAACAGGAGAGAGAGAATCGGTCAAGGCGGGTCCAGGGAGGAGGAGGAGGTGGCGAGAGCGAGGCCGCAGGCCGCGACACCCGAAGCATTCAGGGGTGCGGAGTCGGCTGCCGCACAGGCACGGCGGTGTCACCGCAGGAGCAGACGTCCATCTGCACCATGCGGATTATTGCAGGTGAGCCTGCATGCGGCGTTCACCTGCACCCATTGGCGCGCAAGGATGCGCGCCCCAAACCCCTCTGGCCCTGACGCTGGTTGACTCAGTTGGGTGGCGCAAATCCGTTGCGTCCCACCAGCACGCGCAATGCGGTCGGCTGGCCGTTTTTCTCCTGGGAGGTCACCACCACTTTGGCGCCTGGCACCAGCAGCTTGCCCTCTTCGCCCGCCGCCGATTTAAAGCTCACCACGGGTGTGCCTGGGGACACGATCACCACCTTCTCGCCGCCGTTGTACTTGAGCGTGAGCTTCTGTCCGCCCGGCACGCTGGCCGGCGCTGCCGCCAGATCGGCCACCGTGGCGTTGGTCATGGTGCTTTGCGGCAGCAGGTCATACGGGCGGTGCCCCTCGCCCGTGCCGCGCGAAGCCTCCGGGAACACCAGCACGGTCAGTGCCGTCTGGGTGCCGTCGGCCTGCGGCATGGCCGCCGTGCCGATGTAGCTTCCCGCCTTGATGTCGGACAGCGAGATGGGATACACCTCGGACACGTTCAAGTCGGCCGGTCGCACCAGCGTGATGACCTCGCCACTGCGTTCCTTGATGGTCATGCTGGTGGCATCGATCTTTTCGATGGTTGCACGCAGCCGCAGCACAGGGTTGGCGCCAGGTGTCTGGGCCATGGCGCCGGTGGTGACCACGGCAACGGTCAGGACCACGGTGGTCATCGACGAAACAAGGGACTTGAGCATGAGGGTGCCTTTGGTAGATAGTGGGTGTCTCGGGGTCGGTGCGGGTTTCTGGCAGCCAACCCGAACGCTCGCCGCCCGATTGTGGGGGAACTGCGCTTTATTTGCTGGGCAGCCCCTCGCCGCCCCTTCCCCTGCCCTTTGTCGCCATCTGGCGGCGCCTCAGTCCAGCGCAACCAGCGTGCCTTGCCCCGTGAGAAAGGCTGCATGGACCGGTGCTTCCGGGTGGATCAGGCGCACGGCCGCGCGGTAGGTCTGGAGCTGGGCCATCAGCGCCGGTTGCCGCTCGGGGGCCACCGCCGACTTGTAGTCCAGCACCCACCAGTGGCCTTCATGGCCAGGGTCCTGGCGCTGCACCAGCCGGTCCAGCCGCAGCGCTTTGCCTGCGTGCACCAGGTCCACCTCGTTGCCTTGCCAGGCCAGCCGCTCCGGCTGCCAGGCCCAGGCACCCTGCCCGGCCAGGATACGACCAGCCAGGGCGGCGGCATCACCAGCCTGCCGGGGGCTGAGGCAGAACTCACGCGCCACCGCAGCCACAGACAGGCCTGACAAGTCCCCGCCCCACTCCAGCAGACGGTGCATGGCCTTGCCGATGCGGGCACTCAAGGAGTCGTCGTCATCCCCGCCCAAAGCCGGTTCGGTGGACACCTGAAGCGCGACCGGAAGGGCAGGCAAAGAAGGCAATGCGAAGCTGCCGGGCTCGTCCTGCGCCAGCAAGGCCGCCGACCCTGTGGAAGACACCGGCGCCGGCAGTGCCGGCACCAGCGCCAGGAGACGCTGCCACCAGCTGCCGATGGTCGCCCGGTGCGGCTCCACCGACGAGATCACCAGCGTGCCGCGAGCACGCGTCAGGGCCACATACAGCGCATTGAGCTCTTCCCGCTTGCGGGCCGCCAGTTCGGTCACCAGCAGGTCGGCTGCGCAGGCCGGCGGGCGGCCTTCACTCACCAGAAAGACCAGCTTCTGCGGCGCTGGCGACCGACCCGGCCAATCCAGCAGCACCCCCATGCTGTCGGCGTTGCGCTCTGCGGTGTCGGTGTCCAGCAGCAGCACGGCGCTGGCCTCCAGCCCCTTGGCGCCGTGGATGGTGAGCAACCGCACCGCGTCGGTGCTGGCCGTGGCGGGCGCCTGCGTACCACCCGCCTTCAGGGCGCGGACAAAACCGTAGGGCGTCGTGTAGCGGCCGCCATCCAGCGCCAGGGACACGCCGAGCAGGGCCCTCAGGTTGGCCAGTACGGCCTGGCGCTGCACCGCAGGTGCAGCCGCTGCAAAGCGGGCCAGTACATCGCCATCGTCGTAGATGGCCTGCAGGGCGTCATGCGGCGGCAGAGTGTCCAGCCAGCCTTTCCAGCGTTCCAGGCAAGGCCCCACCGCCTGCACATCCGGCGCAAGCAGCGCATTGTTCTGCAGCAACTCATACCAGCACAGTCTGTGCTCGCGCTGCATCAGGGCCAGTTGCACCAGACTGCTGTCGGGCATGCCGAACAGCGGCGAGCGCAGCGCCCGGGCCAGCGACAAATCGTGCTGCGGCGACACCAGCACATCCAGCAGGGCCACGATGTCCTGCACCTCGCAACACTCGATCAGCTCGGTTTTCTCGCCGATCTGCGCGGGCACATGCAGGGCGCGCAGTTCGTCCTGCAGCGGCAGCAGGCCTGCCCGCTTGCGCGACAGCACCATGATGTCCGATGGCTGCAAGCCGCGCGCCACCTGCCCAGCGACCCAGGCTGCCGCCTGCCGGGCTTCGAGGGTGCGCAGGGTCTCCTCAGGCACTTCACGCGGGGTGGTCAGGCTGTCGCGCCAGACGGCTGGCTGATCGTCATCGGGTACCGCGCTGCCTGCAGCTTCTGGAGCCGATGCCCTTGGAATTGCCGGCAACCGGCCCACCGCGCCCGTGTGTTTCGAATCGGTGGAATGCTGGCGAAAGCCCTCATAGCCGTCAGCGTCACTTGCCGCGGTCATCACCCGGTTGACCGTTTCGATGACCGACAGCGCGTTGCGGCGGGTGTGGTCGCAGCTGAGGAGGTCACCGCCCAGGTCCTCGTGGACAAAGCGCTGCGCATCCCGGAACACCTGGGGCTCGGCGCGACGGAAGCGGTAGATGCTCTGCTTGGGATCGCCCACCAGGAACACGCTGGGCGCCTGCCCGGCCCCGGCGTAGCTGGACAGCCAGGCACTGAGCGCCTGCCACTGCAGCGGGTTGGTGTCCTGGAACTCGTCAATCATCAGATGCCTGATGCGCGCGTCCAGCCGCTCCTGCACCCAGCCCGACAGCACGGCATCGGACAGCATGGCCTGCGCGGCGCGCTCCACGTCGTTCATGTCGACCCAGCCACGCTCACGCTTGAGCGCAGCGAACTGCGCAATCAACGCCCTGGCCAGCCGCGCCATGCGCTGCTGGTGCAACCAGGCCTCGTGCTGGGCACTGGCCTCGCACAGCAGGCGCAGTTCGGGCTCGGCCTCCTGCGCGGCCGGGTACTTCAGCAGGTGCTGGGTCAGCCGGTCCTCATCTGCCACAAAAAAAGCCTTGCGCAGCACGGCCAGCCGGACGGCGGCATCCTCGCTTTCGAAAGCCAGAACCACCGCCTCGGCGGCTTTTTGCGGGGTCTTGTTTTTCTCCAGCCCCAGCGCGCGAGCGCGCGCCAGCCAGCGCTCGCGCGCTGCAGTATCCAGCAGCGCCAACTCGGGGGACTCCCGACCCACCAGCGCCGGGAACAGTACCTGGAAATGCGCAACCGATGCGTCCACCACGCCGCGGGCGTCGGCCAGATCGAACTCGGTGCGCTTGTCGAGTGCCGCCCGCAAGGCCTTGTCGGCCTGGAAACGGCCGTGCGTCCGGACCAGCGCATCGAAGTCCGCGTGCAGCGCAGCGTCTGCCGCCACCGCCGCGTAAAAGCGTCGCCAGACCAGGGCGCGGGCGGGCGCATCGTCTTCAAGCAGCTCGTAGTTGACCGGCAGACCCAGTTGCTGCAACACCGCGACCGGCGCATGGCGCAGCAAGGCGGCGAACCAGCCATGGAAGGTGCGGATCTGCACCGACCGGCCCTGGGCCAGAACCGCACGGTACAAGCCGGACAGCGCCTTGCACGCCTTGGCCGAAGAAGCTGCATCGGCAGGGCCCGCCGGAACCGACACACCGCGTATCGCCAACTCATGCCGCAAGGTGTCGTCGTCAGCGCTGTCAAATTCGGTCAGCCACTCCTCCAGCCGTTCGCGCATCTCGCCGGCGGCCTTTTTGGTGAAGGTGATGGCCAGGATTTCCTGTGGCCTGACGGTGCCGTCGGGCCCATGCAATGCGGTGTCGAGCAAGGCACGCAGGATGCGCGAGACCAGCATCCAGGTCTTGCCGGCACCCGCGCAAGCCTCAACAGCCACATGACGCCGCGGGTCGCAAGCGATCGCGTAAAACGCCTCCGCCGAGACCGGCTGGCCGTTGCGCTCGTAGGCGGCGGTGGGGATCGTCGTCATCGCACTTTCCATCCCAGGAGCACTCGCGCGCCGGCCCTTCGATACCTCAGGGCGAACGCAATACAGGCAGAGACAAGCGCGGGGACACGGTCTGCACCAGCCAGAGCCGCGGAACCGGCTCTGCCGGGCCGCAGGCGCAGCGCCCCCCTGGGGGGCAGCGAGTGACACGAAGTGAACGAGCGTGGGGGCATTACAGATTCCAGAAATCCCTCCGGCACAAGCCGCGCGCCGCACAGTAATCACAGGCCTTGCCCTCGCCGAGCGCCGGCAGTGCCGCGCCGCCGGTGATGCGCCTCATGTCCGTCAGGATGCCTTCAATCAACGCATCACGCAGCTCGACGATGGCGGGCTGCTCGTAGGTTTTGCTGGCTTCCTTTTCACCGAGGTTGACGTAGGCGGCCGACACCGTGTCGTCCGGCAGCAGCGCCGCGTAAAACGCCAGCTGGGTGTCTTCTTCAGCGTCCCTGATGCGTGCCGCCGTGGTGGTGCGCGGCTCGGTCTTGTAGTCCATCACCAGTGCATGTCCGTCGGCGCTGCGGTCCATGCGGTCCAGCTTGCCGAACAACGTCAGCTCGCCCAGCGGCATGTCACGCCAGACTTCGGCCTCCTCGAACACAGCGCCTGTGGCCTCGTGCTCGCGCAGCCAGGCGAGGTAACCGTCCCGGACACCGGGCCAGGCGGCGGCAAATGGCAGGAACTCGCTGGCACTGAGCGCCAGCTCCTGCCTGGCACGCCCGGCCGCTGCGTCCAGCATGACCGATCGCCTTTGCGTGTCGCCGGTGGGCGCTGCTTTCAGGGCCTCATGAAAATGCCGCAGCAGGCCGTGCAGCCAGTTGCCGAAATCGCGCTTGCCCAGTTCGCTTTCCAGTTCCTCGGGCTCCTGCAACTGGAGCTGGCGCAGCGCAAAGAAACGGTAAGGGCAACGCCGCAGATCATCGTATGCACTGGCGGACAGCCGGTTCACCGGCAGCGCGTCGCCGCGCGGAAGCGGCCGCGCCGTGGGCGTCATCGGCACCTGCCGCAGGAGACGGGGGTCGGTGCTGGTCACCGGTGGCGCCTGGGTTTCCCGCTGCCCCTGCTGCTTGGCGCTTTTCACCTGATCCAGCAGCAAGGCCTGCACAAAGCCGCTGGGCAGCAGGTGCTCACCGGCTTCACTGCGGCGCCAGAGCAGATCCAGGCGGGGAAGCTGCAGCGCATGCTGCCAGGCCTCTCGGGCGGACGCGGCCAAGGCCTCGCGCGAAGGCAGCCCGAGCAACTCCCGCTGCGCCGATGTCCACGGGCCCGACGGTTCAGGCGACACCGGCAACCGGACCTCGTCACAACCGGGCGCGACCACCGCCTGCAGAGTGCGCCCCAGCAGTTGCGGCAAGGGCAGGATGACCACCTGCGCGGCGGCAGGATGCGGTGGCGAAAACTTGCCGGCCTCCAGCGCCTGATTCACCCAGGCGGTGAACTCGTGCAGTGCCATGCGCGGCGCACGCTCCATCTCGCCCGCCGCACCTTCGTGCAGCCTGAGCACCTCGAGCACGGTTTGCCCGGCGCCATCCAGCGCGAGGCCGTCCCATTGACCGGCAAGCTGCAGCGCCGACCGCAGCTCCTGCAGCCACAGCACGAGCGGACGCGCGCGTGACCACGCGCCGCGCAGGGGGGCGATGCGTCGTGCCAGCGGCGCAACCGCCTCCAGCCCGGAGACCGACGCGCCGTCGAGCGTGTCGGTGGTGTCAGCGTCGGGCAATTCACGCCACAAGCGCACGCCGAACCGGCGCAGTTGCGCCTCGGCCGCCGTGACCTCCGGCGCAGGAAAGGCCGGGGCATGCTTGAGCCAGTCCAGAACCGCATCGGTGGAGGCGTCCCAGGGCATGGCACGCAGCAGGCTCATCAGCGCAGCCGCAGCCCGTGTGGTGGACAGCTTCCAGCCGGTTTCATCGCGCATGGCAATGCCGCGGCCGGCCAGCATGGCACCGACCCGACGCGTCAGCTGCCGGTCCTGCGCAATCAACGCCACCGGACTGCGGCCTTGCGCCAGGTGCCGCAGCACACAGGCAGCCGCGCGCTCGGCCTCATCCTCGGCATCGTCGGCCGCATGGAGCACGGGGCATGGTGGCGGCGCCTGGCCCCACAAAGGCTCCGCCAATGCAATCGACAGCGTGCGGTCCGACCAGAGCGCCCGAAGGGCTTGCGCCAGCGGATCCCTCTGAAAGCCCTCCATCACCACCAGCAACTGGGGATTCGCGCTAAAGAGCCGGTCTGTGGCGTAGGCTGAGTTGGCGGCCCAGGCCAGCGCAATCCGCGCGATGGCAGCCTCAAACGCCAGCACCGGGCTTTCAATGTCAGCCTCCAGCAGGCCCACCAGCCGCTCGCCCCAAACGGGCCGCTCGACCGGTGCTACGGCAGCCGCCACACCCGCCAGGCTCCAGGCAGCTTCCACCAGACGGCTCGCCAGCACGTCCTGATGACGTGCGAGGCCAGCACGCTCCAGCAGTGAGGCCGCGGTCAGGCTGTCAATCGCCATGTCCATGCGCACATCATCCGGGCCAGGCAGGAATACGCCCTGCGCGCCGCCCAGGCTGTCCGCCCAGTTCAGGGTGCTTTCAAACCGGGGCGTGAACGAGGTCTGGCCCGCCTGTGCAGCCCACGCCTCACGCGCCTGCTGCATCAGTTGCGCATAGGGCAACAGCACCACCGCCTGCGAAGGATGAACGGCCCTGTCTTCCAGCGCGGCGGCCAGTTGCGCCATCGCCGCCTGCCAGCACATGGCCGGCAGGGAAACATCAGCAGGAGCAGCAGGAACTGGAGAGGCAGCAGAACCAGCGGTAGGCGTCATGAGCGGCGGATGAGTCGAGCGGCGGTTGGTTCAGGGCGTTCTTTGCGGCGCTATTCGCGATGCGCTTTTCAAGGCATTCAGGGCGTTCAACGCCCCGGGGCAAGCGCATTGCCTATCGGGGCGATAGCCGGGCTGCCACCGGCGGCGGCACTTGCTTTCTGCCACAATGACGGCAACTTCAGCCCGGTACCCAATAGTAACCATCCACCAGACACCAAGGAGCCCCCATGGCCAGCGACCTGATCAAACACACCACCGATGCCACTTTTGAAGCCGATGTGCTGAAATCCTCCACGCCGGTGCTGGTGGACTACTGGGCTGAATGGTGCGGTCCCTGCAAGATGATTGCACCGATCCTGGACGAGGTGGCCACGGGTTACGACGGCAAGCTGCAGATCGCCAAGATGAACGTCGACGAAAACCGCGACATCCCGGCCAAGTTCGGCATCCGCGGCATTCCCACGCTGATGCTGTTCAAGGACGGCCAGCTCGCAGCCACCAAAGTGGGCGCCATGAGCAAGGCACAACTGACAGCCTTCATCGACCAGCAACTGGCCTGAACACCTGCATCGGCCGGGCCAGGGTCTGTTGACCACCCTGGCCGGCTTTTGACCTGCCCTCGCCCGGTACCCGCCGACCCCGGCATGTCTTCACACCGATGCCGATGGGCCGCATCGAAAGTCTCAACTCCCCCATCGCACCCCATCACCTTGCACGCGGCTCCCGCCACAGTTTTCCTGTCATAATGCCAACTATTCACCCGCAGGCGCATTCCGCGGGTTCGAGTTACCGGTTTGTAAGCCTTCTGTCTGAAGCAGCTTCCGTTCAAACCTCCCCCGTTTCCCTCACTGAACTCCGCAAGGAGTAATTCCATGCACCTCAACGAACTCAAGGCACTGCACGTGTCTGAAGTCCTCAAGCAGGCTGAAGCGCTTGAGATTGAAAACGTCGGCCGGATGCGCAAGCAGGAGCTGATGTTCGCCATCATCAAGAAACGCGCCAAGACCGGTGAGACCATCGTGGCCGACGGCGTGCTGGAAGTACTGCCTGACGGATTCGGATTCCTGCGCGCCCCGGACTCGAGCTACACGGCCAGCACCGACGACATCTATATCAGCCCCAGCCAGATCCGCCGCTTCAACCTGCACACCGGCGACATGATTGAAGGCGAGGTGCGCACGCCCAAGGATGGCGAGCGCTACTTCGCACTGAACAAGCTCGACAAGGTCAACGACGGTCTGCCCGAAGCGAACAAGCACAAGGTGATGTTCGAGAACCTGACGCCGCTGTTCCCGCGCGAGCAGTTCAAGCTCGAGCGCGACATCAAGGGCGAGGAAAACCTCACCAGCCGCATCATCGACATCGTCGCCCCCATTGGCAAAGGCCAGCGCGCCCTGCTGGTGGCGCCGCCGAAATCCGGCAAGACCGTGATGATGCAGAACATTGCCCACGCCATCACCGCCAACTACCCCGAAGTGGTGATGATGGTGCTGCTGGTCGACGAGCGCCCTGAAGAGGTGACCGAGATGCAGCGCAGCGTGCGCGGCGAAGTCATTTCATCGACGTTCGACGAACCCGCCGCTCGCCACGTGCACGTGGCCGAGATGGTGATCGAGCGCGCCAAGCGCCTGGTCGAACTGGGCAAGGACGTGGTGATCCTGCTGGACTCCATCACCCGCCTGGCCCGTGCCTACAATAATGTGCTGCCCTCGTCGGGCAAGGTGCTGACCGGCGGCGTGGACGCCAATGCCCTGCAGCGCCCCAAGCGCTTCTTCGGCGCCGCCCGCAAGATCGAGGAAGGCGGCAGCCTGACCATCATCGGCACCGCGCTGGTCGACACCGGCAGCCGCATGGACGAGGTGATCTTTGAGGAATTCAAGGGCACCGGCAACTGCGAAATCCACCTGGACCGCCGCCTGTACGAAAAACGTGTGTTCCCGGCCATCCACCTGAACCGCAGCGGCACCCGCAAGGAAGAGCTGCTGCTGGCCCCGGAAATCCTGCAGAAGTCGCGGATTCTGCGTCAATTCATGTACAACATGGACGAAATCGAGTCCATGGAGCTGATGCTCAAGAACATGAAGGCGACCAAGAACAACCATGAGTTCTTTGACATGATGCGAAGGGGTGGTTAGAACTTGGCCCCCACGGTCGCTCACTTCGTGTAGCTCCCTGCCCCCCGAGGGGGCCGCCCGCCCTGCGGCCCGGCAAAGCCGGTTCCGCGGCTCATGCTGGCTAAATACAGGCCCTTCTCAAGGGCCGACGAGCTTTTTTGGCCATAAAACCGCCCCTTTTCAGACTGAAAACTGCTGTAAGTGGTTGATTTCATGTCATAATAGTGGGCTTAGCGGAAAGTGCCCAGGACTGGCCTTGGTGGCTCCCGCAACGAAATAAGGAAGATCATGAAAGAAGGCATTCACCCCAATTACCGCGAAGTTTGTTTCCTCGACCTGTCGAACAACTTCAAGTTTGTGACCCGTTCCTGCGTCAACACCAAGGAAATGGTGAAGATGGACGATGGCCGCGAACTGCCGCTGTACAAACTCGATACCTCCAGCGAGTCGCACCCCTTCTACACTGGCACGCAGAAATCCGTGGACAACATGGGTGGCCGCGTGGAGAAATTCCGCAACCGTTTCGGCAAGACCCCTGCCAAAGACGCTGCCGCAGAAGCCACCAAGTAAGCTGCACCCGACCCGGCGAACAGCCGCGAACGCCAGGTTCGCGAGCCGCCCCAAAAGCAGCCTGAGTTTCAGGCTGCTTTTTTTTGGGGAAAAGTTCCTCACATCTGTCGAAAGACGTGCCCTGCTTCACGCGACAATCATGTTGGCTGGCGAACCCCGCCCCACGGCACTGAAACCTCCTCCGTTTTGAACAAACCATCACCCGCCATCATTGCCCAGTCCGCTGTGCGGCGCCTGCCGCGGCTGGCACTGCTGCTGTTTTGTCTGGCTTATGTGCTGCCGGGCTTCCTGGGACGCGGCCCCTGGAAGAACGAAGACATTGCGGCGTTTGGCGTCATGCAGGAACTGGCACAGCCCGGCGGGCACTGGCTGCAGCCGCAACTGCTGGGCAAGGTGACCGGTTTTGATGCCCTGATCCCTTACTGGCTGGGCGCGGCGGCCATCAAGGCCCTGCCCTTTCTCGACACAGCGCTGGCCGCACGCATTCCCTTTGTCGTCTTGCTGGTGCTCACGCTGCTGGCGACCTGGTACGCCATCTATTACCTGGCCCGCAGCCCGCAGGCGCAGCCCGTTGCTTTTGCGTTTGGCGGAGAGGCCAGCCCGGTGGATTACGCCCGGGCCATTGCCGATGCCGGGCTGCTGGCGCTGATTGGCAGCCTGGGGCTTGCGCAGTTGTCGCACGAGACAACGCCGGCACTGGCACAACTGGGCTTCACCGCGCTGGCGTTTTATGCGATGGCTGCGAGCCCCTACCGCCGGGCAACGCAGTTGATCGGCCCTGCGTTGGGTCTGCTGACCGGTCTGGCCGGATTGACACTCAGCGGCGCTCCCACGCTGGCCGTCTTGCTGGGTGCTGGCGGGGCGCTGGTGGAGTGGGCGCACATGCGGTGGGGCCAGAGTGCCGGCCATGCCGAACCGGCCTCCGAAAGCCGCCGGCAATCGTGGCACTGGGTGCTGCTGATCGCCGGCGTCACCGTCGTGATCAGCCTGCTGGCGCACCAGCTTGACTTGTGGCGCTGGCGCATTTCACTGCCGGGCGCCGACGGCCAGTCGGCCCTGAAAGACTGGCGCAGCCTGGGGCGCCTGCTGCTCTGGTTCACCTGGCCCGCCTGGCCCCTGGCCTTGTGGACGCTCTGGCGCTGGCGCCGGCAGCTGGCCAGCCGGCACGTGGCCTTGCCTCTGTGGTTTGCCAGCATGGCGATCGCGGCCACACTGACCACCACCGCATCGGACCGCAGCCTCCTGCTCAGCCTGCCACCGCTCGCCGCCCTGGCCGCGTTCGCACTGCCCACACTCAAGCGCAGCGTGGCATCGCTGATCGACTGGTTCACGCTGCTGTTTTTCACCGGCTGCGGCATCGTCATCTGGGTGGTCTGGATTGCCATGCAGACCGGCGTTCCGAGGCAACCGGCCGCCAACGTGGCCAAGCTGGCACCCGGCTTTGAACCCAGCTTTTCATGGATCGCCTTCCTGGCCGCCGTGGCTGCCACGCTGGCTTGGGCCTGGCTGGTGAAATGGCGCGCTGCCGGCCACCGCGCGGCCATCTGGAAATCCCTCGTGCTGCCCGCCGGCGGCGCCACGCTGTGCTGGCTGTTGCTGATGACCTTGTGGCTGCCGCTGCTGGACTACGCCCGCAGCTACGCGCCGACATCCAGGCAGATTGCCGCACTGGTCGATCCCAGGTCCTGTGTCGAAATCCATGGTGTGGCCAGCGGCCAGGCGGCGGCGCTGCAGTACCACGGCAAGCTGCAACTGCGTCAGGCCGGGCGGCAGGCGAATTGTCCCTACCTGATCGTGGATGTGGAAGCGCAGTCCACCCTGGGCGCCGTGGTCAATCTGCCGGATTGGGCCTTTCAGGCCACAGTCCGCCGCCCGACCGACAGAAACGAGAACGTGCTGGTGTTCAAGCGTGTCGGCATGGCGCCTGCGTCGAAAAAACCTGCGGCTTCTGCCGCTGCTCCTGCATCAGCGCCGCGCCAGCCGTGAGCGAGCTGAAGGTCATCGGCCGACATGCTGCGACCGTGCTGGTCGGTCAGCTCGCAGTGATGGCCTTTGGTGTGGCCGATACCGTGATTGCGGGCCGCTTCAGCGACGAAGCCCTGGCCGCGCTGTCGGTGGGCTCGGCGCTTTACATCAGCGTGTATGTAGGCCTGATCGGCATCGTGCAGGCGCTGCTGCCCATCTGGGCTGAAATGCGCGGCGGCAGGCAGTATCTCGCTCTGGGCCGTTCGCTGCGCCAAAGCCTGTACCTGTGCGCATTCATCACCGCTGCGGGCATGACCGCCCTGCTGTTTCCGGGTGCCTTGCTGCGATGGGCGGATGTGCCGCAATCGATGCAGGCAGAGGTGCAGCGCTACCTGGCGATTCTGGCTTTCGGCTTTGCGCCGTCCCTGCTGTTCCGGGTCTACAGCACCTTCAACCAGTCACTGGGCAAACCCCTGCTGGTCACCTGGCTGCAGGTGGGCGCACTGGCAGTGAAGATTCCGTTGTCGGTCTGGCTGGTGGCTGGCGGTGCCGGTGTGGCACCCATGGGCGCCGCGGGCTGCGCATGGGCCACCCTGATCGTCAACTATCTGTTGCTGCTCGTGGCTTTCCTGATGCTGCGCCGCGAAAGCCTGTACCAGCCGTTTGCACTCTGGCACCGCATGGAGCCGCCCGACTGGCGGCAGATCGGCCAGTTCGCACGCCTGGGCATTCCCGGTGGCCTGGCCTACCTCGTGGAGGTCACGTCGTTCACCTTGATGGCACTTTTCATTGCCAGGCTGGGCACCATCGCCTCGGCCAGCCACCAGATTGCCGCCAGCCTGGCGGCTGTGCTCTACATGATGCCGCTGTCGATGGCGATTGCCGGCAGCGCGCGCGTGTCGTTCTGGCTGGGCGCCGGGCACCCCGACAAGGCGCGGCGCGTGGTGGGCTTGCTGCTGGTAATGACGGGGCTCATGGCGCTGGCACTGGCCGCGCTGGTCGGGCTGGCCGGTCCGGTTCTTGCGGGCTGGTATTCCAGCAGTCCGCCCATCGTCAGTCTCGCGTCGTCCCTGCTGGTGTGGGTCGCGCTCTATCACCTGGCTGACGCCACACAGGCACTGTGCGCCTTCCTGCTGCGCTGCTACCGCATCACCTTGCTGCCGCTAGCCCTTTACGGGGTGCTGCTGTGGGGCGTCGGGCTGTACGGTGGCTACCAGTTGACTTACGTCGGCGCCGCGGGCCATGCCGCCACACAATCGGCCGGCAGCTTCTGGCTGGCCAGCACCGCGGCGCTCTGGGTTGTGGCGGCGTGCTTCCTGGCCTTGCTGGTCTACGCCGTGCGTCGCCGTGTACCGACGCCCGCGGTGCCTTCTCAGGCGGTTTGAACAGCGTGAACGGATGGGGCCGATTGCACAGGCTGCACGGCACGTACCCGCACCGCGGGAAACACGATCGAGAACGAGGCGCCGTGGCCCAACTGGCTGTCGATGTTCAGCTCCCCGCCATGCCTCTGCACCACATGCTTGACGATGGCCAGGCCCAGCCCGGTGCCGCCGGTCTCGCGGGAGCGGCTTCGGTCGATACGGTAGAAGCGTTCCGTCAGGCGCGGCAAATGCTCCGGGGCAATGCCAGGCCCGGTGTCGGAAACCCTGAATTCGCCGCGTCCGTCGTCCATCAGCCGCCAGCTCGTCCGGATCAGGCCACCCTCAGGCGTGTAGCGCACGGCGTTGGTGACAAGGTTGGACAGCGCACTGTGAAGCTCTGTCTGCACACCCGCAATCTCGCAGGGCGACCCGGCGTCGAACTCAAGCCGATGCCCGCCCGGTGCCATCACCTGCGACAGCGCCCTCGCCTCCTGTTCGCATTGGGCCACCAGGGCGCTCACCGTCATCCACTCGCCGGTACCCGGGGACGGGCTGCCTTCGAGCCGCGACAGCGTGAGCAGATCATTGACAAGCGTCTGCATGCGCTGCGATTGCTGCGACATCAGGCTGAGGTAACGCGTGCGCTCTGCCTCCTGCAGCGGCAAGGTCTGCAGGGTTTCGATAAACCCGGCGAGCACGGTCAGTGGCGTGCGGATTTCATGCGAAACATTGGCCACGAAATCACGCCGCATCGCTTCTGCCAGCTCCACGGCGGTGATGTCCCGCGACAGCACCAGCTTGCGGTTCTTGCCGTAGGAGTGGACGTGCACCGAGAGCTTGACCGGCCGCGCCGGTGTGCTGATGCTGCCCGGGATCACCACGTCATGGGAGAAGTTTCCCGCGGCCATGTAGCCCTTGAAGGCCGGGTCGCGCACGAGGTTGGTGATGTGCTGCATCAGGTCACGCTGGGCATCAAAGCCGAAATGCAGCGTCGCCATCTGGTTGCACCACTCGATGCGGTCCTGCGCATCGAGCAGCACCACCCCGCTCGGTGACGCCTGCATGGCCGCCAGAAATTCATCGAGGCGCGCCTGGATGTCCTGGTACTGCTGGTCACGGTTCTTGAGCAGCCTGCGGGTGCGGTCGGCCACCTCGCCCCAGACACCCGGCAATTGCGGCGCCTGCCCGGCCAGCACCGCCGGCAACTCGTTGTTCTGCTCGGCACGCAACCAGCCCAGAAGGCGCCCGACGTGAAAGCTGTCGATCACCAGCCAGACCAGGGCACCAACTGCCAGACCAATACCCAACCCGAACGTCAATCCGTTCGCGGTCCTCATCCAGAAGCCCAGCCCGCCCCCCACCAGAAGGCAGGCCGCAAAAATGATCCAGCGATTGATCATGTACCGGATTGTGCGCCGGCAGTGGCTGCTGCCACCGAACCCAGCGCAGTCAACCGGTAGCCGGCACCGCGCACTGTCTCCACCATGGTGCCGGCCGAGCCGAGGGCCTCGCGAAGGCGCTTAACATGCACGTCCACCGTGCGCTCCTCGATGAACACATGGTCGCCCCAGACCTTGTCCAGCAAGGCGCTGCGGCTGTGCACGCGTTCAGCATGCTTCATCAGGTAATGCAGCAGCTTGAATTCGGTCGGACCGACTTTCAGCTCACGCCCCTGGTAGGCAATGCGGTGTGTGCCGGCGTCCAGCACCAGCGCACCCACGGTCACGCTGTCGTTGACGGACTCCGGGGCACGGCGGCGCAGCACCGCGCGGATGCGTGCCAGCAATTCCTGCGTGGAAAAAGGTTTGGTGATGTAGTCGTCGGCGCCCGCGTCCAGGCCAGCCACCTTGTCCGGCTCGTCGCCCCGCGCCGTCAGCATGAGAATAGGAATGCTTTTGGTACGGGGCTGCTTGCGCCAGTGACGGGCGAGCGACAGGCCGCTCTGGCCCGGCAGCATCCAGTCCAGCAGGATCACATCGGGCAGCACGGCGTCCAGCTCGCGCTGGGCCACCACACTGTCTTCAGCCACCACCGGGTCAAACCCGCCATGCCGCAGGTTGACGGCAATCAGCTCGGCAATGGCAGGCTCGTCCTCCACCACCAGAACGCGCGGCAAGTGCTTCATGGCTCAGCGCACCGCCGATTCGACCTGGTCCATGGGACTGTGCCGAACGTCTGCGCCCTTGACGATGTAGATGATGAACTCGGCGATGTTCTTGGCGTGGTCACCCACACGTTCGATCGCCTTGGCCACGAAGAGCAGGTCCAGACTCGCGGAGATGGTGCGCGGATCTTCCATCATGTAGGTGATGAGCTTGCGTACAAAGCCGTCAAACTCCTGGTCGATCTGGTCGTCCTCCTTGAGGATGGACACCGCGACGGCGGTGTCGAGCCGCGCAAATGCATCCAGCGCCTTGCGCAGAAGTCCGGAGGCCAGTTCCGCCGCCACGCGCAGATCGGACGAGGGCAAGGTCCGCGCCGCGCCGCTTTCGATAATGGACTTGACCATGCGTGCGATTTTTTCCGCCTCGTCGCCAACCCGCTCGAGATTGGCGGTGGTCTTGGAAATCGCGATCAGCAGGCGCAGGTCACGGGCCGTCGGCTGACGGCGGGCGATGATGGACGACAGCTCACGGTCAATGTCGATTTCCATCGCATTGACGCGTGCCTCGGTCTCGATCACCTGGTTGGCGCTGTCGGCGTTGAACTGGGACAGCGCATAAATCGCCAGGCGAATCTGCGCTTCGACCAGGCCGCCCAGCTCCATCACGCGCGAAGAAACGCCGTTGAGCTCGCTGTCGAACTGGGTGGACAAATGTTTATCAGGCATGATTTTTCCTTCGGGTTGCTTCGCCGTTGTAATCTCTGCGGCCACGCATCAGTCGTTCAGAGCCGGCCGCCGGAGGGGATTCCGGCCATGCGTAACACGCCGGGACAGGGAGCCAGCTTGTTCATCCAAAACGACCCGTGATGTAGTCTTCGGTTTCCTTGCGCTTGGGCTTGAAGAACAGGTCTTCGGTCGCACCAAACTCCACCAGATCGCCCAGGTACATGTAGGCGGTGTAGTCGCTGCAGCGGGCAGCCTGCTGCATGTTGTGCGTGACGATGAGCACGGTGTAATCGGCCTTCAACTCGCTGATGAGCTCTTCCACCTTGGCCGTGGAAATCGGGTCCAGCGCAGAACAGGGCTCGTCCAGCAACAGCACCTCGGGCTTGATGGCAATGCCGCGCGCAATGCACAGCCGCTGCTGCTGGCCACCGGAGAGGCTGGAGCCGTTCTGGTTCAGTTTGTCCTTGACTTCCGTCCACAAGGCCGCCTTGCGCAGCGCCCACTCGACGCGCTCATCCATGTCTGCGGAGTTCAGGTTCTCAAACAGCTTCACTCCGAAGGCGATGTTGTCGTAGATCGACATCGGAAACGGCGTCGGCTTCTGGAACACCATGCCGACCTTGGAGCGGATCAGCGCCACATCCTTTTTGGAGGTGAGCAGGTTCTCGCCGTCAAACATGATTTCGCCTTCGGCGCGCTGCTCGGGGTAGAGCTCGTACATCCGGTTGAAAATCCGCAGCAGCGTCGACTTTCCGCAACCCGAAGGCCCGATGAAAGCTGTGACTTTCTTTTCGGGAATCTCCAGGTTGATGCCTTTGAGGGCGTGGAATTTTCCGTAATAGAAATCGAGATTCTTCACGGAGATTTTCGATTTTTCGCGTGGTGGCGTGAGGGTGTCCATCATGGAATTTCTTTGTGTGTCTGGTGAGGTGAGGCTGGCGCTCTGGTCAGCTTCGGCTGCGCGTCAGTACCCGCGCGACGATGTTCAGGCTGAGCACTGCCAGCGTGATCAGGAACACGCCCGCCCATGCCAGCTTCTGCCAGTTCTCGTAGGGGCTCATGGCGAACTTGAAGATCGTCACCGGCAGGCTGGCCATCGGCTCCGTGAGGCTGGAGGTCCAGAACTGGTTGCTGAGCGCCGTGAAGAGCAGCGGCGCAGTCTCGCCCGCGACCCGCGCCACCGCCAGCATCACACCGGTGACCACGCCCGCCCGCGCGGCCTTGAGGGTGATGCTGAGGATGACCTTCCACTTGGGCGCGCCCAGGGCATATGCCGCCTCGCGCAGACCGGCCGGCACCAGATGCAGCATGTTTTCAGTGGTGCGGATCACCACCGGAATCACAATCAGCGACAGCGCCACCACGCCCGCCCAGCCCGAAAACGACTTGAAGCGCGACACCACCACGGCATAGACAAAAAGGCCGATGACGATCGACGGCGCCGACAGCAGGATGTCGTTGACGAAGCGCGTGACGGTGGCCAGCCAGCCCTTGGTGTCGAACTCTGCCAGGTAAATGCCGGCCATGACGCCAATGGGCGTGCCTACACAAGTGGCCAGCATGACCATCAGGAAGGAGCCGTAAATGGCGTTGGCCAGACCGCCCGCCTCGTTCGGCGGCGGCGTCATCTGCGTCAGGGTGTCAATGGTCAGGCCGCTGACGCCGAGCCGCACCGTTTCAAACAGGATCCAGAACAACCAGAACAGACCGAACACCATCGCCGCCATCGACAGCGCAATGGAGATGCGGTTGACGAGCTTGCGCCTGGCGTACTTGGCCTCGCGGGCGTCATTGGCTGCCGGGCTCATGTTCTGGTTCCTTCGTTTTTCTGCAGTTGAGCCAGCAACAATTTGGACAAGGCCAGCACCACAAAGGTGATGAAGAACAGGACCAGGCCCAGATACATCAGCGCGCCCTGGTGCAGGCCCTCGCCCGCCTCGGCAAATTCATTGGCCAGCGCGGAGGTGATGCTGTTGGCCGCCTCGAACAGACTCAGCGAATTGAGCTGGTTGAAGTTGCCGATGACAAAGGTGATCGCCATGGTCTCGCCAATGGCGCGCCCCAGGCCCAGCATGATGCCGCCGACCACACCGGCCCGCGTGTAGGGCAACACCACCTTGGACACCACTTCCCACGTCGTTGCGCCCAGGCCGTAGGCTGATTCCTTGAGCAGCGTGGGCGTGACTTCGAACACGTCACGCATCACCGAGGCAATGAAAGGGATGATCATGATGGCCAGGATGATGCCTGCCGACAAGATGCCGATGCCCACAGGCGCACCGGAAAACAGCGTGCCCAGAAACGGCACATTTCCGAAAGCGCTCTGCAGCGGCTGCTGGACATAGGTGGACAACACCGGACTGAACACCAGCAAACCCCACATGCCGTAGACGATGGAAGGCACCGCCGCCAGCAGCTCAATGGCTGTGCCGAGCGGGCGCTTGAGCCATGCCGGTGACAGCTCGGTCAGGAAAAGGGCAATGCCGAAGCTGACGGGCACCGCAATCAGCAAGGCGATGAACGAGGTCATCACAGTGCCGTAAATCATCACCAGGCCACCGAAATCCTCCTTCACCGGGTCCCAGTTGGTGCTGGTGAGGAATCCGAATCCGAATTTCTCAATGGCCGGCCAGGCGCTGAGGGTCAGCGTCACCAGGATGGAGACCAGGACCACCAGCGTGAACAAGGCAGCAGCTTTGGCCGCCAGCCCAAACAGCCGGTCAGCCAGTGGCCCGGATCGGGGCCTTTTGCTCGGGGGAGGATTTGTCATGACACGTCCGGAAAACTCGACAGACTGGTGAAGGGAAGTCTCGCTGACCGGAAGTGTAGTGGACACAGATGGGCTCCTGGGCGCTGGCTGCTGCCTGACGAAAGCGATTGGCTTGAAGCTTTACTTGATGGCGACCGGCTTGCCCGACGCGTCCGTCACTTTGGACCAGGCTTTTTCGATCGTACCCACAACGGCATCAGGAATCGGCACATAGTCGAGCGCTGCAGCGGTCTGGTCGCCGTTTTTGTAAGCCCAGTTGAAGAATTTGAACACTTCCGTGGCATTGGCGGGCTTGTCCTGCTTGAGCTGCATCAGGATGAAGGTGGCCGTCGAGATGGGCCAGGCATTCTTGCCGGGCTGGTCGGTGATCAGCTGGTAGAACGACTTGTTCCAGTCGGCACCGGCCGCAGCGGCAGCAAATGCGGCCTGGTCCGGGGCGACAAACACACCGTCGCGGTTCTTCAGCAAGGTGTAGGTCATCTTGTTCTGCTTGACATAGGCGTACTCGACATAGCCGATCGAGTTGGGCAGGCGATTGACAAACGCCGCCACGCCTTCGTTGCCCTTGCCGCCCGCGCCGACAGGCCAGTTCACGGCGGTACCCTCACCGACCTTGGCCTTCCACTCGGGGTGGACGCGGCTCAGGTAGTTGGTGAAGTTGAAGGTGGTGCCGGAGCCGTCGGCGCGACGAACCGGTGCAATCGCTGCGTCAGGCAATGGCAGCGTCGGGTTCAGCGCCTTGATGGCGGGATCGTTCCACTTGGTGATCTTGCCCAGATAGATATCACCCAGAATCTGGCCGTCCAGTTTCATCTGGCCGGGCGCAATGCCCTTGATGTTGACAACCGGCACCGTACCGCCGATCACGGCGGGAAACTGCATCTGGCCCTTTTTGGCCAGCACGTCGTCGGTCTGGGGCATGTCGGACGCACCGAAGTCCACCGTTTTCGAGTCAATCTGCTTGATGCCGGCACCCGAACCCACCGACTGGTAGTTCACCTTGACGCCAGTGGCCTTGTTGTAGTCAGACGCCCATTTGGAATACACCGGTGCAGGGAAGGTGGCGCCAGCACCCGTGATTTCCTGCGCTTGGGACAGGGCCGAGAAAGACAGGGCGGCCGCACCCACGGTGCTGCCCAGGATCAATTTGAAGCTCAGTTTCATGAAAACACCCCTTGGGTTGGTAGAACGGATGCCGCAACTGTAAAAACCAAGTGTGACAGCCCCATGACAAAGCCCTTCTCAAGGCGTGCCACGGCGGTCTTTTCCCCCTGTGTCACAAAACCTTCAAGCAATCGTCACGGATTTGTCATTGAACCCTCCTAACCTCGCGTCATTCACAAACAGGAGAACCCCATGTCGATTCCGAGCCGCCGAATTCTGATTCTTGCCGCCGCTGCCGCCTTTGCACTGGCCGGTTGCGCCACCTCCCCTGCCCCGGTATCGGTTGCCAGCACCCTTGCCAGTCAACCGCAATTGAGCACGCTCAACGGCCTGGTGGGCAAAGCTGGCCTGACAGACACCTTGAACACCGCCGGACCATTCACCGTGTTTGCACCGACCAATGAGGCCTTCAGCAAGGTCTCTGCCAAAACCATGGACGAACTGGCCCGCGATCCGGCCAAGCTCAAGGCGGTGCTGACGTATCACGTGGTGCCCGGCAAGGTCATGGCGGCTGATGTCAGGAACGGCAACAGCAAGACGGTCAACGGGGCCAATCTGGCACTGTCGAAGGCGGGTGACTTCGTCACGGTCGAAGACGCCGTGGTCCAGGTGGCGGACATCAGCGCGACCAACGGCGTTGTTCACATGGTGGACAGCGTCCTGATGCCACCAGCGAAGTAAGCACCGGCAGGCATCAAGGGCCAGACCGTCAGGCTTGGCCCTTTTTCATGGGCGCGCCCCGAGTCGGGGCCTCCTGTTTCATCAACACGCGGACGGCACGACCACGAGTTGCGCAGCTCCCGGGGGAAAACCATGTCTGTTCCTTTCTCTATTCTTCATCGCCGGCGCCTGCTGCAAGGGGCCAGCATGCTGACCGCAGCGACGGTCGGCATGGCATGGGCACAGCCCGGCAAGACGCCTGCGCGCAGCAACAGCCTGGGCATCGCCCAGATCGTTGATGTCTCACAGGGCCAGCAGGATGTCTCCAAGGATTTCCTGATCGGCGCGCGTGCGGCCTGGCAAGACATCAATACCCGGGGCGGCGTGCGCAGCAGGCCGGTCCAGCACATCACGCTGGAAACGGACGGCACCGCCGGCAGCCTGCGCAAGGCGCTCGACGCGGCGCGGGACAACCCGGCGTGTGTGGCCTTGTCGGGAACGGTGGGCGACCAGATTGCCAGCCAGGTGGTGGCAATGTCGCGCCAGAGCAGCCTGCACATGGCGCATGTGGCGCCCTGGCTGCAGAACTCCAGCCTCGACATCAACGACCAGACATTTCCGATCTTCGCCGCCCGCCAGGAGCAGATCGGCTACGCCCTGAAAACCCTGGCGGTGATGGGCCTGAAGGAACTGGGCGCCGTGTATGCCACCGCCAGCGACTACAGCGCCTACCAGCTCGATGTGGAACGCGTGGCCGCCGGCATGCAGCTCAAGCTGCAGTCCTTCCGCGCCAACGACGACCTGCGCGCGCTGGGCCAACGCCTGACGCCCGCCACGCCCGCGGTGCTGCTGTTCATCGGCGGCACACCCGAGCTGGCTGAATTCACGCAGGGCCTGGCCAGGCAGGCGCGGCAGCGCTACATCGTCGCGCTGGCCGACGTCAACCTACAGACCATGCAGCAAATGGGCGCGGCACGCAATGCGCCGGTGATTGCGACGCAGCCAGTGCCGCTGGTCAATGCCAGCCTGCCCGTGGTGAGAAGCTACCGCGAGACGCTGGCCAAATTCTTCGATGAACCGCCCACCCCGCTCAGTCTGGCTGGCTTCATCGCCGCACGTTATACCTGTGAGGTCCTGAGCGAGATCGATGGCGCAGTCACGCGGGCGTCGGCACTGGCGGCATTCCAGAAACGCAGCCCCATGGATCTGGGGGGTTTTCGCGTCAGTTTCAGCGCGCAAAACCGAAGCGGCGCTTATGTCACGCAAAGCATGATGGCCTCCGACGGAAGGGTGATTGGCTGAACACCCAAGCCAGCCGTGTGGATGCGACGTGAATGCTATGCTGGGTGTCAAACCACGCTCCATACATGCAAAACGGAATGCTGCTCGCGGCTGTGGACCTGGGGTCCAACAGCTTTCGCCTTGAAATCGGCCGCTTCGACCACGGCCGCATTCACCGCACCGAATACCTCAAGGAAACCGTCCGCCAGGGCAATGGCCTGGACGCCGACCGCAACCTGACGGCCGACGCCATGCAGCGCGGCTGGGACTGTCTGGCCCGGTTCGGCGAGCGTCTGGCGGGCTTCAAGCGTGCGCAGGTCCGCGCGGTCGCCACACAGACCTTGCGCGAGGCACGCAACCGCGATGAGTTCCTGTTCCGGGCGTCCAAAATTCTCGGATTCCCGATTGACGTCATCTCCGGCCGCGAAGAAGCGCGCCTGATCTACCAGGGCGTGGCCCACCTGTTGCCGCAGTCCGATGAGCGCCGGCTGGTGGTGGACATCGGCGGCCGCTCCACCGAGATGATTCTCGGCCAGGGCCTGGAAGCACGCACCATGGAGTCTTACCGGGTCGGCAGCGTCGCCTGGTCGATGAAGTATTTTCCGCAAGGCCTCTTCACCCCCCGCGCCTTCGAGATGGCCGAGATTGCCGCCAAAGCGGTTCTCGAAGAGGCTACGGAGGTGTATCACCCGGGTACCTGGGACATCGCTTACGGCTCATCCGGCACCATCGGTGCGGTCAGCGATGCGCTCACCACATCGGGTTGGCCAGCGGGCATGGTCACGCTGGAAGGGCTGGACTGGCTGCTGGACCGACTCATCAAGGCGCAGAGCGCCGACAAGTTGCGCCTCGAGGGCATGAAAGACGATCGCCGGGCAGTGATTGGCGGCGGCATCAGCGTGCTGCGCGCCGTCTTTGGGCAACTGGGCATCCAGCAGATGGAAACCGCCCAGGGGGCGCTGCGCCACGGCGTGCTGTATGACCTGCTCGACCGTGAGCAGGACCAGACCGATCTCCGCTCCACCACCGTGCAGCGGCTGTCTGGCAAGTTCAACGCCGACGCAGCACAGTCGCTGCGGGTCAGCCGGGTGGCACTGCAGCTCTTTCGCATGGTCGATTCAGGGCACCCGGCTGCCGACTCAGCGCGCTTTCAGCGCAAGCTGCAATGGGCTGCGCAGTTGCATGAAATCGGCAGCCAGATTTCGCACAGCGACTATCACAAGCACGGCGCCTACATCCTGGACAACGCCGACGCACCGGGCTTCGCGTTGTCGGAGCTGCACCGCCTGAGCCTGCTGGTGCTGGGCCACCGTGGCAAGCTGCGCAAGCTGGAAGTGAACTTCGAAGACCGCGGCTTCATCCAGCAACTGATGTGCCTGCGGCTGGCGGTGATCCTGTGCCACGCCCGCCGGGACCCAGATCTCAAGGGGCTGCAATTCGACTGCGGTGCCGAGCCTGGCCGGATTTTCGTGTTGAATGCGCGCGCGGGCTGGGCCGAGGCCTTCCCGCAATCGGCGCACCTGCTGCGCGAGGAAATCGTGGCCTGGCAGAAGACGCCGTGGACGCTGATCGCGCCCGGGCTCTGAGCGGGCACCCAGCAACGCAAGGCAATTGCGCGCCGGCTACAACACCTCGGGCGACTGCACTGTCACCACCACGGTCTGGTGGCCGCCCTCCCGGTCCCGGTGACGGAGCCACCAGACCGCCCCTTTCCTGACGGTGCATTCACCCTGCTGAAGACCCATCAGGTGTGAAATCGTCTGGCCCAGCGTGGGCTGATGCCCTATCACCAGAATCGGCGCCTTGCACAGCGGCCATTGCACCAGTTGCAACAGCTGCTCGGGTGTAGCGTCGGGTGCCAGTTCGGCACGTACCTTGTATTTACGACCCAGTGCCAGCGCAGTCTGCTCGCAGCGCCGCGCCGGGCTCACAAAGATGCGCGCGCCATCGGGCAACTGGCGGTCCAGCCAGGCGGCCATGCGGGCGGCCTGCTTCTCGCCCCGCGGCGTCAACGAACGCTCCAGGTCGCGCGCACCCTGCGGATCACCTTCGGGCCAGTCCTCGGCCTCTGCATGGCGCCACAGGATCAGGTCCACCTTATTTCTCCTGGTGGCGGGGTGCGGCGTAACGGGCCATCAACGCCGCCTGCACGCCGTGCTGGCGGCTGGCGCTGTGGTGCCCGTGCGGCTTCACGCGCAGATAGGTGCCGTCGGGCTGCAGGTCCCAGGCGTCCTGCCCATCGTGCAGGTAAGCCACCAGGCATTCATCGATGATGCGCTGGCGAATCACCGGATCGGTCACGGGCCAGGCCAGCTCGATGCGCCGCAGCATGTTGCGGTTCATCCAGTCGGCACTGGAGAGGTACAGGGTTTCCTCGCCGTCGCAGCGGAAATAGAACACCCGCGAATGCTCCAGAAAACGCCCGATCACCGAGCGCACGCGGATGTTGTCCGTCACGCCGGGCACCTGCGCCGGCAGCATGCACGCACCGCGCACGATCAGGTCGATCTTCACGCCTTGCTGCCCGGCCCGGACGAGTGCCAGCATCAGCGCCTCGTCGGTCAGGGCATTCATCTTGATCACCATACGCGCCTCTTTGCCACGGCCGGCGGCGTCCGCCAGTGCGTCGATGCGCTCGATCAATTTGCGGTGCAACTGAAAGGGTGCCAGCAGCACATGGTGCAGCTTTGGCAGGCGGCTTTGGCTCGCCAGATGAACGAAGACGTTGTCAATATCTTCCGTCATCTTGGCATCGGCTGTGAGGTAGCTGATGTCGGTGTAGAGCCTGGCCGTGCGCGGGTTGTAGTTGCCGGTGGACAGGTGCGCATAACGCACCAGATGACGGCCCTCGCGGCGCGTGACGAGCAGCATTTTGGCGTGGGTCTTCAGCCCCACCACACCGTACACCACCTGGGCGCCGATGGATTCCAGCATTTCGGCCCAGTTGATGTTGGCTTCCTCGTCAAAGCGGGCCTTGAGCTCCACCACCACGGTGACCTCCTTGCCGCGCCGCACCGCCTCGCGCAGCAGCACCATCAGCTCCGAATCGGCACCGGTGCGGTAAATCGTCTGCCGGATGGCCAGCACCTGCGGGTCATTCACCGCTTCGCGCAGAAAGGCCAGCACCCCGTCAAAGCTCTCGAAGGGCTGGTGAATGGACACATCGCCCTGCTTCAGCCGCTCAAAAAAAGACTGGCCCGCCTGCAGCTGGGTGGGATAGCAGGCACGGTAGTGCGGGAACAGCAACTGCGGATCATTCACCAGGTCCACCAGTTGTGTCAGCCGTACCAGGTTCACCGGGCCATGCACCCGGTAGAGCGACATCTCGGGCAGGTTGAACTGCTTGAGCAGGAAGCCGGACAAGTGGTCAGAACACCCTGCCGACACCTCCAGCCGCACCGCCTGACCGTAGTGGCGCTGCTCCAGCCCCTGGCGCAGGGCGGTGCGCAGGTTTTTCACATCGTCCTCGTCCACGGCCAGATCAGAGTGGCGCGTGACGCGAAACTGCGAGAACTGGCCCACCTCGCGACCGGCAAACAGCTCATGCAGGTGCGCGCGGATCACGCTGGACAAGGACACAAACAGCTTGCTTTTGCCCTTGCCGCTTCCGCTGCCACCGGCCGTCATGTGGATCAGGCGCGGCAGCACCCGGGGCACCTTGACGATGGCGATGTCGTTCTCGCGGCCGAAAGCGTCATGGCCGCCCAGGCGAACAATGAAATTGAGCGACTTGTTGGCGACCTGCGGAAAGGGGTGGGACGGGTCCAGCCCGACCGGAATCAGCAGCGGCCGCACCTCGCGGTCGAAGTAGTTCTTGACCCAGCGCCGCTGCGACGCGTTGCGCTCGCCATGGGAGACGATGCGGATCCCCTCGCGCTCGAAGGCCGGCAGCAGGTCGTCGTTGTAGACCGCGTACTGGCGCGCCACCATGTCGTGGGCCACGGACGACAGCGCCTGGAAGGTTTGTGCGGTGTAGAGGCCCTTGGGCTCGTTGGCCTGGGCCGCCGTCAGATGCGGCGCGGCGCGCACCTCGAAGAATTCGTCCAGGTTCGACGAGACGATGCACAGGAAGCGCAGGCGTTCGAGCAGGGGCACGTCGGGCCGCTTCGCCCAGTCCAGCACCCGCTCATTGAAGGCGAGGATGCTGTGGTCGCGGTCCAGAAACCGGACCGGTGTGATGCCACGGGCCGGGTGAGCCATGGCAGGGGGCGTAGCGCTGGAATGAGACATCAACAGGGAGACTCCGTCATCGGTGGCTTGAACGCCCGTTCACGGGAAGTGTTCACTGGTTTGATGACAACGGCGTGACAGTCCTTTGAGCCGATGGTGCACCCACCGGCAGAGGCTGACAAGCCCCCGCTGCTGCGGCCCCTTCGGATACCGATACCAGATGCGACTCGAACAGCCGCGCAGCGTGCACCCAGCTGAAGTCCTGTGCCCGCTGGCGGGCCTCATGGCGCGGCACGGCCAAGGCACTGTAACTGGCCTGTTTCAAATCCTCGTCCATGACACCGCCATGACAGGCCGTGCTGCCGTCATGACAAACGCTGCCAAGTACTTCCAGCGGCCCATCGACCGGGAACGCCGCGACGGGTGTGCCACACGCCATCGCCTCCAGCATCACCAGCCCGAAGGTCTCGGAGCGGCTGGGAAAGACAAACACATCGGCCGCCGCATAGACCCTGGCCAGATCGGGCCGGGCCAGCACACCCATCCAGCGGACCTGGGGATAACGCTCCTTGAGCGACGACTCCAGGGGGCCAACGCCGCAGACGACCTTGGTGCCGGGAATGTCCATCTTCAGGAAGGCGTCGATGTTTTTCTCATACGACACACGTCCGACAAACAAGGACACGGGACGCACCAGCATGCCCATGGGCGGATACGGTTGCGGCTGCGGCTGGTAGGCAAACAGTTCCGTGTCCACCCCGTGCGTCCAGCCGCGCAGGTTGCGAAAGCCCCGCTGCGCCAGCATGCGGAGCACCCCCTGCGTTGGCACCATCACGCCTGATGAGGGGCTGTGGAAATGGCGGAACAGGGCGTAGCCCCAGGACAGCGGAATGCGCAGCGCCGCGTGGAGAATCTCCGGGAACTTGGTGTGGAAGGCGGTCGTGAACGCCAGCCGGTGCTGCAGGCAGTAGCTGCGGGCGGCCCAGCCGAGTGGCCCTTCGGTCGCAATGTGAATGGCCTCAGGCGCCAGCGCATCCAGTCGGGCCTTGAGGCCCGCCTTCGGCCGGATCGCCAGGTCAATGCCTGCATAACCGGGGCATGGCCGCGTCTTGAAGAGGCCCGGGTGGATCACCTCGACGCGGTGGCCCAGGCCCTGCAGCTCGCGCACCAGTTCCACCAGCGTCGTGACCACGCCGTTGACCTGCGGCTGCCAGGCGTCGGTGACGAGGGTGATCCTCATGCGACCGCCGTGCCGGCGTAATGGCCGCGGCCTTGCGTCTCATGGGCCGGCGCCCAGTGCACCAGTTCCAGCGAGCCGTCAAAGTTTTCAACCAGCGCGGTGCGGCTTTCGACCCAGTCACCGTCGTTGCAGTACAGCACGCCGTCGATGGTGCGCATTTCGGCCCGGTGGATGTGTCCGCAGACCACGCCCTGGTGACCACGATGACGCGCTTCCGCCGCCACAGCGGCTTCGAAGTCGGTCACGTAATTCAGCGCACTCTTGACCTTGTGCTTCAGGTAGGCCGAGAGCGACCAGTACGGCAGGCCCATGCGCGCCCTCAGTCGGTTGAGATGGCGGTTGAGCTTGAGCGTGAATTCATAGAGGTTGTCGCCCACATAGGCAAGCCACCGGGCGCACTGGACCACAGCGTCGAAGTAATCGCCATGGATGACCCACAGGGCGCGGCCGTCGGCCGTGGTGTGCACGGCCTCGTCGATGACCTCAATGCCGCCGAACTGGTGGCCGATGAACTCACGCGCAAACTCATCGTGGTTGCCGGGCACGTAAACGATGCGGCAGCCCTTGCGCGCGCGGCGCAGCAGTTTCTGCACGACGTCGTTGTGGGACTGCGGCCAGTACCACTTGCGGCGCAGTTGCCAGCCGTCCACGATGTCACCCACCAGGTACAGGTTGTCGCTGGGATGGGCTTTCAGGAAATCCAGCAGGGCCGCTGCCTGGCAGCCGGGTGTGCCCAGGTGGATGTCGGAGATGAAGATCGTGCGGTAGCGCTTTCGCAGGCCGTCATCGCGATCATCGTCATGGTCGCCCTGCCCCATCCCGTGGCTGATGACCCCTGCCGCATCGAACAGGCTGCGCATCAGGCGGCCCCGGTGCCAGCCGCTGCGGGCTTGCTTGCGAAATGCTTCAGGTAACGCGGCGGCAGATCGGCGATGCGCATCATCATCGGCAGGTCGGCCGAGTTGAAGTCCGGGTCCCAGGCGGGTGCACCCAGCACTTTGGCACCCAGTCGCAGATAGCCCTTGATGAGTGCGGGCGGCTCCACGTCCAGTGTGTCGTCGAGCCTCTCGACCGGCAGCGCCAGGCGCGGTGTGACGCGGTACTCGATCGCTGCCAGGTGCGTCTGCCGCACCTGCCGCCAGATGCTGGCCGCCGCGTGGCCGCTGGAGACACCGTTGTGTTGCATCGGAATGCTGGCGCAGCCGATCATGGTGTCGAGCTGGTTGCGCGCCATGAACTCGGCCAATGCCCCCCACAAGGCCAGAATGACACCGCCATGGCGATGGTCTGCGTGCACGCAACTGCGGCCCAGCTCCACCATGCGCTCGCGCAGGCCGCGCAGGCGGGTGAGGTCGAACTCGGTGTCGCTGTAGGTGCTGCCCACACGCCTGGCCTGCGTCGGCGTCAGCACGCGGTAGGTGCCGATGACATCCTGCGTGTCCACATCGCGCACCAGCAGGTGTTCGCAGTAGTCGTCAAACAGGTCCACATCGTGGCCGGGGATGGACTTGGCCAGATTTGCGCCCATCTCGAGCGCAAACACCTGGTACCTCAGGCGCTGCGCCTGCCGAACGTCGTCCTGGTGCCGGGCCCAGCTGACCGAGATTTTCCCCACGGCAGGTTTCTGAGCCCCTGAAGCATCGGGCTGGCGGACATCATGACCGCTTTGATGAAGTGACCCCCGTGGCATTGCGACTGGCGACAATGCAAAAGTGGGATTGGGCAGTTCTTTCATGGTTGACTCCTTGTGTCCTGTGTGCTTGCTGGTCGGCCTGACTCTTGATTCGCGCTTCGCCCCGAAGGGCTGATGCCCCAAGGCATGCGCATGCTGTTGCTGTCTCCTCCATCCGCCAAAACACCCGCCGAAAAAAAGCCCCTTAGAAGGGGCTCGGGCGCGGGGCTGCTCAATCGATGGCCGCTGGCACGGCGCCAACCGGTTGCAGCGCCACCTGAACCTGCGCCCACCGCATACCGCACAGGCCTTCCAGCCACGGCCGCGTTCCCGGCTTGAAGCGCAGGCCCCCCGGGCTGTTGGCCATGGCCGCTGCCGTGCAGCGCAGAATCCGCAGGCGCTGCAGGTTCAGGTCATGACCGGCCTCACTTTCTTCACCCGCTCCACGTTGCCGCACAGCACGGCTGAAGGGGCGGGTGCCGTCGACGCGTTCGGTGGTGGGGTCTGGCGTGCAATTCATGCCGTGATTCTGTTCAGGCGCAATGACGCGCTCATGTCAGTTCCATGGCAGTTGCATGACAGCGGCGGCCTCCGCCGGAAATTGCCGCTCTCCGGTACGGCTCTGGCTCTCCTCTGTCTTGCCATGGCTTGATATTTCAAATATATTTGAAATATGGAAATGATTCATTCTTTACCAGCGTCAGCCAGCCCCCCTGCCCTGGACGAAACCGCCGCCGTCAAGGCGCTCGCAGCCCTGGCGCAGGCCCAACGGCTGCGGGCCTTTCGCGCGCTGGTGGTGGCAGGCCCGGAAGGTCTCACGCCCGGCGCGATGGCGGTGCAACTCGGCATGGCACCCAGTGGCCTGTCCTTCCACCTCAAGGAGTTGACCCACGCGGGGCTCATCAGCAGCGAAGCACGCGGGCGCAACCTGATTTACCGCGCAAGCTTTCACCACATGAACGCCCTGCTCGGCTACCTCACCGAGCAATGCTGCGAGGGCCGGGGTTGCAGCGTCGCCCCCGACGCGGCCTGTGCGGTCTGACCCCTCCTTTTTTGATCGACTCTTTTTGAACCCCTCTCGACACGACGCCCCACCATGAACCACCCCACCCTGAACGTTCTGTTCCTCTGCACCCACAACTCGGCCCGCAGCATCCTGGCCGAGGCCCTGCTCAACCACATCGGCCAGGGCCGCTTCAAGGCCTGGTCGGCCGGCAGCAGCCCGCGCGAGAACCAGCAACCCCATCCGCTGGGCCTGCAGGTCCTGCGCGCGGCAGGCATTGCTACCCAAGGCCTGCACAGCAAAAGCTGGGATGAATTTGCGAAGCCCGGCGCACCGGCCATGGACCTCATCATCACGGTCTGCGACAACGCCGCCGGCGAGGTCTGCCCGATCTGGCCCGGCCACCCGGCCACCGCCCACTGGGGCTACCCGGACCCGTCGGCGGCCACCGGCACGCAAGCACAACAGCTGGAAGCTTTCCGGCAGACCCTGCATGCCATTCACCACCGGCTGGAGCTGCTGGTGAACCTGCCGCCAGCCAGTCTCGACACACTGGCCTTGCAGAGCGCCGCCAGAAAGCTGTCTGACAGCGCTGCGCACGCATGAGCGCGCCAACCCAACCCCTGGCACGCCAGCTCCTCGCCGAGTTCGCCGGCACGGCCGCGCTGCTGTGCGCGGTGATTGGCTCCGGCATCATGGCCGAGCGCCTGAGTGGCGGCAACAACGCTGTGGCCCTGCTGGCCAACACACTGGCCACGGTGTTCGCGCTCTTTGTCCTCATCGAACTGCTGGGGCCGGTGAGCGGCGCGCACTTCAACCCCCTTGTCACCCTGGTGCTCTGGTCCAGAGGGCTGCTGGCACGGCAGCGCCCCGGGCGGGCCGTGATGCTTTTCATCGCCGTGCAATTGCTGGGAGCCGTGGCGGGCGCCTGGCTGGCGCATGCGATGTTCGACATGAGCGTGCTGCAACTCAGCACCAAGCTGCGCACGGGTCCAGGCCAGTGGCTGGCCGAGGCAGTTGCCACGGCTGGGCTCATCCTCGTGGTGCTGCGCGCGCCTGCCGGCAAGGCGGCTGCGCTGGTGGCCTGCTACATCGGTGCGGCCTACTGGTTCACCGCCAGCACGTCGTTTGCCAACCCCGCGGCGGTGTTGGGCCGCATGCTGTCGGACAGCTTTGCCGGTATCGCGCCCGCCAGTGCGCCGGGCTTCGTGCTGTCGCAGATCATGGGGGCTGTGCTGGGGGTGGTTCTTCATGCGGGCCTCGGTTCATCGGCCCCTCGCGCGACCGACTGACCGGACCCTCAACCGCGTGTTGTTGCTACCCTTCGCATGGTGACGTCACGCACTTCTGTGGTTCTGGGCCTCGGCACGGCGCAAACGCTGGCCTGGGCCTCCAGCTACTATCTGCCGGCGATTCTGGCAGTGCCGATGGCGCGCGACCTCGGGGTGAGCACACCCACGGTGTTTGCGGCCTTCTCGTTGGCGCTGGTGGTGTCTGCGCTGCTCGGGCCGGCCGCCGGCAAGGCGATTGACCGTTGGGGTGGGCGTCCCGTGCTGACGGCCAACAGCCTGGTGTTCGCGCTGGGTCTGCTCACACTCGCACTGGCGCAGGGCCCCGTGGGCCTTTTTGCCGGGTGGGTCATCCTGGGGATGGCCATGGCCGCCGGCCTTTATGAAGCCGCCTTTGCGACGCTGGTGCGTCTGTATGGGCAGGACGCACGCAGTGCCATCACCGGCATCACCCTGCTGGCCGGTTTTGCCAGCACCATCGGCTGGCCGCTCAGCACCTGGCTGGAGTTGCAGTGGGGCTGGCGCGCCGCCTGCATGGTCTGGGCGGCTCTGCACCTGGTGGTGGCCCTGCCGCTCAACGCGTGGCTGCCATCGGCCGCCTCCCTTCCGGATACAGCCGCTCCACAGCCAGCGCCTGCACATGCCAGCGACACCATCCTCTCGCCCCGCACCTCCGTGGCAGAGACGACGGCCCGCCGCACGGCCTTTCTGTTGGCCCTGGTATTCGCCGTCACCTGGTTCATCAGCACGGCCATGGCCGCCCACCTGCCCAGGCTGCTGCAGGCGCACGGCGTCACACTGACCAGCGCCCTGCTGTTCGCCGGTCTGGTGGGCCCGGCGCAGGTGGCCGGAAGGCTGCTGGAGTACGGCCTGCTGCGCAATGTGCACCCGCTGATTTCGGCGCGTGTGGCAGGCATCACCCACACCGTGGGCGCAGGCCTCTTTCTGCTGGTGGGTGTGCCCATGGGCGCGGTGTTCACGCTGCTGCACGGCGCTGGCAACGGCATCCTGACCATTGCCAAAGGCACGCTGCCGCTGGTGCTGTTCGGACCACGCGACTACGGTGCGCGGCAAGGCTTGCTGATGGTGCCCGCGCGGTTTGCGCAAGCGACCGCACCCTGGCTGTTCGGTCTGGCGCTGGACCGCTTCGGCGGCGCTGCGCTGTGGTTTTCAGCGGCGCTCGGGCTGGTGGGCTTCACCGCGCTGATGCTGCTGCGCGATCCCGACGCTGCGCGGCAACACGCCGCCGCTTGAGGCTGCCAGGTGATGGCGCCGCGGCCTCAGCCGAGGCTCAGCTGAGCCATTTCTGGAAAAACTGCGCCTGACCCATGGCCGGGTCGAGCTGATAGGCCGCAAAGCCCATGCGTTCGTAGAGTTTGATCGCACTGCGGTTGCCCTGCAGCACCTCCAGCGTCAGCTTGCAGGCGCCGCGCTCGCGCGCGATTGCTTCCACCAGCGCCAGCATCTTCTCGCCCACGCGCTGGCCACGGTGGCTTGCGAGCACGGCGACGTCATGGACGTTCACCAGCGGCTGGCAGGCAAACGTGGAAAAGCCTTCGATGCAGTTGACCAGACCCACCGGCTGCTTGCCGTCATAGGCCAGCACGCTGAAGGCATGCGGCCGCGCCGCGAGTTCGGGCACCAGACGGCGTTTGGCGAAGTCACTGAGTCCTTCCCCGCCGCCGGCCGGGTCCTGTGCATAGGCATCGAGCAGCATGACGACGGCGTCAGCGTGAAGCGGGTTGTGGTAATCCGCGCGGCAAACGTGCAGGTCGGTCGAGGCAGCTACAGGGCCGGTCATGGAGATGTTCAAGGTCGCGCGCAAAGTCGCAGGCCGGCTGCTAGCAGAACACGATGGCCAGCACCGCCGGGTCTTCGGTCAGGTTCATCAACACGTACGCCCCAAGGCGGTAGCTGTGGAAGATGGCCTGCTCCAGCAGTTGCTCAAAGGTCATGGTTTCGGGTCGGTCTGCAGATACAAAAATGTGGTGTGATTGTACAAGTCAGAGTCGCCCGGATAGCCGGTCAACAGCACCGAAAGCTCCTGATTTCATAGCGCCCGGCATTCATGTAATGCTCAGTCCGGCACAAACCGCGCGTTGAAGGTCACCTCGTCTTCTGGCAGCTCCAGCGTCACCAGTTGCCCCATCTTCATGTCGGCCAGCCGGCAGGCGCCGAACAGGCTGTATTTGCCCTTCAGGCCATAGCTCTCCATGTCGATGAGCATGTAAGGATGCGGCAGGAACACGCGGTACAGGAAAATCGTGCGGTGACGGTTGCGCGGCGACGGAAACAGCTTGTACTCGTCATTGGTGATGCCTTGGGCTGCCATCGGTTTGCTTTCAGAAAGATCAGGCCGTGCACACAGGGTGGCGCAAGAACCAGCCCCTGACTGTAAGCTCTGGGGCTGCGTGAACGAGTCACATCGAATCACATCGAATCAAAACCTGCCCGAGACCCCCTGCCCATGACCGAGCGCCACCCCACCCCCGGCAAAGAAGAAATCGCCCTGCTGGAGCCCTTCGACCGCCTGGGCCTCAACCAGATCGAGGTGGTCAACACACCCGCGCAGGCCGCCAGCGCCCTGAGGGCCTTGGCAGACGCCGCCGTACTGGGTTTTGACACCGAGTCCAAACCCACCTTTGCCGTGAACGAGCTCTCGGAAGGACCGCACATCGTGCAGCTCTCGACACTGCACAAGGCCTGGATCTTCCAGCTCGAGGATGCCGACTGCCGCCGTGCGGTGGCGCAGTTGCTGGAGTCGCCGGCCATCACCAAGGCCGGCTTTGGTCTGGGTGATGACCGCCGCCGCATCATCCACAAGCTGGGCGTGGACCTGCAGGGCGTGCTGGAGCTGAACACTGTGTTCCGGGAGCGCGGCTACCGCAAGGACATGGGCGTGCGCGGTGCAGTGGCGGTGCTCTTCAACAAGCGCTTCATCAAGTCCAAAAAAGCCGCCACCTCGAACTGGGCCAACCGGCAATTGACCGAAGCCCAGATCGTCTATGCCGCCAACGACGCCTATGCCGCGCTGCGCGTGTTCCAAGCGCTCGGTCTGGGCTGACCATGGCAAGAGCCATGCCTGCTCACTTATCATCAACGCCAAGCCAACCCCACCAATTCCGAGGATCGCCATGAAAAAACTGTTGCTGCTGGTCTGCGTGCTGATGACTGGCTGCGCCGCCGAACTGGTGAGCGTCAACGACAAACTGATCGTCGTCAAGGCGCGCGCCTCTCAGCGGGGCGAGGCGCAGGACGTCGCCGAGAACGAATGCCTCAAGCGCGGCCTGCACGCGCGTCTGACGACCCGGCCTGCCGAGGGGCAGCTTGGATTTGACTGCGTGCGGTGACCGCGTGAGCCGTCATCCCGCGAGATACTGCTACTGAGCCACTCTGTTTAAAAATCGCCGCTGCTGTGCGCCAGGCTCTCGAACTTGGTGATGCGGTTGATGAAAGCCAGTTTCACCGTGCCAGTCGGACCATTACGCTGCTTGCTGATGATGACCTCGGCCACACCAGGCTCCTTGCAGGCCTCCTTGGTGTAGTACTCGTCGCGGTAGATGAACATGATGATGTCGGCGTCCTGCTCGATGGCGCCGGACTCGCGCAGGTCGCTCATCATCGGGCGCTTGTCGGTGCGCGACTCCACGCCCCGGCTGAGCTGCGACAGCGCGATCACCGGGCATTGCAGTTCCTTGGCCAGCATCTTGAGACCGCGTGAAATCTCGCCCACCGCAGTCGCGCGGTTTTCTTCGCTCATGCTGCTGGACACGCTCATCAACTGCAGGTAGTCCACCACGATCAGGCCCAGCTTGCCGCATTGCCGCGCCAGCCGGCGGGCATTGGCGCGCAGCTCGCTGACCGTGAGGCCGGCGGTCTCGTCGATGTGCAGCGAGATGTTGCGCAGCTTCTCGATGGCTTCGGTCAGGCGCGGCCACTCCTCGTCCGTCAGCGCACCGGTGCGCAGATGGGTCTGGTCGATGCGGCCGATGGAGCCGACGATACGCACCGCGAGTTGCGAAGCACCCATTTCCATCGAGAACACGGCCACGGGCAGGCCTTCGTTCAGTGCCACATGCTCGGCGATGTTGATAGCGAGTGCCGTGTTGTGGGTGACCACGTCCTCGTCGGTGATGTAAAGCTTGCTGGGATGACTGACTGAAATGCACTGGCACGGGGCCGTGCCTTCCGGCGTGATGGAGCTGACGGTCAGGCGCTTGGTGCGTTTCCACTGGGCTGGCGCGCGTGCCACCTTCTCGTCCAGCGTGAAGAGCGACTTGGGCTCTGGATGTGAGATGCAGCACACGTAGGCAGGCAGGCCCACCATGCGCATGCCAGCGACATTGGTGAAATGGGGTTGCTTCTGGCTGATGGAGCACCACCCACCGAGCGAGCGCACAAGCTCCTGAACATCCTTGGCCAGTTGCTGGCTGGCGGTGGAGAAGCGCACGCTGCCCCATTTCTCGACCCACCCGTCGGTGTCGAGCAAGCCACGCAGCACACCCAGGCGTGCGGAGCGTTGGGCTTCCATGTACAGACGGGGAATGAATTTCCTGTCGCTGGTCATGCCTGACAAGCCAAGCGCCTGAAGGCTTGTGCGCAGAGGGTTGGACTGCACACCCTGAACCCCTTCAGCATGGGCGCCACCTTCGCGGATGATTCGCCAGTCGTAGCGCCCGGCATGCTTCATGCGCATGCCGTCACCGAGGCCCACAGCCATCAACTCCAGCATCTGGGGCGCCGCCGTGGAGAACCGGACGGTGCCGGTACCCGTCAGGCTGCCGTCGCCGAGCAAGCTACCGAGAACCCAGGGGTCCACGGGCAGCGGATCGTCGTGACCGAAGTCTCCCGTGGCAGGCTCTATCCAAAGACGGTTCAGATAGCGCTTGCACTGCAGCATGGACATCAGTTTGGCCGTGTCGACGACTCGGGGGGCATCCCACTCGCGGTACTGGACCTGCCACAAATGCTCTTCACAACACTGCGTGCTCCGGCCATCGGAGAAAGTAATGCGGAACACCTCCTTTTCACCTTGAGGAAAGACACCCGTCACGATGGACGGCTGCCCGTCTACTGAAGCCAGCGCATCGCCCACCGCAAGGTCACCCATGAGCGCCCAGCCGGTGCGTGTACGAACCTTTGCATTGAGCGGCTGCGCCTTCCCCATCGACGGTCTCGCCGCCAGAATGACCAGATCACCCGCCTGGAAGCCGGACGTCATGCGGTCGAGATCGTAGAAGCCCGTGGGTACGCCGGTGACGTCCTGCGGGTTCTCGGACATCTCTGTCACGCGGTCTAGCAGGCTCACGACCAGCGTGTCCATGCTCTGGAAGCCCTGCTTCATGCGCGAGCCCTGCTCGCCAATGTTGAAGATCTTCTGTTCGGCCTCGTCCAGAATCGTGGCGACCGCCTTGCCCTGCGGGTTGAAGGCATTGGTGGCGATCTCGTCGCTGGCGGAGACCAGCTTGCGCAGGATGGAGCGCTCGCGCACGATCTCGGCATAGCGGCGCACATTGCTGGCGCTGGGCACGTACTGGGCCAGCGCGTTGAGGTAGCTCAGACCACCCACTTCATCGGCTTTGCCCTGATTCTGCAGATGCTCGTACACCGTGATGATGTCGGCCGGCTTGGAGGCATTGATGAGCGCGCCCACCGCAGCGTAAATGAGCTGGTGCTCGCGGCGGTAGAAGTCCTGGTCGGTCAGCAGGTCGCCCACGCGGTCCCAGGCGCCGTTGTCGAGCAGCAGGCCACCCAGCACGCTGGATTCGCCCTCGATGGAGTGCGGCGGGATGCGCAGCTGCGCGATCTGCGGGTCGGCGCTGTAGCCGGGGTCGTTGTAGGCGGAAAGTACGGCGGACATTGGGGAAACCTTGGTAGCTCTACATGCTAGCGCCTCAGCCACGCACAGTCACTCAAACCGTGCCACAGGCTGTGGATAAATCTGGGGGCAACCCAGTGGACAGAGGCAGGGACAACTGTGTAAAAGTTGTGCACCAAAAATAAAAAAGCCGCTCAGCGAGCGGCCTTTTCGGATGTCGCGAAGACTTAGGCGGTTTCGCCGTACACCGTCACGGTGATGTCTACCGTCACGTCGGTGTGCAGGGCCACGCTCACAGCGTGGTCGCCCACGACCTTCAGCGGGCCATTCGGCATGCGGATCTGCGACTTGGCAACGGCAAAGCCCTGCTTGGTCAACTCACCTGCGATGTCGAAGTTGGTGACGGAGCCGAACAGGCGGCCGTCCACACCGGCTTTTTGCGTCAGCTTGACGGTGGTGCCGCCCAGCTTTTCGCCCAGCGCCTGCATTTCGGCAAGCTTGGCGGCGGCGGCTTTTTCGAGCTCAGCGCGCTTGACTTCAAATTCCTTGATGGCCGCTGCGGTGGCGCGACGGGCGCGGCCGGAGGGGATCAGGAAGTTGCGTGCGTAGCCGTCTTTGACCTTGACGACTTCGCCCAGGTTGCCGAGGTTCACGACTTTGTCGAGCAGAATGATTTGCATGGTCGTGCTCCTTACAGGGTACGGTGTTGGTCGCTGTACGGCAGCATCGCCAGGAAGCGTGCACGCTTGACGGCGGTGTTGATCTGGCGCTGGAAGATCGCGCGCGTGCCGGTCAGGCGTGCGGGGATGATCTTGCCGTTTTCAGCCACAAAGTCACGCAGGGTGTCGATGTCCTTGTAGTCGATTTCTTCGACGCCGGCAGCGGTGAAGCGGCAAAAGCGCTTGCGCTTGAACAGCAGGGATTGTGTATTGCGCTTGGGGCGCTTGTCTTTGTTGAAACGTTTTGGTCCGGGCATGATGGACTCCTTAAATCGGGGTGATCGGGCTGATCGGGTTTACAGATTGAATGTGTAAAACAATGCTTTTGCTGGTGCGTGCGTTGATCATGAACCCGGTAAACAGATGGGCTTTGCCTAATTCGAGACGGCCGGTGGTTTCCGCCAGCGATCCGAAGGCTACTGCCCTGACTGTCAACTTGACCTGCCTGGTGACCCCTGCCTCGACAACTTCGGACTCGTGTTCGAGTACAAGATTGAGGGCCGGGATGCCGGCTGGCGTGTAGCGAAGAGGACTTGCCTCGGCGATGCACGCGGTCAGTCTGACCTGGTTCAATGAATGATCAGTTGGCGGCGTACTCAGCTTGCTGGGTCTTGCGCGCTTCTTCGCGCTCGACGTTGCGCATCATCAGCGAAGGGCCGGTTTCGGCTTTCTTCTTGACGACGGTCAGGTGGCGCAGCACGGCATCGTTGAATTTGAACGCGTGTTCAATTTCTTCCATCACAGCCTGGCTGGCTTCGATGTTGATGCACAGGTAGTGGGCTTTGGCCAGTTTCTGGATCAGGTACACCAGTTGACGGCGGCCCCAATCTTCAACACGGTGCACCTTGCCACCGCCAGCGGTGATCATGCCCTTGTAACGTTCCAGCATGGCTGGGACTTGCTCGCTTTGATCCGGATGGATCAGCAAGACGATCTCGTAGTGACGCATAAACTCTCCTTGTGGTTGATAAAGCTGCCCCAGCGTCGGGAAGGGTGCAGCAAGGCGAAGCCCATGATTATAGCTGGAAAGTGCTGGCCCCACGTTCAATCGACCTCTGAGAGGCTTTGTCTTTGCCAGCAGGAGCCGCGGAACCGGCTTTGCCGGGCCGCAGGCGGAGCGGCCCCCTCGGGGGCAGGGAGCTACACGAAGTGAGCGACCGTGGGGGTCAACTTTTCAAGTCGGGGTAGCGGATGTACTCGACCAGGTCCTGCACCTTCTGGCTGGGGGGTTTGGTCACCAGGCTCACCAGGATGATCACGGCAAAACCGACAGGAACCCCGAACAGCCCGGCCGAGATCGGCTCGATGCCCCACCACAACCGCACCGGGGATGTGATGCCCAGCATGGCGCGCAGCCAGGGCTGGGTGGTGAACATGTAATAGGTGGTGACGGCCAGGCCGGCTGTCATGCCCAGCACGGCGGCCGTGCCGGTGGCCCGCTTCCAGAAAATCCCGAGGCTGAGCGCTGGAAAAAACGAGGCCGCCGCGAAGGAAAAGGCGGCAGACACCAAAAACAGGATGTCTGCCGGCTTTTGCGCCGCCACGTAGGCCGCCAGCAAGGCGACGATGAGCAGCAGGATTTTCGACACGGTGACGCGGCTCACGGTCGACGCGTTCGGGTCGATCATCTTGTAATAAAGGTCATGGCCCAGGGCATTGGCAATGGTGAGCAGCAGGCCATCGGCCGTGGACAGCGCCGCCGCCAGGCCACCCGCCGCCACCAGACCCGACACCACATAGGGCAAGCCGGCCAGCTCCGGGGTCAGCAACACAATGATGTCGCCGCCAATCGTCATTTCGTTGAGCTGGAGAATCCGGTCGCCATTGATGTCTGCCACCGACAGCAACGACGGCTCGATGCGGCTCCAGTAATTCACCCAGGCGGGCAACTGGTCAAACCGCAGCCCCACCACCGAGTTGAAGATCTCGTATTTCACCAATACCGCCAGTGCCGGCGCCGTGCAGTACAGCAGGAAAATGAAAAACAGCGACCAGGTCACCGATTGCCGGGCCTCCTGCACGCTGGGCACGGTGTAGTAGCGCATCAGGATGTGCGGCAGTGCGGCCGTGCCCACCATCAGGCAGAACATCAAGGCCAGGAAGTTGCGGCGGGAGGTGTCGTACTGCGCCTGTTGCTGCGGCGTGCCGTCCGGGTCGCCCGCGAACTGGGCCGCATGCGGTGGCATGCCGTTGAGCGGCTCGCTCTTGACCTCGGCCGCAGCACGCGCGGCCGTCCAGTACTTGATGGCGCCCGCCTCGTCTTTGGGCATGCTCCCCAGCGCCCGCGCGGCTGCAGACACGTCGATCACCGCGGCGTTGCTGGCTTTCAGCGCCTCCAGCAGCTTGCCGGCGGCTTCCCGGTCCGCCGCCAGGGATTGCGCCGGATGCTGCAGCTTGTCACCCAGGGCCTGGGCACGTTGCCTGAAAAGTGCCTGCACCTCCCGCTCGCCCGGGTCGGCCGCCAGCGCCTTTTCCTTGGCCGTGACCTTTTCAAGCTGCATGCCGTACACCAGTTGCGGCACCGGCACGCCCGTCTGCTTGACCGACAGCCACACCACCGGGATCAGGTACGCCGCCACCAGGATGATGTACTGCGCCACCTGCGTCCAAGTGACCGCCCGCATGCCACCCAGGAAGGAGCACACCAGAATGCCGCCCAGCCCCAGAAAAATGCCCAGCTCAAAGGCGATGCCGGTGAGGTAGGACGTGATGAGTCCGACACCATAAATCTGCGCGACCAGGTAGGTGAAGGAGCACAGGATCGCCGCGCCCACGCCGATGAGCCGCGGCAGGCGCCCGCCGTAGCGCTCCCCCAGAAAGTCGGGGATGGTGAACTGGCCGAACTTGCGCAGGTAAGGCGCCAGCACCAGCGCGACCAGGCAGTACCCGCCGGTCCAGCCCATGATGAAGGCCAGGCCGTTGTAGCCCGTGAGGTAGAGGGTGCCCGCCAGGCCGAGGAAGGAAGCGGCGGACATCCAGTCCGCACCGGTGGCCATGCCGTTGTAGACGGCCGGCACGCGGCGGCCCGCCACGTAGTATTCCGAGGCATCGGTGGTGCGGCTCATCACGCCAATGCCGGCATACAGGCCAATGGTGGCCAGCAGGAAGGCCGTGCCGATCCAGAGGCGAGACAGGCCCAGCCGCTCCAGGCCCGCGAGGATGAGCACAAACAGCACCAGGCCCATCGTGTACCAGCTGTAGACGCGGTTGAGCTGGGACTTGAATTGCCGCGCGGACAATTGCACGCCGTCCCGGGAGCCGAAAAATCCGCCCATGCTCAGCGCTCCCCGTCTGACACATCGTGCTCGACGTCCAGGCGGTTCATGTACCAGGCATAGAAACCGACGATCAGGCAATAGATGATCAGCGCGCCCTGCGCCCCCATCCAGAAGCTGAAGGGCCAGCCAAAGACAGTGAAGTTCAAGGCGCGTGCAAAGTAGCTGACGCCGAAGGTGACGACGAACCACACGACCAGCAGCGCCCCTGTCACGCCGAGGTTTTTGCGCCAGTAGCGGCGGTGGTTGTCAGTGGGCTGCATGGGGTAGGTGCCGCGGGGCTAGGCCAGCGCGCGGTGGGCGGTCGCGAGCTGAGCGGCCACACGCGGCTCGAAACTGCGCAGGTGGGCCAGCAGCTTGCGGGCCTCGTCCAGTTGCCCCACGGCCAGCTTCGCCTCCACGAGGCGATACCAGCCGTGCGGGCTGAGCGCTTGCAGCGCGGTGTGCCGCTCCAGTGCGGCGATGGCATCGCTGAAACGGCCCAATTGCATCCGCGACACCGCCAGCCCGTACCAGGCCTGGTCCAGCACATCGTTCAAGGCCAGGGCAGCCTCGAAAGCAGGCTCGGCCTCCGCATGCCTTGACTGCCGCTGCAGTACGTAGCCCAGGTTGAACCACGCCGCGGCCCGCGCACTGTCGGCCGGGCCAGCCGCCAGCAAGGTGCGCAGGCAAGCTGTCGCCTCCTCGAGCCGACCCTCGCCAGCCAGCAAATAGGCGCAACTGGCGAGAACATGGGGATTCGTGGGGTGCAGGTGCCGCAGCGCCTCAAATGCCGCCAAGGCGGACTGTGGGCGCCCCAGGGCCAGCAACAGGCGGGCGCGGACTCGCAGAACCGCAGAGCGCCAGGCACCGGCCGCCAGACGTGGGCGACTCATCGGCACAACGCCACACCGATCTGCAGGCACAGGCCGATCTTGACGACGACAGCCAGCAGCCAGACAAGCACCAAAGCCAGAAAGGCGACCAGCGGCACATGACGGTCCGGCACCCGCCGCGGCATCAGCCAACGCGCGCTGCGCACCCAGGGACGGGCCACCACCTCGAACACCCGGTACACCGGGTTGTGCTGTCGCCCCGCACCAGCCATGCACCCCACCGCCCACTGGCCGATCAAGGCCAGCAGGGCGATTTCAGCAATCAGTTTGACAGTCGTCGCCGCAGCAAGCATGGGTTCTGTGAAGGCAGTGGCTGGAAGTCCCTCTGATTGTCAGCAGAGGGCTTGCCACTGGCTTACCAGCGGGTAGCCTGACACACGGGGTTTTCCCTCGGTCGTCTGGCCGATTGCCGGCCGGGCCCTGCAGTCAGTTCGCCAGCTGCTTCCAGGTGTCGATCACCGTGTCCGGGTTCAGCGAAATCGAGCCGATGCCCTGGTCTTTCAGCCACTGGGCAAAGTCCGGATGGTCGCTGGGGCCCTGGCCGCAGATGCCGACGTACTTGCCCTGCCGCTTGCAGGCGCTGATGGCCATGCTCAGCAGTGCCTTCACGGCCGGATCGCGCTCGTCGAAGTCTTTCGACAGGATCTCCAGCCCCGAGTCGCGGTCCAGGCCCAGCGTCAGCTGCGTCAGGTCGTTGGAGCCGATCGAGAAGCCGTCGAAGTATTCGAGGAACTGGTCGGCCAGCACCGCGTTGCTCGGGATCTCGCACATCATGATGATGCGCAGGCCGTCCTGGCCACGCTTGAGGCCATGCTGCGCAAGCAACTCGGTCACCGCCTTGGCCTGGCCGAGCGTGCGCACAAACGGCACCATCACCTCGACGTTGGTCAGGCCCATGTCGTTGCGCACGCGCTTGACCGCTTCGCACTCCATTGCGAAAGCCTCGGCAAATTCGGCGCTGAGGTAGCGGGCCGCACCGCGAAAACCCAGCATCGGGTTCTCTTCTTCCGGCTCGTAGCGGGAGCCACCAATCAGCTTGCGGTATTCGTTCGACTTGAAGTCTGACAGCCGCACGATCACCGACTTGGGCCAGAAGGCCGCGCCGATGGTCGCGATGCCCTCGGCCACCTTGTCGACATAGAAGGCACGCGGCGAGGCGTGACCGCGGGCCACGCTCTCCACCGCTTTTTTCAGATCGGCATCCACATTCGGATAGTCGAGAATCGCCTTGGGGTGCACACCGATGTTGTTGTTGATGATGAATTCCAGCCGGGCCAGGCCCACGCCCTGATTGGGGATCTGGCAGAAGTCAAAAGCCAGCTGCGGATTGCCGACGTTCATCATGATCTTGATGTCAATGGGCGGCATCTCGCCGCGCTGCACGTCGGTGATTTCAGTTTCCAGCAGACCGTCGTAGATGTTGCCGGTATCGCCCTCGGCGCAGCTCACGGTGACCAGCATGCCGTCTTTCAGGTGCTCGGTGGCGTCGCCGCAGCCGACCACGGCCGGAATGCCGAGCTCGCGCGCAATGATGGCCGCGTGGCAGGTGCGGCCGCCGCGGTTGGTGACGATGGCGCTGGCGCGCTTCATCACCGGCTCCCAGTTCGGGTCGGTCATGTCGGTCACCAGCACGTCGCCGGGCTGGACCTGGTCCATGTCCTTGATGTCGTGCACGATGCGTACGGGGCCGGTTCCGATCTTCTGGCCGATGGCGCGGCCTTCGGCCAGCACGGTGCCGGTGCCCTTGAGCTTGTAGCGCTGCTCGGACTGGCCCTTGGACTGGCTCTTCACCGTCTCGGGGCGGGCCTGCAGGATGTAAAGCTGGCCGTCGGTGCCGTCCTTGCCCCACTCCACGTCCATCGGGCGGCCGTAGTGGCCTTCGATGATGAGGGCGTAGCGGGCCAGCTGCTCGACGTCGTCATCGGTCAGGGAGAAGCGGTTGCGCAGCTCGGTCGGCACGTCGGTGGTCTTGACGAGCTTGCCAGTGGCTTTTTTCTCTTCAGCCGTGCTGAACTCCATCTGCAGCAGCTTGCTGCCCAGGTTGCGGCGGATCACTGCGCGCTTGCCGGCCTTCAGCATGGGCTTGTGCACATAGAACTCGTCGGGGTTCACGGCGCCCTGCACCACGGTTTCGCCCAGGCCATAGCTGGAGGTGATGAACACCACGTCTTCAAAACCGCTTTCGGTATCGATGGTGAACATCACGCCGGCGGCGCCCAGGTCGCTGCGCACCATGCGCTGGATGCCGGCCGACAGGGCCACGTTGGCGTGGGCAAAGCCCTTGTGTACACGGTAGCTGATGGCGCGGTCGTTGTAGAGCGAGGCGAACACCTCTTTCATCTTGTGCAGCACGTCTTCAATGCCGACGACGTTCAGAAAGGTTTCCTGCTGTCCGGCAAAGGACGCATCAGGCAGGTCTTCGGCGGTGGCGGAAGAGCGCACCGCGAAGCTGGCCTGCGGATTGCCGGCGCTCAGTTCGGCAAAGCTGTTGCGGACGGCTTGTTCCAGGTCGGCCGGGAAAGGCTGGGCTTCAACCATGGCACGGATTTTGGCGCCGGCCTCGGCGAGTGCGCGCACATCGTCGGTGTCGAGCGCATCGAGCAGTGCGTTGATTTTGTCGTCCAGCCCGCCATGCGCCATGAAGACGCGGAAGGCGTGGGCGGTGGTGGCAAATCCCGTGGGAACCCGCACGCCCTGGGGGCCGGTGGGCAGTTGCGAGATCATCTCGCCGAGGCTGGCGTTTTTGCCGCCAACGGCCTCGACGTCTGTCATCCTCAGGTTTTCAAACGGTACGACCAGGGCGGTCGCCTCAAACAACTTGGACATGAAAATACTCCGGGAGGTTTAAAAACCGGGGATTTCACGATGCGCAGCAAGCAACCTTGTTGTGGTTCTAGGGGGTTGTGGCGGGGCATGGTGTGACAGACTGGATAATTGCCTGCATTGTAGGCGCCCGGTCTTTTGCGGGGAACTGCAAGCCGCCGCCATACCTTTCACCAGCCTGACCACACACCATGTCCAACCGCACCGTGTTCTACATCTCTGACGGCACCGGCATCACCGCCGAGACCTTTGGCAACGCCATCCTGGCGCAGTTCGAGTTCAAACCGCGGCATGTGCGCCTGCCTTTCATCGACAGCGTGGACAAGGCACATCAGGCGGTCCGGCAGATCAACCACACGGCCGACACCGAGGGCAAGCGCCCTATCGTGTTCACCACGCTGGTCAACATGGAGATCCTCGCGGTCATCAAAGGGCATTGCAACGGCATGCTGCTCGACATGTTCGGCATGTTCGTCGCGCCGCTGGAGGGCGAGCTGGGCATCAAGTCCAACCACCGGGTGGGCCGGTTTTCAGACGCGTCCAAAAGCCAGGAATACGACAACCGCATCGAGGCCATCAATTTCTCGCTGGCCCATGACGACGGCCAGAGCAACCGCGATCTGCAGAGCTCGGAAGTGATTCTGGTTGGCGTGAGCCGCAGCGGCAAGACACCCACATCGCTGTACCTGGCAATGCAGTACGGCATCAAGACATCGAACTACCCGCTGATCCCCGAAGACTTTGACCGCCGGCAACTGCCGCCCGCGCTGGTGCCGCACCGCAAGAAGATTTTCGGCCTGACGATTGCGCCCGAGCGGCTGAGCCAGATCCGCAATGAGCGGCGACCGAACTCGGTGTATGCGAGCCTGGCCAACTGCCGCCATGAAATCCACGAGGCCGAGGCGATGATGCGGCGCGAAGGCATTCGCTGGCTTTCGACCACCACCAAGTCGATTGAGGAAATCGCCACCACCATCCTGCAGGAAATCCGGCCGGAGCGGCTGGAGTACTGAACCTGCCTTTTCGATCCTGCCGTCCACCGCCAAACGGTCGCGTTGGCGGTCAGTCACCAGTCGATAGTCAAAATCGATGGGGTGAATCTATTTAATTTATTGGATTGATGGGCCAGCCGCCCTTATGCTTCTCAGTTGAGAATTTTTTCACGCCAACCGACACAAAAGGAAACTTGCAGATGTCCCTGATCAACACCCCCGTCCAGCCTTTCAAGACCCAGGCCTTCCTCAATGGCAAATTCATTGAGGTGTCCAACGAATCGCTCAAAGGCAAATGGTCGGTCCTGATCTTCATGCCGGCCGCCTTCACCTTCAACTGCCCGACCGAAGTCGAAGACGCGGCCGACAACTACGCCGAATTCCAGAAGGCTGGCGCAGAGGTCTACATCGTGACCACCGACACGCATTTCTCGCACAAGGTGTGGCACGAGACCTCCCCTGCCGTGGGCAAGGCCAAGTTCCCGCTGGTGGGCGACCCCACTCACACGCTGACCAAGGCTTTCGACGTGTTCATCCCTGAAGAAGGCCTGGCACTGCGCGGCACCTTCGTGATCAACCCTGAGGGCGTGATCAAGACGGCCGAAGTTCACTCGAACGAAATCGCCCGTGACGTGAAAGAAACCCTGCGCAAGCTCAAAGCCGCCCAGTACACCGCCGCCCACCCCGGCCAGGTCTGCCCTGCCAAGTGGAACGAAGGCGCCAAGACGATTGCACCGTCGATCGACCTCGTCGGCAAGATCTAAGCCGCTGCGACCCGAGCCCGGGCGATGCACACCTCGGTGTGCCCCGGGCTTTTTTGTTCCTCTTTTTTCCTTTTGACACGACACAGACCTAGAGAAGCGAGATCGCCATGCTTGACGCAGACACCAAAGCCCAACTGAAAGCCTACCTTGAGCGCGCCACGCAGCCGATCGAGATCGTGGCCTCGCTCGACAACAGCGAAGCCTCGGGCGAAGTGCTGTCGCTGCTGAAAGACGTGGCCGACTCGTCGCCGCTGGTCAAGCTGACCGAGAGCCGCGACGACCCGCACCGCAAACCCTCGTTCTCGATCAACCGCCCGGGCGAAAACCACGGCCCGCGTTTTGCCGGCCTGCCCATGGGCCATGAATTCACCTCGCTGATCCTGGCACTGTTGCAGATCGGCGGCTACCCGCCCAAGGTGGAGCAAGCCATCCTCGACCAGATCCGCGCGCTGGACCGCGATCTGGACTTCGAGATTTACGTTTCGCTGACCTGCCACAACTGCCCGGACGTGGTGCAGGCGCTGAACCTGATGGCGGTGCAGAACCCGCGCATCAAGACCACCATGATCGAAGGCGGCACCTTCCAGGATGAAGTGAAAGAGCGCGAGATCATGGGCGTGCCGACGGTCTTCCTCAACGGCACCATGTTCGGCAACGGCCGCATGAGCCTGGAAGAAATCCTCGCCAAGATCGACACCAGCGGCGTCGAGCGCGAAGCCAAAAAGATCGATGCCAAGGACCCCTTCGACGTACTGATCGTCGGCGGCGGCCCGGCCGGCGCGGCCGCGGCCGTGTATGCCGCACGCAAGGGCATCCGCACCGGCGTGGCCTCGGAGCGTTTCGGCGGCCAGGTGCTGGACACTCTGGGCATCGAGAACTTCATCTCGATCAAGGAAACCGAAGGCCCCAAGTTTGCCCATGCGCTGGAAGAGCACGTGCGCAACTACGACGTCGACATCATGAACCTGCAACGCGCCAAGGCGCTGCGGCCAGGCAGCGGCGACGGCAAGGACCTGATCGAGATCCAGCTGGAGAGCGGCGCCTCGCTGAAAAGCAAGTCGGTCATCATCTCCACCGGCGCGCGCTGGCGCAACATCAATGTGCCGGGTGAGTACGAGTTCAAGAACAAGGGCGTGGCCTACTGTCCGCACTGTGACGGACCGCTGTTCAAGGGCAAGCGTGTGGCCGTGATCGGCGGCGGCAACTCGGGCGTCGAGGCGGCGATTGATCTGGCCGGTATCGTCGGCCATGTGACGCTGATCGAGTTCGACACCGCACTGCGCGCCGATGCGGTGCTGCAGCGCAAGCTGATGAGCCTTGCCAACGTCGAGGTGATCACCAACGCGCAGACCACCGAGATCACCGGCGACCAGAAGGTCACCGGTCTGGTCTACAAGGACCGCGCCAGCGGCGAGTTGAAAACCGTGCCGCTCGAAGGCGTGTTCATCCAGATCGGCCTGGTACCCAACACCGACTGGCTCAAGGGCGTGGTCGAGCTGTCCAGGCACGGCGAGATCATTGTGGATGCGCGCGGCCAGACCTCGGTACCGGGCGTCTTCGCAGCCGGCGATGCGACCACCGTGCCCTTCAAGCAGATCATCATTGCCGCCGGTGACGGGGCCAAGGCAGCGCTGGGTGCGTTTGATTACCTCATTCGCACGCCAGCAACGGGTACCGAAAAAGCGACGGCAGCAGCGCACTGAACCCGTCTGCACACCGCATTGCAAGGCCCGCTCCGGCGGGCTTTGTTGTTTCTCAAGCCGAACGGTGCAAAAGCCTTTTAATTCTAAATTTATTTGCGAATGATTCTCATTTGATATACACTTCAACCTGATTCATTCATTCGCAGCCAGCCAACTTGCGCTCCTGACCTCATGTCAGTGCCGACGCAAACCAGCCAAGCCATTTCCCAATCACCCGGGTCCTCGCCAACTGGCGAATTCCCGCTTGGAGGCCGACTCTGGCCCAGATGGTTCACATGGCTGCTCGCATTTCTGCACGTTCTTCAGACACCTCTGAAAAATATCCCGTCCCACATCCTCTTCCGCTCGGCGCGCTGATGCTCGCCGTATCGGTTTCCACCTGGGCGCAAGGCACCCGGGCCCCTGAAACCGACACCACAACGGCGGAAGGCAAAACCCTGGCCCCGATCACCATCACCGGCACACAGGAGCCCGCCGACCGTCGCAGCGCCACCTACCAGAGCGGCATCACCAGCGTGGGCAAGGTGCCGGTTCCGGCCAAGGACATTCCGCAGTCCCTCACGGTGGTGAATGACAAGCTGATCCACGACCAGGGCAAGGACAGCATGAAGAGCGCGCTGGAAAACGTCGTCGGCATCACCTTCGAGGCGGGTGAAGGCGGCCGCGTCGGCGACAACATCCGGCTGCGCGGCTTCAGCGCGGCGGGCGACATCTACCTTGACGGCATGCGCGACATTGCCCAGTACAACCGCGACACCTTCAACGTCGACCGCATCGAGGTGCTGCGCGGCGCAGCCTCCATGCTGTTTGGCCGGGGCTCCACTGGCGGCATCATCAACCAGGTGAGCAAGCAGCCGGGCCTTGCCACCGGGCATGAGCTCAATGCCACGGTGGGCACCGACGGCTACCAGCGCTATCAGGGCGACTTCAATTTCAAGCTTGACAACAACGCCGCCCTGCGCATCAACGCGATGGCAACCGACGCCAATGGCCGCGGCGACAACACCGGTGCGGCCACCCACCGCCGCGGCCTGGCGCTGGACTACCGCTTTGGCATCAACACCGCCGACGAATTCCAGATCGGCTACTACCACCTGCACTACAACGACAAGCCCGACTGGGGTTTCGCGTGGCTCAACGACAGGCCGGCGCCCTCGCCCACCAACCGCTACTGGTACGGGCTGGATTCCGATTTCCAGAACGACAGTGCCGATGTGCTGACGCTCTCACACACCCACCGCTGGATTGACGGCAGCAGCCTCAAGACGACGCTGCGCGATGGCTACTACGCACGCGCGATGTGGGCCACGCAATCGAGCTTTGCAGCCGGCACAACCACCGCCAACCTGAGCGCCGACACGGTCGTCAACCGCCGAACCAACGCCAAGGCGGGCAAGGAGCATCACACCTTTTTGCAGACCGACTACCTCACCAACACGCAGTGGTTCAACCGCCGCCACCAGATCCTGGTGGGGGCCGAGTACGCGGTCGAGAACTCCAGCCGCTCCACCTACCCCTTTCTGATCGCCAACAAGCCCTCCACCACGGCTGGCAACCCGGGCAGTGCGGGCATGGCCGGCAACCTTACCGAGCGCATCGCTACAGACTTTCGTGCCACCACGCTGGGCGTCTATGTGCAGGACACGATAGACCTGACGCCCACCTGGAAACTGGTGGGCGGCCTGCGGGTGGACCATTTCAGCGGCGACTTCAACCGCAGCGGCAACACCGCACCCAACAACACACCACTGTCGCGCTCGGATACGCTGCTCAGCAAGCGCCTGGGCCTGATGTACCAGCCCGACCTGGAAACCAGCTATTACGTGGCCTGGGGAACCTCCTTCAACACCTCGGGCGACCTCTACCAGTTCGATCCGCAATCGGCCAACACCCCACCGGAGAGCAGCCGCAACATGGAGATCGGCGCCAAGTGGGAGCTGTACGACGGCGATCTGTCGCTGCGCACAGCCCTCACCCGCACCGACAAATACAACGAACGCAACACCGACATCGACACGGCCAACAATTCCTACCTGCTGTCCGGCCGGCGCCACACCGATGCGCTGGAGTTTGAAGTGGCCGGCCGCATCACACCCAGCTGGGATGTGTTTGCAGGCATTGGCTTTCTCCGGGCGGTGATCGACCAGGCTGGCTCCAATGCTGCGGGACAGGCCGAAGTGGGCCAGAACCCGGGCCTCAGCCCCAGCCGTCAGGCCACGCTGTTCACCACCTGGCGCATCGATGACCGCTGGCGAATCGGCGGCGGCTTCACCGCTGTCAGCCAGAACAAACCCGCCAACAGCGTGACCAGCGCCAACCGCGCCCCGGGTTATGTGAAAGCCGATGCGCTGGTCGAGTACCGCGTCAATGCCGACAACACGGTCAAGCTGAACATCGACAACCTGTTCAACAAGGTCTACTACAACACCCTCTACCGTGGCTTCGCCGCGCCCGGGCCGGAGCGTAGCGTGCGGATCACCCTCACCAGCCGTTTCTGAAATCACCACCATGCTGCTGCGAATCCATCAAGTCCTGACCCCCGACGAGCTCACGCAGGTACGCCAGCTGGTGCTGGCCGCCGACTGGGCCGATGGCCGCGTCACGGCAGGCAGCCAGAGCGGCGCGGTGAAAAACAACCAGCAGCTGCCGGAAGACCTGCCGGCGGCGCAGCAGGCCAGGCACCTGGTGTCGGTGGCACTGGCCCGACACCCGATGTTCGTGACCGGTGCGCTGCCGCGCTCGGTGTACCCGCCGCTCTTCAACCGCTACAGCGGTACCACCAACCATTTTGGCGACCACATCGACAACGCGGTACGCACCCATGCCGCCACGGCCCGGCATGTGCGCACCGACATCGCGTGCACGCTGTTCCTCAGCGATCCGGCGAGTTACGACGGCGGCGAGCTCGTGGTGCAGGACACTTATGGCGAGCAGCGTATCAAGTTTGAAGCGGGTGACCTGGTGATGTATCCAGGCACCTCGGTGCACCGGGTAGAGCCCGTGACGCGGGGCGAGCGCCTGGCCTGCTTCTTCTGGGTCGAAAGCATGGTGCGGCATGACGCGCAACGTCGCCTGCTGTACGACATGGACATGGCCATCACCGCGCTGCGCCGCCAGGAGCTGGCGCGTGCCCATGCCATCGGGTCCACCGGCAGCACACCGGCAGAGAGCGCCGAAGTGGTCCGGCTCACGGGCTGCTATCACAATCTGCTGCGCATGTGGGCCGATGTATGACGGGCATCCTGACCGCCCCGTCCACGCGCCCGCCTCTGCACCACAAGGGGTTGATCAGGCGCAGACCTCCCGGCAATTTCTCTTTTCCCTCCTTTTTCCCTTGTGACGCCCGTCGCCATGCTCTCCCCGATAATGATTCACACCGTACGCCAGCCAGCGCCGCACAACGCCAACCGGCCCAGCCTGAAGCGCCCCGGAGCTGCTGATGGACGTCCTGGTGATCAGTCTGGCGCTGTTGGTCGGTGCCACGTTCTGGATCCTGCAACGCTGATTTTCGTGCGACCCCCTTCAACCGACGGACCGATGGATCGATGAACTCCGCCTTGTCTCCACACCCCGGCCAGCTGCCAGTCAGGCGGTGGCCTCTCAGCCGCAATGTCTCAATTGCGCTGGCAGTGGTCAGCCTGCATGTCGGCCTGATCTGGGCCTTGCAGAGCGGCCTGCTGATGCGTACAGCCGAGCTGGTGGTGCCGGCCGAGCTGATCGCGCAGTGGGTCACAGCCCCTGCCGATGCGCCCACTCCCCTGCCGCCTGCGGCAACCCAGGCGCCGGCCCCTGTGCCCGAAAAACGCAAGGCGATCACCCCGTCAGCACCACAGTCGCAACCACAGTCAATGGCCGTGACGGAGACAACACCCGCGCCCGCGGCCTCTGCGGAGGCCCAGGCACCCGCCCCGTTGACGGCCGTTGCTGCTGCACCCTCCGCGGCGGCAACCGGCGCCACCAACAGTTCCAGCGCCGCCTCCGCCGTGGTGCAGCTCCCGTCCAGCGACGCCGATTACCTGCAGAACCCCAAACCGCCCTACCCGCCGCTGAGCGAGCGACTTGGCGAACAGGGCAACGTGGTTTACAAGGTGTGGATAGGCACCGACGGACGGCCGCAGCGCGCCGAGCTGGTCAGCTCCAGCGGCTTCCCCCGGCTGGACAAGGCCGCCTACGACACCGTGATGCGCTGGCGCTACGTACCTGGCAAGCGCAACGGCGTGCCGGAAGCGATGGCGTTCAACGTTCCCATCCGCTGGCAACTGCGAAGCGGCAGCTGACAAACCGGAAAAACCTGACAGACCTGACGTCCGTGGTCGCACCCTGTGCGTGCGAACCACCCCCTCTTTGAACCCTGGAGTACTGATTCATGAATTCACAATTTGGCCTCGCCCACGTCTGGAGCCAGGGCGACATCGTGACCCGGGCCGTCGCCCTGTTGCTGCTGGCCATGTCGCTGGCCTCGTGGATGGTCATCATCATCAAGACGCTGGACCTGCTGCGCTACAAAAAGGTCTCGCAGGCCGCAGAAGCCTTCTGGCACAGCGAGGACTTCGCCGCCGGGCTTGCCGCCCTCGGCAACGACCCGGCCAACCCCTTCCGCCAACTGGCCCAGCAGGGCCGCGAAGCCACGCTGCACCACAGCAACACCCGGGCGCAACTGCACGATACGCTGGATGTGAGCGACTGGGTCACGCGGACCCTGCGCAACGTGATTGACGAGTTCACCGGCAAGCTGCAGTCGGGCCTGGCCATTCTGGCGTCCGTCGGCTCCACTGCGCCCTTCGTGGGCCTCTTCGGCACGGTCTGGGGCATTTACCATGCGCTGCTCTCCATCGGCGCGGCAGGCCAGGCGACCATCGACAAGGTGGCCGGGCCGATTGGCGAGTCGCTGATCATGACCGCGCTGGGCCTGGCGGTGGCCATCCCGGCGGTGCTGGGCTACAACGCGCTGGTGCGCGGCAACAAAGGGGTGCTGCAAAAGCTCGGCCGCTTCGCACACGACCTGCATGCCTACTTTGTGACCGGTGCACGCGTGGGCTCGAACGGTTCCAGTGGGTCCAGCGGCTCCGCCCGGATCGTGCCGATCAAGTCCGCCTGAGCCCGACGCCGAACCCGGAGCACACCATGGCCTTTGGCACCCAGGACGACACCGACGAGGTGATGAACGAGATCAACATGACGCCCATGGTGGACATCATGCTGGTGCTGCTCATCATCTTCATCATCACGATTCCGGTGATGAAGGACTCCGTCAACATTGACTTGCCGCGCGCCAGCAGCGCGGCACAGAACATCCAGCCCGACACCCTGCGCCTGAGCGTGGACGCCGCAGGCCGCTATTTCCTCAACGACACGCCCGTGGCCGACGACGCCCTCCCAGCACGGCTGCAGGCTGCAGCCGCCCAGAGCCCGCAGCCTGACCTGCACATCCGCGGCGACAAAGCCGTGCGCTACGAGCGCGTGGTGCAGGCCATGGCTGCTGCCCAGCGGGCCGGTCTGCGCAAGATCGGCTTCATCACCGAGCCAGCGCCGTGACATGCCTCACGCCATGTTTTTTGCTTGACTTTTAAATGAGAATGGTTATCATTTAGTATTGATCGTCGAGTCAGTCACTCCAGCCCCACGCCTGCGCCATGTCCCTTGCCCCATCGCTTTTGAGCCTGCCAGCAACACCGACACCCAATCAAGGTCATTCCGGTGACGTGCCAACCCCTGCCCGCCGGCCGGACGGCACCGTGGACAGCATGGACATCCTGCGGGGACAAAAAGCCGTGGACATCAGCCACAACGGCGTGCTGTACCGCCTGCAGGCCACACGGCTCGGCAAACTGATTCTGACCAAGTAAGCCACTGCCTCATCGCACAGTGCTGCGCCCATGAAAAAGCCGGCCCACAGGCCGGCTTTTAAACGGCTGGAGGCCTGAACTCAGAGGCCCAGCGCGGCCAGACCGGCGCGCGCAATCTGCACGTCTTCGGTCGATTTCACGCCACTCACGCCCACAGCGCCGATGCACTGGCCGTCCTTCATCACTGGAACGCCACCTTCGAGCATGCCGCTGAGCAGCGGTGCTGACAGGAAGGACATGCGGCCACCGTTGATGGTGTCTTCGTAGATTTTGCTCTCGCGACGGCCCATCGCGGCCGTGTGCGCCTTGGCGGGTGCGATGTGGGCCGAAATGGCGGGGGCGCCGTCCAGGCGATGCAGGTGCAGCAGATGACCGCCGTCGTCCACCACCGCAATCGTGACAGCCCAGCTGTTCTTCAGGGCTTCAGCCTCGGCGGCGGCCACGATGGTTTTCACGTCTGCGGATTCGAGAAATGCTTTGGTTTTCATGTTTTGGGGATGTTTGGAGGGGTTGAACGGGTCAGCAAGACAAAATTGCCAGCCCTCGAGCATACGCATGTTTGGACAGGATTTGAGAGTGGCCCCGCCGGTCATTGCCCGCAAAAAGGCTTATAGAACCCTTACAAAAAGTAGGGGGTGCCGTGGGGGAATTGATTGAAAACACAGGGTCGCACCCTAAAATGACTTTGCCCGCATTTGCAGGCTATCGGGAGACCTGATCCATGAACGACAACGTCCAAGTACTCCAGCCGGTCGGTTACGGCGCTGCCTCGCCGGCCGAGCAGCGCAACCGCGTGCTGCGCAACACCTACTGGCTGCTGGCCTTGAGCCTGCTGCCCACCGTGCTCGGCGCATGGGTGGGTGTGGCCACCGGCATCACTACTGCGCTTACGGGCGGGCTGGGGCTGATCGTGTTCCTGGGCGGCGCCTTCGGCTTCATGTTCGCGATTGAAAAGACCAAGAACTCGGCGGCCGGCGTGCCCGTGCTGCTCGCATTCACCTTCTTCATGGGCCTGATGCTCTCGCGCATGATCGGCATGATCCTGGGCTTCAAGAACGGCTCCGAACTCATCATGACCGCCATGGGCGGCACCGCAGGCGTGTTTTTCGTGATGGCCTCACTGGCCAGCGTGATCAAGCGCGACATTTCCGGCATGGGCAAATGGCTGTTCGTGGGCGCCATCGTGGTCATGATCGGCGGCATCATCAACATCTTTGTCGGCTCGACGGCCGGCATGCTGGCGATTTCGGTGGCCGTGATTGCGATTTTCAGCGCCTACATGCTGTATGACCTCAAGCAGATCATCGATGGTGGCGAGACCAACTACATCAGCGCCACGCTGGCGCTGTACCTGGACCTGTTCAACGTGTTCCAGGCCCTGCTCTCGCTGCTTGGCATCTTCGGCGGCGAGCGCGACTGACGCGAGCCGGCATCGATGGAAAACAAAAAGGGCCTGCGGGCCCTTTTTTCATGCCGCGCTATTTCGCGCTCGCCCACCACAGCACCCCGGATCGCCCGGATGATTCAGATCCGGTCAAACACGGCAATGCTCTCCACATGCGCCGTGTGCGGGAACATGTTCACCACGCCCGCCGAACTGCAGCGCCAGGCGCCGCTGTCCACCAGCACGCCAGCGTCACGGGCCAGGGTCGCCGGGTTGCAGCTCACATAGACGATGCGCTGCGGCGGTGCCCAGTCGCCCAAGGCCAGGCTCTGCTGCTGATCGCCATCGTCGCAGGGCACACCGGTGCTGATTTGCCGCTGCAGGGCGGCCAGCGACTTGAACAGCTCGAAAGCGCCCTCACGCGGCGGATCCACCAGCCATTTGTCAGCCTGACCATCCTTGACCAGCATGGCGGGTGTCATCTCGAACAGGTTCCTCGCTACAAACTCCGTGGCCGCCAGCGCCCGACGAGCGGGAGATGCCGCCTGATTTTTCGCAAAGTTCTCACGGGAGCGCGCCACCAGCGCCTCGCTGCCTTCGATGCCCAGCACCTCGCGGGCACGCGTGGCCAGCGGCAGGGTGAAGTTGCCGAGGCCGCAGAACCAGTCGATCACGCGCTCCTGCGGCTGGACGGCCAGCAGGCGCAGCGCGCGCGACACCAGCACCTGGTTGATGTGCGGATTGACCTGCGTGAAGTCGGTGGGCCGGAACGGCATGGTGATGCCAAATTCAGGCAAGCCATAGCTCAGCGCCATGCCAGGCGCCGCAGCGTCATCGGACTCCAGCAAGGCCACGGTGTCCAGCCCGCCCGGCTGCAGCCACCACTGCAGGCCGGGCCGCGCCTGCGCGAACACACGCAGGCGGCCGCGGTCCGCTTGGCTCAGCGGCGCCATGTGCCGCAGCACCAGCGCGGTCACGGTGTCGCCACAGGCCAGCTCGATCTGCGGCACGGTTTCACGGGCGTCCATGCTGGCAATCAGTTCGCGCAGCGGCAACAGCATGTCACTCACATGGGGTGGCAGCACGGGGCATTCGCCCATGTCGGCCACATAACTGCTCTTGCGCTCGTGGAAGCCGACCAGCACGGCGTTTTTCTTGCGCACGAAGCGCACAGACAAACGTGCACGGTAGCGGTAGCCCCAGGTCGGCCCTTCGATGGGGCGCAGTAGGTTGTCCGCCCTGACCTTGCCGATGTGCAGCAGGTTGTCTTCCAGCACGCGCTGCTTCACCGCCACTTGCGCCCCGGCATGCAGGTGCTGCATCTTGCAGCCGCCGCAAGCGCCGGTATGCATTCCGAAATGCGGGCACGCTGGACGCACGCGCTGCGAGGACTCGCGGTGAATCGCCATCACCACGGCTTTTTCAAAACTGCTTTTCTTGCGATACACATTGGCCGTAACCTGCTCGAACGGCAGTGCGCCCTCGATGAACACCACTTTGCCATCGGCCCGGTGTGCAATGCCCTGGGCCTCGATGTCCAGGGACTCGACGTTCAGGATATCCGGCAGGTACCCGGGTGCGGCAGCATCGTGCGGGGCAGCTTGTTCTTCTGTCATCCCCGAATTGTCTCAGGTCCGCCCCGGGATTCTTGCGCCAGACACTGGCGTGACACGCGGTATGTCTGGCACCATGGCTTCCTCACCGGGGAGCTTGCATGGAATTGCGCATTTGCATCGACGTGAACGACATGGCGCAAGCCATCACCTTCTACACCGCCGGGCTGGGGCTGCATGTGGGCCGGCGCTTCAGCGACCAGTTTGTCGAGTTGCTGGGCGCCAGCAGCACGATTGACCTGCTGGTGAACCCGGCCGACAGCCATCCCGTGACGGGCCTCGATGCCGTTCGCGATTACCGGCGCCACTGGACACCGGTCCATCTCGACTTTGTGGTGGACGACATGGAGACCGCGATCGACCGGCTGCTGGCGCACGGTGCCGTTCTGGAAATGCCGGTGACGGACCGACTCTGGGGGCGTATCGCCGGCCTTGCCGACCCATTCGGGCACGGCATCGATCTGCTGGAGTTTCGCGGCAGGGGTTATGACGAAATCGCACCGCCGCCATCACCCGTACCAACATGAAAAAAGCCCTGCATGCAGGGCTTTTCGGGGAGGTCCGGCTGTGGCTCTTTACTTGGCCGGCAGGTATTTGGCCGGGTCCACAGGCTTGCCCTGACGGCGGATCTCGAAGTGCAGCTTCACGCGATCCGCATCGCTGTTGCCCATCTCGGCGATTTTCTGGCCTTTTTTCACCGACTGGTCTTCCTTGACGAGCAGCGTCTGGTTGTGCGCATAGGCCGTCAGAAAGGTGTTGTTGTGCTTGAGGATGATCAGGTTGCCGTAACCCCGCAGGCCGGCACCGGCATACACCACGCGTCCGTCGGCAGACGCCAGCACCGGGTCGCCTGATTTGCCGCTGATGTCAAAGCCCTTGTTCTTGGCCTCGTCGAATCCGGCGACCAGGGTACCTTGTGCCGGCCAGATCCAGGCGATGTCTTCCTCACCAGACGGCGGCGGTGCGGGCTGGCTGGGTGCCGGGCTGGCAGCCGAAGCGGCCTGTGCCGGTGCCGGGCTGGTGCTGTTGGCTGTTCCGGAAGACACCGGGCGCGTCACCACGGCCACATTGTCGGCGGGCGGCACCACCCGCAGGACTTGCCCCACTTCGATGACGTTGGGATTTTCAAGGTTGTTCCAGCGAACGATGTCACGCCAGTTCTGGCCGCTGTCCAGCCCGATCCGGATCAGGGTATCGCCGGGCTTGACGGTGTAGTAGCCGGGCTTGCCGGCATTTTCAAAGCCCGGCAATTGTTTGACGCCAGAGGCATCCACAGCGCCACCTTGCCGCGACATGCCTGTGCCGCGATCTTCCACCGGCGCCGGACCGCCGCCGCGCGACGCGCAGCCGGCCATCAGCCCCACCGACAGCAGCGCGAGCGACAGACCGTGCCAAAGCGTCGTTCCAGCCTTGCGGCCAGGGGCCTTGCCGGAAGACTGCAGGAGGTCTTGGGCGTGGGTGAAGCTGCTGGACTGTACCGTTTGATTCATGGGTGCTTTCGTCTTCCGTCTTCCATCTGCAATGTGTGGGACGCTGCCCGCGGGACGCGGACGCTCCGGTGGCCTTTGCCGATACCGTGCGACGCTCGCGCACTGCGCACTGGTCAGCTAACACCCGATTTTAAGGGCACAAAGTGAACCGCCTCCAGCAAGGTCTGCCGAATGCCCTCGGGGGTTTTGTCCACCACCACCAGCGCCTGGGCGCCGCCGGCCGTCTGCACCGGCGCCACGAGCCGCCCGCCCACGGCCAGTTGCTCTATCCAGGCGGCCGGAATGGCCTCACCACCTGCCGCCGCGATGATGGCTGCGTACGGCGCGCCCTTGGCATAGCCCACCATGCCGTCGCCAAACAGCAGGTGCACGTTGGGGAGGCGCAGCGTGCGCAGATTCTCGCGGGCCTTGTCATGCAGGCCGCGCAGGCGCTCGATGCTGTAGACCTCCGTGGCCAGGTGGCTCAACACGGCCGCCTGGTAGCCACAGCCAGTGCCGATCTCCATAACACGGCCGAGCTTGCCGGTGCCTCCGGGCGGCAGACCAGCACGCAGCAGCTCCAGCATGCGGGCCACCACATTGGGCTTGGAGATGGTCTGGCCCAGTCCGATCGGCAGGCTGGTGTCTTCATAGGCCTGGTTCACCAGTGCGGTGTCCACAAAACGGTGGCGCTCCACCGCCCCCATGGCGGCCAGCACACGGGGGTCTGACACCCCCTGCGCTGCCAGCTTGTGCACCATGCGTGCCCGCACCGCCTGTGAGTCCAGGCCCACGCCGCCAGGCACCACCAGCGGCGCCGCCCTGTGCAGGGTTTTGGCTAGCAGAACGGGCGCCTTCTGTGCATGCCCTGCCGCCGGTTTGGTCGCCGACGGCACACCTGCCGACGGATTGAGGCGCACCGGAAATCCGGGACGCGGTGCCTTGACAGTCGATGGCGGCTTCGCGCCCGCCGCCTTGCCGTTCGCCGGCCGGACCGGCGGTTTGGATACAGGCTTCATCACGCGGTGTTCAAGCGTGCACCGAGGTCAGACGGGCTGCTGTCTGCACCCAGTAAGGCAGGCGTTCGTGGTCGGTCAAGTCCACATGCAGCGGCGTGATGGAGACAAAACCCTGGGCCGTGGCATGAAAATCAGTGCCGTCGCCGGCCTCCTTGGCAGGGCCCGCGCCTCCGATCCAGTACATGGTTTCGCCGCGGGGGCTGGTCTGGGTGATGACGCGTTCAGCCGCGTGCCGCCGGCCCAGCCGCGCCACCTTCACGCCCTTGATCTGGTCATCGGGCAGGTTGGGAATGTTGACGTTGAGCAGCCAGGGCGCGAGCGTCGGCTCGGCGCCATGGCTCACGGCTTCCAGCGAGGGCATCAGTTGCTGCACCAGCTCGCGGGCGCGCTGCGCGGCGACATCGATATGGGCCCAGCCTTTTTCCGTCTGCGAAAAGGCAATCGCCGGAATGCCGAACAGATAGCCCTCCATCGCCGCGCCCACGGTGCCGGAGTAAATCGTGTCGTCGCCCATGTTGGCGCCGTTGTTGATGCCAGACACCACCAGGTCGGGCCGGTAACCCAGCAGCCCGGTGAGGGCAATGTGCACACAGTCGGCCGGCGTGCCATTGATGTAGCGAAAGCCGTTGGCGGCGGTGTGCACATACATGGGCGAATGCAGCGTCAGCGCATTCGATTTGGCGCTGTTGTTCTGCTCAGGTGCCACCACTTCCACATCGGCGAGGGTCTTGAGTGCTTCATACAGGGCGATGATGCCGCTGGCCTGGTAACCGTCGTCGTTGCAGATCAGGATTTTCATCAGGGCATTTTACGGTCACCGCCGCGACAGACGCTGCGGCAAGGCCATGCACGCCGCACCGCGCAGTGCCTATGATGTGAGCCAGCCATTTCAGTATCACCCCCCCGGAGACACCCCATGCATGCCTGGATTTGCGACAACCCGACCGGCGTCGACGCGCTGACCTGGAAAGAAGTGCCCACACCCCAGCCCAAGGCCGGTGAGGTGCTGGTGGAAATCAAGGCGGCGAGCCTGAACTTCCCCGACCTGCTGATCGTGCAGAACAAATACCAGATGAAGCCGCCCCTGCCATTTGTGCCCGGCTCCGAGTACGCAGGCGTCGTGCAGGCCGTGGGTGAAGGCGTCAAGCATTTGCAGGTGGGCCAGAGCGTGGCCTGCCTTTCGGGCACCGGCGGGTTTGGCACCCACACCCTTGCGCCAGCGGCACTGTGCATGCCCTTGCCGCCCGGGTTCCCGCATGTGGATGCAGCGGCCTTCATCATGATCTATGCCACCTCCTGGCATGCGCTGGTAGACCGTGCCCAGCTCAAGGCGGGCGAGACCGTGCTGGTGCTGGGTGCGGCCGGTGGCGTGGGCACCGCCGCCATCCAGATCGCCAAGGCGGCCGGTGCCCGCGTGATTGCTGCGGCCTCGACCGACGAGAAATGCGCGCTGTGCCAATCCATCGGTGCGGACGCCACCATCAATTACACCCGCAGCAATCTGCGCGACGAGATCAAGGCCCTCACCGGCGGCAAGGGGCCGGACGTGATCTACGACCCGGTGGGCGGCGACTTCACCGAGCCGGCCTTCCGGTCCATCGCCTGGCGCGGCCGCTATCTGGTGGTGGGCTTTGCCTCGGGGCCGATCCCTGCCCTGCCGCTGAACCTGCCGCTGCTCAAGGGCGCGTCCATCGTGGGGGTGTTCTGGGGCGACTTCGCCAAGCGCGAGCCCGAGGCCAATGCCGCGATGATGCGCGAGCTGGCCACCTGGTATGCGCAAGGCAAGGTCAAGCCGGTGATCGACCGGACCATGCCGATGGCAGAACTCAAGGCCGCTTATGCGCACATGGGCTCACGGGGCGTCATGGGCAAGCTGGTGATGGTGAACTGACGCCGCTCACCGGCCGCACATGCCATCGGCCCGGCTTGGGCCGATACCTGTGGCTTACAGGCTGGCTTTGCTGCGCAGTTTGCTGTTGAGCCTGTTGTGGATGCGCCGCGTGGCGGTCCACGCCACCCACAACACCAGCGGCACGGCCGCACCGGCAGCGATCTCCGGGTTGAGCGGCATGCCGGCAGCCTTGAGCGCCTTGCCCCCATAGAGCAAAAGACTCACCACGTAGTAGGAGATGGCGGCAATCGACAGCCCTTCCACCGTGGTCTGCAGCTGAAGCTGCAGTTCCTGGCCGCGGGTGAGCTTTTCCAGCAACTGCTGGTTCTGCACCTCGGTGGCAATGTCCACCCGTGTGCGCAGCAAGGCACTGGTACGGGCTACACGCTCTGACAGCGACGTCAGGCGCTGCGCGGTGGCCGCCACCGTGGCAATCGCCGGGGACAACCGGCGCTGCATGAATTCACCCATCGTCTGGGTACCGGAAATGGCTTTCTCACGCAGTTCGGTAATACGCTGCGAGACCAGCACGTCGTAGGCGCGCGTGGCCGAAAAACGGTACACATGCTCGGCGATGGCGCGCTCCACCCTCGCGGCCAGCGAGACCAGCGTGTCCAGCAGTTCCTGGTCTGACGCGGCCTTGTTTTCAAGGCTGGCCATGATGTCGGCCAGTGCATCTTCCGATTGCGACAGCATGGGGCCGAGCTGCTTGGCCACCGGCAAGCCACGCAGGGCCATCAGACGATAGGTTTCCATCTCCAGCAGGCGCTGGGACACCCGCCCTGCCCGCGTCCCCGTGATGTCGGCTGGCGCCACCACCAGGATGCGTTCAAAGCCATCGGGGCGGAGCAGGAAATCGCTCACCGCCCAGGAGTGGCCGTTGTGCCCCAGCACCGAGGCCACCACCGGTGTGCCGCCCAGCCAGGCACGGGCCTGGGCCAGTGTGGCCTCCGGCGTCTTCAGGTCGCCATGCACCATGGCAACCATGATGGCGGCCATCGTGCGCCCCGGAATGCTGCTCAGCCATTGCGGCGTCACGGCCAACGCCGGCAACAGATCGGGGTTGACGGCGCCGAGCACGGCGTTGTCAGGCAGCGGCTGGACGATCGAATAGCGCGTGAACTCGGTGTGACGTTCCCACTTGATGGTGCAGCCGTCCAGGCGAAGGCGAAGAAAGTTCGCGTTCAGGCTGTCGGTCGTCAGGCCTTCTTGCCCGGGCAGTTGCTGCAGATGCCGGCATTCCTGTTCACGGCTGATGCCTTCGTTGAGCACCGCCACATAGACCACCAGGGCCGGCAGATGGATGCGCGCGGTGGGCCGGGCATGGACCTCGTTGTGCAGCACGTGGCGCTGCGAATCATCGGGGGGCAGCAAGGTCAGCGGGGGTGCGCTGCCGGAGTCTGAATCAATGGGCGGTGCAGTCAAAGGCATGGCCTCCATTGTGAGGGATTTGGCGCCATCCACGGTACGCCTTGACAAGTTTCAGGCGCTCGCCGAAAGTCGTGGCAGTCAAAAAAACAGCAAAGGCAAGGCCATGGGCATGTGGATCGAACTCGGTATTTTTCTGGTGATGCTCGCCTGGGGAATCTGGCAGCTCCAGGACGTCAAGAAAGCCAAGGCCAAGCGCCTGGCGGACGAAGCACTGAAGAAGAAGGCGGGCGACATGCCCCCTGCCGCTGGCTCCTAGCAGGCTGATGCCTGTGCAGGCTGTCCGCCAGGGCGGCCGCTTCAGTACCATCTGTTTCAGTACTATCCCCGTGCACGGCGCCCGCTCGCCTGTGCAATACTCATTTTCATATGGCAAATACTTTTCCCTTTTCAGCGATCGTGGGTCAGGACGAGATGAAGCTGGCGATCCTGATCGCAGCGGTGGACCCTCGTATCGGTGGCATTCTGGTGTTGGGGGACCGGGGCACAGGGAAATCAACCGCCGTGCGCGCGCTCGCCGCGCTGCTGCCGCCCATGCGTGCGGTGGTCGGTTGCCGCTATGCCTGCGACCCGGCTGAAGGCCAGGCCTGCTGCGAGGAATGCGCAGCGCTCAAGGCCTCCGGCAAAACGCTCAAGACACACCTCGTGCCGGTGCCTGTTGTGGACTTGCCGCTCGGTGCCACCGAAGACCGTGTGGTGGGCGCGCTCGACCTGGAACGCGCCCTGTCGCAAGGCGTCAAGGCCTTCGAGCCCGGGCTGCTGGCGCGGGCCAATCGCGGCTTTCTCTACATCGATGAAGTGAACCTGCTGGAAGACCATCTGGTGGACCTGCTGATCGACGTTGCTGCCTCGGGCGAGAACGTGGTGGAACGCGAAGGCCTGAGCGTGCGCCACCCCGCGCGCTTCGTGCTGGTCGGCAGCGGCAACCCCGAGGAAGGCGAGTTGCGCCCGCAGTTGCTGGACCGCTTCGGCCTGTCGGTGGAAGTCCGCACACCGGGCGACCTGGCCAGCCGGATCGAGGTCGTCAAACGCCGCGATGCCTTCGAACAGGACCCGGCGGGCTTTGCCGAGCAATGGAAAAAAGAAGGCGACCGCACCCGCCGCAAGCTGGTGTCGGCACGCAACCGGCTCGATGAAGTGAAGATTCCCGAGGCCGCACGCGAACGCGCTTCGGAGCTGTGCATGGCGCTCGGCACCGACGGCCTGCGCGGCGACATGACGCTGATCCGTGCCGCGCGCGCACTGGCTGCCCTGCAGGGTGACGCCGCCGTCAACGATGCGCATCTGCGCAAGGTGTCCGGCCCGGCCCTGCGCCACCGCCTGCGCCGCAATCCGCTGGACGACGCCGGCTCCACCGTGCGTGTGGAGCGCGCTGTGGCCGAACTGCTGGGCTCATGAGCCCTGACACCGCACTGGTGGCAGCGCTGCTGGCCATTGATCCGGTGGGCCTTGGCGGCGCCGCACTGCGCGGACCTGCCAGCGACCTGCGCACAGAATGGACAGAACTGCTGAAATCGCTGCTGCCCGCCGGCGCGCCGGTGCAGCGCATCCCCCTGAGTGCCACCGAATCCGCGTTGCTGGGTGGTCTTGATCTGGCCGCCACACTGCATGCCGGCCGGGCCATCGCACAGCAGGGGCTGCTGGCCCGCACCGATGGCGGTGTGGCCTTGCTCAGCATGGCCGAGCGGGTGCCGGCCAGCACGGCCGCGCATCTGGCCGCCGTGCTCGACCAGGGCGAAGTGGTGCTGGAGCGGGATGGCTTGACGCAACGCCGCCCGGCCCGGCTGGCCGTGGTCGCCTTCGACGAAGGCATGAACGATGAAGAAACCGTGCCGGCCGCCCTGCTGGACCGGCTGGCCTTTCATTGCGTGCTCGATGAACGCTTCGAGAAAGCCCAGACCGTGAGCGACGACCGGTGGCAACGCGCTGACGTCGAGGCCGCCCGCGCCTTGCTGCCGTCGGTGGTCTGCGGCCCGGGCACCATCGAAGCCTTGTGCAGCACCGCCATCGTGCTCGGCATTGCCTCGCTGCGTGCGCCGTGGCTGGCCCTGCGCGCAGCCAGGGCAGCAGCAGCATTGACAGGCGCCACACAGGTCGATGCAGAGCACACCACCCTGGCGGCGCGCCTGGTGCTCGGCCCGCGTGCCACCCGCTTGCCGGCGGCAGCCGAGGAGGCGCCAGAAGACGCCTCGCCTGACCAGACACCCGAAACGCCGCCAGAACAAGACCTCAAACCACCCGAAACCACCTCCGCGCAGGACGCACCTCCGCCGCCCACCGACGCAGAGAACACACCCGAGGATGACGAAGCAGCACCCGCGCTGGAAGAAGCATTGCAGGAAATGGCGGTTCAAGCCGCCCTGGCCGCCATTCCGCCCGGCCTGCTGACAGCGCTGAAGGCCGGGCAGGCGCGCACCAGCGCGGCCAAGGGAAGCGGCGCTGGTGCGGCCGAAAAAAACCTCCGCCGCGGACGCCCCATCGGCACACGGCGCGGTGAGCCACGCAACGGCGCGCGCTTGCATGTGCTGGACACGCTGCGTGCGGCGGCCCCGTGGCAAAAGCTGCGCCAGCCCCCTGCTAATGCGGCGGCGGGTCGGGCGGCGCCAGGCACCTCCACCGCCAAACCCGCCACACGCCGCATCCAGATTCGCCGCGAAGACTTTCACGTCATGCGCTACCGGCAGAACCGCCCCACCACCACCTTGTTCGTGGTCGATGCCTCGGGTTCTGCGGCGCTGCACCGGCTGGCCGAAGCCAAGGGTGCCGTCGAATTGCTGCTGGCCGACTGCTATGTGCGGCGCGACCGCGTGGCCGTGATTGCCTTTCGCGCCCAGGGTGCCGAGGTGCTGCTGCCACCGACACGCTCGCTCGCACGCGCCAAGCGCAGCCTGGCCGCACTGCCCGGTGGTGGTGGCACGCCGCTCGCCGCAGGCATGGACGCCGCGCGCGAACTCGCGCAGCAGATCGGCAGGCAGGGCGAAACACCAGTGGTCGTGCTCCTCACCGACGGCCGTGCCAACATTGCCCGCGACGGCACACCGGGCCGCACCCAGGCAGGCAAAGACGCCCTGCTCGCCGCGCGGGAGTTCAAGCTGGCGGGCCTGACCACGCTGTTGATCGACACCTCGGCGCAGCCGCATGCCACGGCGCGGTCGCTGGCCGACGCGATGGGCGCCACCTATGTGCCCATGCCTTACGGTGGCGAGCGGCAGCTCTCACGCGCCGTGCAAGTCGCACAGGGCACGACACCCTCCGCCCGCTGAGCCGATGCAGCCCCGCCTCGACTGGGATCGCGACGGACAGGACTGGCCGCACCGCGAGGCCAGCCAGTTTGTCGACGCCGCACAGTTGCGCTGGCATGTGCAGCGCTGGCGTCGCCCCGGGAGTGATGCTGGAGCCGCACCACTGATCCTGCTGCTGCATGGCACGGGTTCGTCCACCCACTCCTGGCGCGGGCTGGTCCCACTGCTGCTGCCGCATGTCGACCTGCTGGCGCTGGACTTGCCGGGGCACGGCTTCACCGGCATGCCGGCAGGCGGTGCCGCTTCGCAGCAACTGTCGCTGCCCGGCATGGCGCAGGCGGTGTCCACCTTGCTGCAAACACTCGAGCTCTCACCCACCTGGGTCATTGGCCACTCGGCCGGTGCCGCGGTCGGCCTGCGCATGGCGCTCGACGGCTTCATCGCACCGCGCGCCATCATGGGGCTCAATGCCGCCCTGCTGCCGCTCAGCGGTCTGGCTGGTCAGGTTTTTTCACCGGTGGCCAAGCTGATGGCCGGTACCGCTTTTGTGCCGCGCTACTTTGCGTCGCGCGCCGCAGAGCCCTCCGTGCTCAAGCGCCTGATCGACAGCACCGGCTCCACGCTGGATGCCGAGGGCACTGCGCTGTATGGACGGCTGGTCACCAACCCGGGCCATGCGGCAGGCGCACTGGGCATGATGGCGAACTGGGACCTTGACGCGCTGGCCAGTCGCTTGCCAAGGCTGCAGACCCCGCTGGATCTGGTCGTCGGCACCCGGGACCGGACGGTTCCGCCGTCGCAGGCTGAGCGGGTGTTGTCCCGGCTGCCCACAGGCCTGAGCTCCAGCCTGACACGCCTGCCCGGCCTGGGGCATCTGGCGCACGAGGAGCAGCCTGCCCTCGTGGCTGATCTGGTGCTGCAGCGCTATCTGAAGTGAACCGACGCGGCTGATCCAGCGTCGGCAGGCTGCTAGGGCTGGACCTGGTCGATGGTCAACTCGAGGGCCTTTGCACCGAGCTTGACCGGGCCGGTTTGCCCCACCAGATCGCCTGGCTGCGGCAGGGCTTCCCCCGAGCGTGAAATACGGGCAGACACCACCACCTCGGGAAAGCGCGACAGACGCATCTCGGGCGACATGGCGAGCTGGTCATCGAGCGTGAAGCGGGCTGGCAAGGCACTGGCCTGGAGCCGCAGAATGGCCAGCGGCATGCGCGGGCCTTGCGCAGCGCGTGCAAACACAAACAGCGTGTCCCCCTTGCCCAGACGACTGGCCAGTGCAGGGGCCAGCCGCACCACCCCACTGACGGAGGCGCCGGGGCCAGGCGTGGCGGCGGTCACCGCTGCACGGTCACTGGACGTCCCCGTAGGACCTGCAGCAGGCGTCAGCGGCTTGACCGGCCCTGCGGCCATCTGCGCCGCACTGTTGCGCGCGGCTTCGAGGCTGCGGTCCACGTCGTTGGCAAACTCACTGCCGGCTGGCGCCAGCGCACGGGCACGTTGCCAGAAACTGATGGCAGCGGCGAAGTCTTCACGCTCGAAGGCAGCGCTTCCGGCCAGCGCCAGCGCTTTCAGGTTACCCGGATCGATCTGCAGCGCCTTCTCCACCAGACGGGTCGGCTCGCCCGCACTCTTGCCGCCCTGCAGCATGGCCAGCAGGTCGGCGCGGTCGGCCAGCAACTGCGCATTGCGCGGCGCCGCCTCGATGGCGCGGGCATAGGCACGGTCCGCCTCAGGGTAGCGCTGCAGCGCCGCCATGGAGCGCGCCAACATGGCCCATCCTTCCGGGTCAGACTGCCCTTGCGGCAGGCTTTCCAATCGCGCGGCCATCGCCGCCACCATGGCCTCGACCTGGGCCTGCGTCACCTCGCCTGCGGCGGGATCACTGGCTGCGGAGTTGACGTCCAAAGCCTGGGGGGTGCCCAGCCGCGCATACAGAGCCACGGCCATCACGGGCACCAGCACGGACACTGCCGCCACGGCGGCCCAGCTGCGACGTTCAGCAGGGGCTGGCGATGCCGGCTGGGGCGGGTCATCCGCCTCCTCCAGCGTGCGGGCGGCCAGCTCCTGGCGGGCCGCTTCGTATTGGTCGGGTGCCAGCAAGCCTTGATTTTTTTCAGCCTCGAGTTGCGCCGCCTGTTCACGCAGGATGGCCAGACCCGACGTGGTCGAGGTGGCTGAAGTGGCTGAAGGCAATGCCGGTGCAGGCATGGCAACGCGGCGGCCAGGCAACAAGGGTGGCAGCAACAAGGCCAGCACCAACAGCACCAGCAACATCGCGCAGATTGCAAACCAGGTCATCGGGGGTCTCCGCTGCCTTGCAGCATCTCTTGCGCACGAGCCATGTCGGCCGGGCTCAGCACCTCGGCCTGCCCGGGACGCTGCCGTCGGATGCGCCGCAGCAAGGCATAACCGCCCAGCAGCAGCAGGGCAAACGGCCCGCCCCACAGCAGCAGCGTCACAGCCTTGAACGGTGGCCGGTACAGCACGAAGTCACCATAGCGCTGGGCCATGAAGTCCAGAATCTGCGCCTGGGTGCGGCCTTGCTGAAGCTGCTCGCGGATCTGCTGGCGCAGATCCAGCGCCAGGTCGGCGTGCGAGGCGGCAATGGTTTCGTTCTGGCAGACGAGGCAACGCAACTCCTCGGCGATCACCATCATGCGAGCTTCCAGTGCCGGATCGGCCGCACTGGGCACGGCGGTGTTGGCAAGGGCGGCGCAACTGACGCATGCCAGCAGACACAGCCTCGCGATGAAACCCATGAATCCTGTTCGGCGCATGAACCGCTCAACCACCGAGTTTCTCCAGCAGCGGCAGGATGGTGTCGCGCAAGGCTTCGGGTGTGACCGCACCGATCTGCTTGTAGCGGATCACCCCCTCGCGGTCGATCACAAAAGTCTCTGGCACACCGTACACCCCCAGCTCGATGCCGACGCGGCCGTCAGTGTCCGACAGCGACGCACGGTAGGGATCGCCGTACTTGCCGAGCCAGCGCAGGGCATCGTCGCGCCGGTCCTTGTAATTGAGGCCCAGCAGCGGTACCGCATGGCGCTTGGAAAACTCCACCAGCACCGGGTGCTCCGACTGGCAGGCCACACACCACGAGGCCCAGACATTGAGCATCCAGACCTGGCCGCGCATGTCCTGTGGCGACAGGCTGCGCGCCGGCTGCACCAGCGTGGGCAGGCTGAAGGCTGGAAGCGGTTTGTTGATCAGAGGCGACGGCACTTCTTTCGGATTGAGATGCAGGCCAACGGCCAGAAAGCCCGTCAGCAGCACAAAAATGCCCAAGGGCAGCCAGCGCAGACTGCCGGCACGTGGGACAGGTTTGACTGTTTTGGCCGGGTCGGCGGGAAGGCGTGTGTCCATCATGCGGCCGTCCCCACCACCGGCTGGCCCATGGCACCGCCAGCGGATGCCGCCCCCGCCATGCTGGCGACACGGCGCGCACGGTAGCGCTTGTCCAGCACGGCCAGCAGGCCACCCAGTGCCATCAGCAGGCAGCCGCACCAGATCCAGTTGACCAGCGGCTTGTGATGAATGCGCACACTCCACGCCGTGCTGCTGACCGGCTCACCCAGCGCCACATACAGGTCGCGCAGAAGGCTGCGGTCGATCGCCACTTCCGTCATGGGCATGCGGCTGACAAGATAGATGCGCCGCTCGGGCTCCAGCGTCCCGACCAGGGTGTCGCCCTGGGTCACACGCAGGCGCGCGCGGGCGGCGCTGTAGTTGGGGCCTTGCACCAGTTGCACACCGTCCAGACGGAAGGTGTAGCCCCCCACCTCGGCGGTGTCACCGACCTGCATGCGCACATCGCTCTCGCTCTGGAAACTGCTGACCACCGTAACACCGGTCACAAACACCGCCACGCCCAGGTGTGCGAGCAGCATGCCGTAGTAGCTGCCCGGCTGGGCCCGCACGCGCTGCACCCACGACGCCGCGGGGTGCGAGCGCAGGCGCTCCAGCAGGTTGCCCAGGGTGCTGCCGGCAATCCACACCGCCAGCCACAAACCCAGTCCCGTCAGCGGCGTCCACCGTTGCAACAAGGCCACCGCCAGCATGGCCGTGAGCACGCTCACGCCAAACGCCCAGCGCAGGCGCAGCGCCAGGTCACCCACTGCCGCCTGCCGCCAGCGCGCCATCGGGCCCACACCCATGAGGAACAGCGCAGGCGTCATCAAGGGCACGAAGACGGCGGTGAAGTACGGTGGCCCGACCGACAGCTTGCCCATGCCCAGCGCGTCAATCACCAGCGGGTACAGCGTGCCCAGCAGCACGGCGGCGGCCGCCACCAGCAGCAACACGTTGTTGACCAGCAGCATGGCCTCGCGCGAGACCATCTCAAACTGCCCGCCCAGGCCGACCCGGGGCGCGCGCCAGGCGAACAGGGTGAGCGAGCCACCGATCACCAGCGCGAGAAACAGCAGGATGAACACGCCCCGCGCCGGGTCGGTTGCGAAGGCATGGACCGAGCTGAGCACACCCGAACGCACGATGAAGGTGCCGAGCAGCGACAGCGAAAAAGCCAGGATGGCCAGCAGCGCTGTCCACATCTTGAAGCTGCCGCGCTTTTCCGTGACAGACAGCGAATGAATCAGCGCGGTGCCGACCAGCCAGGGCATGAAGGACGCGTTCTCCACCGGGTCCCAGAACCACCAGCCGCCCCAGCCCAGTTCGTAATAGGCCCAGAAGCTGCCCAACGCGATGCCGCAGGTCAGGAAGCACCACGCCGCTGTCGTCCACGGGCGTGACCAGCGCGCCCAGGCAGCGTCCAGCTTGCCGGACAGCAGCACGGCCACGGCAAACGCAAACGGCACCACCATGCCCACATAGCCCATGTAGAGCATGGGCGGGTGAATCGCCATGCCCGGGTCTTGCAGCAAGGGGTTGAGGTCTTTGCCATCCGCCGCGGCGGGCAGCAGGCGTTCGAACGGGTTGGACGTGAACAGCATGAACATCAGGAAGCCGCAACTGATGAGCCCCATGACGCCCAGCACACGCGCCACCAGGGGTGCCTCGAGCCGGCGCGAGAACAGCGCCACAGCCAGTGTCCAGCCGGAAAGAATCAACGACCACAACAGGATGGAGCCCTCGTGGTTGCCCCACACCGCCGAAAGGCGGTACACCAGCGGCAGCGCCGTGTGCGAATGCTGGGCCGCCAGAAGCACCGAGAAATCATGCGTGACAAACGCATGGGTGAGGCTGGCGTAGGCCAGCGCGACCAGCACAAACTGCCCGAGCGCCGCAGGACGCGCCAGCGCCATCCACGCCGCATTGCCGCGGTGCGCACCCCACAGCGGCAACACCCCCAGCACCAACGCCACAGCCAATGCCAGCATCAGTGCGAAATGACCCAGTTCGTAAATCATGGCTTGGCTCCCTGGGCGCCTCCAGCGGCCGGTTTGGCCTGCTTCAGCGCGGCCGCTGCCTCGGGCGGCATGTAGTTTTCGTCATGCTTGGCCAGCACCTGATCCGCACGGAACACACCATTGCTGTCCATGCGGCCCTGGGCCACGACGCCCTTGCCCTCACTGAAGAGATCCGGCATGAGCCCGGTGTATTGAACGGGAATGGCGTGGGCGAGGTCTGTGACGACAAAGCGGATGGTCAGGCTTTGCGGGTCGCGCACCAGACTGCCCACCTGCACCAGGCCGCCGACCCGGAAACTGCTGTCACGCGGAGACTCTTTGGCCACCACCTGCGAGGGACTGAAGAAGAACACCATGTTGCTCTGGAAGGCATTGAGCACCAGCGCGCTGGCAATGCCCAGCGCGGCCAGGCCGCAGGCCACCGCCACCAGCCGCTTGTGTCTGGCTTTCATGCCGCAGGGCCCGTCGGGTTGCGGCCGGCGCTCTGCGCCTCCTGGTCGAGATGACGCTGCCGCGTGCGCAGCATCAGCATCTCAATCGCCATGGCGACTGCGCACATGCCCAGAGAGCCCCACACATAGAGCCCGTAACCGCCCATGGCGAAAAAACTGCCCATCGATGTGTTCATGCGGCCTCCGGCATGCCGTGGGTGTGCCGGGCCCAGGCGGTGTGGCGTTCCCGCTCGCGCATGATCACGCGCACCCGCACCAGCGCTACGGCAATGCAGTACATCCAGAAAGCCAGCGCCATCACCAGCATGCCCAGCAGCATGGGGGTGGCCATGCTGGGTGCTTTGGTGAGGCTGACCGATGCCCCCTGGTGCAGCGTGTTCCACCACTTGACCGAAAAGTAAATGATGGGGACGTTGACCACGCCCACCAGCGCCAGCAGTCCGGCGGCCCGGTCGGCGCGGCGTTCGTCTTCGATCGCACCATGCAGCGCCATGAAGCCGATGTAGAGGAACAGCAACACCAGTTCGGACGTGAGCCGCGCATCCCACACCCACCACGCACCCCAGGTGGGCTTGCCCCACAGCGCGCCTGTCCACAAGGCCAAAAAAGTCATCAGGGCACCGGTGGGTGCCAGCGCGCAGGCCATCATCGACGAGAGCCGCGAGTTGAGCACCAGCCCCACAGCCGCCCAGCCCGCCATGGCCAGGTAGATCACCATCGACATCCAGGCCGCCGGCACATGCACAAAGATGATGCGGTAGGCGTCACCCTGCTGCGCGTCGGTGGGTGCGACCCACAGGCCCAGGTACAAGCCCGCCAGGCCGAGCAGCGCCGCGGCCGCAGCGAACCAGGGAATCATCCGCCCGGCCAGCGGGTAGAAGCGCTGGGGCGCAGCGAACGCAAACCACCGGATGCCCGCGGGTGCGCGGTGTGGGTCAGGACGTTGGGAAGAATTCAATTCAATCACTCCACCGAAATACGCAAGGCCGCCGCCACCGCGACGGGCGCACCTGCCAGGCTGAGCACCAGCATCGCCCCCAGCAGGGAGAAATGGCCGGCAATGCCCAGGCCGGCGTTGTAAGCCTCCACCGCACCGGCGCCGAAGATCAGCACGGGAATGTAGAGGGGCAAGGTCAACAAGGCGATCAGCAGCCCGGCACCGCGCAGGCCGACGGTGAGGGCTGCGGTCACCGCCCCCACCAGACACAGCACGGGTGTGCCGGCCAGCAGCGAGAGCGCGAGCACCAGGCCAGCCCCGACAGGCAAGCCGAACTGCAAGGCCAGCAAGGGCGTGATCACAATCAGTGGCAGGCAGGCGCTGATCCATTGCGCCGCCACCTTGCCCAGCACCAGCAAGGGCAGCGGTTGCGCTGACAGCAGCAATTGCTCCAGCGTGCCGTCCTGGTGGTCTTCTGCAAAAAGACGCGGCAGCGCCAGCAGCAAGGCCAGCAGGGCCGCCACCCACAGCACGCCCGGCGCCATGCGTCGCAACAGCTCGGGCTCCGGCCCGACGCCCAGCGGAAACAGGCTGGAGACCATGACGAAAAAAAACAGCGCCGCCAGGGTGTCGGCGCGGCGTCGCATGGCAATGCGCAGGTCACGCACAACGATGCAGCGCACACCCGCGAACCAGCCGACAGGCCCGGAAGCCAACGGCAGGCCGGGCGCAAGTGTGGCCATCACAGCGCCAGCACCTGAGTCGGCGCGTCAGGCAGCGGTGAGCCCTGATGGCTGGTCAGCACGACCGTGCCGGCGCGCGCCAGATGCGCTGACATCAGGCCTTCCAGCCAACCGGTTGCCGCGGTGTCCAGCGCATTGAAGGGCTCATCCAGAATCCACAAAGGCCGGTAGATGCCGATCGCCAGTCGCGCCAGCGCAGCGCGGCGACGTTGCCCCTGGGAGAGCCGGCGGGCGGGCACGTGTTCGAAGCCATGCAGCCCGGCAGCCTGCAGTGCGCTCAGCGACTCCTCGCGCCGCGCGGTATGGCCGCCCAGCGCACAGGCCATCTCCAGGTTTTCGAGCGGGCTCAGGTCGTCCTTCAAGGCGGCGGCATGGCCGAGGTAGATGAGTTCGCGCCCGTAGTCTTCACGCAGCTCGCCCACGGGCTGCCCGCGCCACAGCACCTGTCCTTCGGTGGGCTGCAACAGCCCGCACAGCATGCGCAGAAGGCTGGTCTTGCCGGCCCCGTTCGCACCCTGGACACGGAGCAGCTGGCCAGCCGGCACACGCAGAGTCAAATCGCCAAAAAGCAGCCGGCCACCCCGCACACAGCTCACCGCGTGGAGCGCCAGCTCGGCAGTCATGACGCCGCCGACAGCACACACCGTCCGGTCACACCATGGAAACAATCAGCAGGACAGAAAAACACAGGCGCCGGACCTTGAGCGGGGATGGACGGGTTGGACGAACCGACAGAACGCGCGAAGCAGCCAGAACGGGCCGACCCACACAAACTGTCAACTTTATGTGACACTTATATCATCAGAACCGGCGATCCAAAACCCAAAAAACCCTGAATGTCCCCTCTCACCACGCACGAAAGTCCTGATCGCGGATTCGTTTCGCCGACGCTGCCGCCGGCACCGCCTCGCCACTTCTGCACCGACTGCGGCGTGTCCCGCACCGCACAACCCAAGCGCTGCGGCCAGGCCTGCCAATTCATCCAGCCCGACTACCCCGCGCTCGAAAAAGCGGTTCACGGCCGTACACGGCGCCTGCCCGGGCAGGCCGAAGGCTCTGGCAGCGCCGACGAGCTCTTTTTCGGGCCGCACGAACGCATGTGGCAAGCGGCGCTGGCCCGTCCGCTGGCAGGCGCCCAATGGACCGGCATCACCACCCGCATCGCCGAGAAGCTGCTGCAGCGCGGTGAAGTCGACGCTGTGCTGGCGATGGCGCCCCACCCCGACGACCCCTGGCGGCCGATGCCGGTGGTGGTGACGCGTGCCGAGGACATGGCTGCCTGCCGCGGCATGCGCATGGGCTACGCACCCCTCATTGCGCTGGTCGAGCCCGCGCTGCAGCAAGGCTACAAGCGCCTGGCGGTCATCGGCATCCCGTGCCAGATTTATGCGCTGCGCGCGCTGCAGCCCGAGCTGGAACGCGAGCACGGACTGGAAAAGCTGTTCGTGATCGGCACGCCCTGCTCCGACAACACCACCACCGAGCGCTTTCACGAGTTCCTCGCGCTGATCTCGCCGCGCCCGCAGGACGTCACCTACCTGGAATTCCGCGCCGATTACCACGTCGAGATCCGCCTGCGCAGCGGCGAAGTCAAGGCCCTGCCCTTCCTCAGCCTGCCGCTGTCGCAACTGCCTCCCGATTTTTTCCCGATGACCTGCAGGACGTGCGTGGACTACACCAACACGCTGTCCGACATCACTGTGGGCTACATGGGCGGGCAAGGCCAGCAGTGGCTGCTGGTGCGCAATGCCCGCGGCCAGCACCTGCTGGAGACGCTGGGCGACGAGGTGGTGCTAAAAGCGCCCGGCAGCGCCGGCAGCCGCGCAGGTGCCGTGAAGGGATTTCTGAAGAATGTGGAGCGTGCGGCGGGTGGTTTGCCACTGCGGCGCATGCCCGACTGGCTGCGCCCCGTGGTGAGCTGGCTGATGCCCCGCATTGGCCCGCGCGGACTGGAGTTTGCCCGGGCGAGGGTGGAGATGAAGGCCCTAGAAACCCTGGTGCACCTCAAGCGCGAAGAACCGGCACGCATCAAGACCATGGTGCCGGAGCACGTGATTCATCTGGTTCGCCCCTACGGCCTGACCCCGGGCGCATCCGAAGCCGATCACACGGCCTGAGACTCTGAGATCCTGAGACCCGCGCGCAGAGGTTCTGCGGCAGTGGTGACAAATCTGATTGACAAAGCAAAGTGTCATGTTAAATTGACACAAGTGATTGTCACATGTTGCAGACAGTCACCCCACTTTCGCGGGGGCCTCATGAGCATGATGACACGCATTGAGCAGGCGCTTTCACAACCTTTCATGGTGGCTGACAGCGCTACCGCCCCACCCCGGCTGATGGCCGCCATGCGGCACGCCGTGTTCCCGGGTGGCGCCCGCATCCGGCCGCAACTGTGCATCGCCGTGGCCAAGGCCTGCGGTGAGGATGCCCCCGACCTGACCAATGCCGCGGCCGCCAGCATCGAGCTGCTGCACTGTGCCTCGCTGGTGCATGACGACATGCCCTGCTTTGACGACGCCGACACCCGCCGCGGACAAACCACCGTGCACAAGCAGTTTGGCGAACCGCTGGCACTGCTGACCGGCGATGCGCTGATCGTGCTGGCCTACCAGACACTGGCGCGCGCCGGTGCGCGGCACCCCCACCGCCTCGCGCGCCTGCTGATGACTGTCTGCGAAGGCACCGGCACGCCGGACGGCATCGTGGCCGGACAGGCGTGGGAATGCGAGCCGCGTGTACAACTGGGCCGCTACCAGCGGGCCAAAACCGGCGCCCTGTTTGTCGCCTCGACCTGCGCCGGTGCGCAGGCAGCAGGTACCGACCCGGAGCCATGGCGCCGATTGGGCGACGCTCTCGGAGAGGCCTATCAGGTAGCCGACGACATACGCGACGTGATGGGCGCAGACCACCTGGGCAAGCCCGTGGGCCAGGACGCCCAACACGGCCGCCCCAGCACGGCGGCCGACCTGGGACTGCTGGGCGCAGTGGACTACTTCCGCCAGCTGATGCAATGCGCCGTTCAGTCGGTTCCTGCCTGCCCCAGCCGGGAAGCGATGCAGCAGTTGGTGCTGCACGAATCAGAGCGGCTGCTGCCGCAAAGCGCCTGCGACCAGATCGCCGTGCGCCACGCAGCCAGCCAGAGCCGCGCAGTGGCCTGACACCCCCCCAGGCCCACACACTCTTACCGCACCCCCTTTTGCCGCAGTGCGCCCCACTGAAGCCTCCATGAACACCTCGGCCGAGCACGTTCCCGCAACGGTTTTCACGCCGCCAGCGGAAACTGGCCATCCCGGCTGGCGCGAGCGCCTGGACATGCGCATAGACCACTGGATGACCAGTCCGTCCCTCTACCGCTGGGCGCTGGGCAACCCGCTGGGGCGCTGGATCACGCGCCGCCGCGCTGACGCCCTGTTCGGCGTCATGGCGGGCTTTGTGCACAGCCAGGTTTTGCTGGCCTGCGTGCGCCTGGGGCTGCTGGAAAAAGTACTGGCCGCACCTGCCACGCTCGAGGCATTGGCGACACACACGGGCCTGCCCGCAGACGCGCTGACGCGCCTGCTGGACTCCGCCGTCGCGCTGCGCCTGCTCGATCGCCGCGCCGGTGGCCGCTATGGCCTGGGGGCGCTGGGCGCACCCGTGGTCACCCATGCCGGGCTGCGCGCCATGGTCGAGCACAACGCCCTGCTGTACGACGACCTGCGTGACCCGCTGGCGCTGATGCAGCAGCCCGGTCAAGCCAGCATGCATGCCTACTGGCCCTATGCCGCCGACGCACCCGCACAGCCAGGCGCAGCCAGTTCTGCCAGCGCAGCAGCCCACCCGGCCGACCAGGTGGCGCGCTATTCCGAGCTGATGTCGAGTTCGCAGCGTTTCGTGATCGAAGAGCTGCTGGCCTCCTACCCCTTTTCGCGGCACCGCCGCGTGCTCGACGTGGGCGGCGGCCAGGGCGGCTGGGTGATGGAACTGGCCAGGCGTGTGCCGTCGCTGGAGCTCATGCTGTTCGACCTGCCAGGTGTGGCCGCGATCGCCCGGCAGCGCATTGCGCAGCATGCACTGGCCGACCGCATCACAGCCTACGGCGGCAGCTTCACGCAGGATGCCCTGCCCACAGGAGCCGACCTGGTGACGCTGCTGAGGGTGGCCCATGACCATCCGGACGATGTGGTGCGAACCCTTCTCAAAGCGATCCACACGGCCTTGCCGGAGGGCGGTTCATTGCTGCTGGCAGAACCGATGGCGCAGTCAGACGCCGACTCTCCGGGCAAACCCGCCGTGAGCGACCCTTATTTCCACTTTTACCTGCTGGCCATGGGTTCGGGGCGGCTGCGCACCGCCAAGGAACTCAGCGGTTTCATGGCCGAGGCCGGATTCACCGGAATTCGGGCCATTTCGAACCCAATGCCCTTGCACGCCGGTCTGTTAATCGGTCAAAAAAGCTGAATTTTTAGGTGTTTACCCTTGAATTCCATCCAAACTCAAATAAAAGCGTCAATTTGATTTGACACTTTTGAATGTCAACTAAAGAATACAACTCATGAAAGCTTCTGCGATCGTCTTCCAAAGCCCTTGCACCTTGACGGTGCGGCAGCTGGAAATGCACAGCGCAGAAGCGGGCGATCTGGAAGTCCAGGTGATTTTCAGCGGCATCAGCACCGGAACAGAGCGTTTGCTGTGGGACGGCAGCATGCCAGCCTTCCCGGGCATGGGTTACCCGCTGGTTCCAGGCTACGAAACAGTGGGTGTTGTCACCCGCGTTCATGCCGACTGTGACATCCAGGTCGGCGACACCGTGTTCGTGCCCGGCTCCAAGAGTTTTGAAGGCGTGCACAACCTCTTCGGCGGCAGTGGCTCCCACCTGGTCGTTCCACACAACCGCGTGGTCCGCGTGAACGCCGAACTCGGCGCCGACGCCGCCCTGCTTGCGCTGGCTGCCACCGCTTATCACAGCGTCGCACTGGGCGGCACACGCGCACCGGCCGCAGCGCCTGACCTCATCATCGGCCACGGCGTCATGGGGCGCCTGCTGGCCCGCCTGACCGTCGCAGCCGGCCTGCCAGCACCCACCGTGTGGGACACCACCGCCGCACGCCGCGAAGGTGCTGAAGGCTACAGCGTGATCCACCCCGACGAAGACAGCCGCAAGGACTACGCCGCGATCTATGACGTGAGCGGCGACGCCGGCATCCTGGACCGCGTCATTCCCCGCCTTGCCCCCGGCGGCGAGGTGGTGCTGGCCGGCTTCTACAAGCAGAACATTTCCTTTGCCTACCCGCCGGCCTTCATGCGCGAAGCGCAGATCCGCGTGGCTGCCGAATGGAAGCGTGCCGACCTGCTGGCCGTCACCGAACTGGTGCATTCCGGCCGGCTGTCACTGAATGGATTGATCACGCACACCCAACACCCGGGGCATGCGCACCAAGCTTACGAGGTGGCCTTTGGCGACCCGGAGTGCCTGAAGATGGTTTTGGACTGGAGACATTGAAATGACTACTTCGAGCGGCAGCGTGCAGACCGTTAAATTTGTGGAGCAACTGCGGCGCGAAGCAGCCCAGGAACCCACGCCCGTCCATACCGACGCCCCCACCAAGGAAACCCAGATCATCGCGATCTACGGCAAGGGCGGCATTGGCAAGAGCTTCACGCTCGCCAACCTCTCCTACATGATGGCGCAGCAGGGCAAGAAGGTGCTGCTGATCGGATGCGACCCCAAGAGCGACACCACCAGCCTGCTGTTCGGTGGCCGCGCCTGCCCCACCATCATCGAAACCAGCAGCAAGAAAAAACTCGCCGGTGAAGCGGTTGCCATCGGTGATGTCTGCTTCAAGCGCGACGGTGTCTACGCCATGGAATTGGGCGGCCCTGAGGTCGGTCGCGGCTGCGGCGGTCGCGGCATCATCCACGGCTTCGAACTGCTTGAGAAGCTTGGCTTTCACGAGTGGGGCTTTGACTACGTGCTGCTCGACTTCCTGGGCGACGTGGTGTGCGGCGGCTTCGGCCTGCCGATTGCCCGCGACATGTGCCAGAAAGTCATCGTGGTGGCCTCGAACGACCTGCAGTCTCTCTATGTGGCCAATAACGTCTGCAGCGCGGTCGAATACTTCCGCAAACTTGGCGGCAACGTCGGCGTGGCCGGCATGGTGATCAATCGCGACGACGGCACCGGAGAGGCCAAGAACTTCGCTGAAGCCGTCGGCATTCCGGTCCTCTCCGTCATCCCGGCCGACGACGACATCCGCCGCAAGAGCGCCAGCTACGAAATCATCGGCCGCCCCGAATCCGTCTGGGGCCCCATGTTCGCCCAGCTCGCAGAGAACGTCGGCACCTCCACACCGATGCGACCCAAGCCCATGACACAGGACGAACTGCTCGGCCTGTTCTCGGCCTCGGCCGTTGGGCGCGATGTGGTGCTGGAGCCTGCCACGCAGTTCGACATGTGCGGCAAGACCGAAAACATCAAGCCGACCCTCGAAGTGGTTTACGACGAGGTCTGACACCATGAGCAGCGGCACCATTCCCATCATCCCCATCAAGGCCAGCACCGCCATTGAAGGCGATGGCATGGGTTGCCACGCTGGCGGCGAGACGCTGCTGGCCGCCGCGAAATCGGCCGGCAAGAGCGAGGTACTGGCGCAGTACGCGGCCGACTACCCGAAACGCGAGAACGCCGGCCCGCACGACCAGCCGCAGAGCATGTGCCCGGCCTTCGGCTCGCTGCGCGTCGGTCTGCGCATGCGCCGCACCGCCACCATCCTCAGCGGCTCGGCCTGCTGCGTGTATGGCCTCACCTTCACCAGCCACTTCTACGGCGCGCGCCGCAGCGTGGGTTATGTGCCCTTCAACAGCGAATCGCTGGTGACCGGCAAGCTCTTTGAAGACATTCGCGAGGCAGTGCACGCCCAGGCCGATCCGGCCAAGCTCGATGCCATCGTCATCATCAATCTGTGCGTGCCGACTGCCAGCGGAGTGCCGCTGCAGATCCTGCCCAAAGAGATCAACGGCGTGCGCATCATCGGCATCGACGTGCCGGGCTTTGGCGTACCGACCCATGCCGAAGCCAAGGACGTGCTGACCGGCGCCATGCTGAAGTACGCCCGCCATGAAGTCATGGCCGGCCCGGTGCCCGCACCGCGCCAGGCGCGCTCTGACAAACCCACCCTCACGCTGCTCGGCGAGATGTTCCCGGCCGACCCGATGATCATTGCGCAGATGATTGCGCCGCTGGGCATTGCGGTGGGTACCGTGGCACCCACCCGTGAATGGCGCGAGCTGTACGCCGCCCTCGACGGCGCCGCTATCGCCGCCATTCATCCGTTCTACACCGCCAGCATCCGCGAATTCGAAGCGGCTGGCCGCCCCATCGTCGGCTCGGCCCCGGTGGGTGTGGACGGCACGCACGACTGGCTTGGCGCCGTCGGCCAGGCCATGGGCATCTCGCAGGCCCTGATTGACGCTGCGCGCAACCAGTCGCTGGGCACCATTCGCGGCGTGCTGTCGCAACAAAAAATCAAGGGCCGAATCACCCTCAGCGGCTACGAAGGCTCCGAACTCCTGGTGGGTCGCCTGCTGGTGGAGTGCGGCGCCGATCTGCGCTACGTCGGCTCGGCCTGCCCGGCCACACCGTGGAATGCCCACGATGCCGCCTGGCTCAAGTCCAAGGGCGTGCAGGTCCAGTTCCGCGCATCGCTGGAAGACGACCTCAATGCCCTCCACGAATACAAGCCGCAACTCGCCATCGGAACAACACCCGTGGTGCAGGCCGCCAAAGAAGCCTGTGTACCGGCTCTGTATTTCACCAACCTGATCTCGGCCCGTCCGTTGATGGGTGTGGCCGGTGCCGGCTCGCTGGTGCAGGTCATCAACGCCGCCATGGGCAACCAGGCACGCTTTGACACCATGAATGCCTTCTTCGGCGGTGTCGGTCAAGGCGACAAGGCCGGCGTGTGGGAAGAAATTCCCAAAGCCTTCCCGGACTTCCGCAAGGAAATGAAGCGGCAGAACGAGAAGCAGGCCAAGAAGCGCAAAGCGGAGGAAATGGGCTGATGCTAGTCCTCGACCACGATCGCGCTGGCGGCTACTGGGGTGCCGTGTATGTATTCACCGCCATCAAGGGCCTGCAAGTGGTCATTGACGGCCCCGTGGGTTGCGAGAACCTGCCAGTGACCAGCGTACTGCATTACACCGACGCCTTGCCGCCCCATGAATTGCCGATTGTGGTGACCGGTCTGGCTGAAGAGCAGCTTGGCCGCGAAGGCACCGAAGGCTCGATGAAGCGCGCCCACGCCGTGCTCGACCCTGAACTCCCCGCTGTAGTGGTCACGGGTTCCATTGCCGAGATGATCGGCGGTGGTGTGACGCCAGAGGGCACCAACCTGATGCGCTTTTTGCCGCGCACCATCGACGAAGACCAGTGGCAGTGCGCCAACCGCGCCATGTTCTGGCTCTGGAGCGAGTACGGCATGAAGAAAGTGCCGGCGCGCAAGCCCATGAGCGAACGCGCCCCGGGCGAAAAACCCCGCGTGAACATCATCGGCCCCTGCTACGGCACCTTCAACAGCGCGAGCGACCTGGCCGAAATTCGCCGGCTGGTGCAAGGCATAGGCGCCGACATCAACATGGTCTTCCCGCTGGGCAGCCATGTGTCCGAGGTGTCGCGGCTGGTCGAAGCCGATGTGAACATCTGCATGTACCGCGAGTTCGGCCGCATGCTCTGCGAGGCGCTAGACCGCCCCTACCTGCAGGCGCCCATCGGCCTGCACAGCACCACGAAATTCCTGCGCAAGCTCGGTGAACTGCTGGGCCTGGACCCGGAGCCCTTCATTGAACGCGAGAAGCACACCACCATCAAGCCCGTGTGGGACCTGTGGCGCTCGGTCACTCAGGACTTCTTTGCCACTGCCAGTTTTGCCGTGGTGGCCAACGAGACCTACACCCGTGGTCTGCAGAGCTTCCTCGAAACCGAAATGGGCCTGCCCTGCCGCTTCGCCGTGCCGCGCATCCCCGGGGCCAAGACCGACAACGCCGCCGTGCGCGAGATGGTGCAGACCAAAACACCACTGATCCTCTTCGGCAGCTTCAACGAACGCATGTACCTGGCCGAGGCCGGCAGCAGCGGCCCGATGCGCGCCGCTTTCATTCCTGCCTCGTTCCCCGGCGCCATCATCCGCCGCCACACCGGCACGCCGTTCATGGGTTACAGCGGCGCCACCTACCTGATCCAGGAAGTGTGCAACGCGCTGTTTGACGCCCTCTTCCATATCCTGCCGCTGGGCACCGACATGGACAAGGTCGAGCCGACCCTGTCACGCATCCAGGGCGAGGCTGCCACACCGTGGGAAGACAAGGCACAAGTGAGGCTGCATGCCCTGGTGTCGCAACAACCGGTGCTGGTGCAGATTTCAGCCGCCAAGCGGCTGCGCGACCAGGCCGAGCAGCAGGCGCGCGATGCGAAAGAAGCCGTCGTGACCGAGTCCCATGTGACCGAAGCTGGCAAAACCATGGGCATGGCCCTGGGAGAACCTGCATGACCACACAGACACGGGGTCTCCGCACCTCACCAATTTTCGTTCTGGCGCTGACCCGCCAGTCCCACCCTATTTCGTGGCAATTTGCTGCGGACGCCCAGGTTGCGCGGGCTGCGCGCAACGCAGGCCATCTGGCCTTTTGAAAAGGAGCATTCGTATGTCAACTCGGACCTCAATTTCCGGCCTGACGGACGAGGAAGCTCAGGAGTTTCACACGTACTACATCCAGGGTTTCCTGGGCTTCACAGCGATTGCTGTGGTGGCTCATATCCTGGTGTGGATGTGGAGACCCTGGCTCTAAGTTCGGTTCCCTTGCATGAATGGAGAAACTGCCATGAACGAAGTGTCTTATTCCTCGACTAAGCCATCCCACCGGGTTGACAGGCTCACGCTTGTCCTGATCTTTGCCCCGTGCTTTGTACTGCTGCTGTCCCTTGCTGTTCTCGGCCAGATGGTCGGGTTGCACTGGCAGGCGTGGTTACCGGGCGCTGAGCACAAGAGCAGCATCTTCTCGGGCGTCCATGCTGCGGTGTACACACTCATGTCTCATATTATTTAAGGAGAAAAGATCATGTGGAGAATTTGGCGACTTTACGACCCGCTTCGGGCGATGGTAGTTCAAGGTGTTTTTCTGTTTGCGCTGGCAGCGATGATTCACCTCATCCTGCTGAGCACAAACAAGTTCAACTGGCTCGATGGCCCCAAGAAACCCATGGCAGCAGCAGCGCAGAACGCGCCCATGCCGCCGGCGGTTCCCGCGGCCAAGTCCTGACCCTCAGGCGAAGTGCAGATGCTGCACTGCGCCTTGGCCGGCGCAGCATCTGCACTTTTTCCGGTACCTGCCGGAACAGATCAGTAATTTGGTAGACAAGACAAGCAGTTTGCAACAAGTGTTCATCACTCAAGCGACAGGAGAGTTTCACCATGGCCATGCTCAGCTTTGAAAAAAAATACCGGGTCCGGGGCGGCACCCTGGTCGGCGGTGACCTGTTCGACTTCTGGATGGGCCCCTTTTATGTTGGTTTCTTTGGCGTCACCACCGCGTTTTTCGCGCTGCTGGGTACCGCCATGATTCTCTGGGGCGCCTCGCAAGGGCCGACCTGGAACCTTTGGCAGATCAGCATTGCTCCCCCTGACCTCTCCTACGGCCTGCGCTTTGCGCCGCTGATGGCGGGCGGGCTCTGGCAGCTGATCACCGTGTGCGCGATCGGCGCCTTCGTCTCATGGGCGCTGCGGGAGGTGGAGATCTGCCGCAAGCTCGGCATGGGCTACCACGTGCCGGCGGCGTTCGGTGTGGCCATCTTTGCGTACATCACGCTCGTGGTCATCCGGCCGGTGCTGATGGGCGCCTGGGGACACGGCTTCCCCTACGGCATCTTCAGCCACCTCGACTGGGTCTCCAATGTGGGTTACCAGTACCTGCACTTTCATTACAACCCGGCGCACATGATCGCCGTGAGTTTCTTCTTCGCCACCGTGTTTGCACTGTCACTGCACGGCTCGCTGATCCTCTCGGCCACCAACCCGAAAAAGGGCGAGGTCGTCAAGACGCCGGAGCATGAGGACACCTTCTTCCGCGACATCATCGGTTACTCGATCGGAACGCTGGGCATTCACCGCCTGGGTCTGTTTCTCGCACTGGCTGCTGTGCTGTTCAGCGCCCTGTGCATCGTGATCAGCGGCCCGTTCTGGAGCCGCGGCTGGCCGGAATGGTGGGGCTGGTGGCTCAACATGCCGATCTGGCATTGAACGGTCCGCATCGCACAGGCTAAGCACAGGCTAAGGAGACTCTCATGGCTCAATACCAAAACCTATTCACCACCGTGCAAGCGACCGGGCCGCTGCACCACGGGATCCCGCTGGGCCCCGGCAATGACAAACGCTTCGGCGAAAGCCCGGGTGTCTTCTACTGGCTCGGCAAGCTGGGCAATGCCCAGATCGGTCCGGTCTACCTGGGCGGCATGGGTGTCGCCTCGATCATCTTCGGCACACTGGCCTTCAACATCATTGGCCTGAACATGCTGGCCTCGGTGAACTGGGATCCGATCCAGTTCATCCGCCAGCTCTTCTGGCTGGCCCTGGAGCCGCCAGCACCCGGCAATGGCCTGGGTCTGGCCCCGCTGAATCAAGGCGGCTGGTGGCAGATCACCGGTCTCTTCCTGACCATTTCAGTGCTGCTGTGGTGGGCACGAACCTACCGCCGGGCGCGCGCCTTGGGCATGGGTACCCATGTGGCCTGGGCTTTCGCGGGTGCCATCTGGCTCTTCCTGGTGCTGGGCCTGATCCGTCCGGTACTGATGGGCAGCTGGGGTGAGGCGGTGCCCTTCGGCATCTTCCCGCACCTCGACTGGACGGCAGCCTTTTCACTGCGCTACGGCAATCTCTTCTACAACCCTTTCCATGCCCTGTCGATCGCCTTCCTGTACGGCGCCACACTGCTGTTTGCGATGCACGGCGCCACCATCCTGGCGGTGAGCCAGTTTGGCGGTGAGCGCGAGATCGAGCAGATCGTCGACCGCGGCACAGCTTCGGAACGTGGTGCCCTCTTCTGGCGCTGGACCATGGGCTTCAACGCCACGATGGAATCCATTCACCGCTGGGCCTGGTGGTTTGCAGTGCTCTGCCCGCTGGTGGGTGGCATCGGCATCCTGCTCACCGGCACGGTGGTGGACAACTGGTACCTGTGGGCCATGAAGCACGGTGTCGTGCCGCCCTACCCGGAGATCTTTCCGGCCGTGATCGACCCAGCCCTCAGCTCAGGAGTCAAGCCATGATGCGAAACACCTCCCTCATCACACGCAGCCTGCAACTGATCGGCCTGTCTTCCCTGCTCCTGCTGAGCGCCTGCGAGCGCCCACCAGTGGACAGCGTGCAGCACGGTTTTCGCGGTACCGGCATGGTGCAGGTGTACAACCCGCGCCTGCTGGAAGAGAAAACGGCCAGCAACCAGGTGCCCCCAGCCCAGGAACCGGCATCACCCGATGGCCCCAAAGCCGGACAGGTGTACCAAAACGTCAAAGTGCTCGGTGACCTGAGCGTCGGCGAATTCACCCGTCTGATGGTGGCCATGACCAGCTGGGTCGCACCACAGGAAGGCTGCACCTATTGCCACAACGCCGCCAATTTTGCCGACGACAGCAAGTACACCAAGGTGGTGGCGCGGCGCATGGTGCAGATGACGCAGCACATCAACGCCGACTGGAAGCAGCACGTTGCATCCACCGGGGTCACCTGCTACACCTGCCACCGCGGCAACCCGGTGCCCAAGGCCGTGTGGTTCAAATCTGATCCACAACCTTACGGCAGCAACTTCATCGGCGACAAGGCCGGGCAGAACTCCCCCGCCACCAGTGTCGGCCTGGCCTCCCTGCCCAACGATCCGTTCACACCCTTCCTGCTGGGCAGCCAGGAAATCCGCGTCAATGGCACCACGGCCCTGCCTTCCGGCAATCGCCAGTCCATCAAGCAGGCCGAGTGGACCTATGGCCTGATGAACCACATGTCGGCATCGCTCGGCGTGAACTGCACCTACTGCCACAACACGCGGTCGTTCTCCAGCTGGGAAGGCGGGCCACCGCAACGCGTCACCGCGTGGCACGGCATCCGCATGGCCCGTGACCTGAACAAGACCTATCTGGAACCGCTGACGGACACCTTCCCGGCCAACCGCAAGGGTGAAACGGGCGATGTGGCCAAGCTCAACTGCGCCACCTGCCACCAGGGCGCCTACAAACCGCTCAATGGTGCGTCGATGCTGAAGGACCATCCGGAACTGGGACGCGTGTCGGCCGCTGCGGCACCCGCCGCCGCCGCGATGACCTCCACCGATGTGGCGACTGCTGCAGCCGCCGTACCGCCCGCCAAGGCAACGGCCAAACCCTGAGCCCCACGTCACAACCACCACCTCCTTCACAGGTCCGGCCCGACTGACGTGTCCGCCAGCCCAACCCATGCAAGCCCAGCCACCCGATGTCAAAGCGGTGTCGGGCGTGATGGTGGTGGTTCTGGCGGATTACCTGCGTCAGCACCAGGCCTGGGGCTGGATGCGCCTGGCGCAAGGCCCCAGCGCCATCAAGGACGCACCCGGACTGCAGTTCGCCAAGGTCATGGGCAGCGGCCATGGCGGTGGGTTCAGCCTGCGGCCCAGCGCGTCGCACCAGGGCCTGATCACTGTCTTTGACGAGCTGTCCCAGGCCGAAGCTTTTCTGGCCGGGCCTTATGTCGGCGCAGGTCGCGAACGGTCCCGCGAGTGGTGGTCTGCTGTTCTGGCCATCGACTCGGTCCGCGGCGAATGGGATGGTCAGGTGTTCGCCAGCACCCACAGCAGCAGCATTGACACCCAAGAGACCGAGCCCGCCCTCGCCGTGCTGACGCGCGCCAGCATTCGCCCGGCCAAGGCCATGGCCTTCTGGCGCTTTGCCCCGGCAGCGCAGGCCGATTTACAGTCGGCACCGGGCTGCAAGCTGGCGATGGGACTGGGCGAGGCACCGCTGGTGCGGCAATGCACGTTCAGCCTGTGGCAGGACACCCCTTCCATGCTCAGCTATGCCCATGGCGGTGCCCACCAGGCGGCCATTGAGGCGGCCTACCGCAACGGCTTTTTTTCGGAATCACTCTTCGTACGGATGCGTGTGCTGAGCCAGCAGGGCCGCTGGAAAAGCCACGCGGCAGACCATGGCTGAGCATCGCGTGGTCGTCATCGGCGCCGGCATGGGTGGGCTGGTGAGCGCCCTGCAACTCGCACAGCAGGGCCTGGCCGTTACCGTGGTGGAATCAGCCGCAGGCCCCGGCGGCAAGGTGCGCCAACTGCAGGTCGGTGGCGTTGCCATCGACAGCGGCCCCACGGTCTTCACCATGCGCTGGATCTTCGACCAGATCTTCCAGTCGGCTGGCACCACGCTGGAAGCCGAACTGCACATCACGCCGCTGCCGGTGCTGGCGCGGCACTTCTGGGAAGACGGCTCATCACTCGACCTCTTCGCCGACCCGGTGCGTTCGCGCGCCGCCGTAGCGCGTTTTGCGGGCGAGGCAGAGGCGCAGCGCTTTGAGGGCTTCTGCCAGGCTGCACGCAAGGTCTACAACGCCCTCGAAGGGCCTTTCATCCGCTCACCGTCGCCCACCCTGCTGCAGATGCCGTCACGTCTGGGCCTGAACGGGCTGGGTGCCTTGATGGACCTCGGCCCGATGCGCAGCCTCTGGCACGCGCTGGGCCGCCACTTCAAGGATCCACGCATGCGGCAGCTGTTTGCGCGCTATGCCACCTATTGCGGCTCCTCCCCCTGGGAAGCCCCCGCCACCCTGATGCTGATTGCCCAGGTGGAGCTCGATGGCGTGTGGGCGGTGCGGGGCGGCATGCACGCACTGGCGCAAAGTCTGGCCCGGCTGGCCAGGGCGCGCGGCGTGGTGTTCCGCTACGGCACGGCCTGCGAACAGATTCAGCTGGCAAACGGACATGTCTGTGGCGTGCGCCTGGCAACAGGGGAAGAGCTGCCGGCAGACCGCGTGGTCTTCAACGGCGATATTGCCGCACTGCGCACCGGTCTGCTGGGCCATGGCGTGCGCCCTGCGGTGCCGTCCAGGGCTGCGCCCCGCTCGCTGTCAGCCGTCACCTGGTCCATGCACGCCGCCACGTCTGGCCTGGCACTGGACCGGCACAACGTGTTTTTCAGACAGGACTACGCCAGCGAGTTCAAGGACATTTTTGGCGCTGGCCGCCTGCCCCTGCAGCCCACGGTGTATGTGTGCGCACAGGACCGCGGCGCCGGCGAAGAGCCGGCTGCGCAGGCACCGGAACGCCTGCTCTGCCTCGTCAACGCACCGGCCCATGGCGACGGCCACAGCATCACCCCGGAGGCACTCGACGCATGTCAAACCACGAGCTTTTCCCTGCTGCAACGGTGCGGCCTGAGCATCCAGCCCGGCAGCCCGACGCAGCGCACCACACCAGCGGATTTCAACCGGCTTTTCCCGGCGACGGGCGGAGCGCTGTACGGACAGGCCACCCACGGGTGGATGTCGGCCTTCGCCCGGCCGGGAGCGACGACACCGGTCGCGGGCCTGTTCCTGGCGGGCGGGAGCGTGCACCCGGGCCCGGGCGTGCCGATGGCGGCGATGTCGGGCCAGCAGGCGGCCGCGGCCGTGATGGTCAGCCTCGCTTCGACCAGGCGGTTCCCTCAGGTGGCTACCTCTGGTGGTATCTCGACGCGCTGAGCGACGACGGCCAGTGGGGCCTGTCCATCATCGCCTTTGTCGGCAGCGTCTTTTCTCCCTATTACGCCTGGGCACTCCGCCATGGCAACAGCGGCGGCAGCCCCTCGGCAGACAACCACTGCGCGCTGAATGTAGCGCTCTACAGCACGCGCGCCAAGCGCTGGGCCATGACGGAGCGCAGCCAGCGCCACTGCCACCGCAGCGCGACCGAGTTCGTCATCGGCCCGAGCCAGCTGCGCTGGGACGGCACGGCGCTCACCATCGACATCCGGGAAATCTGCATGCCGATTCCCCACCGCATCACCGGACAGGTCCGCATCGAGCCCGGGCAACTGTTCAACTTCTCCACGGCACTCGACGCCCGGGGTCGCCATCGCTGGGGGCCGCTCGCGCCGCAGGCACGTGTGCAGGTCGACTTGCAGCATCCGGCACAACGCTGGAGCGGCCACGCCTACCTTGACTCCAACGAAGGCGACGAGCCGATTGCGAACGGCTTCACTGAATGGGATTGGTCGCGTGGGCAGCTGCAGGACGGCAGCACGGCGGTGCTGTATGACGTCGCACCCCACCGCAGCGCGCAATCCGGTGCGCCGGTCGATGACGGCCGCGTGCTGGCCTTGCGCTTCACCCTGGACGGCCGGGTCGAACCTTTTGAAGCGCCGCCGCCCAAGGCGCTGCGGCGCACGGCCTGGGGCATCCCCCGGCGCATGCGCAGCGACAGCACCGTCGAGATCAGCCAGCAACTGGAGGACACGCCCTTCTACCAGCGCGCGGTGCTCAAAAGCAGCCTGCTCGGGGAAACCGTGACCAGCTTTCACGAAACGCTCAACGTGCCGCGGCTGGTGTCACCAGCGGTTCAGGCCATGCTGCCATGGCGCATGCCGCGGCGCCGTTGACGGTGAGGTGTTGCCCCCAGTCAGGCCTCGCCCGCCGAATAAGAAGCCCGGGCCGATGGCGACATGCGGCGCAGTGCAGCCTGCCGCTCGAACAGCTCCAGCATCCATTCCGCACGCTGCCCGACCGGGCGCCGGGGAAAGACCGCCCGCGACGCACCATAAGACGTGCTCAGCAGCGGTGGCAGGCACTCATTGGCCTCCGCGCAGTGACGCACCAGGTAGGCAATGGCGGCCAGGGTCACGGGTTCGCTCCGCACCGACAAGTCGGCGTGTGACCAGGCCGAGCGCGTCCACGCCGAAGCCAGAAGCCGGAGTTTGCGGGCGCTGGACACCACCGCGCGGTGGTCGACCGGGTTGAGCCCTTCACGGTGCAGTTGTTGCCCGATTTCCGCGTAGATCAGGCGCGCCGCGAGGATGGCCGAGCGGCAGTCGCGCGGCAATTCGCTGATGGCCGTGGTGGACTGCACATAGAGGCGGTCTGCCTCGGCAAGCAATCGCGCCACCACGCCTTGCAGCGCCGGTGTGCAGGTGGGCGCACGCAACCAGGCCTGCACATCCACACCCGCTTCACGCAACCACTGGCGCGGCAGGTAGAGCCGGCCGTTGCGGGCGTCCTCACCCACGTCCCGTGCGATGTTGGTCAACTGCATGGCCACGCCCAGCTCGCAGGCACGTGCCAGCGCCTGGGGTGTCCTCACACCCATCAGCCAGCACATCATGGCCCCCACACTGCCAGCCACGCGGGCGGCGTAATCGTGCACGTCTTCCAGCGTCTCATGCTGACGCGCCTGGGCGTCCCAGGTAAAGCCCTCGAGCAAGGCGTCCAGCAGCGGCCGCGGCAGCTGGTACTGGTGCACCACGACACTCAGTGCCCGGTCTTCCACCTCTGGCTGCGGCCTGCCGGCGTAAATGTCGTCCAGGCGCTGGGCCAGGATGACCAGGTTGTCACGCGCCGATCCGCCCTGATCCACCAGGTCGTCGGCGACCCGGCAAAACGCATAGAGCGCGATGCTGGCTGACCGCATGCGCAGCGGCAGCAGGCGGCTGGCTGCAAAGAATGTTTTGGATCCACCGCGCATGAGGTGCACGCACGCGTCCAGATCGCGCTGCTGGTGGCTGGACAACTGGTCAGGGAACTGCTGCATGGGCCACCTTGCAAGGATGGATGGAATGGAAGGAGACCACGCCCTTCATGAGCGGCGTGTGCCTGAAAAAGCCTCGCCGTGCGGCACCACGGAATCCAGCGCCTTGGCGGACATCAGCACACCGGGAACGCCGGCCCCCGGATGGGTGCTGGCGCCCACCATGTAGAGGCCCTCGATGTCCTCGCTGCGGTTGTGCGGCCGGAACCAGGCACTCTGCAGCAACAGGGGCTCCAACCCGAAAGCAGCGCCCTTGAAGGACAGCAGCCGGTCGTGGAAATCCTGCGGGGTGGTCATGAAGGACGTCGTGAGGTGCTGCTCGAAGCCCGGCAGCACCGTGCTGTCCAGTGCTTTGGCAATCGCCTGGCGGTAAGGCTCGGCCTGCGTGGCCCAGTCGGTGCCGCTGTCCAGGTGCGGCACAGGCGCCAACACATAGAAGGTGTCACAGCCAGCCGGGGCCATGCCCGGGTCGGTCGCCGTCGGCCGGTGCAGGTAGAGGCTGAAGTCATCGGCCAGCTTGTGGTGTTTGAAGATGTCCTGCAGCAAGCCCTTATAGCGCTTGCCCAGCAGCATCATGTGGTGCGGCACCTCGGTGTACTGCTTGTTGGTGCCGAAGTACCAGACAAACAGGCTCATCGAGTAACGGCCTTTTTCCACACGCTTGTCGGTCCAGTGGCTTCGGTGCTGCGGCTCGATCAGGTTGCGGTAAGTCCAGGCGGTGTCGGCATTGGAAATCACAATGTCCGCGGCGATGTGCTCGCCACTGGCCAGCGTCACACCGGTCGCCTTGCCGCCAGCGACCTCGATGCGCCTGACCTCTGCGTTGCAACGCAAGGTACCGCCCATGCCCTCAAGCAGATTGACCAGTCCGCTGACCAGCGAGCCCGTGCCCCCCATGGCCCAGTGAACGCCCCACAGGCGCTCGAGCGCGTTGATGAGGCTGTACACACAGGTCACGGAAAACGGGTTGCCGCCGATCAGCAGGCTCTGCAGGCTCATGGCCATGCGCAGCTTGGGGTGTTTGAGGTGCGCCGCCACCATGGTGTGCAGGCTGCGCCAGCCGCGCATTCGCAGGATGGCCGGCGAAGCCCTGAGCAGATCGCCCACAGTGTCAAAGGCCTTGGCGCCCAGCGCCTCAAAACCGAGCCGGTAGCAATGGTCGGCTTCGGCCATGAAGCGTTCATAGCCGGCCGCGTCGCCCGGGCTCACACGCCGCACTTCGGCACGCATCTTGTCGGGGTCGCCGCTGTAGTCAAAATGGTCGCCGTCGGCAAAGCGGATGCGGTAGAAGGGATCGAGCTGCTTGAGCGTGATGTCGTCGGCAAAACGCCGCCCTGCCAGGGCCCACAGCTCTTCAAACAGCGACGGCACCGTGATGATGGTCGGGCCGGCATCGAACACATGCCCATCGCGGCGGTGCACATAGGCCCGGCCGCCCGGCGCATCGAGCTTCTCGAGCACCGTGACGCGCCAGCCGCGCGCAGACAAGCGCACCGCTGAACCCAGGCCACCAAATCCGCTGCCGATGATCACGGCATGCGGCTTGCCACTGTTCTTCTCAGCGAGCTGGCGTTGCTCCAGCGTGGTGAATGCGTTCATGCCTGGTCAGACTTCGCGTTGCCGGTCTGCAGGGATGCCATGGCCGTGGGCACCAAGGGCAGTGCTGTACCTGCAGGCGTATCGCGTGACATGGCCCAGCCCCAGAGCCGCTGCAGTGGCACGGGCAGCACCATCAACGCATGCTCCACAATCGCCAAACCCAACAAGGCTGCCAGCAGTACCGAACCCGTGGTGGCGGCCACCACGCCGCTTTGTACTTCCCACACCAGCCATAGCCAGGTGCCGCAGGCCATGCCCATGGTCACAAAGAAAAAGAGGCTCACCGGGCCGCGCTTGAAGTAACTGCCCAGATAGGCCAGATGACGCGCCAGGTACTGCTCGCCCACCTGCGGTACACCCAGGAAAAGATTCATCTTGGCCGTGAAGCGCATGCACCAGAGCAATGCAAATGTGCACAGTGCCACATGGTTGGGCTGGCCTTGCTGCAGCACGCACAGCACCACAAAGTTCAGCAGCAGCGCGATCTCGTGGTGAAGCACCGCCTGCACCGACTGGCGAAAACGCCGCACGCCGGTGGCGCCAGGCTCAAGCGCCACCTTGCGCGGGCCGGTAAGCCAGCCTGTCAGGAAAGCCAGTTCGTGCCAACTCCACATCAGGATGACACTGGCAAACCCGAGGTAGGCATTGGCCGGGCCGGTAGCCTGCATGCTGAGGTAACTGATCCACACCCCCACCCCGAGCAAAACCGTGAACACGGAAAGGCTCCACCTGAAACTGGCAGCGGGCAAACGCACCAGCCACAGGATGATGCCGGTACCAAACCACCAGCACAGCAAGGCAAAAACAACCGCTGCAGTGTTGGACAAAAGAAGATCAGGCATGAAGAGGTGCCGGCTGGGTAGGTACGGTGGGTGAGTGGGCCAGTGGATCGCTTACCAGACTGGCTGGAAACGGATCTGATCCGGCAAGGCGTTGGACTTGACAGGCAGCATGAACAGCCGGGCAAAGGTCAGCGCAGCCTGAACTGCATAGCCTGCGCCGAGCAGATGCCCCACCAGGCCGCCACGTGCCTTGGCCTTGGCATGCGCCAACGACAAGCGCAGCAGCCGCTCCATGCAGGCGCGGAAGACCGGGTGGTCAATGTCGACTTCCACCGGGAAGACCTGGCGGCAGATCTCGGAGGTGATGCGGAACACGGTGTAGTCGTACTCGGTCGATTTCAGCCCCATCGCCTCGTGCAGCATGGGCCGGCTGTGGTCGCGCACATACATGGTGGCGTACACCGCCAGAATGAAGAAGCGGATCCAGAGCTTGTTGACACCGCTCAGCAGCTTGGGCTGCGCGCGCATGATCAGCGCGAACGACTCGCCATGACGAAACTCGTCATTGCACCAGCGCTCGAACCATCGAAAAATGGGGTGAAAGCGCTTGTCGGGATGCCGCTCGAGCTGGCGGAAGATGGTGATGTAGCGCGCGTAACCGATTTTTTCCGACAAGTAGGTCGCGTAAAAAATGTACTTGGGCTTGAAGTAGGTGTAGGCCTTGGTGCGCTTGAGGCTGCCCAGGTCAATGCCGAGGTTGAAGTCCTTCAGCGACTGGTTGATGAAACCGGCATGGCGCGACTCGTCGCGCGCCATGTAGGTCATCAACTGCTTGATGTCGGGGTTGGTGACGTTCTTGCGTATCTCGTTGTAGAGGATGCAGCCCGAAAACTCGGAGGTGAGCGAGCTGATCAGGAAGTCGAGAAACTCTTGACGCATCTCGGGTGACAACTGCGGCATCAACGTGCGCACCTCTTCCGCAAACTGCGCGTCACGCTGGAAGTGGTCGTGGTTGTTGTCGCCCTCGTACTCCTTCATCATCGCGTCCCACTCGGCACGCACCGGAGAGACATCGAGGCGGTCCATGGCCTTGAAGTCGGTGGTGTAGAAGCGCGGCGACAGCATGGTGCTGTTGACGGCCTTGGCGATGGCGTCGTCGGAACTTTCCACACGGTCCATCAACAGGGCCACGGGGTCGATGTCCTGCACTGCGGCTGAGCCCGGGGTATTCATGATTTGTCTCCTCTGATGGACACCGATGCCAAGGGACCGGCAGCTTGCGCTGTGGTGCCCGCTGATGCTGCCGGAGCGACTTTTTGCAAGCGGGCAAATACGCCCGCATTGGTGGGACCGAAAGACTCCAGGCTGATGCTCGCACCGGTGGCCTGGTCGCGCAGCATCAGGCGCCCGTCGGCATAGCCGGTCAACTCGAACGGCTTTTCAGGGCCCAGGTCACGCCGCTTGCGTTCCCTTGCCAGCGCGCGGAGCGTGCCACGCACAAAACCCTGCTCGCCCTGGAAACGCGCAATCTCGACCCGGCTGCCCGCATCGAGCACGGCCACATCCCCATTGGGGCGGTCTTCAAAATTCAGCTGGCGCTGCCATTGCACGGCAGCCAGCGGCTCCGAGATCGGCTCGCCCGTGGTGCGATACCAGCCAGCGGTCAGCAAGGTGCCCAACACGGCTGCGCCCAGCACCCATGCCGGCCAGGGGCGCGAGGTGGCAAGAGGCGAGGCAGCCTTGAGAGAGGTAGAGGGGTTCATGGCAAGGACCGTGGTGGTTTCGTGCAGGATGGACTGGTGATTGGCTGCTCAGACAGCGGCTGTGCGGCCGTCGCGCATCGGGGCGTAACCCGAAGCGCCGCTCACGACACCGACAGGCTCACTGGTGACGACTTGTGCGTCCGGGTTGGCAGCACGCCAGGCACCCTGGATCGTCTGCGCCACACCCGCCACATCGGCCAGGCAACGCAGGCTCGGCTCGGGGTTCTTCAATGCCCAGGGGCGCGCATGCGGCCACAGGTTGAGCCAGGCAATCCGGTCAGGGCCCTTGAGCGCCAGCGCGATGTCACCAAAGCCACCAGCCTGCGGACGCAAGGCCGCACCGGCAATCTGCCGCAACGGCAGGTTGAAGGTGAGCGTCAGCACAATCCCCACGCGCATGACCACACGCTTGTTGGTCAGTGTGTACATCGTGGTGCGTGCGGCAAAAAACGCTGTCACGCCCAGCAGCACCAGCGCCAGTAACGCCATGCCGACACTGGTGGCCAGTGGGCGCATCGGCAAACCTCCGGGGTCACCCGACAGGTAGAGTGCCTGCAGGCCCAGCATGGCCGCAAAGTAAATGGAGAGTTTGCGGATGTGAAAGGCCTCGACAGCCAGCACACGCCAGTCGGGCGCGCCCTGCCACAGGATGCGCTCGCCGGCCGGCAAGCTCTCTGGCAAGCCTGGAGCTGCCTCGAATTCGTGTTCGTGGTTGGCGATCACAGCAGCGGCTCCTGACGCTCCGGCGTGGCGTACAGGGAGCCGGCACCGTAGTAGGCCATGATTTTTTCTTCTTCCAGCAGCGTCACCTGGTCGGCCTGTCGCGTCTTGGGAACCTGCGCAAATTGCGAGGCCAGGATCGCCTTGACGCGGACCGCGTCACGGCTGACGTAGGCGAAGTTCATCGGCAGCAGCACCTGCCCGCCGCCTGTCAAAGCAACCTCGACATAACGGAACAGGATTTCAGCCTGGTCAATCCACATGTCAGTGACAGTACCCGCACGCTCGCCGTCGGCGCCCAGCACAGGCAGGCCGCGCGGATCAATATCCTGGACAGCCACACCATGCTCCGGTGAACTGCGCAGGGGAACAATCTTCACGGTCCCGTCAAACATCGTGTCAGGAATATCGGCCCGCTGCGTCCAGGCACCGGCGCCCACACCCGCCAGCAAAGGATTGCCCACAGGTTCCAGCGGAGAGCCGTTCCAGCCGTGCCTGGCCTGGCCGCTGTAGTTGTCTTCGGTACGGCGAAGATCAGGACTCATCATCTCGCGGCCATCGGCAAGCTTGAACACCTTGGGCGACGGTACAGGCGGCCAGCCCTCGACCAGCGGACCGTTTTCACGGCCGGAGTCCATGGGATAGCCCTCGCGGTGGTTTTCGCGGAGCAGGTAGTAAATCAGACCTGCGAAGAATGCCCAAAAGGCATACAGCACAAGCTGTGCGACGTCGACATACTGCGTGATAGCGCCTGTTTCCATGGTGGTTCTCCTTCAATAACGGCGGGCGGGGTGACTTGACGTAGTGACTTAACCTGGCAACTCGGCCAGACCAATCGGGTGACTCGGGTGCCTGGTGGCGGCGCTGCGGCGAACCAGAGGTCCGAGCGCAATCAGCACCACAAAGAGCAGATAAATTTCAAGGTGAAAGACGAAGCTGTAGCCGGTGACGGGCGAATCGAGCGCACTGCCCAGCCAGCCGGACGTTGCCAGGCTGGAGACGACGTCGCGCAGCACGCCACCGAACGCCATCGACAGGCCGCCGGCGGTGGCCTGCACGGCGCCCCAGGCGCCCAGCACCAGACCGGTCAGTTCGCGCTCGGGCAGCTCCATCGCGGTCAGCAGCATGCTCACCGAGAACAGGCCGCCTGAAAAACCGATCAATGCGGCACCAAACTGGAACAGCAGTGTCGAATGCAGCGGCGCAGAAAAGATCACACAGGCAAACGCGGGCAAGCCGAGCAGTGCACCAATGGCCGCCAGGCGAATGGTGTCCAGCCCACGGGACATGAAGCGTGCAGAAAATACGAAGGCCAGCAGTGCGCCGCCGGCACTCATGGCAGTCAGTGTGCTGGTGAGGCTCACGTTCAGACCCAGCACCTCGCCACCAAAGGGTTCCAGCACAATGTCCTGCATGCTGAAGGCAGCCGTGCCGAGACCCACCGTCCAGAGGAAGCGGCGAATCTTCGGAATCGCCATGAGGCGCTGCCAGCTGCGGGAAAAGCCATGCTCCTCGCGTTCGCCACGGCGAGCCTGCCGCGGTTCCTGTTTCCAGAGCGAGGTAACGTTCAGCAAGGCGACGAGTACCGCAATGCCCTGCACCACCTGCACCAGCCGCGTGGGCGTGAACCCGGTCAGCACGGCGCCCAGCAGGCCGCTGCCGACGATCATGCCCAGCAGCAGCATGCTGTAGAGCAAAGCCACCACGCGCGGGCGCTTGGCTTCTGGCGAGAGGTCACTGGCCAGCGCGACACCAGCAGTCTGGGTGATCTGCATGCCGGCGCCAACCAGCAAAAAGGCCAGCGCGGCGCCGATGCGCCCTGCCCAGACGCCGGCCGTGTCTGGCACCGACAGCAGCAGCAAGGCAAACGGCATGATGGCCAGGCCGCCAAACATCAGCAGGGTACCTATCCACATGTAAGGCATGCGCTTGAGGCCCAGCTTGGACGGGTGCGTATCGCTGCGGTAGCCAATCAGCGCACGCAGCGGGGCAAACAGCAGCGGCAGGGCGACAGACAGCGCCACCCACCAGGCTGGCACGCCCAGCTCGACAATCATCACGCGATTGAGCGTGCCCACCAGCAGTGCAGTGGTGATGCCCACCGACGCCTGGAACAGCGAAAGACGCAGCAGCCTGCCCAGCGGCAATTCAGTGGACGCTGCATCGGCAAACGGTGCGAAGCGCCGGGTGATGTTCAGCGCCCACGAGGGCGACAGCAGGCGTTGGATGTTCACCGTGTCCACTCCCACGCTTGTGAGGTGTAGAACCCTTTGGAGACGCGCTGGCTGCGGCCTTCCATCCAGCCGCTGCCTTTGAAGGCCTGTTGAAGCGACTTGCGCAGCAGGGCTTGCGACACCGGCGTGAGGGCCGGCGAGCGGTCGCTGCTGGGGAAAAGCCGCCCCACGCTGTGCGCCACGCTCAGCAAGGGGCTGCTCGGTGCGATCGTGAAGAGCACGCTGCCGCTGGTGCGGGCCGCCAGGCGCTGGACGGCGCGCGAAATGTCGGGAGTGTCGTAGTGGATCACCGAATCCATCGCCACCACATGGTCGAAGCGGCCCAGCGCTTCGTCCAGCATGTCGCCAGAGAGAAACTCCACACTTCCGCCCAGGTCATTGGCCGGCAATGTGGCAGCACGGTCACGCGCCAGTTGCACCAGCGTGGGCGACAGATCAATCGCCACCACCTCGGCGCCGCGCTGCATCGCCTCCATCGCCAGCGCGCCGGTGCCGCAACCGGCATCGAGCAGGCGCAGGCCGCGCATGTCCTGTGGCAGCCATGACAACAGCGTGTTGCGCATCTGGTCCCGCCCCGCCCTCACCGTGGCGCGAATCCGGCCCACGGGTGCGGTGGACGTGAGGCGCTCCCAGGCCTTGGCCGCCGTGCGGTCGAAATAGGTTTCGATCTCGAGCCGACGCTCGAGGTAATTGGCGTTCGTGGTGTTCATCAATCAAACCCCAGCAGGTCAAAAATGTCGCGGTCTTTCATCGGCACGGCCGCCAGCGGTTCCACACCCAGCCACAAGGACGCTGCCAGGCGCATGTATTCCTTCTTCACGGCTTCAAGCTCGGGTGAGGTCTCCATCTCGAACAGCGTGGACTTCTTGAGACGGCTGCGGCGAATGACGTCGAGATCCGGAAAGTGCGCGGCCAGCTTCAGGCCGATCTGGTTGTTGTACTTGTCGATCTGGTCGGTGGCTGCGCTGCGATTGGCGATCACACCACCCAGGCGCACGTTGTAGTTCTTGGCCTTGGCGCCGATCGCCTGCACGATGCGGTTCATCGCGAAGATGGAATCGAAGTCGTTGGCCGTCACGATGAGGGCGCGGTCGGCATGCTGCAGTGGTGCAGCAAAACCGCCGCAGACCACGTCGCCCAGCACGTCGAAGATCACCACGTCGGTATCTTCGAGCAGGTGATGCTCCTTGAGCAGCTTCACCGTCTGGCCGACGACGTAGCCGCCGCAACCGGTGCCGGCAGGCGGGCCACCGGCCTCGACACACATCACGCCGTTGTAGCCTGGGAACACGAAGTCCTCGACGCGGAGTTCTTCGGCGTGGAAGTCCACCGTCTCCAGCACATCGATGACGGTGGGCAGCATCTTCTTGGTCAGCGTGAAGGTGCTGTCGTGCTTGGGGTCGCAGCCGATCTGCAGCACGCGCTTGCCCAGGTGCGAAAAAGCCGCCGACAGGTTGCTGCTGGTGGTGCTCTTGCCGATACCGCCCTTGCCATAAATGGCAAACACCTTGGCATTGCCGATCTTCAATGAGGGGTCGAGCTGAACCTGCAGGCTGCCCTCGCCGTCTTCACGGTGGGACTTTCCCGAGGCACGCCTCAGGTCGGTCAGGGGGACGCTGGTTTCCATCATGCTGTAACTCCTTCAAAAACACCTTCGAGCCGGTCTTCCAGCTCCTCGCTGGCCTGTCTGAGCGCCGCGAGAACATCCGGATCCGGTTGCCAATATTGGCGGTCAGACGCTTCGAGCAAGCGGCTGGCGACGCGGGCCGACGCCGTCGGGTTGAGCTTGGCGAGGCGCTCGCGCATCTTGGGGTCGAGCATGAAGGTCTCGCTCAGGGCCTGGTACACCCAGGGCTGCACTTGCCCGGTGGTGGCCGACCAGCCCATGGTGTTGGTGAGATGCACCTCGATCTGGCGCACGCCTTCGTAGCCGCTTTCCAGCATGCCTTCGAACCACTTGGGGTTGAGCATGCGGGTGCGGGTTTCCAGCGCCACCTGCTCGTGCAGGGTTCGCACGGCGCCATCGCCCTTGGTCTGGTCGCCGATGTACACAGGCGGCGTGACACCGCCGCGGGCGCGCTTGACGGCCTGGGTGATGCCGCCCAGCGTGTCGAAGTAGTTGTCTACCGTCGTCACACCCAGTTCGACGGAATCGAGATTCTGGTAAGTCAGTTGCACATCGGCCAGCGCACTTTGCAGCAGCGCTGTCTGCTGCACCGCCACACCGGTGCGGCCGTAGGCGAAACCCTTGCGGCGCGAATAGGTTTCAGCCAGCTCGTTTTCATCCGACCAGCGGCTGCTCTCCACCAGGTTGTTGACGTTGGAGCCATAGGCCCCCTCGGCGTTGCCATAGACGCGCAGCGAGGCGGTCTCCAGCGTGCAGCCGTGTTCCTTCTGGTAGGCCAGCGCGTGTTTGCGGATCCAGTTGTCCTCGGGTGCTTCGTCGGCCGATGCGGCCAGAAAAGCGGCCTCGGCCAGCATGCGGATCTGCAGCGGCATCAAATCGCGGAAGATGCCCGAGAGCGTGATCACCACATCGATGCGCGGGCGGCCCAGTTCGGCCAGTGGGACCAGCGTCGCGCCGGCAATCCGGCCGTAGCTGTCGAAGCGTGGCAAAGCACCCATCAGGGCCAGCACTTGGGCAATCGGCGCGCCTTCGTTCTTCAGGTTGTCACTGCCCCACAGCACCATGGCAATGGATTCAGGCAACTGGTGCGTTTCGCGCATGTGGCGCTCCAGCAGGCGCTTGGCCTGCTCGGCACCGTCTTTCACGGCGAATGCACTCGGAATGCGGAAGGGATCGAAACCGTGCAGATTGCGGCCTGTCGGCAACACTTCCGGCGCACGCAGGATGTCGCCACCGGGCGCCGGACGGATGTAGCTGCCGTCGAGCGCGCGCAGGATGGCCTCGACTTCGGAATCCTTGGCCAGCAGGCGGTTGGCGTTGGCCAACCCGGTCATGGCGGTCACCACTGTTGCGTCGCCCTGCATATGGCCAGCCTGCATGGCCTGCTCCACAGTGTGGCCATCGACCAGCGCACGCACCACCTCGCGCGAGGGCCGCTGGCCGTCCCAGGCTTCGGTCATGGCCAGCAGCATGTCGACCCGCTCGACATCGTTCGGCGGACGGCCGGTGACATGCAGGCCATAGGGGATGAGGGTGTATTCCAGTTCCAGCACCTGCTCGGCCAGACGCGCCACCTGGTGATCGGCGTCACCGCCGGCACCGGCATGCCAAAGCGGCGCGGCCGGCACGAGATCCAGTTCGGCAGCCTGCGACTGCACCATCAAGGCAAAGTCGGCCCGCTCGCGCGCATCCGGGTCCATGCCGCGCCAGCGCTCGATGGACGCCTTCAACTCGACCAGGCCCTTGTACAAACCGGCCTGCGCCACGGGGGGCGTGAGGTAACTGATCAGCGTCGCGCCCGAGCGGCGTTTGGCAATGGCGCCTTCCGACGGGTTGTTGGATGCGTAGAGATAGACATTGGGCAGATCGCCGATCAGACGATCAGGCCAGCAGCTTCCGGACATGCCGCTTTGCTTGCCTGGCATGAATTCCAGCGCGCCGTGGGTACCGAAATGCAGCACGGCATGGGCGTTGAAGTCTTCGCGCAGGTAGCGGTAAAACGCCGAGAACGCATGCGTGGGCGAGAGCCCTTTTTCAAACAGCAGGCGCATCGGGTCACCCTCGTAGCCGAACGAGGGTTGCACGGCCACAAGCACATTGCCGAACTGTTTGCCCAGCACCAGGATGTCGGTGCCGTTGCTCAGTTGACGGCCGGGTGCCGGGCCCCATTGGGCTTCGATCTCGCTGAGCCAGCGTTCGCGCTTGACGTGGTCGTCGGCGCTGATCAGCGTGTGCACATTGGCGTCGGCACCATGGCGGCTGGCGTTGCCCTGCAGGATGCCTTCGCGCAGTTCATCGACACTGGCAGGCAGGTCCACGGTGTAGCCCTGTGCCTTCATCGCCGTCAGCGTGTGGAACATCGACTCGAACACGGAGAGGTAAGCCGCACTGCCGATGTTGCCCGCGTTAGGCGGGAAATTGAAGATCACCACCGCCACACGGCGCTGCGCCCGCTGGCTGCGGCGCAGAGCCACCAGCCTGGTCACGCGGGCCGCCAGCATGATGGCGCGCTCCGGGCAGGACTGCATGTCCTGGGCGTTGTCACTGGCCTTGAAGGTGCAGGCATGGTGGCAGCCGGTACAGGTGACACCCGCAGCACCCGGACGGCCGCCGAACACGGTGGGGCTGGTGGCACCGTCAAGCTCGGGGATCGCCACCATGATGGTGCTCTCCACCGGCAGCAGGCCGCGCTCGGAGCCACCCCACTGCGCGAGGTTCTGGAACTCCACCGGATGCGCGGCCACATAGGGCACATCCAGCTTGGCGAGAATGTCCTCGGCCGCCTTGGCGTCGTTGTAGGCAGGGCCGCCCACCAGCGAAAAACCGGTGAGGGACACCACTGCATCCACCGCGGTCTGGCCCTGCTGCATGAAGAAGGCTTCAATCGCGGGACGGGCATCCAGGCCGGCGGAAAAAGCCGGAATCACCCGCAGGCCGCGCGCTTCCATCGCGGCGATCACGCCGTCGTAGTGGGCGCAGTTGCCAGACAGCAGGTACGAGCGCAGCACCAGCAGGCCGACGGTACCCACTTGAGGCGTTGCAGCGGGCGTGGGCAAAGCCGACACCTCGGCGGCAAAACGCCCTGCCATCCTGGGGTGGTACACACCCACCTCAGGGTATTCAACCGGTGGCTGAGCACGCACCAGGGTGCGCAGCTCCTTGCGCTCGCCATCTGCGCCGCGGTTCACGACGTGACGGATCAGGTTGAGGATGTTCTCGTCCGAGCCGCCCAGCCAGTACTGCAGCGTCATGAAATAGGCGCGCACGTCCTGCGCAGTACCGGGAACGAAGCGCAGCAGTTGCGGAATACGCCGCAGCATCTTCATCTGCGCCGCACCGCCGGTGGAGGCTTTTTCCTTGTTGCCGCGCAATTTTTTCAGCAGCGCCATCGGGCCGCTGGCCGGCTTGGCCATGTCGAAGTTGCCCAGGCGCGTGAGCTTGACCACCTCGGCAGCCGACGCCATGCAGATCATCGCGTCGCAGTGCTCGCGGCGTGCCTGCAACGAAGGCAGCACGGGCAGGAAATGGTCTTCGAGGAACAGCATGCCGCACACCACGATGTCGGCCTGCGCGATGTCGTCACAGCAACGGGCCACAGCCGCTTCGTTGCCTGCATATTCAGACGCTGCATGAAAGGCCAGCGAGAGACCCGGAATCTCCCTGGTCAGCGCGGCTTGCGCCCGCTCAATCGCCCCTGCGAAGTGCGTGTCCATGGTCACCACCACCACGCGAACCGGTGGTTGGCTGCCGGCCATCAAGGGTTTAGCGCCCATAGTGAGCCTTGGCGTCATACAGCGTCTCCACGGTGATCAGGGACACCCCTCGGTCAATGGCGAAGCGCTCCGTATTGCGCTTGGCTTTTCCGCGAACGAAGAAGGGAATCTTTCGCAGTTCTTTTTCAGCGTCGAGACCCCAGATGGCTTCGGCCGGAGACAGCGTGTCATTGGCCGCCTCGGCAGCCACGGCTGGTGCGGTCTGCTCCTGCACAGGCACAGCCACACCGGCGGCTTTGGGTGTGACGGCTCCGCCCAGGTGGGACGGTGCGGCATCTTCATGAAACTCGGCGTCGCCGCGGAACATGCCGATCAGGTGCTCCTCCAGCCCCATCATCAGCGGATGCACCCAGGTGTCGAACAGCACATTGGCGCCTTCAAACCCCATCTGCGGCGAATAGCGGGCCGGGAAATCCTGCACATGTACCGGCGCCGAGATGACGGCACAGGGCACACCCAGCCGTTTGGCAATGTGGCGCTCCATCTGCGAGCCCAGCACCAGCTCGGGCTGCAACTCGGCGATGCGCGCTTCCACTTCGAGGTAGTCGTCGCTGATCAGCGCCTCGACGCCGTACAGTTGCGCGGCCTCGCGTACTTCGCGGGCAAACTCGCGACTGTAGGTACCCAGCCCCACCACCGTGAAGCCCATTTCCTGCGCGGCGATGCGGGCAGCCGCCACCACGTGGGTGGCATCGCCAAACACAAACACCCGCTTGCTGGTGAGGTAGGTGGAATCCACCGACTTGGCATACCAGGGCGCGCGCGCTTCGGCGTTGGCCAGCACACCCGCAGGGTCCACACCGGCGAGTTCGGCCACTTCATGGATGAAGTCGCGCGTGGCACCAGAGCCAATGGGCACCATGCGTGTGGAAAGCTGATTGAAAGTGCGCTTGAGCCAGCTGGCGGCCAGCATGGCGATCTCGGGGTAAAGCACCACGTTGAAATCGGCATCGCCCAGACGCGCCAGATCGGCAGGCGATGCACCCAGCGGTGCGGTGACGTTGATGTCAATACCCATGTCGGTGAGCAGGCCGGTGATTTCGCGCAGATCGTCGCGGTGGCGAAAGCCGAGCGAAGCGGGGCCGAGGATGTTGCAGCGTGGGCGCCGGCTCTCACCCTCGGTGCGCGGCGCACGGCGAACGGTGGTGTCGGCCAGCTGGCGCACCATTTGATAGAAGGTCTCGGAAGCGCCCCAGTTTTCCTTGCGCTGATACGACGGCAGCTCCAGCGCGACCACCGGCACCGGCAGATCAAGCGCCTTGCACAGGCCACCCGGGTCGTCCTGAATCAGCTCGGCCGTGCACGACGAGCCGACCATCATGGCCTTGGGGCTGAAGCGCGCATAAGCCTCACGGGCGGCGTTCTTGAACAGCTCAGCGGTGTCGCCGCCGAGGTCACGCGCCTGAAAGGTCGTGTAAGTGACCGGCGGCCGCTTGGCGTTGCGCTCGATCATGGTGAACAGCAGATCAGCGTAGGTGTCGCCCTGGGGCGCATGCAGGACGTAGTGGACGTCCTTCATGGCGGTGGCGATACGCATCGCCCCCACATGCGGCGGTCCTTCGTAGGTCCAGAGTGTGAGCTGCATCGTGGTGGCCTTTGATCAATCTACGCGGCTAGCCGCATTCGGCGAACCAGCGGCCGGCTGAAGAGTTCGGCCAGATCGGCCGCCTGTTCATAGCCCTGGATCGGGGTAAAGACAAGCTCAATGGCCCACTTGGTGGTCATGCCTTCAGCTTCTAGCGGGTTGGCCAGCCCCAGGCCGCAGACGACGATGTCGGGCTGCGCCGCGCGGCAACGGTCAAGCTGGTTCTCGACATGCTGGCCTTCAGAGAGAAAGGTGCCCTCAGGCAGCCAGGCCAGCTCTTCCGCCATGTGCTGACGGTGCAGATACGGCGTGCCCACCTCGGCCAGGGTCATGCCCAGTTCGCGGGCGAGAAAACGGGCCAGCGGAATTTCCAGCTGGGAATCCGGGAAAAAGAAAATGCGTTTGCCGGCCAGCTGCGTGCGCTGACGCGCGACGGCGGTGGTGGCGCGCTCGCGGCTGGTTGCGGTGGCAGCGTCAAATGCGGCAGCCTCCACACCAAAGGCGGTGGCTGCAGCCTGCAGCCATGCCGTGGTGCCCTCGACGCCCAGCGGGAAAGGCGCCGGCAAACGCCTGGCGCCCCGTGCCTCGAGCGCCACAGCGGTATCAGCGAGAAACGGTTGCGCCAGCAGAAACACTGTGTTCGGACCAACGGCAGGCAGGTCGGTGGCATGGCGAGGCGGGAAAAACCGCACCCGCTCGATACCCATTTGCTTGAAGAGCCGCGCAAACTGGTCTTCCACCACATCGGCCAGCGCACCCACCACCAGCAGTTCGGCGGGTGCATCGGCACCGCGCACCGGCAGACTGGGCACCAGCGATGCCAGGCAGGCGTCTTCACCCTGGGTGAAGGTGGTTTCGATGCCGCTGCCTGAATAATTCAGCACCCGCACGTCCGGCGAGAAGCGCCCAGACAGACGCGACGCCGCACGCGAGAGGTCGAGCTTGATGACCTCCGAAGGGCAGGAGCCCACCAGAAACAGCAGCTTGATTTCAGGGCGCCGCTCAATCAGCCGCGTGACCACGCGGTCAAGCTCTTCGTTGCAGTCGGCCAGGCCGGCCAGATCGCGCTCATCGATGATGGCCGTGGCGAAACGGGGCTCGGCAAAGATCATCACGCCAGCCGCAGACTGGATCAGGTGGGCGCAGGTGCGGGAGCCCACCACCAGGAAAAAGGCATCCTGGATCTTGCGGTGCAGCCAGATGATGCCGGTGAGACCGCAGAACACCTCGCGCTGGCCACGTTCGCGCAGCACGGGCGCATCGGAGCAGCCCACAGAGGCGGCGTGAATCGGAATGACCGGGCTCATGCAGCCACTCCGGAGGGGGACGCCGCAGGCGCAATCGAAGTCCCCTGCAGCCTGGCCATGCGCAGCTTGTAGATGAACTGCCCGGCGTTGATGACGTAGGTGGCGTAGGCCGCCAGTGCCAGCAGCATCAGTCCGTGCGCGTCGAGAAATCCCGTGAAGAGCGCGGCCAGATAGGCCGTGTGCAGTGCCAGCACCAGCATGCTGAAGACGTCTTCCCAATAGAAAGCCGGTGCGAAGAGGTAGCAGTCAAACACCACTTTCTCCCAGATGCAGCCGGTGATCATGATGGTGTAGAGCGTCAGGGTCTTGATGACGACCGACACGGTGGCGGCCTGCTGGCCTTCACCCGTCCACAAAAACCGCAGCACCAGCACCAGACTGACCAGGAACACGAGAAACTGCACGGGGGCCAGAACACCCTGGACCAGCGTCCAGACCGACGCGTCACGCCGGACGCGCTCTTCCGGCGTGTAAAGCGGAGCGCTGGATTTTTGTCTCGGGACGCCAGGTTGCATTGTTTTGCAGCTTATTTGTGATCTGCATGCAATTTAGACGCGCTTTTAACTTGTGTCAACTTAAATTGACGTATATATTTATTTACATGGAACATTGAATTCAGATGGCGAAGTCAGTCGTTAGTACTTACCCGAACGCCTGCATAAATGTTTTGACGGTGAAGCGAGTGGGCAGGTACAAGCTGACACGGGGTATGCGATTTGTGACGAAGTCACAGGCACATGGTCCGGCGGAGGATTCGAAATATCTGATGACGTAGTAGAGCTCCGGCACAAGCACCGTAGCCCATGCGTATCGGCACAAACCGCGCGACAGCGCAGGAGACGCGAGATGGGCTCGTTTTCTAGATATGAATCGGAGCAGCCGGAAGGATCGGGGTTCGGCTCGTCATCTGATCCATGGCCGGATGCCAGCAACTATGCGCAGGGGGTCGAGGGATTTTTGAGATCTGATCGGGATGACATGCCCGATCAGACCAGCCTCCGATCGATGCTGCTGGCCAAGGCCGTCGAGTACGAAATCATTCCGCGGCTGATGCTGGCGCACCGGTTTCCGCACGAATGCGCCGCGGACTTCCCGGTCATGGAACAGGTCTCACCGGAAGACGTGCTGGATTTTGCCCGCATGGTCATGCACGATGATGACGCAGCACTGCAAAGAAGCGTCATGGTCTTGCGCGGACGCGGTATCCCGATGCAGGCCATCTTCCTGGACTTGCTCGCACCCGTCGCCCGCCACCTGGGTGAGTTGTGGGAGCGGGATCTGTGCGACTTCACCGAAGTGACGGCAGGCCTGGGCCGCCTGCAGCAGGTGCTGCGCGAGAACAGCGAGGCGATGGCGCAACCTGTGGCCCAGAACGACATTCCCCCGGGGCGCAGGATCCTGCTGGTTCCCTGCCCCGGCGAGCAGCACACCTTCGGTTTGTCGCTGGTGGCTGAATTTTTCCATCGCGCCGGCTGGGAGGTATCGACCAATTTCGGCGCCAGCGATGTGTCCCCGGCTTTCATGGTCAAGCAGGACTGGTATGACGTCGTCGGCTTCTCGCTGGGCAGTGAAACGAGTATTTTGCGGCTCGCAGAATGCATTGCAGAGGTTCGCAAAGCAAGCCTCAACAATGCCGTCCCTATAATTGCTGGTGGTGCGGTCTTCGCACTTCATCCGGAATACGCCGCCCAGATTTCCGCAGATGCCATCATCACCAACGGTGGTATGGCACCTGAAATGGCTGAAAAACTGGCGGCACGCAACGGCGCGCGCTGTTGAAACATGGCCAACTGGCCCCACATAACTTTCGGATGAAAGACTACTCATGCAACAGGTAACGCAAGCGTTCATTGATCGGCATTTCGAGATGCCAGGTCAATTCCTTGCCAATCTGGACGCCGACACTGCGGCAGAGCTGATCACGGCCGCCGCAGATGTGGTGCTCGTGCTGGACGACGCGGGTGTCATCCGCGACCTGGCGCTGGGCAGCGACGATTTGCGCGCCCAGGGTTGCCATGAGTGGCTGGGCAAGACATGGTCTGAAATCGTGACGGTGGAAAGCCAGCCGAAAGTCGAAGCACTGCTCAAGAACCCGGTTTCAAGCGACGGTGTTCGCTGGCGCCATGTCAATCACCCGGTGGGTGGAGGCGCTGCTGATTTGCCGCTGTCCTACTCCGTGGTGCCGGTGCGCCGCAAAGGCCAGCCAGCATCGAGCGAGACCACACACACGCTGGCGTTCGGGCGTGACCTGCGCGCGCAGGTCGCGCTCCAGCAGCGGCTGGTGACGGCACAACTCTCGATGGAGCGGGACTACTGGCGACTACGCCAGGTCGAAACCCGTTATCGCCTGCTGTTCCAGATGGCGACCGAGCCTGTCCTCATTCTCAGCGGCTCCATCGACAAGGTCGAGGAAGCCAACCCCGCGGCACACGAGCTGTTCGGGGAGAAGGCCAAGCGCCCCGGATGGGCCCTGGCAGACAGCCTGGACACCCCCAGCGCCGCTGCCGTCAGCCACATGCTCGATCGCCTTCGGGCCACCGGCCGTGCCGACACCATCCGTGTGCGGCTGATCGATCAGGCCCAGAGCCTCAACCTGACGGCATCACAGTTCCGCCAGGAAAACTCCCTGCACTTCCTGCTGCGTTTTTCGGCGCAGGAACATGCTGCGCCTGTCGGCCAGGACAGCGGCAAACAGCAGTTGCTCCAGGTGATGGAGAGCGCGCCCGACGCGCTGGTGGTCACCGACATCGAAGGCCGCATCCTGACGGTCAACCGCGCCTTCCTCGATCTCGGCCAGATCGGCACGGAAGACCAGGCACGAGGCCAGCTGCTCGACAAATGGCTGGGCCGCAGCGGTGTGGATTTCCGGGTGCTCCTTTCCAATCTGCGCCAGCACGGTTCGGTCAAGCTCTTCGCCACCCAGCTGCGCGGCGAGCTGGGCGCCAGCAGCGAAGTTGAAATTTCAGCCGTCTCGGTCGACGCCGGCGACCAGCGCTGCCTCGGTTTCACCATCCGCGACATGGGCCGACGCCTCACCAGCGACGGCCGCGGCGCGAAGGAACTGCCGCGCTCGGCCAGCCAGATGACCGAACTGGTCGGAAGGCTGCCGCTCAAGGACATCGTGCGTGAAACGACTGACCTGATCGAGCAGCTTTGCATCGAGGCTGCCTTGCAACTCACGGGTGACAACCGCGCCTCTGCGGCGGAAATGCTGGGCCTGTCACGACAAAGCCTCTACATCAAGCTGCGGCGCTTCGGTATTGGCGACGCCGCCACCGAAATCGAGCACTGAGCCGCTCCCGCTCTAGCCTCTATCGCCTTCCTTGCCTGTCGCCGGGATTTCTGTCCCTGGCGGCACGGCGCCAGTGGCTGCCGCGCCTGTGCCGCCCTCCCCCTCCCATTGCGCTTCGCGCTGAAACCGATGCGCCCACGCGCCCTGTGGCTCTATGTGGCCCTGCGACGCTCCCGGTATGACAAATATAGTGTCAACATCAATTGACACTCCATAGTGTCCGATGTAAAACCCATGCATGACACGCCCATCCCTTGCCACTGTCACCGAGCTGTTCAAACCCATCACCTGGTTTCCGCCGATGTGGGCCTTTGCCTGCGGCGTGGTGGCATCCGGAATCTCGATGGACGGACGCTGGGGCCTGGCGATTGTGGGTGTGGCACTGGCCGGCCCGCTGGTCTGCGCCACCAGTCAGGCCGTCAACGACTGGTTTGACCGCCATGTCGACGCCATCAACGAACCCAACCGGCCCATTCCCTCGGGGCGCATGCCGGGACGCTGGGGCCTGTATCTCGCCGTCGGCTGGACCTTTGTCTCGCTGCTCGTGGCAGCCGTGTTGGGGCCCTGGGGATTCGGGGCTGCGGCCGTCGGCCTGCTGCTGGCCTGGGCCTACAGCGCGCCGCCTGTACGGCTGAAAGAAAACGGCTGGTGGGGCAATGCCGCCTGCGGCATCAGTTATGAAGGCATCGCCTGGATCACCGGTGCCGCCGTGATGGCTGGCGGCAGCATGCCGCACGGCCACTCGCTCATCCTCGCTGCGCTCTACAGCGCCGCAACGCACGGCATCATGACGCTGAACGACTTCAAGGCCGTCGCCGGAGACCGGCAAATGGGCGTGCGTTCCTTGCCGGTGCAGCTGGGCGTGCACAAGGCGGCACGCGTTGCCTCGCTCTTCATGGCCTTGCCGCAATTGGTCGTCATCCTGCTGCTCGTGGAGTGGCAGCGGCCAGTGCATGCGGCCGGTGTGGCAGCGCTGCTGCTGCTGCAGGCGCTGATGATGCGGCGCTTCATGCAGGAGCCCACCTCGCGGGCCCTCTGGTACAGCGGCTTCGGCGTGCCGCTGTTCGTGGCGGGCATGATGATCAGCGCATTCGCACTTCGCTCGCTGAGCATGGCGGTATCCGGATGACCAGCACCCCCGCCCGGCAGGATTTCGGCTGGGCCAGCGTGGCCAGGCTGGGTCTGGTGCAGGCATCGTTGGGCGCCATCGTGGTTCTCACGACCTCCACCCTCAACCGCGTGATGGTGGTGGAGCTGGCGCTGCCGGCGCTGCTGCCCGGCTTTCTGGTGGCCTTGCATTACCTGGTCCAGATCGCGCGCCCGCGCATGGGCCACGGCTCCGATGTCGGCGGACGGCGCACACCGTGGATTCTCGGCGGCATGGCCGTGCTGGCGACAGGCGGCATCACCGCGTCGCTCGCCACCGTGTGGATGGCCTCCAACCGTCCGGCGGGCATGGTGCTGGCCATGCTGGGCTTCACATTGATCGGCATCGGCGTCAGTGCCAGCGGCACCTCGCTGCTGGTAATGCTGGCCAAGCGTGTGCCCGAAGGCCGGCGCGCCGGCGCCGCGACCCTGGTCTGGATGATGATGATTGCCGGCTTTGCCGTGACGGCCGGCCTGGCCGGACACTGGCTTGATCCGTATTCGCCCGAGCGACTGGTGCTGGTGACCTGCGTGGTCGCCGCGGTGGCCCTGGGTGTGACGACGCTGGCCGTTTACCGGCTGGAAGGCAATCTACCCGTATCGCCCTCTCATCAACCCGATACACCCGATACGGCAGCGGCACGCCCGCATGGTTTTTCCGATGCCTTGCGCCAGGTATGGCAGGAGCCCGCCGCGCGCCGCTTCACCATCTTCGTCTTTGTGTCCATGCTGGCCTACAGCGCACAGGACCTGATTCTGGAACCCTTTGCCGGTACGGTGTTCGGCTTCACGCCCGGTACCTCGACCAAGCTCTCGGGCGTTCAGCATGCGGGCGTCTTGCTGGGCATGATCCTGGTGGCGCTGGCCGGTGCGCTGGGCGCACGCCAGGCTCACCACGCGGTCTGGCGGCATGCGGGCTCGCTGCGCGGATGGACGATTGGCGGCTGCGTGGCCTCAGCCATCGCCATGGCCGGACTCGTGGCAGCTGGTGTGCTGGGCACCGATTGGCCGCTGAAGGAAAACGTGTTTGTATTGGGCGTAGCCAACGGCGCATTTTCCATTGGCGCCATCGGCTCCATGATGCGTATGGCCAATGAGGGCAGGCAGGCGCGCGAAGGCGTGCGCATGGGCCTGTGGGGCGCCGCGCAGGCGGTGGCTTTCGGGCTAGGTGGCCTGCTTGGCACCGCTGCCAGCGATGTGGCCCGCGTCCTCATTGCCTCACCCGGCCCAGCCTACGCCACGGTGTTTGCGCTGGAAGCGCTGCTGTTCATGGTGTCGGCGGGACTGGCATGGAAGATCAGCGCCCCCGGCCCCGCTGCAGCGGGCAGCACAGCGCGGACAACGCATACCAATTTCTCGCTGACACCTCAGGCCTGACATGCAGACCAGGCCGTCAGGGAATCGACAAGCACAGACCCGCAAGGCGAGCCGATGCAACGAAAAAAACAGCACAAAGGTGATCACGATGGACACAAGCGAAATTTTTGATGTGGTGGTGGTGGGCGGTGGCCCCTCGGGTGCGACGGCGGCGCACCAACTGGCCCGTGACGGCCATTCGGTCCTGCTCCTCGACCGGGCGGGCCGCATCAAGCCCTGTGGCGGCGCCATACCGCCGCGGCTGATCAAGGACTTCGCGATTCCAGACCATCTGCTGGTGGCGCGTGCCCGCTGCGCCCGCATGATTGCGCCCTCCCGTCATCACGTGGACATTCCCATCGAGAATGGCTTCGTCGGCATGGTCAACCGCGATGCCTTTGACGAGTGGCTGCGCGAACGGGCAGCCGCTGCAGGCGCGGTGCGGCGTACCGGCAGTTTTGTGCGGCTCGACCGCGATGAGCAGGGAACCAGCGTCGTGCATTACCTGGCACGCGACAAACACACCCGCGGTGAAGGCGTTCCCGCATCGGTCAGGGCCCGCAGCATCGTCGGTGCAGACGGTGCGCGCTCCGAAGTCGCACGGCAGTCCGTGCCCGGCGCTGAAAAAACCAAATATGTGTTTGCGTATCACGAGATCGTGCGCGCACCGGCAGTGGCAACGGCTGGTTACGACGAAAGCCGCTGTGACGTTTTCTACCAGGGCACCCTCTCACCTGATTTTTACGGCTGGGTCTTCCCGCACGGCGACACCATGAGCATTGGCACCGGCAGCGCCGACAAGGGCTTCTCGCTCAGGGCAGCTGTGGCGCGGCTGCGCAGCACTGCGGGCCTGGAAGGTACGGAAACCCTGCGCCGCGAGGGCGCACCCATCCCGATGAAGCCGCTTCCCCGCTGGGACAACGGCAAGGACGTGGTGCTGGCCGGCGACGCTGCCGGCGTGGTGGCACCCGCCTCGGGTGAAGGCATTTATTACGCCATGGTCGGTGGTCAGCTTGCTGCCGAGGCGGTGCATGAAATGCTGCAAACCGGCAATGTGGGCGCACTCAAGCTGGCACGCAAGCGCTTCATGAAAACCCATGGCACCGTGTTCTGGGTGCTGGGCATCATGCAGTCCTTCTGGTACCGCACCGACAAACGGCGCGAGCGCTTCGTGAAGATCTGCGAGGACCGTGACGTGCAGCAGCTCACCTTCGAGTCCTACATGAACAAGGAACTCGCACGCAAGAAACCCATGGCGCATGTGCGCATCTTCTTCAAGGACATGGCGCACCTGCTCGGGCTTGCCCGGGTATGAGGCGGAGCGCCACTCTCGCACCCCTCCTGATCGCCTCCAGCGCCGCGCTGGCCATCTCTGCCCTCGGCGCCTGGCTGACTGTGCTGGGGCCCTGGTACCGCGCGCTGGTGCGGCCGGCGTGGCAACCGCCCGACGCATGGTTCGGTATTGCCTGGTCCACCATCTTCGCGCTGGCTGCTGCGTCGGGCGTCCTTGCCTGGAAGGCAGCGCCAGACAATGCCGGTCGCCGCGCCGTGATCATGCTGTTTGCCATCAACGGCGCACTCAACTCGCTCTGGAGTCTGCTGTTCTTCCGGCTGCAGCGGCCTGACTGGGCCCTGATGGAGATCGGCTTTCTCTGGCTCTCGATTGCGGCCCTGATGTGGTGCTTCAAGAACACCTCGCGGATGGCCAGCCTCCTTCTCTTGCCCTACCTGCTGTGGGTGTCTTTTGCCTCACTGCTGAACCTGTCGACTGTGCGACTGAATGGACCGTTTTGACTGAACTGACTGAATTGATGCAATCACTGTGGCAACGCGGCTGGCTGGTGGATGCCGTGATAGCCCTCACGGTGGCCGAGACCCTTGCCCTGCTGGCCTATCACCGCCTCACGGGAAAGGGCCTGCCGCCGCGCGCCTATCTGCTCAACATCGTGTCCGGCCTGTGTCTGATGCTGGCAGTGCGCAGTGTGCTCATGAACGCCGCGTGGCCATTGACCATGCTGTGCCTCAGTGCTGCGGGTGTCGCACATGCCAGCGACCTGTGGGCCCGCTGGCGGCGGCAGTCACCACCGCTGCGTGCCGACCAGCCCGCCGCATGGCGCAGCGAGCAGTCCAGCTTGCCCCGCAAAGCCAGCTAAAGCGCAGTCTTAGCCTCCCCATCCATCGGGGGCGGTATCATCCGACAACTCTTGGCATGACCAGCGCGGCCGTCTGCCACGGGGCACCGCCACCTGATCACCCGCTGCGGTAGCGGCCCTCACCGAGGGCAAGCGCGGCATCGCCAAGCCCTCTCCAGAACCTGTGCTGAACACCCATGGCCCCACCCCTTGTGCACGCCCTCAGCGGTGACCGCATTGAAATCGACAGCCCCGCCGGGCGCTTGAGCTGTTACGCCCAAGGCAATGGCCCGCCGCTGCTGCTGGTTCACAGCGTCAACGCCGCCGCCAGCGCCGCAGAAGTCAGGCCGCTGCACGACCATTTCAGCAAGACGCACACCGTGTTCTCCGTCGATCTGCCCGGCTATGGTTTTTCAGAACGCAGCGACCGACCGTATACACCCGCACTGATGACCGAGGCGCTGCATGCCATGACAGCAGTGATCAGGCAACGTTGTGGCGATCAGCCTGTGGATGCGCTGGCCTTGTCACTGTCCTGTGAATTCCTCGCGCGTGCGGCGATGGAGCAACCCCGGCACTTTCGCAGCGCGGCACTGGTGAGCCCCACCGGTTTCAACGGCACCAAAGACAACCGCCGCAAGCCGCCGGGAAGCACGCTCTACCTGCCATGGCTGATGACAGCCCTGCGCGGACCGGGATGGGGCGGCGCGCTGTTCCGCGCCCTCACCCGCCCTGGCGTGATCCGCTTCTTCCTGCGCAAGACCTGGGGTTCCAACGAGATTGATGAAGCGCTGTGGCGCTACGACGTTCTCACCGCCAGGCAACCCGGCGCCGAGTTTGCGCCGCTGCACTTCCTGTCGGCGGCACTCTTCAGCGCCGACATCCACAACGTCTACGACGCACTGCAGCTTCCGGTCTGGATGTGCCACGGCGTTCGGGGCGACTTCACCGACTACCGGCGCAAGTCGGCCATGCAAGGCCGCCCCAACTGGCAGGTCAAGGTGTTCCAGACCGGCGCCCTGCCCCAGTTTGAAGTACCGGAGTTATTTTGTTCGACCTATCAGTCGTTTCTGGATTCAATCCCCAGCAAACATCAGTGACCCTGCGGTGGGGGCACCAATGAAAAAAGCCTGCTACCGATTTGGTAGCAGGCTTTTTGAATCACTTGGGGTGGCTGATGGGGCTCGAACCAAACCCTCACCTACCATATAAATCAACCACTTAGCGCGACTCCCACCGCCTCTGCGTCCGGGTGTGTGTCCGGTTGCATCGCCTTCATGTTACGCTGATTCTCGTTTGGTTTACTCAAAAGGGGCTAGCGAAATGACAACAAAAGAAGACGAAGATCGTCGCTATGAACAGGCACAGCGTGACCAAGTTGAAAGACAACGGGAGCAGGCAGAGGCACAACAATGGGAAAGGCGACAGCAGGAAATGCGAGAAGAGGCAGAGCGTCGCGCTCGAACGTGGTAACACAGACCCATCGACGAACTAAACTGTTCCTCAGTTCTCTAGCTCGCCGTGGGCGGTCGCTCGGCTTTCTACTCCGGATATCACTTCGGCATCAAAACACAGCATAGAGTGGATGACAAACGAGAACCGAAACCAAGCCGTATACATTCCCACCGTGCCACAGTCTGAAACCGCGAAGGTGTAGTTAAATTGTGGGCTCAGATCTCGCTGCCCCCTCACTAAGACAGCACTGTTCCCTAAGGTACTGAAAATTTCTTGTGGCACCCGTCCTTCCAATTGCTGTGCGTTGGTGAACCACCAGTTCTTGATGCCCGCTCCAAGGGGAACGATTTTTCGGGCATGTTCAAAGTGCAAAGCCTTAACTAACTTGGTGGCGAACTCCTGAACAACTGAGTCGAAATCCGAGGGAAGCCTTATAAAGGGGAACTGGCCAGCAGGCATCCCCGGCTCGGGCGTCCAATTTATTCGTCTTGCAAAGCCCCGCTTCTCATTTGCAGAGACCCTACCCATAGCGCGCATCTTCTCAGGGTAGTTGTTCATAAAGTGAGCCACTAGTTTCTTAACCTCCGCTTCAGTGGCTAGGCTGGGCGGTTCGGCACCGTTATGCATGCGGGAAATAAGGGCAATGTAATTGTCGCGGTCCCGGCTCCCACTGTTGCACGCGAAGCAAGCCGGAAAAACGTAACCTTCAGGCCACTTCTTCTCGGTGAAGATGCCTTTCGGCGGGTAGTGATCGACGGTGTCCGCCAGTTTTACCCCACCGCAAAAAATGCAATAGCGGCTCTTGGCAAAAGCAATTGCCTTGGCAGTACGATCGTTGCGTTTAGCATCTCCCATATCGCGCCTCCATCTTTAGTTTCTGGCGCTTGGCTCCGATTTTCAAACCCCGCCAGGTCCCCGGGGGCACCGCTTGGGCATCCTTCCAAAGACCCCTACCGGCCTCCCGCGCTGTGACCTCCGCCCGGCGGTATTCTATGCGGCCCTCAAGCGGTTGCTCCTTCTGGTACTTCTTGTAGTGCCACGCGAGGACCGCCTTAACCTGCACTAGATTTGCATCCATCCCGCCCACCAGCACTTTACCTACCTTGCGTCCATAGCGGTCGTTCTTGTCGTATTCAACCGTCACCGTTCGCTCATAGACCATATCCGAAAGGGCATGCTTGGAGGCGTTCCCGAAGGGCTGCTTTTTCTCTGGCGCATCGATACCCGATAGGCGAATCTTGTGGGTGGTTTTGGATGTATCGAGGACTAGTCCATGACTGCGGCTTACTCTGAGAAAACCCCCCTCAGTTACGATGTATCACGAACCGGGGCTCTATAAACCCGGTCGAACAAGGAGGTCGCATGTTCTGGGATTCTGTTGTATCAGGCTTGGGCGTTCTGACTTATTGGGAGACCTATGCAGCCGGACTGCTGTTTTTGGTCGTCAGCATGGGGCCAATGTTTCTCGTGGCATTAGCTGCTGAGAAATCAGGGCGCGGCGCGGGCGGGATTGGTTGCCTTTCCATGCTGGCTCTGCCATTCTTCCAGACCTTCGCGCTCGTCGTGTTCGTTCTCACTTTGGCTCCCATCATCATGGGCTTGTCAAACGATGCGGCATGGAGCTTTCCTTGGCTACTCGCAGTCCAAGCGCCCTGGATGATGGCAAAGCTGGTGGGTGTCCTGCTGGTTGCCGCGCTCGTTATCGCATTTCTCCCAATCATCGGGCGCGTGCAGTCACTCCATACGCTGGTGCTTGGCGGGATAGCACTGGCGTTGGTTATCGGCATCCTCTCTAAGATCAATCCGGCAATAGCGGCGAAGACCGTGATCTTCTGGCCCGGCGTATGGTTCTTCCTTGGGCTGCTCGTTTTAGGCGCTTTCATGGCTTGGTTAGGCATCCTTGTGGCCGCCATGCTTAGCACTGTCATCGAGGCCCGTTTCGAGGGTGTGGGTCAGATGCTTGTTTTCCCCATTGCAGCAGTCTTTGGCTTTATCCCGCTTTTCATCTATGGGGCTTGGTTGGGAGCGCAACTGAGGGGAGCATAGTGTCAACAAACGAAATCTGGACTCTCGCTATCGCCGCTTACGCGGCTGTTGTGGCGATTTTCGTACTAGGCTGGGACGCCTACAAGTGGCTCGATAGCGGCCCGAAGGTTTCTATCACCGCATCGACGGGGATGTCGATGGTGGGCAATGGAGTACACGACCCGAAGACTTACATCTCGGTCACTGCGGTCAACCGCGGCGATCGGACTACCACGCTCACGAACCTCGGATTTCTGTATTACAAGAAATGGTTTGATGCCAAGTTCCGGCAAAACCGAGTTACTCAAGGCTTCATCATTCCCGATCCGTCACAAGCACAACGATTGCCCTACAAGTTCCAAGCCGGAGATCAGTGGATCGGGCTTTGCGACCAAGATGATGATGTCGTGAAGATGATAAGAGAGGGTCACCTCTATGTGGTGCTGTATCACTCACACTCAGGCAAGGGTGTTCGTCATCAACTTACTTTAAAGGAAATGAGCGGCGCTGAAGCGTGACACATCAACCGCGTTCATTGGAACACCTACAAATGCTTTCCGATCATCGTCAGGATGCCTCCATTGTTGAATTCCGTCGAAATCTGATCCACTGGGGATGCGGCTAAAAACTTGGACTACCTGGAGGTAGTTCATGTATTCCTACGAAGACCGAATCCGAGCCGTCAAGCTCTACATCAAGCTTGGAAAGCGCCTCAGGGCCACCATCCGCCAGTTGGGCTATCCGACCAAGAACTC
>CALRSS020000008.1:0-228043 GCA_943370905.1 Synechococcus sp. UW140
GCGCAGGGGCCGGCGACGACACCATCGTGGGCGCAGCCAACGACACCCTGCTGGATGGCGGCATAGGCATCGACACCCTGAACATCGCAGCCAGCTTCACCAGCAGCAGCGACGCGCAGATCGTGGGCATCGAGAACATCCTGCTGACGGCAGCATCGACGCTGAACCTGGCCAACCAGACCGAAGGCTTCACCATCACCGGCTCGGCCGGGATTGACAGCATCACGGCAGGCAGCGGCAACGACACCATCGTGGGTGCGGTGAACGATACCCTGCTCAGCGGTGGCTTGGGTACTGACACCCTGAACGTGGGCGCGAACTTCACCGCCACCAGCGACGCGCAGATCGTGGGCATCGAGAACATCGTGCTGACGGCAGCGGGTACCACGCTGAGCCTGGCCAATCAGACCGAAGGCTTCACGATCACTGGAACATCGGGCAGCGATACCATCACCGGTGGTTCGGGTGCTGACACGATCAATGCTGGGGCGGGGACGGATACCATCAATCTGTCGAACGGCAGCTTTGCAGCGGGCGAGTCGATTGACGGTGGGACGGAGGCTGACACCATTTCCCTGGCCAGCGGCATCACTGTGGACTTTTCAACCGGCTCAGTGACCAATGTTGAGGCATTGACGGGCACCACAGGTCTCGGCACCAACATCGTCACCATGTCGGCAACACAACTGGTGGGATTCACCAGCATCAACCTCGGATTGTTGGGCACCAACACCCTGAATGTGGTTGCCAATGGGGACATCACCGCTGGCACGCTGCCTACATTTACCAATGTCACGACGTCCAATCTGACGGGTACTGCCGGCAACGACAGCATCACGCTGACTGGCGCACAGCTCGACAGCATCGCCAGCTCGGGCACCATCAACCTTGCCGGTGGCACAGGTGACACCATCAACCTGACTTCGACCTCGGCCCGACTCAACACCCTGGGCGCGACCGATGCGTCCATCCAGGGCGTCGAAGCCATCTCGGCCGCCACGGCGGCAGCGGGTGTGACGATCACATTGACGGGCCAGACCGAAGCCTTCACGGTGACGGGCTCGGGCAGTGCCGACACGATCACTGGTGGTACGGGTGCCGACAGCATTAGCGCCGGCGCCGGCGACGATACCATCGTGGGCGCAGCCAACGACACCCTGCTGGATGGCGGCATAGGCATCGACACCCTGAACATCGCAGCCAGCTTCACCTCGACCAGCGACGCACAGATCGTGGGTATCGAAAACATCCTGCTGACGGCAGCGACCACGGTGAACCTGAGCAACCAGACTGAAGGCTTCACCATCACCGGCTCGGCCGGGATTGACAGCATCACGGCAGGTGGTGGTGATGACACCATCGTCGGCGCGGTGAACGACACCCTGCTCAGCGGTGGCTTGGGTACTGACACCCTGAACGTGGGCGCGAACTTCACCAGCACCAGCGACGCGCAGATCGTGGGCATTGAGAACATCCTGCTGACTGCAGCATCGACGCTCAATCTGGCCAATCAGACCGAAGGCTTCACCATCACCGGCTCGGCCGGGGTGGACAGCATCACGGCAGGCAGCGGCGACGACACCATCGTGGGTGCGGTGAACGACACCCTGCTCAGCGGTGGCTTGGGTACTGACACCCTGAACGTGGGCGCGAACTTCACGCCTACCAGCGACGCGCAGATCGTGGGCATCGAGAACATCGTGCTGACGGCAGCGGGTACCACGCTGAATCTGACCAATCAGACGGAAGGATTCACCATCACGGGTTCGACAGGTGTGGACAAGATCATTGGCGGTGCCGGTGCCGACACGATTTCTGGTGGTGGTGGCGACGACATTCTGGTGGGCAACGCCGGCAACGACACCCTCACGGGAGATGCGGGCGCCGATCAATTCCGGTTTACTACGCTCAGCGGTACGGACACCGTTACCGACTTCACCCAGGGCACGGACAAGATAGGTTTCTTTGACAACGGCGGGACAGGGTCTGGCAGCGTGAATTTCTCCACGGTAGCCACTGCAGCAGGCAACGCATTGAACGCGGGTGACTTTGGTACGGCCACGTCGATTGCAACGATGACCTCTGGTTTTGACAATTCCGTAGTTCTTATCACCACCGCACAAACTGGTGCCCAAATCTCGACTGGCACGATAACTGGCGGAAATGCACGTCAAAATGACTATGTGTTGGTGTTCAACTCCACCACCGGCGTCGGCGAGATCTGGTTTGATACCAACTGGAAAGACGGGGCGACTGGCCGCGTTCAAGTCGCAACGCTCAGCAGCATTACGTCACTGGCACAGCTCACGGCCATTACAGCCGCTGACATCATGGTGTACAGCACGGCTGTAGACCCGATCATCCTGGACCTTGGAGCCACGGGTTTTGCCTTCAATCCGATTGGTCATGGCGTGCAGTTCGACTTGAATGCCGATGGCATCAAGGATCAAACCGCGTGGACAACAGGTGTCGACGGCATTCTGGCCTATGACCTGAATGGGTCTGGCAGCATCGAAAGCGGTAGCGAGCTTTTCACCCCATGGTTTGCCGGCGGCAACTATGCCAGCGGCATTCAGGCACTGGCTACGCTCGACAGCAACGGTGACGGCGTGCTGGGCACGGAAGACGCCAATTTCTACAAGCTGCAGGTGTGGATTGACGCGAACCAGGACGGCATCAGCGATGCGGGCGAGCTGGTCAGCCTGACCGATCTCGGTATTGCATCCATCAACCTGCACACCATCGTCGGCGGCGCCGACATCGATGGCCAGACGGTGATGTCGCAAGGTGCATTCACCTACATTGATGGCGGAACCGGCATGTTTGCCGAGATCGGCTTCGATGCAGCGCTGAGCAACAACATCAACGAGGTCGTGGTGCAGCCGGACACACACAACTACATGGGCACCGCTGTCGCCGACGTGTTCGAGTGGCACCTCAACGAGCATGCCACTGCCGGCACGCCGGTGGTGGACACCATCCTCGACTTCGGAACGGCTTCGCGCTCCGCGGGCGGCGATGTGCTTGACCTGCGCGATCTGCTGGTGGGTGAACACGCTGGTGTGGCCGGGCAAGACAACCTGGCGAACTTCCTGCACTTCGAAAAATCAGGCAATGACACGATTGTTCACATCAGCAGCACAGGTGGATTTGCGAGCGACTCGCACGATGTCGGCACACCGTCCAACACCGTCCTGGGCGCTGCCGATCAGCGCATCGTCCTGGCGGGCGTGGACATGATCGGCATCAACACCACCGACCAGCAGGTGATCCAGGATCTGCTGACCAAGGGTAAGCTCAATACGGATTGAGTGGGTGTGACGGGCGGGTGTGAATTGAGCCGGCCGGCCTTTGGCACCCCGCTCAATTAGCCGCCGTGCCGCCTTCAGCCGGGCTCGCGCACTGCCGGACCGGCTGCGCCATTGAGGCCCAGCGCGGCGAGTTCGGCCAGCTCCAGCGGGTCCACCACACCTTCGGCATACACGTCAGTGCCTATATGTTTCGCGATGCTGGTGAGGCCGCGCAGGAAGGCCTGGTTGCCGGTGTTGTAGTGCAGGCCGCGGATGAAGCTGGAATCAACCTTCAGGTAGCGCAGGCCCAGGTCGTGCAGTTGACCAATGTCGCCGAGCTGCCGCCCGACATGCTGCAGGCCGATGCTGCAGCCGGCTTTTTTGACCGCCCTGCAGAAGGCCCGGAATGCCGGCAGGTGCTGGGTCGCATCGGCTTCCGGCAGTTGCAGTGACAGGCGGGCCGCGAGGGTGGCGTCGCGCGCCAGTGCGGCCAGCAATTTCCGCAAAAACTGCTCGTCACGGTATGACAGCGCCGAGATCGTGATCGCCAGCGCCAGTTGCGGCGCCTCCTTGAGCTGGGCCAGACCCAGCTGGATGGCCGTCAGGTCCAGGGTCGATGTCAGGCCGAGCTGCTGGGCGATCTGCGCGAGGCGGCCCATCGGCTGCCAGCTGTCCTGGTTCTCCAGCAACAGCTCGAGCACGCAGTCGCGGTGGATCAGGCGGCCATTGAGGTCGACGACCGGCGCGGTGGTCAGGCGCACACGCTGCGCTGCCAGGGCATGGCTGAAAACAGGCATCCAGTGGGCGGTCACTTCTGAAGCGGTGGCTGCCGACATGGGTGCGTCGTGCGCGGCACTGCCCCCGTTGCCGGCAGCGCTGCTGGCGGCTTTGGCCAGGGCTGCCGTGGCATCGGCCATCAAGCCGGCCAGGTCCTGGCCCGGCTGCAGTCGCGCCAGCCCGATGGCCACCTGCAGACCATTGACCTGCAGCCTGCGGCCCACGTCCTGAAGCTCCTCGATCAGCGTGTCTGCCAGCGCATGGGCGTCGGCCGTCCGGTGCGCCAGCATTGCAAAGTCGGCGTCCTTGAAGCGCGAGGCGAGGGCGTCGGATTCGCTGGCGTGGCTGCTCAGGACTTTCGCGCACGCCTTCAGGAGCTGATCGGTGGCGCTGCTCCCCAACTGCTGGGTGATGGCTGCAATGTCGAGGATGCGAACCAGCATCAGGGTGTTGTTGATCTTGTCCTCGCTCTCCAGTGATTCGAGCAACTGGACCACGAAAAACGTCTGGTTGGCCAGGCCGGTGAGCGGATCGGCGTTGGCCTTCAGGCGCACTTCCTTGAGCTTGCCGGCTTCCTCCTCGAACATGGCCTTGAGCCGCAGCACCATGCTGTTCATGGCGGCTGCCAGCTGGCGCAGTTCGGGCACGGCGGGCTCATGGATGACCACGAAGTTGCGCTGGCTCACCGCCTGGGCCTGCTCGATCACGCGCTCCAGCGGTTGCTGCAGCCTGCGCAGGATGCGGGTGCCGAGGTAGCCGCCGATCAGGCCGGCGATCGTCAGGGTGCCGGTGAGTTGCCAGAGGTTGTTCCACAGGCTGCGATAAGCCACGCCGCTGTTGCTGACCAGCGTGAGGGTGCCCAGTTGCTTCCACCCGCTGCTGATCTGGGCCTCACCCGGCTCACCGTGCAGCGGCAGCAGTTGCACGAACCAGGCGGGTACGTCGTATTGCCCGGCAGGGGCGACGCGCTCGGCCATTGTTTTACCCGACGCATCGACGACGCGGACGAGCTCGTAGTGGCCGCTGTCAAACAGTGAGGCGACCGTCAGCTCCACCATCACCGGGTCAGGGTTCTGACGGCTCAGCGACAGCGCCAGCGCGGTTGCGTTGTCCAGGTTCTTGGACGTGAGCTGTTGCGAGAGATACTGGCGCGCATTCAGCGTGGAAGCCAGCAGTCCACCCAGCATCGCAAGCAGCGTGCTGACAATGATGGCGAGCCACAGTTGGCGGTACATCGACATAAGAATCCTCTCGGTACTATCTCTTGATAGCGGGGGCAAAACAAGTCAAATCACAAATCACATCGCAAGTCGAATCGAAACTCTTCTTCATTCAAAGACCTTCAAACCCTTCGGCCTTGACGCGCGCCAGCAGCTCCTGCCAGCGCGACAGGCTGGCCGCACCGCCCGGGCCACGCGGGCCTTTCACGCCCTGCCAGATACCCTGGCGGTTGAAGCTGAAGACGGGGAAGAGGTCGGACCGGCGCGACGCGGGCTGCAGGTCGTTGATGAGGTTGTCCAGGATCAAGGGGTCGGCCTCGGGCGTCGGGTAAAACGCCAGCACCATGTGCGCCTGGGTGATGCTGCTGTTGATGCCGCCCATTCGCGCCTGGACGTAGATCAGCCGCAACTGGTCGTCCGGTACCTTCAGCAGCAGCAGGGTGAAATACTTGGCGATCACGAAGTCCTCGCAATCGCCCGCGCCGCGGCCCAGGGTTTCGATGGGCGTGGCCCAGTAGTCGCTCTGGCCCCAGATGGCCTGGTCTTCGCCGAAGCGGATGTGGCGGTTGAAGAAATCGTTGACCCGCCTGAGCTTGGCCATGTCGGCCTCGCCGGGCCGCGGCTGGGCCATGCTTTCCCAGTCCCGCAGCGACGCCAGGCCCGGCTGGCCGAAGCGCTGGCTCATCACGCTGCGCATGCGTTCGTAGTCCACCGCTGCAACGCGGAAGGTTGCCAGCAGCAGCGCCAAAAGCACTGAAAATATCGTGATCGCGGTTTTGACGCGGGTCAAGTGTGTGGTTTCCGCTTAAAAACGGGAAATCTGTGGTTTATTTGTTTGCACCCGTCGAAATCCTAAGTTACCATGAAAAAAGCTATATAAAACAGTGACTAAGCGAGCTTTGTTCAAGTTATTTCAAGTGACTCCCGGGCCTTTTGAACTGCCCTGACATCTATTCGTCGGTACCCAACGTACTGTGACTGCGGCCAACCAAGAAACAATTGATGTCAAAAGTGCCTTTTTCCCGTCCGATACGGCCTGCCAGTCCAGTGCTGAGCAGCTTGGTGCAGGCCAATCTGTTGAGCTTAGTCCAGCGTAGCTGAATATGTCTTTCCCGCCTAGTCGATTCGTCACCCGTCCTGTTACCCGCACTGCCACGCGCCGTCTGACCCGCGTCGGGTACGGCGTGCTGGGCCTGATCTTTTCGATGGCGGCAGCGGCCCAGACCGCGCCCGCACCCGCCTCAGTCATGACGCTGCGTGAGGCAGCCCAAAACGCCGTCCTGAACAACCCCGACGTGCTGGCCAAATGGCACACCATCCGGGCCGCTGACGGTGAGCGCGACGCCGCCTTCGGTGCGCTGTTGCCGCGTGTCGACCTGTCTGTCTCGGGCGGCAGGGAGCGCCGTGATGACACCACCTTTCGCGGCAACCTGAACCGCTCGGCCAACTCCGTCGCGATCAGCCAGTTGCTGTACGACGGCTTCGCCACGCGCAATGAAGTCCGGCGGCTGGACCATGCGCGCCTGGTGCGCCTCTATGAGTTTCTGGACACCTCGGAAACCGTGGCCTTTGAAGCGACACGGGCCTATCTGGATGTGTTGCGCTACCGCGAACTGGTGCGGCTGGCCGAGGACAACTATGTCCAGCACCGTGCGGTTTTTGCGCAGACGGAGCGCCGCGTCAAAGCCAAGGTGGCGCGCGGCGTGGACCTGGAGCAGATCTCGGCGCGGCTGGCTTCGGCCGAGTCCAACCTGCTGCTGGAAACCGGCAGCCTGCATGACACCTCGGCCCGGTTCCAGCGCATCGTCGGCCTGCTGCCCGCGGCCGACATGCCGGTGCCTGCACAGCTGACGGTGGCACTGCCGGCCGATCCGGTCGCTGCCCTGCAGCAAGCCCAGCAGCGCAACGGTGCCTTGCTGGCGGCGGTCGAGAATATCCGTGCGGCCAGCTCGGCGCTGGACAGCCGCAGCGGCGCGTACGGCCCGCGGGTGGATTTGCGCCTGCGCCGCGACCGTGGCAACAACATGAGCGGCACCATCGGCACGCTGGACAGCAATGTGGCCGAAATCGTGCTGAACTGGAACCTGTTCAGTGGCGGTGCAGACCGCGCACGCGATCGGCAGTTTGCCAACCAGCTCAATCTGGCCAAGGACCAGCGCGACAAGACCTGCCGCGACATTCGCCAGACCTTGCTGATCGCCCTCAATGACGTCCGCAAGATCAAGGAGCAGCTCGCTTATCTGGACCAGAGCAAGGTGTCCCTTGAAAAGGCACGCAACGCCTATCGCCAGCAGTTCGACATTGGCCAGCGTACCCTGCTGGACCTGCTGGACACCGAGAACGAGCTGTACCAGTCGCGCCGGACAGTGGCCAACGCCGAGCAGGACTTGAACCTGGCCTATGTGCGCGTGCAGGCGGCGCTGGGAACCTTGCTCACGTCACTGGATCTGTCGCGTATCGATGTGGGTGCCTTGCCCGGCGTGCAAACGGGTGACGGTGCAGATGATGTGTCGAAGCAGTGCCCGCCGGATGCGATTGCGGTCTACACCGTGGACAAGGACGCCCTGAACGAGCGCGCCAACGAGCAGATCAAGCAGACCGCCATCCTCAATGCCCGCGAACGGGCCCAGCAAGAGACGGCCCAGGAGGCGCGGCGCCAGCAGGAGGCGGATGCCACCACCACGCCACCGCGTGCCGGTGCGCCTGTGCCCAAACTGCGGGCTCCGGTGGTGCCTGCTGCGCCATCACCTGCAGCGCCGACGCCTGCCCCTTCGGCACCCGCTGCGCCTTCCGTACCTTCCGTTTCTCCAGCGCCGGTCAGGCCACAGCCCTCGTCATCGCTGACGCCATCAGACGTGGTTGTGCAGGCTTCAGGCGATGCGACGGCGGACAACGCCAGGCCGGTGTCGGCCTCATCGCCGGAATTGCTCAGCGCCCTGGAAGCCTGGCGTACCGCCTGGGTCCAGCGGGACATCGACAAGTACCTGGTGGCCTATGCCCCCGGCCAGTCGCCTTCGCCCCTGAACCGCAAGGTCTGGGAGCAAAACCTCCGGAACTCCTTCAGCCGCATTTCCAATGTGCAGGTGGACATCAACGACATCCAGGTCACGGCGAACGACCCCACCCACGCGACCATGGTGTTCACGCAGGGCTATCGCTCGCCCAGGTACCAGGATGTCGTCACCAAGACACTGCGTTGGGAGCAGATCGACGGGCGCTGGCTGATTGTCCGGGAGGGCTCGGTTCCCCAGGCGACGGGCTCGAGCGTTCAAACCCTCAACGACGCAGGTGCCAACAACGCCACGCTGACGCTGTCGTCCGTTCCGGTCGCGCCGTCAGCCGCTGCGGCGACCGCTGCGCGCGGCGCCGAAGCCATCCCGTCATCGGCGACCACACCCGAGTTGACTGGTGCGCTGGAGGCCTGGCGCTCCGCCTGGGTCAAGCGCGATGTGGAGAGCTATCTGGCCATCTATGCACCGGGCCAGGCGCCTTCGGGCAGCGGTGACCGCAAGGTGTGGGAAGAAAATCGCCGCGCCTTGATTGGCCGTGCATCCGAGGTCTGGATCGACGTGGCGGACGTGACGGTGGAAATGACGGATGCCACCCACGCAGCCACAGTGTTCAAGCAGACTTACCGCTCGTCGACATACCAGGACGTGGTCACCAAGACACTGCGCTGGGAGCAGATCGATGGCCGCTGGCTGATCGTGCGTGAGGCTTCTGCCAAATGGACCAGCCCGGACGACAAGGTGGCCTCCAGCCAGCGCTAGGGCTTCGGGCCACCTGTGGCTCTCCCCACGTCATCCGTTCCGTCTATCAGTTGCGCCTGATCAATCCGGCAGCACGGCGGTCACTTCGATTTCCACCCGGGCTTTCGGCTCCACCAGGCCAGCGACCTGCACGCAGGTCATTGCGGGGAAGTTCCTGCCCATCACCTCGCGGTACACCGCACCCAGCTGCTTCAGGCTGTTCACGTATTCTTCCCGATCGACCACATACCAGGTCATACGCGCCATGTGCTCCGGGCCGGCGCCACCGGCCTTGAGGACGGCCGCGATATTGAGCAGGGCCTGCCGGGTTTGCACCACGAAGTCATCGCTTTCAAATTCCTGGCGGGCATTCCAGCCGATCTGCCCGCCGACAAACAGCAGGCGACCCCGCGCAAGAATGCCGTTGGCATAGCCTTTGGGTTCGGCCCAGTCGGGCGGCTGGATTTTCTGGATCATGATGCTGTGGTTTCCGTGTGAAGGTAAGGAAGCAGGGCGTTCCGCAGCGGTGGCGGAATGCCAACCGGCTGGCCGTCGGGTACCCGGGAATACACGACCACGCCATGCGCCCTGAGCTTGAGGCTTTTGAGGCTGGGCGCAGTGTTGACCGTAGCGCCTGCGCCGTGGATCTCATAGCGCATACCGATGCTGGCGTTGCCGACCTTTGTCAGCACCAGCGTGATGGTCAGCACATCGCCGTGGCGGCACATGCCGAGGAACTCTGTTTTCAGATCCACGATGGGCACACCCGTGCCGCTGGCGATCAGGGCGTGTTCAGGAAAGCCGATGTGGGCGAGAAAGTCCTCCTGCACCTCATGCAGCAGGTAAAAAAACTGCGGATAAAACACAATGCCTGCCGGATCGCAGTGATGGAAGCGGACCTGCTTCTGCACGGAAAACGTCTGCACCGCGCTCATGGCAACTGCCTCAGCTTGAAGCGCTGCAGCTTGCCGGTTTCGGTGCGCGGCAGCTTGACCACGAACTCGATCTGCCGCGGGTACTTGAAGGGCGCCAGCATGGCCTTGACGTGGTCCTGCAGCGCTTTGACCAGTGCCGCATCGCCGGTGGTACCGGGCCTGAGCACCACAAAGGCCTTGACGACCATGCCGCGCTCCTCGTCGGGCAGGCCCACCACGCCGCATTCGGCCACTGCCGGGTGCTTGAGCAGGGCATCTTCGACCTCCGGTCCGGCCACGTTGTAGCCGGCGGTGATGATCATGTCGTCGTCGCGCGCCTGGTAAAAGAAGTAGCCGTCGGCGTCCTGCAGGAAGGCGTCGCCCGGGTAGTTCCAGCCGTCCTTGACGTAGCGTGTCTGACGCTCGTCGGCGAGGTATCGGCAGCCGGTGGGTCCGCGCACCGCCAGCTTGCCGACGCTGCCGCGCGGCAACTCGGCGCCGTCGTCATCGACCACCCTGGCTTCGTAGCCGGGCACCACCTGACCCACTGCGCCGCGGCGCACGTCCGCACCTGCAGCGGAAATGAAGATATGGAACATCTCGGTGGCGCCAATGCCATCGATCATCTCAATGCCTGTGGCTTCTTTCCAGAGCTGGCGCGTGGCGTCCGGCAGCCCTTCGCCGGCGCTCACGCACAGCCGCAGTTGCGGCACACCGTGTTGCCGCGCAAAGGGCCCCATCTGCCGGTAGAAGGTGGGCGCGGTGTAGCAGATCGTCGCGCCCTTCTGGTGGATGAGCTGCACCATCGCCTCTGGTGTGTAGGGAATCGACGGGTAATACACCGACGCACCCGCCCACATCGGGAAGATCAGCATGCCACCCAGGCCAAAGGTGAAGGCCAGCGGTGGCGAGCCCACCACGACGTCGTCTGGCGTGGCCTGGAGCACATGGCGCGGCCAGGCCTCGCAGGCCGCCAGAATGTCGCGGTGCGTGTGCACGGCCGCCTTGGGTTGACCCGTGGTGCCGGAGGTGAAGGCCATCATCGCGATGTCGTCGGCTGCGACGGGGCAAGGCGTGTAGCGTCCGTCCTTTTGCGACGACAGAACCGCCATCGAGCCAGGCTCGTTCATCAGGTTGAAGGGCACGATGGTCTGCAGGGTATCGCCCTGCGCCTGGGCGTTCTGCAACTCTTCCAGCAGGGTCGCGTCGCACAGCGCCAGCGCCGGCCGGGCCTTGTCGATGATCTCGCCCAGTTCCTTGGCGCGCAGCAGGGGCATGGTGGCCACCGCCACCAGCCCGGCCTGCACCACGCCCAGCCAGGCCAGCGCCATGCCGATGGAGTTGCCACCGCGCAGCAGCACCCGGTTGCCCGGTACCAGCGCGAAGTCTTCCACCAGCACCTGCGAGATGCGGTTCACCCGCGCCAGCGTGTCGCGGTAGCTGAGGGTGATGCGGTCCGATCGCAGAAAGGGCCGGTCGGCATGGCCATTGGCAAAAGCCTTGTCAAAAAGCGTCTGCACCAGATTGGCCTGGTCGGGGATCTGCAGCTCGGGTCGGCTGTAGATGAGTGCTGGCCACTGCGCGCGCGGCGGCAGGCGGTCGTGCACAAAGCGGTCGGTCTGTGCAGATGGCGCGGTGACGCTCATGATTGCAACACCGCCTTCCCGATGATGAGTTGCTGCACTTCGGTGGCGCCTTCGTAGATGCGGAGCGAGCGGATGTCGCGGTACAGGCTCTCCACCTTGGTTCCGACCTTCACGCCCAGGCCGCCATGCATCTGCAGCGCCATGTCGATCACCTTCTGTGCGTTCTCGGTGGCCGTCATCTTGGCCATGGCGGCAGCGACGGTGCGCTTCTGGCGGGCTGTAGCGCCCGAGGCGCCGGGCTGGCCCTCGCTGCTGTCACGCAGCCAGGCGGCGCGGTAGGTCAGCAGCGCGGCTGCATCGACCAGCGCGGCCATCTCGCCGAGTTTGGCCTGGGTCAACTGGAAATCAGCCAGCGTATGACCGAACATCTTGCGCTGCCGTGCATGGGCGATGGCCTCGGCCAAAGCCCGGCGCGCCATGCCCAGCGCGGCGCCAGCCACCGAGGCGCGAAAAATATCCAGCGTCTGCATGGCCAGCTTGAAGCCGCCGTGCAGCTCGCCCAGTTGTGCCGAGGCCGGCAACCGGCAGTCGTTGAAGCGCAGGGTCGCCAGCGGGTGCGGCGCCATCACCGCAATGTGTTCGCTGCTGTCCAGGCCCGGGGTATTGGAATCGACCATGAAGGCAGTGATGCCGCGCGCGCCTGCGTTCGCATCGGTCCTGGCAAACACCACATAGAAGTCGGCAATGCCGCCATTGCTGATCCAGGTCTTGGTGCCGTCCAGCGTCCAGCCGCTGGCCGTCTGCACGGCGGTGGTGGCCAGGGCGGCCACGTCCGAGCCGGCATCGGGCTCGCTCAGTGCAAAGGCGGCGATCTTGTCGCCCCCAGCTACCTGCGGAAGATAAGCCGCCTGCTGCGCCGGCGTGCCGGCCAGCGTGATGGCACCACTGCCCAGCCCCTGCATGGCAAACGAGAAATCGGCCAGCGGTGATTGAAAGGCCAGCGCCTCGCGCAGGATCACCAGCGCGCGCGAGTCGAGCGCGGGCATTGCACCGCCCAATGAGCCGTTTGTGCCCGCCGGCACGCAGTAGCGCAGCCAGCCCTGCACGCCCAGCAGCTTTACCCATTCACGGCAGGCGCGCCGGTCGTCGCTCTCGTCCAGATGCTGCTGCGCCACCCAGGGTGACAGGCGCTCGGCCAGTGCGCGGTGCACGTCGTCGAAGAAGGGGAGCGCGAGATGCTCGGTAGTGGGCGTCATGGCTCAGTCCCCCACGAATACCGGCTTCTGCTTCGCGGCAAAAGCTTCATAGGCACGGGTGAAGTCCTGCGTCTGCATGCAGATGGCCTGGGCCTGGGCTTCGGCCTCGATGGCCTGGTCCAGTGTCATGGCCCATTCCTGGTGCAGCATGGTCTTGGTCATCGCATGGGCGAAGGTCGGGCCGCTGGCCAGTTCGTGCGCGAGCTTCTGTGCCTGGGCCAGTACATCCTGCGGCTCGTGCAGGGCATTGAAGAAGCCCCAGTTCAAACCTTCCTGCGCGGTCATCGCGCGGCCGGTGAACAGCAGCTCGGACGCGCGGCCCTGACCAATCAGGCGCGGCAGCAGCGCGCAGGCGCCCATGTCAGCGCCGGCCAGTCCTACGCGCGTGAAGAGGAAGGCGGTTTTGGCTTGTGCGGTGCCCAGGCGCATGTCAGAGGCGAGCGCCATCATCGCGCCGGCACCGGCGCAGATGCCATCGATGGCGGCAACGATGGGCTGCGGGCACAGGCGCATGGCCTTGATCAGATCGCCCGTCATGCGGGTGAACTCCAGCAGCTCGGGCATGGTCATCTTGGTGAGGGGGCCGATGATCTCGTGCACATCGCCGCCCGAGCAGAAGTTGCCGCCGGCGCCGGTGAGCACCACCGCCTTGATGTCGGTCGCGCGGTTCAGCGCCTGGAACAGGTCGCGCAGTTCAGCGTAGGAGTCGAACGTGAGCGGGTTCTTGCGCTCCGGCCGGTTCAGCGTGAGCGTGGCTACGCCGCCGTCCACCGCGTAGGCAAAGTGCTGCGCCTGGTGGCTGGCCATCGCGTCGAACTGGGCGCGCATCGGGTTGTGAGGGGTGATGTAGTGCTTCATGCGGCTTCCAGTTTGCTGGCGCTGAGTTGATCGGTGTGGTGCTGCTTGACCTTGCCCAGCAGGCGGTGCAGCGATTCGATTTCGCGTGCCGACAGGCCTTCGAACGCGGCGACGATCCAGCCCTCGTGCCGGTGCGCCATCTCGTCGAACTGCTTGCGGCCGCGCGCGGTGAGTTTCACGCGGTAGGCACGCCGGTCCCCGGCCACCTCGACGCGCTCGACCAGCCCTTCGTTCACCAACTGGTCGGTGATGCCGGTGACATTGCCACCGGTGACCATCATGCGGCGCGACAGCTCGTTCATCTTCAGGCCCTCGGGGCTGCGTTCGAGCTGCGCCATCAAATCGAAGCGCGGCAAGGTGGTGTCGAACTGCTCGCGCAACTGGGTGCGTACCTGCTTTTCCACCAGCTGGGTGCAGGTCAGCAGGCGCAGCCACAGGCGCAAGGCCTCCGGGTGTTCGCTGTGGCCTCGGGCTTCCATGTCCATGGGTGTCTCCGTTTAGTTCTTCTGTATGGGTTTATTTCAGGACTGGTGCAGTGGGCACCGCCTGCTTCTGCAATTCGCGGTACAGCTGGTCGCGGCCGCTCAGGTAAGGCTGAGGCCAGTGCACGTGCCGGCTCTGCAGCCTGGCCGCTTCATGCAGCGTCCAGGCCGGATCGGCCAGGTGCGGCCGGGCAATCGCGCACAAGTCGGCACGCCCGGCAGCGATGATGCTGTTGACGTGGTCGGCTTCCGAAATGGCGCCGACGGCAATCGTCTGGATGCCCACCTCGTTGCGGATGCGGTCGGCAAACGGCGTCTGGTACATGCGGCCATAGACCGGTTTGGCAGCGCGTGTGGTCTGGCCCGACGAGACATCGATGAAGTCGCAACCGGCGGCCTTGAACAGTCGGGCAATGCCGATGGCGTCATCGGCGGTGTTGCCGCCGGGCGCCCAGTCGTGTGCTGAAATGCGCACGCTCATCGGCAGGTGGTCTGGCCACACCGCACGCATGGCGGCGAACACTTCCAGCGGGTAGCGGCAACGGTTGTCGAGGCTGCCGCCGTACGCGTCGGTGCGCAGATTGGTCAGTGGCGTGATGAAGCTCGACAGCAGGTAGCCGTGCGCGCAGTGCAGTTCCAGCCAGTCAAAGCCCGCTTCTACCGCGTAACGGGTGGACTGCACGAATTCGGCTTTCACCCTGTCCATGTCGGCACGGGTCATCGCCTGGGGGATCTGATTGTTGGGGCCATAGGCGACGGCGCTGGCCGCGCGCACAGGCCAGTTGCCGGTGGGCAAGGGCTCGTCGGCGGCTTCCCAGCCTACTTGTGTGGAGCCTTTGGGGCCGCTGTGGCCGAGCTGCAGGCCGATCTTCGCGCCATTGCCCGAGGCATGAACGAAATCCACAATGCGTTTGAAGCCCCGCATCTGCGCGTCGTTCCACAAGCCAGGGCAGCCCGGGGTGATGCGGCCTTCGGCGCATGGGGCGGTCATTTCCACAAACACCAGTGCTGCACCGCCGAGCGCGCGCGCACCGAGGTGCACCAGATGGAAGTCCTGCGGCACGCCGTCGACAGCGCTGTAGGTGGCCATGGGCGAGACGACGATGCGGTTCTTGAGCTGCAGCTCGCGCACCTTCAGCGGCGTGAGCATCGGAAGCACCGGCTTGCCGCCGGCCAACCACTGCTCGTAGCCTTCCAGCCATTGAGCATCCCGCACGCGCAGGTTCTCGTGGCTGATGCGCTGTGAGCGCGTGAGCAGCGAGTAGAAAAACTGCTCGGCCTCCAGCCCGCTGTAGCGGTCCACGTTCTCGAACCACTCCGTGGAGTTGCGGGCGGCGTTCTGGATCTTCAGCACCTCGACCGACCGCAACGCTTCATAGGCCTGCAGCGCTGCATCGGTGTTGGCGTGCTGTGCAAAGCAGTTGGTGAGCTCGATCGCGTCTTCCAGCGCGAGCTTGGTGCCGCTGCCAATCGAGAAGTGCGCGGTGTGTGCAGCATCCCCCATCAAGACAATCGGGACCTGTTTGCCTGCAATGGCCTCACGATGCACCCAACGCTCGCACACCACACGCGGAAAGCGGATCCAGATCGCCGAGCCGCGCACATGGGTGGCGTTGTTCATCAGCGGGTTGCCGTCGAGGTATTTCGCAAACAGACGCTCGCAAAATGCGATGCCGTCCTCCTGGCTCATCTGGTCCAGGCCATGAGCCTTCCACACCGCTTCGGGCGTCTCGACGATGAAGGTCGAGGTGCTGTCGTCAAACTTGTAGGCGTGGGCGGCAAACCAGCCGTGTTCGGTGCGCTCGAACGCAAAGGTGAAGGCATCAAACGTCTTGCGCGTGCCCAGCCAGACAAAGCGGCAGGCGCGGAGCTCCACGTCTGGCTTGAAGGTGTCGGCGTAGCGGCTGCGGATGCGGCTGTTGAGGCCGTCGCTGGCCACGACCAGGTCGGCCGTGTAGCGTGCGGCGATGGCCTGGTCGTCCTGCACATCGGTTTCAAACACCAGATCGACCCCGAGCGCGATGCAGCGGTCCTGCAGGATGTTGAGCAGCCGCTTGCGGCCAATGCCGCAAAAGCCGTGGCCACCCGAGCGCACGCTGCGGCCCTTGAAGAACACCTCGACATCGTCCCAGTGGTTGAAGGCGTCGCCGATCAACTGGGCGCTCACCGGGTCCGCGATCCGCAGGTTGCCCAGGGTCTGGTCCGACAGCACCACGCCCCAGCCGAAGGTGTCAAACGGGCGGTTGCGCTCCACCACGGTGATCTGGTGCGCCGGGTTCTGCAGCTTCATCAGCAGCGCGAAGTACAGGCCGGCGGGGCCGCCGCCGAGGCAAAGGATGTGCATGGATCCAGACGTAGAGGATTGGTTTAGCCTTAATTGTTTAGGTTTAAACTAAATTCGTCAAGCGGGGTTTTTCGACCCATGGACTGCTCAGGGTGAACAGGACTCAGTGGGTAGGCGCGGGAGCCCGTATTCCACCAGCAGGGGTCGCGGCCCGGCCTTGCCAGAGCGCCGGCGCCGCGTCCCCCTCGGGGCCATCCTTCGACAGGCTCAGGACGAACGGATTTCAGTGAGCGACCGTGGGTGTATGTATTCCACCAGCACGAGCCGTGGAACCGACTTTGCCGGGCCACAGGCGGGCGGCCCCCTCGGGGGGCAGGGAGCTACACGCAGTGAGCGACCGTGGGGGCCCTATTCCTTCGCCTGAAAACCGCCAGCCCTGTAAGTGAGCACCAACGTGTCGCGGAAGCCTTCAGCGGTTGAATCATCTGCCGGCAGGATGGGCGTGGTTTCATGGATGACGCGGGCGTCGTCCAGCAGCAGGGCGGTCAGCGGCTCCTGCATCACAAAGCGCACGCCGTGCGGGCCGTGGGCGTCGAAGACGCGTGTCTCACCGCCCTTCACACCGTGGCGGGCCACCATCATCACCACCACGAAGTTCACGCCGTCGCGATGGGCACCCTCGGGCGTGGGACGGCCGACGCCACCGGCCGTGTCGATGCGGAACTGGTGGGCTTCGATGTACCAGTGCAGCACCGGGGTGACCTCGGCAAACAGCCGTCCTAAAGCGGTGAGCAGTTCTGTCCACGCCGGGGCTTGCGCCACGGCTGGCTCCACCGGTTCAAACCAGCGCTCGAAGCCGCCGTGCAAGGCGTTGTAGTCGGTGGGCTGCCAGTGCGCGCGATGGGGGGTCTGCGCCAGCCCACCCGTCGCCAGCGTTTGCACAAAGCAGGCATGCCTGCGCTTGCGGTAGTGCCCGCCGTCCTTGAGGTGGGCGTCGGGCGGCAGGCGGTCCCAGGCGCTGGACAGGGCCTGCCACTGGCCCGTCCAGGCCGGCGTGTTGAGGTGCAGCGTGGTGGTGAGCTCGGTGGGCATCAGCAGGCTGAGCCCGTCCTGCCGGAGGCCCTGGGCGGCTGGTTTTTGAACGGTGGCGATATTGAACATGCCGCTATTTTGCGCGACCATGGCATGCGGCCTACAGACACTGGCTGACCGCTTGCCCATAATGGCTGCAAGACCCACTTCAGGAGATGCCCATGCTGTACAAATTCAAATCCAAAGACGCCGGCGACGTGATCATGCTCGAAGCCAACGGCCGGCGCGTGCTGGAAATCATCGGTAAGGACGCCGGGCCCCAGGGCATCATCCTGCCCGAGCAAATGCCGGCAGCCATCAAGGCGCTGGAAGACGCAATTGCTCTCGAGCATTCCCGCGACAAGGAAAAGGGCAAGGAAGGCGATGACGTTCCTGGCGATGGTGTTGGGCTGCACCAGCGCGCCATCCCTTTCCTCGACATGCTGCGCCGCAATCTGGCCACTGGGCATGAGGTGGTATGGGGCGTCTGATGGCCTGGCGCCAGCCGCTGGTGACTGCGAGCGCAGCCAACCCCCAGTAAAACAGCCCGCTGAAGCGGGCTTTTTTGATTCTCACAGAGCGCAGGACGCTTTCAGTCCACCTTCGCGCCAGAGGCCTTGACCACCTGCGCCCACTTCTTGTGTTCGGCATTGATGAAGGCGGTGAACTGCTGCGGTGTGTTGCCGCCGGGAATCGCGCCTTGCGCCAGCAGCTTTTCCTTCATTGCTGGCGTACCGAGTGACTTGCTCGCTTCCTGCTGGATGCGGTTCACGATGTCGGGTGGCGTGCCCGCAGGTGCCAGCAGACCAAACCATGAGCTGGCTTCGAAGCCCTTGAGTGCCGGTCCGCCGGCTTGCTCCACCGTCGGCACGTCAGGCACTGCGGCCGAGCGCTCGGCGCTGGTCACGGCCAGTGCTTTCAGCTTGCCCGACTTGATGAGTGCCATGGACGACGGCAGGTTGTCGAACATCACGTCCATGTCGCCGCCCACCAGCGCCAGCAGCGCAGGCCCGGAGCCGCTGTACGGGAAGTGCGTCATGTAGGTGCCGCTCATGGTCTTGAACAGCTCGCCGGCCAGGTGGATGGAGGTGCCATTGCCGCTGGAGGCCATGTTGAACTGCCCGGGCTTGGACTTGGCCACGCGGATGAAATCCTGCACATTGTTGATGCCTGCTGCCCTGGCCTTCTCGGTGTTCACCACCATGACGTTGGGCACACCCGCCACCAGGGTGATGGGCGCAAAGTCCTTTTGCGGGTCGTAGGCCAGCTTGGTGTAGAGCGCCTTGTTGATGCCATGCGTGCCGACAGTGCCCATCAGCAGCGTGTAGCCGTCGGGTGCCGACTTGGCGACCACATCGGCGCCAATGTTGCCGCCCGCACCGGCGCGGTTCTCCACGATGAAGGTCTGGCCAAAGGCCTTGGACAGCTCGGGCGCCATGGCCCGCGCCAGGATGTCTGTGGTGCCGCCGGGGGCAAAGGGCACGACGATCCGGACTGTCCGTGCCGGCCAGGGGCTGCCCTGCGCCAGCGCGGAGCCTGCCGCGAGTGTCAGTGCGGCCCAGGCGCAGGTGGCCAGAAGGTGCCGGCGATTGATGGCAAAAGAGGGTTTCACGCGTGTCTCCATCGTTGGGATGTGTTGTGCCCAGACGATAGCGCTCGCTGCGAAGCGCTTCAAGAGGGTTACACCTGACAGCCTGCCATCGCCACGGGCATGAAAAAAGCCGCCGGGCGGTGGCCGGGCGGCTTGATGGGGGCAGACGGGTCGCGTCAGTCGGCGAACTTGCCGGCGGCTTCAATCACCGGCTTGAGCTTGGCGATTTCGGCGGTCACGAAGGCCTTGTGGCCTGCAGGGTCGTTGCGCTTGTCGTTGATGATCACGGCGCCCAGGGCTTCCTGCTTCTTGATGAAGTCGGGGTCTTTCAGTGCCATTTTCAGGGCGGTGTTGAGCTGGGTCAGCACGGCAGGGGGCGTGCCCTTGGGCGCGTACAGGCCGTGCCAGACGGTCAGATCGAAGCCCTTGAGCCCCATCTCTGCCAGCGTCGGGTAGTCCTTCAGGACCTTGTTGCCGGCCAGTGGCTTGGAGGTGGTCACGGCAAAAGCCTTGACGCGCCCGGCCTCAATGAAGCCCGTGGTGTTGGTGGTCTGGTCGCACATCACATCGACCTGGCCGCCCACCAGCGCGTTCATCGCCGGTGCCGTACCGCCGAATGGAATCGTGGTCATCGCGTCCTTGGAGTTGATGGCCGCTTGCCACATCACGCTGCACAGGTGGGACGCAGAACCCAGACCTGCATGGGCGATGTTCAGCTTGCCGGCATTGGCGCGGATATAGTTTTCGAAGTCGCGGTAGTTGTTGGCGGCCAGTTGGGGCTTGCCAATTAGCGTCATCGGCACTTCGTTGACCATGCCGAGAAACTCGAAATCATCGATCGGCTTGTATTGCAGCTTGCGGTACAGCGCTGGCGCTGCGGCCATGCCGATGTGGTGCAACAGCAGCGTGTGGCCATCGGGTGCGGCCTTGGCCACCTTGGTCACGCCGATGGTGCCACCGGCACCGTTGACGTTTTCCACGATGAAGTTGGCGCTGCCACCCATGGCCTTGCGCATGGCCTCGGCCAGATCGCGGGCCACACGGTCCGTCGGGCCGCCGGCAGCATAGGGCACGATCACGGTGATGGCGCGGTTGGCAGGATAGGTCTGTGCCTGCGCAAACAGGGCAGTCGCTGCCGCAACGAGGACGATAAGGCGTTTCATGGGCGTCTCCAAATAATGAAAAAGGAGTTTACGGTGCGGCCCGTGATCGCGCATGGCGGGAACTACGTAGGGGCTATCCCATGGAGGGGCTTGTCGAGCGCAGCGGCCACCGCAGACGCCAGTTGTGCTACTTGTAGCTGCGCGCGTCCTCGATCACCTTGCCGTCGTTGGGCAGGCTGCCCGGTGCCAGCACCTGCACATCGCCCCGCAGCTTGGTGACGTCGCGGATCGCCTCACCGATGCGGGTTTCCAGACCCTGCGGCGTCGCGCTGGCCTCGACTTTCAGCGTCATGCTGTCGCTGGCCATCTCGCCGGTGACCACGAGCCGCGCCTTGAGCACCTCCGGAAAGCGGCGCGTGATGTCGGCCACCTGGCTGGGGTGCACAAACATGCCGCGAATCTTGGTGGTCTGGTCGGCCCGGCCCATCCAGCCCTTGATGCGTGTATTGGTGCGTCCCGTCGGGCAGTGCCCGGGCAGCACCGCCGACAGGTCGCCCGTGCCGAAGCGGATCAGCGGGTAGCCCGCGTTGAGCGTGGTGACCACCATCTCTCCGACTTCGCCCTCCGGGACCGGGTCCCCGGTGCCGGGGCGCACGATCTCCACGATCACGCCCTCGTCCAGCACCAGGCCCTCGCGTGCCGACGTCTCGTAGGCAATCAGCCCCAGGTCCGCCGTGGCGTAGCTCTGGTAGACGGCCAGACCCCGCTCAGCGAACCAGTCGCGCAGGCTGGGGGGCAGGGCTTCACCACCGGTCAGGCCCTTGCGCATGCTGGACACATCGCTGCCGGTTTCCAGGGCTTTTTCAACCAGAATGCGCAGAAAGCTCGGCGTGCCCATGTAGGCGTCGGGTCGCAGCTCGGCAATCGCCTGCAGCTGCTGCTCGGTCTGGCCCACGCCGGCCGGAAAGACGGTGCAGCCGACAGCGTGCGCGCCCGATTCCATGATGAAGGCGCCGGGTGTCATGTGGTAGCTGAACGCGTTGTGTACCAGTTCGCCCGATCTGAAACCAGCCGCAAATGCCGCGCGTCCGGCACGCCAGTAATCGCGGGCTGTGCCTTCGGGCTCATAGACTGGTCCAGGCGATGAAAACAGCCGCGGCATACCTGGGCCCCTGACCAGTGCCGAGAAACCGCCGAAAGCGTCAGCCGGCCGACCGGCCTTCTGGCGATCAAACAGGTCGTGCTTGCGCGTCACCGGCAAGCGCGCCAGCGCCGCACGCGACGTCACGCCGGCCGCGTCGATGCCAGCAAGAATGGCCGCCAGCGCGGAAGTGGACTTTTGCGCATGGGCAATCTGCCGCGGCAGCGCCGCCATCAGCGCGGCCTCACGCTGCGCTGGAGCGCGGGTTTCAAGCGCGTCGAAAAATTCACTCATGAGGGTTTCCGTGGGTGTTGAAAAGTAGGGTTGCAAAAAGGGCGGACCCTTCGATACCTCAGGGCGAACGGGAAAAGACGAAGTTAAAAACCAAGCTGAGCCGCGGAACCGGCTTAGCCGGGCCGCAGGCCGACGGCCCCCTCGGGGGGAGTAGCGCGGCAAGCGAAGCTACGAGCGTGGGGGCCACGGTGCGCAGCGCCGGGCCGCCCCAAGCAAGCACAGCCCCCTCGGGGGGCAGCGCAGTACACGAAGTGACAAGCGTGGGGGCCATATTCAAGCCAGCCACCGCTTGCGCCGCTTGTAACTCTTCACGTCCTTGAAGCTCTTGCGTTCGCCACCACCGACGCCAAGGTAAAACTCCTTGACGTCCTCGTTGTTGGCGAGGTCGCTGGCGGCGCCGTCCATCACGACGCGGCCGCTCTCCATGATGTAGCCGTAGTCGGCGTACTTCAGCGCCATGTTGGTGTTCTGCTCGGCCAGAAGGAAGGTGACTTTCTCCCGCTCGTTGAGGTCCTTCACGATGGTGAAGACTTCCTCCACGATCTGCGGCGCCAGACCCATCGAAGGCTCGTCCAGCAGCACCATGGTGGGGCTGGCCATCAACGCGCGGCCAATGGCGCACATCTGCTGTTCACCCCCGGAGGTGTAGGCGGCCTGCGAGGTGCGGCGGGTCTTGAGACGTGGAAAGTAGTTGTAGACCTTTTCCAGATTGGCGGCCACCTCGGCCTTGCTGGTGCGGGTGTAGGCGCCCGTCAGCAGATTCTCTTCAATCGTCAGGTGGGCAAAGCAGTGACGACCTTCCATCACCTGCACCACGCCGCGCTGCACGAGGTCGGCGGGCGACAGGTTCTCGATGCGCTCACCGCGCAGCTCGATGGAGCCCTTGGTGACTTCACCCCGCTCGCCGCGCAGCAGGTTGGAGATGGCACGCAAGGTGGTGGTCTTGCCCGCGCCGTTGCCACCCAGGATGGCAACGATGCGGCCCTGCGGGACTTGCAGCGAGACGCCCTTGAGCACAAGGATCACGTGGTTGTAGATCACCTCGATGCCGTTGACGTTGAGAACGATGTTGGGTGTGTCCATATTTTTTCCTGACCAATCTTGAGGGCTTCCGCCAGGGCGATCAACCCTCAAGGCTGGCGGCTCGTGAGAGCCGCGCCCCTCCCGCCTGGCGGGAGGGGTTGGGGTGGGTGCCGTCAGTACCTGGCGAAGCCAGTCTTGAGCGGCTACGCCGCTCAAGACTGGCAGTCAGCCGAAGTGCGGCGCGTCATCTTCTTGTCGGCCAGGTACTTGTCGGCACCGGCCTTGACCATGGGCTTGATGATCTGGTCGTCGGCCGCGATGAAGTCGGAGCTGAACTCCCACTTGCTGCCGTTCCAGGTCTGGATGCGTGCTGCGGTCGAACCCATGTGGTCAGCGCATGAGGTGCTGATGGGGCGCATCACGCCGGTGAAGCCCAGGGCGTCCAGACGCTTCTGGTCCAGCGCCAGGTTTTCCAGGCCCCAGCGCACCTGCTCACCCGTCATGACCTTGCCTTTGCCAAAGCGCTCCTGCGCACGGCGAACGGCTTCAATGCCCAGCATCTGGATGATCACGCCGCGGGTGTACAGCACCTGCCCGACTTCATCCTTGGGGCCTGTGCCCTGGCCTTTGTCGTGAACGAACTTCAGGATGTCCTGGATCACCTTGGGCTGCTGGCCGGAGGTGTTCAGTGCCAGCGCGTTGTAGCCCTTGGCGCCTTCGCCCACGTCCTTGACGTCAGGCTCGGCACCTGCCCACCACACGCCGTACATCTTGTCGCGCGGGTAGCCGGTGGCTTGCGCTTCCTTCAGGGCGGTGGAGTTCATCACGCCCCAACCCCACAGCAGCACGAAGTCCGGGCGGCTCTGGCGCACCTGCAGCCAGGCTGATTTCTGCTCCACGCCGGGCGCGGTCACGGGAATCAGCTGCAGGTCGAAGCCATGCATGCGGGCGCGCTCCTGCAGCAGCGGAATGGGTTCCTTGCCGAACGGGGAGTCGTGGTAGACCAGCGCGATCTTTTTGCCCTTGAGCTTGTCGAGGCCGCCTTCCTTCTTGCCGATGGCCTGGATCAGGATGTCGGCACCCGTCCAGTAGCTGCCCATCAGCGGGAAGTTCCACTTGAAGGCCTGGCCGTCCTGCGCTACCGACAGGCCGTAGCCCAGGGTGATCAGCGCCACCTTGTCGGTGGGTACTTTCTCGGTCAGTGCGAAGGTGATGCCGGTGGCTTGCGGGTCGAACAGGCTGACGCCCGGACGCGTCTTCAGGCGCTCGTAGCATTCCACGCCGCGGTCAGTGGCGTAGCCGGTTTCGCACTCTTCAAACGTGAGCTTCACACCGTTGATGCCGCCGTCGCGGGCATTGATCATCTTGATGTAATCCTGCTTGCCGTTGGCCCAGGGCACACCGTTGGGCGCATAGGGTCCGGTCCGGTAGGACAGCAGCGGAAAGAACTGCTCCTTGGCCTGTGCAAACACGCTGGTCGTCACGAGGGACGAAGCGCCGGCGGCAATCGCTGCCACCGCCAGAATCAAACTGCGAATCTTCATACTTGTCTCCTGATAATTAAAAACGAAGCACCTTCAAAAACACATCCGAAAAGCGGATACCTGAGTAAACGGACAAAGCCGCCTGAGCACATTGGTAGTTGCGAGCATCCATCCCGACCGACGCACAGGGGCCATGGTGCGCAGCGCCGGGCCGCCCCAAGCAAGCACAGCCCCCGAGGGGCTGGAGCCTGCGGCTCCAAAGCTGCTTGAGCAGCTTCGGACAGGCGACAGAGGCGAAGCGTCTCGCGAGCCGCGGCCTGCAAGGCCTCGCGCAGTACACGAAGTGACAAGCGTGGGGGCCATATCTCTAATGCGGAAACGGCCAAAGCCGCAGCTTCTGTTTGCCGATGGACCACAACCTGGCCAGACCATGCGGCTCCACGATCAGGAACCAGACGATCAGGCCGCCAAAAATCATCAGCTCGGCATGCGAGACGCCGGCTGTTGAAATCTGCACGCCAAACACACCGGCGATGGCGGGCAGCGCCTGGCTCAGCACGATCGGCAGGATGGTGATGAAGGCCGCACCGAGGAAGCCACCCAGGATGGAGCCCAGGCCGCCGATGATCACCATGAAGAGCAGGCGGAAAGAAAAATCCACCGAGAAGGCGGCAGGCTCCCACGCGCCGAGGTGGACAAAGCCCCAGAGCGCACCCGCCACGCCGATGATGAAGGAGCTGACGGCAAACGCGCTGAGCTTGGCGTACATCGGCCGGATGCCGATCACCGCAGCGGCCACGTCCATGTCGCGAATGGCCATCCACTCGCGGCCTATGGCGCCGCGCACCAGGTTCTTGGCCAACAGGGCGATCACCACCAGCATGGCCAGGCACAGCCAGTACTTGCTGTGGGCGCTGTCGATCGGCAGACCGAACACCTGCAGGTCGGCGACAGACACGGAGCCCGAGGGCGAGTCGTTGGTGAACCACTTGATGCGCAGGAACATCCAGTCGCTGAAGAACTGCGCGGCCAGCGTGGCCACGGCCAGGTACAGCCCCTTCACGCGCAGGCTGGGCAGCCCGAACAGGATGCCGAAGAAGGTGGCACACAGACCGCCCAGGATCAGCGCCGGAATCAGCGGCATGTTGGGGATTCGCACAAAGAAGTTGTAGGCCCCGTAGGCGCCGACTGCCATGAAGGCCCCGGAGCCCAGCGAGATCTGGCCGCAGTAGCCGACCAGGATGTTCACGCCCAGCGCCGCCAGCGCAATGATGAGGAAGGGAATCAGGATGGCGCGGAACAAATAGTCGCTCGCCACCATGGGCACCACCGCAAAAGCCACGATCAGGAAGAGGCCGATGAAGATGCGGTCCTGCAGGATCGGAAAGATCTGCTGGTCCGCCCGGTAGGTGGTCTTGAATTGGCCGTTTTCTCTGTAGAGCATGGTTTCTTCTTGATGATCTTTTAGCTACGACACGCTTTGCTTAACTTTGCTTCGCAAAGTTAGTCTTCGCTGAAAAATAATTGATCGTGTATTTCATACTCGATCAATTATTTTTTCGCCGAACAGACCTTGCGGCCTGACGAGCAGGCAACCCAGTGCCAGCACATAGGCGAACCAGATCTCGATGCCGCCGCCGACAAAGGGGCCGAGGTACACCTCGGAGAGCTTTTCGCCCACGCCGATGACCAGGCCACCGATGATGGCGCCGGGCACGGAGGTCAGGCCACCGAGAATCACCACCGGCAATGCGCGCAGCGCGACAGTGGCCAGCGAGAACTGCACGCCCAGCTTGCTGCCCCAGATCATTCCCGCCACCAGCGCCACCACGCCGGCCACGCACCAGACGATGACCCAGATGCGGTTGAGCGGAATGCCGATGGACTGCGCGGCCTGGTGGTCGTCGGCCACCGCGCGCAGGGCGCGGCCGGTGGCTGTCTTCTGGAAGAACACGCTGAGCGCTGCGACCAGCACGGCGGCGATCAGGGCTGCATAAAGGTCTTCCTTGTTGATCAGCACGCCGCCCTGGAAGGCAGACTCCAGCACGAAGATCGGCTCCTTGGGCATGCCGATGTCGATCTTGTAGATGCTGCTGCCGAACAGCGTCTGGCCCAGGCCTTCGAGGAAGTAGGCAATGCCCAGGGTGGCCATCAGCAAGGTGGCGCCTTCCTGGTTGACCAGATGGCGCAGCACCAAGCGCTCGATCACCCAGGCCACCACAAACATGATGGCGCCGGCGATCACAAAGGCAGCGCTGTTGGCCAGCAGCAGGCTGTTGATGCCGGTCCACTGCGGGATCCATTCCGAAAAACGCGCCATCGCCAGCGCGGCGAACAGCACCATCGCGCCCTGCGCGAAGTTGAAGACGCCAGAGGCTTTGAAGATCAGCACAAAGCCGAGCGCCACCAGCGAATAGAGCATGCCGGCCATCAGGCCGCCGAGAAGTGTTTCAAGAAAGAATGCCATCTGTTAGGTCCGTTCGCCCTGAGCTTGTCGAAGGGCATTCAAGTCATCGGGCAAAGGCTTCGACAAGGCCTGTCCTGAGCCTGTCGAAGGGCTCAGCCCGAACGGGTTTTGAAGGTCGTGGTTCATCGTGTTCATCAATGACTTGTTCCCAAGTAGGCTTTGATGACGTCCGGGTTGTTGCGCACTTCGTCGGGCGTACCGTCGCCGATCTTTTTGCCGTAGTCGAGCACCACGACGCGGTCGGAGATGTCCATCACCACACCCATGTCGTGCTCGATCAGGACCACGGTGGTGCCGAACTCGTCGTTCACGTCGAGCACGAAGCGGCACATGTCCTGCTTTTCCTCGACGTTCATGCCGGCCATCGGCTCATCGAGCAGCAGCACCTGCGGCTCCATCGCCAGTGCGCGGCCCAGGTCCACGCGCTTTTGCAGACCATAGGGCAACTGGCCCACAGGGGTCTTGCGGTAGGGCTGGATTTCGAGGAAGTCGATGATGCGTTCGACCGCCTCGCGGTGCCTGATTTCCTCTTTCTCGGCCGGGCCGATGCGCAGCGCCTGCATCAGCAGGTTGCTCTTGATCTTGAGGTTGCGGCCCGACATGATGTTGTCGAGAACACTCATGCCCTTGAAGAGCGCCAGGTTCTGGAAGGTGCGGGCCACGCCCATCACCGCCACCTGGTGGCTGTTCATGTGCTTGAAGGTCTGGCCACGGAAGGTGATGGAGCCCTGCTGCGGCGAGTAGACGCCATTGATGCAGTTGAGCATGGAACTCTTGCCCGCACCGTTGGGGCCGATGATTGCGCGGATCTCGTGCTCGCGCACGTTGAACGAGATGTCCGACAGCGCCTTGACGCCGCCGAAGCTCAAACTGATGTTGCTGACGTCGAGGATGACGTCGCCGATCTTCTTCTGGCTCATGCTGCTGCCTTCACGGGCGCAAACGTCTGCGTGTCGCAGATCCGCAGCGTGGCACTGACGCTGCCGGTGCGGCCGTCCTCGAACTTCACCACGGTCTCGATGAACTGCTCGGTCTTGCCGCCGTAGAGGGCGTCCACCAGCGGCTGGTACTTGTCGCCGATGAAGCCGCGGCGGACCTTGTTGGTACGCGTCAGTTCGCCGTCGTCGGCATCCAGTTCCTTGTGCAGCACCAGAAAACGGCTGATCTGCGAGCCGGCCAGCAGGTCATCCGCGCTCAGGTCGGCATTGACTTTTTCCACGCACTCCTTGATGAGCTGATACACCTCGGGCTTCTGGGCCAGGTCGGTGTAGCCGGCGTAGGGCAGGTTGCGCCGTTCGGCCCAGTTGCCCACTGCGTCGAAATCGATGTTGATCAGCACGCACACCTTCTCGCGGCCGTCGCCGTAGGCCACCACTTCCTTGATGTGCGGGAAGAACTTCAGCTTGTTCTCGACATACTTGGGCGCGAACATCGCGCCGTCGTTGCTGCCGCCTTTGATGCGGCCCACGTCTTTCACGCGGTCGATGATTTTCAGGTGCCCCTGCGCATCGATGAAGCCGGCGTCGCTGGTGTGGTACCAGCCGTCAGCCGTCAGCACTTCGGCGGTTGCGGTCGGGTTCTTGTAGTACTCCTTCAGCAGCCCGGCCGACTTGACCATGACCTCGCCGTTCTCAGCCACCTTGATCTCCACGCCCTGGATCGGAATGCCCACGGTGTCTGCGCGGGCTTCGTTGTCGGGCTGCAGGCAGACGAACACCGCTGTTTCGGTGGAGCCGTAGAGCTGCTTGAGGTTGATGCCGATGGAGCGGTAGAAGGTGAAGAGGTCCGGGCCAATGGCCTCACCGGCGGTGTAGGCCACCCGCACGCGCGAGAAACCCAGGTTGTTGCGCAGCGGCCCGTACACCATCACATTGCCCAGCTTGTAGAGCAGCCGGTCCAGCAGCCCCACCGGCTTGCTGTCCATCAGGGCCGGGCCGACTTTCTGGGCCACTGCCATGAAGGCGTGGAACATGCTGCGCTTGAGGCGCCCGGCGTCTTCCATGCGGATGGTGACGCTGGTGAGCAGGCCCTCAAACACCCGTGGCGGGGCGAAGTAGTAGGTCGGGCCGACTTCCTTCAGGTCGATCATGACGGTGCTGGCGTTCTCGGGGCAGTTCACCACGTAGCCGCAGGTGAGCCACTGCGCGTAGCTGAAGATGTTCTGGCCGATCCAGGCCGGCGGCAGATAGGCCAGCACTTCCTCCGCATTGGTCAGCTTGTCGAAGTCGGCACCGGCGCGGGCGCGGTCCAGCATGGTGTTGTGGGTGTGCACCACGCCCTTGGGGTTGCCGGTGGTGCCCGAGGTAAAGAACATGGCCGCCACATCGTCCGGCGTGCCTTCGTTGACTTCCATGGCAAAAAAGTCCGGCTGGCTTTCTTCAAACGCGCGCCCCGAGGCGATCAGGTCGTCCATGGACATCAGCCCGTCTTCGGCGTAGTTGCGCAGGCCGCGCGGGTCGTCATAGAACAGGTGCGCGAGGCCGGGGCAGCGATCGCGGATTTCCAGCAGCTTGTCGACCTGCTCCTGGTCTTCCACCATGGCAAAGCGCACATCGGCATTGTTGATGGGGAACACGCATTCGGCGCCGACGGCGTCCTGGTACAACGGGATCGGAATCGCGCCCAGCGCCTGCACCGCCAGCATCGTGGCATAGAGGCGCGGCCGGTTCGCACCGACGACCGCCATGTGCTCGCCGCGCTGCAGGCCGGCCTGGTGCAGCCCGCAGGCAATGTGTTCCACCAGCGTGGCCATGTCGGCCCAGCTGTGCGCCTGCCAGATGCCGTATTCCTTCTCGCGCATGGCGTCGTCGTCCGGGCGTTCGGCAGCATGCTTGAGCAGCAATTGGGGAAAGGTCGCCTGTCCTGAGCCTGTCGAAGAGGTCTGCATTCCTTGTCCTTGTCTCCGGAAAATGGGCCGCTTCGTCGCCTGTGTGACAGACGTGCGGCTGATATGACATGCATCCTAGGGTTGAGTTTGACGTTATCTTGTCATTGCGACGACAATTTGCGGGAAAGTCCTACTGGGGTGTGCCCGGGGGCGGCCACTCTTCGTCTTCCAGCGATCCTTTTTGCGCATGCCCACCGACCTCACCCTCCACCAGCGCCGCCGCGCGCCCACACCGGACGAACTGCAGGGTATTCCGTGGCTGCGCGTGTTGCAGCCCGAGGAGCGCGCGCGCGCGGTGGCTGAACTGCTGGTGGGCGATGCGGCACCAGGCGACTATGTGGCGCGCGTGGGCCGGCCGGTGACGTACTGGCTGGGCGTGGTCGAGGGCTTGCTGAAGATGAGTGCCGACAGCGCCCAGGGCCTGACCATGACCTTTACCGGCGTGCCCCCGGGCGGCTGGTTTGGTGAGGGAACGGTGCTCAAGCGCGAGCCCTACCGCTACAACATCCAGGCTTTGCGCAAGAGTGTGGTGGCCGGCTTGCCGGTGGAGAGCTTTCACTGGTTGCTGGACCACTCCATCGGCTTCAACCGTTTTGTGATGAACCAGCTCAACGAGCGGCTGGGCCAGTTCATCGCCGCCCGCGAGATTGACCGCATGAACAACCCCGACCTGCGGGTGGCCCGCAGCCTGGCGACGCTGTTCAATCCGGTGCTTTACCCCGGGGTGGGCGAGGTGCTGCGCATCACCCAGCAGGAGCTGGCCTACCTGGTGGGGCTGTCCCGCCAGCGCGTCAATGAGGCGCTGACGCGGCTGCAGGCGGAGGGCACGATTCGCGTCGAATACGGCGGCCTGCGCGTGCTGGACCTGCCATCGCTGCGCTCGAGCGTGATGCGGCGAGGCCAGTCATGAGCCACGCTTCAAGGACAATCGTGGTTTGTTGCTCCCCGATTGCGGTACTTTTCCAGCCATGACCGATCCTCTGAAACCCTCTCGCTCCCAGCCCCAAGCCACAGGGGGCGCTGTGCGCGTGCCCAGGGCGCCCGCCGCACCAGTGCCTGCAGGCGGTGCCGTGGTCACGGTGCGGCTCAACAAGCGCATGGCCGAACTGGGTCTGTGCTCGCGCCGGGAAGCCGACGACTGGATTGCCCGCGGCTGGGTGCGTGTGAATGGTGCCCCGGCCGTCATGGGCCAGCCAGTGGCAGTGGACGCGCGCATCGACATCGACCGCCAGGCCGAGCAGCAGCAGCGCCAGCAGGTCACCATCCTGATCAACAAACCCGTGGGCTACGTCAGCGGGCAGGCTGAAGACGGCCATGAACCGGCAGTGGTGCTGGTGCAGCCGCAAAACCGCTGGCGCGAATGCAACAGCCGCATGCGCTGGGGTCATGAACAACTGCGCGGCCTGGCCCCGGCCGGCCGGCTGGACATTGACTCGATTGGTCTGCTGGTGCTGACGCAGGACGGCCGGGTGGCGCGCCAGCTCATCGGCGAGGACTCCGAGGTGGAAAAGGAATACCTGGTGCGCGTGAGCTATGGCGCCGAGGCCCTCAATGTGCAGGCGCTGTTTCCGCCTGAAAAGCTGGCACTGCTGTGCCATGGCCTGAGCCTGGACGGCCAGCCGCTGCGCCCGGCGCGTGTCGAATGGCAAAACCCCGAGCAGTTGCGCTTTGTGCTGAAGGAAGGCAAGAAGCGCCAGATCCGCCGCATGTGCGAGCAGGTCGGCCTGTTCGTCACAGGCCTCAAGCGCGTGCGCATCGGCGGCGTGAACCTGGGCCACCTGCCTGTGGGGCAATGGCGCTATCTGGCGCCGCACGAGCGTTTCTGAGGCACGTGCCGTGGGTGGTGATGACGCGCGGGCCTGCCTGCGACCACAATGGCGCCATGCCGTCACCCACCTCGCCAGAATCTGACCCGATCCCCCGCATCCCCACCGATGAGGCACGGAAGGCGCGCGGGCCATCCTGGCCCTCCGGGCTTAACCTCTCCGACCTGCAGGGGCTGGCGCAGTTGGCCACCCAGGCCACCCTGGGCGTGGCGGGGCTGGCCGAGACTGTTCAGGGCAATGTCTACAAGGCGGTGGCTGCAGCCTTCGGACCCCTGGGCGCGCCCTGGGTGGACCGTGCTGCAGGCAGCACCGGTGTGCGGCCACGCGGCATCACCGGGCTGGTCTATGGCAGCGTGCGCGGTGTGACGCGGCTGGCAGGCGGCACGGTGAATGCCGTGCTGGGCGGGCTGGCACCTGCTCAACGCGAAAGAGCCTCGTCACCCCCGCGCGAAGCCATGCTGTCGGCGCTCAATGGCGCGCTGGGTGACCGGCTGGTCGATACAGCCAATCCACTGGCCATCACCATGGGCTGGCGAATGGCGCGCCCCGACGGCGCCGCTTTGACACTGGAAAAAGCCGCCCTGGCCGAGCAGTTGCCCCACGCCACTGGCAAGCTGCTGGTGCTGATGCATGGCCTGTGCATGAACGATTTGCAGTGGGCGCCGCCTGCCGCTGATGCGGCGACCCGCGCGCCACCCGGCCACGCGCCCGCGCTGGCAGAAGCCGTTGGCTGCACGCCTGTTTATCTGCACTACAACACCGGTCTGCCAGTGGCGGCCAACGGCCAGCAACTGTGCCAGCTGCTGGAGCAACTGGTCCAGGCGTGGCCGGTACCGGTCGAGGAGATCACCGTGCTGGCCCACAGCATGGGCGGGCTGGTGGCGCGCAGCGCTGTGGCTGTTGCCGATGCAGGCCCTGTGCCCACATGGCGCTTGCATTTGAAAAACATGGTTTTTCTCGGCACACCGCACCACGGCGCGCCGCTGGAGCGGCTGGGCAGCTGGGTCGACGCGCTGCTGGACGGCAACCCGCTGACGCGGCCGTTTGCCCGCCTGACGCAGTTGCGCAGCCAGGGCATCACCGATTTGCGCCACGGGCGGGTCCATGAGGCGGCCGATGACACTGGCCAGGGTGTGGTGTCCCTTGTGCCACTTCCCGAAGGCGTAGCCTGTTTTGCGGTGGCGGCCAGCACCACCGCCCAGCCGGGTGAGCTGACGGATCAGCTGTGGGGCGACGGCCTGGTGCCGGTGCCCAGCGCGCTGGGCCAGCACAGCGACCCCCACCGCTGCCTCGCCTTCGCGCCGGAGCGGCAGTGGCTGGCGAGCGGCATGGGCCACATGGCGCTGCTGCACCATCCGGATGTCACGGCGCAACTGGTCCGGTGGTTAACAACGCGCCAGGCCGGTTTGTAGAATCCGGGCTGTTCCGAATGCTTGAAAAAAGCCTGCGCCGTACCCAATTACCGCGGAGCAGGGTGCCGCCTCCCGGGCCGGCCATATTTTTTCCAACCGACCTCATCACCACTGACCATGCCACCAGAGACCATGTCAAAAACCACCCAGATGTCCAAAACACTTTCCTTCCAGGCCGAAGTGGCCCAGCTGCTCAAGCTCGTGACCCACTCGCTGTATTCCAACCCGGAAATTTTCCTGCGCGAGCTGATCTCCAATGCGTCCGACGCCTGTGACAAGCTGCGCTTTGAAGCCCTCAACAACGCGGCCCTGTATGAAACCGATCCCGAGCTCAAGGTGCGGGTGAGCTTCGACAAGACCGCCAAAACATTGACCATCACCGACAACGGCATCGGTCTGTCGCAGCAGGAAGCCATCGACAACCTCGGCACCATCGCCAAGAGCGGCACCCGCGACTTCATGGCCAAGCTCTCCGGCGACCAGAAGAACGACGCGCAACTGATCGGCCAGTTCGGCGTGGGCTTTTATTCCGGCTTCATCGTGGCCGACAGGATCACGGTGGAAAGCCGCCGGGCAGGCACAACGGCTGAGCAGGGTGTACGCTGGTCCAGCGACGGCACCGGTGAGTTCGAGGTCAGCGAGATCGAGCGTGCCGAGCGGGGCACCAGCATCATCCTGCACATGAAGGAAGACTCGCTCGACTACCTGAACAACTGGAAGCTCAAGGGCATCATCAGCAAGTACTCTGACCATATCTCCCTGCCCATCATGATGCCCAAGGAAGAGTGGAAAGAGGGCGAGAATGACCAGCCCGGCGAGATGGTGACCACCGGCGAGTGGGAAACCGTGAACCAGGCTGCCGCGCTCTGGACGCGCGCCAAGAAAGACATCACCCAAGAGCAGTACGACGAGTTCTACAAGCAGCTCAGCTACGACAGCAACGAGCCGCTGGCCACCACCCACAACCGGGTCGAAGGCGCGACCGAATACACGCAGCTGCTGTTCATCCCGTCGAAGGCGCCGATGGACCTGTTCAACCGCGACAAGGCCGCCGGCGTGAAGCTCTACGTCAAGCGCGTCTTCATCATGGACGACGCCCAGGCGCTGATGCCCACCTACCTGCGCTTCGTCAAAGGCGTGGTGGACTCGGCCGATCTGCCGCTCAACGTCTCGCGCGAGCTGCTGCAGGAAAGCCGTGCCGTCAAAGCCATCCGCGAAGGCTGCACCAAGCGCGTGCTGTCGATGATTGAAGACCTGGCCACCAACGATGCCGAGAAGTTCAAAACCTTCTACGCCGAGTTTGGCGCCGTGCTGAAGGAAGGTCTGGGCGAAGACTTCGCCAACCGTGACCGCCTTGCCAAGCTGCTGCGTTTTGCCAGCTCGACCACCGACACCATCAGCGTCGGCTTTGCCGACTACAAGGCCCGCATGAAGGAAGGCCAGGAGGCGATTTACTACATCACCGCCGACACCCTGGCCGCTGCGAAGAACAGCCCGCAACTGGAGATCTTCCGCAAGAAGGGCATTGAAGTGCTGCTGATGGCCGACCGCGTGGACGAGTGGGCGCTGAACTACCTGCACGAGTTCGACGGCACGCCGCTGCAGTCGGTTGCCAAGGGTGCGGTGGACCTGGGCAAGCTGCAGGACGAGGAAGAAAAGAAGGCCGCCGAAGAAGCGCAGACCCAGTTCAAACCGGTCCTCGACAAGCTCAAGGAAGCACTGAAAGACAAGGCCAAGGACGTGCGCGCCTCCACCCGTCTGGTCGATTCACCGGCGTGTCTGGTGGTGCAGGACGGCGACATGTCCACCCAGCTCGCCCGCATGCTCAAACAGGCCGGCCAGCCGGTACCCGAGACGAAGCCGATTCTGGAAGTCAACGCCCAGCACCCGCTGGTTAAAAAACTCGAAGCCGGTGCCGAAGGCCCCCAGTTCGACGACCTGGCCCACATCCTGTTCGACCAGGCCCTGCTCGCCGAAGGCGGCCTGCCGGAAGACCCGGCGGCCTATGTGCGACGCGTGAACGCGTTGCTGGTCTGAGTTCTGCAGCGCGCTCATTCAATGAGCGCGCTGCCAGTAAAGTGCTCATTCGCTCGGTCGAAGTGTTAAAAATTGATCCTATGGGGTCAAATTTCCTTATTTCTTGAATCAATGAGGAAATTTTGACCTTATGGCATCAAAATTTTCCTAAATAGTGGATCTATGCTAAATTTGACCTTTTGAGGTCAAAAAAATGCAGATGCATACCCGGTTTTTGAATGGATTGGCGCTGCACCTGCAAAGGGAGCGGCAGGTTCAGGGGCTCTCGCGTGAGCAGCTCGCGGCAGTTTGCAATGTGAGCCCTTCTTTTATTCGGGACGCCGAGACCGAGCCAGGCCGTTGTTCGGTGCAGCTCCTGTTGCAGCTCATTCAGGGTTTGGGCCTGAAAGTTGAAATCAGCGGCTGGGCGCCCGAAATCAATTCAAACGCACAAAGCCCCAGTGGCGCTGAAGGGCCGACCGCATGATCCGCTTGCGGGTGTGGGCCAATGTGAGACCCATGGGGTGGTTTGGTCACATTGCGGGTGACTACTTTTTTGAGTACGACGCGCAATGGATGTCGCAACCCGGCGCCTATGTGCTGGCCCCTCAGTTCCCGTTGCAAGCCGGTCAGTTCAGTGGACACCTTGTTCGCGCCTTTTTTGAGAATCTGCTGCCAGAAGGCACCGCTCTGGATGACGTGGTCCAAGCGCTGGCTCTGCGCGACCCTACGGCGTTCGAGCTTCTCGGACATCTGGGAAAGGAACTGCCGGGTGTGTTGGCACTGCTTCCTGAAGGCGCGCCGCCTGCGTTGCTGCAACAGTACCAGGCCCTGCCGTTTGAGGTTCTCAGCGAACGGCTCCGCAGTTCGCAACCATTGCTGGTATCCAACCCGCATGCCACCATGTCCCTGGCCGGTGCGCAGGAAAAGATGGGCTTGAGATTTGACGCTCGTCGCCGATCACTGGCGGAAAGTGTGGGCACCTCACCCACCACCCATATCCTGAAGCCCGACACCCGGCAAAAGCGCTACCAGCCCAGTGCCATCAACGAATTTGCCTGTATGAAACTCGCGCACGCGCTCAAGTTGCCCGTGCCCGATACGTGGCTGTTGCGCGTACCCGAAGCGGCCTATGTGGTGGCGCGCTATGACCGGGTGGAGGTGGCTGGCAACATTGTCGGATTGCACCAGTTCGATGGCTGCCAGTTGCTGGGTCATGGCAGCGGCTGGAAGTACCAGCGGCAGGGTGGATTGGTGAGCATCCCCAAGCTGGTGGAGGCCCTGCGGGCCTTGCCGGTGCGCGCTGCCGATTTGCTGAACTTCCAGCGCTGGGTGATGTTCAATTATCTGATCGGCAACGCCGACGCCCATGCCAAAAACATCTCCGTGCTGGTGGATGAAAAGGGTTATCGTCTGGCCCCGTTCTATGACCTGCTGTGCGTCAGGGCCTACGGAGATACGGGGTTGGCCCTGTATATCGGCGACGACGACATGTTTGACTCTGTGGGCCTTCACTCCTGGGAGGCCTTGTGCAAGGACTGCGGTTTTCGCCTACCGGAAACAATCAGGCTGTTTCGAAAAATGGCGCAAAGCCTGCTATCGGCCTGGCACAAAGTTCATCAGCAAGTGCTGGCTCACGAGATGCCGACGCAAGCCGAGCGCGATGTGCTGCAGCGCATGAGCGAGGTGTTTGACCTGCATGCAGCCCACGCGCTCTCCATGACAGAAGGTGTGTGACTTTGTCAGCGGATCGGCGGGAAGGTCTGCTCACTCAAACCCGCAGGCACGCCGCAATCCGGCTGCGTCTGCGCTGGTGAGCAGGGCAATCAGCGCTTGCGCCGCTTCGGGCGCCTGGGCGCGGGTGCACACCGCGGCGGTGTAGGTGGTGGCCAGCTCGAACTCTTTGGGCAGCGGCGCCACCAGGTCCACGCCGGCGGTGTAGATGATTTCGGTGATCTGCGTGCTGCCGATCAACCCGGTCTCGCTCGACTCGGCCATCGCCCGCATGGCGGTGGCGCCGTTGGGGTAGACGCGCAGGCGGTCGGCCAGTTCGACGTCCAGTCCGAGTTGCTTGAGCATGCCCATCACGTGGATGCCCGCAGTCGCTTTGACCGGGTCCGGGAAGTAGATGCCGCGTGCGGCGCGGAACGCGGCTTTCAGTGCCTCGGGGCTGTCCACGGCGGGCATGGCCTCGCCGCTTTTCACGGCCACGCCGGTCTTGACCTGGCCCAGGGCTTGTGAGCTTCCCGGGCGCAGTTCGCCGCTGGCGGTGAGTTGTGCAATCAGGGCTTCGGTGAGGATCAGCACGTCGCAGGGCGCGCCGGCCAGCAGGTTGTCCTTCATCATGCCGACGGCACCAAAGCAGGCGTTGATGCTGGCGTGGTGATCGGTCTGGAAGCGTTGCTCCAGCTGGGTGACAAGGCCTTGGGCGGCGCCGCCACTGAGCAATTGAATCGTGGTCATGGTGGTGAGATAGTGTTCTGAAAGTGGGTCGGCGTCAAAGGCAGGCGAGCGCCAGCGACCTGGCTCAATCGACCTTGATGTTGGCGCTCTTGATCACACGGGCCCATTTGTTGATGTCCTCGCGTGCGTACTTGTCAAAGGCGTCGGGGCTCATGACCATGGGCACAGCGCCCTGCTTGCCCCAGGCCTGCTTCACGTCCGGCTGGCTGACGATTTTGGACACGGCCTCATTGAGCTTGTCCACGATGGCCTTGGGTGTGCCCGTGGGTGCCATCAGGCCGAGCCAGATGGTGGCCTCGTAGCCTGGAACGCCTGCCTCGTTGAGCGTGGGCACATTGGGCAGCACTTCCGAACGCTGTTTGCCGGTGGTGGCGAGGGCCCTGACCTTGCCAGCCCTGACCTGCTCGGCCATGGTGGTCACGGCGTCGAACATCACATCAACCTGGCCGCCAATCACATCGGTGCGGGCGCCGGAGCTGCCGCGGTACGGAATATGCACGAGGTACACGCCGGCCATGCTCTTGAAGAGTTCACCGGCCATGTGGTAGGGCGTGCCGGGGCCTGACGAGGCGTAGTTGAGCTTGCCGGGGCGGGCCTTGGCATCGGCAATCAGCGCCTTGAGCGTGGTGTCCGGCAGCGCCGGGTTGGCCACCAGCACCAGGTCGGAGTAGTTGATGGGCGCAATCGCCACGAAGTCGCGCATCAGCTGGAAGGGCTTGTTTGGAATCAGCGACTCGTTCACCGTGTGCGCGTTGGACATCAGCAGCAGCGTGTAGCCGTCCGCGGCGGACTTGGCCACCGCGTCGGTGCCGATCACCGAGCCGGCGCCCGGCCGGTCATCCACCACGAACGACTGACCCAGCGCATCACCCAGGCGCTGTGCGATGAAGCGGGCATACACATCGGCCGGTCCGCCAGCGGCAAACGGCACGATGATTTTCACGGGCTTGGTGGGATAGGCCTGCGCCTGGGCCACGGGGCTGGCGGCGGCGACAGCGAGGCCCAGCGCCAGGCCGAGCGCTTTGGCTTTGCAAAGGAGGGGAAGTGAGTGAATGAAGCGAGTGGACATGAATGTCTCCGGAGAAAGTAAAAGCTGAAAAGGCAAAGGCGTCAAGCTGCTCTTGGAAGCGCCTGGAAGCGCTTGGAAGTGCTTACTCCACCTTGCCGATGCGTTTGACGACCTCGGCCATGCGCTTGGCGTCGGCTTGCACGTATTTGTCAAATTCGGGGCTGTCCTGGTACAGCACCGGGCTGCCGGCGCCGAGGATCACTTCCTTGACCTTGGCGTCCTGGGCCGCGAATTTGGCGGCGGCGCGCAGGCGCTGGGCGATCGGCTCGGGCGTGCCCTGGGGAATGAAGAGCCCGGACCACTGCGCGTACTCGGCATTGAAGCCCGCATCTTTCAGGCTGACCACGTCGGGCAATGCGCCCACCGAACTGGTGCCCCAGTGCGCCAGCACGCGCACCTTGCCGGCCTTGACCTGCTGCAGCACGGTGGCCGGGCCAGAGGAGACGGCGTCAATCTGCCCGCCCAGCAGTGCCACCACGGCCGGCCCCGCGCCCGTGAAGGGAATGTGCGTCAGCTTGATGCCGGCGGTCTGCGCCAGGATTTCCATCGGCACATGCATGGTGCCGTAGTTGCCCGAAGAGCCGTAGTTGATGGCACCGGGCCGTTTTTTGGCGTCTTCCACAAACTGCTGCACGGTTTTCCAGGGCGAATCGGCACGCACGGCCAGCACCGTCGGGTCGGCCGTGAAGCGGGCGATCGGCCGCAGGTCGGGCAGGGCGAACATGGCAGGGCGACCCAGCAGCACATCGGCTTCGGGAATCACCGTCAGCGACGACAGCGCCATCAGGATGGTGTAGCCGTCAGGCTTGGCTTTGGCCGCCACGGCCATGCCGATGCCGCCACCGGCGCCGGCCTTGTTTTCAATGACCACCGGCTGGCCCAGATCGCGCGACATGGCTTCAGCCACCGGGCGTGCCACCAGGTCGGCCAGGCCGCCGGGCGGGAAGGGAACGATCATGGTGATGGGTTTGGTGGGCCAGGCAGCCTGGGCTGCGGCCAGCGTGGCGGCGCAGGCGAGAAAGCTGCCCGTGAGCAGGGAAAGCCATGAACGACGATGCATGTGTGTCTCCAGGTATGTCTCGGTCCCGCCGTGCGTCAGGAGCGCCGGCCGGTGGTGATGATGAGGGTGAAGTGATGGTGGTGAAGAAAAGGGTTGCCAAAGGAACCCGAAATCGCCAAAAGCACTGAAAGATAAGTACGCTTAGCGTATCGTTTTTTGGGTCACCACGTCGTCATCGCTATCCCTAGCCCGGGTGTACGTAGTTCTCGCATCCCGGTGAACGATTGGTTGATATTGGGCCTGCTCGACATGGCGGGAGCCGTTCGCGCTGAGGCCTATTTGGACCAAGCCATCAGCTTGCGGGTCATTGCCCAGCCTCACACCACCAGCGGGGTGTCCTGCATCGCCTCGGTCTGCTCTTCCAGCATGTCGACCTGGCCCTTCCAGTAGTCGCTGGAACCGAACCACGGGAAGTTGATCGGGAAGATCGGGTCGTGCCAGCGCTGCGCCAGCCAGGCGCTGTAGTGCACGAGGCGCAGCGTGCGCAGGGGTTCGATCAGGGCCAGTTCGCGCCGGTCGAATTCGCGAAATTCCTCGTAGCCGTCCACCAGCGCGCCCAACTGGCGGGTGCACTGGGCGCGGTCACCGGAGACCAGCATCCACAAGTCCTGCACCGCCGGGCCGGTGCGGGCGTCGTCCAGGTCCACAAAATGCGGGCCGGCCAGCGGCAGGCCTTCAGGGGTCCACAAAATGTTGCCGGGGTGGCAGTCGCCGTGCAGGCGCAGCACGGGGATGTCGCCCGCGCTTTCGAACACCGCCTGCGCCACCTGCATGGCCTCTTCAAAGGCCTTGCGCCAGCGCGACTCCATGTCCAGCGGCAGGTAGTCGCCGCTGAGCAGTATCTCGCCCGAGGCCAGGCCAAAGGTCTGCAGGTTCAGGGCCGGGCGGTGCACAAAGGGCCTGGCGCAGCCCACGGTGTGGATGCGGGCCAGAAAGCGGCCAATCCACTCCAGCACGTCCAGGTTGTCCAGCTCGGGCCGGCGCCCGCCGCGGCTCGGCGACACGCTGAAGGTGAAGCCGCCAAAATGGTGAATCGTTGAGCCGTTGAGGGTGAGCGGGCCCACCACCGGAATCTCGGCCGCCATCAGCTCGGCCGCGAAAGCATGTTCTTCGGTGATCTGGGCGTCGGTCCAGCGGTTGGGGCGGTAGAACTTCACCACCACCACATCGCCGGCCAGTTCGGCCTCGCCCACCGGGCTTTCCAGGTGCGCCTGGTAGACGCGGTTCTCGTAGCTGGAAAGCGCTGTCATGCGGCCGTCACCGAACAGCCCGACGCTGGCGAGCGCGTCCAGCACCACCACCGGGGTCAGGGCCTCATAGGCATGACTGGCGGGCTTGGCGGGACGGGCAGGGACTGCCTGGTGGTTTTCGGTCATGGCTGATTGTCGTTGGAGTCCGCCTGCCGCTTCAAGTTGCGGCGCTGCGTCCCTGCCGCAGAGGCGGTCATGTGACCTGGCCATGAAAAAGCCCGCCGGCAGTACGCGGGCGGGCTTTCGGGTTGCCTTGTGGGGCGTCCTTGCGGGGCTTACTTCAGCGTGATGGTCACGTCGATGTTGCCGCGCGTGGCGTTGGAGTAGGGGCACACCTGGTGGGCGGCGTCGATCAGGGCCTGTGCTGCGGCACGGTCCATGCCCGGCAGGGTCACGTCCAGGCGCACGGCGATGCCGTAGGCGTTGGGGATCTTGCCCAGGTCCACGCTGGCGTCGACCGACACATCGTCAGGCACCGCAATTTTCTTCATGCCGCCCACGGCTTTCATCGCGCCGATGAAGCAGGCCGAGTAACCGGCCGCAAACAGCTGCTCGGGGTTGGTGCCGGTGCCGGAAGTGCCGGGCGAGCTCAGGTTGACTTCCAGGCGGCCGTCGTCAGTTTTGGACTTGCCGTCACGGCCGCCGGTGGTGTGGGCATGGGCGGTGTAAAGAACTTTTTCGAGTGCAGTGGTCATGGTGCTTCCTTTAAAAAAAAACCTCGGTCAGAGGTGGTTGGGACGGGTCAATGAAATCGGTGTGTAGGGCTCTTCGGTTCAGGCCACCAGTCGCTGGCGCAGGGCCTGCACCTGCTGCGTGAGGGTCATCAACTCTGGAACGGAACACTGGGTGGCGCTGATGATGCAGTCGGGCACCTCGGCTGCCTTGGCCTTGAGCTTGCGGCCAACGGCCGTCAGCGTGAGGTGGACACGGCGCTCGTCTTCGGCGGCGCGGATGCGTGAAATCAGCCCGGCGGCTTCCAGCCGCTTGAGCAGCGGTGTCAGCGTGCCGGAGTCCAGGTAGAGCTTGTCGCCCAGTTCGGACACCGTCAGGCCGTCACGCTCCCACAGCACCAGCATGGCCAGGTACTGCGGGTAGGTCAGTCCGAGGTTTTCCAGCAGGGGTTTGTAGAGCTTGGTCATGGCCAGTGAAGTGGAGTACAGCGCAAAGCAGAGCTGGTTGTCCAGTTGCAGCATGGCTGAGGTCTTCTCTGGCGATGTGTTTTTGGAGGGCATGACAAGAATTATATGACGCAATTAAATTGTGTGCAATGTAATTGCTTCAGAGGGTTTCACAGACTGTGCCCAGGCTCTAAACTGCGGGGGCCATGAAACAGTACCCCAAAAGCAAATCAGCCTCGACCAGCTCCCGGCCGGCACCCAGGCCTGAGCAGGTGATCGAGGAAATCCGCCCCGGACAGTCGATCGAGCTGCTCAAGGAGCTGCACATCCTGACCCGCGAGGGGCGCCTGAATCAGGATACGCGGCGCAAGCTCAAGCAGGTGTATCACCTGTATCACTTCATCGAGCCGCTGCTGGCCGAGGTGTTTGTGACCGGTGCAGGTGGTGGCCATGCGCCGGCACTGGCCGACCACGGGGCGGGAAAGTCTTACCTCGGTTTCATTTTGTATGACCTGTTTTTCAATGTCGCCCACCCTGCTCACCCCGGTGAAGAAGGCGTGAAAAGGGCTGGCCACATCTACGGCATCGAAACCCGCGCCGAGCTGGTGGAAAAGTCGCGCGCGCTGGCCGAGCGGCTGGGCTTTGCGCACATGTCCTTCCTCAACCTCACGGTGCAGGAGGCGACCACGTCTGACGCGCTGCCACCCGTGGTGGACATCGTCACCGCGCTGCACGCCTGCGACACCGCCACCGACGACGCGATCGCCTTTGGTCTGGCCAAGCACGCACGCCACATGGTGCTGGTCCCTTGCTGTCAGGCCGAGGTGGCCAGCGTACTGAAGAAGACGCGTGCGCTGTCGCTCGCCAAAACGCCGCTGGCCGAACTCTGGCGCCACCCGCTGCACACACGCGAGTTCGGCAGCCAGATCACCAATGTGCTGCGTTGCCTGCAGCTTGAAGCGCACGGCTACCAGGTCACCGTCACCGAGCTGGTGGGCTGGGAGCATTCGATGAAAAACGAGCTCATCCTGGCCAGCCGACCCGCGCAACCCAGCACGGCCAAGACCCGCGCTGCGCAAGAGCGGCTGCGTGAGGTGCTGGACCAACTGGGGCTGGCTGAATTGACGGGCCGTTTTGCAGTGCCGACGATGCGCGAGGTACAAGAAGCCTGAACCTCCGGGCCGGAGCGTGCGGGGCTGAGCGTGCGGGTCAGCGCAGGGCTGCGACCTGGCGGATCAGCGCCATCAACCCCGCTTCTGCGGCTGTGGGCACCCGGTCGGCTTGCAGCGTCAGGCCCACCTGTTCTTCGGTGCCTGCCATGTTGACGGGCAATGCCTGCAGCCATCCGCCATCCAGGTCTGGCCGTGCAGCGCCGTAGGGCGACACCCAGACGGCATCGCTTTGCAGTGCGTAGCCGCGCGCAACCGACACCGAGAGCGTCTCAATCGTCCGCTCTGGCGCGCCCAGGCCACGGCTCAGGAAAAACCCGTCGGCCGAATGGCGGATGGCAGTGCCCGCCACCGGCAGGATCACCGGAAAGCTTCCCAACCGCGCCAACGGGTCGTTGCCCGGGGCGACGCTGAGCAGGGGATGGCCGGGGCGTACCGCCAGCACCAGTGGGTCGGCATACAAATGTTCAAAGCTCAGGCCCAGCATCTGCGCCGGTTCGGCGAAGCGGCCAATCACCACGTCCAGCTCGCGCTGGCGCAGCCGCGTCAACAGGTCCGGGTTGGAGCCTGTGAGGATGCGCAGGCTGGCCGGACGCGTGCCGCCCCGCTCCTGCGCGTCCTGCGCGAGGAGCAACTGCGGCATCAGCCAGGGCGTCACGGTGGGCAGCACCCCCAGGGTGACCACGGCGCGGCCGCGCGTTTGCGCCACGCTGGCCACGGCTTCGCGCAGCGCGCTCACGCTGGCGCCTGCGTGCCGCATGAAGGCCTCGCCACTCTGCGTCAGCGCAGCACCCCTGCGCCCGCGCTCGAACAGGCGCACCGCCAGCAGGGCTTCCAGCTCCTTCAGCGTTTTTGACACCGCTGGCTGCGTGATGGCCAGCACATCAGCGGCTTTCTGCAGGCTGCCATGCTGGGCCACCGCCAGAAAGCATTGCAGATGCCTGAACTTGATGTGTTCGCCGACCATGGCCTCATTATGAAGTTACTTATCGATTTGGTTATGAATAAATCGATAAAAACTCAATATACATAACCAAATCATCGAGATACAGTTCGGCATCACCTCACACCCTTTCAGCCTTCAGGAGACACCCATGAAACCCGATCTGCATGAGAGCTACCTCGCCCCGCGCGACTGGCGCTGCCACCCCGACCACATCTACAGCGGCTACAAATCCACCAGCCTGCGCGGCCCCAAGCAGGCCCTGGTGCCGATCAAGCAGGCGCTGTCGCAGCTCAACGCGCCGGTCTACGGCGCCGGGCAGCTCGGCCCGCTGGACAACGACCTGACCCTGAACGCCGTGAAAAACGGCGCCCCGCTGGGTGAACGCATCATCGTCACCGGCCGCGTGATGGACGAAGACGGCCGACCGGTGCGCAACACGCTGGTCGAGGTGTGGCAGGCCAATGCGGCGGGCCGCTATGTGCACAAGGCCGACCAGCACGACGCACCGCTGGACCCGAACTTTCTGGGCGCCGGCCGCTGCATGACGGACGACCAGGGCCGCTACATGTTCAAGAGCATCAAGCCGGGCGCCTACCCCTGGGGCAACCACACCAACGCCTGGCGCCCCAACCACATCCACTTTTCGCTGTTTGGCGAGTACTTCGCCAGCCGCCTGATCACGCAGATGTACTTCCCCGGTGACCCTTTGCTGACGTATGACCCGATGTATATGGGCGTGCCCGAGCATGCGCGCGAGCTGATGGTGTCGAAGTTCAGCCTCGACGTGACCCAGCCCGACTACGCGCTGGGCTACATCTTTGACATCGTGCTGCGTGGCCCCAAGGCCACGCGGTTTGAATAAGCCGGCGAACAGTCAGGAGCACCCCATGAGCCAACTCAAACAAACCCCCTCGCAAACCGTCGGCCCCTTCTTCGCCTACGGCCTCACGCCCACCCAGTACGGCTACGACCTGAAAAGCCTGTTCACCCCGGTGCTGGCCGAGCCGCATGCCGAAGGCGAGCACATCCGCATCACAGGCCAGGTGATCGATGGCGCGGGCAAGCCCGTCCTCGATGCGATTGTCGAAATCAGCCAGGTCGATGCCCATGGCCACCCGGTGAATTCGGTGGCGGACGCCAAGGCCAAAGGCCTCACCGGCTTCGGCCGCTGCGGCACAGGCACACTGCCCGACAGCCACTACCTGTTTGAAACCGTCAAGCCAGGCGTGGCGGCCCCTGGGCAGGCGCCCTACATCCAGGTCTGCATCACCATGCGCGGCCTGCTGGTGCACACCTTCACCCGCATCTATTTCAGCGACGAAGCCGCAGCCAACAGTGCCGACGCAGTGCTCGGCAGCGTACCCGCAGAGCGCCGTGCCACGCTGGTGGCCCAACGCACGATGACGGGTGCAGGCCCGGTGTACCGCTTTGACATCCGCATGCAGGACAGCGGCGCGGGCAAGGAGACGGTGTTCTTCGACCTCTGAGGGGCTTGATGGGCGACGCAAAGTATCTGATGCTGCGCACTGCGTTGACAAACGGTACGTATAAGCGTACGCTATAGGGTCGATTGAGATTCGTTTGAAAGACGCCGCATGACCACCCCCATCACTGCCAGCGAAGCCCGCGCCAGCCTTTACCGGTTGATTGACCAGACCACCGAATCACATCAACCCATTCTGATTTCCGGCAAGCGCAACAGTGCCATTCTGCTGGCGGCAGATGACTGGCAGGCGATACAGGAAACGCTTTATCTGCTGTCGGTTCCTGGCATGCGTGAATCCATCAAGGCCGGCATGGCCGAGCCGTTGAACAAGAGCGCCAGAGAGCTCAAGTGGTGAGGTGGGAGGTCGTCTTTGCCAAACATGCGCTCAAGGATGCCAAAAAGCTCGCAGCCGCAGGTTTGAAAGACAAAGCCAGGGATCTGCTCGAAGTCCTGGCTCAGGATCCTTTTCAGAATCCACCGCCTTATGAAAAGCTCGTTGGCGATCTGGAGGGCGCCTATTCAAGGCGAATCAATATCCAGCACCGCCTGGTCTACGAGGTGTTCAAAAAGGAGCGCACTGTGCGCGTCCTGCGTCTGTGGACCCACTATGAATGAGTTGGTGGGCGAGGGCTCACAGGCCCTAGCTCCGAAACCGCTTGCGCGTGAGTGCCAACGCGAGCCAGAAGCCGGCCACCGCATAAAACACCAGCAGCGCCGCATGTGGCAGCCAGTTCGTCGGCCATTGGCCCATGAAGAGCGGGCGAATCAGCTCTACCGCTGCCGTCAGCGGCAGCCAGTCGGAAATGGTGCGCATCACGCCTGGCAACTGGTCGCGCGGGAAGAACACGCCGCTCAGGAACATCGTCGGTGTGAGAAAGAGCGTGAAGTAGTAGGTAAAAAAGTCATAGCCCTTGGCCAGTGCGTTGAAGATCAGCGCGATGCTCGCAAAGGTGATGCCCACCAGCCCGAGCAGCGGCCAGGCGACCAGCAGCAGCGGGCTGTGGCTGATGCCCAGCGCCAGCATCACCAGCAGGATCACCGTGGTCGTGAAGAGTGACTTGAACGCGGCCCACAGCATTTCGGCAAACACCACGTCGTCCAGCCGCACCGGCGCGTTCATGATGCCGTCCCAGGTGCGCTGCACCTGCATGCGCGAGAAGGCCGAGTACAGCGCCTCGAACGACGCGGCCTGCATCGCGCTCATGCAGACGGAGCCGCTGGCCAGAAACAGGATGTAGGGCACCGCGCTGCCGTTCAGTTGCACCTGCCCGACGAGAGCGCCCAGGCCGTAGCCAAAGGCCACCAGCGTGATCAGGGGCTCGGCAATGTTGCCCACCAGGCTCGGAATGGCCAGCTTCTGCCACACCAGAAAATTGCGGCGGAACACCGGCCACCAGCGCAGGCTGATGCGCGGTGGGGCGAAGAGGCTTTGCCTGTTGGTGGTAGTACCGGACATCATGCGTCCTCCCGGATTTGCCGGCCTGTCAGCTTGAGGAACAGGTCCTCCAGATTGGCTGGCCGGTGCAGCGTGCGCAGTTGCGGGTGGTCTGCCAGCGCAGCCAGCAGTGCCTTGGAGTCCTGCGTGTAGAAAAACACTGTCTCGCCACTCACCTCGGTGCGCGCCGCCAGTGCTTTGAGTGGTGAATCGACCAGCGCCAGCGCGCCGTTGCCATACACCTCGACCACATCGGGCTCGAGGTTCTGCGCGATCAGGTTGCGCGGCGTGCCTTCGGTCATTTTCTTGCCGTGGTCCAGCACCAGCAGACGATTGCACAGGCGCTCGGCCTCGTCCATGAAGTGCGTGGTCAGCAGGATCGACTTGCCTTGCTGCACCAGCCGCTGCAGCCGCTCCCACATCAGGTGGCGCGCCTGCGGGTCCAGGCCGGTGGTGGGCTCGTCGAGCAGCAGCAGCTGCGGGTCGTTCACCAGCGCGCGGGCCAGGCTCAGGCGCCGCTTCATGCCGCCCGACAGCTCGCTCAATTTGGCATTGGCCTTGTGGGTGAGGGCGGCAAACTCCAGCAGCCGGGGAATGCGCTCGCGGATCACCGCGTCCTTCAGCCCAAAGTAGCGGCCAAACACCAGCAGGTTTTCGGCGCAACTGAAGTCCGGGTCCAGACTGTCGAACTGGCTCACAATGCCCAGCCGCTCTTTGATGGCCAGCGCGTCCTGCGGCATGTGCAGGACCGGCTGACCCTCTGGCGGGTGAAACGCCACCCGCCCCGCATCGGGCACAGTGAGCCCCAGGCACATGCGGATGGTGGTGGTCTTGCCCGCCCCATTGGGGCCGATCACGCCCAGGCATTCGCCCGGAGCGATGTGGAACGACAGGTCGTTGACGACGGTGGCGTCGCCATAGCGCTTGCTCAGCCCCTGAACAGAAAATATCGGTAAGGTCATTGAAGAGGTCGCGTGGCTCATCGAAGGATTGTCAACCATCGTGGCGTCTGCCGACGCATTGCCGGGCCTTCCAGTAACATGGGCCGACGTCTGGTACGTGTTGTACGGGACGCCTCAGGAGACAAAAAATGTTCAGTCACGTGATGTTGGGTGTGAAGGATCTGGAAGCCTCGCGCACCTTCTACGACGCCTTGCTCGCCACACTCGGTATCGGCCCCGGTGCCGCCAACAAGAACCGCTACTTTTACCGCAGCCCGACCGGCTCGTTCGCCATCACCACACCGATCAACGGCGAGCCGGCCACAGCCGGCAACGGCTGCACCGTCGGGTTCCTGGCGAAATCGCAGGAGCAGGTCGATGCCTTTCATGCCACCGCCATCAGTCACGGCGGCACCACCTGCGAAGACCCGCCTGGCCTGCGCGAAGACAGCAAGCTGTATCTCGCCTATCTGCGCGACCCGGACGGCAACAAGCTCTGCGCGCTGTACCGCCCTGCGAAGTAAGTCAACCAGCTCAAACCACCACCCCGGTCATGCACGCCATGGCCTCTTTTTATTCTGAACAGGACGCAACACATGCCCAAAGCCTATTGGATTTCCACCTACCACGCCATCCACGATGCGGCGGCTCTGGCCGAATACGCCAAGCTCGCCGGCCCGTCGCTGACGGCCGCAGGTGGCCGCTTTCTGGCGCGCGGCATGCCCTCGGTGGTGTACGAAGCTGGTGTGAAAGAACGAACCGTATTGATCGAGTTCGACAGCGTTGATCAGGCCACGGCCGCACACGACAGCCCGGGCTACCAAGAGGCACTCAGGGCGCTGGGCAAAGGGGCCACGCGCGACATTCGCATCATTGAAGCCGCAGCCTGAGCTGAATCGTTCTCGGCGGGCTGCCTCTGGCACTCACCATGCCCGGCCACTCATCCTGGATGGCCAGGCGCGTTGCCCTCAAGAGGCGCCGGCTTTTTCAAGCAGCGTGACCATGGCGGCATAGCCCCGCGCTTTGGCCAAGGTCAGCGGTGTGTTGCCTTGCCGGTCGGTGAGCCGGGTGCTGGCGCCGGCAGCCAGCAGCGCCTGCAGGGTGCGCTGGTGCCGGGGGCCGCCGTTGCCCAGCACGACGGCTTCAATCACGGCGGTCCAGTGCAGGTTGTTGACGTGGTCCAGCGGGGCCCCGGCAGCAATCAGCTGCTTCACCACGCCATCGTGCCCCAAGTGGGCGGCGGCAATCAGCGCCGTCCCGTCGTACCGGCTGGTGGTGAGCCTGGCGCTGGCACCCAGGGCCAGCAACAGCCGTAAGGTCTCTTCGTCGTCGGCCACGGCGGCGATTGTCACCGCGTCGTAGCGATCGTTTTCCAGCAGCTCCAGGTTGGCAGCCGCTTGCGCCAGGGCACGAAGCGTCTCGCGCTGCCGGGCAAAGGTGGCGACATGCACGGCCGTCCGGCCAAAGGGGTCACGGGCATTCACATCGGCGCCGGATGCCAGCAGTTTTTTGAGCTGCTGCAGATCGCCCTTGTGCGCTGCTGCGTGCAGGCCGGTGTAGCGCGCCACCTCTGCGGCACTTGGCGCCACCTGGGCCTCTGCAGGCGACGCCAGCAGAGATGACAGCACGCCCATGGCAAACAGCACCGCCATGGGCCATGCCAACACCCGTGTTTTGACCTGTGTTTTGGCATGTGCTTTGACCTGGGTTTTGTTTGCCATGGTTTTTCCTGAAGTGGCCGGATGGCAGCTTACTTGAGCAGGTCCTGCACGCTGGCAATACCGGCCAGGGCACATTTTTCGTCGAGATGGCCGCCGGGTGCGCCACCTACGCCCACGGCACCGATCACTTCATCGCCCACCTTGACGGGCACACCGCCACCGAGCAGCAGGTAGCCGGGAATCATGGCCACATTGGCAGCCGCCGGATTTTTTTGCACGCCTTCCCACATGGCCGAAGTGGTGTTCTTGCCGGAGGCCGAGGTGAAGGCCTTGGCCTGGCTGGCCGCCAAGGTGTGGGGACCGGCGTTGTCGGCGCGCTGGACAGCACGCACAGTGCCCGCGCGGTCCACTACTGTGGCCGCCACATTGAACTTGTCTGCGCTGCAGGCCGCCACCGTGGCTGCGGCAATTTTGTTGGCGAGTTCGAGCGACATGTTTTTCTCGACCCGTACCGACTGGGCGCTGGCACCCCATGCGGCAAATGACAGGACGAGAGCAGTCACCAGGGGTTTGGCAAGGGATTTGGAATGCATGGTGTTCTCCAGAAAAATGGGTGATGAAGCAACTGTTCAACCCCTGGAGAAAATGTAGTCAAACCGTGTGTCGCCGGCCATTCGTGCGGCTACGCGCGGGGCTCCGTAGAACTACGGAAGGCGCGGGTGGCCCTTTCGGTCAGCCCTTTGTCGGCACCGCCAGTGTGGCGTAGTGGCGTATCAGGTGTGCGAGGGAGTCGGCCTTGAGTTTGGCAAACAGGTTGGCGCGGTGGGTTTCCACCGTGCGCGGCGAAAGGCCCAGGGCGCGGCCGATTTCCTTGTTGGTCAATCCTTCGACGATCAGGCCCAGCACCTCGCGTTCACGCTCCGACAGCTGGGCATGGAGCTCCCGCGCCTGCCGGTCGGCCTGGTGCCGCTCGCGTGAGCGCACATGCAGGCGCACGGCGTTCTGCAGCGCTTCCAGCAAGGTGTCGTCGTTGACCGGTTTTTCCAGAAATTCGGCTGCACCGGCCTTGAAGGCCCGCCGGCACAACTCCACGGTACCGTGCCCGGTGAGCATGATCACGGGCTGATCCACCCCCTGTGCGATCAAGTCTTCGAGCACCGTCAGGCCGCTGATGCCGGGCATGCGCACGTCCAGCACGATGGCGCCTATGCCCTCGCGGTCAAAGCTGCGCATGAAGTCCTGCGGGTCGAACCAGGTCTGCACACGCAGGCCCACCGTGCCGATCAGCAGTGCCAGGCTGGCGCGCACCGCCTCGTCGTCGTCGATCAGGTGGATCAGCGGTGACAGGGGTGCACTCATGGGCTGGGCGCCAGGGGCAGTGTCAGGGCGAACACGGCACCGCGCGGTGCGTGGGCCTGGGCACGCAGTTGTCCGCCCATGCTGCTGGCCAGGGTTTCACACAGGCTCAAGCCCAGACCGAGTCCACCTTCGCGGGTGGTGAAAAACGGCTCGAACAGGCGGGGCAGGGTGTCCGCCGGAATGCCGGGCCCGGTATCCACCACGCGCAGGACGCCCATGCCCTGCGCTACCTCGACGTGGATGGCGAGTTCACGTTCGCCAGCGGGCACCAACCCGAGGGCCTGCAGCGCGTTGGTGAGCAGGTTGTGAATGATCTGCTCAAGGGCGATGCGTTCGGCCAGCACGCGGACGGACTGTGTGGCGTGCACCGACGTGGTCACGGCCAGCCGCCTGCATTCAGGTTCGAGCAGGTCCAGCGCATTGCGCGCAGCCTGCGCCAGATCCACGGTCTGGCCGGGCTGTGCGGCGAGCGGTTGCTCCACCGTGCGGCGCAAACGGCCCAACACGTCGGCAGCGCGGCGCGCCTGCGCCACCGCCTGGTCCATGGCCTGCAGTGCCGTGGGCAGCTCGCCGGGGTCTTCTTCAAGCAGGCGCTTGGCGGCCTGGGTGTTGGCGAGAATGGCAGTCAGCGGCTGGTTCAGTTCATGGGCCATGCCGGCGGCCAGTTCCCCCAGGGCATTGAGCCGGGCCACTTGCCCGACGCGCAGCAGGGCTTCTGCACGGCGGCGAGCACTGCGCTGGCCTTGCCAGGCCGACCAGGCCGCCAGCGCCGCAGCCACTGCCGCGGTCCACAGCGCCATGGCACCCCAGGGCAATTCGGGCCAGCCCACCTGGCGAACCGCCACCACATCGAAAGGCTGGCTGACGCTGGCCAGTTTTTTGTGGAACTCATAACGCCAGCCTGCATCGGCGATGCGCCCCGACTGAATGACAAAAGCCTGACCCCCGTGCTCCAGCGTCACGCGGACCGGGCTGCTCTGTACCGGCATGCTCCATTCGTTCCAGGGGACGGTGCCCCGCACATCAATGAGCAGCGCATAACTGGCCGGTTGTGCCGCCAGCACCAGCTGGTAGCGGCCGCGTGAAGCGGTGAAGTCTGGATTCGCCAGCACGGCGCTGCGGCTCTGGCGGGAGGCTTTTTCGGCGGCATCCAGACCGGTGCCGGCCCACGGCGTGCCGGCGTCGCGCCGCTGAACACCCAGAATCTGCGGGTACACAGAAGACAGGCGCCGCTCCTCGGGGTCGGCGTCGCCCGGGGCTGCGGCGGGTTGCAGCAGGGCCAGCGTGGCCAGCACCGCTTCGTGCTGCACTGCCCGCTGGCTGAGCAGCCGGTGGCTGATGCGGGCATCCGTCTCGAAGTCTTCCTGCAGCTGTGACAACGCCATGCGCGCCAGCAATACACACCCAACGGCCGAGAGCACAAGCCACACCATCAGGCGCGGGCCGTGTACTTTGAGTATCTGGGGCATGGCCGATTTTTGCACACGGCGCCCATGCCGCCTGCGTGATGTAGCCCGGCGATAATTGCCGTGTTGTCCGGATCCGCCTCGCAACCCTTCCCAACCATCGATTGCTTTATGACCACACTCGGCACCCCTTTGTCTCCCCACGCCACCAAAGTCATGCTGCTCGGCTCCGGCGAGCTGGGCAAGGAGGTGTTGATTGCACTGCAGCGCCTGGGTGTGGAAACCATCGCGACCGACCGCTACGAGAACGCGCCTGGCCAGCAGGTAGCGCACCATGCGCGCACCATCACGATGAGCGATCCGGTGCAGCTCAAGGCATTGATTGAAAAAGAGCGTCCTCATCTGGTAGTGCCCGAGATTGAAGCCATTGCCACCCCCATGCTGGAAGAGCTGGAAGCCGCAGGCGTGGTGCGTGTGATTCCGACGGCCCGCGCCGCGCGCCTGACGATGGACCGCGAAGGCATTCGCCGCCTTGCCGCCGAGACGCTGGGCCTGCCAACCAGCCCCTATGTGTTCTGCGACTCGCTGGCCGAGTTGCAGGCAGCGATTGACAGCAAGATCGGCTACCCCTGCATCGTCAAGCCGGTGATGAGCTCATCAGGCAAGGGCCAGAGCAAGATCGCCGGGCCCGACGATGTGAAGAAAGCGTGGGACTACGCCATGGCTGGTGGCCGCGTCAGCCACGGCCGCATCATCGTCGAAGGCTTTATTGATTTTGATTACGAGATCACCCAGCTCACCGTGCGTGCGCTGGGCGAGGGCGGCCAGGTGGAAACGCATTTCTGCGACCCGATTGGCCATATCCAGGTGAGTGGCGACTACGTAGAGAGCTGGCAGCCGCACCCGATGCGCCTGGCCGCCCTGCAAAAGAGCCGCGACATCGCCAAGGCGGTGACCGACAACCTGGGTGGCCAAGGCCTCTTTGGCGTGGAGCTGTTCGTGAAGGGCGACGACGTCTGGTTCAGCGAAGTCAGCCCCCGGCCGCACGACACCGGCATGGTGACGATGTGCACCCAGTGGCAGAACGAGTTTGAACTGCATGCCCGCGCCATTCTCGGCTTGCCGGTGAACACCGCACTCAAGAGCCCCGGCGCCAGTGCCGTGATTTATGGCGGTGTTGATGCGCACGGCATTGTGTTTGACGGCGTGGCCGATGCGCTGCGCGTGCCCAACTCGGACATTCGCCTGTTCGGCAAGCCCGAAAGCTTCGTCAAGCGCCGCATGGGCGTGGCACTGGCGTTTGACGCCGATGTGGAAGTCGCGCGCACCAACGCCAAGCTGGCGGCTTCGCGGGTGAAGCCGCGTGTGGCAGGATAAAGCGTTTTTCCCGCACCGTTCGCCCTGAGCTTGTCGAAGGGTTGGCACTCTGGCTTCGACAAGCTCAGCCCGAACGGGTTAGAGATCAACCAGCTCAGCCCGAACGGTTAAGTACGCTGAGTTGGCAAAGACTCAATGCGCCGCGACATGCAGCGCCTGCGCCTCGGCGCTCTGGCTGTCGATCAGCGGAAAGCGCTGCGCATCCGGCAGCTGGTAATGCCACCACTCCTTGGGGTGGTGCACGAAGCCGGCCTCCAGCATCACCGTGAGCAGCAGCATGCGGTTGACCTGCACTTGTACCGGGTGCTCCAGATGGAAGTGGTGTGAGGCGGGGTGCATGGTGTCCACCGGCGTGCCCATGTTCAGCGCCTGGCCGTCGGGGCCGAGCAAGGTCAGGTCTACCGCCACACCGCGCGTGTGGTTGGAGCCCTTGGCCGGGTCGGCAATGTAGTCGGGGTTGGGCGCCACGGCCCACAGGGCCTCTTGCGCCTCTTGCGGCCGGAAGGCATCGAGCACCCGCATGCCGTAACCGAGCTGGCGCGCTGCCGCAATGGCCTTGCGCAAACATGCCTCGGCCTCGCGGTGCAGATAGCACAGCGCGTGGTCGTAAATCACCTGGCCGGTGAAGTTGTTCGGGCTGGCGTAAATCAGGTCGATCTCGACGCCGTGGGTTTCAGGGGTGATCTGTATCAGCGTGGAAGGCATGGGCTCACTGCAGAAAAATTACTGGAACGCCACTTCAGAAAAACTGCGCAGCTTGCGGCTGTGCAGCTGGCTCAGGCCTTCGGCACGAAGCAGTTCGATGGCGCGGATGCCGATGCGCAGATGCTGGTCGACCCGCTCGCGGTAGAAGTGGTTGGCCATGCCGGGCAGCTTGATCTCGCCGTGCAGCGGCTTGTCGCTCACGCACAGCAGGGTACCGTAGGGCACGCGAAAGCGGAAGCCATTGGCGGCAATCGTCGCGCTTTCCATGTCGAGTGCCACCGCACGGCTCTGGCTGAAGCGGCGCTGCGGTGTGTTGTTCGGCAGCAGCTCCCAGTTGCGGTTGTCGGTGGAGGCCACGGTGCCGGTGCGCATGATGCGCTTGAGGTCGGTACCTGTGGCTTGTGTCACGTCTTCCACGGCTTGCTCCAGTGCCTTCTGGATCTCGGCCAGCGCCGGAATTGGCACCCACAGCGGCAGCTCTTCGTCGAGCACATGGTCTTCGCGGACATAGCCGTGGGCCAGTACGTAGTCGCCCAACTGTTGGCTGTTGCGCAGGCCGGCGCAGTGGCCGAGCATGATCCATGCATGCGGGCGCAGCACGGCGATGTGGTCAGTGATGTTCTTGGCATTCGCCGGCCCCACGCCGATGTTGACCATGGTGATGCCGGTGCGGTCAGCGCGCAGCAGGTGGTAGGCCGGCATTTGCGGCAGCCGCGGTGGCGGCACGCCCAGGTCATCGCCTGCTTCAGGAGGGATACCGGCGCGCCGCGTCACTACGTTACCGGGCTCGATGAAAGCCTCGTACTCGCTGTTCGGGTCGGCCATGGCCTCATGGCCGAGCCGCACGAACTCGTCGATGTAGAACTGGTAGTTGGTGAACAGCACGAAGTTCTGAAACCAGTACGGCGAGGTGCCGGTGTAGTGGCGCAGTCGCTGCAGCGAATAGTCGACCCGCGCCGCGGTGAAGAGCGACAGTGGTTGCGGCTCGCCGGCCCGCGGTTCGTAGGTGCCGTTGGCAATGCCATCGTCCATCGCGGCGAGGTCGGGCAGGTCGAACGCGTCGCGCATCAGCATGCGGCGTTCAGGGCTCATGCTGCCTTCGATGTGGTCGTTCTCTGCAAACGAAAAGTGGATCGGAATCGGCTGCGTGCTGGTGCCGATTTCCAGCTCCACGTCGTGGTTCTTCATCAGCAGCCGGAACTGCTCCAGGTAGTAGTTGCCATACAGGTCGGGCCGCGTGAGTGTGGTCTCGAAGCGGCCGGGCCCGGCCACAAAGCCGTAGCTGAGCTGGTCAATGTCCGGTGTTTCAAGAATGGCCCGGGCGACGGTATCGGTGTGGATGCGCACAAAGGGGTAGCAGGCCCGCACATGGCCGGGCAGGGTTTCACCCGCCACATAGCGCTGCATGGCGTCGCGCAGGTGGGCAATCTGCTGGTCGTAGATGACGCGCACCTGCGCCAGTGCGGCGGCGGGGTCGCGGTAGCGGGTGGGGGCAATGAAAGGGGGCAGATAGGGCATGGTGTGCATCAGGCCTTCACGGGTTCACGCATGGTCACAAACTCTTCGGCGGCGGTGGGGTGAATGCCGATGGTGCTGTCGAAGATGGCCTTGGTGGCACCGGCCTTCATCGCAACGGCGAAACCCTGTACCACTTCGCCGGCGTCGGGGCCCACCATGTGCAGGCCTACCACGCGGTCGGTGGCGTCTTCGACCACCAGCTTCATCAGCGTGCGTTCGGTGCTGCCGCTCAGCGTGTGTTTGAGTGCCTTGAAGTCCGAGCGGAAAACTGTCACCGCACCAAACTTTTCGCGTGCGGCGGTTTCGGAGTAGCCCACCGTGCCGATGTTGGGGTGCGTGAAGACAGCGGTGGGAATGAAGTCATAGCTTATCTGCCGTGCCGCCTTGCCCGCAACAGGGCCGAACAGCGCGTCAACCACCACCATGGCCTCGCCCAGCGCCACTGGCGTGAGTTGCACCCGCGCGGTGACATCGCCGACCGCGTAGATGTGCGGTACCGAGGTCTGGTACTGGCTGTTCACCTGGATGGCACCGACGTTGCCTGTCGTGACGCCTGCCGCCTCCAGCCCCAGACCCGAGGTGTTGGGTGAGCGACCGGTGGCGTAGAGCACGGTGTCGACCATAAAGCTGGCTTCGCTTCCCTGACCGGCGTTTTTCAGGTGCACCTGCAGCCCGTCAGCCGTCTTGTCGATGCCAGCCACTTCCTGCCCCAGCTGCAGGTTGACGCCCGTCTTGGCCATCTCGCTGGCGATGAAGCTGCGTACGTCTTCGTCGAAACCTGTCAGCACCTTGTCGCGGCGGTGGATCAGCGTGACCTGGGCGCCCAGGCCGTTGAAGATGGATGCAAATTCGCAGGCGATGTAGCCACCGCCGACCACCAGCAGCCGTTTTGGAAACGGGTCGAGGTCGAACATCTCGTTCGAGGTCACCACATGCTCGCGGCCAGGGATGTCGGGCACTGTGGGCTTGCCGCCGGCGGCGATCAGGATGTTCTTCGCGGTGAAAGTCTGGTTGTCGACTTCGATGGTGTGCGCGTCCTTCAGGCGGGCCCAGCCGCGAATGATGGTGACGCCCGGGCTTTCCAGCAACTGCACATAAATGCCGTTGAGCCGGCTGATCTCACGCGCGCGGTTGGCCTTGAGCAGTTCCCAGTCCAGTGTGGGTGCCTCGCCCTTCCAGCCGAAGCCGTGGGACTCCTCGAAGCTCTCGGCAAAGTGGGCGGCGTAGCTGTACAGCTTTTTCGGTATGCAGCCGACATTCACGCAGGTGCCGCCCATGGCCGACACCTCGGCCACCGCCACTTTGGCACCGCGCTGTGCCGCCATGCGGGCGGCGCGCACACCGCCGCTGCCGCCACCGATCACGAAAAGGTCAAAGTCAAAAGCAGGCATTCCGAATCCTCTGTATCCGTCGAAGGCCATGACCTTACCACCGTGCCATGGCCTTTGCAGGTCATTGGCGTTGGGCGCGCAGCGGCGCAGCATGCTCCAGCCGGCCGAGTTCGTCCTTCATCCAGTCGATGAACATGCGGGTGCGTGCCGGCAACAGCCGGGCATGCGGGTAGACCACGCTCACCGGCCGGCGCGGGGGCTCGAACTCTTCCAGCACCACCACCAGCTTCTTGCTCGCGATGTAGGGTGCGGCCTGGTAGGAGATGAACATGCCGTAGCCCATGCCTTCGGCGCAGGCCTCCACCGCCGGGGCGGCATTGTTGAATTCGAGGTTGCCCGAGACGGGCACGGTGAAGCTCTTGCCTTTTTCATGAAAGGTCCACCACGGTCCGCTCGGCGGCGCAAAGCGGATGCAGTTGGCCTGCAGCAGGTCACGCGGGTGTTTGGGCTTGCCATGGCGCTTGAGATAAGCGGGGCTGACCACCACCACCCGGCGGATGTGGAACACGGTCTGCGCCACCAGCGTGGAGTCGTCCAGCGCGCCAATGCGGATGCCCACGTCCACGCCTTCTTCCAGCAGGTTGACCACACGGTCGTACAGCATCAGGCTGCAGCGCACGCCGGGGTGGCGCTGCACAAAACGTGTGACGGCGGGCGCCACATACATCTGCCCGAACAGCACCGGCGCGGTGATCACCAGCGGGCCACGCGGCTCGCCCACCTGCGGGCTGATGGATTCCTCGGCCTCCTGCACCGAGGCCAGCACCTGCCGGCACTGGTCGAGGTAGCGGCGCCCCTCGTCGGTCAGCGAGATGCGGCGCGTGCTGCGGTTGAAGAGGCGCACGCCCAGATGCACCTCCAGCGCGGCCAGCGTGCGCACCATGGCGGGCAGGGAAGAGGCCATGACGCGCGCTGCGGCGGTGAGGCTGCCTTCTTCGGCGATGTGGATGAAGGCTTGCATGGCGCGGAGTTTGTCCATTGGTGGCTCGCTGTGGTAGGGATGCGAAGGTGAGTGTGGTTGGCAGATTACTCCATAAATCGGAGCAGTCAAATACGTTAATGGGTATTTATTGATTGGATCGGTTCAACCAGAATCCACACCAAGACATCTCAACCACCGCCCATCTACTCATCAGGAAAGACCACCATGACCCCAGCAACCAATGCATTCGCCACCCGTTCCCTGCCAGCTCAGCCCATCAAACTGCACCGCGTGGCCATCTCCGGCCACTCGCACCGCGTCGAGCTGTTTCTGTCGCTGCTCGGCTTGCCCGTCGAACTGGTGAACGTGGACCTGGTCGCCAAGGCGCACAAGTCGCCCGAATTTCTTGCGATGAATCCCTTCGGCCAGGTTCCGGTGATTCAGGACGGCGATGTCACGCTGGCCGACTCCACCGCCATCCTGGTCTACCTCACGCTGCGTTACGCGGCCGACGCGAACGACTGGCTGCCGCGCGACCCGCTGCAGGCCGGGCAGGTGCAGCGCTGGTTGTCGGCGGCGTCGGGGCCACTGGCCTTTGGCCCGGCCTCGGCCCGGGTGATCAACCTGTTCAAGCTCCCCACGCCGCCCGACGACGCCATTGCCCGGGCGCATGGCTTGCTGCAGGTGATGGAGCAGCAACTGGCGAGCACGCCGTACCTGGTGGGTGCTGCACCCACGCTGGCCGATGTGGCCCACTACAGCTACGTGGCGCACGCACCAGAAGGCAATGTCTCGCTGGCGGCTTATCCGCAGGTTCGTGCCTGGCTGGCCCGCATTGAGGCGCTGCCGTGTTTCGTGCCCATGGTGCGCACCCCCATCGGACTGGCAGCATGACGCCGACCGCGACTGCAAAGGTGGCCGATACCTTTCACGAAGGCGAGCGCGCCGTGCAGGCGCGTGTGGGTGCGGTGGTGCGCGAGCGGCTGGCGCAGATGGGGCCGCGGGTAATCCGCGATTTCATGCCCGACCAGCACCGCGAGTTTTTCCAGCAACTGCCGTTTGTGCTGGCGGGCACGGTCGATGCGGCCGGCCAGCCCTGGGCCTCGGTGCTGGCGGCGCCACCCGGCTTCATTCGCTCGCCGGACGAGCACCATTTGCAGGTGCGCGCGGTGCCGCTGGCAGGCGATCCGCTGAAGCACACGCTGGTCGATGGTGCTGGCATCGGCCTGCTGGGCATCGAACCCCACACACGGCGGCGCAATCGCATGAATGGTGTGGTGAGGAACCCCGGCACATCAGGCTTTGACGTGGAGCTGAGCCAGAGCTTTGGCAACTGCCCCAAATACATTCAGGCGCGGGAGCCTGTGTTTGTGGGTGTGCCTGCGACTGCAGCACCGGTGGTGCATGAAGCGGCAGGGCTGGACGCCGCCGCCCGCCGCATGGTGGGCAAGGCCGACACCTTTTTCATCGCCACCGCGTACGCTGGCGACCGCGACACGGTGGGCGTGGCCGGTGGCGTGGATGTGTCACACCGTGGCGGCAAACCCGGCTTTGTGCGGCTCGATGCCGATGGCACGCTCACTGTTCCGGATTTTCTGGGCAACTTTTTCTTCAACACACTGGGCAATCTGACGGTGAACCCGCGTGCCGGTCTGCTGTTCATTGATTTTGAATCGGGCGACCTGCTGTATCTGGCGGTCACCGCCGAGATCGTATGGGAGGGCCCCGAGCTGCAGGCCTTCGAGGGCGCGCAGCGCCTGTTGAAGCTCAAGGTGGTTTCGTCCCGCCGGGTGGAAGCGGCCTTGCCGCTGCGCTGGGGTGCGGCAGAGCTGTCGCCAGTGCTGGCCGGCACCGGGCACTGGGGAAATGGGGCCTGAACATCCCCTTGAGCCAGCTGCCCACGGGGGCCCCGCCGATAATCGGTGAATGACCTCTTCCGCCGACTCTTCCGCCGACTTCAGTCGCCTGCCACTGAACCCGGCGATGCTCGCCAACCTGGCGCTGCTGGGCTACACCCGCATGACGCCCATTCAGGCTGCCAGCCTGCCGGTGGCGCTGCTGGGCAAAGACCTGATCGCGCAGGCCAAGACGGGCAGCGGCAAGACGGCCGCTTTCGCGCTGGCGCTGCTGGCCAACCTCAATGCGCGTCGCTTTGCGGTGCAGGCCATGGTGCTGTGCCCTACGCGCGAGCTGGCCGATCAGGTGACCACCGAAATCAGGCGCCTCGCACGGGCTGAAGAGAACATCAAGGTCGTCACGCTCTGCGGCGGCGTCGCGCTGCGCGGGCAGACGGCCAGCCTGGAGCATGGCGCGCACATCGTGGTCGGCACCCCGGGCCGCATCATGGACCACCTGGAGCGCGGTAATCTGAATCTGGAAGCGCTCAACACGTTGGTGCTTGACGAGGCCGACCGCATGCTCGACATGGGCTTTTTCGACGACATCGCCACCGTGGCGCGGCAGTGCCCGCCCGAGCGGCAGACGCTGCTGTTTTCGGCCACCTATCCGGAAGGCATTGCCAAGCTGAGCCAGCAGTTCATGAAGGCGCCGCAGACCATCAGCGTGCAGGCGCAGCACGAGAAAAGCAAGATCCGCCAGCGCTGGTACGAGGTGAAAGAGAGCGAGCGCCTGCACGCCGTGTCGCTGGTGCTCAACCACTACCGGCCGGTCAGCACGCTGGCGTTCTGCAATACCAAGGTGCAGTGCCGCGACCTGGTGGCGGTGCTCCGCGGCCAGGGCTTCAGCGCGCTGGCCCTCTATGGCGAGCTGGAGCAGCGCGAGCGCGACCAGGTGCTGGTGCAGTTTGCCAATCGCAGCTGTTCGGTGCTGGTGGCCACCGATGTGGCGGCGCGTGGGCTGGACATCACGCAGCTGGAGATGGTGATCAACGTCGACGTCACGCCCGACCCTGAGGTGCACATCCACCGCATTGGCCGCACCGGCCGCGCCGATGAGGAAGGCTGGGCCATCAGCCTGGCGAGCCTGAACGAGATGGGCTCGGTCGGCAAGATCGAGCAGTTGCAGAAAGCCGAGTCGGACTGGCACAAGCTCAGCGAGCTGACGCCCGCCAGCAAAGAGCCGCTGACGCCGCCGATGCGCACGCTGCAGATCGTCGGCGGCCGCAAGGAAAAAATCCGCGCCGGCGACGTGCTGGGTGCACTCACCGGCGATGCCGGCTTCACGCGCGAGCAGGTCGGCAAGATCAATGTCAATGAGTTCTCGACCTATGTCGCGGTGGACAGCCGCATTGCCAACGAGGCGCTGCACAAGCTTTCGACCGGGCGCGTCAAGGGCAAGAGCGTGAAGGTGCGTTTGCTCGATGAGGAGGCCTGATCGCCGTGGCTGACGCGCAGGCCCGACCCAGCGCTACTGCACTGGTTGTAGGTGCAGGTGGTGGCCTGGGCGCGGCGCTGGTCTCTGAACTTGCGCACAGTCACGGCGCGGTGCTGGCACTGGGCCGGCACACGCAGCCGGCCATTGATTTTGCGGATGAGGCCAGCATCGCCAGCGCGGCGGCCTGGGGGGCGGCCGAATGCCAGCGGCTGCAGGGTGAACTGCGGCTGATCGTCGTGGCCAGCGGGTTTCTGCATGGCGCCCCCGGCCAGCCCGAACGCAGCTGGTCCCAACTGGACCCTGATTACCTGAAGCATGTGTTTCTGGTCAACACCATCGGCCCGGCACTGCTGATGAAGCATCTGCTGCCGCTGCTGCCCAGACAGGGGCGCTGCGTCGCTGCCTTCATCTCGGCCAAGGTCGGCAGCATTGGCGACAACGCACTGGGCGGCTGGTATGGCTACCGGGCTTCCAAGGCGGCGCTCAACCAGTTGGTCAAGACGGCGTCCGTCGAGCTGGCGCGGCGCAACCGGCAGGCTGTGTGTGTCGCTGTGCACCCCGGCACAGTGGACACAGCACTGAGCCAGCCGTTTTCCAAAACCGGCCTGAACGTGCGGCCGCCAGCGCAGGCGGCGCGCGAGATTCTGGGGGTGCTGCAGCAACTGCCGCCCGAAGCCACCGGCCGGCTGGTGGATTACCGGGGTCAAACGCTTCCGTTCTGAACGTCTTTTTGAACGCGTTTTCGGCTTTTCAATTTTTTTTTGCATCGGGGTGCATCCAAACCGGGACTTCGCGGGTAGTACCTGCAGTGGCGATGAAATGCCGCTCCTGTCGAACACCTGTGTGCAACCCTTATTTGGAGAACTTCATGATGCAAAAACGCCTTTCCCTGACCCTGGCCGCCGTGTCTGCTGCAGCGCTGCTCGCAGCCTGCGGTTCCATGGCACCGATGAAACCCATGTTCGCGCAGGACAGCCTGCCCGACGCCGTGAAGGTGCCAGCCGGCAACAAGGTTGCCCTCGAAACCGTGGGCGTGGGCGACATCACCTACGAATGCCGTGACAAGGCCAATGCCCCCGGCATGACCGAGTGGGTGTTTGTCGGCCCCAACGCCGCACTGAACGACCGCAGCGGCAAGCAGATCGGCAAGTACTACGGCCCACCCGCGACCTGGGAAGCGATGGACGGCTCCAAGATCACTGGCGCTCAACTGGCTGTGGCGCCATCGGGTGCGGGCAATCTGCCTTACCAGCTCGTCAAGGCCAACCCGGCCATGGGCGCAGGCGCGATGACTGGCGTGACCTACATCCAGCGCGTGGCCCTCAAGGGCGGCGTGGCACCGGCATCGGCCTGCACCCCTGCCAACAAGGGCAGCAAGGAAATCGTGAAGTACCAGGCCGACTACATCTTCTGGAAAGCCGCCTGATCCGTCACTGATCCGGGCTCTGCGTCGGGTGGGTCTTGGGCCCATCAGGCATGGTGCAGACCACGGGACGCACTGCCAGACCGCCATGCACAAGCTTCTGCCCATGCCATGGCCCCTGACGGCAGTGCCCTGTGACCGGACGCTGTGCCGGGCGCGGATGCGGCGGGCAGGGCCAGCGTGGAAAAGGGCTCGGCTGTCGGCTAACATCAGGCGAACATCTGCTGTCCTGCCGACCCGCGAGCCCCCTGTGACCCTTGTGCCTCCTGCCTCCCCGCGTACCCGCCTGGCCGACGACTTCAACCACGACGAAGCCCTCGAGGCCTGCGCGCGTGGTGAGCACGCTGCGCTCCAGCGTCTGTACCAGCATGAAGCGAGGCAGCTGCTGGGTGTTGCACTGCGCATCGTGCGCCAGCGTGCGCTGGCCGAGGACGTACTGCACGATGCCTTCATGGCCATCTGGACGCGTGCGTCCACCTTCAACCCGGTGCTCGGCTCCGGCCGGGGCTGGATCTACAGCGTGGTGCGCAATGCAGCGCTGAACGCGGTGCGCAATGGCGCCCGGGAAGTGGCGGTGGACGAAGACACCGCTGAGCTGCTGGACGGCCAGGCCTCGCTTGCTGCTCACCACGAACTGACAGACGCCTTCGAGCTGCAGGCCAGCCTCGGGCGCCTGAACGACTGCCTGGAACGGCTGGAGCCGGCGCGGCGCACCTGCATCCTCTATGCCTACCTTGACGGCTGCTCGCACGGCGAGATCGCCGAGCGGACCGGTACGCCCCTGGGGACGGTCAAGGCGTGGATCAAGCGCGGCATGGGCACGCTGCGGGAGTGCATGGCATGAACCCGCGGTCGCACGACGAGATGGATGACGTCGACACACTGGCCAGCGACTACGTGCTGGGCACACTCTCGACAGCGCGCCGTAGCGAGGTCGAGCAGCGCCTGCCGGTCGATGCGGCGCTGCATGCTGCCGTGCTGCGATGGCAGGAACTGCTGCTGCCGCTGGCCTTGCTGGCCGAGCCCGCAGAACCTTCGGCCCGGTTGTGGCCGCGCATTGAAGGCAGCGTGGCGGGCTTGCCGAAGCCTGTGGCGCAGTCTGCTCGCGCCCGGCCTGCTGCCAGTGGTGCCCTGGGCTGGTGGAGCAGTGTGCGGCTTTGGCGCGGTCTGGCCGGGACCGGCTTTGCAGCGGTGGCCGTGCTCGCCACCCTGCTGGTGACGCGTCTGGGTGCGCCTACACCGGCGCCACAGTATTTGGTGGTGCTGGTCGCCCCGCAAGACAAGGCGCCCGGCTGGGTCATCCAGGCCGGTGCCCGGCGGGAGCTGAGCCTGATTCCCCTCGGGCAGACGGTGGTGCCGGCCGAGAAGAGCCTGCAGTTCTGGACCAAGGGCGAGAACTGGACCGGCCCGGTGTCGCTGGGCCTGGTCAAACCCGGCCAGACCATTCAGGTGCCGCTGGACAAGCTGCCGCCGCTGCAGCCCAACCAGCTGTTCGAGCTGACGCTGGAACCGGCCAACGGCTCCCCGATCGGCAAGCCCACGGGGCCAATCCAGTTCATCGGGCGCGCCGTCAAGGTGCTGTGAACCCGCGGGTGTAGGCGCTCACGCCGCCAGCTCACCAGACATCACAGGGCTTGCGCAGAGGCCGGGGGCGCGAGCAGCGAATGCCGGGGGCTGTGGCCGCCACAATGGGGGTTGGCCCACGCCACCCTTCGGCGTCCGCCCGGGCCTCGCTGCCCCAGGGCTGCTGCCGCGCAGCCGCCTTGCTTTTTCCGTTTGTGACTCCCCCCGAAAGAACCCATGGTCCGGCTCCAGTTTTCCATTGACCTGCACTACGACATCGCGCCGCCGGGTGCGGACTTCATCTTCAACATCCACGCGGCCCACACGCAGCAGCAGACGGTGGTGAGCGAAGACCTGCAGATCAGCCAGAACGTGCCGTACACCATTGACACGGACCCGGCCAGCCGCAACCGCTACCTGCGCATGCAGGCCGGCAGCGGCCCGCTGCAGGTGCGTTATGCCGCGACGGTGGACCTGGCCCATTACCAGGCCCTGCCGGCGGATCTGGCCGAAGTGCCGGTCTGCCAGATTCCCGGCTCGGTACTGCCCTATATGTACCCCAGCCGCTACTGCGAATCAGACCGGCTGCAGAAGCTGGCGTCCAACGAGTTTGGTCATTTGCCCCAAGGCTATGCCCGGGCCGAAGCGATTTGCCACTGGGTGCAGCAGCGGGTGAGTTTCCGGTCCAACAGCACGCACGGCAGCACATCGGCGGTGGACACGGTGACCGAGCGCGTGGGCGTGTGCCGCGACTTTGCCCACCTGATGATTGCGCTGTGCCGGGCCATCAACCTGCCGGCCCGCTTTGCCACGGGCATCGACTACGGTGCGGACCCAAGCCTGGGCCCGACCGACTTTCATGCCTATGTGGAGGTCTACCTGGGCCATCGCTGGTACCTGTTCGACCCGTCAGGCACGGCGATTCCCATGGGCTTTGTGCGCTTTGCCACCGGACGTGATGCCGCTGATGCCGCGTTTGCCATGATGTTCGGCAACGTCAGCTCGGGCGCACCGATGATCCAGATCCAGCCGGTGGCCAATCAATACGGACAACTGGTGTCGCCTGCCCATGTGGGCATGGCCCTGTCCACCGACGGACTGTGAGCTGATGCGCCTGCGGCCAGCCAGCCGCAGGAATGGGCATCAGGCCGACGGGGCGTTTCCGGGGGCCGCAGCCTGACGGCGGCGCTCCAGCCAGGCCAGCAATTCGCCGACCACGCCCTTGCGGAAGGCCAGCACGCACACCACGAAGATCGCGCCGATGATCACGGTGACCCACGAGCCCACGCGGTCCGACAGCATGTCCTGCAGCGTGACCACGATGCCGGCGCCCAGCACCGGGCCGAAGAAAGTGCCGGCACCGCCGAGCAGCGTCATCAGGATCACCTCGCCAGAGGTCGCCTGCAGCACGTCGGACAGTGCGGCAAAGCCCAGCACCAGCGACTTGAGCGAGCCTGCCAGGCCCGCCAGCGATGCCGACAGCACGAACACCAGCAGCTTGTAGCGGTCCACGTTGTAGCCCAGCGAGATGGCGCGGGGTTCGTTCTCGCGGATGGCCTTGAGCACCTGGCCGAACGGGGAGGACACCACGCGCTGGATGAACAGGAACACGCCCACCAGAGCGGCCAGTACGAAGTAGTACATCGCAAAGTCGCTCTTGAGCGATGTCAACCCCAGCAGGTCGCCACGCGGCACACCCTGCAGGCCGTTTTCGCCGCCGGTGAAGGGCGCCTGCAGGCAGACGAAATACACCACCTGCGACAGCGCCAGCGTGATCATCGCGAAGTAGATGCCCGAGCGGCGGATCGCGATCAGGCCGATGATCAGGCCCATGGCCAGCGAGGCCAGCACGCCCACGCCGATGGCCGGCAAAGTGGACCAGCCCTGGCTGGTCACCAGCCAGCTGGTGGTGTAGGCGGAAAAGCCGAAGTAGGCGGCGTGGCCGAACGACAGCATGCCGCCAAAGCCCAGCAGCAGGTTGAAGGCGCAGGCAAAGATGGCAAAGCAGAACAGCGTCATCAGGTAGACCGGATAGACGCCAGCCCATGGCGCAGCCAGGGCCGCAATGAAGAGGGCAATGTAGAAAATGGTGGATGAGCGCATGACTTATTCCTTGCCGAAAAGACCGGCTGGACGCCAGCACAGCACGATGGCCATGATCACAAAGACCACGATGTTGGATGCTTCGGGGTAAATCACTTTGGTGAAGCCTTCAATCACGCCGAGGCCGAGGCCACTGAGGATGGCACCCATGATGGAGCCCATGCCGCCAATCACCACCACCGCAAACACCACAATCACCAGCGACGAGCCCATGAGCGGCGACACCTGGATGACGGGTGCCGACAGCACGCCGGCCAGCGCCGCGAGGCCGACGCCGGCGCCGTAGGTCAGCATCACGATGATGGGCACGTTGATGCCAAAGGCCTGCACCATCTTCGGGTTCTCGGTGGCTGCACGCAGCGTGGCGCCCAGGGGTGTGCGCTCGATGATGAACCAGGTGGAAAAGCAGATGATCATGGACGACACGATCACCCAGAAACGGTAGTTGGGCAGCACCATGAAGCCCAGGTTGGTCGCGCCCTGCAGCAGGTCGGGTACCGGATAGGACTGGCCGGAAGAGCCGAAAAACTCGCGCAGAACGCCTTCGGCAATCAGTGCCAGACCGAAAGTCAGCAGCAGGCCGTAAAGCGGATCGATCTTGTAGAGATGCCGCAGGAACAGTCGCTCGAGAATGATGCCCAGCGTGCCCACCACCAGCGGTGAGAGCACCAGCGCCAGCCAGTAGTTGATGCCGAAGACGTCCAGGCCGATCCATGCGGCGTAGGCGCCCAGCATGTAGAACGCGCCGTGGGCGAAGTTCACCACCCCCAGCAGGCCGAAGATCACCGCTAGGCCCAGGCTGAGCATGGCGTAAAAAGAGCCGTTGACCAGCCCGAGCAGCAGTTGCCCGAGGATGACCGGAACGGGGATGCCAAATATTTCTGTCATGTCAGGCTGTGCGAATGAGGAACCGAAAAGGGAGCAAAACGAGGAACGGAACGGAAAGCGGATTCAGTTTTCAAATCAGGGATCTCGTTGTGGAACAGGGGGCACCCTGCGCATGGCAGGATGCCCCCCGTGTCATGTGGCCTTACTTCTTCTTGACCAGCGGGCAGGTGGAGTCAGACAGCGGACCGAACGCTTCTTCGCCAGGCATCTTCTTGATCAGCTTGTAGTAGTCCCATGGGTACTTGGACTCGGCGGGCGTCTTGACCTGCATCACGTACATGTCGTGAACCATCACGCCGTCGTCACGGATGTAGCCATCCTTGACGAACATGTCGTTGATCTTGGCCTTCTTGAGCTGGGCCATGACCTTGTCGGAGTCCGTGGTACCGGCGGCCTTGACGGCGTTCAGGTAGGTCAGGGTGGCGGAGTAGTACGCCGCCTGGTTCATCGTCGGCTCTTTCTTCATCTTGTCGAAGTAGCGCTTGCCGAACGCACGGGTCTGGTCATTCAGGTCCCAGTACCAGCCGGTGGTCAGGTACAGGCCCTGGGCGGTTTTCAGGCCCAGGCTGTGGATGTCGCTGATGAAGGCCAGCAACGCTGCGGGCTTCATGGTCTTGGTGATGCCGAACTCGTTGGCGGCCTTCAGGGAGTTGGTGAAGTCGGCACCGGCATTCGACAGGCCCAGCACCTGGGCCTTGGAGCCCTGTGCCTGCAGCAGGAAGGACGAGAAGTCCGACGCGCCCAGCGGCACCCGCACCTCGCCCAGGGACTTGCCGCCGCCGGCGACCACCACCTTGGTGGCGGCGTCACGCAACTGGGTGCCGAAGGCGTAGTCAGCTGTCAGGAAGTACCAGCTCTTGCCACCTTCCTTGACCATCACACTGGCGGTACCGTTGGCCAGCGACGTGGTGTCATAGGCGTAATGCACGGTGTAGGCGGTGCAGTCGGCGTTGGTCAGCGAGGCGCCCGCGGCACCGATGGCCATGAAAGGCACTTTCTTGGCGGCAGCCACCTTGGCCATCGCGACGCTCACGCCGGTGTTGGAGCCGCCGAGCAGCATGTTCAGGCCGTTCTGGTCAGCCCATTCACGGAATTTGGAGGAGCCGATGTCCGGCTTGTTCTGGTGGTCAGCGCTCAGGAAGACGATCTTCTTGCCCAGCACGGTGCCGCCGAAGTCGGCAATCGCCATCTTGGCCGCTTCGATGCCGCCCTGACCGATCACGTCGGCGTAGACGCCGGCCATGTCATCGATGTCACCGATGACGACTTCGTTGTCTGCGGCCATGACGGCAGGCACAGCGAAGGCTGCGGCGAGTGCAAGGCCGATGGCCGATTTGGAAAAGTATTTCATGCTTGTCTCCTGGTTAAATTTAAGTGGCTAATGAAAAGATGGAAAGGCGGAAAAGACGGAAAAGGCAAAAAAGGGGTTGGTCGTGGGTCACACACCCAGGAATTCATGCAGAAGCGACATCTTGGAGGCCAGCTCCGATTGCGCAAACTGCTCCACGATCTTGCCGTGCTCCATCACGTAGAAGCGGTCGGCCAGCGGTGCCGCGAAGCGGAAGTTCTGCTCCACCAGCACGATGGTGAAGCCCTGTTTTTTCAGGTCCAGAATCATCGACGCCAGCTTCTGCACGATCACGGGCGCGAGGCCCTCGGAAATTTCATCGAGCAGCAGCAGCCTGGCGCCGGTGCGCAGGATGCGCGCCACGGCCAGCATCTGCTGTTCGCCACCGGACAGGCGCGTGCCGGGGCTGTTGGCGCGCTCTTTCAGGTTGGGGAACATGGTGTAGATCTGCTCGACCGACATGCCGCCGTCGGTGCCCTTCAGGCGCGGCGGCAGCACCAGGTTTTCCTGGGCCGAGAGCGAGGAGAAAATCGCGCGCTCTTCCGGGCAGTAGCCCAGCCCCAGGCGGGCGATGTTGTGGGTGGCCATGGCAATGGTTTCCACACCGCCCACCTTGATGGAGCCCTTGCGCGAGCCGGTCAGGCCCATGATGGCGCGCATGGTGGTGGTGCGGCCGGCGCCGTTGCGGCCGAGCAGCGTCACCACTTCGCCTTCATGCACCGTCAGGTTCACGCCGTGCAGGATGTGTGACTCGCCATACCAGGCGTGCAGGTCCTCGATGCGGAGGAGTTCGCGGTCTTTCATCAGTGCGCTCCCTGCAGTTCGGTGTCGGTGGTGCCCATGTAGGCCTCCATCACGAGCGGGTTGCGCGACACCTCGGCGTACGGGCCATCGGCAATGATGGTGCCGCGCTGCAGCACGGTGATGCGGTCGGCAATCGACGACACCACGTTCATGTTGTGCTCCACCATCAGGATGGTGCGGCCGGCCGACACCTTCTTGATGAGTTGCGTCACGCGGTCCACGTCCTCGTGACCCATGCCCTGGGTGGGTTCGTCCAGCAGCATCAGCTCGGGCTCCAGCGCCAGCGTGGTCGCCAGCTCCAGCGCGCGCTTGCGGCCGTAGGGCAGGTTCACCGTCAGCTCGTCGGCAAATTGTTCGAGGTCGACTTCGGCCAGCAATTCGCGGGCGCGGGCGTGCAGGTGGAACAGCGTGGACTCCGATTTCCAGAAGTGAAAGGAGGTGCCCATGTTGCGCTGCAGGGCGGCACGCACGTTCTCCAGCACGGTCATGTGCGGGAACACCGCAGAAATCTGGAAGGACCGGACAATGCCGCGCCGCGCGGTCTGTGCCGGCTGCTCGTGCGTGATGTCCAGGCCGTTGAAGGTGATGGTGCCTCGGGTGGGCGTGAGGAACTTCGTCAGCAGGTTGAAAAAGGTGGTCTTGCCGGCGCCGTTCGGGCCGATCAGCGCGTGAATGTGGCCGCGCTGGACTTTGAGGTCGACGTCATTGACGGCCACAAAACCCTTGAACTCTTTCGCCAGCCCCTGCGTTTCAAGTATGAACTCCACTGACAAATTGACTCTCCGGCAATAAGAACGATGCACTCGCCGGGTGATGGACGCGCCAAAACCCACCCAACAGTGCCCCAAAAAATGTTAAGTCATCGTATCAACGGCCATCAGCCCCCGGTACCCGGTCAGACCCTTAAGTAGTTTTGCGTGGTGGCGGCAGGCACGGGCGCCAGCACAGTCTTGGTGCGCGTGCCGGCTGCCGGGTTGTAAGAAACACGTCAAGCCAAAGTCCTGCCGCCGGGGTCCCGTCCTGTAGTGTGCGAGGATGGCGCCCATGCAAAATTTCTGGCCCTCCAGCGGACTGGCCCAGCTCCAGCGCAACCCGCGCGGCTGGCTGCAGCCGACCGACGACTATTTCCGCCTGTTTCTCGCCCGCCCCGAACTGGCGCCGGTGCCCGAATCCTGCCGGGCCGAACGTGCGCTGCATGCTGCTTTGCTGGCTGCGCCGTCGCGGACCGTGACGCCTGCCGAGCTGCTGGCACTGGAGGACGGCGACGCCCGCGAAAGCTACGCGCTGTTCCTGCGTTTTCGCGACGGCCTGCTTGCCGCCGGCACACTGGAGGCTTACTACCTCAGCCTGTTTCCGCGACAGGGCGGGGGGCACATCAACATCCCGCCACTCTTCATCGACCTGATGGTCCAAGCGGTGGTGCACAACCTGCTGGCGTCGTCCGATGACGCCTACGCGCTGCGCGCCGGAGAGATGCTGTTCCGCGCCCAGCGCATCAGCACGCACGAAGGCCAGGTGCTCAGCGGCGACCGCGACGTGATCGACATGTTCAAGGACACCGGCGGCGTGGGTGACTTTGGCCGCTTCCTGGCCGAGGCGGGCGCGCCAATGCGCAGCATTGAGCTGCAGGTTTTGAGCGACGACAACGCGGCTGGCTATTTTCAGGGCGCGCAAGGCCATCGCCACCTGCTGGACCTCACCCACGAGGTGACCCACGACCTGAGCCATGGCCTGGTGTTCACCATGACGCGCGCCCGTTCCGGACTCAAGGCGCTGGCGGGCGTGCTGCAGTTGTGGGTGCAGCACTTTCTGGGTGTGGCGGTCACCATCCGGCCGTTGCAGAAGGTGGACGACGAGGCCTGGCGCTGGCATGTCGGGCTGGACGTGGAGGCCACGGCGCTGCTCAATGACCTGTACGAGGCGCGCGAGGTGTCTCCCGAGCGCACGCAGCGGCTGGTCAGCCTCTTCAGGCTGGACTTTGCCGACCCGCAGGAAATGCGCTCCGACGTGGCCGGCAAGCCGGTGTACCTGGGCCTGATGATGAATGCCGACGGCGTGGTGCGGCTCAAGCCGCAGAACCTGCTGGTGAATTTGCCGCTGGCAGCGGCGGTGTGAGGACGCTCTCGCCGGCAAGGCAAGGCCTGCGGCGCGTGCGTCCCCGGTGTATCCGTGATGCGGTGGCCTGGTTGCCGCACATCGAAGACCGGGCATCGCAAGTGAAGATGTCCATCCCCGTCAAGGCAAGGGGCCGCTGCAGGCAGGTCTTCTAAAATCAGGGGTTCGCCAGTGGCCTCGCCACTGGGCCAGCCTGCACGCCGTGCCCATCCCCGCGAGTCATCTGTCACACGCCCCTTTCAAGGAGACTTCCCCATGCTTCGAAAACTTGCCTCCACCCTGATGCTGGTGCTGGCCTCCACCCTGCTGGTGGCTGCCCATGCCCAGACCTTTCCGTCCAAACCCATCCGGCTGATCGTGCCCTTCCCGCCGGGCGGCGGCACCGACATCCTGTCGCGTCTGGTGGCCAACAAGCTGACCGAGGTCAGCAAATGGACGGTGGTGGCTGATAACCGCGCCGGGGCCGGCGGCACCATCGGCATCGCCGAGGCGGCCCGGATGGCGCCGACCGGCTACGAGATGGTGATGGGACAGAAAGACAACCTGGTGGTCGCGCCGTGGCTCTACAAGAACCTGAGCTACGACCCGACACGCGACCTGGTGGCCGTGGCCCACGTGGCCTACACCCCGGTGGTCATCGTCACCAGCAGCAGCTCCCGCTTCAAGACGCTGGCCGATGTGGTGGCTGCTGCCAAGGCGGCGCCGGACGCCGTGACGTTCGGCTCGCCTGGCAATGGCACCACCATCCACCTGGCGGGCGAGATTTTCAAGACAGCCGCCAATATCAAGATCCGCCACATCCCCTACAAGGGCTCCAACCCGGCCTTGATGGATGTGCTGGCCGGCAATGTCGATCTGATGGTGTCGTCACTCCCCTCGGCCATTGCGCAGATCAACAATGGCAAGTTGCGCCCGCTCGCCGTCACCTCGGCCCGCCGCAGCACCTCGCTGCCGGACGTGCCCACGGTGGCCGAACTGGGCTACAAGGACTTTGATGTCAGCACCTGGTACGGCATCTTCATGCCCGCCGGCACCCCCAAGGACATCGTGGCCACGGTGAACGCCGAAGTCAACAAGCTGCTGGCCACACCCGAGATGAAAGCCGCCATCCACGCCCAGGGCGCCGAGGTTCAGAACATGTCGCCCGACCAGTTTTCCAACCTGCTCAGGACCGATTACCAGAAGTGGAAGGGTATCGTGCAGGCGTCTGGCGCCACCATCGAATAAAGACTGGTCTGCGGGGGGCGTTCCCCCGCAGCACCGCCAGCCGGGCCGACTGGCTTAAAATCAGGGGCTACGCCTTTTTTAACGGAGTCTTCCATGCCCAAGAAAATCAGAGTCGAGGCCGACATCTGCGCCCCCAAGCCCATCCCCCCAAAGGGTTTCACCATCACCTCCGGCCGCGGCCAGAAGGTGAGCCTGGAGCGTGGCACGTCCACCCGCAGCAAGAAGAACCCCGGCAAGCGCCCCAAAAAGGGCGGCTAAGCCACAGATGAAGTTCAGGCGCGAGTGCGCCAGAATGAAAAAAGCGCCCGAGAGGCGCTTTTTTCTTGTCCTTTGCCTGCCAAGGGGTGTGCCCGGTCGGGGCTTCACGCGCTAGACAAGGTGAAGTAGAACACCGATCCCGCATTGATTTGGCTCTCTGCCCACAGTTTTCCACCGTGCCGGGCGACGATGCGCTTGACCTTGGCCAGGCCAAGGCCTTGACCAGCCGAACCCGGTATGGACTCAATGCGCTGAAAGGGCTCGAACAAAGTGTTGACATAGGCCATGTCAAAGCCCATGCCGTTGTCCCTCACGAAATAGACGGTGTCGCCTTGCTCGCCCAAGTGGCTGCCGACCTCAATGATGCTTTGGTCGCGGCCTGCAGTGAATTGCCAGGCGTTGAGAAGCAACTCGTTGATCGCTTCCGTCATCAGTGCCAGGTCGGCCCAGATAGACAAGCCGGGCTGCACAAGCGCCAGCAATTGCCGTGTGGGGGTCTCGCGTTGAAGGCGTCGCAACTGGTCGCTGGCCAGTTGCCCGAGATCGATGGTGACCCGCTGCAGGCGGCGCCGGGAAAGATTCGCGAAATAGAGCAGGGCGTCGGCGCGGATATTGACCTGGTCAATGCCAGCCGCTATGCGCTCCAAGTAGCGCTGGCCCTCGCTGCTTGTTACCTCCGCGTTCAAGCGGTGGCTGTAACCGCTGATGGCAATCAGTGGTTGCCTGAGGTCGTGTGACAGCGAGTAGGACAGCATCTGCAAGTCCTCTGCCTTTCTTTCCAGCTCAGCCGTCCGTAAATTGACACGGCGCTCCAGGTCGGCATTGAGCCGCACAATTTCCTCGCGGACCTTCTTGCGCTCGGTAATGTCCCATGCCATGACCACAAATCCGGTCAGTGCGCCGTGGGGGTCATGCAGTGGCGATGTCGACACCAGAACGGAGACATGCGAGCCGTCCTTGCGTCGGTAGGTCCACTCCCGCATCTCCGGAATGCCCATCGCTGAACTCAGATAGATGCTTTCGCCGGGCTCGACACTCCGCTCCAGCTGCGCGGTGAGCTCCCGCGCCCGTGCCTGCAATTCCTCGTCCAGATGAAGAACACGGATGTTTCGCTGCTGTATCAACTCGGCAGCGGGGTATCCCACCAGTCGCACGAAGGCGGGATTGACGGTCGTGATCAGGCCGGCGGGTGTAGTGGACGCCACACCAGCCATGGCGCTGTCGAACAGCAGTTTTTGGAAATCGCTCTGCCGCGCCAGCTCCCGGTTCAGATCTTTCTCGCGGCGAACCAGCCGCCGGAGGTCAAGCTGCCGGATGACCTGGCGGCTCAGGGCCTCAAGCGCCTGGATCTGCTCACCTGTCAGCGTCCTGGGCTTCGAATCAAACACGCACAAGGTGCCGATCGCGCTGCCGTTGCGGGTCAGCAGCGGCGCACCAGCGTAGAAGCGGAGGTTTGGATCGCCGGTGACCGCGGGGTTGTCGAAGAAGCGCTCGTCGTGAGCGGCGTCGGATACCTCGAACACCTCTCGGCCGAGAATGGCGTGCCCACAGAAAGAGACATCACGGGCGCCCTCTGTCGCATCGAACCCGAAACGGCTCTTGAACCACTGGCGATCCCGGTCAACCAGTGAGATGAGTGCCATGGGGACGCCGCAGATCTGTGCAGCGAGTCGGGTGAAGTCGTCAAACTCGGCCTCTGCCTCGGTATCGAGAATGTCGTAGTGATGGAGCGCTGCAAGGCGCTCATTGTCATTGGGAGGAATGGGGGCTAGTTTCACAGGACCACTCCAGGGCGTGCATCTGTCATTGTTGGTTCATGGTCCCATGATGCGCCGTACTCTGCGGGTCAGACAACAAGCCAATGACCTGCCGTCTTGCCCCGTCAACTCGGAAAGTGAAAGGCTAATGGGTTGGACTGATCGGTACGCCTTCACCCTGAGTATGACCCAGTGTGAATCTGAAAGTTGCACCTTCGCCGACTTTGCTGTTCGCCCAGACCTGACCACCGTGCTTTTCCACCACGCGTTTGACAATCGTCAGGCCAACACCTGTTCCCGAGAATTCGGTCGGCGCATGAAGACGCTGGAAAGTACCGAAAAGCTTGTCAGCAAAAAGCATGTCAAAGCCCGCACCGTTGTCGCGAACCACAAAGCAGGTTCGTCCCTGGGCGTCCTGCTCGCTGAAGAACTCCACACGTGCAGACGGCACGCGCGAGGTGAATTTCCACGCGTTGCCGATCAGGTTCTGCAGTGCGGACAGCAGCAGCCGTGGGTCACCCGATGCGATGACGTCATCCTGGATCACAACCTCCACTTCGCGGTCAGGATCCCGCTCGCGGCAGCTTGCCTCCACATGGCGCGCGAGTGCACTGAGGTTCACTTGCTCATACCGCAGCTTCTCCCGCGACAGCTGCGCCAGCGCCAGCAGACCTTCAATCAGCTCGCCCATCTGCGTCGCGCCCGCCCGGATGCGTGAGAGGTAGTGCTTGCCCTTGGGGCTGATGTTATCGCCGTCCATCTTTTCGAGCAGCTGCCCGAATCCTGCAATCGTATTGACGGGTGAGCGCAAGTCATGCGAGACGGAGTAGGAAAACGCCTCCAGTTCCTGGTTCACCACCTGGAGCTCAGCGGTTCGCTGTTGCACTCTCAGGTCGAGCTCGCGGTAGAGCGTCATGATTTCCTCCTCTGCCTGCTTGCGCGCAGTGATGTCCCGTTCCACGGCCACCCAATGGGTGTACCAGCCGGTGGAGTCTGCAATCGGGACGATGTCAAGCTCAATCCAGTACCACTCGCCACTCTTGGTGTAGTTGATGAGCTCAGACCGTACGGGTTGCCATTTTCTCAGCGCCTCGCCGATCCGGCGAAGCTCGGCTTTCTGGGTCCTGGGGCCGTGCAGGATGCGTGGCGATTTGCCGATCACTTCCTCCGGCTTGTAACCGGTCCGTTTCTCGAAGGCATCGTTCACAAAGACAATGCGGGGCCCCGGAGCATCGAGCGGCTCGGCGTCGGTGATCAGCACAATGTCGTTGAGTCTCGACACAGCCGTCTGCAGTAACTGCAGCTGCGTTTGTTCTGCGCGTCGTTCGGTGACATCCTGGATGGCGCCCTCAATCCGGACAATCTCGCCATGCTGGTCGCGAACCACGCCACCCACCACCCGTACCGTCCGCGGGTTGCCCAGCGCGGTGATCAGTTGCGCCTCCAGATCAATCGAAGTGCCGTTGTTGATACAGGCATCCACCGCACTGGCGATCAGTGGCACCGACTCGGGTGCGTAATATCTGATGCTTTCCTCCACGCTGGGCGTCGAGCCGGGCGGCAATTCGTAGATCATGGCCACCTCATCGGACCAGGTCAATACGCGGTCAGGCAAGGTGACCTGCCAGGCACCCAGGCGGCTGATCCGGGTGGCCATTGTCAAAAGGCCCTGGGTGCGCTGCAGCGCTTCACTGGCCATCCTCTGGTCAGTGATGTCATGCACGGTGCCAGACAGCGACACCAGCTTTCCGGCTGCATCGAAAGAGGCTTCGCCCAGCCCATGAACCCAGCGCACCCTGCCATCCGGCAGCACGATGCGATGCTCCAGATCAAGCCGCACGCCTTCCCGAAGTCTTTTCTGGGCAAGCTCAAAGCCAGGCCGGTCTGCGGGGTACACCTTGGTTAGCACGTCGGCGTACCGGCCCGGCGTAGCGCTGGGGTCCATGCCGTAGATCTCAAAGGTCTGGTCGGACCACCACACCGCATCAGCCGCGACGTCATATTCCCAGTTGCCAATATGGCCGATCCGCTGGGCGGTCAGCAGCCGGTCTTGGGTGACGCGCAAGGCCGCCTCACCCTGGTCCCGCTCCTGGTCATGCGCCTTGAGCACATCGGTCATGCGCTCAAAGGCGTTGGTCAGGGCCACGATTTCGTTGGCAGATCGGCTGGCGCCGACGTCCGGCACAGTGACATCCTCGCCGGCCAGCTCATTGACTTTCTGCAGCAGTTTTCGGGTGGGATCCAGAATGGCGCGGCGACCAATCCATCGCGCCATGGTGACACCCGTCAGGGCCAACATGGCAATCATCAGCAAGGTCCATGCGAGCGCTTTCTGGAGTGGCGCCACCACGGCACTTCGCGTGATGCTGGCCACGACATGGATGCCTTTTCCAGTGCCACCCTCGCCCACCGTGGTCATCGCGTAGATCCTCTTGGCGCCCTGCATATCGGTGTCTTCCACCACGCCATCAGGCAGGCTCTTCAGCGCAGTCCTGAACGCGGCGTCACTCAATGTTTCACCAATGCGGTTGCCTTGCGACAGGTCGGTGCCGATGATGATTCCATGGCGGTCTGTCACGGTCAGTTCAACGCCGGGAGGCAGCGGTATCCGGAGCCCAAAACCCAGGCGCGTGATGTCCAGTGCAGCAAACGCTATGCCCTTCAGATTGCCGGCATCGTCGTAAACCGGCATGCCGAAGTTCATGGAGGGCTGCCCGGTGATCCGCCCGATCTGGTAGTCGCCCACCACAAAGGAGCGGGTTGCCAGCGCATCCTTGAAATAGGTCCGGTCAGCGAAGTTGGTGACAGACCCGGCGGACACCGCGCTGCACTGCAGCTGACCCGCCGTGTCGAGAAGGCCCAGATTGGTGTATGGAGTCGAATTGCGGATGTTGGCGAGGAAAAGCGGGCACAGCTTGATGAGGTCCGGGCGCTTCAGACTGGGCCCGCTGGCGATGGCATTGAGCAGCTGTCGCGTGCCTTCGATGCGGCGCTCGCCGGCCAGCGCTGCGCTGTACGCAATCGCCCGCAGGTCGTTGTGCGTGCGCTCGAGGCGCTCGCGCTGGTTCTGGATCGACGCGTAGATCGCAAAAAAGAACACCGGCAGCAGCGAAATGACCACCAGCCAGCCCATTCGCGCGTGCAGTCCGGCGGGGTAGGCGACCCTTGGTCTAAATTTCACAGGGGCCCTCTGGTGACGTCTCAGGCCGAACGGCGATGCAACGCCTCACATGTTGCGCCGGTACTGCCCACCCACCTCAAACAGCGCCGTGGTGATCTGGCCGAGTGAACAGACGCGCACAGCGTCCATCAGCACTTCGAACACATTGGCATTGTCGATCACGGCTTTTTGCAACCGTTTGAGCATGGCCGGAGATTCGCCGGCGTGGCGGGCATGGAAGTCGGCAAGCCGCTTGAGCTGGCTCTGCTTTTCCTCTTCGGTGGAGCGGGCCAGTTCCAGCTTGTCCTGCACGGCGTCGCCGTGCGGGTTGCGGAAGGTGTTCACACCGATGATGGGCAGCTCGCCGGTGTGCTTGAGCATCTCGTAGTGCATCGACTCGTCCTGGATGCGGCCGCGCTGGTAGCCGGTCTCCATCGCGCCCAGCACACCGCCGCGCTCGGCGATGCGCTCGAACTCGCTGAGCACCGCTTCTTCCAACAGTTCGGTCAGCTCCTCGATGATGAAGGCGCCCTGTGAAGGGTTTTCGTTCTTCGCCAGGCCCCACTCGCGGTTGATGATGAGCTGGATCGCCATCGCCCGGCGCACCGATTCTTCGGTCGGTGTGGTGATGGCCTCGTCGAAGGCATTGGTGTGCAGGCTGTTGCAGTTGTCATAAATCGCGATCAGCGCCTGCAGCGTGGTGCGGATGTCGTTGAACTGGATCTCCTGCGCGTGCAGGCTGCGGCCCGAGGTCTGGATGTGGTACTTGAGCTTCTGGCTGCGCTCATTGGCGCCATACTTTTCCTTCATCGCCACCGCCCAGATGCGGCGCGCCACGCGGCCCATCACCGTGTACTCCGGGTCCATGCCGTTGCTGAAGAAGAAGCTCAGGTTGGGCGCGAAGTCGTCGATGTGCATGCCGCGTGCCAGGTACGCCTCGACAAAGGTGAAACCGTTGCTGAGCGTGAAGGCGAGCTGGCTGATCGGGTTGGCACCCGCCTCGGCGATGTGGTAGCCGCTGATGGAGACCGAGTAGAAGTTGCGCACGTTGTGGTGCACGAAGTACTGGGCAATGTCGCCCATCACCTTGAGGCTGAACTCGGTCGAGAAGATGCAGGTGTTCTGGCCCTGGTCTTCCTTCAGGATGTCGGCCTGCACCGTGCCGCGCACATTGGCCAGCACCCATTCGCGAATCTTGGCGGCTTCGGTGTCGGTCGGCTCGCGGCCGTTGTCTGCCTTGAACTTCTCGAGATTCTGGTCGATGGCGGTGTTCATGAACATCGCCAGGATGCTGGGCGCCGGGCCGTTGATGGTCATCGACACCGAGGTACTCGGGTTGCACAGGTCAAAGCCGTCGTACAGCACCTTCATGTCGTCCAGCGTCGCAATGCTCACGCCGCTGTTGCCGACCTTTCCGTAGATGTCGGGCCGCACCGCCGGGTCGTTGCCGTAGAGCGTGACCGAGTCAAAGGCGGTGGACAGGCGCTTGGCGGCCATGCCTTCGCTGAGCAGCTTGAAGCGGGTGTTGGTGCGGAAGGGATCGCCTTCGCCAGCAAACATGCGGGTCGGGTCTTCGCCTTCGCGCTTGAAGGCGAAGGTGCCGGCGGTGTAGGGGTAGCTGCCGGGCACGTTGTCCAGCATCAGCCACTTGAGGATTTCACCGTGGTCTTCATAGGTCGGCAGGCTGACCTTGCGGATCGGCGTGCCCGAGAGCGATTTGGTGACCAGCGCGGTACGGATTTCCTTGTCGCGGATTTTCACCACGTATTCGTCGCCGCTGTAGGCCTGCTGCATCTCGGGCCACTGGCCCAGCAGCTTGCGCGCGTCGGCATCCAGCAGGGCCTTGCGCTGGCCGGCCAGGTCCATCGCGGCTTCTGCGGCGGGGGCGCGTTGCGGCTTGCCCACCTTGAGCATCGCGGCAGCAGCCTGCAGTTGCTGGATTTCGCGGGCGATTTGCGATTGCGCTCGGGCCCGCTTCTTGTAGGCGCGCACGGTGTCGGTGATTTCAGCCAGGTAGCGTGTGCGGGCCGGAGGCACCACAGGCGTCTGGTTGGTGCTGTGGCGTACCGTCACCGTGGGCAGTGCGCCGTCCGACAATTTCAGGCCCAGTGCCGCCAGGCGCGGCTTGAGTGCCTGGTAGAGCGCTGTCACACCGTCGTCATTGAAGCGCGCCGCCATGGTGCCAAACACCGGCATCTGGTCGGCGGGTGTGCCCCAGGCTTCCTTGTTGCGCTGCACCTGCTTGGAGACATCGCGCAGCGCGTCGAGCGAACCCTTGCGGTCGAATTTGTTGATGGCAATGAACTCGGCAAAGTCCAGCATGTCGATTTTTTCAAGCTGGCTGGCGGCGCCGAACTCGGGCGTCATCACGTACAGCGGCACATCGACATGCGGCACGATGGCGGCATCGCCCTGGCCGATGCCCGAGGTCTCGACGACGATGAGGTCAAAGCCGGCGACCTTGCAGGCGGCCACGACGTCGGGCAGTGCCTGGCTGATCTCGGAGCCGAAGTCGCGCGTGGCCAGGCTGCGCATGAACACTTTCTGGCTCAATCCCCCGTTGGACGAGGCGCTCCATGGCGAGATGGCATTCATGCGAATGCGGTCGCCCAGCAAGGCACCACCGCTTTTGCGGCGCGACGGGTCGATGCTGATGACGGCGATGCGCAGCTGGTCGTTCTGGTCCAGCCGCAGGCGGCGGATGAGTTCGTCGGTGAGGGACGATTTGCCTGCACCGCCCGTGCCGGTGATGCCCAGTACCGGTGTCTTGTGGCTTGCTGCGGCAGCGCGCAGGGCGTCCACGGTTTTGGCGTCAGCTTTTCCATTCTCGAGCGCACTGATGAACTGCGCCAGCGCGCGCCAGGCGGCTTCACTGTGGCCCTCGATGGCCTGGATCTTTTTCGGTGCGTAGCCGGTGAGGTCCTTGTCGCAGCGCATCACCATCTCGCCGATCATGCCTGCCAGCCCCATCTTCTGGCCGTCTTCGGGGCTGTAGATGCGCGTCACACCATAGGCGTGCAGCTCGCGGATCTCCGGCGGCACAATCACGCCGCCGCCGCCGCCAAACACCTGGATGTGCTCGCCGCCGCGGGCCCTGAGCAGGTCAACCATGTACTTGAAATACTCGACGTGTCCGCCCTGGTAGGAGCTGATGGCGATGCCCTGCACGTCTTCCTGCAGCGCGGCGGTGACGACTTCGTCCACGCTGCGGTTGTGGCCCAGGTGGATGACCTCGGCGCCCATGCTCTGCAGGATGCGGCGCATGATGTTGATGGCCGCGTCATGGCCGTCGAACAGGCTGGCGGCCGTGACAAAGCGCACCTTGTGCGTGGGTCGGTAATTGGCGAGGGCCTTGTATTCGGCGGACAGGTCGGTCATGGGATTCCTCTGCGGATGGTCAGCGGTGCAACAACGCCATGATATTACGTTTACGTAAACGTCAATCAATGCCCTTCAAACCATTTTGCGCGTCAGGTTGAAACAGTTTTGCGCGATTCTTTAGAGAAATACGGGTTAACCCTAAATTCTCCGGGTGTGGTTTTCCTTGCCCCAATGGGAAATGCGCCGACCCGGTGCATGCGAAATGTTTTTTGGCGCCGGTTTAAAAAAGGTTCAGGGTGTTTTGCCGTTGATTCCTGTCTTTTTGCTGAAAACACTATGACGTCATAGCACCAACTCGGATAGATTACGTGCTCACGCGGAGCACAATGGCCGCCGTGTGCGCGCCTGCTCTTTTCGGGCCTTGCGCAGACTGATTTCTTTCAACCTGGAGACAACATGAATATTCGTTTTGCAAAGCTGGCCGTCGCGTCGGCGGTGTTCACCCTTGCTGGCGTCGCTTCCGCAGCAGACCCGATCAAGATCGGTGTGGCTGGTCCTTTCACCGGTGGTTCCTCGTCCATGGGCGTGAGCATGCGTGACGGCGTTCGTCTCGCGGTGGAAGAAATCAACAAGTCCGGCGGCGTGCTGGGCCGCAAGCTCCAGGTGGTCGAGCGTGACGACGAAGCCAAGAACGAGCGCGGCGTGCAGATCGCCCAGGAACTGATCAGCAAGGAAAAAGTGACCGCGACCGTGGGTTACATCAACACCGGCGTGTCTTTGGCCTCCCAGCGCTTCTTCCAGGAAGCCAAGATTCCCGTGATGAACAACGTGTCCACGGGCAGTATCGTCACCAAGCAGTTCCCTGACCAGTCTGAAAATTACATCTTCCGTAACGCGGCACCTGACAACATCCAGGCACCCATGATTGTGGAAGAGGCCATCACACGCCGCGGCTTCAAGAAGGTCGCCATCCTGGCCGACTCGACCAACTATGGCCAGCTCGGCCGTGCCGACCTCGAGAAAGCCCTGGAAGCCAAAGGCGTCAAGCCTGTGGCAGTCGAGAAGTTCAACATCAAGGATGTGGACATGACGCCGCAGCTGCTCAAGGCCAAGGAAGCCGGCGCAGATGCCATCCTGACCTATGCGATTGGCCCCGAACTGGCACAGATCGCCAACGGCATGACCAAGCTGGGCTGGAAAGTCCCGATGGTCGGCAGCTGGACGCTCTCGATGGCCAACTTCATCGACAACGCCGGCCCTGGCGGCGAGGGTGCACGCATGCCCCAGACCTTCATCCAGCAGCCAGACACCCCCAAGCGCAAAGCCTTTATCGATTCCTATCTGAAGACCTTCAAGCCCAAGAACAACCGCATCGATTCGCCGGTTTCTGCTGCTCAGGGTTACGACTCCATCTACCTGCTGGCTGCCGCCATCAAGCAGGCCAACAGCACAGACGGCCCGAAAATCCGCGAAGCGCTGGAAAACCTGAACACCAAGGTGGAAGGCGTGGTCACCACGTACGACAAGCCTTTCACCAAGGACGACCACGAAGCCATCACACCGAACATCCCGGTGTTCGGCGAGGTCAAGGGTGGACGCGTGGTGTTCGCCTACTCTGACGACATGAAGAAGGCATCCGAAGTGCGCGTCAAGGACGCCAAGGCCAAGGCTGCACCAGCAGCGCCTGCCAAGAAGTAATCGGGATGCAACTGACGCGCTGATTCGCGATAGTTGTCTGAACGACAGGCACCGCGCCGGTTGACCGGCCTGCGCGGTGCCTTTTTCATGTCGAGAATTTTCGGCGTATCTTGATTCTTGTGACCTAGTATTTCTTGGCAACGTAAGTGGGAATGTAATTATGGAAATCCTCCTCCAACTTGTTTACAGCGGTATCGCGCTGGGCATGATCTACGCGGTCATTGCCTTCGGCTACCAGCTGACCTTCCAGACCTCGGACACCCTGAACTTTGGTCAGGGCGATGCACTGATGCTGGGCGCCATGGTGGGACTGACCCTCGTCAACATGGGCGTGAACTACTGGCTGATGATTCCGCTGGTCATCATCTTTGGCCTGTTCCAGGGGGGATTCGTCGAGCGCATCGGTGTGCGCCCGGCCATCAAGATCAAAAGCGAATTCGGCTGGATCATGTCCACCATCGCGCTGGGCATCATTTTCAAGAACGTGGCCGAAAACATCTGGGGCCGCGACGACCTGAAATTCCCGTCGCCGCTGCCGGAAGCCCCGGTGAAGATCCTGGGCGCCAACGTGCTGCCGATGGAAATGCTGGTGGTCGTGGGCGCCGTGCTCATGATGCTGGCCGTCGAGTTTTTCAACCGCAAGACAATTTACGGCAAGGCCGTGGTGGCCACCTTCAATGACCGCGATGCGGCCAAGCTGATGGGCATCAACACCGGTCTGGTCATCACCTTTTCGTACGCGCTGTCGTCGGCCACCGCGGCTTTCGCCGGTGTGCTGATCGCGCCGCTGACGCTGACCGGCGCCACCATGGGTGCGGTGCTGGGCCTGAAGGCCTTCGCCGTTGCCATCATCGGCGGCCTGACCAGCGGCATGGGCATCATCGTGGGCGGCATCATCCTCGGCATTGCCGAAACCACCACCGGTTTTTACATCTCCACCGGCTACAAGGATGTGCCCGGTCTGGTGCTGTTGCTGCTGGTCCTGGCGTACAAGCCGGCCGGCCTGTTCGGTAAATCTGCCATCAAGAAAGTTTGAAGATGAACCGCAAGACTCTCATTGCGGCGGTGCTGGGCCTCGTGCTGCTCGCTGCTTTTCCGCTGCTGACCAGCAACTCCTATTACGTCCACATGGTCGGCACGATCATGATCTACGCGATCCTGCTCTACGGGCTGGACATCGTGGTTGGCTACACCGGCCAGGTATCGCTGGGCCACTCAGGCCTGTTCGGCGTGGGCTCTTACACGGCGGGTGTGCTGTTCATGAAGCTGGGCGCGCCGCTGTGGCTCATCATTCCGGCCAGCGTGCTGGTCACCGCTGGTTTCGGTGCGCTACTGGCCTTGCCGGCGCTGCGCGTGACGGGCCCCTACCTGGCCATGGTGACGCTGGCTTTCGGCACCATCATCCAGATCCTGATCAACGAGATGACCTTTCTCACTGAAGGCCCGCTCGGCATCAAGATTCCCAAGCCGTCAATTGCCGGCACCCAACTGAACGAACACGGCTTTTACTGGCTGGTGTTCGCGATGATGGTGATCTCGCTCGTCGTGGTGCACCGCATCCTGCGCTCCCAGCTTGGCCGCGCTTTCGAGGCGCTGCGCGGCAGCCCGGTGGCGTCTGACTGCATGGGCGTGTCCGTGTACCGCTACAAGGTGTATGCCTTCGTGATCAGCGCCGGTTTTGCCGGTCTGGCCGGTTGCCTCTATGCGTATTCCGAACAGTACATCTCGCCGAACACCTACAACTTCGAGTTGACGGTGCTGTTCCTGCTGGCCGTGATCATGGGCGGCCGCAAGACGCGCTCCGGCGCGCTGCTGGGTGCGGCCATCATCGTGATCCTGCCCAAGCTGCTGGACGATCTGGAGATGTTCCGCATGGTGGCCTCGTCGCTGGCCGTGCTGATGGCCATCGGCGCCGTCGTCGGCATCGCCAAGAAAATCACCACGCCCAAGGCCATGGCCATTCCAGTGGTGGGCACCATTGCCCTGGCTGGTTTCGCGTTCTGGCTGGAGTCGATCACCGACTGGCGCCTGAGCATTTTCGGTCTGATGATCCTGTTCGTCGTGTACTACCTGCAGGACGGCATCGTGGGCTTCGTGCGCAACCTGTTCCACGTGCGCAAAACCAATGAGACGGGTGACACCACGGGCATGGACACCGGCAAGGACGCCGTGATGGAGGCTGCGCATGCCAGCGCCCAGGAAACCGGCAAGGACCTGCTGGTGGCCAAGGGCGTGCTGATGCAGTTCGGCGGTCTCAAGGCCATCAACCTGGTGGACCTGAACGTCAAGCGCGGCACCATCCACGGCCTGATCGGCCCCAACGGCTCGGGCAAGAGCACGATGATGAACGTGCTGACCGGCATTTACGTGCCGACCGCCGGCAACATCGACTTTGCCGGTACCTCGGTGGTGGGGCGTACCTCGTCCGATATCGCGCTGTCGGGCATTGCACGCACCTTCCAGAACGTCCAGCTCTTTGGTGAGATGACGGCACTGCAGAACATCCAGGTGGGTCTGCATCACAGTTTTGCCAGCAACATCGTCGACGTGGCGCTGCATACCCCGCGCTACAACCGCGAGGAAAAAGCGTCGGTGGAGCGGGGTCTGGGCCTGCTGCGTTTTGTCGGCCTGGCGGATCTGGCGCAGGAAGAAGCACGCAACCTGCCGTACGGCAAACAGCGTCTGCTGGAAATTGCCCGTGCGCTGGCGCTGGACCCGCAACTGCTGCTGCTGGACGAGCCGGCCGCCGGCCTCACGGCGCCGGACATCAAGGAGCTGGTCACCATCATCCGCAAGATCCGCGACCACGGCATCACCGTGATCCTGATCGAGCACCACATGGACGTCGTGATGAGCATTTGCGACAACGTCTCGGTGCTGGATTTCGGCCAGAAGATCGCCGAAGGCAAGCCCGCAGAGGTGCAGGCCGACGAGAAGGTCATCGAGGCTTACCTCGGCGGCACAGCGGCATAAGAAAAGGGCACAACCATGTTGAGTATCAAGAATCTGGAAGCCGGTTACGGCAAGGTGCAGGTCCTGCACGGCATTTCGCTGGAGGTGCCCAAGGGCAAGGTCGTGACGCTGATCGGCTCCAATGGCGCCGGCAAGACCACCACCATGCGCGCGGTGTCCGGCATGATCAAGCCGACCGCCGGCGAGATCACGCTGCACGGCAAGCGGGTGGATGGCCTCGAGTCGTACACCATCGCCAAGCAGGGCCTGGCCCATTCCCCCGAAGGGCGGCGTGTGTTCGCCACCATGACGGTGACGGACAACCTGATCCTGGGCGCCTTCCCGCGCCTCACGGGCAGCCGTCCCAAGGGCGACGTGCCGGGCGATCTGGAGCGTGCGATGGACCTGTTCCCCCGCCTCAAGGAGCGCCGCAACCAGTTGGCCGGCACCCTCTCGGGCGGCGAGCAGCAGATGCTGGCCATGGCCCGCGCCGTGATGTTGAATCCGGAAGTCGTGCTGCTGGACGAGCCTTCGATGGGCCTGGCGCCGATTCTGGTGGAGGAAGTTTTCCGCATCATTGCCGACCTGAAGAGCCGCGGCGTGACCATGCTGCTGGTGGAGCAGTTCGCGGCTGCTGCCCTCAAGGTGGCCGACTACGGCTACGTGCTGGAAAACGGCCGCATTTCCGTTCACGGCGAAGCGGCCAGCCTGCGCGATGACCCGGCGGTGAAAGCCGCCTACTTGGGCGGCGGTCACTAGAAAGAGTGCCCCCACGTTCACTCACTTCGTGTAGTTCTCTGTACGTGCCCACGCCAGAGGCGTGAGCCCTTCCTCCCGTCCAAACCTGCGCAGGCAGGCTTGGAGCCGCGGTCGTCAGCCCCGAGGGGGCCGTCCGCCTGCGGCCTGGCCCTTCGGCAGGCTCACGACAGGCCAAGGCCAGTTCCGCGGCTCAGCTGGTGAAGGCGGGGACTGCAGCCTTTTGACCGTTCAGGTGACCTTTAAGCCTTCCAGTGCCGGGTCACCCGGCGGGTAGCGCAGCGCCAGACCTTGCAGCGCGTCACGCACCAGCGTGGCAATCATCAGGTTGCGGTGCGTCTTGGAATCGGCGGGCACCACCGTCCACGGCGCCCATGCTGTGCTGGTGGCGTTCAGCAGGTTCTCATAGGCCTGCTGGTACTGCTTCCACTGCTTGCGCGCTTCGAGGTCATCGAGGCTGAACTTCCAGTGCTTGGTCGGGTCGTCCAGCCGCTCCTGCAGGCGCTGACGCTGCTCCTCGAAGCTGATGTGCAGCATGAACTTCAGGATGATGGTGCCGTTGTCCGTCAGCATGCGTTCAAAGGCGTTGATGTGTTCGAAGCGCTGCGCTGTTTGCGCCGGTGTGATCCAGCCCTTCACGGGTGGCACCAGCACATCCTCGTAGTGGCTGCGGTTGAACAGCATCATCTCGCCGGTGCCGGGCATCTGCTGGTGGATGCGCCACAGGAAATCATGCGCACGCTCGTTCTCGGTCGGAGCCTTCCAGGCGGCCGTGCGCACGCCGAGCGGGCTGATGCGGCTGAACACGCCGCGCAGCGTGCCGTCCTTGCCCGATGTGTCGGTACCCTGCAGCACCACCAGCAGCTTGTAGCGCCGGTCGGCGTAAAACAGGTTCTGCAAGGTGTCGAGCTCCATCGCCAGCGCCTCGGTGGCCGCCTTGTCACCGGCTTTGTCACCGCTTGAAAACGGCTTGTCCGCCGGGTCGAGGTCGGCGAGCGTGCAGGGCTTTTTATGGCTGGGCTGCCAGGGTGCCAACCGTTTGGCGGTGGCCTTGCGGGCTGCCTTGTCGGGTGGCGTTGCCGCAGCGGCAGAAGTTGTAGGGGAGGCAGAGGACATGGGCGAGCCTGGTCTGGAATACGCGGTTAACCATTCTGCATGCCTTGCCTTCATTGCGCCATCGCCGAGGGCGTTCGCGGAGGGCTACACTTTGCAGCCCATGGAGAGACAGAGAGGCCTTGCGATGAACACGCCAATTGCAAACGAAACCGCAAATTCACCGGACGTTCTGACCGTGCAGCCTGCAACGGGCTATGCGGGTGACATTCCCCCCCGGCTGGCACACCAGTGGATGCAGTCGGGCGCTGCAGTGCTGGTTGATGTGCGTACCGACGCCGAGCGCGAGTGGGTCGGGTTCGTGCCCGGCGCCGTGTCGGTGGCGTGGAAGCAGTGGCCGGGCATGGCCCTGAATCCTTCGTTTGACACGGCTCTCCGGGCCGCCGTGCCCACCGGAAAAAAGGTCGTGATGCTGTGCCGCAGCGGTGTGCGCTCCGTGGCTGCCGCGAAGCGCGCTACCGAGCTGGGCCTCGAGGCCTACAACATCCTGGAAGGCTTCGAGGGCGATCCCGACGCCGCGGGGCATCGCGGGCAACTCGGTGGCTGGCGCCGGGCGGGCCTGCCCTGGAAGCAGGGCTGACCACCGCGTGAGCGGCCCTGCGGCCTACTGGAAAACCTTGAGAAAACCCCGAGCCGGCGGATCGCTGCGGCCCGGCAAATCTGCTCATAATCCACCGCAATGACTTTTCTAGCGCTTGATGTAGGGAACACCCGCCTGAAATGGGCGCAATACGACGCGCCTGCGCCGGGCGCGCGCCTGTTGGGCCAAGGCGCAGTATTTCTCGAGAACATCGACAAGCTCGCTGAAGAGAACTGGTGCGACATTCCGGCGCCGTCGCGCATTCTGGGCTGCATCGTCGCGGGCGACGCCATCAAGCGCCGCGTTGCCGAGCAGATGGAGATGTGGGAGGTGGCACCGCGCTGGGTCGTCTCCAGTGCGCAGGAGGCGGGGTTGAGCAACGGCTACGACCACCCGGCACGCCTGGGTGCCGACCGCTGGGTCGCCATGATCGGCGCCCGGCACCGCCTGCTGGCGCGCGGCGTGAACAAACCCTGTGTGGTGGTCATGGTGGGCACCGCCGTGACGGTGGAGGCGATTGACGCGACAGGCAAATTCCTCGGCGGCATCATCCTGCCCGGGCACGGCATCATGCTGCGCGCCCTTGAGTCCGGCACGGCGGGCCTGCATGTGCCCACCGGTGAGGTGTGCGACTTTCCCACCAACACCAGCGACGCCCTCACGAGCGGCGGTACCTTTGCGATTGCGGGGGCTGTGCAACGCATGGTCGAGAACATCACCCGCCATTGCGGCGAAGCGCCAGAATGCATCATGACGGGCGGTGCCGGCTGGAAGATGGCGCCCAGCATGTCGGTGACTTTTGAGCTGGTGGACAGCCTGATCTTCGACGGGCTGCTGGAGATCGCGTCCCGTCGCTTTGCGGGTTGAACTGCCTGCCCGAGGCGGGCAGTGGCCATTCACCCCGGCATGCACCCCGGCCATGTAAGGTGGCCCCGGATCATGGGCTGGCCACGGCGCGATTGGCCACCTGCGCAATGCACGCCGCCACCGCCTGAGGCGCTTCCAGCGGCGTGTAGTGGCGTGTCCCGGGAATGACCGTCAAGCTCGCCTGTACCAGGCGCGACGCGATGTCCTGGGACATCGCCAGTGGCGTGGCATAGTCCTCTTCGCCCACCACCACCGCGGCGGGGCCGGTGTACGCACTCAAGCCAGCACGGACATCGGCCTGGCCCAGCATCCGGCAGCTTTGGACATACGCCGGCACGCGATTGCAGGCAAACACATCGACGGCTTCGCGCACCAGCTCCGCTTGCTCGACCAGGAAAGCCGGGCTGAACCAGCGCGCGCGCTGGAATTCAACCAGCGACGACAGGCCGTCAGCCGACGCGGCCACAGCGCGCTTTTCCCAATGCGCTGGCGCGTCGGGTCCGTACCAGGCTGTCGCATCGATCACCGTCAGGCTGGCGAGGCGCGAAGGGAAGTGTCCGGCACAGGCGAGTGCCACGGTGCCGCCCATCGAGCAGCCGATGAGGTGGGCGCGCGTGGCGCCGACCGCATCCAGAACGTCTGAAATATCCTGCGCGAAACCCGTGGTGGTGAAGCCGCTGTCGCTGGCTTCCGAGGCGCCGTGTCCACGGCAGTCCATGGCGTAGAGGGCACCCTGCAGTTCGGGGTGCAAATCATCCAGCGCTTCGGCAACGCCCTGCCACATGTTGCCGTCCATGGCGAGCGCATGAACGAACAGCATGGGTAAGGCAGACGCCGACCTGGTCTCCCGAAGAACGCGGATATTCAGTGTGCAGCCGTCCGCAGCGGTGATGCGCAACTGCCGCGGTGGCACGCGGGGGCCGTAGTGCCGCCGGGGGGATGCAGTCATGGTGCTAGGGCTCCAGATAAGGCGACTTGAGTACCTGCGCAGGGCAGGGCGGCGAGGGCAAGTTTCATCATGTCAATTGCTTCACAAACAAGCATCCATCAGGTGAAAATTTTTGATGTCTGTTGAGGGCTGTGCGAGGCCAGACGCGGATGATGCATCCGCAATGGTCAAAATCCATACAGGCGCGCCGGGTTCTCCACCAGCACGCGTTCGCGAAGGGCCGACGTCGGCAACCAGGCGTCGATGCCCTGCATCAGGGCCGAAGGAGGGACATCTCTGTAGGCGCTGACGTCGTGCGCTTTCTTGTCAGGCTCGCGGTTGGTGTGGGGCCAATCACTGCCCCACAGCACCCGTTCCGGGTTGGCCTGCACATAGCTTGCAGCCAGCCGGGCCACAGCCTCGGGGGGCGCAGCGCCCGAGGCGTGCAGGCGGTAGGGCGCCGAGAGCTTGACGTAGGCACGACCAGAACCGACCAGGGACAGCAGCGCTTCGATGCGCGCATCGCCCAGCGGGGCTGTGTCCGGCACCATCGCAAAGTGGTCCAGTACGATGGGTACCGGCAGCTTGTGCAGGTGCGGGACGGCGGCTGCCAGTGCCGTGAACGAGGCATAAACCTGGATGTGCCAGTCCAGCGCGGCGACCCGCTCAGCCCAGTACCCGAGGGCAGAGCCGATGGCCTCGGGGTCGCTCACACCGGCGCTCTCGCAATTGACGCGCAGTCCGCGCACACCCTGCACTGACAAGGCGCGTAGCTCTTCGTCACTCACGTCGTCGGCCACCACGGCCACGCCTCTGCCTGCCCCGGCGAGTTGCCGCAGGCTCTCCAGCATGCAGCGGTTGTCCACGCCGTAGACGCTGGGTTGGACGATGACGGCGCGCGACAGGCCGTTGCTGGCCAGGTGCTCGCGCAGGGCTCCGAGCGGGGCCCATCCCGGGGTGTAATGGCGATCCGCCACCATGGGGTACTCGGCCGCAGGACCGATCACGTGCACATGGCAGTCGCATGCGCCCGGCGGCAACGGCGGCAAATGCACGGCCACTGTCATCACACGCTGGACAGGCGGGCCGCGAACGCAGCGCCGGTTTCGCGCGTCCCGAGCGTGCCGCCCACGTCGCGTGTCACCTCATGCGCTGCCACGGCGGCTGCCGCCACGTTGCCGATGGCGGCACCGGCCTCCAGAAAGGCCTGCAAGCCCTTGCGCTGGCCGTGCCAGCCGAGCAGCATCCCGGCCGACAGGATCAGCGACAAGGGGTTGGCGATGTTCTGGCCCGCGATGTCCGGGGCCGAGCCATGCGCCGCCTGGCCCATCGCGTGTCCGGCGCCCGCATTGAGCGAGCCACCGAGGCCGAGGCTGCCCGACAGTTCGGCCGTCAGGTCCGACAGGATGTCGCCAAACATGTTGGTGGTCACTATCACATCGAAGCGTTGCGGCGCCCGCACCACGTGCGCCATCATGGCGTCGACGATGAAGTCGTCCACGCGGACTTCGGGAAACGCCTTGCCAACCTCGTGGCAGATGTCGATGAACATGCCGTCGGCGATTTTCAGCACATTGGCCTTGTGCACGATGGTGACGTGCTTCTGGCGCGTCATGGCCAGTTCAAAGGCCGAGCGTGCGATGCGTTCGCAGCACAGGCGTGTGATGCGGCGCAATGAAATGACCACATCCGGGGTGATCAGCATTTCACTGCTGCCCGACTCGATGTTGCGGTCGGCATAGAAACCCTCGGTGTTCTCGCGCACCACCACCAGGTCAAACTCGCCGAGGCGCGCTGGCATGCCGGGGTACGTCCTGGCCGGCCGGATGTTGGCATAGAGGTCCAGGCTCTTGCGGAAGAACTTGGACGGGTTGATTTCGCCCTTTGCCTCGTCCTTGAAATCAAACGTCGCCATGGGGCCCAGCATCAGTCCATCGGCTGCGCGCACCTTCTGCAGCAGCTCGGGCGTCACGGTTGCGCCGTGACGCTTCAGGCTCTCGTGGCCGGCGATGTCGTGGATCAACTCCAGCCCCAGGCCAAACCGCCGGGAAGCGGCTTGCAGCACGTCGACCGTGGCGGCCATGGTTTCCGGACCAATGCCATCACCTGGCAGAACAACAATTTTCATAAAACTTCTCGTGGATTGAAATGCGGCTGACGCAGCCTTTTACTCAGCCTGAATGCCGGTGGCCTTGACCAGGCCTTCGTACTTGTCGATTTCCTTGTGAACGAAATCAGTGAATTGCGCCGGCGTGCTGGTGCGCACTGCGGTGCCGTCGGCCTCGAGCCGGGCGCGCACGGCAGGCTCAGCCAGAATCAGGTTCACTTCCCGGTTCAACAATTCGACGATGGCATCGGGCGTTTCTGCCGGTGCAAACAGGCCGCCCCACAGGCTGTAGGTGAAGCCCGGCAGCATGCTTTCGGCCACGGTGGGAACCTGGGGCAGTGCCTGCAGGCGCTGCGGCGTCGAGACCGCCAGCGCCTTGAGCTTGCCGCCCTTGACCTGGCCCATCACGGCAGAAGCGCTGGAAAAGAAGAGCTGGACATGGCCGCCGAGCAGGTCCGTCAGGGCCGGGCCCGCGCCTTTGTAGGGTGCATGAACCATTTGTGTTTTGGTGCCCAGGGCGAGCGCCGCGGCGGCCAGATGCCCGGGTGTGGCGGTGCCCGAAGAGGCATAGGCAATGGCGTCTGGCTTCGCGCGCGCTGCCTGTATCAGGTCCTGAACGCTGTTGAACGGCGAGCTCGCAGGCACGGCCAGCACCAGCGCCGCATCGCCGACAAGCGCGATGGCCTTGAAATCCTTGAGCGGGTCGTAGCCGAGGTTCTTCACCACAGACTTGTTCACCGCCATCTCGCCTGTCTGCCCCAGCAGCAGCGTGTAGCCGTCGCCCTTGGCCTTGGCCACAAGGCGGGTGCCGAGCGCACCAGTGGCACCGGGGCGGTTGTCCACCAGCACGGTTTGCTTGAGCCGAACGCTCAGCCGCTCGCCGATCATTCGGGCGAACACGTCGCCCTGGCCGCCCGGCCCATACGCCACGATGATCGTGATCGGTCTGGAGGGGTAGTCCGACTGCGCAAAAACGGGGCTACAGGCGATGCCCAAAGCCATTGCGGCGGCTGCGGCCAACACGCCGCGGCGTGGGGCGTGAAAGATGTGTTTGTCATGTGTCATTGGATTGCCTCTTATTGAAATTTGAGCCCTGCAGTTTTGACGACGGTGCGCCACAGCGTCAGTTCACCAGCCAATGCCCGCTGGAAATCCGCCGGCGAGCCGCTGATGGCCTCGGCACCCTCACTGACCAGCCTGCCGCGCACAGGGTCCTGGGCGGCGGCCTGATTGATGGCAAGGTTGAGTTTGTCGATGATGTTCCGGGGTGTCCTGGCCGGTGCCAGCACGCCCCACCAGGTGGTGATGTTGAAGTCTTTCACGCCGGATTCGGCCATGGTCGGCGTGTCGGGGAAGAGCGCGAAACGCTTTTGCCCGGTCACGGCCAGCAGGTCCACCCGGCCGTCACGGACAAACGGCAGGATGGTCGGCACTGTGGCGAAGAACAGCTGCACGCGTCCGGCCAGCAGATCGATGGTGGCGGGGGAACTGCCCTTGTAGGGCACATGTGTCAGCTTCAGCTGTGCTTTCTGGCGGAACAGCTCGCCTGCCAGATGGTTGATGCTGCCATTGCCGGCTGAGCAATAGTCCAGCCCCTGCGGTCGCGCCTGTGCCAGCGCCCGCAACTGCGTGATGTTTCTGGCCCCCAGGTCTTTGCTGGCCACGACCAGCAGCGGCCCGCGCCCGATCATCGAGACCGGGGCGAAGTCTTTCTCGACATCGAAGGACGAGCTTGGCTCCGCGGCGGCATTGGTGACGAACGTCGACGTGGCAAACAGCAGCGTGTAGCCGTCGGCCTGCGCCTTTGCGACCGCGTTCGCCCCGATGGTGCCGCCACCGCCGCCCTTGTTCTCCACGATGACAGGCTGGCCGAGCTTCTCGGAAAGGGTTTTGGCCACATCGCGCGCGATGCTGTCGGTTCCGCCGCCGGCAGCAAAAGGAACCACCAGCGTGATGGTGCGGGCGGGGTAGGTCTGCGCCATGGCCAGGCCGGGCAGCAGGGCCATTGCAGCCAGGAGGGCCATCGCAGTCAACTGGGTTCGGTGCAGGGGTTTCGTGACGGTCATTGCCGGGTATCTCCTTCTGACAGGGTTCAGGTGGCGGCCTGCTGCTGGCGCAGCATCTTCAGGCGTTCGAGCAGTGCGTTGCGGATGTGGGCCTGGGCGAGGGCGCTCGCACGCGGCCCGTCGTGGTCTCGTATCGCTTCAAGGATGTCTGCGTGTTCCTGCGCCGCAACCGAGGCGCGCGACGGGCTCGCCAGCGTGCTGCGGCCCAGCAGGTAGGTCGAGTCGGTCATCGACTGCAGCGAGCGGATCAGGTGACGGTTGTGTGCAGCCCCATAAATGGCCTGGTGGAACTGCTGGTTGAGCTCCACCGGATCGCCGCCCTCGGCGCATTCTTCAAGGATCAGCGCCATGTTGGCGATTTCAGCATCGGTGGCGTGGCGTGCCGCAAAGGCTGCAGCGGCGCCTTCGAGCACCTCCCGCATGGCGTAGAGCTCGGTCACGGCCTGCTGGTCCAGCGTGGTAACCACCAGCCCCCGGCGCGGCTCGTGCGTCAGCAGCCCCTCGTCTTCGAGGCGCTTCAGGGCTTCTCGCACAGGGGTACGGCCCAGCGCCAGGAGTTCGGCCACCTCGATTTCCCGCAGGCGGTCATTTCCGCTGAAAAACCCCGTCAGGAGTTTTTTCTTGATGTCCTGGTAGGCCGCATGGGCCTGGGAATTGACTTTGCTGACAGGCATGGTGTGTACTTGATATATTTTTGCATACATAAATATATCTGGCAAGCTGACTGGAAGATGAGGGGTCTTCCCGCTGCACCGCCCGAGGTGTTGAGCAAGGCTCCGGCAAGGCGGTGCCGCACTGCCGTGCTTACTGTCGTGCCTACTGCCATTTAAGCGGTCAGCGCCGCGTCGCGCAGCGCGCGCTCCAGGGTGTGGGCGGGCTGCACGCCGGGCAGCCAGTGCGGCCCGATGCGGAATGCGGGTACCGCGTTCACGCCCTGCGTGCGGGCCATGGCCAGTGCTTGCGCATGGGCTTCGCGGTAGCGGCCGGTCTGCAAGGCAGCCTCGAAATCCACGGTGTCCAGACCGACCCGACGCGCAATCTCTACCAGCACGTCCATGCGCCCGATGTCCTGGTCTTCCTGGAAAAAGGCCCGCAGCACCCGGTCGTTGTAGGCGTGACCCAAGACTTGGCCCTCACCTTGAGCGCGGGCGAACTGGTAACCCTGCCAGGCCAGCGCCGTGTAGGGCTGCGGGGACACACTGGGCAGCCGGAGTTGGACGCCGAAGCGCTCGGCCACGGGGTAGACCGACTGCGGCCACACCGTCTGCAGGTAGCTGTCCTCCGGGCGCAGCGTCGGCGTCGGGTAGGGTCGCAGCTCGAACGGCATCCATTCAATGTCCACCGGCAGGCCGAAGGCCTGCACCGCTTCCAGCAAGGGCTGCTCGGCGATCATGCAGAACGGACAGACAAAATCAGACCAGATCTGGACCTTGACCACTGGGAAAACTTTCTGAGAATGGTGCGACGCGCCGGGCGGCGCAGCTCGCGTTGAGGGCAGGACGTTCACTCGCCCCAGGGCAGCATCAGCGTGACGATGGACAGCTTGGCGAATTCCGGCACGAACTCGTCGATGATGCGCTGCGGCTCCGGGCACAGGGCGGTGTCAGTGATGACGCCAAACTGCACGCCACCGCCATAGCTGAGGATGGACACCCCCAGCCCCACATCGCCCGATTGCGGCACCCAGAACAGGCTCTGTTCCAGTGTGGCGCCGCAGAACTTGAGCTTCTCGCGCGGGCCGGGCACATTGGTCATCACGGCCGTGGTTTTTTTCGAGAACAGGTTGAGCATCATGTCCTGCGCCGGCTTGATCAACAGGCCCGCCACCGCCAGCAGGCTGAAGGCCAGCAGTGGCTGGTAGCTGCCCTTGAGCGCCGCCATGCGCCGCCGCACCTCGTACACACGCTCGATCGGGTTGGCCACGCCGATCGGCAGCACCAGCGGCACCAGGCCGAAGCGGTTTCCGAGCTTGTGGGCCTGGTCCAGCGGCCGCAGGTTCACTGGCACCATGGCTCGGATTTCCTGGCCCGCCACGTCGTCGCCCATGGACTGCAGGTATTCGCCCAGCGCGCCGGCGACGCAGCTGAGCAGCACATCGTTGATGGAGCAGTTCAGCGCCTTGCCGACGGCCTTCACCTCATCCAGCGGAATCGGGTGGCACCAGGCCACCTTCTTCACGCCCGCCGGCTGGCCCTTCAGACGCGTTTTCGAGTCGTCCGGCATCAGCGCCAGCGCGGCCGAATCTGACAGCAGTTGCAGCAGCACCTTGGTGGCGTCCACCGAATGGCCCCATCCTTTTTCCATGCCGCGCTGCATGCCCTTGGGGTCGCCCAGCATGCCGAGCGAGCGCGCCGTGCTTTCGCCCAGCGCGCCCAGTGCCTTCACGGTGATGTCGGTGAACGGTTTGAGAAGGGTGTCGGTGATCCAGTCTTCCGGCGCATCGGCAAGACCGGCTTTTTTCGGGCGCTCGGGCGGTGGTGTGCCGCCGTCGACCATCGACATCGTCACCGAGATCAGCGCAATCCCGTCGGCAATGCAGTGGTGGATGCGCACGATCATGGCGCTGCCCTTGACGCCGTCCGCCCCGGTGTAGTCCTCGACCAGATGGATCTGCCAGAGCGGGCGCTTGCGGTCCAGCGGCTGCATGGCCAGCTCGGCCACGCGCTCCTGCAGGGCTGGCTCCTGGTTGCCGGAGGGCGGCAATTTCTCGGCCACCACATGGTGAACCAGCTCAAACTTGCGGTCTTCGACCCAGGTGGCGCCAGCGGCGTCTTCCATCACGCGCTGGCGGAAACGGGGGTATTTGAGCAGGCTGCCCTCAATGCGCTCGCACACCGCGGCATGGCTCACGCCGGGGGCCAGTTGCCACACGCCGACGATCATCATCAGGTTGGCGGCGCTGTCCATGCGCAGCCAGGCCGTGTCGACCTTGCTCATGCGCTCGCCCGACAGGCCCAGCGTGCCCGACACTGCGCGGGTGATGTTCTTCTGCACTGTGCCCGCCACCTTGCGGGCTGTCTTCGTTGTCTTTTCGACGGTGGCTTTCCGACCGGCAACCGCCGCCCTGACACGTGTGACCATGAACACTCCCTGAAATCGGCCCCTGCTGGGGTAAGTTCCCTATTTTGCAGGGAAGGCGATGGCTAAGATACCGGGCAGTTACCCGAGCTGTCCGGTGCGGCTCACTTGCCGGCCGATAGCCTCTGCTCACTCATCCATTGTTATTAACGGAGACTCCCATGTCCGACCTGAAAGCCGCTTTTGAAAAAGCCATGGCCGATTCGAAAAACCTGTCTGAGCGCCCCGACAACATGACGCTGCTGAAGATTTACGCGCTCTACAAACAGGGCAGCAGCGGTGACAACAGCGACAAGAAACCCGGCTTTGGCGACATGGTGGCCCGCGCCAAATGGGACGCGTGGAACAGCCTCAAAGGCACGTCGCAGGACGATGCTATGAAGCAGTATGTCGAACTCATTGAGGCGTTGAAGTGATTGAGTCCCGTTGAGCGTCTACGACTCGTCGGGAAACTTCACTGGTATCGGTCGCGTTGGGGCGTGACATATTGAACAGATGCTCTTCATCGTGGCCGAGCATTAGCAAGAAGCGTAGCTGGGTCGCTAGCAAGACGAAAACAAAGAAATCGTCGCTAAAACTCCCTAAAACACCGAGGAATTGCAGACCAAGTCATTTGCTGGAAAAAGATTGCGCTTGGAATGTCTAGTGTTCCAGAGGCATGTCGCACTTATAGGTGTGACGAACTAACAAGCGGCTTTTAAGAGTCCGAAGTGAGTACAAGATCCAACAATCAATCGAGGGCATTAGGCCGACGGGCCGCAGGCTCGTTGGTCTTTGTTGTTGTATAAAAACATCGTTTGAGCTCGGGTGGGGATTGACATCCTGCTACCGAAGCAAGAAACTTCTTCCTAGATACACACATCTCCGCAGCGGCCGGTCAGCCAGCCTAGTCTTTGATTCTTCTAAGACACTTGAATTCAGTCTGCGCTGGACCAGCATGTCCACGCCAGATTTGATCCGAGGCAACTCAGATTCCATACCATCAGATCCTACCCGGAGTTTCGCAGCCGGTTCGATCTCAACGCGGGCTTACCAGCCATCGTGAATGAATCTATTCACAGATTCATTTACCGCTAAACCTAAGACGCCACCTATTTACACACCTTAAAACCGTGTGTCTGCAGAACTTGCTCCGGCAAGGTCACCTTAGAGTATTCGCTCCTGTTAGTGCGAGTATTAAATAATTCGCACGTGCTGATGCGAGCGGCTGATTAGCGAAAGATATTAAATATAACTCAGTAAACTCAGTAATCACTGGGGCATTCAATTGGTAGAGCGGATTGAATGATGGTCTAACTAAACTTGGGGTGCAAGGTCTCCACGCTCTTTTTTGTCTTAATTAACTAAGAGAAAATAAATGGCTCAATCTTATAATTATGTGTCTATGGCCTCGTCTCTCACAAAAAATATGTCACGCCATGGTGTGAAAAAGGGGCACGGTGATAAATATATGATACGTAGCATAGGGTCTGAACGCACTTGTAGGAGCGTTCTTCGTAATTTAGGAAAATGGCTTTGGCAGAAGGGAATTCGATTAGAAAATGCGACACATAAAGATATCACTCGATTCATCGAATATAAAAGCAATTATGTTTGCCAAAAAACTTTAGATCGTTACAGCATGATCCTGGGGCGTTTTTGCAGGAATCGCTTCAAACATGTCACTTCGAAAGTAGAGACTGTAAAGCCTCGGGGTCGCGCTTATGTACACAAATGGGCTGCTAAATTGCTGGAGTCTTGTGCATGCGCAAGAATGGCAATATCGATTGCTCTGTGTTATTTTTGTGGTTTACGTGCCATTGAACTTTGTAATATTGCTCGACTTGAAGAGCAACCCAGAAGTCCTAGGGATTGGTATGATAATTTGTTTATCTTCTCCGACGAATGGGTGCCGTACACAGTTAAGGGTAAAGGTGGACTCATCCGTATGGTTGCAGTACCTAAAGTATTATCAGAAATGCTGGAAAAATTTAGAAGGGAAGATGTGGTGAGAATTACCGATAGGGAGATTCATCATATCAGTCGTTACGATATTCCTTGTGGCAAGATATTTTCTGCAAGAATGGCTAAACTCTCTAAAAAGTATTTTGGTATTTCGAACGGTGCCCATGGTTTACGCTATAGCTACACTCAACGCCGCCTGGTGAAACTTGTTGCAGAAGGAGTGCCTTTCAGCACAGCGCGATCTATCGTCACCCAGGAAATTGGGCATTTTTCCGATTCCAATATTAGGTACTATCTTGTAGGCAGCCCTTTTGAAGTTTTTTTGAAGCAGGGTGGCCGATACGAACTGAAAAATTGTACTGAAGCCCAGATTTGCATTCTTGCGAAAGATTATTGGATCTGCAGCTGGACTGGGGTTGATATATTGGGATATATGTACACGAGATTTGTGGCAAATAGTTTTTTTCCTTGAACCAGAGAGAACGTAATATTAAATATTTATATTGTGTTGCTGCCGGTTTTAAAGTCACTTTCTTGACATTGTCAATTTTCGGTTTGCGGTCAACGTTGAGCTTTCTTGGGCGCAGACAGCGTTCATCGCGATTTTTTGCCATTGCAAGTGTGAAATCAGAACTATCCGATCACTAGATGCTGCTTTCTATTCGTGGAAAAGCCCCATCTAAACTATTAGTTCAGCGCATCGATTTCTTGTATTGGACATCAACGAATCTATTTCTAAAAACGTTTTATAGGACTGAGCACAAACATACGAGTACTCTAGAGGCTGAAGGTCACAATTTATTGGGTAGAAGACGCGATAGGTACCCTTTTATGGGACGTTTAAAGGATCTAACTGATTTTTATGTCTTAAATGCAGACTAAAGATGGCGACAACAGTCTGGTTAGATATTTTTTCTAAACTAATAGACTGAGAAACCTACGAAATGCAGCCAAAACGGGTTCGTGACTGAAGCTTCGACCCATAAAAGGGTACCTATAACTAAGCTCATACCAGCAATGGGTGCCTTTTGGCATAAAAATCACTAACACTTCGTCGGAAGTCAGGTCCTCGGCAGGATCATAGGAACACAGTACAGGGTCGAGCGCCTTAAAGTTCTGTCCAGAACGGCATGAACAGCGCAAGGAGAATTCGATGCAACTCAAAACCATAGAAGCTGTAAGCGTTGTCGATCAGATCCGGTGTGATCGGTGCGGAAAAGAAGTTGAGCTTGGCGAGGTTGGTTTCGCGAAAATGTTCTCGACCGGATTCAATGCAGGGTACAACTCTATTTTTGGTGAAGGCAATCGGGTTGAGGTCGATATTTGCGAGCCTTGCTTGCAAGACACCTTGGGCCCTTGGCTTAGGGTGAAGACGCCGGTGGAAACGCCATTGGCCAAAAAACTTGCGGCGTTCAAGCCCGAGCGCCATGGGGGAGAATTTCCCGCGCCTGGTTCGCCCGAGTCTTGAGAGCTATTGATGGGGGTTGAGTGCCAAAAGTTTGAGCGCTTAACCTTCAAAACCCACACGGTGAAGATCGGTAAACCAACAAGACCGAAATCGATATAAGACGCAATCCAGGTCGATGAAACTGGGAGTTGTTTATTACGCCCGCTTCCAACTTCAATCTATTTGAAAGCCTGATGCAAAACACAATCAACCCCTCATACGAATCCTCCTCGCTGAACCCGCCTCCACCACCCGGCAGCGTCGAGGAAGTAGGCGCTGTGATCAAGCTCTTCCAGCGCCTGTTCATTTTTGTATCGGTGGTCACCCTGTTCTGGTTCGTGATCTGGCTCATCGACAGCCGGGAGTCCCAAGTCGTGTCCAGCCAGCCCATAGGCCGCGTCGTCAACATGAGCGCGCCGAGCGGGTTTTGGGACCGCATGGTCATTGAGACCGAGATGGGCTTCTACCCCTTGATCGGTGTGACCACGATCAGCAAGGGAACGCCACTGGTCCTGGAGCAGCGCCAGTCAGATGATCGATTTGTCTGCGACATCCCCCACACCCTGTGCATCAAGACATTGGGCCAGGTATTCATGCCCCAGGTACAGACCCCGATCAGCCCGACGTCTACCCCATCAGACCTGCCCTCACCAAACGTCAAGCCATGAAGGTTTGCGCTGGCCAATCCGCCGATTGCCGGCGTACATTCAATATCTGAAAATCCGGGCAACAAGTTCAGCATCCCAGACTTCTAAATCCCGAGGCCTGCATACGTCTAGCAAAGGTTTCCCCATATGAATCTCCACGACATTCCAGCTGAAATTTTGTATATCCGGATCGAACTGGAGAAACCTGACGCACGGGATGCTCAGTCCCCACCATTGGAGCAGGAGCAGGATAAGTTGTTTGACAAATTGGTCGGGTGGTGTGCAGCGCAACATCTCTTTGTGGGTGGAACCCTGTTGAATGCTGTGGCCTATGCCCCGCTCGGGCCGATCCAGCAAACGCAAATTACGCAGTTACGGGAGCTGATCGAGTCCATGCCTGGCATTGCCGGTTGCAGCTTGGAACTCGGAGTCATTTGGTTTGCTAATGCCCCGCAGAACAGGGCAGCATGCCTGGAAGCCTTCAGCCAAGCACAGCGGTACTTGGCAGAGCGCATGGCCGACTGTGCTGAGGCGTCGGCTAGGCTGGTTCCCTCAGATCCGAGAGACTGGCGGGCATCGGTCAATCAAGACAGCACTCAACTCGCTCTTGACCACTGGCCCCAGCAAATCTGGCTGGCGATTAGCCGCATCGATGGCCAGCCGGTGCCAGAATTTGCCACGCTTGCTAACAAGGTAGTCCAACTGAGCGATATCCAAAGGTGGGTACCGGATTGGCTGGGCTTGCACTGGAGCCGGGTAGCGGAGCACCCGGATGCCGACCTGTCGGTGGGACGCTGGCAGGCGCAAAGCGACGAGTGGAAGCTTTGGGTGACGGGCAAGCCGTCGGCTCAGCTGACACATCGAGAGGTGATGTTGCGCTGGATGGGGGTAGTAGGAGCAGAGTAGAAAACAAGAGGTGGCGCTTCTACCGATACTCGCTACGGATTGACCGACGCTCTTTTCGCGTGCGCTCCATTTGCCTGTCAATTAGGCGATATGCAGTCTGAATCCCTTTGATGGCGTCAGCCCAAAAGTTCAACCGGTTGAACTCCGCTAAAGATCCGGGCAGACCGCGCCGAATTGCGTCTTAAATCGATTTAAGTTTTTGGTTCGTCGATTCTCACCACATGGGTTATGAAGGTCTAGCTGAGTATGCCGCCCGCCACTATTCCCTGTGCTTTCAGGAGACTGATCTGTTCGAATGACAGGCCCATCTCAAGCAGCACGGCTTCGGTGTCCTGACCGACCTGTGGCGCGTTGCGGCGGTGGCTGCCCGGTGTGCGTGAGAGCTTAGGCACTACGCCCGGCAAGGTCAGAGTACTGCCGTCGTCCATGCGCACGTCTTCCAGCATGCCGCGGGCGCGGTAATGCGGGTCGGTCGCAATGTCGGCCACGGTGTAGATGCGGCCGGCTGGCACCGAGGCCTTATCCAGCGCTCTCAGGACGTCATGCACGGTGCGCTTGCTAGCCCACTGGTCAATGGCGGCGTCGATTTCAGCGACGCGGGCCACGCGCCCGGCGTTGTCGGCCAGTGCCGGGTCGCTGCCCAGGTCGTCCCGGCCGATGGTGGCCATCAGGCGTTTGAAGATGCTGTCGCCGTTGCCGGCAATCAGGGCGTAGCCGCCGTCGCTGCAGCGGTAGGCGTTGCTCGGTGCAATGCCAGGCAGGGCACTGCCGGCCGGGCCCCGCACCGCACCGAAGGCGCTGTACTCTGGCAGCAGGCTTTCCATGCAGTTGAACACCGCCTCGTAAAGTGCCACGTCAATGACCTGACCCTGGCCGGATTGTTGCCGTTCCTGCAGCGCCAGCAGAATGCCGATCACGCCATGCAGCGCAGCCAGCGTGTCGCCGATGCTGACACCGACACGTACCGGCACGCGGCCCGGTTCGGCAGTCAGGTGGCGCAGGCCGCTCATGGCTTCGGCGACCACGCCGAAGCCGGGCTTGTCGCGGTAGGGGCCGGTCTGCCCATAGCCGCTGATGCGCAACATGATCAGGCGCGGGTTCAGCGCCAGCAGGTCGTCCGGCCCCAGGCCCCAGCCTTCCATCGCGCCGGGACGAAAGTTTTCGATCAGCACGTCGCAGTCGCCGGCCAGCTGGCGCACCAGCGCCTGCGCTTCGGGCTGTTTCAGGTCCAGCGCCACCGAGCGCTTGTTGCGCGACTGGATCTGCCACCAGACCGAGGTGCCATCTTTCAGTAGACGCCATTTGCGCAGAGGGTCCCCGGCGCCAGGGGCTTCGACCTTGATGACTTCCGCACCGAAGTCAGCCAGCGTCTTGGCGGCAAACGGTCCGGCAATCAGTTGGCCCAGTTCGATGACTTTCAACCCAGCCAATGGTCCGCCTTGAGGTGTGGATAAAAAGGGGGCTGCTGATGACATGTTCGGTGCCATCTCCGGTGACGTGTTCGACCCCATGTCTGATCAACCTGTCGCTTTCTTTTTGGCACTGGTCTTTTTGGTATCTAGCTTTTTGGCCAACAGGTTATCGAGATTTTTTACGATCTCCTCCTCGATGCGGTCCTTGAAGGCGCCGAGCAGAAAGCCCAGCTTGGCGTCGAGCTGAAAGCTGCTGGCCGTCACGGCCAGCGTGCCGTTCACGCCCGAGCGGGTGAAACTGACCAGGTCTTCCGTCTGGCCCTCTTCGTAGGTGCAGGCCATGTCGAACTTTTCTTCGGCCTGCTCGGCCCATTTGAAGGCGATCTTGCGCGCTTCGGCAAGGCCCAGCGAATGCTCACGCCGGATCTGGATGTCGGCCATGGTTTGTCTCCTGGAAAGGATGGTTGCTTATCTTTGGTTTTTGCGCCGCAGACTGTGGTGAGGTGGGGGGTACCAGCGCCTTCAGAGCCCGGTGCCGCTCAGGCTTTGACAGTTTTGCCAGCTGCTTCACTGCATCATAAAACCGTGGCCAGTCCTGGCCCTGCTGTGCAAACAGGGCCTCGAAGCCGGGGACCAGTTCATCGTAGGCGGCCTGCACACCGAAGGCGGCGTTGTTGGCCTGCAGCACCCACGGGTCGTAGCCGGCGAAGCCGCCCCAGGAAGCCTTCAGTGCGCTGTACTCGCGCTGGAACCTGTCCAGTGCCGCCGCCTTCAGTGCGAGCCGTTCTGCCTTTTGCTGTGCAGAAACAGGGCGGGGCGCGATCTCCAGGGCGCTGTCTGCCGTCTGCTCCCCAGAGGGTTCTTCTTCGGCATAAATCATTCTGAGTTCCTGCCGCGTGTGTTGCGCCAGCGCGCGGAACTGCTGGCGCCGGCCGTTGAACTGCGCATAGGCCTGCCGTGCTTCGGCACTGGCATGGGTGTCCAGCCAGCGCTGGCCGCCCAAGCGCTCGACGGCTGTGGCGAAGGACTCGTTGAAGGCGGTGTCGCCCGACGCAAACACTACCTGGTGCGCCAGCTCATGAAAGAGCAGCCGGGCCAGCTCGCCCTCCGGGTAATTGATGAAGGTGTTGAGCAGCGGGTCGCCGCCAGCCCAGTTCATCCAGCCGAGCGTCGAGTAAGCGGGCACGCCATACATCGCAGTGTCAAGGCCGTCGGCTTTCAGTTTCTCTGCTTCGGCGCGCGCCTCGCTTTCGTCGAAGTAGCCGCGGTAGCCCACGCAGCCGGTGACCGGAAAGCACGAAGTCTTGAGTTTGAGCGACAGTTCGGGTGCGGCCACCACATTCCAGACCACTGCACTGCGGCGCAGGTCGGCGTAGCGCCGGTAGCTTGGGTTGTCCGGCAGGTGCAGCTCGCTCACCGCAAAGCTGCGGATGCGCTGCGAAAGCGCCAGACGGGTTTTCAGTGAGGCCGGCGCGTTGGCATTGGCCAGCCACTCATCCACCGGCCTGGCAGCATTCAGCATCTGCAGGTGGCCGCTGACCGTTTGCCAGTAATAGGCGGGGCCGCTGCAGCCCGCTAGCAACACGCCGAGCACGCTGGTCAGCAAGGTGCAGCGGAGCGTGGCAAGCCTCATGCGCGTGTGGCCACTCAGGCGGTGGCAGTGGTTACTGCAGCGTCCGGCTGCACCTGCACCAGGCAGTCATAGAACACCGGGCCACGGCCCAGGTCGGTCAGGTGCTGGCTGGTCAACTGATTGACGTTGGTGCCGTCCAGCCCGAGCTTGCGCCACCAGATGCCCAGGCCGTTGACCACGCCAGGCCGGGCGCGCGGCGAGATTTCAGCCTTCACCCGGTATTCGCCGCGCTGGTTGAACACCTTGACCACGGTCCCCGAGGCAATGCCCCGCGCGGCTGCGTCGTCGGCGTGGATTTCCAGCACCGGTTCGCTCTCGATGTCGCGCAGGCTTTTCACGTTGACGAAGCTGGAGTTGAGGAAGTTGCGCGCCGGCGGCGAGATCATCGCCAACGGGAAGGCCTGCGAGCTGCCGCTGGGCTCGTGGTTGGGCACGTGGTCCGGCAGGCCGTCGAGGCCCATCGCGGCCAGCCGCTGGCTGAAGAACTCGCAGCGCCCGGAAGGCGTCGGAAAGCCGCCGTTGGCAAACGGTGCATCGGGCAGTGTCAGTGTGGCAAAGCCTTTGTCCAGCAGTGTCTGGAAGTTGACTTTGTCGCCGTACACCGCACGGCACAGCGCGAGGTCGTCGTCGGCAAAGCAGGCTTCGGTGAAGCCCATCCGGGCCGCCAGCTCGCGGAAGATCTGCGTGTTGGGTTTGGCCTGGCCGAGCGGCGCGATGGCGGGCCGGTTGAGCAGGGCGTCGGTGTGGCCGTAGGCACTGTGCACGTCCCAGTGCTCCAGCTGCGTCGTGGCGGGCAGCAGGTAGTCGGCGTAGTCGGCGGTGTCGGTCTGGAAGTGCTCCAGCACCACGGTCAAGAGGTCGTCGCGCGCAAAGCCCTCCACTACCTTGCCCGACTCGGGCGCCACCGCCACCGGGTTGCTGTTGTAGACGATGAGGGCTTCGATCTTCGGGCCGAAGGCCGGTGAGCTGTCCGCCAGCAAGTCGTTGCCGATGGTGACCATGTTGATGGTGCGGGGCGTGCGGCCTGCCAGCAGCTCGGGCCGCTGCAAGGCCGCCTTGTCGACGGGGAAGAGCCCTGAGCTGCTGAGCAGCACGCCGCCCGCACGGTGCCGCCAGGCGCCGATGAGGGCGGGCAGGCAAGCCACGGCGCGCGCCGCATTGCCGCCGCCACGCACCCGCTGCATGCCGTAGTTCAGCCGGATGGCCGCTGGCTGCTGCTGGACAAAACATTGCCCGTAGTCGTGCGCCAGCCGCCGGATCTGTTCCACGGGAATGCCGCACACCCAGGCGGCGCGCTCTGGCGGCCATTGCAGGGCACGCTCCTTCAAGGCCTCCCATCCCAGCGTGTGGCGCGCGATGTAATCGTGGTCCAGCCAGTCGTGGGTGATGAGTTCATGCATCAGCGCCAGCGCCAGCGCCGCGTCGGTACCCGGCAGCAGGGCGATGTGCTCATGGCATTTTTCGGCGGTCTCGCTTTTGCGCGGGTCGATGCAGACCAGCCGCGCACCGTCGCGTTTGGCCTGCTGCGCATAGCGCCAGAAATGCAGGTTGCTGCCGATGGAATTGCTGCCCCAGATGATGATGAGCCTGGACTCGGCAAAAAACTCCACCCGCATGCCAACCTTGCCGCCCAGGGTTTGCGTCATGCCTTCACCGCCGGCGGTGGAACAGATGGTGCGGTCGAGAAAAGAGGCGCCGAGCCGGTTGAAAAAGCGGCCTGCCATGCTCTCGCCCTGTACCTGGCCCATGGTGCCGGCGTAGCTGTAGGGCACGATGGCTTCCGGGTGGCGCGCAGCAATGGCTTTCAGGCGCGCGGCGATGTCGGTGAGGGCGGTGTCCCAGCTCACGGGCTCGAACTGTCCGCTGCCCTTGGGCCCTGTTCGGCGCATCGGTTGCAGCAAGCGTTCCGGGTGGTAGGTGCGTTCGGTGTAGCGCGAGACCTTGTTGCACAGCACGCCACCGGTCTGCGGGTGATAGGGGTTGCCTTGCACCCGCGTCGCGATGCCGTTCTCAACCGTGGTCAGCAGCGAGCAGGTGTCGGGGCAGTCGTGCGGGCAAGCACCCCTGACCTGGACCGTGCCCGCGGACGGTTGGGCTTGAGGGTTAGCGATAGGGGCGATGCGGATGGTGTTGCTCATGGTTCATCTCTATAGTGGCGGTCACCCGGGAAGCCCCCGGGAGGGAAAACAGATGACCACCACAACACAAAGCGTCCGGGTCCAAAGCATCCGGACATGTCAGGCTGTTTGCCGCTTGGTACGGCGCACGCACATCTCCATGTTAGCGGCCCTCGCGCTGTCGGGTCTTTCGGCCTACGCTGCCGATGAGGGCATCAGCAAAACGGCTGTTGCCATCGGCCAGTCGGCGGCGATGACCGGCCCCACCGCCATCCTGGCCCTGCCTTTCGCGCAAGGCGCCCGGCTGTACTTCGACCGCATCAACGCGGCGGGCGGTGTGAATGGGCGCAAGATCGAGCTCACCACGCTGGACGACACCGGCAACCCGGAAACGGCGGTGGCCAACACACGCAAGCTGCTCGACCAAAAGGTGTTCTCGCTGTTCGGCTATTACGGCTCGCCCCAGGTCACGGCGGTAAATGCCCTGCTCAAGGACACCGACGTGCTGCTCTTCGCGCCGATGGCCGGCGCGGACGAGTTGCGTGGGTCGCTCTACCCCAATGTGTATTCGGTGCGGCCCGGGTATTCGGAAGAGGCGGCGGTGATCACGCGGCATGCCGAGACCTTGGGCATGCGCAAGCTCGCCATCCTGCATGCGAAGGACGCTGAGTCCCTGGCGGCGCTGGACTCGGCCGAGCGGACCATGGGCGGGCTGGGTGCCAACCTGGTGGCCAAGGCCGCATTGGCCGGTACCCAGGTGGCGCCCGCCGTGGCCGAGGTGATGGGCAAGCGGCCCGAATCGGTGCTGGTGATCAGCGATACCGCCGGGGCGGCCGCCGCCATTCGCGAGCTGCGGCTCAAGGGGTATCGCGGACCGATCTACGGTTTTTCCAACACCGGCGAAAGCCTGCTGGCCGAGCAACTTGGCGCAGCGGGTGCCGGCGTCGTGCTGGTGCGCGTGACGCCCAAGTCTGACAACGCCAAGAGCCCACTGGTGCGTGAGCTGCAGGCCGATGCGGCCGCTGCCAAGCTGGGTAAATCCAATGTGTACATGCTCGAAGGCTACATCGCGGCGTGGACCTACACCGAGGCCTTGCGCAAGACCGGCAAAGACCCGACGCGTGCCAGGCTGCGCAAGGCCCTCGATTCGATGCAGGAGCTGAACCTGGGCGGCTTTCGCATCCACTTCGATGGCGATCGCGTCGGCTCCAAAATGGTCGAATTGGGGCTGGTGGACGCCACCGGACGTTTGCGCGAGTGAGCGTGCCGGTCGGCGAACAGGTCGGCGAACAGGTCGACCAACAGGAAGTAAATACTGTTGCCCCTGCTGGCAGCGGGGTATTGCAGAGCGGCTTTGCCGTTGGATCGACGCTACGCACGCGGCCCCGCCTTTGATGCCTTTGGCTGCCCTTCTGGCGGCCCGCTCACGTTGAATAAACACTAAAGTAGCAATTCACACCACCCAGTTTCGTTCTGTTACGCAAAGGCGCTACCAAAGGTAAGTGTTGTTGGGAAAAATATATGCATGCACATCAACCGCAGGCAGTTTTCCATCACCACGGGCGCCGCCATGCTCGCCGGGTTCAACCTGGCGCGCGCGCAGTCCGAGGGCAAGATCATTCTGGGCCAGTCCGCGGCTTTCACCGGGCCGGCCGCCCAGCTGGGCATCCAGTTCCATCAGGGCGCGAAGATGTACTTCGACCAGGTCAATGCCCAGGGCGGTGTCGCCAGGCGGCACATTGAAATCCAGCAGCTCGACGACGGATATGAGCCTGACCGATGCGCCGAGAACACGCGCAAGCTGCTGGCCGACGATGTCTTCGCCCTGTTCGGCTACATCGGCACCCCCACCAGCGTGGTGGCCCTGCCGCAGGCCACCAAGGAAAAGGTGCCGTTCATTGCACCGTTCACCGGCGCCATGGCCCTGCGTGATCCGTTCAACCGTTACGCCTTCCATGTGCGGGCGTCCTACAACGACGAAACGGCCCTGATCGTCAAGCAGCTGACCAGCCTTGGGCTGAAAAAAATCGCGGTTTTCTACCAGAACGATGCCTATGGCAAGGCTGGCCTCAGCGGTGTCACGCTGGCGCTGGGTGCGCAGGGGCTCAAGCCGGTGGCCGAAGCCACGGTGGAGCGCAACACCGTGAACGTTGCCCAGGCGGTCAAGACGCTGGTGGCGGCCGGTCCGGACGCGGTCGTGCAGATTGGCGCCTACAAGGCCTGTGCGGCTTTCATCCGCGAGGCCCGCAAGGCTGGCTACGGCGGCACTTACTACAACGTGTCGTTTGTGGGCACGCAGGCGCTGGCCGACGAGCTGGGCAAGGAAGGCGCCGGCGTGGTGGTGTCGCAGGTCATGCCCACGCCTTACAGCGCGGCCAAACCCATCACCCGCGAGTTCGTCGAGGCCGTGAAGGCCGCGGGCAACGGCGTGCAGGCCAACTTCTCCAGCATGGAAGGCTATGTGGCGGCGCGACTGTTTGTCGAGGGTCTGCGGCGCGCTGGCCCCAAGCCGACCCGGGAGACACTGGTCACCGGGCTGGAAAGCATCGGCAGCCAGCAACTCGGTGGCTTTTCGGTGTCGTTCTCTTCGAACGACCATGTGGCGTCCAGCTTCGTCGAGCTGTCCATGCTGACCGGCGACGGTCGCGTGCGCACCTGATCCCCATCGCCTTCACCGGCGACCGGTTCAGGCCAGGGTGGTGGTCGCGACCAGACCCCGCATGAAGGCCTGTGAACGCGCCAACTGCTCGAAGCTGACATATTCATCGGGTTGATGGGCATCGTTGATGCTGCCCGGCCCACACACCACGGTCGGAATGCCGGCATGCTGGAAGAGGCCGGCCTCGGTACCGAAAGCCACTTGCGTGATGCGCTGTTCACCGGCCAGCCGCTGGGCCAGCCGGGTCACCGCGTCGTCGGCAGAGCCCTGAAAAGCAGGCACTTCGCAGAGCGTCTCGAAGCTGAACCCGGCGTCGGGCGCTACCTTCTTCATCGCCGGCTCGGCCCGCTCGGCGTAAGCGCGTACCTCCTGCTGCATCTGGTGCGCATCGGCTGTCGGCAGGTTGCGGAACTCGTAGCGGAACTCGGCGTCGCGGGGCACCACGTTGTCGGCAATGCCGCCATGGAACTGGCCGACGCTGGCGGTGCTGAAGGGCACGTCAAAGCCTTCGTAGCGGGGCTCGTGGGCCTCAAAGCCTTCGGCCATGTCGCGCAGCTTGCCGATCACCCGGGCGGCCATCTCGATGGCGTTGACGGATTGCGGTGTGAGCGAAGAATGCGCCTCCTTGCCACGCACGCAGCACTTGTAGCGGTACACGCCCTTGTGCGCAATGGCAGGCACCATGCTGGTGGGCTCGCCGACGATGCAGGCCAGCGGCCGGATGCCGGCGTCCTTCAGGTCGGCAATCAGCTCCTTCACGCCCATGCAGCCGACTTCCTCGTCATAGCTCAGGGCCAGGTGCACGGCGAACGGTGCACGGCTGTTCAGGAACTCGCCTGCATGGGCCAGCGCCATGCCGATGAAGCCTTTCATGTCGCAGCTGCCGCGACCATACAGCTTGCCGTCACGGATCAGCGCCGAGAGCGGGTCCATCGACCAGGCCTGGCCGTCCCAGGGCACGGTGTCGGTGTGGCCCGACAGGATGATGCCGGCCGGCTTGCCTTCGCCCAGCGTGGCAAACAGGTTGGCCTTGCTGCCGTCGGCATTCGTGGTGATACGGCTTTTCACGCCAAGTGTGTGCAGCTCGTCCCGCACGAAGTGGATCAGCTCCAGGTTGGAGTTGTGGCTGACGGTATTCATCTGGACCAGCGACTGGATGAGTCGCAGGGCATGGTCGGAAACCGGCGGCAGTGGCATGGCGGACTGCAGTGAAGATCCGGCGGGAAGAGAAGGGGTGGCGACAGCGTTCATGACCCGATTCTGGACTGTTTTGACCAAAGCGTCAGGCCAGGCCTCAGGCGCGACTTCAGGCGCCGGACCGGGTGGACCTGTCAGTTATGCTTATCAGGGTACGCGCCAGCTGTTGTCCGTCGCCTTTGGTTTTTCCCATGCCCTCATCAAACCCGTCTGCCCTGGCCCTGATTCGCCTGATGAGGCCGCACCAGTGGCTGAAAAACGCCTTCGTCTTCGCAGGCCTGATGTTCAGCCAGAGCTGGCGCGACACGGCGCTGGATCTGCGCGTGCTCGCGGCCTTTGCTGCCTTTTGCTGCATCTCCAGCCTGGTCTACATCCTCAACGACTGGCATGACCGGGCCAGTGACGCCCTGCACCCTACCAAGCGCCACCGGCCGCTGGCCAGCGGCGCTGTCAGCGCTCCGCTGGCGCTGGCGTTGGCAGTGCTGCTGCTGGCAACCGGGGTATTGCTGGCGTTTGACAACCGGGTGCTGCTGGTGCTGCTGGCGGTGTATGCGCTGCTGAACATCGCTTATTCGTGGCGCCTCAAACAGGTGCCGGTTGTGGATGTGTCCATCATTGCCTCGGGCTTCATGCTCAGGCTGCTGGCGGGCACGGTGGCGGTGGGCATTCCGCCCTCGCGCTGGCTGCTGCTCACCGGGATTTTTGTGGCGTTGTTCCTGGGCTTTTGCAAGCGCAAGGCCGAAACCTTCCATGACGAATCCAGCCGGCGGGCGGTGCTGGCCCACTACCCGCCGGCGCTGCTCGACACCTTCATCGCCGTGACCATGACGGCCACGCTCACCACCTACAGCCTGTTTGCCACCAGCCCCGAGGCCCAGATGCAGCACGGCGAGCGCCTGCTGTACACGGTGCCGGTGGTGATCTTCGGCATGTTGCGCTACACCTACCAGGTGCATCGCGGCCGCGGGGAAGATGTGGCGCGCGACCTGCTGCGGGACCCTTGGCTGTTGGGCGGGGGTCTGCTGTGGGTTGTGATCTTTCTGAGCCACCGGCTGTGAGCCCGGCACCAGCCGCCAGTCGTTTTCCGCTCAAGCGCCTGCTGCTGGTGCTGGGCGGTGTGGCCACGGCCTACGCCGCCGCGCTGCTGATCTGGGGCGACAGCCGCGCTGCGTCGCTCTCGGTGCTGTGGTCCTGGACGGGTCTGCAGGCGGCGGGCTTGTGCCTGCTCAATTACCTGCTTCGCGGTATCCGCTGGCGTTTGTGGATGGCGCATTACGGCCGGCCCTTCGGGTGGTGGCAGGGGCTGCGGCTGTATGTGGCCGGTTATGCCTTCACCCCCACGCCGGGCAACGTGGGCGAGGCGGTGCGCGGCCTGATGCTGGCGCATCGGCCCCTGAGTACCGCGCAGAGCCTGGCCATTTTTGGCGCCGAGCGGCTGGCGGATTTGTTTTGTCTGTTGCTGCTCTGCGTGCCCGCGCTGTGGTGGGCGCTCACCCACGGGGCGGTTCAGGCGGTTCCGGTGTTGCTGTATGGGTTGCTGGCTGGTGGTGTGCTGGTGGCGGCGACAGCGCTGGCGCTGCTGTGGCGCTTCCGCGTGGCACTGGTGCAGCGCTTTGCCTGGCTGGAGGAGGCCGCGCGCTGTCTACGCCTGCAGCCAGCCGTCTGGTTTGTGCTGACGCTGGTGGCCTGGAGTGCGCAGGGCCTGGCCCTGTGGATGATTTGCCGCGCGCTCGACGTTCACCTGCCGCTGTTGACCGCCATCGGGTTTTACGCCGTGGCCATGGTGGCGGGGGCGCTGTCGGCCTTGCCGGCCGGGCTGGGTGGTATGGAGGCGGTGCTGGTGGGGCTGCTGGTCGCGCAAAGTGCATCGGCAGGGAGCGCGCTCACGGTGACCGTGGTGGTGCGCCTGCTCACCCTCTGGCTCGCTGTGGCACTGGGCCTGCTGGCCTTGCTTTATAGTGCGGCCATCCGCCGGGACATTAGCTTCCGGTAAGCCCTGCCGTAGCGGCTTGCCTCCGAGGCGGCTCACCCCGATCTTTCGTCCTTTCAAGGTGCAGCGGCCAGTTCCTGCGCCAGAGTGTCTGTCACAGTCCCCATGCCCCAGAACGAAGCATCCGTTACCCTGCCCACCCCCCTGATCCGCTGGCTGCTGGGCGCAGGCCTGCTGTCCCTGCTGCTGCGTGGCTGGATCGCTCTGACCTTTCCCGTCACCGGCGACGAAGCCTTTTTCTACTGGTGGGGGGTGTACCCGGCCTGGGGGTATTCCGACCACCCGCCCATGGTGGGCTGGCTGATCGCACTGATGCGGGCCACGCTGGGCGACAGCCTGGGTGCCATCCGGCTGCCGATTGTGCTGCTGCCGCTGGCGCTGGGGGCGGCGCTGTGGTGGGCGCTCAAGCCGCTGGACCGTGTGCGTGCGGCCTGGGCGGTGCTGTTCTTCTGGCTGGCGCCGCTGAACTGGCTCAACACGCTGATCACCACCGACACCCCGCTGATTTTCTGGTCGGCCCTGTCGGTGGCGGCGCTCTTCCGTGCCGAGCGGCGCGAGCGGCTCGATGGCGCAGCCTACGGGCTCTATGCCCTGTCGGGCGTGTTCATCGGCTGTGCGTTTTTGTCCAAGTACTTTTCGGTGGTGCTGGGGCTGGCTTATCTGGTGTATTTCGCGCTGTACCGGCGCGAACGCCTGGCCGGGCTGGTGGTGCTGGTGGGGTGCGCCCTGCCGGGGCCTGCCATCAACATCGCCTACAACATGTCCCACGGTTGGTCGAACATCATGTTCAACGTCTACAACCGCAATGAAGACGCGGTGTTCGAGTGGCGCAAGCCACTGACCTATCTCGGCATGATGATTTACCTGATCACGCCGGTGGCCGTGTGGATGGTGCTGCGGCACCGCGCGGCCATGGTCGATGCCGCCCGGCGCTACCGCCTGCTGGCCTGCCTGGTGCTGGTGCCGCTGGCCTTTTTCGCGCTGCTGTCGGGCAAGAAGGTCATCGGCCTGCACTGGGTGCTGTCGTTTTACCCGTTTGGCTTTGCCTTTCTGGCGTTTGCCTTGCCCGCCGACCAGCTCAAGCGCTGCGCCCGCGGGCTGGCAGTGTTTGCCGGTCTGCATGTGCTGGTGGTGGCAGCCCTTTACAGCACGACGCTGGACACGTGGCGGACCACACCGGCCTTGTCCAAACTCTATCCGCAGGTGGTACGCAGCTACCGCACCGCAGAGATGCTGAAAAAGGTCGAGGCGCCCGGCGTGGTGCTGATGGGCGAGGCCTACACGCCGGCCTCGATTTTCGGTTTTGAGCGGCGCCAGTACATGCCGGTGTTCGGCGAAGGCAAGTTCCACGCGCGGCAGGACGACCAACTGGTGGACTTTTCGCTGTACCAGGGCAAGACCCTCCGCGTCATCCTGGCCGATCCGCCGCAGCTCGAGGCCTACAGGCCTTATTTTGAGTCCGTGCAGACGCTGAAGTTTGAAGAAAGCGGTGTGGTGTTCTATGCGGTCGAGGGCAAAGGCTTCAACTACCAAGCCTACCGTGAAGGCGTGCTGGGGCAGATTTTCAAGCGCTACTACAACATCCCGGAGTGGCTGCCGATGACCGGCTGCCCGTTCTGCGAGCGTTACTGCGGGCAGGTGCGATGCGCCCGGTAAGCGCTGCCGAGGGCTCACCGCCTGTTGTGGTCGCAGCATTCGACTTCGACGGCACCATCACCTGGCGGGACACCTTCACGCCCTTCCTCGCGCGTGGGCTGGGCTGGCCACGGTTTCTGTGGGCATTGCTCCGGTGTTCACCGTGGCTGGCGGGCTATGCGCTAGGCCGGGTGCGCAATGACGTAGCCAAGGGGCGTCTGATGCGGGCGACCCTGACGGGCCGCTCAAGCGCCGAAATGGCCGACTGGACGCGCCGCTGGCTGGCGCAGGATTTTCCTGGGCAGGTGCGTCCCTGGGCGGCGGAGCGCCTGGCCTGGCACCAAAGCCAGGGTCACCACTGCGTGATGGTCAGCGCGTCGCCCGACCTGTATCTGCCGGCGGTGGCGAAGCAACTGGGTTGTGAGGCCCTGATCTGCACCGAGATGGAATGGCAAGGCAACCGCCTCACCGGCCGCATGCATACCCCCAACTGTCATGGCGAGCAAAAAGTGCTGCGCCTCAACGCGTGGCTGGCCGAGCGGTTTGGCGCTGCGGCATCTGAACACATCACGCTGCATGCCTATGGTGACACGCCCGGCGACCATCCGATGCTGCGCATGGCCCGGCAGGCTTGGTACCGCGGCAAACCGTGGGTGCCCTGAGTCAGCGCTGGGGTTTCAAACGAAGCCCGAGCGCCATGAGAAGACCGATCACGACGCAGAAAAAATCACCGATCAAGGCGTCGTAAATACTCGAATTGAACAGGCAAGCCACAGCAAGAGCCAGCACGACGGTCTGCAGGGCGCGTGACGCGGGTTTGTCCATGACTTGGCTATCCCGCACAATCGCCCAAAATAACGTTAGCAGCAAGGCCACCCCGGGTATGCCCAGTTGTACGCCCCACAGAAGGTATTCATGGTGCGGGTTTCCGTTGCCTTGAATATCGACGTGCGAAGGGTTCTGTTGATGTTGAATCTGGTTGTAGACGGTGCTCCAACTGCCTATCCCCGAGCCTGCTACGGGGTTGTGCCCGATACTGGTCAATGCTGCGTGCCATAGCGTCAGCCTGATACCCGAGGACGTATCTGTTGCCGACGGGGTCTGCCGTGCATAGGACTGCACTTCATGAACAACCTGCATCGTACGGTCATGCACTTTGGGAGATGTCAGCATCAGTGCAGCCAGCAAGAGGGGCGGCATAAGCAATATGCCTGCTCGCAGCTTTTTGGGTAACTCCCACATCATGGCCAGCGACACAATAACGATGGCAACCGCATGTCCGCTCCTTCCACCCAGCACGAAAACCGCGTTCAATAGACTGAGCATACCAAGCGACACAACCGCCCAGCGAACCCGCAGGCTAGGAGCCAGATCACGCAAATGCCAGCAAATGACGCCGAACACTGAAGTGATGATGCCTTGATCGAGATAGCTCGAAAAGACCGCTTTTTCGGCAAGTGCCATATTCGAGGTGGCCCATGGCACAGGCAGATTAAAAAAGAGCATCCATGAACTGGCCATTAGAAAGGTCTGGGCAAGGACAAAGGCGCATAGTGCGTAAAGCGCCTCACGCCGATCTTTGATCAACATCATCAGCAAAACAATGGTGAGCAATTTGCCATATTTGGCAAATGACCCCAGCGCATCGGCGTCTGGAGCAACTGTCCAGATCATGCTTGCTGCGAAAGCAGCCAGGGCGCAAAAAATCCAGAAAACTGTGCGGGTTTCCAGGACTTCCCTCGCATTCGCACGCAGGGCTTTGTTGAAAAACAGCGCTGTTACCGCGGTGAGTAACAGCAGCAGTTTGGCAATGCTGATGATGGCCATCGACAGTCCCACTGAGGCGCTGACTAAACAGACGACGGCGAGACGCCAATTCAATTTTTTGAGTTGCAAGTTGAAGGTGACTGCCAGTTGAAAGGCGGTCTCATGGGTGACTAACAAGGACCCGATTATCCAACGCTGCGCAGGCGCTGACGTGGACGCAGTTCAGTTGCCCTGGCTTCCGGCAATGAATGCTGCTGCAGGCCGACTGTTGAGCGTGGATTGCGCGCAGTTGGCTGCGGCTATAAAAGTCAGTCCTCAAGCTCGGCCTTCGCCATCTCTACATCCAGCCGTTCGGCGGCGTCCAGGGCCTTGCTGGCGGCTGCCTGTTCGTAGAGTTTTGTGGCTTCTTTCATTTTCTTGTCGCCTTCCAGCATGACCATGCCGTTGGCGTACTCGATCATGCCGATGGCCGAACCCGGGTGCAGCTTGAGGGCGTCCTTGTAGAGCGACAGCCCCGCATCCTTCTTGGCGCCGTAGGTCATGCCGCCAATGAGTGAGCCGACCTTGTCGATCACCTCCGCATGAAAGGCGGCCAGCGCAATGTGGGCGTCGGCGTGCTTGGGTGAGAGCTGGATGGCCTTTTCCAGTGCGGTCTTGACCTTGCTGCCCAAGCCCTGCGCCAGCGCTTTGGCCACGCTGATGCCCTGGCTGTAGCGGCCCAGGGCGTAGGCCTGCCAGTACCAGGCGTTGGCGTTCTTGGGGTCGACCGCCTGCTGGGCTTCAGCCCGCGCCGCGACTTCCATGAACAGGTCGAGCTTGGTCTTTTCCTTGGTTTCCAGATAGGTGGCGTAGAGGCTGGTGGCCTTGTTGGCCACTGTGACGCCATCGCCACCGGCTTTGATGCCGGCTTCTGCCGCTTTCTGGAATTCGCCGTTGTGAAACAGCACCCAGGCCTGCAGCACGGCGGCGTCTTTGGGCAGGGGCTCGCAGTCACCCTGGTGCAGGCGGGCCCAGTGTTTTTTCAGGCTGGTGGTGTCGAAGCTGTAGTCCCCGCTGTGTGGGAAGTGTGTCCACTTGGGCATGTTGTCTGTCTCCGTCAGTTGTTGTTATCGCAAGGTTGATCTTATCGGGTTCAACCCTTGTCCCGCGAGGTGAAAAAGCCCTGAAAACCAGGCCTTGAGGCTATGTTTTCACCGCGGAACCATAGGCCCCCACCAGTGTCTGCAGATGGTTTCGCTGGCCCGGCTCCAGGTAAGGGATCAGCAGGTTCAGCACATGGTGGGCACCCCGCAGCAAGGCCGCCTGGGCATTCGCGGGCTCCAGTGCATTGCGCGGGTCGCGAACATATTCGAAGCTCAGCCAGTAGGTGAGGACCACCACCATGCTGGTGGCCGTGGCTTCGACCTCACGCGAGTCGATCTGCAGGCTGCCGGCACGGCTCATGCCGTCGAGCAGGGACTTCACCGACCGTGTCTTGTTCTTCAACACCCACTGGAAATGCGTTTCCAGCCGGCGGTTCTTGCTCAGCAGATCATTCAGGTCGCGGTACAGAAAGCGGTACTGCCAGATCAGCTCGAACAGGGTGTGCATGAAGAACCAGGCGTCCTCCACGTCGCGCACGCCGTCGCTGGCATTGAGGAGTTCGCCGAGCGACGCCTCGTAGCGGTCGAACAGCGAATTGATCAGCTCGTCCTTGGCGGGATAGTGGTAGTAGAGGTTGCCGGGGCTGATGCCCAGCTCGGCTGAAATCAGTGTGGTCGAGACGTTGGGTTCACCAAAGCGGTTGAACAGGTCCAGCGTGACCTCCAGAATCCGCTCCGCTGTACGGCGCGGCGCTTTTTTCGCCATGGTTGTGGTGCCTTGTGTGATGAAGCGAAACAGGCATTTGCCTCTTGGAACACTCCAGAAACACTCTACCCCACAGGACGCGGGGTGCGCATCAGGGATGTCCAGCACGGCCCCCTGGCGGTGAGGTAGGTCGCGCTACCGGCAGGAGGGTGCTGGCGGTGGCCGGCGAGAACAGGCGAAAAAAAGGGCAAAACGAATTGCCCTTTTTCAGTCATGGCCGTGGCCAGTAGGTCAGTGAGGAATGGCTCAGGCCGATTTGCGTGCCGTAGGGCGCTTGGCCGCTGCCTTCTTGGCGACGGGTCGGGCGGCTGCCTTGGCAGCGGGCTTGGTGGCACCAGCGGAGCGCTGTTTGCTCAGTGCATCGACACGTGCCGAGAGGGCGGCCATGTCCTTGGCAGACGGCACGCCCAGCTTGTTCAGCGCCTTGGACACGCGGTCTTCAAAAATCGTTTCCAGCTTGTCCCACTGGTGGCCGGCCTTGGACTGGATGTCGGTGGCCATGTTGGCCATCTTGCTGGTAGCTTCAGAAATTTTCTCTTCAGCGGCCGCCTGGGTCTTGCGCTGGATGGAGAGGCCTTCCTTCACCAGGGTTTCAAACACCTTGCCGCCTTCTTCCTGCGCCTTGGAAAAGGCACCCAGGCCTGCCAGCCAGATCTGTTGGGCCGAGTCCTTGACGGCACCCGACAGATGGGGGGCCGATTTCTTTTCAGCGCTCATTTTTTGCAGTTTCTTGACCATGGTGTGCTCCTGACGGGCGAAGTGGATGACGGACGCAGCCCAGGCGGCGGGTGCCTGACCGGTGCTGCACAGGGTGGAAATATAAGCCCATCATGCGGTGGCGTGTAGGTGCCGGCTTCTAGAAGCCTAGAGAGCCGGCTCTACGGGAAAGCGCCAGCGCCGCGGGTTTGCGCGGGTTTCTGCTGAATGGCGAGGGCAGGTGTTTGGGCAAGAATCCATTTTTGCCTGACCGTTCAGCGGAGACACACAATGACAATGACTTATTTCGTCACGGGAGCCACCGGTTTCATCGGCAAACGCCTCGTCAAGAAACTGCTGCAGCGCAAGGGGAGCACGGTTTATTTCCTGATCCGCGCCGAAAGTGCCAGCAAGGTGGCTGCCTTGCGCGAGTACTGGGGCGTCAGCGCCAGCCGGGCCGTGGCCATTCATGGCGACCTGACGGCCAGGAAGCTGGGCGTGAGCAGTGAGGACATCAAGAAGCTCAAAGGCCAGATTGATCATTTCCATCACCTCGCGGCGGTGTATGACCTGGGCGCCGATGAGGAGAGCCAGATTGCCGTCAACATCGACGGCACGCGCAACACCGTTGAATTTGCCAAGGCCATTGAGGCAGGGCACTTTCACCATGTGAGCTCCATTGCGGCGGCTGGCCTCTATGAAGGGGTGTTCCGCGAAGACATGTTCGAGGAGGCCGAGAACTACGACCACCCTTACTTCCGGACCAAGCACGAGAGCGAAAAAATCGTCCGCAAGGAATGCAAAGTGCCCTGGACGGTGTTCCGCCCCGCCATGGTGGTCGGCGACAGCCAGACCGGCGAGATGGACAAGATCGACGGCCCTTATTACTTTTTCAAGCTGATCCAGCGCATGCGCCAGTTGCTGCCGCCCTGGATGCCGGCCGTGGGGCTGGAGGGCGGCCGCGTCAACATCGTGCCGGTTGATTTCGTGGTGAACGCTCTGGACCACCTGAGCCATCAGAACGCCATAGCCAAAAAGTGCTTTCACCTGGTGGACCCGGTGGGTTACCGCGTCGGCGATGTGCTCGACATTTTCAGCAAAGCCGCCCACGCGCCGAAAATGAACCTGTTCATCAACGCGGCACTGCTGGGCTTCATCCCGCGGGGCGTCAAGAAGAGCCTGATGGCGCTGGCGCCAGTGCGGCGCATCCGCAATGCGGTGCTGGCCGACCTGGGCCTGCCCGAAGACATGCTGACCTTCGTCAACTACCCCACGCGCTTTGACTGCCGCGACACGGCAGCGGCGCTGAAGGGTTCGGGCATTGAGTGCCCGAATCTGAAGGACTACGCCTGGCGCCTGTGGGACTACTGGGAGCGCCACCTCGACCCGGACTTGCACATTGACCGCTCGCTCAAGGGCACCGTCAACGGCAAGGTGGTGCTGGTCACCGGTGGATCCTCAGGCATCGGCCTGGCGGCCGCGCACAAATTTGCCGAGGCGGGCGCCATCACCGTCATCTGTGGCCGCGACCAAGACAAGCTGGACGAAGCCTGCAAGGAGGCCAAGGCCAGGGGCTACCACTTTGTGGCCTACGCGGCCGACATTGCCGACATGGCCGACTGCGACCGCTTTATCCAGCTGCTGATCGACAGCCATGGCGGCGTGGACTTCCTCATCAACAACGCTGGCCGCTCCATCCGCCGCGCCATCGAGTCGAGCTACGACCGTTTTCACGACTACGAGCGCACCATGCAGCTCAATTACTTCGGTTGCCTGCGCGTGACCATGGGCCTGCTGCCCGGCATGGCGGCCAGGCGCAAGGGCCATGTGGTCAACATCAGCTCCATCGGCGTGCTGACCAATGCGCCACGCTTTTCCGCCTATGTGGCCTCCAAGGCCGCTCTGGACGCCTGGACGCGCTGCGCCTCCAGCGAGTTTACCGACGTGGGCATCAGCTTCACCACCATCAACATGCCGCTGGTGCGCACGCCCATGATTGCCCCGACCAATCTTTACAACAACGTTCCCACGTTGTCGCCCGAAGAGGCCGCTGACATGATTGCGCAGGCCTGCATCTTCAAGCCCGTGCGTGTGGCCACCCGCCTGGGCATCACCGGCCAGCTGATGCATGCCCTAGTGCCGCGCGTGGCGCAGATCGCCATGAACACCAGCTTTCGCATGTTCCCGGATTCGTCGGCCGCCAAGGGCGACAAGGCGGGCAAATCGCAGCTGTCTGCCGAGGCGGTGGCCATGCAGCAAATGATGCGGGGCATTCATTTCTGACGGCTTGGCGCTAGTGCCGCTATGTCGGCGCGGTCATGGGATAATTTGTCTTGGATCCGATACCCGGTAAGAGGGGTGTGCAGGGCCGTATAGAAGGGATTCCCATGATTTTGGTGACAGGCGGCGCTGGTTTTATCGGTTCCAATTTTGTGCTGGACTGGCTGGCTGGAAGCGATGAGCCTGTCGTCAATCTGGACTGCCTGACCTATGCGGGTAACCGCGAAAATCTTGCATCCTTGCATGGCGATCAGCGGCACCTGTTCATCCACGGCGACATTGCCGATCAAGCGCTGGTCGCGGGTCTGCTGAAGACCCACCAGCCCAGAGCCATCGTCAACTTCGCGGCAGAGTCGCATGTCGACCGCTCCATCCATGGCCCGGAAGACTTCATTCAGACGAACATCGTCGGGACGTTCCGCCTGCTGGAAGTTGCCAGGGCCTATTGGGGCGGCTTGCAAGGTGACGCCAAGGCGGGGTTCCGTTTTTTGCATGTCTCTACCGACGAGGTCTATGGCTCGCTCGCTCCGGCAGACGACGCTTTCACAGAAAACCATCGCTACGAGCCCAACAGCCCCTATTCAGCCTCCAAGGCCGCCAGCGACCACCTGGTGCGTGCCTACCACCACACCTACGGCCTGCCGGTGCTGACGACTAACTGCAGCAACAACTACGGCCCCTACCATTTCCCGGAAAAGCTCATCCCGCTGATGATCGTCAATGCACTGGCTGGCAAACCCCTGCCGGTGTATGGCGACGGCATGCAGGTGCGCGACTGGCTGTACGTCAAAGATCATTGCAGCGCCATACGGGAAGTGCTGGCGCTCGGGCGCGTGGGGGAGGTGTACAACGTGGGTGGCTGGAATGAAAAGCCAAACATCGAGATCGTTAACACGGTGTGTTCTTTGCTCGACGAACTGCGCCCGCGTGGTGATGGCGACAGTTACAGCACACAAATCAGCTACGTCAAAGACCGCCCTGGTCATGACCGCCGCTACGCCATTGATGCCAGCAAGATTCAGCGCGAGCTCGGCTGGAAGCCCGCTGAAACTTTTGAAACAGGCATACGAAAGACGGTGCAGTGGTATTTGGATAACCCCGAGTGGGTCGCGAATGTGCAAAGTGGTGCCTACCTGAAATGGGTAGACACCCACTACGCCAATGCGACTGCAGCATGAAGATTCTGCTGTTTGGCAAAAACGGTCAGGTCGGTTGGGAGCTGCAGCGCAGTCTGGCTCCGCTGGGTGATGTAATCGCCCTGGATCGACACAGCACCGGTCTCTGCGGTGATCTGGCCAACCTGAGCGGGATCAAAGTGACGGTTCACGAAGTACGACCCGACGTCATCGTCAATGCAGCGGCCTACACCGCCGTCGACAAGGCCGAAAGCGACACAACAGCCGCCCGGCTCATCAACGCCGAGGCCCCAGGCGTGCTTGCAGAGGCAGCCCACGCGGTCGGTGCGTGGCTTGTGCACTATTCAACTGACTATGTGTTCGATGGCAGCGGTAACACCCCGTGGCGAGAGGATGACCCAACCGGCCCGCTCAGCATATACGGCAGGACCAAGCTTGAGGGCGAGCAACAAGTTGTAGCGATGTGTCCGCGCCATCTTGTTTTACGAACCAGTTGGGTTTACTCGGCACGCGGCGGCAACTTTGCCAAAACCATACTTCGCCTGGCATCGGAGCGAGAAAGTCTTTCGGTGATTGATGACCAGTTAGGTGCCCCAACCGGAGCAGACTTGTTGGCTGACCTGACATCCCATCTGATTCGCAGCGTTACCTCGGCGGCAATCCCCACCGCAAGCGATCGGAAGCACGCCTTGGCCGGTGTTTACCATGCGGTTGCCGCTGGCGAAACATCTTGGCACGGCTATGCGCGCTTCCTACTGGAACAGGCAGCAAAAGCCGGTGTAGAACTGAAGGTGTCCGCTGCTTCAGTAGTGGCCATTCCCACCACCGCCTTTCCCACCCCGGCGGCGCGCCCCCGCAACTCCCGGTTGAATACCGCTAAACTCCAGAGCACCTTTGGCGTGCATCTCCCCAATTGGCAGCAAGGTGTAACCCGCATGCTGGCTGAAATCCACCAACACACCCCATGACCTCACGCAAAGGCATCATCCTTGCCGGTGGCTCCGGCACCCGACTGCACCCCGCCACACTGGCCATCAGCAAGCAGCTGCTGCCGGTGTACGACAAGCCGATGATTTACTACCCGCTGAGCACACTCATGTTGGCCGGTATTCGCGACATCCTCGTCATCAGCACCCCGCAAGATACGCCGCGCTTTCAGCAGCTGCTGGGCGACGGTAGCCAGTGGGGCATGAACCTGCAGTACGCGGTGCAGCCCAGCCCCGATGGCTTGGCGCAGGCCTTCATCATTGGTGACAAGTTTGTGGGCAATTCACCCAGCGCCCTAGTACTGGGCGACAACATTTTTCACGGGCATGACTTTGTGCACTTGTTGTCCGACGCCGATAAGCAAACCATCGGCGCCACCGTGTTTGCCTACCATGTGCATGACCCCGAGCGCTACGGCGTGGTCGCGTTCAACTCGCATGGCAATGCAAGCAGCATTGAAGAAAAGCCTGCCCAACCGAAGAGCAACTATGCAGTAACAGGCCTTTACTTCTACGACAACCAGGTGGTTGATATCGCGAAGGCCGTCAAACCCAGCGCGCGGGGCGAACTGGAGATAACGGCCGTCAATCAGGCTTACCTCGATCTCGGTCAGCTTGAGGTGCAGATCATGCAGCGCGGCTATGCTTGGCTCGATACGGGCACCCACGAAAGCTTGCTTGAGGCGGGCCAATTCATTGCCACGCTAGAAAAGCGGCAAGGCCTCAAAATTGCCTGCCCTGAAGAGATTGCATGGCGCAATGGCTTCATTGATTCGACTCACCTTGAAAAGCTTGCCGAGCCCTTGGCAAAAAACGGTTATGGCCAGTACCTGCAGCGTTTGCTGGAAGAAGATCACAAGAAATGAAAGTTACGCCCACCGCAATCCCCGATGTTCTGGTCATTGAGCCTAGAGTATTCGGTGACTCCCGCGGTTTCTTCTTTGAGAGCTTCAATCAAAAAGCCTTCAATGAAGCTACCGGGACAGACGTCAAATTTGTACAAGACAACCTCAGTAGATCCACTAAGGGAGTATTGCGTGGACTTCATTACCAGCTTGACCAGCCTCAGGGTAAATTAATTTGGGTCGTTCGCGGCGCCGTATTTGACGTTGTAGTCGACATTCGTCCGACTTCGCTGACGTTTGGAAAATGGGTCAGTTTAGATTTGAGTGACGAAAACAAACGACAGCTCTGGGTACCACCAGGACTTGCACACGGGTTCCTCGTAATCAGTGAAACCGTAGATTTCTTTTACAAAACAACAGATTACTATGCGCCCGCTCTAGAGCGCTGTATTGCGTGGAATGATCCAACACTCGCAATTCCATGGCCACTGAGCGGTATCACGCCCACAATTTCTATTAAAGATTCTGTTGGGCAACCCTTTGTTATCCAAACGTTGTAGCTATTCGAGGGACTGATCGGGTTGTTAACCTGCGCATTAGATTTAAAGCTAAGCTGACCTAACGACCGAATTTTGCGATGCTCGCCGATCGCGTTTTATGTGACCTGCCCCCTCCCAGCCGTACTAGCCTGAAGTTAGTGAAGTTCGTCAATCCACCGGAGAATGACGGATATGAAGAAGAGCAGATTCAGCGAGGAACTGATCATCGGGTTCCTTCGGCAGGCTGAGGCAGGCATGCCCATTAAGGAGCTGTGCCGTAACGGCGGCTTCAGTGACGCCACGTTCTATAAGTGGCGTGCCAAGTTCGGTGGCATTCAGGTCTCGGAGGCCCAACGCCCGCGTGAACTGGAGTTAGAGAACACCAAGGTCAAGCGTCTGCTGGCCAAGGCGTACCTGTACATGCACGCGCTCAAGAGCATTCCGGGGGCAAAGCGCTAGCCCCGCATGCCAAGCGCGAGGCGGTTGGGCGTGTGGTGAGGGATCACCATTTGTCCGAGCGTCGCGCGTGCCGGCTTGTGGGGCTCTCCTGCGGCAGCTACAGCCACCCACCACAGGCCAATCAGACCAACTGGTACGCCGGTCGTGCATGTTCTTTTCGACAATGCCTTTCTCCCAGCCGCTGGCCACGTCGCAGAACTCGGGCTCAAACAGGTAGTGCTCCGTCATCGCCTCAAACCGGACGTTGATGACCCGTTTTTTGCCGAGGCCTACCTTGTCGACGGAAGCTTTCATGTTGCCGTAGATGCCGCGCTGCAGCACTCTGCCGAACGCAGCAAAGTCGCGTGCGTGAGCATCGAACAGCATCTCGTGGGTAGGCAACCAGCCAGAAGGCGCGGCTGGCGCACGGCTTGGTGTGCGTCACTGTATAACTTGCACTTGCACTTGCACTTGCACTTGCACTTGCACTTGCGCTTGCGCTTGCACTTGCGCTTGCGCTTGCCGCGGCAGGCGTTGGCCTTGAGCCAGGTCACCACTGTGTCGGTTTAACCGTTCAATTTGCTGGCCACCACGCGCACAGGGTATTTGGGCTCGACCATTTGGTCTTTGAGCAGCCACGCCTTGATGGTGTTTCTTGCCAGCCCCGTTCTTCTTTCAATCTCCTTGATCGGCACACCTTCTCGTAGGTGCAGCCGCCGGATCTTTGCCAGTGTCCCCACTTTGATCACTCCTTGGTCCCTCCTGCTTAAAAAGTAAGCAAGAGGTTTTACTCTAGGGGTCAAATTTGTATGAAAAATCTCAGCTCAAAGGGATCAATTTCAGCTGGAAATCAACAGTTGACCGAGTTTCCACTTGCCTCACAAGGTCGAAAGCGGCGCGGCCCAACCACTGCATCCCAGTAGCTGGTCTCGTCACCGTCGTATAGCAACACGACCTTGTTGAACCGATGCCAGCCTAATTAGATAGATTTCTCAACCCACGCAGCTTACCTTTTTTGACCGTGGCCGTGGCTTTGACCTCAACGCCAACAAGCTGACCAGCGGCATTTTCGATAACCACATCGACTTAAACGTTGTCCTCATCGCGGTTCAACTTGCTTTGCCGTTCCACATCCGATGTCAAACGGTGCCTGCATTGCTGTCGCCTGTGCATCTGGGTAAGTCCACAAATATACCTGTTTGGCGTCCATGCCCCACAACGGCCTGTCTGGCGCGTTGCACCAGTATTGCCGAACAATATCGCCATCCCAAGTAGTGCGCCACTCCTCCTGGCGCAACACGGTTGCAAATGCATGAGGCTTTTTATCAGGCACATAGTTCGTCATGCGTGGCACGATAGCACCGCTGATATCCCAGAAAGCGCTAAAAGTGAAAACAGGTGCGGTTCCTCGAGGTATGTCAACAAGCAGCAGGCTTTGCCGGTTTGCCAGCTCAACAACACTTTGCGGCAAAGCTGTCAGGATGCTCTGCTGTTCCTCCCAGCTCTTGGTCCAGAGCCGGGATTGCTCGACGAGGGAATGACACAACGGCAGCATCATACCCAGCGAAGCCAGCAGCACAATTACCTTCCGGTAGGGGGCTGCACCGCTCCATGCCAGCACGAATAGACTGGCAAAGACCACCGAGAGCCAGAAACTGATGGGCAAGGTGACGCGGCTGAACAAACCAGTCCATTCGATCGCATACCCTGCCGCAGCATAGATGAGCACTGACAGCGAGAGACCCAAGAGCATGCTGACCAGCGCCAGTATCCGCATGGGTGCAGCCAGGCTTCGGCTCAGGTTCAGCAGACCGCCGCTTAGCAGCAGAGCGAGGCAAACGCCGATAACGAGATGTCCGGACAGCGCGGGCAACAGTTGATTGAGGAGCAGGTGGCTATCAGTGCCCAGCGTAGCCAGCACATTGGCCGACAGTTTCTTGCCGTGCAATGACTGCGCCGAGATCACCCGGTTCACGATAATTAAAAGCCCCTGAAGCAGACAGGACATCCAGAAGAAGCGCCAAGCAAGCAGCCTGGACTCAGGATGTCGGACGGCTCGTGCGAGCAAAAGCAGGGAAAATGGCAGCCACATCAGCCAGGTTGACTCATAGATCAACCAACTCAGTGATAGCAACGCCAGCGCCACCGCAATCCCCTTGCTATTCGCCCCCGGACGCATTACCTGGGTGACACCCAGGATGGCCATCAGAAGGCCAATATCCGGCGGCAACATGATGGCCCAAGCAGAGTACCCCAGTGACCAAGGGTACGCCAACCAGAGTGTCGCGGCCAGTGCGCCGACTAGCTGCCGGTCACGGCGCGGCTCATCCATGAAGATGCATACGACAAGGCGGTAGATTGCCAAGGCATTGAGCAGATGCACAAGCGCCAACAATGCATGCCAAAGCATCACCTTGTCGGTGAAGACGAAGCGTAGGACATAAAGGATGATGATGTAAAGCGGCCGAGCGGGGTCTGCGATCAGCAGCTCCGCTACCGAGGAAGAGCGATCCAGAGGGAGCGCCACCGAACTCCAGTCGTCGTGATAAAAGCCGAACAGCATCGGACGCCAGGCCACCAGCACAAGCCAAAGGACGCCCACGATGCCTACGTGCCAATAGGAAGACGCCTCCTCGAGCGTGTGGAGCTGATGCTTGGTTTGTGTCATCTCAATCAGGCCGGAGCGGTGTTGAGCGCCGTCAAGTATTCTTGGTAATCGCGGATGTAGTCAGATTCGTCATATTTATCAGAAGCCAGTACCAGACATACGGTACCGGGGTCAAAGTTGGTCTCAGCAGCCCAGATCATGGGCGGAATATGTAAACCCTTCCAAGGACGATTTAGGTGGATCTTTGCCTGAAATTCGCCATCATCAATGGCTACGTCGAAGCTGCCTGAAAGACAAATGATGAACTGGTGCAGCGCTTTGTGCGCATGTGCTCCGCGACTTTCCTCAGTCGGAACGTCGTAGAGATAGAAAACCCGCTTTATGTCAAATGGAATGTGATGATTCTGCTCGACGAAAGTGAGATTGCCCCTCGGGTCCGTGACCTTGGGAAGTGCGACCACTTCGCAATCATTAATACTTGGTTTTTTCTTCACTTTTCTTACCCCTACGAAAAATTGTTTTAGTAATTGCGTACATGATTGGCAGAGAAATTATTACGACCAGCAGCGGGGCGATCTCTTTGGGTATCCTCAATTGCTCGACTAGCAGCCACAGCAGCAGCACACCTAAGGCATAGTTGATGAGGTAGGCGAGTGGATAAGACAGCATGGATTGCCATTGCAGCCTGCTCTTGAATACCCACAGCGCATTGAGGAAGTACCCCAATACGATCCCGGCGGCAAATGTCAGTGAATAGGCCCAAATATAGGACGTCACCTTAAGAAGAATCAGATAAAGAAGATAGGTCAGGCCCGTGTTGAGCGCTCCGGCGATGAGATATTTGGACAGCCTCCAGTTACCAAATTTCATCGATGACAGTCTCCGGCCGCTTGTTCGTTTCTTCGAATATGCGCCACAGGTATTCGCCGATCACTCCCAACATGATGATAATCAAGCCTAACAGGAAAGTAATTAGCGCTACTGTAGTGGCAAAACCTTCGACCGGGATACGATCTAGCATTGCATTGACCACCACCGTGCCGCCATAGATGAAGCTGCCCAGTGCCACGATGAGTCCAATGCCCGAAATGATGCGGATGGGCCGGATGGAGAATCCCAGCATCACGTCTAGGAAGGAATTGAATTTCTTGGCAAAGGTCCAACCCGATTTGCCATGCTTGCGTGCGGGCCGGTGGTATTCGATCACCTCAGGCTTGTATCCCAGCCAGTAAGCCAGCAGCGGGGTGAAGACGCTCTTGGCGCTATTCTGGAGATGGGGCAGAAATGCCTTGTCCATCAGTGCCATGTCATAGCCGCCATCGGGATAATCCTTCATGACCAACGCCTTGAGCAGCTTGTAGTAAATCCACGAATACACCTTGGATACCGCTGGATCATCACGCGTAACCCGCTCGCAGATCACGAACTTGGCGCCATTGAGCCAGCGCGCCACCATTTCCAGCACCAGCGCAGGCGGGTCCTGGAGGTCGGCGGCGACCACCATGAAAGCGTCTCCCGTGACGAACTTCATCCCGGTCTTGGAGCAATGTACCGCGCCGAAATTGCGGGTCAATTTGACAACCCTTGTCGCTTCGCGCTGCTTGCGAAATTCCAGCAAGCGTGTCAGGGAATCGTCACGCGAACCATCATCGACAAAGATCAGTTCCAGTTCGACCTGTTTCTGCTCCAGCTGCTGCTCCAGCTTCGTCAGTTCGGCGAACAGATGAGGCAAGCTGCCCGAATTGAAGTAGACCGGAACGACGATGGATAATTTTTTATTCATGATGGAGTTGCAGCTCAAAGAATTCGTGCACGACACCGGCAGCTCCGAATTCCGATTTGAAACGGTACAAGCCGTCGTTGAGCACCCGCCCTGCATCCTCGTTGCTGGTTCCGAAATCGAAGTAGCGGACACCTGCCTGCGCAGCTTGCTGGATTGCCGACTCGAACACCACATCGAGAGCCGCAATCTCATAGGCTGCAGCGCTGGCAGCAATGTATTGCGCGTGCCACACGGTGGGGCTGTTGAAGAACAACACTCCGGCTTCCACCCGGCCACCGATCAGTGCGCAGGACACCGAGATATGCTGGGGAAAGTTCTCCCTCAACAACGTCAGCTCTGCCAGGCTGTGCACCGGCCTAGCGCCGTGCTTGCGTGCCAGGTTCACTTCCAGCACCTGCCAAAGCGGCTCCAGCAGGTGCGACTCATTAGAGACGGTCACCACAGCGGCGGCCTTCTTGAAGCTGCGCATGCGTCGCTGGCTGCGCTCCAGCCGTGCAGACAAGTCCATGGCACAGGACAGGTCGCATCGCACGCGTGCAGCTCCCAGTCGGAACAAGGCATACAGATCATCCTGGGCCGGTGCCCTGGCGTAGATGTGCGGAAGGACCTTGTACAGCAGCGAGGAATAGCCCTGGTCGCGGTACCAGTCGCACACCGCCGACAAGGCCGCCAACATTTTCATGCCCTTCAGCTTGCCGCCATGGACGATGCCGCCATAGGTGATGCCGGGATGACTCACCACCTGCGCCTCATTCGAAGGCGACTGGGCAGCAGGCAGCAAACCAACCAGTTTGCCATCATCCAGAAGCATCAGGGACAGATCCTGGAAGCGGCCACCGTGGTAACTCAGGAAACGACGGGTGTGCAGGAAACTACCATTGATAGCGCTGGCACAGAACTCATCCCATCGCAGTGCCTCGGCTGGAGCGAACGGAACAATTTCGATACTCACGAAATCAGTTCCGCAACGCAGAAGCCCGCTTCGCCGAAGTTGTTGCCGTTGTAGAAGCAATAGGTCTTGCCATGGGCTTCAATCACCGCCGAATACATGATGGCCTCGGAGGCAATGTCGTCCGGATCCACATCAAGACCCATTTCGTCATCTTTTCTTTCCCAGTGGATACCGTCGCGTGATTGCGCATAACCCAGGCGATAGGCGCCAAGCGAGCGCCTGCGAATGGAATAGAACAGGCGATATCCTCCATCGGCATCCTTTAACACCCAGGGACGACCGAAACCGTGTTCGTCGGCGCCAGTAAGGGCCATCGACAGGCTACCGCGATCCGCCCACGTCAGCCCGTCGGCGGACTCCTGATAGCGCAGGTCATAGACCGGCATCGGCTTGCCGTTGAGGTTTGTCCACTTGCTGCCGGCCACGTACCAGAGCTTGAATCGCCCCTCATCGTAGAGTCCGAATGGACCGCAGCGGAAAAAGCGTTCACTGTCGCTGCGCTCAAGGATGGGCGTGCTGCGCAGCCGTTGGAACGAACGTCCGTCGTCGGAGCTCGTGGCCACGCCGGAGAGGATGCGGTATCGAATGTTGGTACAGATCTCGAAGCCGGCGAAATACATCCAAAGATCCCCCGAGGGAACCCGCACGACGCTTATTGCCATCAGGCCGTTGTCATCAAATGAGCCTGGCTCACCGATATCCATAATGGACCCACCGGAAGTTCCAAGAACCAGCTTTGGATCCTTGGCGCTGACGTCTACGAAACCGGGGCGGCCACGCCCCTTTTCATCCAGGCAGGTAATGAAGACCCGGATCACATCGGGACTGAGCAGGAAGGGCGTCGGCCCCATGGCATGCGAGCGCGCCCAAGCCTGCTGTCCATCAGTGCTCCACACCAGTCCGAGTTTGCGCCACCTCATTTCTTGACCTTGAAAAATCTGCTAGCCGATACCTTGGCCACTTCGGCCTGTGCGCTCCTGAATAACTGGTCTGGCTGCGTATCCTGCACGACGGCCACTCCCACGCCGATCCAATTATCCTCTGCCACTTTGACGTTGTTGGCCAAGGCCGCATTGACGCCGATAAAGGTGTTGCGCCCCACATGGCAAAAGCCGGACACCACGACATGCGAGGAGATAAAACAATTGTCATCAATAACCGAATGATGGCCAATATGATTGCCACTCCAGAGGACGACGTTGTCGCCTATCGCGGCAAACGGCTGTAGCGTGTTGTCCTCGAAGACAAAGCAGTGCTCGCCCAGCTTGACGTTATGCCAAACGAATGCGCGACTGCTGACGTAGCCAGCGGGCCGGTATCCCTTATCTTTCATTGCCTGATACAGGCGCGTGCGCAAGCGATTGAGCTGCGAATAGACCAGCGCAGCATAGAATTCCACCTCGGCAGGTATGAAATGCTGCTCCACCGTCTCCAGCGCAACCACCGGCAAGCCGAACAACTCCTGCCTGCCCAGATAGGCCGCCTCCACCGCGAAACCGACCACCTCATAGGATGAATCGTGGGTGAAGCACTCATAGGCGACTTCGGCAAACGCACTGTCGCCGACTATGACCAGCCTCTTCTGCTTGTTCACACTCGCTCCGTTCATGGACGCACGATCAGGATGTCTTCACGCCGATTGCCCATGGGCAGCGCCGCCGACTGCGGCAGCACGTACGCATCAAAGCCTTGTGTGCGGGCGCGCTGCAGCAGTGCCATGACTACGGCATCATCGATCTGGTCATGCTCGATCTGGTTGAAGATGACCTCGGGCTTGTCAGTAGTATTCATAAACGACTGATGAAAACGCTGGCCAGTCTCGCTGGCGAAAAAGCGCTTGCGTTTGGAGATGTTCGGAATATCTCCGATCAGGAACTGCCCGCCCGGAGCCAGCAGCGCCAGGGAGGCATCCAGGAAGCGAAAAAACGCCGTATCTACTAGGACATAGTGCAGCACGCTGTAGCAGAGGATGACATCGAGCTTTCCTGCATTGGCCGCCAGGAACTCCGGACAGCGCGGATAGAGTGCAGATTCTTTTTGCACGAAATCGGCCTCGGGCAATAGATCAAGCATCTCCTTGCTGTCGATCAGCGCTAGCGCATGACCATGCTCGCGGCATTTCTCGATGAGCATCAACGGCAGGTCGCTGCAACCAGGTCCGATGTCGAGGACCTTCTGCGACGGCTTGAGGAGATTGCCCAGCTTGCCCAGGATATCGGCGAAGATGAATTGCTCGAAGCCCTCGCGGTAAGAATCCGGAAAGCCGATACGTTCATACTTGGAAAGGGACGCATCCTCTGCCAGCGCACGGAAATCCTCGAAGCCGATATTGGTGAATGTTTTTTGTCTTGCCATGTCAGTGAGTTTCTTGCTCAGCAGAGGCGTCGCATGGCCAGGCATTGATAGCGGCGGCAACGCGGTCGACTTCCTCGTCGGTCATTTCCGGATAGCAGGGAATCGTAAGAATCTGCCCCGCTAAGTGCTCCGTGACGGGCAAGGTCAGCGTTGGGTACCGATCGGCAAGGGCAGGCTGGCAATGATCGGGAATCGGATAATGTACATCGCTGGCAATCTGATGCTGCTTCAGGTGTGCCGACAGCGAATCGCGGCGGGCGCAGCGCAGCACGAACAGATGCGCGACATCTTCGAGCCCGCCACGCGGCGAGAGCTGCACATCCGCGTGGCGAATGGCCGCGTGATAGCGTGCTGCGATCTGCCGGCGACGCTCATTGGTCAGATCCAGGTCCGGCAGGAAAACCGACAGGATGGCCGCCTGCAGCTCATCAAGACGGCTGTTGCGCCCGCCCTGGTGAGACACCTCATATTTCTTTGTCCAACCGTACTGGCGCAGCTGTCGCAATCTGTCGGCCAGCTGGACATCATTGGTGGTGACCGCCCCGCCATCACCCAGTGCCCCGAGGTTCTTGGTCGGATAGAAGCTGAAGCTAGCGGCGTCGCCAAAGGCCCCCGTATGGCGTCCGCCGATACGTGCGCCGTGACTCTGCGCACAATCCTCCAGCAGGGGAATGCGATGGGCACGACAGATCTCCGCGATATGCTCGATCTGCGGCACGGCACGGCCATAGAGATGAGTGACCACCACCGCCTGCACGCCACTCGCCAGCGCTCGCTCGACTTCGGCGACGGTGACACAGGATGTGCTTTCATCCACATCCATGAAGAAAGGATGCGCTCCGATGGCCGAGATCGCCGTCGTCGTGTACATCCCGGCATTAGCCACGGTGGCTACTGTTGCACCGGCACTCACACCCAGTCCTCGCAGCGCCAGCTCGATGGCATCCGTGCCATTGGCCACGCTGACGCACTGGGAGGTCCCAACGTATTGCGCAAACTGCGATTCGAATCGCGCCACGGCAGGCCCCAGAACCACCCAGCCTGAAGCCAGCACCTGGTTGACCGCAGCCTCGATTTTCAACTGATACCCGGCGATGCGCGCACCGAGATTATTGATCAGCAACATTTTATCCTCGATCTATCTGTAATTTTGTTATCTGAAACGGCTTACTTGGAGATCGTACCGAATGTCCGTCCAGTCACCACATACATGACTTTCTTGACCACGCGGCTCATTCCTCAACGCGCAACGCGGCCTGCAGCGCTTGCAGATGCGCCGGTTCATAGGCACCCGACATTCTCGCGAAGAACAGCCGATTCCCACCTGGTAATGCGCACAGCAGATCGACTGCCATTTTCGTGCCGCCCAACACAACTGCACAGCAGGCGTTCGACCAATGGCCCCTCTGGATGAACAACATCAACTGCGCCGCCAGCAATTGCCGACGCGCAAGCAAGACCTTGGACAGCACGAACTGGTGTTGGCGATAGCCCAGGAGGACCTTCTCGAGGCAGGCATAGCGGCTAGTGGGGGCAGCGCGCAGAAGCAATTCCTGGTCCTCGGCACGCAATACCTCGGGGCTGCGATAGCGATGCCGCCTGAACCAATCCGCCTTGCCCATCCAAGTTGGATGCGCAAGTGGAATCCCGCGACAAGGTCGGGCACAGATCTGCTCATGAGCAGCCCGAAAAGGCAGTAGTCCGATCACATCCTGGGCAGAGCGGAACACTATCGCTCTCGCTCCTAGTAAGTCCACATCGGGATGGCATTCCAGGTACCGGACCTGCTCCCGAAAGCGGTCAGGAAAGGCAACATCATCGGCATCCATGCGAGCGATGTACTTGCCTCGGGCCAGGTCAATCCCCTCATTGAGCCGAGTAGCGAGGCCCTTGTGCAAACCGTCGTGGATCACGCGCAGTCGAGGATCGTTGAAACTCTCCACTATCTCGGCGCTACCGTCGGTCGAGCCATCATCCAGTACCAGCACCTCCAAAGAAGTATAGGTTTGAGAGAACAGAGAATATAAAGCCGTTCTCAACGTAGTTCGACCATTTCTCACAGGCAACAATACTGTCACCAGCGGAGATGCGTCTTCCACTGTCACCGTCATCCGGCTACTCGTTCCGACGGTTTCCTTGCCATCATGTTAAGCGAGAAGAACTCGCCAAATGGGGCGTCCGCCACCGACGCATCCACAGTGCCCGGAACGAAATGGGGAAGATGAGGGTATTCCTCGCACTGCTCGAAACCACATTGCTCCAACAAGTAGGCTAGCCAGCATGCATTAAAGCCGGTCTTGTGATAATCGTAAGGCGTCGATTGGCCGCCATATATAAGACCAATCCATGGGGAATGTCCCTTGGTCTGAAAGTGCGTGGGATTCGTCTGGTAGATGCGCATGATCCGGTCGATATCGGGAACGCTTATGCGTAGTACGCCGCCCGGTCGGAGCACTTCAAACCAGCGGTGCAGAAGCGGCATAACTTCGTCATGGGCAAAATGTTCGAGCACATGGCACGCATAGATTTCTTGGGCACTTCCATTAGGAAATCTTTTTAGCGTGCGGATATCGTCGACAACGTCGGCTGCGATTGTTTCCAGAGCATCGACATTGCAGAAACCAGCCAACTTGATGTTTCCGCAACCTAGGTGAAGTTTGTATGGTGGAGAAAATCGGTCTAACCGATCAGCAAAAGGCTGCTCCCCTTGTTGCGGCGCACGTTCTTTCATAGTCGCCCGCAGCCTGTTCAGGTTGTCGTGCAGCCAGATACGCTGCTTCTGAGTCGTGACACGTCGAACCAGAGACTTTACTTCCGATGCAATTGTCATGTTCTCTCCTTGCCCAAATGTTCACTTACTTTGCCAACGACGTCGGCCCAGACCTCTTCGATCCCGTCTTCAAATGCCACACGAGGCTGCCAGCCGGTCTGACTAGCCAACTTGCTGAAACTCAGGATATTGGCCGGCACGTCGAAATGGCGCTCTGGCGCGATGTTCAGTCCTATTTCATAGCCTGCCTTCGTCGCATGAGGCTCGATGGCAGAGAGCACTTCCCTGTTGTTGCGGCCCACACCGGAACCGACATTGAAAGTTTCGCCGCAGCCCTCGCCTGCAAGCGCGGCCAGCATCCCGGAGGCGACATCGCGGACATGTAGATAATCGCGGACGGTGCCTTGCTCACCGAAAATGGTGACCTTGTCGCGCTTGAGGATATGTCCGATCGCTGTCGCGATGAAACCCTGTCCAACGAACGGCCTTTGTCCCGGTCCGTAGGCGTTTGCCGGGCGTACGATGGTGACCGGCACCCCCTGAATGCGATGAAACATCCGTCCGTAATGCTCCAGCGTCAACTTGGTAATGCCATAGGGTGAGATGGGCGCCGTCGGGGCGTCTTCATGGATCGGCAATCTCGACACTGGCCCATAGATGGTGCCGCCGGAGGAGACGATCATCAGTTGCCGCAAACGGGGAAGCTGTGACGTCTCCTGCAACAGGCCGACACTGGCGGGCAGGTTGGCCTGCAGATCAAACACCGGATTGACGAAGCTCGTCTGCGGCACCGTCGCGTACGCCAGATCGACAATCTCGGTGCATGACTCCAGATGTCGGCGTAGCGCCTCGCGGTCCCCGTAATCACAGGCGGCGTAGACGGCGCGCCGGTCGATGCTCTGTGGACGGTCAGGGCGGCGCCCCAGGACCAGCACGTCTCTGCCCGTCTCCAGCAGTTGAGCGACCAGATAACGTCCAATAAAACCGGCCCCGCCAATGACACATGTACGCATCGTATTGTCTTTTCAGTCTGGCTTGCCCAACAGGATCTGCTCGTAACGCTTGGCTATGGCTGCCCAAGTGTATTTCTCCGACCAGGTCTGTCGACCTGCTGCACCCATTGCCTTGAGTTCACCGGGTTTGCGCATCATCTCCTTAATGGCATTGCCCAGCACTTCGGGATCCACCCGTGTATACCCCCGGTCATCCTTGGGAGCTGGGCAAATTACCCCCCCGCAGGTCCAACGCGCGATTTCTGCGGCATTGCCGACTGGCACCGAAAGAAAAGGCGTACCCGCGGCAACGCTTTCAAAGAGTACCAGCGGCGAGTACTCGATGTTGGATGCGAAAACGAAAAGATCGGCATTCATGTAAGCCTGCACGAGCTCCTCGCGTCCGAAATCGGTCAAGAGAACCTGTTTGCCGAGTGACGTTTCCGTCTTTTCAATCCAGTACTCCATCGGCTTGACGGTTTCCACGACGATGCGCGGCGCGAACTTGCCTGCCACGCGCATGATCAGGTAAGCGAGGCGCTGCTTAACGCCAGCCCAGCCCTCGCGGCGCATGACACCAAAGGAACGGTAGGCCAGGCCACAGAAGCGCTTGATCAGATGGCCCAGACGCGCCAGCAGACGACTGCCTTTTTGCACTGGACCTGACCTCGGCGCAGCCGCTCCCCCCTGCGCCGCCTGCATGTCCACGGCGGGACGTGGTGGCGCATTACCGTTGAGGATCAGGGTGGCCTTGCGGCGTCCTGCGGACATCGTGGCAAAGGCCTCGGCAATCTCGCGGTGGCCCTTTACGCCGGTCAAGCTACCCACCGTCAATATTACGAAGCTATCTTCGTCGATGCTGTTGCGGCGGCGGAATTCGGGATCGCGGGGTACGTTGAATTCGCGCTCGCAGGCACCATTGGCCAGAATGGTGAAATGGCTCATGCCGTGCGCGCGAGCAAAATCGACGTCGCGATACTGCTCGGCATAGAAGATCAGGTGATCAAACTTGCGCAGTACGGCGGGCAATTGCTCGAAATACTGTGCATAGCTCGGCTCATACAGGCCCGAGAAGCCGCAGGGGATGAACACCTTGCGCGTACTGATCTGGTCGAGCACGGGCCACAGTGCATCGAAGGTCCACTGCTGCGCTGCCTTGATCATGATGGCATCGCAGGGGAAGGTGCGAACGAATTCGCGGTAATCGTCAATACCCCCTACCAGACCACGCACCAGATTGCCTGTCACGCCGAACTCGATGATCTTGACGCCGTTTTGTTGATCGAAATCGCGATTGGCCAGGGCTGTCGTTGCAACCGTGACATCGTGGCCCCACGCGACCAGTCGCTCCGCGATATGACGCATGACTTCCTGCACACCACCCACACTGGGGTAGTAGAACTCGCAACAGAAAAGAAAACGCATGATCCCAGCCAATCTTTATTACTTATAGCCAAACTTCCTGAGGAAAGAGCGAACCTTGCGCAACCATAGTTTGAGCCAATCGGCATTGGTGCGGTAGAGCATGAATTGATACTTGAGAATGTCGGCACGTTCCTGCCCGCGCTGGCGCACACTGGGCGTACTGGAGGACTGGGCGATATTCTCGGCGGCTTGCAGCACGAGTTGCTGCATTCGTTTCAGATTCGGACGCCGCGACAGTCGATGATACGCAGAGTGGGTGAACGCGGCAGCATCGACACTGTCTTGATTCGACCTAGACAAGCTATTGGCAAAGGCCAGGTTTTCTGCGCAGATCGTCACAAGCTTGTCGATGAAGGGGGTAGGGCCGGTGCGCGACATGCTCTGCGGGACCTCACGATACACCAGCAGGCGTTCCGACAGATTGGCGACCTGGCCCACGCGCGACAGGCGCGACCACAACTCATAGTCTTCCGGTGGCTGACGCTCACGATCGGTGCTGTAGCCGCCCGCCGCAACGACTTCATCCTTGCGCAGCATCACCGAGCTGTGCACAAAAGGATTGTTGAACAGCAGATCGAAACTCAGCGTACCATGATCGACCGGATGCTGGTGCACGCGATCGGTGGGTGTATTGGCTACCCAGATCTCAGCGGCTGTGCCGAGCAGAATGCAGTCCGGATGGGATTCCATGTATACGAACTGCTTTTCCAGCCGCTGCGGGTGCGACAGGTCATCCTGGTCCTGGCGGGCAATGTACTTGCCGGCTGCCAGCTGCATACCTTTGTTCAGCGTCGCGGCCAAACCGAGGTTGTTCTGGTGAATCAGGCGGATACGTGGATCCGACAGGCCGTCGAGAATCTCTGCCGAGTTATCCTTCGAACCGTCATTGATGATCAGCAGCTGGAAGTTTGTAAAGGTCTGGGCCAGGATGCTGTTGACCGCCTGCACGACGTCGGCCGCGCCGTTATAGACTGGCAGCAGTACAGTAATCGGGCTACTACTCATAGCCTGACCCATCCGGAGGGAATCAGGTCACTGGTGTCTTTGTCGGCTTGCTTGAACCATTGCTGTGGAGTGACCACGAGCTTCTCGGTCGATGGATTCAACCAAGCTCCCCACCAACTGAACGAACTGTTCGCGATGATGTGATGACGGCAGATCTTCATCAGCATCATGTCGTAGATTCCATTTTTCGAAGAGTTGACTGCGACAAAGGTGGTCGGGAATCCGGGCTGCAGATTCTCTCTGACCCAATCGTGATCATCGGAGAAGATGAAGAAATGCGGAGCTGCCACGCGTTCGGCAACGTAGGCCACTGCAGCGCGGTAGTAGTCCAGCGAACACACGCCGTGATAATTGGCCGTGTGGGTATTGGTCACATAGTCGCCTCGGCGCACGTGCAGCGACACGGCGCCCGGCCCGGCTACCTGTATCTGACGGAACATGTTCTCATTACCTGGGCCCCAGTCACTCTTGAGCGTGAGCTCCTGCAGCAACTGCGCGCGAATGGCCGAGAAGTAACGCTCGCTCTGCCAGTAGCCATCCAGATAGATCGGCGCCTGCACTTGCTCGATACGGGCATCGTAGCTAAAGCTGGCTTCGCGCAGGATCGGTTCCTGCAACGCTAGCTTCGTCGCGGAGTGCGGGAAGAGATGGCGCTTGACTCGGCCCAGCAGCGACGGCACTTCGTCGGCGGTTACACCCACATGGGCCAATTGCGCATCTGATGCCAGTTCGGCGCAGATATTGAAACCATCGAGCTCGTAGCGCCGCAAGTCGTAATTGGCGAAGCCGGATGCGTCCAGCAATAAGGGCGTGTTCGTGCGCGTGGCGACGGCGCAGCCTACTGCATATTGGAATAACTGGTTGCCGAGGCCGCCGATTAGGCGCGAAATTATCATACTTTTCGAGACCAGCTTTCCCAAACAAACTTGTAAAAATAATCCAAGCCGTGGGTCGTGGTGAGCTGCGTCTTGATGCGCTCCATTCGGGCCTCTGCATCGGGCAAGAAATCATGGAATTGGACCTGGACAAAACGTACCTTGGCGATAAAGCCGGTTCCGATCAGGTGCTCTAGCAATTCGTATTCGCCACCCTCGATATTGATCTTAAGTAAGCCAATTTCCTCGATACCATTCTCTTGGCACCAAGTGCGGAAGTCGCAAATTTCGATCCGCAGCGACTCACCGTCACCTACATGCACGGACGATGCATCCGCGGAGACCGAGATATCCAGAAAGCCATTGTGTCCGCCCGCGGCCACGCGATGCACCTTAATCAGGTCATTGGCAGCAAAGCGCCTTTCTATTGCATCCGCAAAAATCGGTACCGGTTCGAATACGTGAATGGGGCAGCGATAACGGGCGTGGATGTCACTGGCCCATTGACCCTGATAGCCACCTAGGTCTACGACCACATCCTGGGCCGAGAGCGGATACTCCTGGCGCAGCGTATCGTCGCCACGATCGGCAACCCAGCGCCCATGCGCAAGTTCCTTTTCGGATGGCGGTGGCGGTGGCGGTGGCGGTGGCGGTGGCGGTGGTATAGGTAGAGGTGGTGCTAGTGCTAGTGCTAGTGGTTCGATAGTGTCAGCTGTGCGCTGCAAGCGGTATGAAACGCTGCGCAACACACGTATGAACAAGGACTTCATCGACGTCACTCCCACGACCTTTTGGTTACCTCGACCCCGCAACGGCGTGCCAGAACGAAATCGGCTAGCGCAGCATCGTGTTGCTGGGCAAGCTCGTGCAGCAGGCCGCGCCAGTAGCAGAAATGGCCTCCGATACCATACAGCAGCGAGTGCGCATAGAAATCGGGTAGCCGCATCAGGGTATCGCGCTCCTCGCCGGTCGCACTTGCTACGATCCCTTCCCAGTGGCGGGTGGCTTCGGTGGGTGAGGAGTCCAGGCGCAATGCCATGACCGCCTGCGCTACCTCACTTACCTGCACCTTATCCCACAGGCGTTCCGGCATGGCTACCATCACGTCACCCGCCATGAAAGCCCGATAGTTTCCGGGCAGGCTGGCGATCACCTCAAGCAGATTGATCAGGCTGGGGTAACCGCGATTGGATTCGTGCGTATCGAACCCCTCTGGCAGGTCAATGAAATACCGTATATCGTCGATTAGGATAATGTCACCTTCGCGGCCGCGACGGCGAATACTTTCTAGCTCGGACATGATGGGCGTGTTCTCGCTCGCGCGTGCGGTGGCCCCGCCGCTCCAGTGTGCATCCAGCCAGATCATGGCGGGGCTGCTACCTGCTATATCCAAAGCGATGTCGAGCTGGGTAGCAGAGTCACCGTGCAGCAATTGCACACGGGTGTCATCGGCGAATTTTTTGCATGCTTCCATGTAGAGCTCGTCCGACAACTCGATCGAGACCACCTTCTTGAACAGGGTACGCATTGCCGCCGTTGTCTGTCCCAGATAAGTACCCGTTTCGATAAAGGTCTTGGGCTGGCCGATATCACGCAGGGGCCGCAACCGGTCAGGGCACAGAACCCCCTCGTCGTCTTTCAGCTGACGCATTTGAAAAAGCATGACCAAGTCGCTGATATCCTCGGAACCAATGGCGTCGCCACGCTGGGCCTTGAAGCGATCAAGCGCCTCGTAATAATCTTGTTCCTGGCCAGCAGGGAGGCGGCGCAACTTGGCCGGCAGGATCTGAAATTCTTCGTTTCGGAAAGGCACGCCATGCCACACCAAGCTAGTCTCGCCCGCTGTGATGACCTCGCCGTTGTAGCCGTGGAAGATTGCCGCCTCGAGGCGGCGGCTCTTTACCTGCGACGGGGTGTAGGTGGGAATAGCGAACCGCTCGCACATGGACTTGGGCATGAAGAAACCGTTCCAGTCGGTCGCAGCAACCAGCGCATAGCCTTTTTGCTCTGCCAGTTCGTTGAGTGCGGCCAGCGAGTTGCCGAAGTTGAGCGTGCTGTCATAGTCCTGTACAAAACCAATATTGGCAGGAATGGTCGGATTGAATTCCACAACGCACAACACGGGTTTGTAGCGCTTGAGCGCACCCCAGACGTGATAGTCGTTTCCATCGATATCGATGGACATTACGGTGATTTCTGCAGGTGCCTGCACGCAGTCCAGCAAGGCATCCAATGAGTTCTCGCCGGAGGTGCCGACGTAGGCGTTGAGTGACGTCACTCCCTTGCCTTCCGGATAGTTGCGTACTAGGTCCACATAACGGGTCGAGTCTCCCTCGATAAAACAGCCTTGCCAGCCCTTGTCGGCTAGCCACGCGCAATTGGACAGATGTTTGCCGTCCCAACCACCGAATTCGACGAAATAACCCTTGCGGATATTGGCCAATCCCAGCAGGTACTCGATGACACCATCCTCACCGCATTGCGAATAGACATTCTTGCGGTGCTGATCGAAGGGGTGGGTAGTATCGTCGTTGAAAACTTTTATTTTCATGGTTTGATCAGGAGAGGGATTGGAACGTCCAGTTCAGGCGCGGGCGGCTCACGCCCGGCAGTCCGCCTTCCCAGCCATGGCGGCGGGCATCGGCTTGAACTGGTTCTTGGATCTCGAAGCGCAAGGCATGCTCGACCGCGAAATGCAGCGGCGCCTCCACTTCATAGCTGCTCAATGCCAGCATGACTGAGAACCGCCCCACGTTGAATTGGAACGGATCGATATGGCAAGTCGCCTGGTATTGACCTAGCGCGGTCAGTGCCGTGGTTTCGGGGAGGGAAATGAAGACGCGATTACCGCCTTCGTCATAGAAGTGGAAATTGGGCACCACTCGATGCGGCACCTCCTTGCGGATGCTGTAATTCAGTGTCAGCGAGAATGACTCGTTGATATTCAGGTTGGCGGTCACCTGTCCGTGTGCATCGGTGATCTGGCCACCTCTGCAGTCGGCGTAGTCTGCGATCTGCACATGCGTGACCAGTCGTGCATCCGGGAACTCGAATTTCGGACGATGCCAGGTCTCAGCTTCTGTCTCTTCGAGCACGGTACGTAGGTAATCTGTTGTTGCATCCTCGACAGGACCGTAGGAGACTATTTCGCCCTTTTTTAGGTATAGCGCCTTCTCACACATTGACTTTACCGCCGACATGCTGTGGCTCACGAAGATCACCGTGCGACCATCGCTGGTCAACTCCTTCATGCGCTGAGCACAACGTTTCTGGAACGCCTGGTCACCCACCGACAGCACTTCGTCGACGATCAGGATGTCCGGGTCCAGCCAGGCCGACACTGAGAAGGCCAGGCGCACGTACATACCGCTAGAGTAATGCTTGACGGGGGTGTCGAGAAACTTCTCCACACCGGAGAAGTCGACTATGCTGTCGAACTTCTTCTTTATTTCCGAACGCGGCATGCCAAGGATGGCGCCATTGAGAAAAATATTTTCACGCCCGGTGAGTTCCGGGTGGAAGCCAGTGCCCACTTCCAGCAGGCTGGCGACTTTACCGCGAATCGAGATGCGACCCATTGTCGGTTCGGTGATGCGGCTGAGCAGCTTGAGTAGCGTCGACTTGCCTGCGCCGTTTCCGCCAATGATGGCGATGCGCTGGCCCTCCGCGACTTCGAAGGAGATGTCACGCAGGGCCCAGAACTGCTCGACCATTTTTTCTCTGGCATGCTCTGTACCTTCAGTGCGTGCCGCATTCTCGATGGCCGTCCGGCCTGCATTCAGGCGAGCAAACGGCTTGCTCAACATCTCGCGAATGGACCTTGCCCCGCCGTTGTTGGCGTGGTTGATCATGTAGCACTTGGCGAGGTTTTCGACCTTGATGGAATAGGACATAAATCAGATTACGTCGGCAAAACTTGCTTCGGACTTGCGGAAATACCAGATACCGGTAATCAGAATCACGAGGCTGCAGATGAAGGAGATTGCTAATCCTGGCCAATACAGTTGTGTGTCCTGGCCTAGCAGACTCCAACGGAATCCATCGATCACGCCAACCAGCGGATTGAGCGAGTACAGGAAACGCCATTTTTCTGGCACCAGCGTGGTGGCATAACCGACCGGCGAGACGTAGATGCCGAGCTGGAGGCAGAAAGGAATCAGGTGGCGGAAGTCGCGGTAGCGCACATTCAGGGCTGCTGCCCATAAGCCCAGACCGAACGAGATGATGGCGGCAAACAGCGAGAAAAAAGGCAGCGCCAGGATGCGCCAGTCCGGCCAATGGTTGTACCACAGTAGCATTGCCAGCAGCAGCAAGCATGAGATCAGGTAATCCACCAGACAAGTCAGCAATGTGCTAGCCGGCACTATCAAGCGTGGGAAGTAGACCTTCGACAGAAGGTTGGAGTTACCCACTAGGCTGTTGCTACACTCGGTGAGCACGTTGGAAAAGAAGAACCACGGCAGCATTCCCGCCAGCACCAGCAAGGGATATGGAACACCGTTGGAGGGCAGACCGGCGAGGCGGCCGAAGACCACCGAAAACACCATCATCGTCAGCAAAGGCCGGATGATGACCCAGCTCGCGCCGACCACTGTCTGCTTGTAACGCACAAGAATATCGCGCCAAGATAGAAACAACAGCATCTCGCGATGAGCCCAAAGGTCACGCCAGTAGCCTTGAGAGCGTGCTCCACTTTCGATGATCAGAATTTGCTCAGATGACATTTAACTTGAGAGTTAGTGATAGGGATTACGCAGCAGATTGAGCAGATACTTCCCATAGGAGTTCTTCATCATCGGGGCAGCAGGCTTTTCCAGTGCTTCCAATGAGATATAGCCCTTATGGAAAGCGATTTCCTCAGGGCAACCGATCTTCAGGCCCTGATCGACCACGTACACGCACGAAAATGTGTCCAGCGTGTCCTTGCAGTGACTTCATGTTGGATAAGTTGCCTGCGTAGGTCATCTTGTCCAGATTAATGACGGGTTCGTGCGAATTTGCTATCCAGTCGAGTACGAAATTACTACCAATAAAACCGGCTCCGCCAGTGACCAAGATCATTTCGCGCCCCCCATCAGACAGCCTTCCTTAAAGCCGAGCACTTTGATCTTCGTACGATTGACTATGCCAATAATCATTCGACGCTTACATTCACTGGGTAACCATTTGCTTTAAGTAGCGCATGACGCTGCGCCTCTTTCAGGTCGTTTGCCACCATTTCATGGCACATCTGTTGTACGGTGATTTCAGGTATCCAGCCCAGCTTCTGCTTGGCCTTAGTGGGGTCCCCCAGCAAGGTTTCCACCTCCGTAGGACGGAAATAGCGTTGGTCGATGCGGATGATGGTTTGTCCCACTTTCAATCCTGGCGTTTTTTCTCCCTCAATCTTTTCTACGACTGCGACTTCGTTAACGCCCTTGCCTTCAAAAAGAAGTGTGATACCCAACTCCTGAGCACTCCACTGGATGAATTGGCGCACGCTGTATTGCACGCCGGTAGCAATAACGAAGTCTTCTGGCTGGGCTTGCTGCAGCATCAACCACTGCATACGCACGTAGTCTTTGGCGTGTCCCCAATCACGCAGCGCATCAAGGTTACCCATGTACAGGCATTCCTCAAGCCCTTGCGCAATATTAGCCAAGCCACGCGTTATCTTGCGGGTGACGAAAGTTTCACCTCGTCGGGGACTTTCATGGTTAAAGAGAATGCCGTTACACGCATACATACCGTAGGCCTCACGGTAGTTAACCACAATCCAATATGCGTAAAGTTTGGCTACCGCATAAGGACTACGTGGATAAAATGGAGTTGTTTCCTTTTGAGGAGTTTCTTGTACAAGACCGTACAGTTCGCTGGTTGAAGCTTGATAAAAGCGGGTTTTCTTTTCCAGGCCCAAAATCCGAATGGCCTCTAATATCCGTAACGTTCCGATTGCATCAACATCAGCCGTGTATTCTGGACTCTCAAAGCTGACAGCAACGTGACTCATGGCGCCTAAATTGTAAATCTCGTCTGGCTGCGTTTCTTGAATGATTCTCACCAGATTGCTGGTGTCGCTGAGGTCACCATAATGCAATTTAAAATGTGCATTGTCGACATGCGGATCCTGATAGATATGATCAACCCTCTGGGTATTGAAAGAACTGGCACGACGCTTGATACCATGAACGACGTAGCCCTTCTCAAGCAAGAATTCGGCGAGGTATGAGCCATCTTGGCCGGTAATGCCTGTTACAAGCGCTACTTTGAGGTGGGTGGTCATTTTTAGAGTTGAGGCAAAAAATTTAGGGAGATTCGCGGCAGGATGTCGTTCCTACATGGCAGACAAATAGCCTTCGTAGGCTCGGGCAAGGCCTTCTTGCAAGGAGACTTGGGGTTGCCAGCCCAAACTGTTCAGGCGAGAACTATCCATCAACTTGCGTGGGGTACCGTCAGGCTTGCTGGTGTCGAAAGTAATTTCACCGTGATAGCCCACAGTCTTGGCTATAGTTTCGGCGACTTCGCGAATGGTGATGTCTGACCCGTAGCCAACATTGATGTGGCTGAGCATAGGTTGGGTATGTTGCTCGTAGATAGACTTGTCCAAGTTCATCACGTGTACGCAAGCAGCCGCCATATCTTCGACGTAGAGAAACTCTCGCTTAGGCGTTCCAGTACCCCAGATGGCAACCGTGGGCACGTTGCTGACTTTGGCCTCGTGAAAGCGGCGGATGAGCGCTGGGATCACGTGGGAATTTTCCGGGTGATAGTTGTCACCCGGGCCATATAAGTTGGTGGGCATAACACTGCGGTAGTCAACCCCGTGACTGGCACCGTACTGCCGATTGTAGCTTTCGCAGAGCTTGATGCCGGCGATTTTGGCGATAGCGTAGGGTTCGTTGGTGGGTTCTAGCACACCGGTGAGCAGAGCATCTTCGCGCATGGGCTGCACCGCCAGCTTTGGGTAAATGCAGCTGGAGCCGAGGAATAGAAGCTTCCTAACACCATTACGAAAAGAGGCATCGATGATGTTTGCTTCCATCATCAGATTTTGGTGGATGAATTCGGCCGGGTAGGTGTTATTGGCGTAAATCCCACCCACCTTGGCAGCGGCCAGGTAGACCTGGTCTGGCTTTTCGGATGCGAAGAAGGCTCGCACGGCCGCTTGGTCAGTCAGATCAAGTTCAGCGTGAGTATGAGTGATGATGTTGAACTGATCCCGCGCCCGCAGGGTACGTACGATTGCTGACCCGACCATACCTCGGTGACCTGCCACGTAAATTTTGGGTTGCTTACTCATTTTTCTGTTCGGCCGTAGTGGTCTTCAAATCGGACGATGTCATCTTCGCCCAAGTAACTGCCTGACTGCACCTCAATAATTTCCAGCGGAATCGTGCCAGGGTTAGCGAGGCGATGTACTTCACCCAATGGGATGTAAGTGGACTGGTTTTCAGTCAGGGTCAGCACTTTGTCGCCATTTGTAATCTCAGCTGTGCCACTAACCACGATCCAATGCTCGGCACGATGGTGATGCTTTTGCAAGCTAAGGCTCGCCTTTGGCTTGACCTGGATGCGTTTGACCTTGAAACGGCCGCCTTCGTCAATGCTGTCATACCAACCCCAGGGGCGGTGCACCTTGCGGTGCAGGTTATGTTCTTCGCGGCCGGTGTTTTTGAGGTTGTCGACGATGGTTTTGACATCCTGGCTGCGGGATTTGTCCGCAATTAGTACTGCATCGGGCGTTTCTACCACGATCAAATTTTCTACGCCGACTAGGCTGACAAGTCGACTGGTCGCGTGCACCAGAGTGTTTTTACTGTCGGTGGTGAGCACATCGCCCAAGTGAGCATTGCCTTGTTCATCTTTGGGAAGCACGTTCCAGACGGCATCCCACGAACCCAGATCATTCCAGCCTGCGTCCAGTGGCACCATTTTAATGGGCGTGCCGCTGCCGGGGCAATGTTCCATGACAGCGTAGTCGACTGATTCGCTCGGGACTTGGGCAAACAACTCCTTGTTGGGACGGATGAATGCACCGTCTTGAGACTTTTCTGCCCATGCGGCTGTTGTCGCAATTAAAATAGCGGGACGTGACGCTTGCAGGGCCTTCAGCCACACGGATGCCTTGAGCACGAAAATACCGGCGTTCCAGTAGTAGCGGCCATCGGCCAGATACTGCTGGGCTGTTGTGACATCGGGCTTCTCCACGAAACGACTGACAGTGGATGCAATCGCGAGCGAGGGCGTGCCACCACAACAATCAGTTTGGATATAGCCATAGCCCGTGGCAGGGTGGCTTGGGGTGATGCCAAGGATGACGATGTTGCCGTTGGTAGCTTCGCGGATGGCGGCCTGCATCGCTTGGATGAAGGCAGGTTGGTTGGTGACTGTTTGATCTGCGGGCGTTACAACCAGGATCGGATCGTTGTCGTCCTCTCTGGCCGCTAGAGCTGCCAAGGTGAGCGCGGGTGCAGTGTTGCGGCTTACGGGTTCCAGCAGCGCTGCACCCAAGTCAATGCATGATTCACGCAACTGCTCGGTGGCCAAGAAACGGTGATCTTCGCCGGTGACAATAAGCGGATTGGCAACCTTAACGTCATGCGAGCTAAGACTCATTAAGCGTTTGGCCGCCTGCTGGAACAGGCTTTCTTCACCGGTCAGGCAAAGGAACTGTTTGGGGAAACCTGCACGCGAAAGTGGCCACAAGCGAGTGCCAGAGCCACCGCAAAGGATTACTGGCTGGATCTTGCTCTTTTGCTTCATAGAGCAGACCTCAACGCTGCAGACTTTTGGAAGTGCCATGTGCTAACGCACATTTCCGCTAAAGAACGTTCAGCTGTCCAACCCAATAGTGCATCAGCCTTTTTGGGGTCCGCATAACATGCAGCCACATCACCCGTACGACGGGCAGCCACTTTGTAAGGCACTTGACGTCCGGACGCACTCTCAAAAGCGCGAACCATCTCGAGCACGCTGTACCCATGACCCGTGCCAAGATTTATAGCATGCCAACCAGTGGTTTGCGCCAGGAAACTCAATGCTGCCGCATGCCCTTCGGCCAAATCCATCACGTGGATATAGTCCCTGACGCCGGTACCATCCACCGTCGGGTAATCACCACCAAAAACACTTAGCTCGGCTCGCTGACCAGTAGCAACTTGGGCGATGTAAGGCATGAGATTATTGGGCACTCCGTTAGGGTTCTCGCCAATCAAGCCGGTTTTATGAGCCCCCACCGGATTGAAATAACGCATGCAGGCAATCCGCCAGTCTGGGTCTGCTGCAGCAACGTCGCTCAGCATCTCTTCGATGTGAAGCTTGCTGCGGCCATATGGATTGGTAGCGCTGGTCGGGTGATTTTCGTCCAAAGGAAGGTACTTTGGGTGACCATAAACAGTGGCACTGCTACTGAATACAAGTGTCTTAATTTGCTGCAACCGCATCGCTTGTATCAAACTGATTGTGCCCTGCACATTGTTGGCGTAGTAATCAATGGGCTTTTCAACGGACTCGCCAACAGCCTTCAGACCTGCAAAGTGAATAACCGCATCAATACCGTGATCTGAAAGCGAATTTATGAGCAACTTGGTATCACGTACATCACCCTTGACCAGAGGGGTTGGCTGCCCAGAAATTTGGATAAGTTTCTCAAGAACTGTATCGCTACTGTTAGACAGATTGTCGAACAGCACAACCTTATGACCTGATTGCTGCAATGCAAGAGCAGTATGGCTACCAATGTAGCCAGCCCCACCAGTTAATAGAACATTCATAGACTTAATCCATCAAATAGCATTGAAAAATTAGCTGTGTGCACTTATTCCGCATTTATCTCGAAGCGGAAAATTTGAAATCGTTGAGATTAGAGGCTATAAATTTTAACTGCGCTGGCGCCTTACCGTTTCACGTTCAGCAAGTGCAATTAGCAGCTTTATTAGGAAGTCTGGCGGTCATTGGCAGCACAAAAACCGCATTTCCGTTTTTTGTCAGAGCAGTCTTATTGTGCCATACAAACATCATTTTTATAATGATTTAACAAACCAGAAAGTCTTTCAGCTCGCCTTGCGCACATTTGCCGGGGCACACTCACGGCCACTGGTATGCTCTGAATCTCGATCAGCACCACGACCCGACGCTTACCATCGGCCAACTGGTCCATGGCGTAATATTCCCCTACCTCACTCCGGCTGGATAGAGGCGGGCGGAGCGGTTTTGTCATTTTTACTATAGAAGTCCCGAGGTGCTGCGTGCAGCGAACCAAGAGCTGCTACTGCGTTCCTTCACAGGCAGTAGATACGATACGGGTGTCTCGACGAAGTGCTGTTGGCATATAGGCAAGGCAAATTTATACTGGGTACCCTAACGACCATGCCAAAACTGCTCTATTTGATCACTGAAGACTGGTTCTTTTGCTCACATTTTTTTGACCGCGCTGTGGCCGCACGTAAAGACGGCTTTGAGGTCTTGGTGGTAACTCGGATACGAACGCATGACGAAACTATTCGGGCTGCAGGGTTGCGCTTATTGCCGCTAGAGATAAATCGGGGAGGCCTCAACCCGTTTTCAGATCTGGTGGTGTTATGGAGAATTATTCGGCTATATCGATCTGAACGCCCGGATCTGGTTCACCACGTAGCACTCAAACCCATAGTCCTTGGCACGTTCGCTGCTCGCCTGGCTGGAGTCAAGCATATCGTGAACGCGTTAGTCGGGATGGGGTTTGTCTATGCGTCTAGGCGCACGCTAGCCCTACTGCTGCGGCCTGCACTGCACATGCTGCTCAAAGTTACTCTTAATCCTCTCGGTAGCCGGGTTGTATTTGAGAACGAGGATGACATGCACAATTTTACTGCCAAGGGGTTGGTGCGCACTGATGACGCCGTTCTAATACGTGGCGCCGGTGTTGATATCCAGAGTTTCAGGCCAGTCCCACGTAACGCTATCACGCCGGTAGTCATGCTGGTTGCACGGATGTTGTGGGACAAGGGTATTGGTGAGTTCGTAGAAGCAGCTGAAATATTGAAGAAGCGTGGCGTAACAGCCCGGTTTGTTTTGGTGGGTGCTCCCGACTACGCGAATCGGGAACATATCTCAGAGTCCACGTTGATTCGTTGGCAAAAACAGGGGGCTGTTGAATGGTGGGGGGCGCGCGAACGCATGCATATGGTCCTCGACGAAGCCGATGTAGCATGCCTGCCCTCGTATCGCGAAGGCTTACCCAAGGCTTTGCTTGAGGCGATGGCGGCAGGTTTACCATGCGTGACCACGGATGTACCCGGTTGCCGTGCGGTGGTGACTGATGGTGATAACGGTTTGCTAGTACCCCCTAGGGACGCCTCCGCTTTGGCTCAGGCGTTGCACAGGCTTATTGGCGATGCAGACTTGAGAAACCAAATGGGGCGGCGTAGCAGGAAGCGCGTGGAGGAGGAATTTACTAATGAAAGGGTAATTGCTTCAACCTTAGCAATTTATCGGGTACTGTTAACCTGAGTATGTTTTTTAGTTACATCTGTCCTGAGTTAATTTTCAGAGAGAAATTTCCGCAAAGCTCATCAAAATCTGTTTCTGAGAGAGCTGTAAAAAATGATTGGCATAAGAGACTCGAGCGCCAAATAAAATTGATAGTTATATTTCAAAATGGACGTTTATCGTCATGATTAATCATCCGATAGAGCCTCTAAAAATGAGCCCAGCGGCGCACGATGCTCACCGCTTCCCATCAACAGAGTCAGGTTCGCGCGGCTGACTGCCGTCTAATTAGTTGTTGTAATTTAAGCTCTGATTTTGATTCGCATCGCTGCTATTCCCACAATTTACAAATCGGCTGCCTGGTCTTTGCTGGGCAACCTAGCGCCCATGCTTACCGCCTTGGCCGCAGTCCCTTTTCTTATCACGTATCTGGGGCAAGAGCGCTTGGGCATTCTGTCGCTCATTTGGGTGGTGGTCGGGTACTTCAGTTTTCTCGACATGGGCTTGGGCCGTGCGGTGACGGTGGCCGTTGCTTATCGCCGTTCAAGCGGTGAATCTGCGAGTGCTGATGAGCTGCACATTGTGGGCACCGCATCTGTGTTGCTTGCCAGTGTGGGGGGCGCCATGGCCTTGCTGATGGGCTTGGGTCTGATGAGGTGGGGCGTGCCGGTGCGGCTGTCGTCTCCAGAGTTTCTTGCCGAAGTCACGCTAGCCCTGCTGTGGATGTTGCCCAGCCTGCCCCTGTTGCTGCTGTCTTCGGCCCTTCGGGGTCACCTTGAGGCAGTGGGCGCATTCAGAGCGCTCAACTTGCTGCGCGCGCCCACAGGGGTACTGCTGGTGGCTGGGCCCTGCCTTACGGCGCTTTATGCGCCCGACCTGGTGTGGGCCTGCATCAGCATTTTGCTGGTGCGCATGGCGCACACTCTGGTCTTGCTTTGGCTGGTGGCGCGCGAGATGGTCTTTCGTTTCTTCCCGCTGATTCGCGAACTGTTAAGGGGTAGCAGCGCCGCCTGGCTGCGGCGATTGCTGTCTTTCGGTGGATGGGTCACCGTGAGTAATGTTGTTGGCCCCGTGCTGATCTACGTGGACCGCTTCGTCATTGGCGCAGTGCTCGCCGCCAGCGCGGTTACCTTTTACGCGGTGCCGTTTGACGTGGTGTCACGGTTGCCCGTGTTGATTGCATCGTTGTGCAGCGTTCTTTTGCCCGAACTGGCTCGCTTGTCCCGCTTCACATCGGATGGAGTCGGGAACATACAGGCGGTTCGTCAATTGGTACGGCGATCCAGCCTGTTCAGCCTCTGGCTCGTTGCGTGCGTGGTAGCAGTTGGCTGGCTGGCAGCACCATGGGCGCTGGACGCGTGGCTGGGTCCGGCTTTTGCAGAGCAGGGTACACGTGTCACCCAAGTCTTGTTGCTGGCTTTCGGTGTCAATGCGCTGGCGCAGATTCCGTTCACTGCCTTGCAGGCGACTGGGCGCGTGCGCCCTATTGCGCTGCTCCACTTATTCGAGTTGCTGCCCTACGGCGCGGTTTTGTTTTTTTCGGTGTCGTGGCTGGGCGTTGTCGGCGCGGCATGGGCATGGCTGCTTAGAAGTCTCATAGACTTCGCGGTTATCTCCTGGATGTGGCATCGCTATTGCGCCTTGCCAGAGATGTGCACCCAAGGGTTTACAAAGGCTGGCTGATGCAAAGTTACACGGACAAGTTGGACGGCTACTTTGCTCATGCACGCAAGGAAATCGCGTCGCTGTTGCCAAAAAAGTGCGGCCGCGTGCTAGAGATTGGGTGTGGGTCAGGTGCCACGCTGGGCTGGCTGCGCCAGAGCCGGCAAGCCTCCTGCACCGTTGGTGTAGAGATCGCATCGTCGGCGGCCGAAAGCGCCCGGGCTCATGCGGATGTGGTGCATTGCATTGATTTTGAGCGTGCTGATCTTCCCGCCGACAGTGGACTGTTCGATGTCATTTTGTGTCTTGATGTGCTCGAGCACATGGTGGATCCGTGGCGTGTAATCGACCGCATGGTTTCGACCTGGCTTGCGCCGGGGGGTACGTTGGTGCTGAGTCTGCCCAATGTGCGCCATTACAGCGTCGTGTTGCCGCTGCTCTTCAGGGGCCGATGGAACTACGAAAACGCTGGCTTGCTGGACCGCACGCATTTGAGATTTTTCACGCGCGATACGGCATTGGATCTTCTAGCGCACCCCTTGCTCGGGCCCGCTCGTTTAAGGGCAGAGGGCTTCGAAATGCCTTCCCAAAAGGGCGTCTTCAATTTTTTGACCGCCGGGGTTTTTCGTGAGCTTCTGACCTACCAATACTATCTGGCGGCATGCAAAAAAGACTAATGGTGCCGCTGCCAGCCATGAAACGTGCACCACCGTACAGATCGGACACCGTGGACCAATCCTGCAGCGGACAGAATCGATGAAGCAGGTCGATGTGGTCGTGCTGAACTGGAATGGCTGGCAAGACACGATTGCCTGTCTGGCCTCATTGCAGCGGCAGGATTACCCCCACTTCAATTTGCTGGTCGTTGACAACGGGTCAACCGATGGCTCTGCCGAGCAAATCAAACGGGCCATTCCCTCCGTTGAGCTGCTACAGACGGGAGCTAACCTCGGCTTTGGGGGCGGCTGCAATGTGGGCATGCGGCATGCCTTTTCCAAAGGCGCCGATTATGTGTGGCTCATCAACAGCGACGCCACGGCCCATCCGCAGGCTCTTTCGTCCCTGGTCCGAAAAGCCGATCAGCAGGCCAGCCTTGGCGCGGTGGGTTCGGTGGTGTACGACGCTGACAACGCAGACCACGTTCAGCTGTGGGGTGGGGGGGGCGTTCAACTGTGGAGCGGTCAATCGCGCCATCGGCGGTCGCCGGGATCGCTTGATTTCATTTCAGGCGCCTCCGTGTTGCTGCGCCGTGAGGCAATGGCCGAAACCGGGCTTTTTGACGAGTCAACTTTCTTCATGTACTGGGAAGACACCGATCTCGGATTTCGTTTGCGTCAAAGGGGCTGGCAACTGGCGGTGGCCGAAGACTCCCGTGTCTGGCACCAACAGTCGGCCAGTCTCGGGCAAGGCAGTCCGCTGCTGGACCGTTACTTCACGCGCTCTGCTGTCAGATTTTTGAGGCGTTACGCGCCAATGCCGATGATTTCGATTGCGCTCTTGCTGGGCAGGATGCTGTTCAAACGCACGGTCATGGGTCAGACAGCCCGCGTTCGGGCTGTGCTGACAGGCTTTTTTGAGGCATGACATGACCTCGACCGCGCCCGTTTCTGTGGTGATACCTTGCTACCGCTGCGCAAAAACGGTGGAAAGAGCAGTGATATCCGTCGCGTCGCAAACCCAGCTGCCAGCGGAAGTTATTTTGGTCGATGACGGGAGTGGCGACGGCACCCGGGCTGTATTGCAGGCGTTGGCGGGGCAGTATTCAGCCGGATGGATTCGACTGGTACTGAACGACCAGAACAGGGGCGCTGCCAGCGCGCGCAACTGTGGCTGGGAGCAGGCCACCCAGCCTTATGTCGCTTTTCTGGACTCTGACGACGCCTGGCACCCAGAAAAAATCGCGGTGCAAGTTACCTACATGCAAGACAACCCTACGGTTCTGCTCTGCGGGCACGAGCACCGTTTACTGCATGAAAATTTGACGCCTGATTGGCAAGTCGGTCCGTGGACGGCGCGGCAGATCACCAAATGGCCATTGCTGCTGTCGAACCAGTTTGTCACGCCATCGGTCATCGTCAGGACCGACGTCCGGCACCGCTTTGTGCAAAACCAGCGCTATATGGAGGACCATATGCTCTGGCTGGATATCGTTTGCAGTGGCGGTTTGGCCGTCAAGTTATCTGCAGCATTGGCGGCGGTTTATAAACAGCCTTTCGGTGTCCGGGGGCTCAGTTCTCGATTGTGGTTAATGGAGCGCGGTGAATTGGGTAATTATCTTTGTCTGTACCGCAAGAAATATCTTGGACTGCATCAACTGGTCGCGCTCTGCGCTTATTCGGTATTGAAATTTGGGCGCAGACTGGTGATGTACGGGGGGTATTTGCGATGGAGAAAATAGTACCTCACGGGGCCGTAGATTTATCAATTTCTGTCGTTAGCCATTTGCAGGCGGTACTGATTGCCGCTCTGTTTTCGGATATTGAAACCCACTGTAAAACCTCCAATCTGGAGCTTATCCTCACGCTCAACGTCGAAGAAGACTTGCCTTTTGACACCGCTGGTTTTTCATGGCCTGTCAAGGTGATTCGCAATGTCGAGCCAAAAGGTTTCGGGGCTAACCACAACCAGGCGTTTAAGTCGGCGACCGGGCGGTATTTTTGCGTCATGAATCCTGATATTCGCCTCAGTAATGACCCTTTTGATGAGTTGGTGGACTGCTTGCGGGATACAACCGTGGCTGTGGCAGCGCCCCTGGTTCTGGACGGACAAGGCGAGATTGATGACACCGCACGGCGGTTTCCGACCCCGCTCGGGATCATGCGAAAGGCCTTCGGAAAACACACACGGGCTGACTACAACATCACAAGCGTGCCAGTCTTTCCAGATTGGGTGGGTGGAATGTTCATGCTGTTTCCAAGGGCTGCATTTGAGCGAACCGGTGGTTTTGATGAACGCTACTTTCTCTATTACGAAGACGTGGATATCTGCGCCAGGGTCTGGCTGCAGGGCCGGCGGGTTGCTCTGTGCCCTTCGGCAAAGGTTTATCACCATGCGCGGCGCAGCAGTCATCGCAGCCTCAAATATGCACGCTGGCACGCGGCCAGTATGATTCGGTTTTTTCTATCACCGGTTTATTGGCGGCTGCGCGCGCGCGCCAGCGCCCGCGTCCGGTCATGAGATACCTTGTGACGGGAGCGACTGGCTGGGTCGGTGGTGCGCTGTGTGCTCGTTTGGCGCGTACCGACCATCACCTGCGTGCTGCGGTACGGCGGCCTTCAGCCGCAGAACTGGCATACCTTGACGCTGCAGCACCAGAGCAGGTCTACGTGGGGTCGGTCGATGGTGATACCGACTGGTCTGTCGCCCTCAGCGATGTGGATGTGGTGGTTCACCTGGCTGCCAGGGTGCACGTCATGGAAGACATTGCCGATGATCCGTTGGTGGAATTTCGCAAGGTCAACGTGGACGGTACGCTCAACCTTGCCCGGCAGGCTGCTGCGGCCGGGGTCAAGCGTCTGGTGTTTGCCAGTTCAGTCAAGGTTCACGGGGAAGAGACCGCCCCCGGTAAAGCGTTCGTGGAGTCAGACATTCCCGCGCCACGCGATGCCTATGGGCAAAGCAAGCAGGAGGCTGAACTGGGTTTACGACAGATCGCCTCGCAATCTGACATGGAGGTTGTCATCATCCGCCCGCCATTGGTCTACGGTCCCGGAGTAAAGGCTAACTTTGCTGCACTCATGCGGGCCGTGCAGCGCGGCTGGTCATTGCCGCTGGGGGCGGTGCGTAACCAGCGCAGTCTGGTGGGTCTGGACAATCTGGTGGACTTCATCATGATCTGCGCCACGCACCCCAGGGCGGCCAATCAGACGTTTTTGGTCAGTGACGGCAACGATCTGTCGACACCCGACCTGGTACGCGGCCTGGCCCAGGCCGCGGGCGTGCCTGCACGTCTGTTGCCGGTTCCCCCCCGGCTGCTGGGCGCCGGGGCGGCGTTGGTTGGCAAGTCAGCTTCTGTTCAGCGCCTGTGCGGCAATTTGCAGATTGATATATCCAAAGCGCGCGATCTGCTGGACTGGAAACCCCCGGTTTCGGTGGCTGAGGGTTTGCGCCGTGCGGTCGCAGGGGTGCCAAATTGATGAAGAGGTTGTTTGATTTGGCGCTTGTTGCGCTGACTTGCGGGGTGTTATTGATACCTGCATTGGTGGTGGCGCTGTTGGTACGCCTGACGTCGAAGGGGCCGGTTTTGTACTGGTCCGACCGGGTGGGGCTCAACAACACTATTTTCAAAATGCCTAAATTTCGCAGTATGCGAATAGATACACCTGTGGTGGCAACCCATTTATTGGATAACCCAGGCGCTTACCTCACTCCGATTGGCAGCTTTTTGCGTAAAAGCAGTCTGGATGAACTGCCGCAGCTGTGGAGTATTCTCAAAGGGGACATGAGTTTTGTCGGACCACGTCCGGCTTTGTTCAATCAACAGGATTTGATTGATCTGCGCACGCGTTGTGGCGTTCACACGCTCCTTCCAGGTCTGACCGGCTGGGCCCAAATCAATGGCCGCGATGAGCTTCCTATTCCGCAGAAGGTAGCGCTGGATGCCGAGTACCTACACAAAAAATCTCTTATGCTGGATATTAAAGTCATACTCTGGACCGGCATCAAGGTTTTAAAAAGAGATAATGTAAGGCATTAAAATGTTGCACGGGTTTCCTTGTTTTTATATCAACTGGAGGTATTTTTCATGGGTAATTTGATTGAGATTCAGGGGCAGATTGAGAAACTGCAGAAGCAGGCCAGCGAAATCAAAGCACGCGAGTTCGACAAAACCGTGCAGGAGATTCTGGTCAAAATGGAAGCCTTCGGTATTACCTTGAAAGATTTGCAGCCAGGTAAGTCGCGCGGCGCTAAAAGCCTCCTCAAAACCGGGGCGGTGGCGAAAAGTACTGTCGCCAAGGCAAAAAAGAAAGAAAAGGGCACCTCAGTGGTCGCCGCCAAATACCGCGGTCCAGCGGGTGAAACCTGGAGTGGTCGCGGACTGATGCCGCGTTGGATGGCAGCGCTCGTGGCGCAGGGCAAATCCAAAGAAGAATTCGCCATCAAAATTGCGACACCCTAAAGGCTGTTCGTGCGCGCACAAGTGATTGCTTGGCCGCGCGCCGTCAAGCGTGCGGTTGTGGTCGTGGTCGACGTGGTGTTGGCTGTGGTCGCCACGTGGATTGCCTTCACCCTTCGACTCGACCAGGCAAACTGGCCTGTGGGTGCGCAATGGTGGGTGTACGGGCTTGCGCCAGTGCTGGCGGTCCCAATATTCATACGCTTTGGGTTGTACCGTGCCATCTTCCGGTACACCGGACAAGCAGCTCTCAAAGCCACTGGGCAGGCGGTGGGGGTGTATGGCGTGGTCTTGCTGGGGGGGCTGCTCTGGCAACAGTGGCCAGGCGTGCCGCGAAGCATTGGTGTGCTGCAGCCACTGATCTTTTTGTTGTTGGTAGGCGGCAGTCGGGCTGCAGCCCGGTTTTGGTTGGCCAACCCTTTTGGCGCGACGGAAGTCAGTGGGGGACGCCTGCTGATTTACGGCGCGGGAACAGCGGGGGTACAAACCGCGTCGGCTATCGGCATGTCACGCGAATTTGTACTGCTCGGCTTTCTTGACGACGATCCCGCCAAGGTCGGCCGTAGTATCAACGGCGCGCCGGTATTTGCGCCTTCGGAAGCGCCTGACGTCGTGGCCCGACTCGGCGTCACCGATATTTTGCTGGCGTTGCCCAGCTCCTCGCGTGAGCGCCGCAATCGCATCATAGAGAGCCTGCGGTCGGTGCCAGTTCACATTCGTACCTTGCCGGGCTTGGCTGACCTCGCTTCAGGGCGCGTGACTGTTCAGGACTTCAAGGAACTCGATATCGAGGATTTGCTCGGTCGCGATCCTGTACCTCCCGATTCTGAGCTGCTGGCCCGCGACCTCGTTGGCAATGTCGTGCTTGTGACAGGTGCCGGGGGCAGTATTGGCAGCGAGCTGTGTCGGCAAATACTGGCCGAGCGGCCGCGTCAACTCTTGCTGCTGGACCACAACGAGTTCGGCCTTTACAGCATTCACCAGGAGCTGGAAGAGCGCTGTGCTGAGGCCGCGTGCCACGTTGAGCTGATTCCGCTGCTGGGCAGTGTGGCAAGCCCGGAGCGGCTGCGGGACATCTGTCAGCACTATCGCCCGTCCACGGTCTACCACGCCGCGGCTTACAAGCATGTTCCGATGGTGGAATCCAATCCCACCGAAGGCATTTTCAACAACGTTTTTGGAACATTGAACCTGGCCCTGGCTGCTCAAGACAGTGGCGTGGCTCACTTCGTTCTGATATCAACTGACAAGGCGGTTCGGCCCACCAACATCATGGGCGCGAGCAAGCGAATGGCGGAGCTGGTGTTGCAGTCGTTGGCCCAGGAAAGTAAGACCAGTGGCACCTGCTTCGCCATGGTTCGCTTCGGAAACGTCTTGGGCTCCAGCGGCAGCGTGGTTCCTCTCTTTCGAAGCCAGCTGGCCAGCGGCGGACCGCTGACGGTCACGCATGAGGATGTCACCCGTTATTTCATGACAATTTCCGAGGCGGCTCAGCTGGTTTTGCAGGCGGGCGCCATGGCTTCAGGCGGCGAGGTGTTTGTTCTTGATATGGGTGAGCCCGTCAAGATCATGGATCTTGCCCGGCGCATGGTGGCGCTTTCGGGCCTGACAGTACGCGATCAGCAGAACCCGGGTGGCGACATTGAAATTGCCGTGACTGGCTTGCGGCCCGGCGAAAAACTCTATGAAGAACTGCTGATCGGCGACAACCCGTCACCGACCACGCACCCACGCATTATGAAAGCGCACGAGGACTATCTGCCCTGGTCTCTGCTCGAGCCGCAATTGAAGGCCCTGCGCCTTGCGGCAGAGTCAGGCGACGTTGACGCCATCAAACACGTGCTTCATGCGTGTGTGCACGGCTACGGCGAGCCCGCAGCGCTGGCGGTGTGAGCGTCTGATTCCCTCCGGATACGGCACAATTTAGCTTCCCTTCCAAGACGGCAATTTATGACGACAACTCCCGAACCCGACCTCTCCCACGTAGGCCCCCGCGACAAGGCCGAAATCCTGGCGCAGGCGCTGCCTTACATCCGCAAGTTCCACGGCAAGACCATGGTCATCAAATATGGTGGCAACGCCATGACGGACCCGGCATTGCAGGCGGACTTCGCTGAAGACGTGGTGCTGCTCAAGCTGGTCGGCATGAACCCGGTGGTGGTGCATGGTGGCGGCCCGCAGATTGAGGCGGCGCTGAACCGGTTGGGCAAGAAGGGCCATTTCATCCAGGGGATGCGTGTCACGGACGAGGAAACCATGGAGGTCGTCGAGTGGGTGCTGGCTGGCCAGGTGCAGCAGGACATCGTGGGCCTGATCAACCAGGCGGGCGGCAAGGCGGTGGGTCTGACCGGGCGCGACGGCGGCATGATCCGGGCGCAGAAGCTCAAGATGGTGGACAAGGACGACCCGACCAAGGAGCACGACATCGGCTTCGTCGGCGATATCGTCAGCATTGACCCGAGCGTGGTCAAGGCATTGCAGGACGACGCCTTCATCCCCGTCATCAGCCCGATCGGCTTCGGCGAGGAAAACGAGAGCTACAACATCAACGCCGACGTAGTCGCAGGCAAGCTGGCCACAGTGCTCAAGGCCGAAAAGCTGGTGCTGCTGACCAACACCCCTGGCGTGCTGAACAAGGCGGGCGAGCTGCTCACCGACCTGAGCGCGCGCGAGATCGACGAGCTGTTTGCCGACGGCACCATCTCTGGCGGCATGCTGCCCAAGATCGAAGGCGCGCTGGATGCGGCCAAGAGCGGGGTCAACTCGGTGCACATCATTGATGGCCGGGTGCCGCACGCGATGCTGCTGGAAATCCTGACCGACCAGGCTTACGGCACGATGATCCGCTCGCATTGAGCCAGTTGCCTCGGGGCAACCTGGCAAATGGCGCTGTCTGTCCGTGTGGATGGGTAGTTTCCCTTGTATCGGGCGTCAGCCGGATGACAGCGCGCACCTGTCAGACTGATACTGACACGAACGGCCCTTTCCCTTGCAACCCTGAAACAAATCCAGCCATGCGACTCCTTTTGGTGGAAGACGATGTGATGGTGGCCAGCGGCATCAAGCTGGGCCTGAGCGACGCCGGCTATGCGGTCGACTGGGTCGGCAGTGCCGAGCGTGCCGAGGAAGTGCTTCAGGGTGAGAGCTTTGACGCCGCCATCATCGACATCGGCCTGCCGCGCATGGACGGGCTGGAGCTCACCCGCCGCCTGCGCCGTGGCGGTGTGGCCATGCCGGTATTGATCCTCACGGCGCGCGATGCGCTGCAGGACCGCGTGCAGGGGCTGGACTTGGGCGCCGACGACTACATGGTCAAGCCGTTCGAGCTGCCCGAGCTGCTGGCCCGCCTGCGCGCGCTGCTGCGGCGTTCCCAGGCGGCTACCAGCGCCACGCTGAGCTTTGGGGCGCTGGAACTGGACACCGCCAACCGCGAAGCACGTGCCCATGGCCAGCTCATTGAACTGGGCCCGCGCGAATGGACGGTGATGGAATACCTGCTGATCCATGCCCCCAAACCCGCCAGCAAAGACAAGCTGCTGCAGGCCATGACCGGCTGGGACAAGGAAATCACGCCCAACGCGATCGAAGTCTACATTTCGCGGCTGCGCGGCAAGCTCGACCCGCATGGCATTGCCGTGCGATCCATCCGTGGCTTCGGCTATCGCCTGGAGCTGGCCGACAGCACCGATGCAGCGGCCGGCTCGGGCGCCGCCTCCACCGATATCCCCGACTGAGGCGGTCTGATGAGCCGGTTCAGATGGCCCTGGGCCGTGGTGCTCAGGCATTGGTTCCAGAACGTGGCTGGCCGCGCCCTGCAGAGCCGCCTGATGCCTGCGCCCATGAAGTCAGGTCTGCAGCGCCGCCTTCTCCTGCTCCTGCTGGTTCCTCTGGGGCTGCTGGCTTTGGTGAGCGTCTACTTCGACTATCAGACGGCCGGCAACGTGGCCCTGCAGAAAGACCAGCAGTTGTTGCGCCTCATTCCGCTGCTGGCCGATTCGGTGGTGGCGCCCGGCACGGGCGACAGCCCGCCGCTGCTGCTGCTCGCGCCGGCGGTGGATGAATTTGTGAAAAGCCGCATTGGCTCGGGCGGTTTTCGGTTGTCTGACACAGCGGGCAGTTTTCTGGCCGGTGAGGTCTGGATCCCGGCGATATTGCCTGCCACCCCTGAGCCTGAATTCCACAGCGTGGCCGACGGCGGCGTCACCTATCGCATTGCCGTGCAGCGTGTGCAGACGGTGGCAGGCGAGCTGATCGTGCAACTGGCTGATGGTGCCGACCCGCGTCAGCAGTGGGTGCGCTCCATTTTGCTGAAGGTCGTGCTGCCCAATCTGATTCTGATTGCGGCTGCCGGCTTTGCGGTGAACTGGGCCGTCACGCGCGCGCTCCGGCCCCTGATCGAGCTCAAGGAGGCGGTCGAGCGCCGCAGCCCGCGCGACCTGAGTGCCATCGATCCGCTCACCACGCCCGCCGAAGTGCAGCCCCTGGTCACGGCGCTCAACCGGCTTTTTGGTCTCGTCAATGACCAGGCCGAGGGCCAACGCCGCTTTGTGGCCGATGCCGCGCACCAGCTTCGCACGCCACTGGCGGGATTGCAGGCGCAGGTGGAGGCTTGGGCTCAGGCGGCCCGGGCCTCGGGCAAGGAAGGCGCCGTGACCCTGTCGGCCGACAAGGTGTTGCGGCTGCGCGGTGCCACGCGCCGCACCTCGCAACTGGCCAACCAGCTGTTGGCGCTGTCGCGCGCCGATGCGTCTGTCACCTCGGCCCAGCCCATGCAGCGGGTGGACTTGAAGGAACTGTGCGAATCCGTTTTGCCCACGCATCTGGACGCCGCCTCCCACAAGGGCATCGACCTCGGGCTGGAAACACAGGCAGCCCAGGTCGCTGGCTATGAATGGCTGCTGCGCGAACTGCTGGGCAATCTGGTGGACAACGCCATCAAGTACACGCCGGCTGGCGGCACGGTCACCATTCGATGCGGGCCGTGGAGCGGTGAGCCGGCAGACAGGCCTCGGCGCGCCGGGGCCTTCCTCGAAGTGGAAGACGACGGCCCCGGCATTGCCCAGCAGGAACGCGCCAAGGCGCTGCAGCGCTTTTACCGGGTGCTGGGCACGGAAGGCGAGGGCAACGGCCTGGGCCTGGCCATTGCCGACGAGATCGCGCGGCTCCATCATTCCCAACTGGAGCTGGACGATGCCCGGCCCGCAGCCGATGATGGCGAGGCCCACCAGCGCCGTGGCCTGCGGGTGCGGCTTCACCTGGGTTGACCGTCAGGCGGATCGAATGGGCGTCCTTCCCTTGGTGACGAGGAGGGCGGGTCGGTATTGCATTGGATTTTGGCGGGGTATTTCCCTGCCGGCGCCATCGCCGAAAACCCCATGACGCCACGCCTTGAACCCTCATCGGGCTGTGAGAGAATCATTTGCAACGATTCTTGTTTTTTTGAAACAGTGTTCCAGCCTGTTTGCCCCGTTTGCCTTGTTTCCATTCGAGGACCCCTGCGCCTATGTCCGATTTAGCGTCTGAACCCGAACTGACTCCGACTGCCGCCGCCGAGCCTGCCGCGCGCAAGCGTCCCAAGCCGGGCGAGCGCCGGGTGCAGATCCTGCAGGCGCTGGCGACCATGCTGGAGCAGCCAGGAGCCGAGCGCATCACCACATCCGCACTGGCTGCACGGCTGGAAGTGAGCGAGGCCGCCCTCTACCGTCATTTCGCCAGCAAGGCGCAGATGTTTGAGGGGCTGATCGAATTCATCGAGCAAAGCGTTTTCACACTGGTCAACCAGATCGGCGAGCGCGAAACCGATCACACGCAGCGCACCCGCAAGCTGGTCGTCATGGTGCTGCAGTTTGCCGAAAAAAACCCCGGCATGACGCGCGTCATGGTCGGCGATGCCCTGGTGTTCGAAAACGACCGCCTGCAGGAGCGCATGAACCAGTTCTTCGACAAGCTCGAGTCCAGCCTCAAGCAAAGCCTGCGCGATGCAGCCACAGCCAGCGGTGCAGCCACCCCCACCGTCGATGCCCAGGTGCGTGCCTCGGTGATCATCGCCTTCATGGTCGGCCGTCTGCAGCGCTTTGCCCGCTCGGGGTTCAAGCGCCTGCCGTCAGAGCACCTCGACGCCAGCCTTGCCACCATTGTTGGTTGAGCCGTAGGGCCGTGGGGTTCCACCCGACTTTCAGGCCAGCGCGGCTGGGGAAATGACTTGTTTGGCGGAAGGTGTGATTGTCAAAACTACCGGTCGCGCTGGCAGCAATCGAGGCAAGCTAACATCGTCATGAGTTCACCACCGGACAACTCTTCTGAGGGCGTGATAGGGTTTCATTTTTATGATGGCCCTTGATGGTTGCAATGATCCCCAAAAAAATCATCAACATAATTCTTGTCATTGCTGCTGCGTACTGCGCCAGCGTTGGTTTTGGTGTGTACCGCATCACGTCGTCTGACGTCTTTCCTTTGGCAAAGAAAGGACTGGCTGCCTACCTGGTTGCGTCCAAGTCAAGTGACGCAAATGAAACACCCTATTTCAAATGGTGGTACTCATGGTATTTCAGAGATGGCGAGACGCAGTTTTCGCTCTGCTCGCCTTCTGGGCCTTGCCACATAATTATTGGGTATACGGACAAGGGCAAGTGGGCGATCAATGTGGACGGCAATCTGGTCAGTATCGAGAAGTGAATACTGGGTGCATACGTTCATTCGCGGAACGTTGAAATCCCCTTTCGGGAATGCCGGCCCGATCGGACCACGACAGGCTGACAATTTGTCTCAAAAGCTTCGTAATAGATGACGTTGAGGCCGTGCAGGGTCTCAGCCTCCTGCTGGTCCGCCCCCCCGCTTTTTAGAATCATCGCGCGTCACGAGGTCATCTGATCGGGTGTTAGTTAGGGTATGCCCGTGCCCACTGTGGTGCAACGGGAGTTAGACCGCACCCCTCTGGCATTGATTACCTTGGGGGCAGTGGGGTGCCAGCGGTCTTCTCAGGCTGTCGCGACCACGTCGACGCCCACCTTCCGGCCGGCGTCCACGATCTCTTGCCAAGTGTGTCGATCGATGTCGATGCCGCTCTGCTCCCGTTCGACGCGTGCGCGGCGCTCGGGCTCTCCGGCAATCTGCACGGCATCAAAACCTGCCGCTGGCGGGCTTTGCCTGAGCCAATCCACAAAGCTGTTGGCTTCAGCCTCCATGGCAGCCTGGGTGCCCAGCTTCGCCGGGTCGATAAGGATGGTGAGCATGCTGTTGGTCACGGCGCGGCCGGCCATGCCGCGCTGGTGCCAGGTGCCACCACCGCTGAGGGCGCCGCCCAGCAATTCGCAGGCCACGGCCAGGCCGTAGCCCTTGTGCTCGCCGAAGGGCATCAGGGCACCGAAGAGTCCGTTGGCCTGCGGCACCACCACCACGCCCGGGTCGGTGGTGGGTTTGCCCTGTTCGTCCATCAACAAACCGGGCGCCACCTGCTGGCCCTGGTTGTGGGCGACACGCATCTTGCCCTGTGCAACACGGCTGGTGGCAAAGTCCAGAATGAAATGAGACCCCACACTTGTCACTTCTCTTTTCCGTTCGTCCTGAGCTTGGCCTGTCCTGAGCCTGTCGAAGGGTCGAAGGATGCCCCCCGAGGGGGCTGAACTTGTTTGGGACGGCCCGGCGCTGCGTTCCTGGCCCTTGTTGAGCGGGATACCGATGCAGCACGGGTTGGTGCCAAAGCGCCCATCACTGCCGCCCCAGGGCGCCACCACGGGCCGTGACATCACATTGACGAAATGCAGCGACACCAGCCCCTCGGCCACCGCCATCTCGGCGAAGTGGCCGATGCGCCCGAGGTGGTGCGATTCGGCCAGCACCATGATGCAGCTCCCGTGCGCCTTGGCGCGGGCCATGCCCAGTGCCATGGCCTGCTCGCCGATCACCTGGCCGTAACCGCGTTGCCCATGCAGGGCCAGCATGGTGCCGATGTCCAGGTTCACCTTGACGCTGGCATTGGGCTGGAGCCCGCCTTCCAGTACGGCGTCGACATAGCGCGGCAGCATGCCCACGCCGTGCGAGTCGTGGCCGCTCAGGTTGGCCATCACCAGGTTGGCGGCGACCTTGTCGGCTTCTTCTGCTGAACTGCCGTTGGCTTTGAGGATGCGGGCGCAGTGCGACCGCAACTGCGCAGCAGGAATGGTGTAGCAGCTTGGTGGCGTGTGCATGAAGGCCTTACATCACCGCGCCGACCTGCCAGGGCACGAACTCGTTTTGCCCGTAGCCGTGCTGTTCGCTTTTGCTGTGTCCGCCGGAGGCCGTGGCCAGCACCATCTCGAAGATACGCTGGCCCATTTCCTGGACCGACACACCGCCGTCGATGATTTCGCCGCAGTTGATGTCCATGTCCTCCTCCTGACGCTGCCACAGCGCCGAGTTGGTGGCGAGCTTGAGCGAAGGGGAGGGTGCGCAGCCATAGGCCGAACCTCGGCCGGTGGTAAAGCAGATGATGTTGGCACCGCCCGCCACCTGGCCCGTGGCGCTGACCGGGTCGTAGCCGGGCGTGTCCATGTAGACGAAGCCATGGGCGCTGACGGGTTCGGCGTATTCATACACCGCTTCGAGGTTGGACGTGCCGCCCTTGGCCACTGCGCCCAGGGACTTCTCCAGAATGGTGGTCAGGCCGCCGGCCTTGTTACCGGGCGAGGGGTTGTTGTTCATCTCGCCTTCGTTGATCTCGGTGTAGTGCTCCCACCACTTGATGCGGGAGATCAGCTTCTCGGCGATCTCGGGCTTCACGGCGCGGCGCGTGAGCAGGTGCTCGGCGCCGTAAATCTCGGGCGTTTCGCTGAGGATGGCGGTGCCGCCATGGGCTACCAGCAGATCCACCGCCGCGCCCAGCGCCGGATTGGCGCTGATGCCGGAATAGCCGTCCGAGCCCCCGCATTGCAGGCCGATGGTGATGTGCGACGCACTGCACGGTTCGCGCTTCACCGCGTTGGCGCGCGGCAGCATCTCACGGATGAGTGCAATGCCCTTGTCCACGGTCTTGCGGGTGCCACCCGTGTCCTGGATGTTGAAGACGCGGAAGTTGTCGCCCTCGCGCAGGGCGCTGTGCGCGAGCCAGGCGTTGATCTGGTTGGCCTCGCAGCCCAGTCCCACCACCAGCACGCCGGCGAAGTTGGCGTGGGTGGCGTAGCCAGCCAGCGTGCGCTCCAGGATCTGCATGCCCATGCCTTCGGTGTCCATGCCGCAGCCGGTGCCGTGCGTCAGCGCCACCACGCCATCGACATTGGGAAAGTCCTTGAGCGCCGAGGGGTTGGTCTGGCGCGAGAAATGGTCGGCAATGGCCCGCGCGGCTGTGGCCGAACAGTTCACACTTGACAGGATGCCGATGTAATTGCGCGTGGCGACCCGGCCGTCTGCCCGCTTGATGCCCATGAAGGTCGCTTCGCGCCGTGGTGCAACGGGCTTCACATCGGCACCGATGGCGTAATCACGGGCGAAGTCGCCCTTGTCGGGCCCCATGTTCAGGTTGTGGGTGTGCACATGCTCACCGGGCGCAATCGCCTTGCTGGCAAAGCCAATGATTTGGTTGTAGCGGCGCACCGCTTCGCCCGCTGCCAGCGCGCGGGTGGCCACCTTGTGGCCGGCGGGAATCAGGCCGCGCACGGTCAGTGGGCCGGCCGTGTCATCGATCTGCGTGCCGCCCACCAGCTGGGTGCGTGCAATCAGCACATCGTCGGCGGGATGAAGGCGGATAAAGGGCGTCATGGTCTGGGTTCCTGTGCATTCATCGGGGGTGAGCTTTTCATCTCAATAAAACATCTTGGGCAGCCACAACACCGTCTGCGGGAAGTAGGTGATGATGCCCAGGCTCAGCAGCAACGGTACCAGCCAGGGCAGGATGGCGATGGTGGTGCGCTCCACGGAGAGTTTGGCCACCCGTGCCAGCACGAACAGCACCATGCCCATGGGTGGGTGCAGCAGGCCGATCATCAGGTTGAGCACCATCACCAACCCGAAGTGGACAGGATCAATGCCCAGCTTCTGCGTGATGGGGATCAGGATGGGCACCAGAATCGTGATCGCTGCGGTCGGCTCCAGGAAGCAGCCGACAAACAGCATCAGCAGGTTGGCCAATAGCAGGAATACCCACGGCTCCTGCGTGAAGGCCAGCACCCACGCTGAAATGGCGGCCGTCACGCCGGTGGCCGTGAGCATCCAGCCAAAAATGCTGGCGGCCGCCACGATGAACAGCACGGTCGAGGTCGTTTCCACCGTGTCGAGGCAAACCTTGACGAACATTTTCAAGTCCAGCGTGCGATACCACAGCAGACCCAGCACCATGGCCCAGACGCAGGCGGCAATCGCGCCTTCGGTCGGTGTGAAGAGGCCGGTGGTCATGCCGCCGATCAGCAGCACCGGCGTCATGATGGGCAGCACCGCCTGGAAGCTGAACATCTTGTCGGCCACAAACAGCAGCACCAGCCCGACCAGCACGGTGGGTTGCGCCGGCATGTCGGCCTTGGTGATGAGCAGCCACAGTGCCAGCGGCCAGACGATCACCACTGCCAGCTCGCCCAGCGCCTTGATGAGGCGCATCCAGTCGAACTGGATGTCGGCACCCCATCCGTTCTTGTGGGCGTAATAGGCCACTGTCAGCATCATCAGGATGGCCATCAGCGCACCGGGCAGGATGCCTGCCAGGAACAGCGCGCCCACGCTCACGTTGGCCATCATGCCGTAGATGACGAAGGGCAGGCTGGGCGGAATGATGGGCCCCAGCGTGGCCGACGCCGCCGTCACGCCCACCGCAAATTCAGTGCTGTAGCCGTGGTCCTTCATGGCCTTGATCTCGATGGTGCCCAGGCCCGCAGCGTCGGCAATGGCGGTGCCGCTCATGCCGGCAAAAATCACCGAGCCGAGCACGTTCACATGCCCCAGCCCACCCTTGAGCCAGCCGACCAGGGCCAGCGCGAAGTTGTAGATGCGGTTGGTGATGCCGGCGTTGTTCATCAGGTTGCCGGCCAGGATGAAAAAGGGCACGGCCAGCAGTGGAAAGCTGTCGATGCCGCTGACCATGCGGTGGATCACCACATAGGGCGGCGAGCTTTGTGTCCACATCAGGTAGATGAGCGATGAGCCCGCCATGGCAATCGCCACAGGCAGGCCGCCAGCCATCAGGAACAGGAAAACAATTTTCAGCATGGGTGAGCCTGTGGTGTATTCGTCATGGTGGTTTGCAGGGCCGCTGTCTGGTCAGGCCCGGTCGTCCATCGTGGTTTCCGGGCGCTCCAGCACGGTGTAGCCGCGCTGCAGGTGCACCCGCATCACCCACATCGAGCGCAGGCACATGGCCGCAAAGCCCATTGCGCAGACGCCGTAGACCAGGTTCATCGGCAGGTCGATGATGGTCATGCGGGTGTGTTTGAGCTTGAGCATCATCTGCACCGTCAAGCCCACAGCGCCGGCAAAAAAGAGGATGCGCAGCACATCCACCAGCCGCGCCAGCCACAGCCCCACGCGCAGCGGCATGTGGCGGTAGAAAAAATCTACCTGAATGTGGTTGTTCTTGGCCACGCCCATCGTCGCGCCGACAAAAACCGTGCACACCAGCAGGTAGCGGGCGATCTCCTCGGTCCAGGCTGCCGAGTCATTGAGCGCGTAGCGGGTGAAGAACTGGTAGAACACGGTGAGCCCGAGCACCCAGAAAAAACCCAGCGCCACCCACCCCTCGGTGATGGTGCCGGAGAGGTCCACCGCTTCGTCCTGCGCATGGAACTCGCCGTCATCACCCATCACTTTGGGGCCGTCGAAGATGTCAGTGCTCATGGGGTGCTCCGGAGGTCGCGACCTGCATCAATGTGCATGGGCTCATTTGATGCCGATGATCCGGTCGTAGTCCGTCTGGCGGTAGCCGTAGTCGGTCGGCTTGGCATTCTTCAGCACGGCTTCGCGGAAGGCGTTCTTGTCCACCACGATGACGTTGTTGGTTTTCTTGAACTCGTCGGCGAGGCGTATTTCGGAGGCGATGATCTCGCGGCTGGTCTTGTCGGCCGCTTCTTTCATCACGTCACCGAAGATCTTCTTGTCGGCGTCTGAGAGCTTGTCCCAAGTCTGGCCCGACACCACGGTGAGCAGCGAGTCGATGATGTGACCGGTCAGCGAGATGTTCTTCTGCACTTCAAAGAATTTTTTGGCCTGGATGGTGGGCAGCGGGTTTTCTTGCGCCTCCACAGTGCCGTTCTGCAGCGCCAGGTAGACCTCGGCAAAGGCAATCGGCGTCGGGTTGGCGCCCAGCGCTTTCGGGAAGGCCAGGTAGGCCGGCGCATCGGGCACGCGGATCTTCAGGCCCTTCATGTCCTCGGGCTTGACGATCGGGCGGTTGGAGGTGACATGCCGCGCGCCGTAGTAATTGAGCGCGGTGATGTGGTTGCCGCTGGCCTTGTCGTAGCCTGCTGCCAGCTCGCGGAAGACGTCGCTGTTGGCGTACTTGAGCTGGTGCTCGGCGTCGCGGAAGATGAAGGGAAAGTAGGAGATCGCCAGCGGCTTGTAGCTGTTGGCGGCAAAGCTGGCGCCGGTGAGCATGATGTCCACCGTGCCCAGCGTCAGGCCCTGGTTGAGGTCGGATTCCTTGCCCAGCGTGGACGCGGGAAATACCTGGATCTCATAGCGGCCGTTGGTGCGCTTCTTGATCTCGTCACCCGCCCAGACCGACCACTTGTGAAACGGCTCGGACGTCTCGTACACATGGGCCCATTTGAGTTTGGTCTGTGCCTGCGCCAGACCAAGGTGGCCGAGCGTGGCGGCGGCCAGTGCGCAGGTTGCCATCAGCCGGAGGGTGGAACGCTTTGTCATGGGATGTCTCCTTGGGGTTGTTGTGAGTCGCTGGCGGGATCAGGAACTGTTGGCGCGGCGCCAGCTCGCGCTGTAACGGTTGTAGGCTTTCTTCAGGTGTTCGTGCATCGCTTCGCGGGCGGCTGCCGGGTCATGCGCGCGGATGGCTTCCAGCACGGCGGCGTGCTCCACCAGGGCGGCTTTCCAGGAAGGCGGATTTTCGAAGTAGTCGCCCAGGCGCTCGAACAACGTGCCGCGGCGCGCCTGCCAGTAGCCCTGCACGGTGTCGCGCAGCACCTCGTTGCCGCAGCCCAGTGCGATGGCGTTGTGAAAGGCTTCGTCGCCGGCGCGCGGCGCCAGGCCATTGGCCGCTTCGTCATGCATTTGCTCGATCGCGCTGGCCATGGCGCTGATGTGCGCGCGCCTGGCGTGGCGTGCCGCCAGTGCGGCGACCTCGCCCTCGACCAGCTCGCGCGCCCGCATCAGCTCCAGCGGGCCCCATTCCGCGGGCTCGTAGGCAGGGGTGGCCGCTGCACTTTTCCTGCGCGGCTTCATCACATAGATGCCGGAGCCGGTGCGCACGTCGATGGCTCCTTCCACCTCCAGCGCGATCAGTGCCTCGCGCACCGACGGGCGGCTCACGCCGAGCTGTTTCGCCAGGTCCCGCTCGGCGGGCAGGCGCGAGCCCGTCGGGAATTCACCCGAGGCGATCAAGGTGCGCAACTGCTCGGCAATCTGGCGATACAGGCGCTGGGGTTCGACGGCTTGAAGGGGCATGGACAGCGTGCAGGACGAGGAAAGAAGGCGTTAAGGGTTAGCCTGAATTGGACAAGTGGTCAGACCAATTCATAATTCCACGAAAACCGGGCAACGGCATCCGGCAAAACCCTGTGGAGCACCGATGAGACTCAAAGGAAAAACCGCCCTGGTCACGGCTGCCGGCCAGGGCATTGGCCGTGCCAGTGCGCTGGCGCTCGCCGCTGAAGGCGCCGAGGTCTGGGCCACAGACGTCAACCCCAAGCTGCTGGACGGCTATGACGGCGTGCCCAACATACGTGCCGTGCCGCTGGACGTGCTCGACAAGGCCGCGATCAGCCGCGTCGTGGCGGGCATTCCGCGGGTGGACATTCTGTTCAACTGCGCCGGTGTGGTCCACAACGGCAGTCTGCTGCAGGCGAGCGACGCCGACCTCGAGTTTGCCTTTCAACTCAATGTGCGGGCGCAGTTCTGGGTCATCCAGGCGGTGCTGCCCGGCATGCTGGCGCACCGGGGCGGCAGCATCATCAACATGGCCAGCGTGTGCAGCAGCCTCAAGGGCTTGCCCAACCGGTTTGTGTACGGCACCACCAAGGCGGCGGTGATCGGCCTGACCAAAAGCGTCGCGGCCGATTATGTGGGGCAGGGCGTTCGCTGCAACGCCATCTGCCCGGGCACGGTGGACACGCCTTCGCTGGCCGACCGCATCAATGCCAATGCCGATCCGGTCGAGGCGCGCAAGAGCTTCATCGCGCGGCAACCGATGGGCCGGCTGGCTCAGGCGCACGAGATTGCGCCGCTGGTGGTGTTTCTGGCCAGCGACGAAGCGGCCTTTGTCACCGGCCAGGCCTACAGCATCGACGGCGGCATGACGATATGAACCAGCGCTGCACCCCACACCTTTGCCTTGTCATCTGCTGAAAGACACCCATGAATCAACTCGACATGACAGGCCGCCACGCGGTTGTCACCGGCGGCGCGGCAGGGCTGGGGCTGGCGATCACGCAGCGCCTGATCGCCTCCGGTGCGGCGGTCACCATCTGGGACCGCGATGAGTCGGCCATGCAGGCTGCCAGTCATGCGTTGGGCGCTGCCGTGCGCTGCGTGGCGGTGGATGTGGCCAGTCACGCCAGCGTCGTTGCGGCGGTGGCGCAGACGGTTGCCGTGCGGCCGGTGGTCGATGCGCTGGTCAACTCCGCCGGCATCACCGGCCCCAACGGCCCGCTCTGGGACTATCCGCCGGCCGCGTGGGAGCAGGTCATGCAGGTCAACCTCCACGGCCTCTTTTATGTGTGCCGCGAGCTGGTGCCGGTGATGCAGAAGAACAACTATGGTCGCGTGGTGAACATCGCCTCGGTGGCCGGCAAGGAGGGCAACCCCAACGCCAGCGCCTACAGCGCCAGCAAGGCGGCCGTGATCGCCCTCACCAAATCATTGGGCAAGGAGCTGGCAGGCACCGGCATCCGGGCGAACTGCGTCACCCCGGCGGCGGCCAAAACAGCCATGTTCCAGCAGATGACGCCAGAGCACATCCAGTTCATGCTGTCGAAAATCCCGATGGGCCGTTTTGGCGAGCCAGACGAAATTGCCGCGATGGTGGCCTGGTTGTGCACTGAAGAATGCTCCTTTTCCACCGGTGCGGTATTCGACCTCTCTGGCGGCCGCGCTACCTACTGACGACTGATGCCTGGCGCCCCCGCCGCAAGGTACAAAGGGCATGAAAAGATGCCCACTGCGCGAGGCCCGGGCCAGTTTCCGGCCACTTATCAACGACACTTCGCATAGAGCCCATTCACTGATTTCGAACTGAAAAAAGGAGACACCATGAAACTTGTTCGCTATGGCAACCCCGGCAAGGAAAAGCCCGGCCTGATTGACGCAGAAGGCAAGCTGCGCGACCTGAGCAGCGTGATCGCCGACATCGGCCCGGCCCAGCTTGGCGATGCTGCGCTCGCCAAGCTGCGCAAGCTCAAGACCGACAAACTGCCGCTGGTCAAAGGCTCGCCCCGCATGGGTTGCCCGGTGACGGGTGTGGGCAAGTTCATCGCCATCGGCCTCAATTTCGCCGACCATGCGGCCGAGTCCGGGCTGCCGATCCCGAAGGAGCCTATCGTCTTCATGAAGGCCACCAGCTGTATCCAGGGCCCCAACGACCCGGTGATGCTGCCCAAGGGGTCGGTCAAGTCCGACTGGGAAGTCGAGCTGGGGGTGGTGATCGGCACCCGCGCACGCTATGTGTCGCAAAAGGAGGCGCTCAACCATGTCGCCGGCTACTGCACCATCAACGACGTGAGCGAACGTGAATACCAGATCGAGCGCGGCGGTACCTGGGACAAGGGCAAGGGTTGCGACACCTTTGGCCCCATCGGCCCCTGGCTCGTGACGCGCGACGACGTGCCCAATCCGCAGAAGCTGCAGATGTGGCTCGACCTCAATGGCCAGCGCGTGCAAAAGGGTTCGACCAGGACCATGATTTTCGGCGTGGCCAAGATCATCAGCTACGTGAGCCAGTTCATGACGCTGGAGCCGGGCGACGTGATCACCACCGGCACCCCACCAGGCGTGGGTATGGGCATGAAGCCGCCGCTCTACCTGAAAAAGGGCGACAGGATGAACGTCGGCATCGAAGGTCTTGGCGAGCAGCAGCAGCTGGTGGTTCCGTTCAAGCTCTGAGCCGCCCTGCCGACGGGTCGTCCCCATGAAAAAAGCCCCGGTGGGACCACCGGGGCTTTTTCATGTCACATCAGACCTTGAGGTCTGATCGGAACTCAGTCCACCGTGACGCCGGATTCCCGGACCACCTTGCCGAGACGCACGGTTTCGGTTTTGATCAGGCCGCCGAATTGCTCGGCTGTGCCGCCGACCACGGGCGTGCCCAGGGCTTCCCATTTCTTGCGGAACTCGGGTGTCTTGAAGATGGCGTTCAGGGTGCTGTTGAGCTTGTCGATGATGGCGGGTGGCGTGCCGGCGCGCACCGCGATGCCGTGCCAGCCGGTGAACTCATAGCCTGCGACGCCTGCTTCAGCCATGGTGGGCACGTTGGGCAGCAAGGGGCTGCGTTTGGCCGATGTGACGGCCAGTGGCGTCAGTTTGGCGGCCTGAATGTAGGGCAGCGAGCTGCCCAGAATGTCGAACATCACATTGACCTGGCCGCCCAGCAGGTCGTTCAGTGCCGGACCAGCGCCGCGGTACGGGATGTGGGCGATCTTGACACCCATCTGCGTGTTGAACAACTCGCCAGCCAGGTGTTGCGGCGTTCCGTTGCCGGCCGAGGCAAAGCTCAGTTCGGGCTTTTTCGCCTTGGCCATGGCCACCAGTTCCTTGACACTTTTCACGCCCAGCGAAGGGTTGACTTCCAGCACCAGCGGAAACGATGAAATCTGGATCACAGGCGCCAGATCGGTCAACGGGTTGAAGGGCATGCTGCGAAACAGATTGGTGTTCACGGCCATGGGGCCGCTGGCGGCCAGCAGCATGGTGTAGCCATCGGCGGGCGCGATCTTGGCGACCTCGTTGCTGCCGACGTTGCCACCGGCACCGGCCCGGTTGTCAATCACGATGGGCTGTCCCAGGCGGGTTTGCAGCTCCGTCTGCAGCAGGCGCGCCATCAGGTCGGTTGGGCCGCCCGGTGGGTAAGGCACGATGAAGCGGATCGGCTTGTTCGGGTAGGCGTCCTGCGCGAGGGCCGGCAGCGCGCCGAAGCTGGCTACGCCCAGGGCGACGGCGGTGAGTTGTTTCAGGAAGGTCGAGCGGTTCATGTTGTCTCCTTGTGTTTATCGGTAGGGCGCCTGATCAGGCGACCTGGTACAGGGCGCGGATGTCGCTGGGGGTGGCCAGCGGCCGGCCCAGACTGGCCGCAGCGCGCGCGGCTTGCGCCACCAGCGCTGCGTTGTCCGGTGCTGTGTCGCCATTGTGCAGGTAAAGGTTGTTTTCAAAGCCCACCCGCACATGGCCACCCATGGCGGCGGCGGCGGTGACGCAGGCATGCTCTGCCGCGCCAAAGGCACACACCGACCAGGGCTCCTGGCCCTGATGGCTGGCCAGAAACGGCACCAGGTCGCGCGGGTCCGACACCTGGCCGACGCTGTAGCGGCCCAGCACGTAGAGCAGTGACCAGGCGTTGTCGGGGATGACGCCGCTGGCGCGCAGGGCCTGCCAGCGCTGAACGTCTTTCACGTCGTACAGGATCACCTGGGTCATGATGCGGCTGGCAGCCAGCCAGCTGAAGAAATCAGCCAGGCCGGCCTCGCCGATCTCGGGTTGGTCCAACTCGCGCAAGCCCACGGAGACTGCCTCGGGCCGCAACTCGCGCACCATGGCAATTTGTGCCGGTGCCTGGTACACCTTGGCCGCTTCGCTGGTGACTTGCAGCACCATGTTGTTGCCCACGGCGGTGCGCACGGTGGCCAGCGCCTCGCGGTAGCCTTCCACATCGAGGCTGTGGCGCCCCTGGCTGTCGCGGATGTGAAGGTGCAGCATGGCTGCGCCTGCATCGAGGCATTGCTTGGCTGTGCGGGCCAGTGCCTCGGCGGTGACCGGCAGGGCCGGGTGGTCTGTGGTCTGCTTGTAGGCGCCGTTGGGCGCTGCCATCAGGATCAGGGGGGTCATGCTCATGATTTGCCTCGTTGGTGTTTGCTTGTCGGTTGACTTCTGGGGTTATTGCTCGTTTTCGTCTTCTGCGTCGACCGTGGGCAGCTCGCTGGCCAGCAAGGCCAGGCCCTGCTGCAACAGGCGGTTGTAGCGGGCCTGCTCGGCCAGGCGTTTTTCTTCGGGCCATTCGAAAAATCCGGCGCCGGTTTTCATGCCGAGGCGACCGGCCGCCACCCGCTCACGCAAGGCCAGCGCCGGTTGATCGGTGTTGCTGAGGCTGGGGTACATGGTGGCAGCGGCGGCGCAGTGCACGTCGAGACCCGCGTGGTCGCGCTGCATCACCGGGCCCGCGGCCAGGAAGCGGAAGCCGAAGCCGAAACGCACCGCGGCATCGACGTCTTCCGCCGTGGCCACGCCCTCGTCAATCATGGCGAAGGCCTCGCGGGCCAGTGCGTGCTGCAGGCGGTTGGCCAGGAAGCCGGGCTTGTCCTTGCGCACCAGCACCGGCACATTGCCGCAGCCGCGCATGTAGGTGCACAGGCGCTCGGCCTGGGCGATATCGCTTTGCGGGCCCAGCACCACCTCGACCAGCGGCACCAGGTGGGCCGGCATGAAAAAGTGCAGGCCCAGCATGCGGGCCTGGGTCGGCAGGCCCTCGGCAATCGCGCTGATGGGGAAGCTGGAGCTGTTGCTGGTCAGCACCGTGTCTGCCGGCGCCAGTGTGACCAGTTCCGCGAACAGGGTCTTCTTGATGGCCAGCTTTTCCGGAATGCACTCGATGACCAGTGCCACATCGGCCCAGGCCACGTCGCTCAAAAAGGGCACGGCGGTGATGCGGTCGGCGCGGCGTGCCAGACCCAGAGGCTCCAGGCCCGCATGCGCATGGTCGCGCAGGCCGGCGCGCTTCGGGCCATCGGGGTCCACCACAGTCACGCGGCAGCCACCGCGCGCGAGCACCACGGCGACATCGGCGCCCATGGTGCCGGCGCCGATGACGACAGCATGGGTGTTTTTGGGTTGGGCGGGCAGGAGGTTCAAGGCAGTGTTGCGGCCGTGTTGCAGGAGCCGCCGTGAGTGAAAGTAGGCGCAGTGTAGGAAGGGGGTATTGACCTGTCCAACCGTTTTTATCGATAAACTGATTAGCTATGCAAATCAATTGGTCGGTGCGTGAGCTGGACGTTTTCCTGGCGCTGGCCCAGACCCTGAGCTTTCGGCGCACCGCGTCCCAGGTCAACCTGTCGCAGTCGGCTGTCTCCGGTGTGGTCACCCGGCTGGAGGAGGCCCTGGGCGTGCGCCTCTTTGACCGCACGACGCGCAGCGTGCAGCTCACAGGGGCCGGCCAGGTGTTTGTCGAGCAGGCCATGCTGATGCGAACGCAGACCGACGAGGCCGTGCGCGCGGTGCGCAACGTGGCCGAACTGCAGGTGGGCAACGTGCGGCTGGCGGCCCTGCCGTCGCTGGCGGCGACGGTGGTGCCCGCCGCATGCGCGCGCTACCGGCTGCGCTTTCCCGGTGTGCAGTTCCAGATCTTCGACACCCTGTCGGGGCCGGCCTTTGACCTGGTGCGTGCCGGACAGGTGGACTTTGCCCTCACCGCGGCCAATCCGGCCTATGCGGACCTGGATTACACCCCTTTGGCAGCCGACGGCTTTGTGCTGCTGATCCCGCCGGGCCATCCGCTGGCGGCGGCGCGCGGCCCGCTGCGCTGGGTGGACATTGCCAACCTCACGCACATTTCCATGCCCCTGCCCACCAGCGTGCGTCAGTATGCGGACGCCGCCCTGCTGCAGCACCGCGTGCGTTTTGCGCCTGTCTATGAGCTCGAGCACCTGGCCAGCATCACGGCCATGGTGGCCAGCGGGCTGGGTGTGGCGGCCTTGCCCGAACTTGCTGCCGCAGTGGCGACCATGCCTGGCGTGGTGCGAAGGCGCATTGTGGATCCCGATATTTCCCGCCCTATTGGCCTGGTCACCCGGCGCTACCGCAGCCTGTCACCGGCCGCGACGGCGATGGTGGAGACGCTGCGCGAGGAGATGGTGCGGCTGGCTCCTGCGCGACTGCCAGAGTCGTCCTCCTCAGGTGAAAGCGCCGTGGCGGGCGTCGCAGCGGCCACCAGGGCGCGGGCGAGCAAGGCGCCTAAGCCTGCCAGATCAAGGGTTAACCCTTGACGCCGCTAGAAGCTCGGCTCTAGAAAATAAACGCTAGGTGTCACACAGAGGCCATGAAAGTGCTGCAAAATAGAACGATCGTTCGTTTTATTCTGCAACGCTATGACCATTGACTCACCCCCCGCTTCGTTGACCCGGCGTCCGGCCAAGGGCCAGGCTGCGGGCGCGCTGTTGAAGAGCCAGCAAAAAGGCCAGCAGACCAAAGCCGCCATCGTCGATGCCGCGCTCGGCCTGGCGACCCAGATCGGGCTGGAAGGCCTGAGCATAGGCGCGCTGGCCGAGGTGATGCAGATGAGCAAGTCGGGCGTGTTCGCGCACTTCGGCTCGCGTGAGGAACTGCAGATTTCGGTGATCCGTGAATACCATGCGCGCTTCGAGGAGGAGGTGTTCTTCCCCGCGTTGCATGAGGAGCGCGGACTGCCCCGATTGCGCGCGCTGTTTCAGAACTGGATGAACCGCACCTCGGTCGAGATCGACTCGGGCTGCCTCTACATCAGCGGCGCGGTGGAGTTTGATGACCGCCCGGGCCCGGTGCGCGATGCGCTGGCCGGTTCGGTGCGCACCTGGCTCGCAGCCATGTACCGTGCGGTGGTGCAGGCCAAGGAGGCCGGCCACCTCAGCGCCGACGCCGACGAGCACCAGATGGCTTTCGAGATCCACGGCCTCATCCTTGCGCTCCATTACGAAGCCCGTTTCCTGAAAAGCCCGGGCTCCATCGACCGGGCCAAGGCCGGCTTCGCCAACATCCTGGTGCGTTACGGCAGCGCTGCTGCCGGCGACCAGCCCGCGAATCTCTCCAAAAAATCTTCCGGCAAAGCGTCTGTCAAGGCGCCCGGTTCCCCTACCCGTTAATTTTTTCAAGGACATTTCATGCCCCAGTACAACCCGCCCCTGCGCGACATGCAGTTTGTGATGCACGAAGTGCTCAAGGTCACCGACGAGCTCAAGCTGCTGCCGCGCCATGCCGACATCGATGCCGACACCATCAACGCTGTGCTCGAAGAAGGTGGCAAGTTCGCCGCCGAGGTGACGTTCCCGCTCAACATCAGTGGCGACGAAGAGGGCTGCACGCTCGACAAGACCACGCACGAAGTCACCGCGCCCAAGGGCTTCAAGGAAGCCTATGCCAAGTATGTGGAAGGCGGCTGGCCAGCGCTGAGCTGCGACCCGGAATACGGTGGCCAGGGCCTGCCGTTTGTGGTCAACCAGTGTTTCTATGAAATGCTCAACTCGGCCAACCAGGCCTGGACCATGTACCCCGGCCTCTCGCATGGCGCATATGAGGCGCTGCACGCGCATGGCACCGAAGAGCAGAAAAAGCTCTACCTGCCCAAGCTGGTCAGTGGCGAGTGGACCGGCACCATGTGCCTGACCGAGCCGCATTGCGGCACCGACCTCGGCATGCTGCGTACCAAGGCCGAGCCGCAGGCCGATGGCACTTACAAACTCACGGGCACCAAGATCTTCATCAGCGCCGGCGAGCACGACCTTGCCCCCAACATCCTGCACCTGGTGCTGGCCCGCCTGCCGGATGCGCCGCAGGGCAGCAAGGGCATCAGCCTGTTTGCGGTTCCGAAGTACAACGTCAATGCCGACGGCAGCCTCGGCGCGCGCAACGGTATTTTCTGTGGCGGCCTCGAGCACAAGATGGGCATCCATGGCAACGCCACGGCGCAGATGGTGCTCGACGGCGCCGCCGGCACGCTGGTGGGTGCGCCCAACAAGGGCCTCGCCGCCATGTTCGTGATGATGAACGCCGCCCGCCTCGGTGTGGGCAACCAGTCGCTGGGCCTGACGGAAGTCGCCTACCAGAACGCGCTGGCCTACGCCAAGGACCGCATCCAGATGCGCTCGCTCTCCGGCGTGAAAGCCAAGGACAAAGCTGCCGATCCGATCATCGTGCACCCCGATGTGCGCAAGATGCTGCTGACCGCCAAGGCTTATGCCGAAGGCGGCCGTGCGCTGGCGATCTACTGCACGCTGCTGCTCGACAAGGAGCTTTATCACCCCGACGAAAAAGTGCGCAAGGACTCTGGCGAGGTGGTGGCACTGCTCACCCCCATCGTCAAGGCCTTCATCACCGACAACGGCCACATCTCGACCAACGCCTGCATGCAGGTGTTTGGTGGCCACGGCTTCATCAAGGAGTGGGGCATGGAGCAACTGGTGCGCGACAACCGCATCAACATGATTTATGAAGGCACCAACACCATCCAGTCACTGGACCTGCTGGGCCGCAAGATTCTGGGCAACAACGGCGCGACGCTGAAGAAGTTCGGCAAGCTGATCGCCGCGCTCATCGAGGAAGAAGGCGTCAACGAGAAGATGGCTGAGTTCATCAACCCGCTCGCGTATCTGGCGGATCAGATGACCAAGTTCACCACAGAGCTGGGCTTCAAGGGCTTTCAGAACCCGGACGAAGTGGGTGCCGCTGCGGTCGACTACCTGCGCGTGGCCGGGCATCTGGTGTTCGGCTACTTCTGGGCCCGCATGGCGCAGGTGGCGCTGCGTGAAGTGGCCGCCGGCAATGCCGACCCCTTCTATCTGGGCAAGCTGCAGACCGCACGCTTTTACTTCGCCAAGCTGTTCCCCGAGACGGCGACATTGATGCGTACGGCCCGCTCTGGCAGCAAGGCGCTGATGGATACCGACGCGGCGCTGGTTTGATTCACCCCGCCTGCATCTCACTTCGTGTAGATGCATCCCCCCTTCCAGGGGCGACATCTGTGGCCCGGCATAGCCGGTTCCACGATGTCACTGGCAGGGAACGAAACAGAGTAAGTCGTTGACAAGGAAAAACATGTCCCGATTCCAAGTGAAAAAAGTTGCCGTGCTCGGTGCCGGTGTCATGGGTGCGCAGATTGCCGCCCACCTCGTCAACGTCAAGGTGCCCGTGATCCTGTTTGACCTTCCTGCGAAGGAAGGCCCCAAGAACGGCATCGTCACCCGGGCCATTGAGGGGCTCAAGAAGCTCAAGCCGGCGCCGTTGGGCGTGCCGGAAGACGCGGCGCTGATCCAGCAGGCCAACTACGAAGAGCACATGGAACTGCTGCGTGAATGCGACCTCGTCATCGAGGCGATTGCCGAGCGCATGGACTGGAAGACCGACCTGTATCACAAGATCGCGCCCTTCATTGCCGAAGGTGCCATCGTCGCCAGCAACACCTCGGGCCTGTCGATCACGAAGCTGAGCGAGGCGCTGCCCGAATCCATCAAGCCGCGCTTTTGCGGTATTCACTTTTTCAACCCGCCGCGCTACATGACGCTGGTGGAGCTGATCAACACGCCGACCACCGAACCCCGCGTGCTGGACGACCTCGAAGCCTTCGCCGTCAGCGCGCTGGGCAAGGGCGTGATCCGTGCGCACGACACGCCCAACTTCATCGCCAACCGGGTGGGCATTGCCAGCATGCTGGCCACCATCAAGGAAGCTGAAACTTTCGGCCTGACCTACGACGTGGTCGACGACCTCACCGGCAAGAAGCTGGGCCGCGCCAGCTCGGGCACCTTCCGCACCGCCGATGTGGTGGGGCTGGACACCATGGCCCATGTCATCAAGACGCTGCAGGACAACCTCGGCCCCGGCAAGGTCGAAGACCCGTTTGCCGACACCTACGGCACGCCGCCGGTGCTGGCCAAACTGCTCGAATCAAAAAACCTGGGTCAGAAGACCGGTGCCGGTTTTTACAAGAAGGTCGGGCGCGACATCCTGCGCCTGGACCCGGAGACGATGGAGTATGTCGCCGCCGGTGCCAAGGCCGACGAGGTGGTCGGCCGCATGCTGAAGAAGCCCGCCGGCGAGCGCCTCAAGCTGCTGCGCGAAGCCGAGGGGGCCGAAGCGCGCTTTCTCTGGGCCATCCTGCGCGACCAGTTCCATTACGCCGCTGTGCATCTGGAGAGCATTGCTGAAACCGCACGCGACATCGACTTCGCCATGCGCTGGGGCTTCGGCTCCAAACAGGGCCCCTTCGAGCTGTGGCAGCAGGCCGGCTGGAAGCAGGTCGCGACCTGGATCCAGGAAGACATTGACGCCGGCAAGGCCCTGTGCAAGGCGCCGCTGCCAGCCTGGGTGTTCAAAGGCCCGGTCGCGGATGCAGGCGGTGTGCACACGCCGGAAGGTTCTTGGAGCGCCTCGGCGAAGAAATTCATCCCGCGCCGCCAGTTGCCGGTGTACGCGCGGCAGCACTTCCCTGAAGACGTGCTGGGCGCCAAGGCGCCTGCCTTCCAGAGCGCCGGCACCACGCTGCATGAAGACGACGCGATCCGCCTCTGGACGCTGGATGGCGCAGACAGCGATGTGCTGATCGCCAGCATCAAAACCAAGATGCATGCCATCAGCCCGGACGTGGCCGAAGGCCTCGCCATGGGCGTGGAGCTGGCAGAGAAAAGCTGCAAAGGCATGGTCATCTGGTCGAACGACGAGATGTTCTCTGCCGGTGCCGACCTGCAGGCCATGCTGCCCGCCTTCATGATGGGCGGCGCCAAGGCCATTGAAGGCGCTGAAGCCGAGCTGCAGAACGTGATGCTCAAGCTGCGCTATGCAGCGGTTCCGGTGGTGTCGGCGATTCGCGGTCTGGCCCTGGGTGGCGGCTGCGAGATGGCGGTGTACTCTGCCAAACGCGTGGCCGCGATGGAAAGCTACATCGGCCTGGTGGAAGTCGGCGTCGGTCTGGTGCCGGGTGCGGGCGGCCTCGCCTACATCGCGCGCCGCGCAGCGGAAAACGCGGCCACCTCGACCCACAAGGACATCCTGCCCTTCCTGACCGAAGGCTTTACCGCGGCCGCCATGGCCAAGGTCGGTACCAGCGCCATCGAGAGCCGCAAGATCGGCTATCTGCTGGACAGCGACGTGATCGTGCCGAACAAGGATGAGCTGCTGTTTGTCGCGATCAACGAAGCGCGCGCCCTGTTCAATTCGGGCTACCGCGCACCGCACCGTCGGCCGTTTCCGGTGGTGGGCCGCAATGGCCTCGCCACCATCAAGGGCCAGCTGGTCAATATGCGCGATGGTGGTTTCGTCAGTGCGCATGACTTCCACATCGCCAGCCTGATTGCCAACGTGGTGTGCGGCGGTGACGTCGATGCCGGCACGCTGGTGACCGAGGAGTACCTGATGACGCTGGAGCGCCAGGCCTTCTGTTCGCTGCTGGAGCATCCCAAGACGCAGGAGCGGATCATGGGAATGATGAGCACCGGCAAACCAATCCGGAATTGATGAACACCCCCGTCGGACGCTCACTGCGTGTAGCGCCTTCCTCCCTTGCAGGGGGCAACACCAGCAGACCGGCAGAGCCGGTTCTGCGGTGTTCGCTGGCAGGAGAAAGCAATGACTGATGTGATGAAAACACCACCCAACCGCCTCGAACGCCAGCTGGAACGCCTGACGGAAGTCCCGGCCTTTGCCCGCCCGTGGTTCCGCAATGTGGTGCTGCGTCGCGCTGTGCCCTTCACCGGCACAGCGGGCATCGAGTTCTTGCAGATGACGCGCGAGCGGGTCGAGGTCGCCCTGCAGAACGAGAAAAAAGTGCAGAACCACATCGGCGGCATTCACGCCTCGGCCATGAACCTGCTGGCCGAAACGGCCACCGGCATGGTGGTGGGCATGAATGTGCGCGACGACTGTGTGCCGCTGGCCAAGGAACTGAAGATGGCGTTCAAGAAGCGCGCTACCGGTGCCTTGCACGCGGTGGCCACGCTCACCGATGAACAGCGCGCGGCCATGCAGGCCAGCGACAAGGGTGAAGTCAACGTCGCGGTCACGGTGACCGATGAGGCCGGTGTGAATCCGGTGGAATGCGAATTTGTCTGGGCGTGGATTCCCGCTGGCCCACGGAAAAGTTAACCGAGAAATCGAAGGAAATCATCATGGCCAAACAAGTCCAGGAAGCCTATATCGTTGCCGCCACGCGCACGCCCATCGGGCGATCGCACCGCGGTTTTTTCCGCAACATGCGGCCCGACGACCTGCTGGTCAAGGCGCTGCAGGCCGCGCTGGCCCAGGTGCCGTCGCTGGACCCGAAGGCGATTGAGGACATCATCTGTGGCTGTGCCATTCCCGAAGGCCCGCAGGGCCTGAACATCGCCCGCATCGGCGCGGTGCTGGCTGGCCTGCCGACCAGCGTGGGCGGCATCACGGTGAACCGCTTCTGCGCGTCTGGCCTGTCTGCTGTGCAGATGGCAGCCGATCGTATCCGCGTGGGTGAGGCCGATGTGATGATCGCCGCCGGCACCGAAAGCATGAGCATGGTGCCCATGTCGGGCAACTCGCCCTCGCTGTCACCCCAGATGTTTGCCAACGATGAAAACGTCGGTATTGCCTACGGCATGGGCCTGACCGCCGAAAAGGTGGCGCAGCAATGGAAGGTCTCGCGTGAAGCGCAGGACCAGTTCGCGCTGGCGTCGCACCAGAAGGCCATCAAGGCGCAGCAGGCAGGCGAGTTTGCGAACGAGATCACCCCGGTGGAGGTGACCGACCGCAGTGCCAATCTGGAGACCGGCGAAGTCGTCACCAGCACCCGCACCGTGAGTCTGGACGAAGGCCCACGCCTCGACACCTCGCTTGAAGGCCTGGCCAAACTCAAGACCGTGTTCGCGGCGCGCGGCTCGGTCACTGCCGGCAACAGCTCGCAGACTTCCGATGGCGCCGGGGCGCTGATCCTCGCCAGCGAGAAGGCGGTGAAAGACTTTGGCCTCAAGCCTCTGGCGCGCTTTGTCAGCTACGCCGCCAAGGGCGTGCCGCCGCACATCATGGGCATTGGCCCGATCGAAGCGATTCCTGCCGCGCTGCGCTATGCCGGCCTCAAGCAGGACGACATCGACTGGTTTGAACTGAACGAAGCCTTCGCGGCCCAGTCGCTGGCTGTCATGCAGACGCTGGGGCTGGACCCGGCCAAGGTCAACCCGATGGGCGGCGCGATTGCGCTGGGCCATCCGCTGGGTGCCACTGGTGCGATTCGCGCGGCCACTGTCATTCATGCCCTGCACCGCCACCAGCTCAAGCGCGGCATGGTGACGATGTGCGTCGGCATGGGGCAGGGCGCTGCAGGCATCTTCGAGCGCGTGTAGGCGGCTGGGCTGCTGCAGCCTGACGATAATCCTCACGTCCATCAGGCACACTCGACACCATGGCAATACATCCCTTCGACCAGGCCATCCGCCTGACCGCAGCAGGTGATCAGGCGAACACCTGGCACGGGCACAGCAGCCCGGACTACTGGAACATGGTGGGGCCTTTCGGCGGCACCACGGCCGCCACGGCGCTGCAGGCTGTATTGCAGCACCCGGCGCTGCTGGGTGAGCCGATTGCACTGACTGTGAATTACGCAGCCGCCATGGGCGAGGGCCCGTTCACCGTGGTGGCCGAGCCGGCGCGCACCAACCGTTCGACACAGCACTGGCGCATCAGCCTGATGCAGGATTCCTCGGCCGACGCCATCATGACCGCTACGGCGGTGACAGCGGCGCGGCGCGACACCTGGGGCGTGAACGACATGCCGATGCCCCAGGTCAGCCCGCCAGCCGGTCTACCCCGTTTGCAGTTTTCGACGTCTGCGTGGACCCAGCGCTACGACATGCGCGCTGTGAGCGGCATGATTCCGAGCGACTGGAACGGCGCTTGCCAGGGTGGTGATCGGGCTGACGAAGCCAGCCTCACGCGGCTCTGGGTGCGCGACGACCCGCCGCACCCGCTCGACTTCTGCGCGCTGGCGGCCATGTCCGATGCGTTCTATCCCCGCGTCTGGCTGCGCCGCGCCACGCGGGTGCCGGCAGGCACGGTGTCCATCACCACGTATTTCCATGCCGACAGCCGTCAGCTCGCCGCCTGTGGCACAGGCTATCTGCTGGCGCAGGCACGCGGGCAGGCCTTCAGCAACGGATTTTTTGACCAGACGGCGCAGATCTGGAGCGAGGCTGGCACACTGTTGGCCACGAGCAACCAGATGGTTTATTACAAGGAGTAGGCTGCCTGGCAACGCCTATTCCGATGCCATCGCCTCACAGCCGACGATTGCCTTCACACGGACACCACCATGAGCACTGTTTCCAGCATCCCCGAAATCCTCAGCCACATCGACAACGGTGTGATGACCCTCACATTGCACCGCGTGGAGAAGAAAAACTCCATCACTGCCGCCATGTATGCGGCCATGGCCGACGTGCTGGAGGCTGCGCGCACTGACGCGGCCGTCCGCGTGCTGGTCATCCAGGGCCACGAAACCATCTTCTCGGCCGGCAACGACATTGGCGACTTTCTCAACAACCCGCCGTCCACCCCCGAGTCGCCGGTGTTCCGCTTCCTGCGCGCGATCAGCACCTTCCCCAAGCCGCTGGTGGCAGCGGTCTGCGGCCCGGCGGTCGGCATCGGCACCACGCTGCTGCTGCATTGCGACCTGGTCTACGCGGGCGACAACGCGGCCTTTGCGATGCCTTTCGTCAACCTTGGCCTGTGCCCCGAGGCGGCTTCCAGCCTGCTGGTGCCGCAGTTGATGGGTTATCCGCGCGCTGCCGAGGCCTTGTTGCTGGGCGAGCCCATCACGGCCGAAACCGCTCTGGAGATCGGCATGATCAACCGCATCGTGCCGCCCACCGAGGCCAACGCGCTGGCACAGACGCAGGCCCGCAAACTCGCGGCCAAGCCACTGAGCGCCCTGATTGAAACCAAGCGCCTGATGAAAAAAGGCAATACGGCCCTTGTGGCCGAACGCATGGCTGAAGAGGGGGCGAGCTTCGGCCGCATGCTCAAAGAGCCCGCAGCCCGCGAGGCCTTCACCGCCTTCATGGAAAAGCGCCGGCCCGACTTCAGCAAGGTCTGAAGTCGGTACACCCGGAGGGTGCTCGCGAAGCGGCCCGGCGGTTTCGCCAAAAGCGCCGGCCTGATTTCAGCAAGGTCTGAAGTCGGTGCACCCGGAGGGTGCTCGCGAAGCGGCCCGGCGGTTTCGCCAAAAGCGCAAACCTGATTTCTCGGCACTCTGACCGGGCATCTTCGCGGGCTTGTTGCAGAGTGCATAGGCCACAATCCAGAAATGACCAAAACGATTGCGAAAAGCGCTCATACGGCGCCGCTGGCCCCTGTGGAATTTGAGGAAGACTTCATTGCCGGGCTGCGCCAGCTCTTTGAAGAAAAGATCGCCTTCAACCACCTGCTGGGTCTGCGCATCACGTCCCTGACCGCCGAACGCGCCACGGCACGCATCGACATGCGGCCCGATCTGGTGGGGCACTACGCGCACAACCGCATCCACGGCGGGGTCATCGCTGCGGGACTGGATGCCATGGGCGGGCTGGCCGTGATGGCCGCCATCGGCGCCCGGCACATGGACGAGGCGCCGGCGCAGCGCCTGCACCGTTTTTCCAAACTCGGCACCATTGACCTGCGCATCGACTACCTGCGCCCGGGCATCAGCGACCACTTCGAGCTGCGTGCCGAGGTGCTGCGCCTGGGTTCACGCGTGGCCAGCACGCGCATGGAATTTCTGGGTGCCGACGGCAAGCTGTTTTCGACCGGAGCGGCGGCTTACATCGTCTCGTAAGCCTGCCCGTCTATAGCGGCAGTGGCCGCAGCGGTGCTCTGGTCTGGGTCCTGGGCCCGTGCGGCACACGGCCCCGCCCCGCTCAATTGCCCTGGAATGCACCCATCAGGTAGGACTCGTTGCCCACCTGTGTCACACGCCCCGCCACTTTGTAGGTGTCGAGGTTGACCAGCCACACCACACCGGTGTTGGGGCCGCCTTTGGGTGCGCCGGTGATGGCCACATGCTTGCCGTCACCGGTGAAGGCGATACCGCGGGGTCGCGATGGTTTGCCGTCCGGGGTCTGCAACGCGATGCGCTGGATTTCTGCCGGCTGGCCAGCGATGGCTTTGTCCACATCCACCACGGAAATGTTGTTGGTGCGGAAGTGGGTGACGACTATCCGTTTGCCATCCGGTGTGAAGGCTGCAGCGAAGGGGCGCGTGCCAATCGCTGGATCGTTGGTACCGACCAGCACTCGGGCAACCTCTGCCTTGGCCGGATCGGTCAAAGCCTTCGCCACGTCAATGATGGAGATGGTGTTACCTGGCATGTCGGTCGCCAGATTTTCACGGGAGGCCACAGCCACGAGCTTGCCATCCGGGCTGGTCGAGATACCAAAGCCGCCGGTCTGCGTGGGAATGCGTGCCAGTTCAGCGCCCGGGTCTTTGGCCAGCGCTTTTTGCAAACTGATCACGGAGACGTCCTGTGTGCCGCCGTTTGCAGTGAAGATGGTTCCGCCACCCAGCGGGCTGAAGGTCACGCCGTTGGTGCCGGCATAGCAACCAATTTTTGGGTTGGGTGATGAGCGGGGGATGGGCGTGACCGGGCAGGGGAAGCCGGGCTTGCCGAAGGCTTGCTCCACCTGATGAATCACGGTGTTGGTCCGCAAGTCGACGATGCCGATATGGCGGCCACCGTCTTCACTGTCGGGCGTTTCAGCACCCGCCACCGCCGCGTAACGCTGGTCCGGGCTGATGGCAAATCCGGTCGCACCGAAGTTTCTGCCGTCGATGTAGCCGTCCACCGCGTTCAGAGTACCGTTGTTCGCAGGGTTGACCGCCTTCACGAGGTCGACCACGGTATAGGTGCCTGGCCAGCCATGCTGGAAATAAGCCGCCTGGGCCGGCGTCGATTTGCCCGAATGGTTGGAGATGTAGGCGCGGCGCTGGTCCGCCGAGACCACGACCGAGATCGGCTGGCCGCTGGCGACGGTGTCCGCTTTTCCGGTGCCGTTGGCATCAATGTCGGGTGTGACGCGCAGCCGGTTGACCACAGCATTCGGCGTACCGTCGTTGGCGGGCATGAGTGCTTTGGCGATGTCAATCAGGATCACCGTGTTGTCCCAGCGGCCGCTGGCCAGAAGGTAGTCCTTGCCACCACCAGCGTTCATCTGGCTGCCACCGGCGCAAGCCGCGAGGAGCGCGGAGGCCATGGCAGTCAACACCAGCGTGTGGCCTGTGCGCCGACGCCGCGAAGTGTTCGTTGCCGTGAGCGCATTGACGGAATGATGGCCCTGAGCTTGCGCAGGGGTGATTGCTGGTGGAGGCTCGATACCTGCAGGCCGCTGAGGTGACATGGCAGTTGTCTCTTGGTAGTTGGGGGAGTACAAATAATTGCATACCTGACCATATGCATGCTTAGAGTATTCCCGAGTGGGTAAGACCCGCAGCCTTTGACAACAGGACCTCCGGCAACTTGAAGGATGAGGCTGGCGCGAGCGCCATTCGGCCTCAGCCCTGTGCTGCGACGCTGCGACGCGCTGACCACCAGGCGGCAACTGCCTCGGTGCGCGCAACATGGATCACTTCGCCAATACGCGCGCCATCTGCACCTGCTGCCTGGGCGGCTTCAGCGACCGCTTGGGTTGAGACCGATTGCGCCGCAGCGAGCGTGTCAAGCAGTTGCTGGCGCTGTGGATATGCCGACTCTTCCAGCCCGAGCCGGCCGCGTGCATCGCATTCGCAGGCCAGCAAAATATCTCCAAAGCGCTGCGGCTTGCGGAAGGCGTCGCAGCGCTCCAGCAGCCGCACCAGGGCCGCCGGCGTGAAGTCCAGGCAGCGGTGGATGTTGCCGTGCTCCCGCGCCACCACGTCGGCGATCTCGCGGCATTCCACTGGTACGCGCAGGCGGCTGCACACGTCCTTGAGCAGGCGCGCACTGCGCTCCTCATGGCCAATGTGACGCGGCAACACATCGGCGGGCGTGGTGCCCTTGCCCAGGTCGTGGCACAGGCAGGCAAAGCGCACCGGCAGGGGGGCGTCAAGGCGGGCCGCCATGTCCAGCACCATCATCAGGTGAATGCCGGTGTCCACCTCGGGGTGGTAGTCGGCGCGCTGGGGCACGCCCCACAGCCGTTGCACTTCCGGCAGCAAGCGCTGCAGCGCACCGCAGTCACGCAGCACCTCGAACATGCGGGAGGGTCTGCTGGCCATCAGCCCGCGTGACAGCTCCTGCCACACGCGTTCAGGCACCAGCGCATCCACTTCTCCATCGGCCACCATTTCCTGCATCAGGGCTTGCGTTTCAGGTGCGACAGAAAAATCGGGAAAGCGCGCTGCAAAGCGCGCCAGCCGCAGGATGCGGACCGGGTCTTCGCGGAATGCGCCGGTCACGTGGCGCAGCACTTTGGCGGCGAGGTCCTGCTGGCCGCCGTAAGGGTCGATCAGCGCCGAGAGGTCTGCCGTGGACGGCGATGCGCCTGCTGGCGCTGCAATCGCATTGATGGTCAGGTCGCGCCGCGCCAGGTCCTGCTCCAGCGTGACACCGGGCTCGGCATGCACTGCAAAGCCACGGTAGCCTCGGGCAGTCTTGCGTTCGGTGCGGGCCAGGGCGTATTCCTCGCGCGTATCCGGGTGCAGGAACACCGGGAAGTCCTTGCCGACAGGCACATAGCCTTGTGCGGCCATGGCTTCAGGCGTGGCGCCCACCACCACCCAGTCGCGGTCCTGCACCGGCAAGCCCAGCAAGGCATCGCGCACTGCGCCACCGACCATGTAAATCTGCATCCGGGCAGTTTACCGGCTCAGGGGTCGCTGCCGGTCACTGAAACACCGGCCGGAAGAAGCTGCGTTCGTAACTGAGGATGCAGCGGGTCTCTTCCGCGTACTTGAAGGCCGCCTGGCACTCCGCATCGGCGAAAGAGCGTTGGCGGTAGCTCTCGTAAGTGGCCAGGCTCTCGAAGGTGAACAGTGCCAGCGCGATGTTGTTGGCGCCTTCGGAGGGCATGAAGTAGCCGTGGTGCTTGCCGCCGAACTTTTCGACCAGCGGTATCCACAGCTTGCCGTAGTGTTCAAACTCCTTCAGACGGGTGGGGTCCAGCACGTAGCGCAGGTAAATGGTGACCATGGGTGTGGGAGTCCTTCAGGGTCGTTCAGGGTTTGATGCGGTAGGGTTCTTCGAAATCGCGGAAATCGTTCTCCGCAAGCGCATCGTCCATCCAGGCCTTCACGCCGGACAGGGCCGCTACGCGGGCAGCATAGGCGGCGATGTCTGCGTCCACCGGCAGCGCATAGGTGCGAAGGCGCATGCACACCGGTGCAAAGAAGGCATCGGCAATCGTGAAGCCGCCAAACAGCAACGGTCCGCCATGCTGGGCCAGCAGTTCGCGCCACATGGCGGTGAGGCGTGCCACGTCAGCGCGCACCGCCGGCTTGTCGCGCCAGATCAGCTGGCCGGTTGCGGCCAGATCGGCCTCGATGTTCATCGGGCAGGCCGAGCGTAATGCGCCAAAGCCGCTGTGCATCTCGGCGCAGATGCTGCGGGCTCGCGCACGGGCCTTGGCATCGGCAGGCCAGAGCTGCTTGTCCGGAAAGTGCTCCGCCACGTATTCAGCGATGGCCAGCGTGTCCCACACCATGAAACCTTCGTGGTCCAGAACCGGCACCTTGCCGACCGGGTTCACGCTGGCGATCTTCTGCTTGAAGGTGGAGGCTGGGTCGAAGGAGTCAAAACGCAGCGTGACCTCCTCAAACGGAATGCCGGCCTGCTTGAGCAGCACCCACGGGCGCATGGACCAGGACGAATAGTTCTTGTTGCCGATGTAGAGCTTGAGCATGGAATCTCCGGTGGGCGGTGCGTGACAGCAAAATCAGGATCGACCGCCATGCTAACGCGCCACCGCCAGCGCATTGATGCCGAAAAAGCCGGAAATTGATGAAAGCGCCCTGCACCGCGAACGCTCAGACGGTCCTTCGACAGGCTCAGGACGAACGGAATTCAGCCGGTGACGCAAGAGACGCGTCTTCACCAGCGGAGCCGTGGAACCGGCTATGCCGGGCTACAGGCGGACGGCCCCCTCGGGGGGCAGGGAGTTACGCGAAGCGAGCGACCGTGGGGGCTCTTTAGAACCGCCCAGCAGTTTTGCGCTTCGCCATCAACCCGCTGCGCACCCCCTGGTCGCCCAGGTAAGAAGGGCCAATGGCCTCCAGCGACGACGGCACAATGCCCAGCGCCTGCAAGCCGGGCAACTGGCCGGATGCCACGTTGTCGGTCCGCATGGCGTCCAGGTTGTCGCGGCTCATCAGCGGGTCGCCCGGGGCCAGCTCCATCAGTCGGGCCTGAAGGCGTGCCAGCGCGTCCGGCAGCGGCAGCACGGGCCGGCCCTTGCCGCCGTTGATGCCCGCGTACTGCCCCGCCAGTTCGACCAGCTGCTTGAGTGTGTAGACGTCGGGCCCGCAGACTTCGAAGGTCTGACCGATGGTGTCCGCGTCCTGCAGGCAGCTCACCACGGCGCTGGCCACGTCTTCCACCCATACCGGCTGGAAGCGGGCGCCCGCCGAGGCCAGTGGCACCACCGGGAAAATCTGCTGCAGGCTGGCGAAGGTGTTGAGGAACTTGTCCTCGGCGCCAAAAATCACGCTGGGCCGCAGCAATGTCACGTCCAGGCCCGCCTCCCGCAGGATGGCTTCGCCGCGGGCCTTGCTGCGCTGGTACATCGACGCCGAGCTGGCCGAGGCGCCCAGTGCGCTCACGTGCACCACGCGCCGTGTGCCTGCGGCCTCGCAGGCGCGTGCGAGGGCCAGCGGCAGCTGCACATGGGCTTTCTCGAAAGCCGCTTCGTTGCCGTGCAGGATGGCAATCAGGTTCACCACTGCCTCGTGGCCTGCGACCAGTGCGGTCAGCGCGGCGCTGTCGTGGACATCGACCTCCACCACGTCCACCAGCGGCAGCATCAGGAGGTGGTTGGCCCGTTCGCGGCGGCGTGTCGCCACCGTCACGCGGCATTGCAGCCGGGCGAGTTTTTCACACACGTGCCGCCCGACAAAGCCGGTGCCGCCCAGAAGAAGGATGTTGTTCATAAAAGCCAATGGAGCCGGTTTGCCAGGTCGTCAGTTGCGGATGATTTTGCGCGGTTTGCCGAAGTCGTCAATCGCCACGTAGGTCAGGCTGGCTTCGGTGACCTTCACGTACCGGCCCTGCGCGCGGAAGCGTTCGGCGTACACCTCGACCTGTACCGTGATGGAGGTGTTGCCGATGCGCGTGACGCTGGCAAAAAACGACAGGATGTCGCCCACCCGCACCGGCTGCTTGAAGATGAATTCATTCACGGCCACCGTGGCCAGGCGCCCGTCGACATGGCGCGCCGGCACCACGGAGCCGGCCAGGTCGACCTGCGCCATGACCCAGCCGCCGAAGATGTCGCCGTTGGCGTTGCAGTCGGCCGGCATGGGAATGACCTTGAGCACCAGCTCCTTGTCGGTGGGCAGTTCCACCGAGCCGGTGGCGGCGCGCGTGTCGTGCGGAGTGCTTGATTCAGGGGACATAGGCACAATCTGTGTGAAATTGAGTAAAACACCAAGAGAAATGATTGTCGCCCATGCGCTCCCGAGCTTCCACTGTTGAATTCACCCCGGCCATGCCCGCCAACGGCGCGCCCGCCTCGCCGCAGCGCAGCCGTTCCGACGCCGACACCCTGAAGAAGCTGTTTCCGTACCTCTGGGAGTACAAGTGGCGTGTGCTGGCGGCTCTGAGCTTCATGGTGGGCGCCAAGCTGGCCAACGTGGGGGTGCCGCTGCTGCTCAAGAACTTGGTGGACACCATGAGCTTCAAGCCGGGCGACGTGCAGGCGGTGCTGGTGGTGCCGGTGGCATTGTTGCTGGCCTACGGCCTGCTGCGGCTGTCGACCACCCTGTTCGCAGAGCTGCGTGAGCTGGTCTTTGCCAAGGCCACCGAAGGCGCGGCCCGGCGGATTTCGCTGGAGGTGTTCCGCCACCTGCACGCGCTCAGCCTGCGCTTTCACCTGGAGCGGCAGACCGGCGGCATGACGCGCGACATCGAGCGCGGTACGCGCGGTGTGCATTCGCTGATCTCGTACTCCCTCTACAGCATCGTTCCGACACTGATCGAAGTGACGCTGGTGCTGACCCTGCTGGCAGTGAAGTTCGACGTCTGGTTTGCCGGCATCACCGGCATTGCGCTGGTGTTCTACATTTTCTTTACCGTCACGGTGACGGAGTGGCGCACCCAGTTCCGCAAGACCATGAACGAGCTGGACTCCTCGGCCCACAGCCGGGCGATCGACTCGCTGCTGAACTACGAGACCGTCAAATACTTCAACAACGAGGAATTCGAGGCGCAGCGCTACGACGAGAACCTCAAGCGCTACCGCAAGGCGGCCATCAAGAGCCAGAACACGCTGAGCCTGCTCAACACCGGCCAGCAGGTCATCATCGCCATCGGACTCGTGGCCATGCTGTGGCGTGCCACCCAGGGCGTGGTGGAAGGCCGCATGACACTGGGCGATCTGGTCATGGTCAATGCCTTCATGATCCAGCTTTACATTCCGCTCGGATTTCTGGGGGTTATCTACCGCGAGATCAAGCAAAGCCTGACCGACCTCGACAAGATGTTCGTGCTGATGGAGCGCGAACGCGAGATCGCCGATGTGCCTGGCGCACAGCCGCTGCGCATCGAGTCCACCCCTGCCGTGCGCTTCGAGAACGTGAGCTTTGCGTACGATCCGGCGCGGCCTATTCTGCACGGTGTGAGCTTCGAGATTCCGCCGGGCAAAACCGTGGCCGTGGTGGGTTCGTCGGGCGCCGGCAAGTCCACGCTGGCGCGGCTGCTGTACCGCTTTTACGACATCCAGCAGGGGCACATCACCATCGCCGGGCAGGACATCAAGCAGGTGACGCAGTCCAGCGTACGGCAGGCCATCGGCATCGTGCCGCAGGACACCGTGCTCTTCAACGACACGGTGGAATACAACATCGCCTACGGCAAGCCGGGCGCCAGCCATGCCGAGGTGGAAGAGGCCGCCCGCGCCGCGCGCATCCACGACTTCATCAGCTCGACCCCGCTGGGCTACCAGACCATGGTGGGCGAGCGCGGGCTGAAACTCTCGGGCGGTGAAAAGCAGCGCGTGGCGATTGCCCGCACCTTGCTGAAAAACCCGCCGGTGGTGATTTTTGACGAGGCGACGTCGGCGCTGGACTCTGCCAATGAGCGCGCCATCCAGGCCGAACTGCGCACCGCCGCGCAAAACAAGACCACACTGGTGATTGCCCACCGGCTCTCGACTGTGGTGGACGCGCATGAGATCCTGGTGATGGACGGTGGCCGCATTGTGGAGCGCGGCACCCACACGCAATTGCTGGCGCTGGGGGGTGCCTATGCCCGCATGTGGGCGCTGCAGCAGAGTTCGCCCGACGCCTGACGCGTGCCTGAAAGTCCGTGGCGACCACCCATGGAATCCCCGTAGGTCGAACGACCACACAGACTCGCATAATCCGGCCATGGAAACCAAATGGCTGGAAGATTTCGTCAGTCTGGCTGAAACCCGCAGTTTCAGCCGTTCTGCCCAGTTGCGTCATGTCACGCAGCCCGCATTTTCAAGGCGCATTCAGGCGCTGGAGGCGTGGGCAGGTACCGATCTGGTCGACCGCAGCTCCTACCCCACGCGGCTCACCCCCGCTGGTGAAACGCTTTACAGCCAGTCGCTCGAAATGCTGCAGGGCCTGCAGTCCACCCGCGCCATGCTGCGCGGGCACACCTCGGCCGGGCAGGACGTCATCGAGTTCGCCGTGCCGCACACGCTGGCCTTCACGTTTTTTCCGGCCTGGGTCAGCAGCCTGCGCGAGAAATTCGGCCCCATCAAAAGCCGCCTGATTGCCCTGAACGTGCACGACGCGGTGCTGCGTCTGGTGGAGGGCAGTTGCGACCTGCTGATTGCCTACCACCACGACTCCCAGCCTTTCCAGCTGGATGCCGATCGCTATGAGATGGTGTCGCTGGGGCAGGAGCTGCTGGCGCCCTTTGTGCGTGCCAACTCGGCGGGCGAGCCCGAGTTCAGCCTGCCCGGAAAACCTGGCCAGCCCTTGCCTTACCTCGGTTATGCACCGGGTGCCTACCTCGGCCGCATGGTGGACATGATCCTCAAGCAGTCGAGCACTGCCATCCACCTCGACCGCGTCTATGAGACCGACATGGCCGAAGGCCTGAAGGCGATGGCGCTGGAAGGCCATGGCATCGCCTTTTTGCCGCTGAGCGCGGTCAAGAAGGAGCTGCGGGCCAAAAAACTCGTCAGTGCCGGTTCCAATCTCGAAATGACCATGGATGTGCGGGTTTACCGGGAAAGGCCGACCGCCAAGGAGGGCGCCAAAAGCCATGCCCAGGCCCTCTGGGCCTACCTGCAGGCACAAGGCAATGGCAAGGAAAAAGTGCCCAACCGAAGCAGTGTTCTGGGCACCGTGCGCTGACATCAGGCCGCCGCCGCTGGCGTGCGATCACTGGGGTGGTTAGTAGTAACCCTTGCTGGTTATAAGAAAAATGCATCAAAGACCGCCGAAATGGCATTGGTGTTTTGACATGCGCAAACTTACAGTTCGTCACGTTCCCCATCGGATGGTTTTTCGTGACCCCTGTTTCCCCCAATTCTGTTCCGCCTCTCGTCGCTGACCCGGCCAGGGCAACCCGCACCGAGCACGATTTTCTAGGTGAGAAGGCCATTCCAACGGCGGCTTATTGGGGTGTCCACACCGCCCGTGCGGTAGAGAATTTCCCGATTTCCGGCACGCTGGTATCGGCCATGCCCGATCTGGTGCGCGCCTTTGGTTTTGTGAAGAAGGCTGTGGCCCGCGCCAACGCCGAACTGGGCGTGCTGGACCGGCAGCGCGCCACCGCCATCATGAGCGCCTGCGACAAGCTGATCGCCGGCCAGTACCACGACCAGTTTGTGGTCGATGTGATCCAGGGCGGCGCCGGCACTTCCACCAACATGAATGCCAACGAGGTGATCGCCAACCTCGCGCTGGAAACACTGGGGTACGAGAAAGGGCGCTATGACGTCCTGCACCCCAACGACCACGTGAATGCGTCGCAAAGCACCAACGACGTGTACCCGACTGCCATGCGCCTGGCCCTGTGGTCTGCGATTGACCGCCTGCTGGCCTCCATGGCTACCCTGCGCCGCGGGTTCGAGGTCAAGGCAGCCGAGTTTCACGACGTTCTGAAGATCGGCCGCACCCAGTTGCAGGACGCCGTGCCCATGACGCTCGGGCAGGAGTTTTTGACCTATGCCGTGATGATCGGCGAGGACGAAGCCCGCTTGCAGGAGGCGCGGGCGCTGATCCAGGAGATCAACCTCGGCGCCACCGCTATCGGTACCGGCATCAATGCCCCGGCAGGTTATGCCGACATGGCCTGCCGCCACCTGGCAGAAGAAAGCCGCGTGCCAGTGGTCCAGGCCGCCAACCTGATCGAAGCCACGCAGGACACCGGCGCCTTCGTGCAGCTGTCGGGGGTGCTCAAACGCGTGGCCACCAAACTCAGCAAGATCTGCAACGACCTGCGGCTGCTGTCCAGTGGCCCGCAGGCCGGCTTTGGTGACATTCGCCTGCCACCGCGGCAGGCGGGTTCGTCCATCATGCCGGGCAAGGTCAACCCGGTCATCCCGGAAGTCATGAACCAGGTGGCTTTCGAGGTGATTGGCAACGACATGACGGTCACCATGGCCTCGGAGGCCGGACAGCTTCAGCTCAACGCCTTCGAGCCCATCATGGGTTGGAGTCTTTTCAAAAGCATTGAACACCTCAGCCGGGCCTGCCTCACGCTGCAGACCAACTGCGTCGCCGGGATCGAGGCGAACCGGGAACTGCTGGCCAAGCGTGTGCGCGAGTCGGTCACCCTGGTCACCGCGCTCAATCCCATCATTGGCTATGAAAAGGCCGCGCGCATCGCCAAGCAAGCCATTGCCACCGGCGCCCCGATTGCCGAGATTGCCGAATCGCTGGGCATCATGACCCAGGCCGAGGTGGAAGCCCTGCTGGTGCCCGACAAGCTGACGCAGCCCTTGCGGCCTGCCCGTTGAGCTTTCTGGTTGGCACAAAGACTGCTTGTTCAATCCCCATCCCTGTCTCCAACATCCATGCATGCACTGCAACTGAAAACTTTACACGCCCTCCTTGCAAGTGCCGCGCCTTCACCGCAGCCATGACGGCTGCTGTTTGGCGCGGGTAAACCTGCTTCCGGCACCGGCGCCAAGTCTCTAGAATCTTTCGTCAACTGTTTCATTCATCAAAGGAAGTCTCATGAAATTCAAGCTCGCAGCCCTCTCCATTGCACTGCTCGCCACGGGCGGCGCCTTCGCCGACACGCTCTCCAAAGTCAAGGCCTCCGGCGTGGTCACCATGGGCGTACGCGACTCGTCCGGTGCCCTGTCCTACACACTGGGCGACGGCAAGTACACCGGCTACCACGTCGAGATCTGCCAGCGCATCATCGCCAACCTCGAAAAAGCTGCCGAGCGCAAGCTGGAAGTCAAGTACCAGCCCGTCACCTCCCAGAACCGTATTCCACTGGTGCAAAACGGCACGGTGGACATTGAGTGCGGCTCCACCACCAACAATGCCACGCGTCAAAAAGACGTGGCTTTTGTGGTCACCACCTTCGTGGAAGAAGTGCGTATCGCTGTCAAGGCCAGCTCCAACATCACGTCCATTGCCCAGTTGAACGGCAAGAACGTCGCCACCACCACGGGTACCACCTCGGTCCAGACGCTTCGCAAGAACGAACGCGCTACCGGTGTGGACTTCAAGGAAGTCTTCGGCAAAGACCACTCCGACAGCTTCCTGCTGCTCGAATCCGGCCGTGCTGATGCCTTCGTGATGGACGGCTCCATCCTGGCTGGCAACATCGCCACGGCAAAGAACCCGAAAGATTTCAAGATCGTCGGTGAAGTGCTGAGCGTGGAACCCATTGCCATCATGATCCGCAAGGACGATCCGCTGCTCAAGCGCCTGGCCGATGACACCGTCAAAGGCATGATCAAGTCCGGCGAGATGAACAAGCTTTGGACCAAGTGGTTCCTCGACCCGATCCCGCCGAAAAACACCCGCGTCGGTCTGGCCCTGAGCGCCAGCACCAAGGCGGCCTGGGACAATCCAAACGACAATCCGATGGAAGCCTACGCCAAGAAGTGATGCGGCGCTGAAAGCACCGGCCCCGCCAGGCGTATTGCTCTGGCGGGGTTTCTCGTTTACTGTCGCTTGAAAAAATAACCAACAACACATTGCTGGAGCCGAAATGACGTGGGATTGGCAAGTATTTCTGACTGACGACGGAGGAGGCCGCACTTACCTCCAGTGGATGCTCGACGCATGGGGCTGGACGCTGGCTGTTGCTGGCGCCTCGTGGGTAGTGGCCATGGTCATGGGATCGCTGATCGGCACCCTCCGCACCTTGCCCAACAGCCCGTGGCTGGTGCGCCTGGCCAATGTGTGGGTGGAGTTGTTCCGCAACGTCCCGCTGCTGGTGCAGATCTTCATCTGGTACTTTGTGGTGCCCAAGGTTTTCCCGGTGATGAAGGAATTGCCCAGCTTCATCCTGGTGGTGTTTGCGCTCGGGTTCTTCACTTCTGCCCGTATCGCCGAGCAGGTCAGGGCTGGCGTTCAGGCCCTGCCGCGCGGGCAACGCTACGCTGGCATGGCGATGGGGTTCACCACCTTCCAGACGTACCGGTACGTCATCCTGCCGATGGCCTTTCGCATCATCATTCCGCCGCTCACCAGTGAGTCCATGAACTTGCTGAAGAACTCCTCGGTGGCCTTTGCCGTCTCGATTGCGGAGCTAACCATGTTCGCCATGCAGGCCCAGGAAGAAACCTCGCGCGGCATCGAGATTTACCTCGCGGTCACCGCAGCCTACGCGCTGTCCGCCTTCATCGTGAACCGCGTCATGGCCTATGTCGAGAAGCGCGTGCGCATCCCAGGTTTTGTTGTGGCAGGCGCCACCGGTGGGGGGCATTGACATGTTCGGACTCGACCTGAGCTTCGTCAACTGGGAGATCATCTCCAAGTTCGTCATCAAGGGCTTCATCTTCAGTGTGGAGCTCACCGTCATTGCCACCATCGGCGGCATCATTTTCGGCACCCTGCTGGCGCTGATGCGCCTTTCCGGCAAATCGGTGCTCGCACTGCCCGCGACGTTCTATGTCAACGGCATGCGCTCCGTTCCGCTGGTCATGGTCATCCTGTGGTTCTTCCTGCTGGTGCCAGCCGCGTTCTACGAGATGATCCCCGGCGGCGGCAATTACCGCGCAGAAATCTCGGCCATCATCACCTTCGTCGCGTTCGAGGCTGCCTACTTCAGCGAGATCATGCGCGCGGGCATCCAGTCCATCTCGCGCGGGCAGGTCAATGCCGGCCGTGCGCTGGGCATGACGTATGCGCAGAACATGAAGCTGATCATCCTGCCGCAGGCCTTCCGCAACATGGTGCCCATCCTGCTCACGCAGACCATCATCCTGTTCCAGGACACCTCGCTGGTCTATGCCATTGGCGCCTATGACCTGCTCAAGGGTTTCAGCACCGCCGGCAAGATTTACGGGCGCCCTGAAGAGGCCTATCTGCTGGCCGCTGTCGTCTATTTCGTGATCTGCTACAGCCTGTCCTTCATGGTCAAGCGGCTGAACAGCAAGATCGCCATCATCCGTTAATACCGCCCGTCCCGCAGGCAGGTCGTCAAGAGCACACTGGAGAGCAACATGATTGAGTTGGAAGAAGTTTCAAAATGGTACGGTGATGTGCAGGTGCTGAACAAATGCACCACCAGCATCAAAAAAGGTGAGGTGGTGGTGGTGTGCGGGCCGTCCGGTTCCGGCAAGTCCACCCTCATCAAGACCATCAACGCGCTGGAGCCTTTCCAGAAAGGCAAGATTTTCGTGGACGGCCAGGCCGTGCATGACCCGAAGACCGATCTGCCCAAACTGCGTTCCAGGGTCGGCATGGTGTTCCAGAATTTCGAGTTGTTCCCTCACCTGAGCGTGACGGAAAACCTCACGCTCGCACAGGTCAAGGTGCTCGGCCGCAACGCCGACGAGGCCAAAAAGCATGGCCTCAAATACCTCGACCGCGTGGGCCTCATGCTGCACAAGGACAAGTTCCCAGGCCAACTCTCCGGCGGCCAGCAGCAGCGCGTGGCCATTGCCCGTGCACTGAGCATGGACCCGATCGCCATGCTGTTCGACGAGCCCACCTCCGCCCTCGACCCTGAAATGGTCGGTGAAGTGCTCGACTGCATGATGGGCCTGGCCGTCGAAGGCATGACCATGATGGTGGTCACGCACGAGATGGGTTTTGCCCGCAAGGTCGGCAGCCGCGTCATCTTCATGGACGTCGGTGGCCGCATTCTGGAAGACTGCTCCAAGGACGAGTTCTTCAGCCACCCTGAAAACCGTCAGGCGCGCACCAAGGATTTCCTCAACAAGATTCTGCAGCACTGAGCCTGCGCGCGTAACAACACGGCTGCGAAGCCATCAAGAAAGCCCTCGAGTCGAGGGCTTTTTTTCTGCTTGTACCGTATTGACTGCAACGGAATGCGGCAACGTGCATGCAGAAACTATTTTTTATCCATCGCTTGTACCGATGGCGAGACCGCTGGCCAGCGGATGATTTCTGACTTTCCGGCAGCCACTGAAACCAGCTGGTGAATGGTTTGCCCGGCAAACACTTTCTCGCGCAAGTCCTTGAGCACTTCCGCTGCACCACCGAAAGGTGCCACCATGTCAATCAACCATACCTGCGGGCCGGAATTCCAGTCATTCAGGGCCAGTTGATGCGGCGCCGATTGATAGCGTGCCGCCACCGCATCGCTGAGCCGGGCCCATGACACATAAGCCGCCGGCGCGCCCTGTTTCAAATACACCTTGGACTGCTCAAGGATCAGGGCCGGCATGACGCGCCATTCCAGCTCGCCAAGCAGCGTGTGACGGCCAGCCGGCTGCTGCATCAGCAGCCATGTCACCGCGCCGAACAAGGGGATTTTGGTCAGTGTCCTTTGAACCTGGCTCTGAGCCCGACTGACAAGATTTTCCAGATTGTCTGGGGCCTTGGCTTCGGGGGCTGGGGCTGGTGGACTGGATGGCTTCACGGCATCAGAACGCTTTTTCATGGTGACTCCTTGTCCAGTAGATTATTGATGACATTCACATCCGCCTCGCTGAGCGTGGCGTTGGATGCCTTCAGGCGCAGCCCTTGCTTCAGGAAAGCCGCTGACACCTCGTGCATATTGCGCCATCAGGAATGACATAGCACCATGCCAACGGGGGTAGGTGGCGAACCTTCAATGCGACAATTCAACCCATGACCTCCGCCACCCTTCAATCCCTCACCCTGACCCGCCCCGACGACTGGCATTTGCATGTGCGTGACGGCGATGCCTTGAAAACTGTGGTGCCGCACACGGCCGCGCAGTTCGGCCGCGCGATCATCATGCCCAACCTGCGGCCGCCGGTGACGACGGCTGCCCAGGCCATTGCGTATCGCGAGCGCATTCAGGCGGCTGTACCAGCCGGCGTGCAGTTTGAGCCCCTGATGACGCTGTACCTCACGGACAACCTGGCGCCTGATGAGATCAAGCGCGCCAAAGATGCTGGTGTGGTTGCGGTGAAGTTGTACCCTGCAGGCGCGACCACGAACAGTGATGCTGGTGTGACGGACTTGCGAAAGACGTATGCCACGCTGGAGGCGATGCAGCGCGAAGGTCTGCTGCTGCTGGTGCACGGCGAAGTGACGTCGCCGGACATTGATCTGTTTGACCGCGAGGCGGTGTTCATCGACAAGCAGCTCATTCCGCTGCGCCGTGATTTCCCAGAGCTGAAAATTGTGTTTGAGCACATCACCACGAATGAAGCGGCGCAGTATGTGAACGATGCAGACCGGTTCACCGGGGCGACCATCACGGCGCACCACTTGCTCTACAACCGTAATGCGATCTTCATCGGCGGCATCCGGCCGCATTACTACTGTCTGCCCGTGCTCAAGCGCGAGATGCATCGCGTCGCGCTGGTGAAGGCGGCAACGGGCGGCAATGCGCGGTTCTTCCTGGGCACTGACAGTGCGCCGCATCCGGCGCATCTGAAGGAGCATGCCACGGGCTGTGCGGGGTGCTACACCGCCCATGCGGCCATGGAGCTTTATGCCGAGGCTTTTGATGCGGCGGGCGCACTCGACAAGCTGGAGTCCTTTGCCAGCTTCAACGGGGCTGACTTCTATGGCTTGCCGCGAAACAAGGGCCACATCACACTGACGCGCGAGAGCTGGCGCCCGCCCGAGAGCTTTGCGTTTGGCGAGGGTGAACTCAAGCCGCTGCGCTCAGGCGAAGCCCTTGCGTGGAGACTGACATGACAGGCACCCGGCCAGATGGCTACAAGATTGCGTTGCTGATTGATGCCGACAATGCGCCAGCGGCAAAAATCGAGGGCATCTTGAGCGAGCTTTCCACTGTGGGTACCACCCATGTTCGCCGCGCCTATGGCAACTGGAAAAAAGACGGCCTTAAGGGGTGGGAAAGTAAGCTGCATGAGCACGCCATCCGCCCGATCCAGCAATTCGACCTGATTAAGGGAAAGAACGCTACTGATATCGCGATGACGGTCGATGCGCTAGAGCTTCTTTATGTCGACAAGCCCGACGCGTTTGCGATTGTTTCTTCGGATTGCGATTTCACGCCCCTAGTTATGCATTTGCGCTCCAAGGGTGCCGAGGTGTTTGGTTTTGGAAATTCCGATACCCCCAAACCGTTTTTGAACGCCTGCTCGCTGTTTTTGTATGTTGAGAAGCTGGGCGACGAGTCCGACAGCGAACCGGGACCAGATTCAGAAGCAGGGAGTAAAACGGGCGGTCACTTGCGTGCTTCACCTGCAGAGCTCAAGCAGAATACCGCACTCATCCTTCTCCTGCGTAATGCCATCAAGGCCGCCGCCGAAGAAGACGGCTGGGCCCGCGTCGGTGAAGTGGGTCATCAGGTCCGGAACCAGTCTTCAGACCACTTTCGCAACTACGGTTATTCCAGCTGGACCAAACTGTTCAAGGTGATCGATCTGTTTGAGCTGCAGGGGGAGGGCTCGAATAATGTGTCGGTTCGGGACCGGCGCTTCGGCAAAAGCAACAAAGTCTGAGCGCTGCGTTGACGCGTAGACGCGACTTGTTTCCGAATGATCAAAGGTATTGACTGGAATCAGCCTTGGCTCACGCATCTTCGGGTGTTTGGTGAACGTGTCTCGCAGCAGCACCATCAAGGCGGAGCGCTCAATCAGACCCTGAATAGTGGGGTGAGCTCACCCGTGCGTTTCGTGCCCCAAAGCGAGTTACCTCAGGGTGTAGCCTACGAGCAATTTATTTTTGAGACCGGTACAGTCCCGACCCGTGACAACCTGCATGACTTCTTCAATGGCCTGTGCTGGCTGCAGTTTCCTGCGACCAAAAAGCGCTTGAACGCGTTGCAGGCGGCAGAGATTGCCCACGCAGGTGTGCAGAACGTGCGCGGCCCGGTACGCGATGCGCTGACCCTGTTTGACGAGAACGCGGCGTTTCTGGCGGCGCCCCAGCCGCTGTGGGACGCGCTGCAGGCGCGGGACTGGCAGCAACTTTTTGTCGTGCACCGCCCGCTGTGGCAGGAGGCGCGGCTGGTGCTGTTCGGCCACGCGCTGCTGGAAAAGCTGGTGCAGCCGCGAAAACCCATCACGGCCCATGTGTACAGGGTGCCGGAGGCGGCGCTTTCCATGGCAGCGCTGGACGCCTGGGTGGCCGCCGATCTCAGCGCCGAAAAGCTTGCCGGCAAACCGTTCCTGCCGCTGCCGGTGCTGGGCGTGCCCGGCTGGTGGCCCGGGAACGAGAACTTTTCCTTTTATGATGACTCTCTTGTGTTCCGTCCGCCACGGCCGTTCCAACAACACTTAAAAATCAACGGTTTCCCTGGCAATCCAGCTTGAAGTGTCACTGGTGACCCTCATATCCTGCGCAAGGCGGAATTTCATCACTGACCCCACGGAGAATTCATGAAACGTATTTTTTTGTTCATCCTGACCAATATTGCCGTCGTCGCGGTGCTGGGCATCGTGGCCAGCCTGCTGGGCGTCAATCGCTTCCTCACCGCCAACGGGCTCAACCTCACGGCCTTGCTGGGTTTCGCCCTGGTCATGGGTTTTGGCGGCGCCATCATTTCATTGCTGATCAGCAAGCCGGTCGCCAAGTGGAGCGCTGGTGTCCGGGTAATCGATCAACCGCAAAACGCCGACGAGGCCTGGATTGTGGAAACCGTTCGCAAGCTGGCCGACAAGGCGCAAATCGGCATGCCGGAAGTGGGCATTTTTGAAGGTGCGCCCAACGCATTTGCCACCGGTGCCTTCAAGAACTCGTCGCTGGTGGCAGTGTCCACCGGCCTGCTGCAAGGCATGACGCGTGAAGAAATCGAGGCCGTGCTGGGGCACGAGATTGCCCACGTGGCCAATGGCGACATGGTGACGATGACGCTGATCCAGGGCGTGATGAACACCTTTGTGGTTTTCCTGTCGCGGGTGATTGGCTATGCGGTCGACAGCTTCCTGCGGCGCGGCAACGACAACACCTCAGGCCCTGGCATAGGCTACTACATCAGCACCATCGTGCTGGACATTGTTCTGGGCTTTGCAGCGGCCATCGTGGTGGCCTGGTTCTCGCGTCAGCGCGAGTTCCGTGCCGACGCGGGTGCGGCTCAGTTGATGGGACGCAAGCAGCCGATGATGAACGCGCTGGCCCGCCTGGGCGGCATGCAGCCCGGCGAGTTGCCCAAGGCCGTGGAGGCCATGGGCATCACGGGTGGCATTGGCAAGCTGTTTGCTACCCATCCGCCGATTGAAGAGCGCATTGCTGCGCTGCAGAACGCGCAAGCGTGAGGGAAGGCGAGATACTCAGAAAGCCGGCTGCGAGCCGGCTTTTTTGTGGGTCATACCCGGTGTGAGTCAAAGGAGATGGGGCAGGCGGTTCAGGCCGCTGTGGTGACCGGCTCACGGCTCGCCCGCACCCGTGCCAGCGCGTTGCTGACTTCATTGAAGTTCATGCCGTACATGTCGGCAAACTCGGCTTCGGTTTTTCCGCTGGCTTCGAAGGCTCGCATCAGGGCTTCGCGCTTGGCGGTTTGCGCGGCGAGCTCGGTGAGGGCCTCGTCGAGCAAGGCGTTGGCGGTGTCGTCCTGGGTGCGTACCCGTTCGGCGTACTCCTCCTTGCCAAGGCCGGAGGCTTCGATGGCCTTGACGATGCGGGCGCAGAACTCGGGGCGCAGGTCGTCCTTGCTGCGCCCTTGTCGGCGACGGAACAGCTCCACGATGGCGTGGTGCACATGCTCTGGCGCCACTGGCTCGACGGGCTGGCCCTGCAGGTCGTGCCGTGGGTTGCCCGCTGCCACGCTTTCGAGGTAGCGGGTAGACCGGGCATGCAGGCCGAGCGCGACCTTGAGGTCTTCGCGCTTGAAGGCTTCCGGGTGCAAGGCCAGTAACTCCTGGAACACGCCCAGCTTGAGCGGCAGAAAGCGTGCACCGAACAGGCCGGGGTACAGCTCGAACAGCTTTTGCAGCACGGGATGCACCTCGCGTGCCGGGCGCTGTGCTCGCGCGGCGTTTGCGGCGGGTGGCCCCTTGCGCTGGCGCCGTTCATTGCCTTTGGGCGGGCGGGCGGATGGGTTGTCGGCAGGAACGGTGGTGTCGGCGGTGGGCGTGGTTTCGGTCATGGGGTGGTTGTGTCCGTTTGAATGCGGTGGGTTCAGCGGGGTCTGAACATGTGGAAGAGATTCTCGGCTTTCACCTCGAAATAATCAGCAGGCCCGCCGCCGCGCAGCACGGGCTGGGCGGCAGCGGTGTCGTAAATGCCGTCCTTGAGCAGGTGCCGCGCAATGTGCACGCCCACCACTTCGCCAAAGACCATCCAGGTCGGTACCGGGACGCCATCGATGCCTTGCAGCTGCAGTATCTGGGTGAGCTTGCATTCGAACGACACGGGGCTTTCCAGTACGCGGGGCGGGGCGATGCGGGTCGAAGCCACAGGCGTCATGCCGGAGAGCTGGAACTCGTTGACCTCTGGTGGCACGCTGGCACAAGACTGGTTCATTCCCTCGGCCAGCGGCCGGGTGGTGAGGTTCCAGCAGAATTCGCCGGTTTCACGGATGTTGCGCAGGCTGTCCTTGGCGCCGATGCTGGAAAAGCCGATCAGCGGCGGCGTGTAATTGAAGGCATTGAAAAAACTGTAGGGCGCCAGATTGACGTTGCCTGCGCTGTCCTGCGAAGAGATCCAGCCAATGGGCCGTGGCCCGACGATGGCATTGAACGGATCGTGCGGCAGGCCGTGGCCCTTCGCCGGCTCGTAGTAATGAAAATCATGGGGCACGGTGCGTCCTTGGGTATTTTGTTGGGGTGGGGCAGGGGCGTTCAGGCCGCAGCCCGCTGCTGCGCCGATGCACTGAGTATCTGCCGGGTCACGGCCTCGGCCACCTTGATGCCGTCCACGCCAGCCGACAGAATGCCGCCGGCGTAGCTGGCACCTTCACCGGCCGGGTAGAGGCCGCTGACGTTCACGCTCTGCAGGTCGTCGCCTCGTGTGATCTTGATGGGGGAGGAGGTGCGCGTTTCCACGCCGGTCAGCACGGCGTCGTGCATGTCGAAACCCTTGATCTTCTTGCCGAAGACCGGCAAGGCCTCGCGCATGGCTTCAATGGCGTAACCGGGCAGCGCGGACGACAGGTCGCCGATCGCCACGCCAGGCTTGTACGAAGGGATGACGCTGCCCAACGCCGTCGAGGGCCGCCCCGCCACAAAATCGCCGACCAGTTGGCCCGGTGCCTCGTAAGTGCTGCCGCCCAGCACGTAGGCGTGTGATTCCAGCTGGCGCTGCAGATCAATGCCGGCCAGCGGGTTCAAGTGGCCGTCGCCAGGGTAGTCGCTGGGCTCTATGCCCACCACGATGCCGGCGTTGGCGTTGCGCTCGTTGCGCGAGTACTGACTCATGCCGTTGGTCACCACGCGGCCGGGTTCTGACGTTGCGGCCACCACCGTGCCACCCGGGCACATGCAGAAGCTGTAGACCGAGCGACCGTTGCTGGCATGGTGCACCAGCTTGTATTCGGCGGCGCCCAGGGCTGGGTGGCCGGCGTGGCGTCCCCAACGGGCGCGGTCGATCAGGCCTTGCGGGTGTTCGATGCGAAAGCCGATGGAAAACGGTTTGGCTTCAATGTGCACACCGCGCGCATGCAGCATGGCGAAGGTGTCCCGCGAGCTGTGGCCCAGTGCCATCACCACATGGTCGGCGCGCAGCTCATGGCTTTGGCCGGTGGCCTGGTCGAGCACTGTGAGGCCGCGCAGGTGCTGGCCTTCTGGCCCGCGCTCGATCAGCACATCGGTCACGCGCTGCTCGAAGCGGATCTCGCCGCCCAGCGCAATGATCTGCTCCCGCATGTTCTCCACCACCTTCACCAGCTTGAAGGTGCCGATGTGCGGGTGCGCCTCATACAGGATGTCTGCCGGTGCGCCGGCCTTGACGAACTCGTTCATCACCTTGCGGCCCAGATGGCGCGGGTCCTTGATCTGGCTGTAGAGCTTGCCGTCTGAAAACGTGCCAGCGCCGCCTTCGCCAAATTGCACATTCGATTCAGGGTTCAGCACGTTCTTGCGCCACAGGCCCCAGGTGTCCTTGGTACGTTGGCGCACGGTTTTGCCGCGCTCCAGCACGATGGGTTTGAAGCCCATTTGCGCCAGCACCAGCGCTGCAAAGATGCCGCAGGGGCCGAAGCCGACCACCACTGGGCGCAGCGGCAGGTTCGCTGGCGCCTGGCCGACCGGGTGGTAAGCCATGTCGGGCGTGGGGCCGATGTGGGGGTGACCTGAAAACCTGGACAGCAAAGCCGCTTCGTCTTGCGCAGCCGCCAGCGTGACGTCGGCGATGTACACCTTCATCAGCTCGGCCTTGCGGGCGTCGAAGCTGCGTTTGTGGATGTGCAGGTGGGCGATGTCTGCTGGTGCAATGGCGAGGGTGCGGGCGGCCAGGGTGAGCAGGCCGTCCTCCGCGTGGTCCAGCGGAAGCTTCAGTTCAGTCAGGCGAATCATGGGGGCTCGTGGTGATCAAGCAGCCTGCATTTTAGAGGCTGCAGCGAACAGGCGCCCTGAAGGATAATGTGGAGGTGAAGTCAGCCAGACCGCCGCTGGTGCAACTCGCAAGAGGCAGCGATGCAAATCGCTGTGTGGGAAACCACGCACTGGAGGAACGTCCGGACTGCACAGGACAGCGTAGGAGGTAACACCTCTCCACCGCGAGGTGAGGATCAGAGCAACAGAGACGAGTCGGTGCGCGGGGCAACCCGGGCGCCGGGTGAAACGGGCAATCTCTACGCGCAGCAATACCAAGTAGGCCAGTGTTGATGTGGCTCCGCAGAGCTGGCGGGTAGGTAGCATTGAGCCGGGTGGGCAACCCCCGGCCCAGATTAATGGCGGTCACGCATCCAGCCGCAAGGCAGGGTGTGCACAGAATCCGGCTTATCGGCAGGCTTCACACTTATTCAGAAAAAAAGCCCCGTTCAGTGATGAACGGGGCTTTTTGTTGTGGCCCGCCTGGGGCCCCGCAGGGGCTTTACTTCGATGCAGCCGGTGCAGGCGCGGCAGCGGCTGGCGCAGCGCCGAAGTACTGGGCGTAAATCTTGTCGTAGGTGCCATCGGACTTGATGTCGGCCAGGCCTTTGTTCAGCTTGCCGAGCAGGTCGGCATTGCCTTTCTTCACGGCCAGGCCGTACTGCTCGGCGGCAAAGCTGGCGTCGGCGATGGTCTTGAACTTGGAGCCGCTGTTGTTGTTGACGTAGTGCACCACCACGCCGTTGTCGGCCACGACGGCATCGACGCCGCCGCCTTCGAGCTCTTTCAGGGCCAGCGGGGTGGACTCGAAGCGCTTGATGTTGGTGCTGTCCTTGCCTTGCAGCTTGGTCACGACTTCATCACCGGTGGTGCCGGTCTGCACGCCCACCTTGAGTTTCTTCAGGTCGGCCAGCTTAGCGATCTTGGAGTCCTTCTTCACGGCAATCAGCTGCTGCGCGTCGAAGTAGGGCGTGGAGAAGTCCATCGTCTGCTTGCGCTCGTCGGTGATGGTGATGGCCGACACCAGGAAGTCGCGGTCACCCTGGTTGAGGGAGTTGAAGATGCCTTCCCACGGTGTGTTCAGGAACTTGACCTCGATGCCGGCTTTGGCGGCTGCGGCCTTGACGACGTCGATGTCGAAGCCGACGATCTCGCCCTTGTCGTTCTGCGACTCAAAGGGTGCGTAGGCCGCATCGGTGCCCACGGCATAGACTTTCGCGGTGGGTGCAGGTGCCGGGGCGGCCGGCGCTGCGGCTGCGGGCGCAGGTGGCTCCTGCTTGCTGCAGGCTGCCAGAACCAGACCGACCAGCAGTGCGCTGGCGGTGTGCAGGAAACGTCGTGTCGTGATCGCTTGCATGAAAACCTCTCTGGGGTAAGGGAAGGGGATAAACGGTTCCGGTCAGGATCGTGACCGGGATCGGTTGAGCCGGTAGGCCGCGGGGAAAAAAGTATAACCGTGGGTACGCAGTTCCACGCATTGACGCTGTCGCGTCGGTTCGGCACAAGCGAGAACCATGCCCGCGCATGGTGCCTCGTCAGGGAAACGTGGTTTCCATGTGGGCGCAGATGGCGCCCGGCGTGGTGAACCACACATCACCCTTGTCGCGTGCCTGTGCGATGTGTTCCAGGGCCCGGCGCAGGTGTCGCAGCCGGTAGGGCTGGCCCACGATGTAGGGGTGCAGGGCGATGCCCATCACCAGGCTCTGGCGACCAGACTGCGCCAGCATCTCATCAAAGTTGTCGATGATCATCTGGGCGAAATCCTTGCCGTCGAGCTGGCGCGCAATGATCATGGGAATGTCGTTGAGCTCCTGCGGGTAGGGCAGCGACCAGAGCGGGCCGCTGCGCGTGCGCATGCGCACCGGCTGGTCGTCGTGGCACCAATTGAGTGTGTAGCGGTAGCCGGTCTCGGCCAGCAGATGCGGGGTGGCCCGGCTTTCGGAAATCCACGGCGACAGCCAGCCGCCCGGCGCGGCGCCGCTGTGCTCGGCGATGCGGGCGCGGCAATGCGCCAGCAGCTCGCGCTCCTGCGCCTCGCCCATCTCGGCCTGCCGCTCGGCGTTGGTGTGCCCGTGGCCAATGATCTCGTCGCCGCGCGCCAACAGCGCCGCCACCAGCTCCGGGCAGTGGTCATACAGTGCGGTGTTGAGGATGGCGCCTGTGGGCAGGCAGAGCGCATCAAAAAGCTCGATGCAGCGCCAGGCGCCCACCCGGTTGCCGTATTCACGCCAGGCGTAATTGAGCACGTCGGGCTGCGCCGAGGCGGGGCCGAGATTGGCGCCCAGTCCTTCGCCGAAAGCGAAGTGTTCGAGGTTGAAGCCGATGTACACCGCCAGGCGCTTGCCACCCGGCCACAGGAAGTCGGGGCGCTGGTGGATGCCCTGGTAGTCGAACAGGCCGTGTCCAGCCAGGGGGCGATGGGCCAGCGGGTTCGTGCTCGCCGGTGGGGAAGGTACTGCACTCATGGAAAGAAGTCCTGGCGTTTTCAGGGGGAGAGTCGGGATGACAGAGGCAAGGCGTAAGGACGTCTGGATGAGCAATTTTGATGCCCAGGACGTCCGTCAGGCCGGGATGGGGGTGCTCAGTGGACTAAGCCCAGGCCGCGCACCCGCTCGACGTGCGCCATCAACGAGCGCTTGGCCACTGGCCAGATGCGGGGGTCCACGTCGTCATAGGCATGGGCGACCCAGTCGTCAATCGTTCCCTCGGGTTGGGCCTGCATCACCGCAATGATCTTGGCTTCGCGCTGAAGCCTGTGAGCTTTGAGGTGCGCAATCGCGGCCGGGGCGTGGCCCAGCACGTAGCCATGCGCCGGTACGATGAATTCGATCTGGTGTTCGTCACATGCCGCACTCAGCAGGTCCAGCGACTCGAGGTAGGCGTTCATGTCGCCGTCGGGCGGGTCCACCACCGTGGTGCTGCCGTTGAGAATGTGGTCACCGCTGAAGAGCAGGCCGTCTTCCACCAGCACCAGGCAGAGGTGGTTGGCTGCGTGGCCCGGCGTGTGCAGTACCTTGAGCGTGTGGGTGGTGTCGCCAGACAGTCCATGCCCCCGCAAGGTCAGCAATTCCAGGTGCTGCAGCGAGCGGTCTGGTGTGAACGCGCTGGCAGCCCGGGCTGTGGGTGCCGAGGGTAGGCCGAGAATCGGTGGCGTGTTGCTGCACAGCGCCTGCAGCGGCATGGCGCCGGGTGAATGGTCTGGGTGAGAGTGGGTGCACACAATCAGGCGAATGTCACCCCCCGCGGCGCGCCACAGGCGCTGCAGGTGGTCTGTGTCGGCCGGGCCCGGGTCGATGGCGATATAGCCGCTGTCCGGATCGCCCACCAGGTAGCTGTTGGTACCCGGCCCGGTCATCACGCCCGGGTTGGGAGCGGTCAGCCGCATCAGGTTCTTGAGCAGCGCCACCGGTTGGGTGGTCTGCCAGTCCAGTGTGTGAAGAATCTGCCCGTCCGGGCAGGTCAGCGCCAGCTCACCGTAGGGCGCGTCGGTTTCCATGTAGCGGGCTTCCTTGCCCTGCAGCAGCCCCGCGCGGGGGCACGAGATCCACAGCGGTTCTTCGGTGGCGGCGCAGGCCTCTAGAACCGCCTCGACGGTGGTGAAGCGCTGCAAGCGATCCAGTGTGCGAATCGTGGGAAAGATGATGAAAAACTGGCCATCGGCATGCCGTGCCAGTGCATCGGCCGGACGCACCCAGAGCGGCTCGAACTGCTCCGACTCATCGGCCACCGGCGTCTGGCCTTCGGGCATGCGGGCAACGAGAAAAGGCACGTCAAACCGGCGCGGCAGGTCGCGGTCGGTGATCCAGTGGGCCAGCGTGAACACCTCGGCACCCGCCATGGTCAGGCCGCGCGCCCGGCACTGCGCGGCAAAGGGCGCCTTGCGGTCCAGTGCCGCAATGTCTGCCGTGGTGGCATGGCTGCCATCCGCGTGGCGCGCCAGCAGCACGCCCAGTTCTTCAAAGCTTTCGCGGATGGCTGCGATGGCCTGGGTCAGGTGCAAATCGCTCTGGGTCACGCGTCGGGTGGATTGGCCATGCGATTGCCCGTCAGCCGCGTCGATGCCGCCGCCTGGAAAGACATAGGCACCCGGCGCGAAGCTGGCGGTCATCGAGCGCCGCGTCATCAGCACTTCAATGCCTTGCGGGGTGTCACGCAGCAGCAGCACCGTGGCGGCGTGGCGCAATGGGGCGGGCTCGCGTTGGGGGTAGAGGAGTTGGGAGGGGCGGACCATTTTGGGATTATGTCTTTTGGGGTTTGTTCTTGGGTTTTGGTTTTTTTGCTGAGGCCTGAGGCCGGGGGTTGCCCGGCGGCAACTCACTTTTCTTTGCTTCGCCAAAGAAAAGTAAGCAAAAGAAAGGCGACCCTGGTGACTGCGTCCCTCCGCTTGCGCTACGGGCAACCTGCGGTGCTCGGTCCAGGCGGGGTCTGGCTAAACTCGCCTTCGGCTCAGACAACGCCAGCCCTGATCCGCCTGGCCCTGCGCTCCTCGGCGCATTCACAAGGGGGTGGGGACAGGAATACAGGAGATAGCAGGCAAATACCAAACTCCACAAGGACACGCCGTGGCGTGTCCTTGTTTCTTGGTTTTGTCTTTGTGTTCTGTCCCCGCTCCCGTACCCGCTTGTCCCGTGTGGCTGGGCCGAGCAGCGCAGATGGAGGCGGAGGGTCGGGCCGCACTTGTTTGAGCCGCAGGCGAGTTGTGCGGCCCGCCGCCGTAATCGAGCAGCGCAGGTTGCCCGTAGCGCAAGCGCAGGGACCCAGACTTCGGGTCGCCTTTCTTTTGGGTACTTTTCTTTGGCGAAGCAAAGAACAAGTACCTCGCCCGCCGGGGCGAGTCCCGGCCTCAGGACTCAGCAAAACACCAACAACCAAAACACCGCCCCAACCGATAATCCCCCCATGCGAATCCGATTCACCAAAATGCAAGGCGCAGGCAACGACTTCGTCATGCTCGACGAAACCCGTGGCCGCCTGAACCTCAGCGCTGCGCAATACCGCTTTCTGGCCAACCGACACTTTGGCGTGGGCGCCGACCAGATCCTGACGGTGCGTCCTTCGCCGGGAGAAGGCATCGACTTCGAGTACGTCATCCACAACGCCGATGGCGGCGAGGTGGAGCAGTGCGGCAATGGTGCACGTTGCTTTGTGCGCTTTGTGCGGGAGAAGGGACTGACCAGCAAGGACGTGGTGCGTGTGAAAACGCTCAGCGGCGTGATCGAGCCGCGCATGCAAGCGGATGGCCGCGTCACGGTGGACATGGGCGCGCCGGTGTTTGAGCTGGCACGCATTCCTTTTGACGCTGCCGGCCTGACACCGCAGCCAGAAGGTGCATGGCAAAAATGGCCACTCGCGGTGGCGTCATCTGCTGGCAGTGCGTCGGTGTGGATTGGCGCGTTGTCGATGGGCAATCCGCATGCGGTGCAGCGGGTGGACGATGTGGATACGGCGCCGGTGTTGCAGATTGGCCCGCTGATTGAAAGCCATGCGCGTTATCCGCGGCGCGTCAACGCGGGCTTCATGCAGGTGGTCTCGCGTTCGCAGATCCGCCTTCGGGTGTACGAGCGCGGCGCTGGCGAGACGCTGGCCTGCGGTACCGGAGCCTGCGCCGCAGTGGTGGCCGGCATCCGCTGGGGCATGCTGGACAGCCGTGTCGAGGTGCTGACGCGTGGCGGGCAGCTGACCATCGAGTGGGGTGGCGCACTCGATGCGCCGGTGATGATGACAGGGCCTGCCACCACGGTGTTCGAGTCGGAGATCGAGGTTCCCGACGGAATCTGAGCAGGCTTTGCGGAGGCTGCAAAAGTGGCGACAATGCCGAGATGACTCCAACCGAACACCCCATCACTGAAGACGACATCGCCAACTTTCTGGCCAACACGCCAGACTTTTTTGAGCGCCACGCCGAGCTGCTGGCCACGGTGCAGCTCTCCAGCGGTCATGGTACCCGCGCTGTGAGCCTGCAGGAGCGTCAGGCAGGCATGTTGCGCGAGAAGATCAAGGGCCTGGAAACGCGTGTGGTCGACATGATCCGCCACGGGCAGGACAACGTGCTGATCGCCGACAAGATGCAGCGCTGGACCCGCAAGCTGCTGCAGGCAGCCCAGGCGCGTGACCTGCCCGCCGTGATTGCCGACGGCATCATGGCCGAGTTCCAGATTCCGCAGGCGGCCATCAAGGTCTGGGGTGTGAACGGCATTTTTTCCGACGAGGAATTTGCCACTGGTGTGAGCGAGGACGCCAAGACCTTCGCCGCCTCGCTGGCCACGCCTTACTGCGGTGTGAACTCCGGCTTCGAGGCCGTGACCTGGCTGCCCGAGCCCGATGCAGCCCTGTCGATTGCACTGATTCCGATGCGGCCTGCGCCCGGCGCCCAGGCCCTGGGGCTGCTGGTGCTGGCCTCACCCGATGCCGAGCGCTTTCACAGCGGCATGGGCACTGACTTTCTGGAGCGCCTGGGTGAACTGGCCGGGGCGGCGCTTTCGCGCCTGCGTTCCCAGGGCACCACACGGCCGAGCACTCCGGCGCCCACTGCTGCGACAAACCCGTCCACCCCCGCTGCCACCTGACCCTGGGCATGACGCAAACCCCGCCCCTTGCGTCTGACTTGCCGGCAGAGCCTCAGCCCGGGCACGCCGTGGAACATTCCCCCGAGCGCCACCCCTTGGTGGAGCGCTACCTCGAGCATGTCCGCGTCGAGAAGCGGCTGGCCGCGCGAACCGTCGAGCTCTACACGCTGGACCTGCAGAAGCTGGAGCAGCAGGCGCGTCAGGCCGGCGTCGCGCTGACGGACGTGCAGAACATGCACGTTCGCCGGTGGGTGGCGCAGATGCACAGTGCGGGCCGCAGCGGCCGCGGCATTGCCCTGGTGCTGTCGGGTTGGCGCGGCTTCTACACCTGGCTGGGCCGCGAAGGCTTGATACACGGCAACCCGATTCAGGACGTTCGTGCCCCCAAGGCTGCCAAGCCCCTGCCCAAAGCGCTGGGCGTGGACGAAGCCGTGCAACTGGCGAGTTACCAGAATGTGGATGAGGGGGCTGACCGCCACCTCGAAGCGCGTGACCAGTGCATCACCGAACTGCTGTACGGCTGTGGTCTGCGTATCGGTGAGCTGGTCGGTCTGGATGTGCAGGCCAGCAGCCAGGCGCGGGGCTGGATTGACCTCGACGCCGCCGAGGCCCATGTCCTCGGCAAGGGTTCCAAGCGGCGCAGTGTGCCGGTGGGGCGCATGGCGCTTCAGTCGCTGCGGCAATGGCTGGCCCTGCGCGGCGACTGGGTGCGTCCTGCGGCGGGGACGACCTCGTCTTTGGAGCAGCCGCTTTTCATCAACCAGCGCGGCGCCCGCCTCACGCCGCAGCACATCCGTGTGCGGCTCAAACAGCGCTCACTGAAGGCTGGCCTGGCCACGCCGGTGCATCCGCACATGCTGCGGCATTCGTTTGCCAGCCATGTGCTGCAGTCCAGCGGCGACTTGCGGGCGGTGCAGGAGTTGCTGGGGCACGCCAACATCACCACCACGCAGGTCTACACCCGGCTGGACTTCCAGCATCTGGCCCGGGTCTATGACGCGGCGCATCCGCGGGCTGTCTCCAAATCGGTTGGCAAGGCGGCCAAGCCGTCCGTAGGTGGGGAGGCGGTTGCGGCCCCGCGATCCGACGCGGCGGATCTGACATCGCCTCCGGCGAAACCCTCGCCTGCCAGTCGCTGAACAGGCCCTAGACCAGTTCGCCCTTTTCGTTTTTTCTGCCCACGTGCGTGCGGTGCTTGGGAGGTGCGGATGGCGCCTCACCGAGCATGAACACGGCACGCTTGCTGTCGGCGGGCGTCGACGCCAGTCGATCTTCGAGCTGCGACAGCAAGCCCTGTGCGTTGGAACCCTGATGCGGCACCAGTGCGTAGGCCACATGCACCTGGGCCACGCAATCCACATGCAGGCCCTTGTAGGGCATCAGGCAGCGGGCCACGATGCGCGGGCCTAGCGTGCTGGCGTCTTCTGCGCTGAACGGGCCCTCGACCAGCATGCCGAAGCGCCGCTCCGACAGGCGTGCGGCGCTGTCGATCTCGCGCGCCGTTGACAGCAGACGCGCCGCCACGCGCAGCGGCAGTTCCTCGGCTGCCTTGCGCCCAAAATCGCGCTGAACCTGGTCCGAGTTCACCAGATCGATCAGCAGCAAGGCGCTCTGGTGGCGCAGCCGCTCGGAGCGGGCGATCATGCGCATCAGCCGCTCGGCAAAGACATGGCCATTGATGAGGCCCGTGGCCGGGTCCACGCGGTCCAGGCCCTGGATACGCCGGATATTTTCGCGCCGGTGCTGGCTGCGCAGCATCAGCACCACCATGACGATGGGCAGGTGCAGGGCGACCGCCAGCTGCATGCCATGCTGGGTGAAAAAGCCGATGGGCACCAGATCCGCGCTGCGGGCCAGCGACCAGCTCGCCGCTGCAATGACGGGCAGGTAGGCCAGCATGAGCCAGGGCGCAAAGCGGTCACCGCGGCGCCACGCCCAGGCCATGACCAGCATGGCCCCTACCTGCAGCAGCACCATGGTGGGGACAAAGACGTCCATCCGTGATTCGGTCGCCACCAGCGTGAGCGCCATGGCAACGATGACCCCCAGCCCGGCCTGGCCGACCATCAGCCAGTGCAGGCGCAGCGAGCGTTCGGGCAAGGACACCGCCGCGGAGATGAAGAGCAGCGTGGCGGCGGCGGTGAGCATTGGCAGCACCGTGGTGGACAAGTCGTTGACCACCGGCATCATGGGCCACAGGTGCAGGCCAGCGATGCCGGTGACGGTGGCCTGCGTCAGCCCCATCAAGGTGACGCACAGGGCATAGAAACCATAGGCGTTGTCGCGCAGAGACAGCGCGCCCAGTGCCGACACCACCGCAGCCAGGCCCGTGAGGCCGAAAAATATGCCGAGGATCAGCGACACCCGCTGCTCCTGGTGGCTGAGCCGGCCTTCGCTGATGAACTGCAGCGGCGCGCTGAAGGCGTGGCCGTTTTCCAGCCGCAGCAGGTACTGGGTCGGCACTTCGGCCGACAGGGCAATCGGCAACAGCGGGTGTCGGTGCGGGACCGGCCATTTGTCGACCGCCACCAGGTCGCCAGCCCGCTGCTCGTTCCACTGGCCCGCGCTGTCCAGCGTGTAAAGCGAAGCACGGTCGATGGACGGGTAGGGCACTTCGGCATACCAGCGTTCGGCGTCCGGTGCCGGCGGCACGCTGAATCGAACCCACATCACCTGGCCGGCCGTCACGGGGTAAATGGCGTCGTGACGCGTCGGCTTCCAGGGAAGGGTGTCTGTTGCTGTCACCTGCTCCGGGGTGTACTGGCCGGTGGTGTCGATCCAGTAATCGCCCCAGTCCTGAAGCGCCACGGGCTGGGTTCGTGTGTCGAGGTCCAGGACGGTGCGGGCGGAGGCGGCCGGGTTGCCAAAGGCCAGCATGCACCCTACGACGAGCGTCAGTGCCAAGCCTCTCAGAAAAGACGGCAACAGGTGCGAAAGCTGAGGCTGCCGTGGGTCTGAGCGTTCTGTCGGGCGCTGCCAAAACGCCAAATGCACTGAAAAGTACTTAAAAATCATTAATGTGTCATTGTCGCAAACTTTGCAGCACGCCCGGCCATTGATTGCCGCGCAGAGCGCCACCATCACCACACGACAATACGGCCATGAAAACAATTCGACTCAAGGAGGGCAAGGAGCGCTCCTTGCTGCGCCGCCACCCGTGGATTTTTGACGGCGCCATCGCCAAGGGCGGCGGCGACGCTGGCGAGACCGTCCGCGTGGAAGGCGATGCTGGGCAGTTTCTGGGCTGGGCTGCGTTCAGTCCCAGCTCCAAAATCCGGGCCCGGGTCTGGAGTTTTGACGAGGCGCAGCGCATCGACGCGTCTTTTTTCAGCGCCCGCGTTGCCCAGGCGATCCAGGCCAGAAGTCTGTTTGACATCCAGAGCGACGGTTGCCGGCTGATCCATGGCGAGTCCGATGGCTTGCCGGGCGTGGTGGTGGACCGGTATGCCGACACCCTGGTGGCACAGTTTTCCAGTTGCGGGGCCGAAAAGTGGAAGGACGTGATTGTGCAGGCCCTGCTGGCGCAGACGGGGCTGACGCGTCTCTATGAACGCTCCGATGCGAGCGTGCGGTCGCTGGAAGGCCTGCCCGAGGCCACCGGCTGGCTGGCCGGCTCGGGCGACACGGCCGTGACCATCACCGAGCATGGCTGGTCGCTGAGCCTGGATGTGGCCGAAGGTCACAAGACCGGTTTTTACCTGGACCAGCGCGACAGCCGCCACAAGTTTGCGCAGTACACCCGGCGCCGGCAGTTCCGCGAGGTGCTCAACTGCTACTGCTACACCGGCGGTTTCACCGTGGCCGCGCTGGCCGGTGGTGCGGGCCATGTCACCTCGATTGACTCCTCCGGCCCGGCCCTCGAGCGGGCACGGGCGAATGTAGCGCTGAACGGCTTTGATGCCAGCCGCACCACCCTGCTTGATGCCGACGTCAACGCATCGCTGCGCCAATACCAGAAAGAAGGGCGGCAGTTCGACGCGATCGTGCTCGATCCGCCCAAGCTGGCCCCGACGGTGGCCCACGCCGAGCGGGCAGCCCGCGCCTACAAGGACATCAACCGGCTGGCGCTGGGTATCCTGGCGCCCGGAGGTGTGCTGTTCACCTATTCGTGCTCGGGGGGCATCAGTGCGGATCTTTTCCACAAGATCGTGGCCTCGGCCGGCACCGACGCCGGGGTGGACGCCTTTATTTCAGAACGGATGGGCGGTGCGCCGGATCACCCGATGACGGTGGCCTTTCCCGAGGGCGAATACCTCAAGGGGCTGGTGCTGGTGAAAAGGCCGGCCGGTTGACGGCAATTGCCGTACAGACGTGTGAATAAAGACGCAGGCACCATGGCTTTGTGGGCCGGAATGCGTGGAACGGGCCGTAAAGGTGCAGAATCCACAGCCTCGCTCGGGTTGGGGCTTGATCGGGTCGCTAAACTCCCCACCTTCCCACCTTGGCAAAAGCACTCTTTCCAGAGAGCGCCTTCCAGAAATGCCATCAGGCAGTTGTATTCATCGTTAGCAGTCAGCAGGTAGACACCATGAGTTTGATTCCCGTCACGATCCTCACCGGCTTTCTGGGCTCCGGCAAGACCACGCTGCTCAAGCGCGTCCTGACCGAAGCCCATGGCCAGAAGATTGCCGTCATCGAAAACGAGTTCGGCGAGGAGAACATCGACAACGAGATTCTCGTCAACGACACCGAGGAAAACATCATCCAGATGAACAACGGCTGCATCTGCTGCTCGATCCGCGAGGACCTTCGCGAGACCCTGCAACTGCTGGCGGCCAAGAAGCGCAAGGGCCTGTTGGACTTTGACCGGGTGGTGATTGAAACCACGGGCCTGGCCGATCCCGGCCCGGTGGCGCAGACCTTCTTCATGGACGAGGAAATCGCCGAGCAGTACCTGCTGGACTCCATCCTCACGCTGGTCGACGCCAAACACGCCGCCACCCAGCTCAACGACCGCCAGGAAGCGCGCCGGCAGGTCGGGTTTGCCGACCAGATCTTCATCAGCAAGTCCGACCTCGTGGCGGCTGACGAAGTGCAGGCCCTGATGCACCGGCTCAAGCACATGAACCCCCGCGCGCCGCAAAAAGCGGTGCATTTCGGTGACGTGGCCATCGCCGACGTGTTTGACCTGCGCGGCTTCAACCTCAATGCCAAGCTCGACATCGACCCTGACTTCCTCAAGGAAGACGAGCATGACCACGCCCATCACGACCATGCACACGGCGAGCATTGCGACCACCCTTCCCACGCCCAGGGCCAAGGCCAGGGTCACCATCACCACCATGACGACGACGTCAAGAGCTTTGTGTTCCGGTCCGACAAACCCTTCAGCGCCGCTAAGCTGGAGGATTTCCTCGGGGCGGTCGTCAATATCTACGGCCCGCGCATGCTGCGCTACAAGGGGGTGCTGTTCATGGAGGGCACAGACCGCAAGGTGATTTTCCAGGGCGTGCACCAGCTGATGGGCAGTGACCTGGGCCCCGCGTGGGCCGAGGCCGAGAAGAAAAACAGCAAGATGGTCTTCATTGGTATCGATCTGCCCAAAGATATTTTTGTGCAGGGGCTGGAGCAGTGCCTGGTTTGAGTTAGGCTGTTTGCCAGCGTCGCGCGATAGGCAGGTGCCCCATGTTTGTGTCGATTCCCCAACGATTTGTTGCGAAAGTGTTACGAGGTGGCGGTCGACCGCTACAATCGCGCGCCGACACCGTCGCCCGAATGACCGGTTCGGGGTGCCGGTTGGAGTACACGCCAGCAGCGATGCGGCAAGCCAGGTGCTTGTCAGGCGCGTTGGATCGTGTTTCCCCGACTGGCGGATGGCGAACAAACCAGGAAAACTGGATACAGAAAGGGTTGGGTTGCCGAAGAGCGGCCTGGCCAGGAAGTGGTTCACGGGCTAACCCATGGCCGCTTTCCAGAGGAGACCTATCGTGAAAGTCGTTGCGAAGAAGACCCAGCCAGCCCCCAAGAAGGCTGCCAAGCCCGCTGCCAGGTCGGGTGCCAAGGCGGCCGTCAAGGCCACTGCCAAGCCTGTGAAAAAGCCCGCAGCCAAAGCGCCAGCCAAGGCAGTGGTCAAAGCCAGGGCCACCAAGCCGGTGGCCAAGGCCGTGAGCAAGGGCAAACCAGCCGCCAAGCCGGTGTCCAAGCCGGCATCAAAGCCTGCAGCAAAATCTTCAGCAAAGCCTTCCCCCAAGCCATCATCGAAAGCCACCGTCAAGCCGGTCACCAAATCCCCGGCGAAGGCGCCTGCCAAGTCACCCGCGAAAAAGGCACCTGCCAAGGCAGTGACCGCCAAAAGCCATCCCGCCAAACCTTCTGCCTCACCTGCCAAAAGCGCATCCAAACCATTGCCTAAAACATCCGCCACGCTGGCTGCCAAACCAGCCGCCAAGGCCTCGCCGAAAGCCGTTGCCCCGCCCGCCGTCAAGCCTCCTGTTGCCGCTCCTGTGGCGGCTGCTCCCGCCAGATCCTCTGCGCTGATGGCGCCGCCCCCGCTCAAGCCCGGCCGCAGAAGCTCTGCCCGCATGGCCACCCAATCACCCCCGCCCGCACCGATGGTGCCCACCCATGCGCCAGACGCAGCCAAAGCCAGTTATTCCACAATGATCGAACGCGTGATCGCACCGCCACCGCAGGCGGCCGCCAAAAAGGACCCCAAGCTCGCCAACAACTGGAAAACCAAGCCAGCCGAGCAGCTCACCGATGACGAAGTCAAGGCCATGCCGGACGCTGAGTACATGAACGAAAAGCAGCTGGCCTTCTTCCGCCACAAGCTGTCGGTCCTGAAGCAGGACATCCACAACAGCGCCGGCGAGACCACCGAGCACCTGCGCGAAGACACCGTCGTCGTGCCCGACCCGGCAGACCGCGCGACCATCGAGGAAGAGCACGCCCTGGAGCTGCGCACGCGTGACCGTGAGCGCAAGCTGCTCAAGAAAATCGAGCAATCCATTGCCCGCATCGACTCCGGTGATTACGGGTACTGCGATGAGACCGGCGAGCCGATCGGGGTCGGCCGGCTGATTGCCCGTCCTACGGCCAACCTGTCCCTTGAGGCCCAGCAGCGCCGCGAGCTCAAGCAGAAGATGTTCGGCGACTGACGCACGCTGATTTCCCAACGCGTTTATATTCGGCCCATGTCCAAGGAAGACACCGCTTCAGGCTTGCTCTCCAAGATGGTGAAGTTCGTCCGCAACCCGGCCACCAACTGGTCGGAACTGGACACCACCACCTCGGACCGAGACGAAGCCATGAGCAAGCAGTTGCTCAAGGAGATGATCGAGCGCAAGCGGCGCAACGATTTCGTGCGCAAGCGGGAGTTCGACATGTTGCGCAAGATGCGCAAGCGCGAGGCCATGGTGGGTGTCGGGCAGGACCAGACCGGGCGGCCGTCCTTTTTCCAGAGCAGCTTGCCCTCCAAGCCGGACGACCGCGCCACCACCCTCAAGAAGATCGACGAGATCGAGGCACAGATGTCGATGCAATGGTGGAAGACCAAGCATGCCGGCGCGCCTGACCAGTCCACGCATCTCCCCCTGCAGCCGAAGGCACCGCCGCGCGTGCCTGAGATGCCTGATCACGTGCCCTCCCTCGACAATGCACTGCCCACAGCCTACAAGCTGACAGCCCCTGCCGAACTCCCGAAATCCGCCCAGGCGCGGGAAGACTCATTGCCGCCGCGCGACATGCTGCCGACGCAACCGGATGGCCTGTCGGTGGCGCTGGCCGCTGCGCGTGCCGCATCCCTGGCGGGCGCCCAGGCGTCTGTGCCTGCGGCCAAGGCGCCGCCCCCTGCCAACGGTGGCCTGTCTGACGCCCTCGGTGGCTATGACGGCAGTGCCTCGGGTTTCTCGCACTCCAAGCTCACGGCCGTCGAGTTTGCCGAGGCTGTCGCCCACGATCCGGATGTGGAGGAGGCGGCCATCCGCTTCGCCAACGGTGACGACGTCGGGGCAGAGGCCGGCCTGATGGAGATTCTGGGCCCCGGCGGTACGCGTGCGCAGCACCCGGACACCTGGCTCACCTTGTTCGACCTGTACCGCGCCACTGCGCAGCAAGACAAATTCGAGACGGCCGCCATCCAGTTCGTGGAGCGCTTTGACCGCTCCGCCCCCCAGTGGTTTTCCATGCCTGACATGTTCAAGCAGATGAGCCAGCCTGCTGGCAAGGCATCGGGTGGTCCGGCGGCTGACTGGGTGTGCCCTTCGGTGCTGGGCATCCAGACGGTGGCGGCGCTCAAGGCGGCCATGCTCAAGGCGGCCATGCCCTGGCGACTGGACTGGTCCAACCTCAAGACCATCGAGGCCGCCGCCGTTGGCCCGCTGCATCAGGTCGTTCTGGGCTGGGCGGTACAGCCTGTCCAGCTGCGATTCATTGGTGACGCCCAACTGTTGAAGGTGCTGCACAACGCCACGCCGTCCGGCGACCGAGACGTCGAACAGGGTTGGTGGCTGTTGCGGCTTGCGATGCTGCGGGTGACCAGCCAGCCTGACGATTTTGAACTGGCGGCGCTTGATTTCTGCGTCACCTACGAGGTGTCGCCGCCAGCCTGGGAAAGTGCGCGCTGCGAGTACCGGCCGATCGATTCCCAGGGCGGGGTCGTGGCCAGCAAGGCCATTATCGGCGACGTGTACCGCGACTCCATGCCCTCCGGCCTGAGTTCGTTCGATGGCGACACCCACATGGAAGGCGCCAGCTCCCAGATGAGCAACCTTTTCTCGGTGGAGCTCTCCGGCCAGATCCAGGGCGACGCCATCGAGGTGCTGGACAAGCTGGAGGTGAAGTTTGTCGGCGCTGACATGATGGTCATCTCCTGCGCCAAACTGATCCGCGTGGACTTCTCCGCGGCCGGCTCCTTGCTGAACTGGGTGTCGGCCCGCCAGTCGGAGCAGCGCACGGTGCAATTCACCGATGTCAATCGCCTGGTGGCGTCGTTCTTCAATGTCATTGGCATCACCGAGCACGCGCGGGTCCTGATCCGCGCGGATTGACTGGAGCGTACGCTCCGCGCCCGCACGGGAGTGTCGGGCTCGCTTGCAGGCTTCTTCGCCACTTCGCCACTTCGCCACTTCGCCGCTCCACCGCTCCACCGCCCCGCCGATGGCCTGGCCCCGTGGCCACACCGCCTTGTACCTTCGGGTGCCTGGGCCGTCCTTCTTCTGCATGGCGCATGCTGTCGGTCTGCATGGACCGATCGGAGGCCGCTTCAGGGCCCTCCAATGCCTTGCCACCACGTGTAGCACCTGTTGCACGTCGCGATGGCTTAAAGCACTACTTTCATTGCCTCCTCTAAGTGCTTAATTTAGAACACTTTTTAACCTTCCGTCACATCGAAATACGCGCCTAAGTCCTTGATTTCATTGAAAAAATTTGTGTCAAACCACTTGCTTGTGAATGCTTTCCTGATAAAGTGGGAAAAAGTGGAATTTAGTGGTGAAAAGTGTTTTCTAAAGGTTTCTAACGGTGTTTCAAGGGGCGTCATCTCTCACTCTCGATCCCAAGGGGCGGCTGTCAGTGCCGACCCGGCATCGTGACGTCCTGAGCGCGACCGCTTCCAGCCAGCTCACCATCACCAAGCACCCCCACGGCTGCCTGATGATTTTCCCCCGCAACGAGTGGGAGAAATTCCGCGACCGCATCGCCGCACTGCCCATGCAGGCACAGTGGTGGAAGCGCATCTTCCTCGGCAACGCGATGGATGTGGACATGGATGCGGCAGGCCGCGTGCTGGTGTCCCCCGAACTGCGTGCCGCTGCGGGCATCAGCAAGGACACGGTGCTGCTCGGCATGGGCAGCTACTTCGAATTGTGGGACGCGGCCACCTACGCCGCGCAGGAAGCCGAGCAGATGAAGGGCGAGATGCCCGATGTCTTCAAAGACTTCTCTTTCTGAAAGTAGACGGTGAACGCCACATGGACACACCGCACCGTCTTGTTGAACGAAGCCATCGCAGCGCTTCACATCAACCCGGACGGTCACTACATCGACGCCACCTTCGGCCGCGGCGGCCACTCGCGCCTGCTGCTGTCGCAGCTCTCGCCGGCTGGCCGTCTGACGGCCTTCGACAAGGACCTCGAGGCCATCGCCGAGGCGAAGACGCTGAACGACCCCCGCTTCTCTATCCGCCACGAGGGCTTCATGCAGCTCGGGCAACTGCCGGCGGCCAGTGCTGCCGGTGTGCTGATGGATCTGGGCGTCAGCTCGCCGCAGATCGACAACCCGGCACGGGGATTCTCGTTCCGGCAGGAGGGGCCGCTCGACATGCGCATGGACACCACGCGTGGCCAGAGCGTGGCCGAGTGGCTGGAAGACGCATCGATAGAAACCATGGCGGAGGTGATTCGTGAATATGGCGAAGAACGGTTTGCTGGGCAGATTGCAAAGGCGATTGATCGTCGCCGACAGGAACGGGGCCCTCTTCGAGGCACCGCTGAATTGGCCGAAGTCGTGGCTGGCGCGGTCAAAACCCGCGAGCCGGGCAAGGACCCTGCAACGCGTACATTTCAGGCTCTTCGGATTTTCATCAACGCCGAGCTTGAAGAGCTGCAACAGGCGCTAGAAGCCGCACTGAAAGTGCTCCAGCCCGGAGGCCGTCTTGTGGTGATCAGTTTTCATTCGCTTGAAGACCGCATCGTCAAACAATTCATCGCCACCCATTCGCGCGAGGTGTACGACCGCCGCGCACCCTTTGCGGCACCCCGGGCCATGCAGCTCAAGGCCCTGGGCCGCATCAAGCCGGGCGATGAAGAGGTCGCCGCCAACCCGCGCGCCCGCAGTGCCGTGATGCGTGTGGCCGAGCGCACCGAGGTGGGTGCATGACCCGCCTCAACCTGTTCCTGCTGCTTGCGGTGCTGGTCAGCGCGCTCTACCTGGTGCACACGCAGTACGAATCGCGTCGCCTTTACACGGAGCTGGAAAAGGCGTCTGCGGAAGCGCGGAAAATCGAGACCGACAGCGAACGCCTGCAGGTTGAAAAACGCGCACAGGCCACACCACTTCGCGTCGAAAAGCTGGCCAAGGAGCGCCTGCAGATGCGCACCACCACGCCAGCCATCACGCAGTACGTGACGCACAAGGATGCCGCCGCCGCTGCGTCTGTGCCGGCCAGCGGGAGCGCCAGGCCATGAGCCGCAGCGTGCTGTACTCGTCGAGCCCGCTGTTGGCCAGCAAGACGCCGGTGTGGCGCAGCAAATTCATTGTGGCCGGCATTGCCCTGGCCTTTGTGGGTCTGGCCGGACGCGCCGCCTATGTGCAGGTGTTCGCCAACGAGTTCTTCCAGCGCCAGGGTGAAGTCCGCTTTGCCCGCACGCTGGAGTTGCCGGCCAACCGTGGCCGCATCCTGGACCGCAACGGGCTGATTCTCGCCTCCAGCGTGCCGGCGCCCAGCATCTGGGCGATCCCCGAGGATGTGGATGCCACCAAAGCGCAACTGTCCCAACTGGCCAAACTGCTGGAAATGCCGCTGGCCGACCTCAACAAGAAGCTGGTGGATGAGGACAAGACCTTTGTCTGGATCAAGCGCCAGGTCGATGAGCCGGTGGCGCAGCAGATCCAGGCCATGGGCATCAAGGGCATCTACCAGCGCAAGGAATACAAGCGCAAGTACCCCGAAGGAGAAGCCTCCGCGCACGTGGTGGGCTTCACCAACGTCGAGGAAAACGGCCAGGAACGCATCGAACTCGCCATCAACAAGCACCTCTCGGCCCGCGCCGGCTCGCGCCGCGTGATCAA
>CALRSS020000009.1:0-209361 GCA_943370905.1 Synechococcus sp. UW140
TCGTAACCCTTGGCTTCGCCGCCGAACTTGGCTGCCAGCACCGTGGTGATCGCTGCCGTCAGCGTGGTCTTGCCGTGGTCGACGTGGCCGATCGTGCCGACGTTGACGTGCGGTTTGGTCCGCTCAAATTTGCCTTTTGCCATTTCAAACTCCAGAAATTTATGAAGAGTTACAAAACCAGTTCACTACTCTCGCCACCTGGGGCGCCTTGCGCCACGGCAGCTCTCAAAATATGGTGCCCTTTGCGGGAATCGGACCCGCGACCTCTCCCTTACCAAGGGAGTGCTCTACCACTGAGCCAAAAGGGCCTGGCCGGAAAGTCACCAGGACTCCCCGACAACACTCATTGCCATTCAGCGCGACATCAACCAACCAAGCCACCGGCAAAACCTGCATGCCACAACCACACAAAGTGGAGCGGGAGACGGGAATCGAACCCGCGTCATTAGCTTGGAAGGCTAGGGTTCTACCATTGAACTACTCCCGCGCAGCTCTGCCAAATCAACTCGCACTGACCAGACATCACACATATCACTCAATGCATCAGGGCCTTTCGGCACCGGCACTGGCCGCTTGATTCCTGCCCCGTCACTTCCCACCCATCAGGCGCAAGCGACATCGAACAAAAAAGACCCAAAAATCTGGTGGATGAGGCTGGATTCGAACCAGCGTAGGCGTAAGCCAACAGATTTACAGTCTGCCCCCTTTAGCCACTCGGGCACCCATCCTTCAAGCGAACCTCGGATTATGCCACGGTTTTATGGCGCCTGATAGGTGATGAGGCTGCAAAACCGGGAAATGGCCACCCACACCAGCCGGGCATCGGCCAACCCAAGCGCCGCCAGACCGCGCGCGCCTCGGACTGGCCGCGCCAGACCTCACCCCGAGGCATGAAAATTGCGCAAAATCCCCGTACTCGACCTCATATGAGCCCCATGAACACCACATCCACCGCGCCACCGCCTGTGCCAAATCCCTCAGTCCGCCGGGTCAATCTGGCGCTGCAGGGCGGCGGTTCGCACGGCGCTTTCACCTGGGGCGTTCTGGACGAGCTGCTCCAGGACGAACGCATCCAGCTGGACGGCATCAGCGGCGCCAGCGCCGGCGCCGTCAACGCGGTGGCCCTCGCCCACGGTTTTGCGAGCGCCGCCAAGGAAGGCAAAGGGCCCACGGCAGCACGTGAAGCTGCCCGCGCCGCGCTCAGCACCATCTGGCAGCGTGTGGCGGCCATGGGCAGTCTGGGCTCCATGGCCGAAGGCATCAGCAAGATGATGATGGGCTACTGGTCGAACGAACAAGTGGGCGCAAACTTCCTCGGAAACTCCCTGAATCAATGGATGTCACCCTATCAGTCCAATCCTCTGGACATCAACCCCTTGCGCCGGCTGCTGCAGGAGGAGATTGATTTCGTGGCGATTGCCGAGCATCAGCAGCCCAAGGTGTTTGTATCAGCGACCCATGTACCCACAGGCAAGGCCGAAATCTTTCATGGCAAGAAGTTGACGCTTGCGGCGGTGATGGCTTCCACCTGTCTGCCCACGCTGTTCCGGGCGGTGGAAATTGACGGTCAACCCTACTGGGATGGCGGGTTTTCAAGCAATCCGTCCCTGTTGCCGCTGATCAACGAATGCAGCAGCCGCGACATCATCGTGGTGCAGATCAACCCGCTGCGGCGCCCCAGCGCACCGCAAACCTCGCACGAGATCGTGGACCGGGTCAATGAGCTGACCTTCAACGCCAGCCTGCTGTCGCAGATGCGCACCATTGACTTCATCAACCGCCTGCTGGCCGATGGCCGGCTGCAGGAAGGCGAGCGCTACAAAAGCCTGCTGCTGCACCGCATTGACGGCGGCGAGGCGCTGGAAGAGCTGCCGTCGTCCAGCAAGCTGTCGGCCGACGGCGCCATGATCGACAAGCTGTTCGCCATGGGCCAGGGCGCGGCACGGCGCTGGCTGCGCCGCCATTTCGAGGCGCTGGGCCAGCAAAGCACCGTCAATATCCGCCGTGATTACGTGGGCAGCACGCCGCCCGAGTTTTAACGCCGGATCAGGGGTGGGTCAGGCCTGCGAGCCCGCTGCCGGCCGTGGATGCTGCTCGCGCCAGGCACGCGCCTGCGAGAAATGCCCGCAGCCGATGAAGGGCAAGGGCGGACGCAGGGCCGACAGCGGCGAGGGGTGATTGGCCACCAGCACCTTGTGGCGGCTGGCGTCGATCAGGGCGCGCTTGCTCTGGGCGTGCGCACCCCACAGCATGAACACCACCGGGTGCGCCCCTTCCGAAACATGCCGGATGACCGCGTCGGTCATCACCTCCCAGCCTTTGCCCGCGTGGCTGGCCGGCTGGCTCTCCTCGACCGTCAAACAGGTGTTGAGCAGCAGCACGCCATGCGTGGCCCACTTCACCAGACTGCCGCCGGGCACCGGAAAACCTGGCGGCGGTGTGCCCAGATCGCGCTGCAACTCCTTGAAGATGTTGCGCAGCGAAGGCGGCAGCGCCACCCCGGGTGCGACCGAGAACGCCAGGCCCTCGGCCTGACCGAGGCCGTGGTACGGGTCCTGCCCCAGGATGACCACCCTCACCTCTTCAGGCGGCGTCAGGGCCAGTGCCCGCAGGGGCTGCGGCGGAAACACCACCGCTTGTTGTGCCAGACGCTCCTGCAGGAAGGCCAGCAGACGTTGGCCGGTCTCACTCGCAAAAAACCCGTCGGTCAGCGGCTTCCAACCGGGGGCCACTGGCCAGGCGCCGGGATCCGCGGCCAACAGACGGTCGGGAGTCCCTGCTGCGGCCATCGCGTTCGCCTCGGTGTTGTTCAGGGTTTGCCGAACAGCGCCGCCAGAGCCAGACCAGGCTCTTCCGCCCGCATAAAGGCTTCGCCCACCAGAAAGGCGTTCACGCCCGCATCGCGCAAACGCTTGACGTCTGCAGGTGTGGCAATGCCGGACTCGGTGATCAGCAGCCGGTCCGCCGGTACCTTGGTCAGCATGCCCAAGGTAGTGTCCAGCGAGACTTCGAAGGTCTTGAGGTTGCGGTTGTTGATGCCGATCAGCGGGGTCTTGAGCTTGAGCGCCCGGTTCAATTCGGCCTCGTCATGCACCTCGACCAGCACCGCCATGTCCAGCGACATGGCCAGTGACTCCATGGCTTGCATCTGCGCATCGTCGAGGCAGGCCGCGATCAGCAAAATGCAGTCGGCCCCCATCACGCGCGCCTCGTACACCTGGTAGGGATCCACCATGAAATCCTTGCGCAGCACCGGCAGGCTGCACGAGGCACGGGCCTGCTTGAGGTAATCCACGCTGCCCTGAAAGAACTGCCGGTCGGTCAGCACCGAGAGGCAGGCTGCGCTGAGCGTGCCGTCACCCTCGGCATAGCTCTGGGCAATGTCAGCGGGAATGAAGTCGGCACGCAGCACGCCCTTGGAGGGGCTGGCCTTCTTGACTTCCGCAATCACCGCCGGCTGGCCTTGAGCGATCTTGGCGCGCAAGGCGCCCACGAAGTCGCGCGTCAGCACGCGGGACTCCGCGTCTTCACGCATCACGGCCAGAGGCTTGCGCTTGATGGCTGCAGCCACTTCCTCGTGCTTGACAGCAACGATCTTGTCGAGAATGTCCGCCATGGTTCAGGTCGCCAGTTGTTGGGTGGTGGCGATCAGCTGTTGCAGCCGCGCCTTGGCAGCGCCAGAGGCCAAGGCCGTCCGCGCCAGATCGATGCCAGCCTGAATCGACTCCGCCACATTGGCGGCATACAGCGCCGCGCCGGCGTTGAGGATCACGATGTCGCGCGCGGCGCCCGGCTGGTTGTCCAGCACGCCCAGCAGCATGGCCTTGGACTGCTCGGGCGTCTCGACGCGCAGGGCGCGGGAACTGGCCATGGGCATGTGGAAATCTTCCGGGTGGATTTCGTACTCGCTGATCTCGCCGTTTTTCAGCTCGCCCACCACGGTGGCAGCACCCAGGCTGACTTCGTCCATGCCGTCCTTGCCATAGACCACCAGCGCATGCTCGGCGCCCAGACGCTGCAGCGCGCGGATCTGGATGCCCACCAGATCGGGGTGGAACACGCCCATCAGGATGTTGGGCGCGCTGGCCGGGTTGGTGAGCGGGCCCAGGATGTTAAAGATGGTGCGCACGCCCAGTTCCTTGCGGATGGGGGCGACGTTCTTCATGGCCGGGTGGTGGTTGGGAGCAAACATGAAGCCCACGCCAACCTGCTCGATGCACTTGGCAATCGCTTCGGGCGAGAGCTGGATGTGAATGCCCAGCGACTCGATGACATCCGCACTGCCCGACTTGCTGCTGACGCTGCGCCCGCCGTGCTTGCTGACCTTGGCGCCTGCGGCGGCGGCCACAAACATCGCACAGGTGGAGATATTGAAGGTGTGCGAGCCATCGCCACCGGTCCCGACGATGTCCACCAGATGCGTCTTGTCGACCACGTTCACCTTGGTCGAGAACTCGCGCATCACCTGGGCGGCAGCGGTGATTTCACCGATGGTTTCCTTCTTCACACGCAGGCCGGTGATCAGCGCGGCCATCATCACCGGAGACATCTCGCCGCTCATGATGAGCCGCATGATGTGCAGCATCTCGTCGTGGAAAATCTCGCGGTGCTCGATGGTGCGCTGCAGGGCTTCCTGCGGCGTGATCTGGTGGCTGTGTGGCATGGCCTGTCTCGTTTCGTGTGTCGCTTCCTGATCCTGAAGCGGGGGATGAGTCGGTGAAGTCCTGATTTACTTTGACGGATTGTCGCTAAGCGCCAGCTTGATGCCAAACGCAATGAACATCACACCAGCAGCCCGGTCCAGCCAGTGCATTCCCCGCTGGACAGCTTCGCGGCGTGCCATCCAGGCCGCAGCCAGTGCCCAGCCCGAGTTGACGGGAATCGCATTGAGGTTGAACAGCGCGCCGAGCAACACAAAGGCCAGTGCCTTGTTTTCGGTGCCAGGCGCGATGAACTGCGGCACAAAGGCCAGAAAAAAGATCGCCACCTTGGGATTGAGCGCGTTGGTCCAGAAGCCACCAATGAAGACGTCCCTGAGCGCCAGCGGCGGCGCACTGGCAGCCACGGCGGCCAGATCAGTGGTTTTGGGACTTCTCGACAAAAGGATCTTCACGCCGATCCAGAGCAGATAGGCCGCACCGATGCACTTCAGCGCGGTAAAAGCCGTGGCCGACGTGGCGAGCAGAGCGCTGACACCCAGCGCCGCCGCAAAAATATGCACAAAGCAGCCTGCCGTGATGCCCAGGCCCGCCACAAAGCCGGCCCGGGCGCCCGAACGCAGCGAGTTCGTGACGATGTAGAGCACGTCTGGTCCGGGCGTCAGGTTGAGCAGCCAGCCTGCCGCGATGAAGAGCAACAGATGCTGGAGGTCAGGCATGGGCGGCCTGCTGCTTTGCAAAGAAACCGCGAATCGCCGAGATCGCGTGGTCGATGCCTGCGGCGTCCACGTCCAGATGCGTCACAAAGCGCAGGCGGTACAGGCCCGTCGCCTGGATACCGTGCTGGCCGAGATGCGCCAGCAGCGCGGCAGATTGCGCCTTGGCCGCACCCGTCAGGTCCACAAACAGGATGTTGGTGTGCGGCGTCTCGACCTGCAAGCCTTCGATACCTGCCAGTCCGTCGGCGAGCCGTTTGGCCAGTGCGTGGTCCTGCGCCAGCCGCTCGATGTGGTGGTCGAGCGCGTACGAGGCAGCAGCGGCCAACACCCCAGCCTGGCGCATGCCGCCGCCGGCCATCTTGCGAATGCGGTGTGCCCGGGCGATGAACTCGCGAGAGCCGCACAGGGCGGAACCGACCGGGGCGCCCAGCCCCTTGCTGAAACAGACCGACACGCTGTCAAAGTTCTGCGCAATGCGCTTGGCTTCTGTGCGGGCGTCGCTCCCGTTGTGCGCGGCCTGCGCCACAGCGGCATTGAACAGCCGCGCACCATCGAGGTGACGGTTGAGGCCGTGCTTTTTGGCCAGCGCCGTGGCCTGCTGGACGTACTCGAAAGGCAGCAGCTTGCCGCCCAGGGTGTTTTCCAGCGCCAGCAAGCGGGTGCGCGCAAAGTGCGCGTCATCCGGTTTGATGGCCGCTTCAATATCAGACAGCGCCAGCGTGCCATCGGCCTGGTGGTTCAGCGGCTGCGGCTGCACACTGCCAAACACCGCCGCGCCGCCGCCTTCCCAGCGGTAGCAATGCGCCATCTGGCCAACGATGTATTCGTCGCCGCGCTGGCAATGGCTGAGCAGGGCGCACAGATTGCTTTGCGTGCCGGTCGGCACAAACAGCGCTGCCTCGAAGCCCAGCATGCCGGCGATCTTTTCCTGCAAGGCGTTGACGCTCGGGTCACCGCCGAACACGTCATCGCCCAGCGGCGCTGCCGCCATGGCAGCACGCATGGCCACCGTCGGCTGTGTCACGGTGTCGCTGCGCAAATCGATCATCGTCATACGTCGCTCCGCCGGGCTGCCCCAAGGAGCGACAGCCCCACTTCCTCCTCCAAGGGGCAGCGCACCGCCGAAGGTACACAAAGTGACAAGCGTGGGGGCATCATTTCTGCTCCAGAAAGTTTTTCAGCATGGCGTGGCCATGCTCGGTGAGGATGGATTCGGGGTGAAACTGCACGCCCTGGATGGGCAGCGTCTTGTGGCGCACGCCCATGATCTCGCCGTCATCGGTCCAGGCCGTGACCGCCAGTTCATCGGGACAGGACGACTTCTCGATTGCCAGCGAGTGGTAGCGGTTCACCACAAACTGCTCCGGCAGGTTGGCGAACACGCCCTGCTGCGTGGTGGTGATCACGCTGGTCTTGCCATGCATCAGCTGCTGCGCCCGCACGATGTTGCCGCCGAAGGCAGCGCCTATCGCCTGGTGCCCCAGGCACACGCCGAGGATGGGCAGCTTGCCGGCGAAATGCCGGATCGCCGCCACGGAGATGCCGGCTTCTGCGGGTGAGCAGGGGCCGGGTGAAACGACCAGCAAGTCCGGTGCGCGTGCGGCAATCTCTGCCACGCTGATCTCGTCGTTGCGGAACACCTCGACCTCCGCACCCAGTTCGCCAAAGTACTGGACGATGTTGTAGGTGAAGCTGTCGTAGTTGTCGATCATCAGGAGTCTGGTGCGCGTCATGGTTCAGGCCTCCGCATGGAGGTTGGCGAATTCACCGCGCTCAAACTCGATGGACGCGGCAATCATGGCGCGGTAGGCCGCCTCCAGAATCGCCTCGGGCGCGCCCAGCGCACGGGCCTGTGCGCGCACGCGGTCAATGATGAACTCGATGCGGGCCGTGTCCACGATCTGGTGGGCGCTCTGTTTGATGCGGGCGGCCTGCGCCACATAGGCGCTGCGTTCGGCGATCAACGGAACCAGACGGTCGTCGATGGCATCAATGTGGCGGCGCACATCGGCCATGGTGTTGCAGTGGGCAATGGTGGGTGTTGCAGTCATGGCGTTCACTCCAGTCCTTCCTCGACCAGCTCGCTGGCGCGCAGCAGCGCCCGGGCCTTGGCTTCGGTTTCCTTCCACTCCAGTTCGGCCACCGAGTCGGCCACCACGCCGGCAGCCGCCTGCACGTACAGCGTCTGGTCCTTGATGATGCCGGTGCGGATCGCAATCGCCACATCCATGTCGCCGGCATAACTCAGGTAGCCGCAGGCGCCACCGTAAAGGCCGCGCTTGGTGGGTTCGAGCTGGTCGATCAGCTCCATCGCATGCACCTTGGGCGCGCCCGTCAGCGTGCCGGCAGGGAAGGTGGCCTTCAGCACGTCCATGCTGGACATGCCGTCCAGCAGGGTGCCTTCGACATTGCTCACGATGTGCATGACGTGGCTGTAGCGCTCCACCGAAAAGGCCTCGGTCACCTTGACCGTGCCGGTTTTGGCGATGCGGCCAATGTCGTTGCGGGCCAGGTCGATCAGCATCACATGCTCGGCGCGCTCTTTCGGGTCATTCACCAGTTCGTGCTCAACGGCCTTGTCGGCTTCTGGCGACGACGCGCGGGGCCGCGTACCTGCCAAGGGGCGAATCGTGATCTTTTGCTCTTCACCGACTTTCTCCTGCCGCACCAGAATCTCCGGCGAAGCCCCCACCACATGGAAATCCCCGAAGTGGTAGTAATACATATAGGGAGACGGGTTGAGCGCGCGCAACGCGCGGTAAAGGCTCAGCGGCGACTCGGTGTAGCGCTTCTTGATGCGCTGGCCGACCTGCACCTGCATGAAGTCGCCCGCCTCGATCAGGCGCTTGGCGCGCTCCACCGCGGCCAGGTAGTCGGCCTTGGCAAAGTCACGCTCGGCCGGGTGCGACTGCGATGGCTTCACCACCGGCGCACTGACTGAGTACTTCAGCTGCTCTTTCAACTCACGCAGGCGCTTCTTGGCGTTGGCAAAGGCTTCCGGCTGCGCCGGGTCGGCATAGACGATGAGGTAGAGCTTGCCCGAGAGGTTGTCGATGACGGCGAGCTCCTCGCACTGCAACAGCATGATGTCCGGACAGCCCAGCGTGTCGGGCGGACAGGAGGCTTCGAGCTTTTTCTCGATGTAGCGCACCGTGTCGTAGCCGAAGTAACCGGCCAGCCCGCCGCAGAACCGCGGCAGCCCCGGACGCAGCGCGACCTTGAAGCGCTTCTGGTAGTTGCTGATGAAGTCCAGCGGATTGGCGCGAGACGTCTCGACCACGCGGCCGTCGGTGACCACCTCGGTCAGCACATCGGCACCGAAACCGGACGAGCGCACCAGCGTGCGTGCCGGCAGGCCGATGAAGCTGTAGCGGCCAAAGCGCTCACCGCCAACCACTGACTCCAGCAGAAAGCTGAAACGCCCGCCATCTTTGGCATTGGCCAGCTTGAGGTAGAGCGACAGCGGCGTCTCGAGGTCGGCGAACGCCTCGGCCATCAGGGGGATGCGGTTGAAGCCCTGGCTGGCCAGGCTCTTGAATTCGAGTTCGGAAATCACGGTGAGTCCTTCATGCGGGGGCAACGCGCTCTGATCTGGGCTGAGGCGCTGCCGCGGGTCATTCTGGTGGCCCCTGGGGTATGGGAACCGGGATGCTTCTGCAGGCTGCAAAAGCGCATCAAATTCGGGGGATATCGCAGCGTCTGCAGACGGTGCACGGGACGAGGCATGTCAGCCCACCCGCGAACGCCTCAGGCGCGCGAAGAATGACAGGTACGCCAGGGCCAGGCTCCCCGGTCTGCACAACCTGTTCGAAAGATGCGATGAATGAACATGAGCTGCAAAGTGTATCAAACCGCCGGGCTGTGCCGGGCACACCCGGTGCAGCCGTGCTTCACTCGGGCCGGACGACTTGCCCGGCTAGGGCCACCACACTAAACCCTTACCTCGCAAACCCTGTTGCGGTGCCATGCGACTGACCGTCACAATACCAACACAAAACGAACGGTCGTTCTATTTCAACGATTCTGGAGACACATCATGACCATCATTCAACGCGGCCTGGCCAGCCTGACCGGCCTGCTCCTGTGCATGGGCGCCTGGGCTGCACCCGTCGAGATCTCGGGCGTCAAGGTCGAGGACCCTGTCGAAGTCCATGGCAGCAAGCTGCAGCTCAACGGCGCCGGCATCCGCTACAAGGCGGTGTTCAAGGTCTACGTTGCGGCGCTTTACACCGGCAAGAAGATCGCCACAGCGGAAGAGCTGTATGCAGCGCCCGGTCCCAAACGCATCAGCATCACGCTGCTGCGCGAGATCGACTCCAACGAACTGGGCAAGGGGTTTACCAAGGCCTTTGAAGAGAATTCGCCCAAGTCCGAGATGGCCAAGATGATTCCGGGGCTGGTGCGGATGGGCCAGATCTTCGCGGACCAGAAAAAGCTGCTGCCCGGTGAGAACTTCACCATCGACTGGCTACCCGGCACGGGCGCGGTGATCACCGTCAAGGGCAAGCAACAGGGCGAGCCCTTCAAGGAGGTCGAGTTCTTCAACGCCCTGATGCGCATCTGGGTGGGTCCGCAACCCGCCGACTGGAAGCTCCGGGACGCCCTGCTGGGCAAGCCCGCCTGAATACCCTGAAACCGCAGGTCGCGCTCAGGCCTTCAAACCCGGTCCGACCAGCGCAAATCCGCCAATGAGTCGATGAAGCCATCGGCATCGATGGCCTTCACCGGCTGACCGTGGTTGTAGCCGTAGGTGACGAGCACAACCGGGCAGCCTGCGGCCCGGGCGGCCTGCGCATCGTTGCTGGAGTCGCCCAGCATCAGGGTGCGGGCAGGCGGGAAGCCCAGGTATTCGCAGGACTTGAGCAAGGGCAATGGATCGGGTTTCTTGCGCTCGAAAGAATCCCCGCCAAACACCTGCCCGAAAAACCCGTCGAGGCTCTTGAGTACCAGTAAGTCCCGGGCAAACTGCACCGGCTTGTTGGTCAGGCACAGCAGCCGCAACCCAGCGGCCTGCATCTGCTGCAAGCCCTCGCGAACGCCCGGATACACCTCGGCGTAACGGCCATTGACGTCCGCATAGTGCCGCTGATAGCTGGCATAGGCCGCGTCGTAATCCGTGAGGTAACCCGCCCCGTTCGCCTGCAACAAGGCCAGCACGGAGTGGATCAGGTGCTCCGATCCCTTGCCCACCATCAGGCTGATGGCCTCGGCATCGCAGACAAACGGTGCGTGCCCGGCGGGCGTGAGCGAGGCAATCATGCGGTTGATGGCCTCGACGAAGTCACCCATGGTGTCGACCAGGGTGCCGTCGAGGTCCACGATCACGGCGCCAGTGGTGTGGCGATTCAATGCATTCAGAAACAAGGGGCAGGCTTCACTTCAAAAAAAAAAGGACAATCGTGGCACGGTGCCTGGCTGACAGCCCGACGCCGCAAGGCGCCTCTCACGCCGCGCGTGACTTTCTGACGGCACGCCGAATGCTCTGGCGCAGCAGCACCTCGTTGATGGGTTTTTCCAGCCAGTCCGACACCTTCAGCGCCTGGTACTCCGGTTGAAGCCGTGCTTCGCCAGCGGTCACTGACAGCACCACCACCGGCAGGTTGGCCGTGTTCGGGCTTTGCCGAAGCTCACGGATGAACTCCAGCCCGTTCTGAGACGGCAGCTTGATGTCGACCGTCATGGCCGCATACGGCGTCATGGCCAGGTAGTCGCGTGCCTGCGCCGTGCTGTGGGCCACATCGGCATCGAATCCGTCGCGGTCTAGCATCAGCGCAATCAGCGTTCCGACGTCCCGGTCGTCCTCGCAGACCAGCACGCGGGGGCGCTCGTCACCGAACAGGCTCATGGGCGCGCTGACCGGTGGCGCTTCGTTCCACTCGGGCAACTCGAAGTAGAAGGTCGTGCCGACACCGACTTCGGTGCTGAAGCCGATGCTGCCGTCCATGCGCTCGATGATGGCGCGCGAAATGCTCAATCCCAGGCCAGTGCCGCCCTTCTGGCGGGTGTCCGACGAATCGGCCTGCGAGAACTTCTGGAAGATGCGCCCGCGGAATTCCTCGGGGATGCCCGGGCCGGTATCCGTCACCTCCACCCGCGCGCGCGCGGCCTTCCAGCGCAGCCTGACCTCTACCGTGCCGTTGACGGGCGAAAACTTGATCGCGTTCGACAGCAGGTTGGTCACCACCTGGATCAGCCGGTCACTGTCGGCCTGAACCATCACGGCGAACTTCTCGGCCTTGAGTTCCATCTTCACGCTGTGCTGCGTGGCGAATCCCTCGTTGGCCGAAATGGCCTGCTCCAGCAACAGCTGAAGATCCAGCGGCCGCAGGTCAAAGGTGACCTTGCCGGACTCGATTTTTTCGCTGTCGAGGATGTCGTTGATGAGGCGGATCAGCCGCTCGCAATTGCTCCTGGCAATGTCCACCAGCGCCTTGGCCTTGTCGGGCAGCTGGCCAGCCACGCCGCCCATGATGAGCCCGAGGGACCCGCGGATGGACGTCAGCGGCGTGCGCAGTTCATGGCTGACTGTCGACACGAATTCGCTCTTCATGCGGTCGATCCGCTTAAGCTCGGTCACGTCATTGCCCAGTGCAAAAAACCCGATCACCTGGTCTTCAGCCTCACCCTCGCCATAGCGGGGGAAGTAGTTCATCACGTACTCGCGCAGCTGGCCTGCGGCGGTCATCTGCTGGCGTTCGTAGCGGACTGAGTAGCCAGCCAGCACTTCTCGCACGTAGGGCTGCACCTGGGCATACAGCTCGGGGCCCAGCACATCCACCATGGACAGGCCTTCGATCTGCTGCTGCGTGCGGCCCAGTACTTCCTGGTAGGCCTTGTTGTGGAACTGGAACCGCTCCTCGGCGTCGACATAGGCAATCAGCGCCGGCACGGTGTCCGTGAGCTGCCGCAGCTGCGCTTCGCTGTTGCGCAAGGCTTCGGTGATGCGGCTGCTCTCGGTGATGTCGTGGATGATGGCGGTGAAAAGGCGCTGCCCTGCGACATTGACATCGCCAAAGGAGACGCTCACGGGAAACTCGACCCCATTGCGGCGCAGCGCCAGCGTTTTGGTGTCCCATTCGCGGAAGCCGTCTTCCCGCTGGGGCAGCATGGAGAAAAACGTATCGAACCCGGAGCGGTAGCGTTCAGGCAGCAGCAAGGTGACCTTCTGACCCACCAGCTCGTCGCTGCGATAGCCGAACATGTGCTGCACCGCGGTGTTGGCGTTCACGATGACACTGTCGGCCGTGACGGTCACCAGGCCCTCTGCCATGCTTTCCGTCACCGCGCGGCTCATCGCCTCGCTGTCCGTCAATTGAGCCTCGATGCGTTTCTGCTGGCGCTGGGCCCGCTCAAGGCGGCTGATGGCCCACCAGAACGTCAGCAGCGACAGCAGCCCGCTGAACAGTATCAGCAGCTTGGCCATCTCTGCGGAGTGCTCGGTTTCCTTTTTCGACTGGGCGAGCGAGATGCTGCCCTCCTGCTTGATCCGGGCCAGCAGGGCATCGATGTCGGCATCCAGCTGTCGATTGCCCGTGATGCTGGCGTTGGGAGCGGGAATGTATATCCCCTGCTGCAGCCGGTCCTCGACGGTCCGGTTCAGGGTCTCGATGCGCCGCCTGATGAGGCTCTGCAGCAAGGTCAGATCGGCCTGTTTCTTGTCCGGATCAGCCAGTATGGCCGGCAGCGCCTCGATCTGCCGGGACAGAACATCACGCGACGCCTGGTAGGCGCCCAGGTCGCCAGGCAGCCCGTTCAGCAAATACCGCCGTTGCAGCGCTTCCGTGGACTTGAACTGGGACTCCACCCGCTCCAGCAGGATGGTGCTTTCGTGGCTTTGCGTTTCCTCGCGTGCATCCTGAATCAGCGTGCCGATCGTCAGGTAGGAGATGGTGACGCTCGTGACCAGCAACGCCAGGCCCAGGGCCAGCGCAACATGGGTCGTGACCTGGGCAGGCAATCGCATCACGCGCCACCCCGCTCGCGCCAGCACAGGGCCGGAAGGATCAAGGCCAGCAGCGTGGTCATCGGGGTCGATGATGGCAAAGCTGGCAGAGATGGCAAGGGGCCGTCGCCACCATGGGATTCAATTCAGGCCCATCACGGTCCGTACCGCTTGCAGCAGAGACTCCGTTTCGACCGGCTTGGTGATGTACCCATCGGCACCACGGGACAGCCCCTTGAGCACGGCCTCCCGGCTGGATTTCCCGGTCAGCATGATGACCGGGACATCCTTGAGACGGGGGTGAGCACGGATTTTGGCCAGGATGTCGAAGCCATCGGCGTCGGGCAGCATGACGTCGAGCAGCACCAGGTCAGGGATGGGCGGCTTGCGGAACTCTGCCACCACTTCATCGCGCGAGCCGGCGATCCGCACGTCAAAACCCTCGTAAATGAGGTAATGGCTGAGGAACTTGGCCAGCGGCGCTTCGTCGTCAACGAGGATGGCCGAATACTTCTCGCCGGGCCCCAGCCGGCGGACCGGCGGGCGCTTGCGCGCGATCCGCACATAGTAGTTGTTGCTGGCGAGCGATGCAGCGCAGGCCTCGGCCTCGGAGTCGTCCTCCAGCAGGGCAAACTGGCTGATATGCATCTGCAGGGAATCGGCAAAGGGGTCGGGCTCGGCCTGCTCGATCAGGCCCCTGCGGATCAAGGTCGCCAGCGTGTGGTCCAAAAGGGCCAGCGCCGCGTCGTCCATGCCGTGCTGGATGTGGTGGAGCGTCAACTTGCCGTCAATGCGCACCAGCAGATCCAGTTCGGACGAAGAAAGGGTCGTGACGGCGCCACGCAGTTCTTCCCGGCCCTTCGAGGTTACCGTGTAAATGTCGTTGTATTGCAAGGCTCAGCTCCTGTGCTGGAGAGGGGACTTGGCCATGCGGCGAAGCCGCCAAACCGGTACCCCAAGCTTAACGTATCGCAGCCCGCCTGACGTGTGGGCCCACTGCCGCCAGGGCGCCCCATCAGTCAGACCTGCCCGTGCGCGCGGCCCAGGGCCGCGTCCAACGCCGCCAGCAGACCCGCCAGCGCCAGCGCCAGTTGCTCCAGCAAACCGCTCAGTGTCTCGGCGGGCTCGCCGGCAGCAATCGCCTGCTCCAGTGCGGTGGCGCGCTCAGCCACCCCGATTGCGCCGATCTGGGCCGACACGCCGCGCAGGGAATGGCTCAGCAATTCGGCCCCTGGCAGGTCACCTGCGCCAAGGGCAGCCTGGATCTGCCCGACGGTCTGCTTGCGGCCGTCAAGGTAGCGTTCGAGCATGGACACATAAAGCGCCTTCATGCCCATGGTGCGGGTCAGTCCCAACGCCGTGTCCAGGTCGGCAATCGGCGCGGACAGCAGGCGCTCGGCCCGCGCCAGCGCCTCGTCCGGGGGGGGTGGCTGCGGCGTCGCAGCGGATGCCGGCACCACGCCCGGCGCCGGATTCTCGACCGCGTGCGGCACCGACTCCAGCCGCGCCAGGGCCAGGCGCAACTCTGCTGCCGCTTCGGCGCGCTCTTGCGGGTTCAGGCGGCCCATGTCCATGTCCAGATGCAGCCCCGGGTGGTCGTAGCGGACCACGTCGGACGGGTGCCCGGCAGCGACGCGCGGCTGCCGCACGGCATACACCGTGATCGGCTCCGGAAACCCCTTGGCCACAACAGGTGCGCGGGCGTCCACTTCCATCTCGTCACGGATCAGGGCGTGGGTTTCCGCCGAAATCAGGATTTCACCCGGCTCCGCCGCCTGCTCCAGGCGTGCCGCCAGATTCACTTCGCGCCCGATGATGGTGTAGTCCATCCGTAGCGTGCTGCCGAAGTTGCCGACGTCGCAGTAGCCGGAATTGATGCCGATGCGGATTTCAAAGAGCTTGTAGATCCCCAGGCTGCGCCACCGCACCTGCAGGTCTTTCAGGCGCTGCTGCATGGACACTGCCATGCGGACGCATTTCAGGGCATCCTCGCGCGGCCCCAGCGTGTGCGGATCGCCGAAAAAAATCACGATGGCGTCACCAATGAACTTGTCCACCGTCCCGCCGAAATCCGCCGCCACCAGCGACATTTCCTCAAGATAGCTGTTCAGCAAAAAGGTGACTTCCTCGGGCTGCCACCGCGCGGTGGAGGCGGTGAAGTTCTTGATGTCGGAAAAGAACACCGTCAGGCGCTTGCGTTGCGTCTGGATCTCCGCCCGCCGGGAGCCGTCGAACAGCGACTGGTACACCTGCGGCGCCAGGTAGCGCGAGAGCTGCTCGGACAAGGTCTTGAGCCGCCTGGCGTTGGCACTGCGCTCCAGATGCAGTTTGACGCGGGCCAGCAGGATGGGCGGGCTGATCGGCTTGAAGATGTAGTCGATGGCGCCCAGGTCCAGCCCGCGCTGCTCTTCTTCCACGCTGCTCAGCGCCGTCAGAAAGATGACCGGAATGTCAGAAGTGCGGGTCTGCTGGCGCAGCCTGTCCATCACCTCGTAGCCGTTCATGTCGGGCATCATCACGTCGAGCAGGATGAGGTCCGGGCGTGTTGTCGACAGCGCCAGTTCCAGGCCCTGCTGGCCCGACGCGGCGGCCAGCACCTCATAGTTTGCCGAGAGCAGGCTGCTCAGGAAGAACCGGATGTCTTCGGAATCCTCGATCAACAGCAGGCGCGGCCGGGCCACCGCAGACACCCGCTGGGCGTTTTGCGCTGCCACCGCTGTCAGTGCCGGCGGGCGCTGGCTGTCAGCAAAGGGAACTGCCGCGCTGTTGACCGGAGTGGGTTTCACGGTGTCGTGCGTCCTGTCATGTGATGAAGGTGAAGGACCGGCAGCGCCGTGGTCGGCCGCTCAGGCGGCCAGCGCCGTGCGCATGGCGTCCACCACCGATTTGTAATCCGGTTTGCCGAAAATGGCGCTGCCCGCCACAAAGGTGTCGGCCCCGGCGGCGGCCACGCGCGCGATGTTGTCGGTCTTGATGCCGCCATCCACCTCCAGCCGGATGTCCTTGCCCGACGCGTCGATGCGGGCCCTAGCCTGCTCGATCTTGCGCAGTGCCGAATCGATGAAGCCCTGACCGCCGAAGCCGGGGTTGACGCTCATGATGAGGATAAGGTCGATGTCATCAATCACCCAATCCAGCACATCCATGGGCGCAGCGGGGTTGAACACCAGGCCGGCCTTGCAGCCTTTGGACTTGATCGCCTGGACGCTGCGGTGCACATGACCCGAGGCATCAGGGTGGAAGCTGATCAGGTCGGCGCCCGCATCGGCAAAGGCAGCGGCCAGCGCGTCCACCGGCTGCACCATCAGGTGCACGTCGATCGGAACGGCCGTGCCATCGGCCTTTTTGGCGTGCGGCTTGAGCGCCTGGCAGATCATCGGCCCGAAGGTGAGGTTGGGCACGTAATGGTTGTCCATCACGTCAAAGTGGATCCAGTCGGCGCCGGCGGCAATCACGGCCTGGAGTTCGTCGCCCAGCCGGGCAAAGTCGGCGGACAGGATGGAGGGGGCAATCCGGTAGGTGGGCGCTGCTTTTGAACTCATGAGGAGATTGTGGCAGCAAGGCCGCTGCCCGTCATCCCGCTGCACAGTCGCCTGTCACCGAGGGCGGTTAACATGCAGGCCCCTGTGCGTTTTTGACAGCTTTTGCCATGCCCACCTACCAGTTGTCCTGTGACGTTGTTCCCCATTACCTGCCCGAGCAGTCGGCGCCGGAGCAGCACGTCTATGGTTTTTCGTACACCGTGACCCTCACCAACACCGGCGATGTGGCGACGCAACTGATCTCGCGGCACTGGATCATCAGCGATGCCAATGGGCACAACGACGAGGTCAAGGGGCTCGGCGTGGTCGGACACCAGCCGCTGCTCAAGCCCGGTGAGTCCTTCCAGTACACCAGCGGCTCGCGGCTGCGCACGCCCACCGGCACGATGCACGGCAGCTACTTTTGTGTGGCCGAAGACGGCACGCGCTTTGAGGTGCCCATCCCGATGTTTGTGCTGGAAGCCCCCGCGGACGGTGCGACGCCTGGCCGCGTCCTCCACTGAACCGGTGAAGCGCGCGGCATGAAGGATCTGGCGCTACTGCTCAAGGCACTGGACCCGGACGCCGACATCGCGGCACGCCATGTCTGGCTGATCCGCGTGTTCGCCTGGATTCGCGGCGACGAGACCTCGGCGCCTGCCGCAGTGGCCCGGCTTCAGTCGCTGATGGACGCGGTGGCCGCGCAGCCGGACCTGCAGAGGCAATTGCAGGGCTGGTGGCAAACACTGGTCCACACCGTCGACATCACCACCTTGCTGGCCGACTTCGGCTTTGCGCCGCGCACTGCGTTTGTAAGCGAGCTGGCCGAACGCCTGCGCCGCAAGCTGCTGCCCGGCACGCCGGAGACCACCGACGCCGCAGAACTCTTCCCGCTGGTGGCGTCCACGCGCTTTGATGCACAGTGGCTGGGCAGCATCAGCGATGCGCAGGCCAGCCAACTGGCCACCCTGCTGTCGGCCGACCCGGCGCGCGACACCCTGCAATGGCAGTACAGCCTGATGGACGCGCTGACCTATTGCACGGCGCAGATCCGGGCGACCGGTTTTGCCCCTGAATTGCGCCTGCGCATGAACCGCGATTCCCCGCATGCACGGGCTTTCCATGCCCTGCCCAGCGACATTGACGGACTGCGTGACGCGTTCTTCAGGACCGAACGCGACGAGGTGCTGCTGGACGCGGCCATGGCCCAGTACCGCGAGCGGCTGGACGCCTGCCGGCAGGCCGTCAACAGCATCTATGCGCACCTCGAAGACAACGGCATTTCTGTGGGCATGGTGTTCCGCTTGCGTCAGTTGCGCGAGCGTATCCTGCGAGTGCGCGAGCTGCTCGACAGCCTGACTTCGCCGCATCCGGCGGCGGCCGCCATCAAGGTGCTGGCGCGCCGCGTCATCACCGCACAGGACGGCAAAAGCGTGGGCGCCCTGATCAGCGCCAACTCCACGCTGCTGTCGGCCAAGATGGCCGAGCGCAGCGCCGAAGCGGGCGAGACCTACATCACCCGCAACCGCAGCGACTACCGCGAGATGCTGGGCAAGGCCATGGGCGGTGGCGCCATCACAGCCATCACCACGCTGCTCAAGTTCAGCATCGTGGCCATCGGCCTGTCGGCTTTCTGGAGCGGCTTCTGGGCCAGCCTCGCCTATGCGGGCAGTTTCATCGTCATCCAGCTGCTGCATTTCACGCTGGCGACCAAACAGCCCGCGATGACAGCCCCGGCCATGGCCGCCAAACTCAAGGACCTGGGCACGGCAGACAGCCCCAACACCGTCGAGTCGTTTGTCGATGAAGTCACGCACCTGGTGCGTTCCCAGGTGGCCGCCGTGTTCGGCAATGTGTTCATGGTCATCCCGGCCGTGCTGCTGGTGAATGTGCTGATCCTGCTGCTGCTGGGCCGTCCGATGATCAGCGCCAAGGAGGCGCACCACGTTCTCGAAACCCTGACGCTGCTCGGCCCCACGCTGATGTGGGCGGGCTTCACCGGCGGTATTCTTTTTGCAGCCAGCATGATTGCCGGCTGGACCGAGAACTGGTTTGTCCTGCACCGCCTCGATTCGGCGCTGCGGCACAACCCCCGCTTCACGTCGGTGCTGGGCACAGAACGCGCAGCCCGCTGGTCGGGATTCATGCGCCAGAACATCTCTGGCTTTGCCTCCAACACCGCGCTGGGTTTCATGCTCGGGCTGATTCCCGCTTTCACCGGCTTCTTCGGACTGGAGCTGGAGGCGCGCCACGTCACCCTCTCCACCGGGCAACTGGCGGCCGCGGCGGCATCGCTCGGGCCTGAGGCCTTCCGGCACGGCCTGATCTGGTGGTGCATGGCGGCCATTCCACTCATCGGCGCGCTGAACCTGGGTGTGAGTTTTTACCTCGCGTTTCGTCTGGCGCTGCAGGCGCACAACGTCAGCGGCGTCGACCGCGCACTGATCCGCGCCGCGATCTGGGCACGCTGGCGCAGCCGTCCGCGCAGCTTTTTCGTGCCCGATTGAAGTCCCTGTGCGGCGCCCCGGCAGCAGGGCCACGCATCATCGGCCTTGTCCTACAGCCCCTTGCAGCACCGGGCTGTAAATTCCTGAAACACTGTTCTTTTTGCTTCCTGCCTCCACCGCACAGCGCCAACCACGGCCATGCGGCGGTCTGCTGACTGCCCGCTGAGACGTGCGGAGGCAACACACACCTCACGATCCCAATCAGAGCCCGTCCCGACCGGCCAATCCACGTGGAGACGCTTTCACATGAATGAAATCCTGGCCATCTGGGCCGAATGGATCAAACCGTCCGCTGGCTTGCCCACGGTGCAGTGGTCCATCCTGCTGGCGGTCGCGGCCGCGACGGGCCATCTGGTCAACCGCTACAGCGGTTTGCCCAAGGTCGTAGGCTACTCGCTGGTGGGCGGTCTGGCCGGTCTGGCGGGCTTCACCGGTGCGGCCTGGCCGTTGCAGGGCACCGGCCTTTTCCTGCTGGAGCTCGGTGTGGCCGTGGTGCTGTTCGAGGCCGGTGGACGCATTCCACTGCGCTGGTTCCGGCACAACCCGATGGTGCTGGTGCAAAGCCTGGCCGAATCCACGCTCACGTATCTGCTGGTGCATTGGGCGCTGACGCACATGGGCATGCGCGAGGCCGTTTCCCAATCACTGGCGCTGCTGGCGATGGCCGCCTCCCCGGCCGTGCTCTCGCGTGTGGCCATCGACACCCGGGCTGCCGGCCCGGTGACCGAACGCGCCCTGGTGCTCTCCACCCTCAGCACGCTCTACGCCCTGACGCTGTGCAGCGCGCGTGCCGGCCTGATGCCGCGCGGCGAGGCTGCGCTCTCCAGCCCGCTCTATCCGGTGCTGGTGGTGTTGGGTCTGTCGGTGGTGGTAGGCGCCGTGCTGGCGCTCACCCTGCGCACCGCGCTGCGCGTGATGAGCCCGACCAGCGAGAACACCGCCATCCTGCTGCTGGCACTGATTGCCGCCGGTGCTGCGCTGGCGGCCCACTTTGGCGGCTCAGCCCCCCTGGCCGCCTTGCTGGGCGGCATGCTGCTCAAACAGTTGAACCCGCGGCCCTGGGCCTGGCCACGGCAGATGGGAACCGCCTCGTCGATGCTCACGATGCTGATGTTCGTGCTGGTCTCGGTGGTGGCGGCGCAGGCCGACTGGAGCGGGCCGGTGGCAGGCCTCGTCATCGCGTTGGTGGCAGCCCGCTTCGTGGCCAAGATCGGCGGTGTCGCCATCGGCAACGTGGGCAGCGGCGCCAGCTGGAAACAGGCGCTGTGGGTCGGCTGTGCCATGTCGCCGATGTCCTCGGTGGCGCTGTTGCTGGTGTCGCAGTTTGTGGCGGCGTCTGGTCCGCTTGGGCGGCAGATCGCCAGCGTGGCCCTGCCTGCGATCCTGCTCATGGAGGTGATGGGTGCGGTGCTGGCCACGCTGGCCATTTACCGGGCCGGTGAGAGTTCCAAGCCCTGGGTCTGGTTGTCGCGCACACCACCCTCCCCGCATGCATCAGCCGCATCGCCATCCCGACCAGGAGCCCCCCATGAGTCTTGAGCCCTTCCAGAAATCGGCTGCGTTGTCGCTCGGCGTGGAGCTGGAGCTGCAACTGGTGAACACACACGATTACGACCTTGCTCCCTACGCCGAAGACATGCTGCGGCTGATGGGCAAGATACCGCTGCCTGGCTCCGTGGTGCCAGAGATGACGTCCAGCATGATCGAAATCTCGACCGGCGTGTGCCAGTCGTCGTCGGAGGTGCTGGGCCAGTTGTCGCAGATCCGCGATGCGCTGGTCAAGAGCGCCGACAAGCTCAACATTGCGGTGGTCGGCGGCGGCACGCACCCGTTCCAGCAATGGCACGAGCGCCGCATCTACGACAAGCCGCGCTTTCGCGAACTGTCGGAGCTGTACGGCTACCTGTCCAAGCAGTTCACGATTTTCGGCCAGCACGTGCACGTGGGTTGCCCCGACGCGGACACGGCACTGCTCACACTGCACCGCATGTCGCGCTACATTCCGCACTTCATCGCGCTGTCGGCCTCGTCGCCGTACGTGCAGGGGCAGGACACTGCCTTCGACTCGGCCCGACTCAATTCAGTGTTTGCGTTTCCGCTGTCGGGCCGCGCGCCGTTCGCGCTCACCTGGGACGAGTTCACCCGGTACTTCGACAAGATGACGCGCACCGGTGTGGTCAAGAGCATGAAGGACTTTTACTGGGACATCCGCCCCAAGCCCGAGTTCGGCACCATCGAGATCCGCGTGTTCGACACGCCGCTGACCGTCGAGCGGGCCTCGGCGCTGGCGGGCTATGTGCAGTCGCTGGCCTCGTGGTTCATGAACGAGCAGCCCTTCATGCCCACCGAAGACGATTACCTCGTCTACACCTACAACCGCTTCCAGGCCTGCCGCTTCGGCCTGGATGCGGTCTACGTGGACCCCGCCACCGGCCAGCACATGCCGCTGCGCGAGCACATCCTGATGACCATGCGTCAGCTGGAGCGCCATGCCAACAGCGTGGGCGCCAGTACCGCGCTGTACATGCTGCGTACCAGCGTGGAGCGGGCCGACAACGACGCACGCTGGCTGCGCGAACGCCAGGGCGAGGAGCAACTGCTGGCTGAGGTCATCCGCCAGGCCTCCGAACGCTTTCGCGGCGGGGTCACACACCAGCAGGCCTGAGCGGCAAGGCTGCCTGTATGCTTGCCGCATGGGTGAGTTTGACCTGATTGCACGCTACTTCACACGCCCCACGCCGAAGGCTGCGCTGGGTGTGGGGGACGACTGCGCGCTGCTGCAAACCGTACCAGGCTCGCAGCTGGCCATCTCCAGCGACATGCTGGTCGAGGGCCGGCATTTTTTCCCGGATGTCGATCCCTTCACGCTGGGCCACAAGGCCCTGGCGGTGAACCTCAGTGACCTGGCCGCCTGCGGTGCCAGGCCGCTGGCCTTCACCCTGGCGCTGTCATTGCCCCGGGCCGACGACGCCTGGCTGGCACCGTTTTCGCGCGGCCTGCTGGCACTGGCCGATGCCCACGGCTGCGAACTGGTGGGCGGCGACACCACGCAGGGGCCGCTGAACATCTGCATCACGGTGTTTGGCGAAGTGCCGGTAGTGGCTGGCCGCAGCCAGGCGCTGCTGCGCTCCGGCGCACGGGCCGGTGACGATCTCTACGTGAGCGGCACGCTGGGCGATGCCCGACTGGCACTGGAAGCGCTGCGTGGCCGCATCGCACTGCCTCCAGCGCTGCTGCTGGAGGCTCGGCAACGGCTTGAGCAGCCGACACCGCGGGTCGCGCTGGGCCAGGCACTGCGCGGCGTGGCGTCTGCGGCGATTGACGTGAGTGACGGCTTGCTCGGCGACTTGGACCATGTGCTGCGGGCATCACAGGTCGGTGCATCCATCGACACCTCAGTGGCCATGAGCCTGCTGGCGGCAAGACGCCATGCCGAGTGGACCGACAGCCTGCTGTCACGCGACCCACTGCAGGAATATGTGCTGGCCGGTGGCGACGACTACGAACTGACCTTCACCGCACCGGTGGCGGCGCGCGATGCTGTGGCGCATGCGGCGCTGCAAGCCGATACGCGCGTCACCCGGATCGGGCAGATCGAGGCCTCACCAGGCCTGCGACTGCTCGACGCCGACGGCCAGGTCCTGACAGGTCGTTACGCCTCGTTCGATCACTTCGGCTGAACCGCCGGTACCTTTGCCAGCTTACGAGCCAGCTGCGGACTGCCTCCGTAGCCCCCATCACACCACGGCCGCGAAAGAAGACACCTGCCCGATGAACATGAGGCCGACCCGGGGACTGCCGATAATCGGGGAAATGTCCCGTTCACGCCATCCCTCCAGCCCACCGCTGGCGCTCCTCCCATGAACCCACTGCCCGCCGACCTGTCGACACTCTCGCCCCCCTCCACTGCACCCGTTGCACACCAGCGGCCCACAGCACGGTTCCTGCTCGCCCATCCGGCACACGCCATCGCCCTCGGTCTGGGCGCAGGCCTGAGCCCGGTCGCGCCCGGAACTGCAGGCACGCTCTGGGCCTGGCTGTCTTTTCTGGTGCTGCAGAACTGGCTGTCACCGACCGACATGGGGGTGCTGATTGCCGTGTCCACACTGGTGGGGTGGTGGGCCTGCACGCTGACCGCGCGCCACATGGGTGTGCAGGACCCGGGCAGCATTGTGTGGGATGAGGTGGTCGCCTTCTGGCTGGTGCTGTGGCTGGTGATGCCTGCCAGCTTCACCTCGCAACTGGCGGCGTTTGTGCTGTTCCGGTTTTTTGATGCGGTCAAGCCTGGCCCCATCGCGTGGGCTGACCGAACCTTCAAGGGCTTCGGCTGGCGCGGCGGCTTCGGCATTCTGTTCGACGACTTCGTCGCGGCCTTCTGCACATTGCTGGTGATCGCCGCCTGGAGGTTCTGGTGAACACGCTTGTGTCCTCCCAGGTGGAGCAGTTGGCCGGTCTGCTGCTGCAGCGCCACTGGATGCTGACCACCGCCGAGAGCTGCACGGGCGGCATGATCGCTGCCGCCTGCACCGACCTGGCCGGCTCCAGCAACTGGTTTGAGCGCGGCATGGTGACCTATTCCAACGAGGCCAAGTCCGATCTTCTGGGTGTACCGCCCGCGCTGATTGCCAGTCACGGCGCCGTGAGCGAGGAGGTGGCACGCGCCATGGCCCAGGGCGCACTGACGCGCAGCCAGGCCCAGGTGGCCGTGTCCGTCACCGGCGTGGCCGGCCCTGCCGGCGGCAGCGCCGCCAAACCGGTGGGGACTGTCTGGTTTGGGTTTGCGCTGCCCGGTCAGGTGCTGACAGAGACGCAGCGGTTTGACGGCGACCGCGCAGCAGTGCGCCGGGCCACGGTACACCACGCGCTGCAGCGCCTGCTGGCACTGCTGGGCCAGAGCCCTGACGCGTGAGCGACGCAGGCGCAGCTTTCACCGGTCTAGAGTCCAGGTATTGCCCGGCCAAAAGAGGAACCCGCCATGCATCCCAACCAGATCACCTTGCAGAATTTTTACGCCGCCTTTTCCCGACTGGACGCCGACGCCATGGCCGCCTGTTATGCGCCGGATGCAGCTTTTGATGACGAGGTCTTTTCACTGCGTGGCCATGCGCAGGTGACCGGCATGTGGCACATGCTGTGCGATGCCACCCGGGCCCGCGGGCTGGACGCCTGGAAGCTGACCAGCCGGGACATCAAAGCCGACGCCCGCACGGGCACGGCGCACTGGGACGCCTGGTACCGCTTCAGCGCCACCGGTCGGCTGGTGCACAACAGCATCGACGGGCAGTTCGGGTTCAATGTCCAGGGCCTCATCAGCCATCACCGCGACCGCTTTGACTTCTGGGCCTGGAGCCGTCAGGCTCTGGGTGTGCCGGGTGTGCTGCTGGGCTGGACACCCTGGCTGCGCCGCAAGGTCAGGGCGCAGGCGGCAGCGAGCTTGCAGAAATACATGGCCCAACGCCAGCGTTGAGCACCAACCCGGGAGAGCATCCATGACATGGTTTGAAGGCTTTGATCAGCGCAGCTTCGAGGTCAACGGCACGACCATCAACGCGCGGGTGTCCAGGAACGTGCTGGGCGAGCCGCTGCGCCCGCCGCTGCTGCTGCTGCACGGCTTTCCGCAGTCGCACGTGATGTGGCACCGCGTGGCACAGCAGCTGGCGCCCCACTATTTCCTGGTGATGCCTGATCTGCGCGGCTACGGTGATTCGTCCAAGACGGCCGGCCTTCCAGACCACAGCAACTACAGCAAGCGCAACATGGCGCACGACATGGTCAACGTGATGGATGCGCTGGGCGTGGGGACCTTCTTCCTCTGCGGCCACGACCGCGGCGGGCGGGTGGCGCACCGGCTGGCGCTGGACCATGCCGCGCGCGTGCAGAAGCTGTGCGTGATCGACATCGCCCCGACGCTGGACATGTACGACGGCCGCAGCATGACCGAGCCCTACATGGCCTTCGCGCGTGCCTACTACCACTGGTTCCACATGCTGCAGCCAGCCCCGCTGCCGGAAATCATGATGGGGGCCAACCACCCCGAGACTGCACGCGCCTACCTGCACGCCAAACTGGGCGGCTGGGGCAGCGCCGGCCTCGGCTACATCGAGCCGCAGGCCCTGGCGGAATACGAGCGCTGCTTCTGCAACGCCGAAGCGCTGCACTCGGCCTGTGAAGACTACCGCGCCAGCGGCGGCATCGACCTGGAGCACGACCGCGACAGTCGCACCCAGCACGCGAAAGTGATCTGCGACATGCTGGTGCTGTGGGGCGAACGTGGCGTGGTGCACCGGCTGTTCGATCCGCTGACGCTGTGGATGGCGCAATGCAGCGGTGAGGTCTCTGGTCACGCCATGACGGCAGGCCATTTCATCCCGGAGGAGCAGCCCGAGGCCACGGCCAAGGCGCTGCGCCATTTCTTCAACTGAGCATCTTTGTCTAGCAGACTGGAGTCCGTGATGTCGCACTACACCGCAGAAGTCATCTGGGACCGCGAGGGTGGCGACTTCCCGGGCAACCGCTACAGCCGCAAGCATCTGCTGCGCTTTGACGGCGGCCTGGAGGTTCCTGGCTCTTCGTCGCCCCAGGTGGTACCGCTGCCGATGTCTGATGCGTCCGCGCTGGACCCGGAAGAAGCCTTTGTGGCCTCGCTGTCGGCCTGTCACATGCTGTGGTTCCTCTCGATCGCCGCCAAGCACCGCTTCTGCGTGGACCGCTACACCGATGCAGCCGTCGGCGTGATGGAGAAAAACGCTGAAGGCAAAGTCGCGATGACTGTCGTGACCCTGCGTCCCGAGGCCACCTTCTCCGGCAGCCGTCTGCCGACCCATGAGGAACTCAATGCGATGCACCACGAGGCGCACGAGGCCTGCTTCATCGCCAGTTCAGTCAAGACCGAGGTACGCTGCGAGCCGGTGATGCACACCGCATGAGCCGACTGTCCATGAGCCGCTGGCATCTGCAACTGGGGCTGAGCCTGTCGGTGCTGCTGGCGCTGGTGTGCTCAGGCATCGCGCCGCACGACCGCGGCACCTGGGTGCTGGAGGTCGCGCCGGCCGTGATGGCGGCACCGGTGCTGTGGATGACCGGCAAGCGTTATCCGCTCACCACACTGCTCTATGTCCTGATCGCGCTGCACATGCTGGTGCTGATCCTGGGCGGCGCCTACACCTACGCACGGGTCCCCCTCGGGTTCTGGCTCCAGGACCTGTTCCACCTGGGCCGCAACCCCTACGACAAGATCGGCCACTTCATGCAGGGGCTGGTGCCGGCCATGGTGGCACGCGAGGTGCTGCTGCAGCGGGCCTATCTCAGTCACCGAGGTATGGCAGCTTTCCTGTCGGTCTGCGTGGCGATGGCGATCAGTGCGGTGTATGAGCTGCTGGAATGGTGGACGGCCCTCGCCATAGGCCAGGGTGCAGACGCGTTCCTGGGAACGCAGGGTGATCCGTGGGACACGCAGTCGGACATGTTTTTTGCGTTGATCGGAGCGGTGGTGGGGATGACTTTGCTCGGGCGGTGGCAGGATCGGCAGATGAGAAGTTTTGCGGGGTCTTGGGATCATTCGTTGGTTTCGAACTGATTCCGGGTTTGGGATTTGTATCGAGGGTGGAGGCCGGGACTCGCCCCGGCGAGCGAGGTACTTGTTCTTTGCTTCGCCAAAGAAAAGTACCCAAAAGAAAGGCGACCCGAAGTCTGGGTCCCTGCGCTTCGCTGCGGGCAACCTGCGCTGCTCGATGACGGCGGCGGTCCGCACAACTCGCCTGCGGCTCAAACAAGTGCGGCCCGACCTTCCGCCTCCATCTGCGCTGCTCGGCCCAGCCACACGGGACAAACGGGTACGGAATCGGGAGCAAATACCCAAAACCAATACAAACGAGGACACGCCATGGCGTGTCCTTGTGGGTTCCGGTATTTTTCTTTTGTCTTCCTCTCCCACCCCCTTGTGAATGCGCCGAGGAGCGCAGGGCCAGGCGGATCAGGGATGGCGTTGTCTGAGCCGAAGGCGAGTTTAGCCAGACCCCGCCTGGACCGAGCACCGCAGGTTGCCCCGCAGCGAAGCGAAGGGACGCAGGCACCAGGGTCGCCTTCTCTTTGCTTACTTTCTCTTGGCGAAGTGTATGGACCGGAGAGATGGGAAACGGGTGTGCGGGGACATAGGAAACACTTCTTCTGTGCAATCAGCACAAGGAGAAGCCCATGGCCTGGCAACCGAAAGACCTCATGACTGTCAAACGCGACTTTGTAGAGCTGGCGCTGCAGGACGGATGCAACCGGCGCGAGCTGTGCCGGCGCTTTGGCATCAGCCCCAAGACGGGCTATAAGCTGCTGGCGCGCCACGCACAGGAAGGGGTAGCAGCCTACACAGCGCGCTCCCGCAGGCCCCACAGCAGTCCGACGCGCACTGCAGCAGGGCTCGAGCAGGCGGTAATTGATCTGCGCTGCAACCATCCCAGCTGGGGTGGTCGCAAGATTGCCCGGCGCCTGACTGAGCTTGGCGTGGTTGATGTGCCGCCACCGAGCACCATCACCGCCATCTTGCACCGCCACGGCCTGATTGCGCAGGCTGCCAGCGTAGCCGCCCAGCACTGGCAGCGCTTCGAGCACGAGCAGCCCAACGCGCTGTGGCAGATCGATTTCAAGGGCGACTTCCAGACCGGCCAAGGCCGCTGCTACCCCTTGACCCTGCTGGACGATCATTCCCGATTCAACCTGGCCTTGCAGGCCTGCTCTGGCGTAGCCGCTGCCACCGTGCAGCCGCACCTGGCCCAGGTGTTTCATCGCTATGGGTTGCCCCAGCGCATCAATGCAGACAATGGCGCGCCTTGGGGTAGCCCCCGGCTGGCCGGTCATGGCCTGAGCGAGCTCAGCGTCTGGCTGATTCGGCTGGGTATCCGGGTCAGCCACAGCGCACCGTACCATCCGCAGACCAATGGCAAGATCGAACGCTTTCACCGCTCCCTCAAGACAGAGGTGCTGGCCGGGCGCAGCTTCACGGGTCTGCAGCAGGCGCAAAGTGCTTTCGAGCACTGGCGCGGTGTCTACAACCACGAGCGGCCTCACGACGCGTTGGCCTTGCAGACACCGGCTGCGCGTTACCGTGCCAGCCCCATAGGCTATCCGCAGTGCTTGCCTGCCATTGAGTATCCCGGCCAGGACACTGTGGCTGTGGTGAAGTGGAATGGCGAGGTTCACTTCCGGGGACACCAGCTGCGTGTGTCCAGCGCGCTGCTCAAGCTGCCTATTGCCTTCCGGGAGGACCGCAGCCGCGACGGTTGCTACGATGTGTTCTTCTGCCATCACCGCTTCATGCGGCTGGATCTGAATGCGTTGGGCGCAACTTCCTGAGACCGGCTGGTGTTTCCTATGTCCTCGCACACCCGTTTCCCATCTCTCCGGTCCATACAGCGAAGCAAGAGAAAGTGAGTTGCCGCCGGGCAACCCCCGGCCTCTAACCTCAGCAAAAACCACCACTCAACAAAGGAATCTCACCCCGCCCCATGACACTTCTTGTACTTCTTCCCACTCCCACAATGACAAAGATCATTGCGCCCGGGCGTTGCCACCGCCCGTACCGTCTCCACCTTCGGCCCCATCGTCTTCCACAGCTCGCGCAGGTCGTACACCGCCCAGATCGCCTCGCCGAAGGCGTTGAGCCGGGCAATGCTGGTGCTGGGCGCGCCGTCCTCGCTGAGGGGTGAGACTTCCGGCGGGGCGCTGTCGTCTTCTGTCATCGCCACCACGGCCTGCAGCGCGCCATCGAGCCACTTGGCGGCGTCCTTGTCGCGTGGTGGTGTCCATTCGTCGGGCCAGCTCTCTACCGCAAACATGAACCCCAGCGCCCAGACTTGCGCGAAGGCGGGCAGCTCTTCAGCGGCAAAGCGCGCCTGCTCGTCTGGCGACATCTCGGCCACGGCACCCCGGATGTCCATGACTTCAGGGTGGTAGCAGTGCTCGTCTTCCAGTGAATCCACTTCGGCGTCGAGCGCGGTGGCGACTTCATCCCAGCGCTGCTGCCACAGCGCGAGAAAGCGTTCGCGCTGGGCCGCGCTGGCGAAGGAGCCGCCTTCCGGGTCTGCCGGCTCGCCTTCTGCGGGCGTGGCCAGCAGCACCGGCAGGTACTCGGCGGGCGCTATCGGGCGGCGCGAGCAGATCACGGCGGCCATGAAGCCTTCGCAGAACTCCCACTGGGGCGTTTCGTCGTAACGGGTGCGCAGGTCGTCGAGGATGGCGTCCAGCTCGTCGAACTCGGCTATGTCCAGCACTGCAGTGGGGGCGGGTGTGTAAGAAGGCGTGGTCATAGGGGACAAACGAAGGGCAAAAACAAGGCACAAGAAGAAAGCACCAACCGGCGCTCTTATGATGCAAAGTGTATCTGCCACCTGCACGGCTCACCAAGGAAGCAACCCATCATGCTCCAGCGCCTGGATTCCCAATTTCCGCTCCGCTACACCTTCATGGGCCTGTGTGTACTCGGGCTCATGCTGTCACTTTTCAGCCTGGTGGCGTTCGGCGTGGGCTGGCTGGCCTTGCTGGCGTGCGTGTTTCTCGTCGGCACGGGTGTGCACGACCTGCGCCAGACCCGCCACGCCGTGTTGCGCAACTACCCGGTGATCGGCCACATGCGCTTTCTGTTCGAGTACATCCGCCCGGAAATGCGGCAGTACTTCATTGAAAGCGACAGCGAGGCGCTGCCCTTCTCGCGGGCGCAGCGCTCGCTGGTTTACCAGCGCTCCAAGGGCGAGCCGGACAACCGGCCCTTCGGCACCCAGCTCGACGTGGGTGTGCAGGGCTATGAATGGGTCAACCATTCGATGGCGCCGACCAAGCTGCCGACGCATGACTTCCGGGTCTGGATTGGCGGCACGCCGGAACAGCCCTCGCCCTCGGTCGAGCCCTGTACCCAGCCCTACCATGCCAGCGTGTTCAATATCTCGGCGCTGAGCTTCGGCTCGCTCTCGGCCAACGCCATCATGGCGCTGAACAAGGGCGCCCGGCTGGGCGGCTTCGCGCACGACACCGGCGAGGGCTCGATCTCGCAGCACCACCGGGTGCACGGCGGCGACCTGATCTGGGAAATCGGCTCCGGCTATTTCGGCTGCCGGCATGAAGACGGCAGCTTCAACGAAGAGCGCTTTGCCGCGAACGCCGGCGACCCGCAGGTCAAGCTGATTGAACTCAAACTCAGCCAGGGCGCCAAGCCGGGGCATGGCGGCATTCTGCCGGGGCCCAAGGTCACTGAAGAAATCGCTGCCGCGCGCGGCGTGCCGGTGGGAAAGGACTGCATTTCGCCGTCCAGCCACAGCGCGTTTTCAACACCGGTGGAGATGATGCATTTCATCGCCAAACTCAGGCGCCTCTCGGGTGGCAAGCCGACCGGCTTCAAGTTCTGCATTGGCCACCCGTGGGAATGGTTTGCAATTGTCAAAGCCATGCTGGAAACCGGCATCACGCCCGACTTCATCGTGGTGGATGGTGCCGAAGGCGGTACTGGCGCAGCACCGGTGGAGTTTACCGACCACGTGGGCGCGCCGCTGCAGGAGGGCCTGCTGCTGGTGCACAACACGCTGGTGGGCGTGAACCTGCGCAGCCGTGTGTCGATTGGTGCGGCGGGCAAGGTGGTGAGTGCATTTGACATGGTGCGGCTGATGGCGCTGGGCGCCGACTGGTGCAATGCGGGCCGCGGCTTCATGATGGCGCTGGGCTGCATCCAGGCGCAGAGCTGCCACACCGGCAAATGCCCCACTGGCGTGACCACGCAGGACCCGGTCCGCCAGCAGGCGCTGGTGGTGCCCGACAAGGCCGAGCGCGTGCACAACTTCCATCGCAGCACGCTGCATGCGCTCAAGGAGCTGGTGCAGGCGGCGGGCCTGTGCCATCCGCAAGAGGTGAGTGCACACCACATCGTGCGCCGGCTGACCGACACCGAAGTGCGGCTGCTGAGCAATCTGATCATGCAGGTCGAGGCAGGCGCACTGCTCGGGCCGCTGGATGCCCTGAGCAACGTCTTCAAGCTGTATTGGCCGCTCGCCAACGCATACAGTTTTCGGGCCAACAGCATGCCATCGCATGAGCCCAGCGGCCCAGAAGGGAGCCAGCTGCTGGAGGATGCGCGCGATCCGTTGGTGCCGGTGAGAGCGTGACCCAGGCTAAAACCGGGAAAAATCCCTCGCAAAAAATATCCTTTATTCGTAAGTCCATGTAACAATAATCAGACTTTTCGGCGCGCGCCTTTCGACGCGTGTCGGGTGCAACCTCTCGACATCAAGATGCTCAAACGCTCACTGACTGCGCTGCTCATTCTCGGGGCTGTCTGCCTGCCGGTTGCGTCGGCGTGGGCGGCCAACGAGCAACGCCTGGCCCTGCTGATCGGCAATGCGTCCTACAAATCAGCCCCTCTTTCCAATCCGGTCAATGACGTCCGCCTGATGGACAGCGTGCTGAAAGAGGCAGGGTTCACCGTGATCAAGGCCGAGAACGCTTCCATTCGCGAGATGCGCAGGCTGGTTCGCGACTTTGGCGACAAGCTCAAGACCTCCGGTGGCGTTGGCCTTTTTTACTTCGCTGGCCATGGTGTGCAGGTCAGGGGCGAAAACTTCCTGGTTTCCACCGACTCCGACATTCGCAATGAAGACGAGATCGCCGACGATGCACTCAATGTGAGCGTCATCCTCGACAAAATGCAAAATGCCGGTAACCGGATGAACCTCATCATTCTGGACGCCTGTCGCAACAATCCATTCGCCGTCAAATCGCGGTCTGCGTCTGTGGGCCTCGCCACCATCAATGCGCCCAGCGGGTCGCTGGTGGCCTACTCCACCTCACCCGGTTCGGTGGCGTCAGACGGCAAAGGTAAAAACGGGCTGTACACCGAATACTTGGCCAAAGTGATCCAGCAGCCCGGTCTGCCCGTCGAAGAAGTGTTCAAGCAGGTCAGATCATCGGTTCGAAAAGACAGCAACAACCAGCAGACGCCATGGGAGAACACGGCGCTTGAAGGCCAGTTTTTCTTCAAGGCCGCGATCGAAAAACCGATTCCCCCAGCACCCGTGGCGCTTCCTGCACCACCACCTGCCCCCGTCGCGGTCCGGCCCAGCGCCCCCGACCCGGTAATGCTCGACATGGCTTTCTGGGAAAGCGTCAAAGGCAGTTCCCGAGCCAGCGAGTTGCAGGCCTACTTAAACCAATTCCCCAATGGCGTATTCACCGTACTGGCCAAACTACGCCTTGACGAGATCAAGGCAATTGCGACAGCACCGCCCTCTAAACCTGTTGTCTTGGAACAAAGGCCCCCAGCTGTGATTGCCAGCATGGAGCAGAAACCCCTTACCCAGTTGTCTCCCATGCCCGCTGCCGCCCCAGCGCAGAAGCCCGCGAGCCAGGCAGCCGGGATTGCGGGCGATGTGGGCACATTGGTGCTTACGGACACCCTCTTTGGGAAGAAGCGCGATCTTGAGGTGACCGTGACTGAATCGAGTGCGGTACGCACACTTTATTCGACCGGCGATGCCATCGCTCCAGATGGAAAGGTTTTGCAGGTGCGCATAGGCGACGTCGTACTGCAAATGGTATCTGGCGCGTTGTGGTCGCTTCCGCTGAAAGAGGGAACGACGGGAGAGGCACAAGTAGAAAAAGGGAATGGTTCTGAGAGATATTCCGGCACCGTTTCGTGGAAGGTCAGCCCTGGAGGTGTAGGCAAGCTTCGGGTTGAGGCCAAGATTTCATACACCGGCAGAACCGGATCAGGATATCAAGGCCCAGTTTACGGAAATTGGACCGCCACCTATGGCCCACAGAGCCAGCTACCCGAGTCGTCGTCGGCTGTGCTGCGAGGTCAATTCGCAGGTCTCAACAATATCGTCTCTAGTGAGTTCAAGCCTCGCTAGAGTCGATCTCCAGCGCCGCGCAATTCAACCGCGCTGGTAGCCAACACGCCATACCGCTCCAGTCTTTTCTTCATCGATATCACGGCTCTGTCCTTGCTGATCAGTTGAGCACCATGGACCACCGCGAGGTCGATGAACTTCTGGTCGTCGGCATCGCGGCAGGTCACGCCGGCCTTGGCGGCCACCGGTACCAGCCGGGCATGGCGATCAAACGCTGCCAGCACGTCACCAGCCGTCAAATCATAGAAGGTCAGACGCGGCACGATCTGCGGATAGGCCAGCACACGCGCCAGCTCCTCGCGCATGGCGGCGGTGGCCAGCCAGTCAAGTTCGCGCGAAACCAGCGCGGCTTTGAGCGGCTGCGCCGCCACATCGTTGAACACGAACAGATCGAGAACGATGTTGGTGTCCAGAACGATGGGGTTGACGCTTGTCACTCCTGATCTTTCCCGCCCGCAGAGGGAGCAGCAGCCTGCGTGGGCTTGCCGCGCGCCGAGCCTGCCACCATGTCGAAGCGGAAGAGGCGGCATTCGATGGGGCCGTTCCACATCGGCACCCGGCGCGACTCCTTCAGGCGCATCTTGCCAGGCAGCTTCAGATCGGGCGTGAGCACATGGGCTGTCCAGCCGGCGTAATGCTTCTTCCAGTGCGTGGCCAGTTGCGGGAAAAAGTCTGAGGCCTCTTCACCCCAGGCGTTCTGGGCCTGCTCGCGCCCCGGGTTGGCGGAGCGGTCGCGCGAGGTTTCAAACGCAGCTTCTTCACGGGTATCGCCGTTTTGGCGAGCGTCCTGCGGGTCGCGTAGCAGCGGCTGACCGAATTCATCAATCGGCTGGTTGCGATGGTCCGTCATGGCAGGGCGGGCAGCGGGCGCTTGCTGCCGCCGCTGGTCGCGGCCCTGCACGCCGGTGATGCCGGCCACACCCGCCACATCAATCCGCTCGCCATAGGGCGGGTTGACCAGCATCACACCCGAGGGGGCGGGCGGCATGCGCTGCAGTGCGTCGCCACCGCGCAACTGCACGGCGTTGGCCACACCGGCGCGCTCGGCATTGCGCTCGGCGAAATCCACCATCCGGAACGACACATCGCTGCCGAAGACTGGTGCGGTCGGCTCGGTGATGGCCGCCTCGGCCTGGTCGAGCAGGCCGTCCCACACGTGGGCCTGGAAGGGCAGATACTTCTGGAAGGCAAAGCGGCGGTTGATGCCTGGTGCGATGTGACAGGCGATCTGCGCCGCCTCGATCACGATGGTGCCGGAGCCGCAGCAGGGGTCATACAGCGGCACGCCCTGACGGCAGAGTTCATCCCAGCCACTGGCGGCGATCATCGCGGCAGCGAGTGTTTCCTTCAGCGGCGCATCGCCCTTGTCTTCGCGCCAACCGCGCTTGAAGAGTGGCTCGCCCGAGGTGTCGATGTAGATGGTGACGGTGTCTGTGGTCAGGTGCACATACACCCGCACATCGGGCCAGCGCGTGTCGACATCGGGGCGCACGTCGTACTTGGCGCGAAAGCGGTCGGCAATCGCGTCCTTGATCTTGAGCGCCGCGAAATTGAGGCTGGTGAGCGGGCTGTGCTGCGCGGTGATCTCGACCTTGAAGGTCTGTTTGGGCGTGAACCAGATCTCCCACGCCACATTGGCCGCCGCGTTGTAGAGGTCCTGCTCGCTGCGGTATTGGTTGTGCTGCAGCTCGATCAGCACGCGCTGGGCCAGCCGGCTGTGCAGGTTGAGCTGCAGCGCATCGCGCCACGAGGCCTGCAGCCCCACACCCGCACGCCAGGCCTTGCCAGCCACGCCCGTGATACGCTGCACTTCGGTGGCCAGCAGGTTTTCAACGCCGGCGGCGCAAGGCAAAAACAGTTGTAGTTGGTTCATAAGTTCACGGTCGCGTCATGCAAGCAGGAGCCGCAGAACCGGCTTTGCCGGGCCGCAGGCGGAGCGGCCCCCTCGGGGGGCAGCGAACGACACGAAGTGCGAGAGCGTGGGGGCCACATTCACAAAGATTTGCGCAAGTTTGCAGGTGCCAGACGCAGAGCTTCCCGATACTTGGCCACGGTACGGCGGGCACATTCAATGCCCTGCTCCTTGAGCATTTCGGAAATCTGGTTGTCGCTCAGCGGCTTCTTGGCGCTTTCTGACGACACAAACTGCTTGATGAGCGCACGCACGGCAGTGCTCGACGCATTGCCGCCGGTCTCGGTGCCCAGTGCCGAGCCGAAGAAGTACTTCAGCTCAAAAGTACCAAAGGGCGTGCTCATGTATTTGGCGGTGGTCACGCGTGAGATGGTGGACTCGTGCAGGCCCAGCTCGTCGGCAATTTCGCGCAGCACCAGCGGCCGCATCGCGAGCTCGCCATGGGCGAAGAAATTTTTCTGGCGCTCGACGATGGCGCTGCTGACGCGCAGGATGGTGTCAAAACGCTGCTGGATGTTCTTGATGAACCAGCGCGCCTCCTGCAGCCGCTGCTGCAGCGCTGCACCGCCCTGTGCACCCTTGCCGCTTTGCTTGAGCGCGTTGGCATAGATGTCGTGCACGCGCAGGCGCGGCATCACATCGCTGTTGAGCGACACCTTGAAGCCACGACCCGATTTGACGACGATGACGTCTGGCACGATGACATTGCGCTCCACATTGGCAAAACGCCGGCCGGGCTTGGGGTCGAGCCGGCCGATCACGGCAATCGCGCCCTTGACCACCGCTTCGCTGCATCCGCACAACTGGGCCAGCCGCTTCACGTCGCGCTTGGCCAGCAGCTCCATGGGCTGTTTGCAGATCGCCATGGCCGCACGGGTTTCATCGCAATTCCTGCAGTCGAGCAACTGCAGCTCCAGGCACTCGGCCAGGCTGCGCGCACCGACACCGGCAGGCTCCATGTGGTGCAGCAGCTTGAGCGCAACCGAAAAGTGCTGCTCCAGCTCTTCGGTCTGCTCCAGGTCACCACCGGCGAGGCCGGCCGCCAGCGAGGCAATGCTGTCCTCCAGGTAGCCGTCGTCGTTGAGGGACTCGATCAGGAAGTGAAGCGCTGCCTTGTCCTCGGGCGACAGGCGCAGGCCGAGCGACTGCCGGTGCAGGTGATCCTGCAACGATTCGTGCGCACCCACCAGATCCGACGCCTCGGTATCGCCGTCATCGACATTGTTCTTGCGCGCCGGGGCGTCACTGCCCCATTCGCTGTCGTCGGGCGCCGTCTCGACGCTGCCGTCGCCTTCCCAGCTGTCTTCCAGCTTGGGCTCGGCACTGGGTTCTGCATCACTGGCCGTGGTGACGCCTATATCGTCTGCCCCGGACGCAGGAGCCTCCGCCACCGTGGCTTCAAACTCCCGGCTGTCCTGACTGACGGGTGTGTCAACGTGCTCCAGCCCAAATTCTTCCCGCGCCGCTGTTTCCTCCGCCACCTCCAGAAAGGGGTTCTCGTCGAGCATCTGCTCGACCTCCTGGCTCAGCTCCAGCGTCGACAACTGCAGCAGGCGAATCGACTGCTGCAGCTGCGGCGTCAGCGCCAGATGCTGCGAGACGCGTAAAGAAAGACCCTGCTTCATGACATCCCTACGCGCGCGACAAAGCGGCTTGGGAAAGCGGGTTGGGAAGTTAGGCCAGCGGGGGCCGCGGAACCGGCTTTGCCGGGCCGCAGGCGCCGCCCCCTGAGGGGGGAGGGAGCTACACGAAGTGAGCGACAACGGGGGGGAGTCTCAAGCGCAGCGAAGGGCCGCCCCGAGCAAGCAGCGGCCCCCTCGGGGGGCAGGGAGTTACACGAAGTGAACGACCGTGGGGGCACCATGATCACATCTTGAAGTGCTCGCCGAGATAGACGCGGCGCACATCGGCGTTGTTGACGATTTCGGACGGCGTGCCGTTGGCCAGCACATGGCCGTCGCTGATGATGTAGGCGTGGTCGCAAATGCCCAGCGTCTCGCGGACATTGTGGTCGGTGATCAGCACGCCAATGCCGCGTTGCTTGAGAAACCCGATGATGCGCTGGATCTCGATCACCGCAATCGGGTCGATGCCGGCAAACGGCTCGTCCAGCAGGATGAAGCGCGGCTGCGTCGCCAGCGCCCGTGCAATCTCGACCCGGCGCCGCTCGCCACCGGACAGCGACAACGCCGACGAGTCACGCAGGTGGTCCACCCGCAGATCCTTGAGCAGGGTGTCGAGGCGGTGCTCCAGTTCGTCAGCCGCCAGCGGCTTGCCCGCCTCGTCCACCTGCAGTTCGAGCACGGCACGCACGTTTTCGTCGACGGTGAGCTTGCGGAAAATCGAGGCTTCCTGCGGCAGGTAGCTCAGGCCGAGCCGCGCACGCAGGTGAATGGGCATGTGTTCGACCGACTCGCCGTCGATGGAAATCTCGCCCGCATCCGCCCGCACCAGGCCGACGATCATGTAGAAGGAGGTGGTCTTGCCGGCGCCGTTCGGGCCCAGCAGACCCACCACCTCGCCTTTCTGGACCGACACCGACACGTCCCGCACCACCATGCGGCTGCCATACGATTTTTGCAGGCCCTGAGCCACCAGCCGACTGACTGGAGCAGGGCTGGTGCCAGCCACGGCGCTTGAGGAGTCCATCACCACATCGGTCATCAGGGGGAGTTCTTTCGGTTGGCGATCACTGGCCCAGCGTGGTGCTGGGGCGAAGGGCGGGCGCAGGCCCGGCGACCGCTGGTGCGGCAGGCGCCATGGCGCCGCGGGGCGTGAGCATGGCGCGCACGCGGCCCGACGGGTTGGCCGCCGTGCGGTTCTCGGCCCCGCCATCGACGGTGAAGACGTCGGTGTTGTTGTCGTAGACGATCAGCGAACCGGTGGTCTCGTCGACCAGCGTGGCGCCGTTGTAGCGCCGCACGACGGCGCGCTTGATGAACTTCACCAGGTCGGCGCGGCTGTCGTATTCGATGCGCTCGCCCTCGCCTTCAATGTATTCGTCGACCCCGTCCCGCTTTTTTCGGTAGAAGGCCAGCTTTCCTGGCGCCGCAATGGACACGGCCTGCTGATAGCCCTCCGGGTCCTGCGCCACATCCACCCGCTCGCCACGCACGATCGTGGTGCCTTTGGTGATCACCACGTTGCCGGTGAACACGCTGGTTTGTTTCAAATCGTCATAACGCAGCGCGTCTGCCTCGGCATTCATGGGCTTGTCGCGGTCAGCTTTTTCGGCAAAAACCGGAAACACGGCCCCGCCAGCCAGGACGACCGCCAGGACAAGGGACAAGGCGGGGTGTTTCATGAGGCACGAATCTTGCTGTTGGACCATCAGCCCATTGTAGCCATGCCGAGCGACTGTGCCGTCTGCACGGCAAGCCTGCCTCAGGAATTTGGGTTTACCCTGAGGCCCGGGCCATGAACCACCCGGCTGCGCCAGATACAGCCGCAGCGCGGTTCAACCGCCCGAATGTCAACTCCCCAGATAAGTCCCGCCATTGACATGCAACACCTGTCCGGTGACAAACCGGGCGTCTGTGCCGGCAAGCCAGGCGACCGAGGCCGCCACCTCCTCGGCCGTGCCCCGCCGACCCAGCAGGGGCTGGTGCCGGGCATGGTGCGCAGGCGCTGCATGGGAACTGCTGCTGTGGCGCACCGTCTCGATCATGCCTGGCGACACGCAGTTCACCGTGATGCCGCGGGGCGACAGGTCGTGCGCCAGCGCACGCGTCAGGCCCATCAGGCCAGCCTTGGCCGTCACCACATGCACCCGGTTGGCGGCGCCGGTGTGAGCGGTCAGCCCCCCTACATTGATGATCGCAGCCGCCGGCGATTCGGCCAACAGGGCCAGCGCGGCCTGAGCGCAGAAGAAAGCGCCATCCAGCACCACGGCCAGCGTGCTGTGCCAGTCGGTCTCGGTGACCTGCTCCAGCGGCGCCTCATGACGGATGGCTGCGTTGTTGACCAGCACATCCAGCCGTCCCCAGTGGTCACGAACCTGCGCCACCATGGCCTGCACTGCTGTGCGGCTGGTGACATCGGCCATACACAGCATCGCGGGCACACCCAAGGCGGTCAGTTCATCGACCACAGCCTGGCCTTCCGCTTGCGAACTGCGCACGTTGACCGCCACCGCCAGGCCATCGCGCCCGAGTTGCAGGGCAATCGCGCGGCCGATGTTGCGGCCGGCACCTGTCACCAGGGCCACTCGTTTGGCTTGCATGCTCCGTCTCCCGATCGTCAGGCAGCCTGCGCCGGTATGGCCAGCAAGGACAGGTCTACCCGCGGCGCGTCAAACGTCTTGCGCAGCATGTCCAGCATGCCTTGTGCCTGTGCTGTCTCCACACCGCCATGGCGGCAGTTGGCAAAAAACTTCTGTTCCAGATCAGCGTCGCTCAAGGGGTGATCGGCGCCGCCCTTGAAGAAGCCCTGGCGCGCTTCGCGCACCTGGCCATCCTGCAGCGTGACACGGACGTGGCCGGTGAACTGTTTGGGGTAGGGATTGTTCGGGTCCACCACGTAGCTGATCTTGCCGGCCATGGCGCGCAGGTCGGCGCGCTGGACCATGGCTTCGGTGTACTCGCCGAGGCCCGCGTCGTCGAGCAGCAGCCCAGCCGCAATCGCATACGGGATGCTGAATTTGGCCGAGTAGGCATTCGGTGGCGACTGCTTGAGCGCCAGCGGCTCCCACAGGCGGTGCACGATGCCTTCGGCGGTTTCGCACTCGATCTTTGCAATCTGCGACAGCTCCAGTCCGTCACGTCGCAGGGCGCGGGCACAGTCGATGTAGGGGTGGGCCATCGTGCCGCAGGCATAGGGCTTGAAGGCGATGGTGGTCCAGATCCACTGCTGGCCAAAACCGTCCAGCATGGCGTCGAAATTGCCGTCCGTCGTATTGGCAAAACCATGGAACAGCCCGTGTGCGCCTTCGAACACAGTGGCCGGCCCCTTGAATCCCGCTTGCGCCAGGCGCACCGCTCGGTAGCCCGACTGTGCGGCCCAGCCCGGGTGCATGCGCTTGGTCCACGCGCCATCGGCCAGGTACTCGATCACGCCAGAGGCCATGCTGCCCGCGATGCCGAAAGCGTCAACCAGTTGCTCTTCGCTCAGACGCAAGGCGGCGCCAATGCCGGCCACAGCGCCCATCACACCAAAGATGGCGGTGGGGTGAAAGCCCGCCTTGTGCACCTTGGTCGGCGCGACCGCACACAGGCGGCACATCACTTCCACGCCGATGGCCATGCCGCGCAAGGTGTCAGCCCCGCTGAGCTGGTGCCGCTGCGCCGCTGCCAGCATGGCCGGCACCATCACCACACCGGCATGCACCGGCCCGCCCTCGTAGGTGTCGTCAAAATCCTCGCCATGGGCGGCGATGCCGTTGACGAACGAGGCGGCCTCGACACCAAAGCCGCGGTCAAACCCGATGACGGTACAAGGCCCGTCCTGCTCGACGGAGGCCAGCGCCGCGCGGACATAGGACTCGGAACGCGCGGCCAGGCAAATGCCCGCCACGTCCATCAGCAGCCGGTCGCCTGTGGCCCGCGCGCCCGACAGCGTTTGCGGTTCGGCACTGCAAATCACGTGTGCCAGCCGCTGCGCAATGGTGCTCATGCCTTCTTCCCTCTGGATGCCGAGAACTCTTTCCAGCCGGTGTAGGCCGTCAGCACGACCGCCGTGACCAGCAGGCCCAGCGACACCTTGTCCGTCACGAAAATGCTGTGCTCGCCACCCGAGATCAGCAGGCTGCGCCGGTAGTTGGACTCCACCAGATAGCCCAGCACCAGGCCGAGCACCAGCGGCAGCACCGGCAGGCGCAACAGCCGCATGCCATAACCCAGCACACCGATGGCGAGCACCAGACCGAGCTCGAAAACACTCTGGTTGATCGCGTAGACGCCAGACATCACCAGTGCCAGGATGAAGGCAATCAGGTAGGGCTTGGGCCGGTTCACCAGCCAGATGCAGGGCGACAGGATCACCAGTCCGATCAGCACCATGGCGATGTTGGCGAACAGCAGCCCGCCATACAGCCCCCACACGACCTGGGGCGCCTTCTCGAACAGCATGGGCCCGGGCTGCAGGCCGTGGATGAGAAAGCCGCCCAGCAAAATGGCGGCCGAGTTGGAGCCCGGAATGCCCAGGCTGAGCAGCGGTACCAACGCCGTGGCCGTGACCACATTGTTGGCCGACTCTGGCGCAGCCACGCCCTCCGGCGAGCCATGGCCGAATTCCTCGGGGTGCTTGGACCAGCGCTTGGCTTCGGAATAGGCCATGAACGCGGCGACGGTGCCGCCGGCACCCGGCGTCACGCCTTCCACGGTGCCGATCACCGCGCCGATGGCCTGCGGCTTGAACAGCCGCTTGCTCATGGCCCAGTTGGGCAGCTTGAGCTTGGCCTCGGACTTGCTGGCCTTGGCCCACGCAGGCTCGCCAATCTGGACCAGCATTTCCGTCACCGCGAAGAGGCCCACCATGATCAGGATGGGCTTGACACCACCCAGCAGGTCGGCCGAGCCGAACGTGAACCGTGGCACACCGGACACCGGGTCGCTGCCGATGAAGGCGATCATCAGGCCGATGCAGGCCGTGATCAGTCCACGCAGCAGGGAACCGCCCGACAGGCCGGCAATCACCGACAGCCCGAGAATGCCGAGCGAGAAATACGCGGCGGGCGTGAAGGCCAGGGCCACCTTGGCCAGGCTTTCCGTCGCGAGCACCAGCACCAGCAGCCCGAACAAACCGCCCCACAGGCCCGACATCAGCGAAATACCCAGCGCTTCGCCCGCGCGACCCTGGCGCGCCATCTCGTAGCCGTCAATCACCGTAGCCGATGCCGAGTTGGTGCCCGGGGTACGGATCAGGATGGCCGGTATCGAGCCGCCATATTCCGCGCCCACGTACACGCTGGCCAACAGCACGAGGGCGGTGGTCGGGTCCATGCCGACCGTGAAGGGCAGCAGCAGCGCCATCGCGATGGATGGCGAAATGCCCGGCAGTGCGCCGCCGAGAATGCCCCAGAACACGCCCGCAAAGGCGGCCACCACAACCCACAGCGAGGCCAGATTGGCCAGCGAATCAAAAAATGCAGACATTGGTCAGAACCCCAACAGACGCGGCAACACGCCCGGCGGCATACCAACCTTCAGCGCGAAAGAAAACAGGAACCACAACACCAGCCCACCGACAGCAGCCGTCAGCCCCAGCGTGACGGCCCCGCGCGCGCCGCCGAACCAGGCCGACGCCGCCAGCAGCAGCACCACCGACAACAGGTAGCCGCCAAATGGCAGAAACAGCGTGTAGCAGACAAGAATCAGCAACAGGCCCGCGGCCAGCCAATGGCCGCGGCTTCCGGATTCCGCCCGCGCTGCCCTGGGGTCCGGTGGCGCCGCGCCATCGGGCTCCGCGGCAGACGCTTCAGAAACCGCAGCAATAGTTTTGCGCTTGATGAAGGTTTTGATCAGCAACCCCACGGAGGCGAGAAACATCAAGGTGCCCACCGCCACCGGTACGCCCGACGCACCGACGGCATCGGCCAGCAAACTGTCTTCGATGGTTCGCGCCTGCATCACATAGATGACGGACACCACCACCCCCAGCATCCCGGCGATGCGTTCAGCCCAGGTTTCGGTCATTTGATGATGCCAAGGTCTTTGAAGGACTGCGTGGTTTCCGCAGCGACCTCTGCCGTGAAGCGGCGTGCCGCATCGCGGCCCAGCAGCATGGGCGTCAGGTGCTCCTTGGTGTATTCAGCCTTGTAGGCCGGGAGCGCCAGCGCCTTTCTCACCCCCTCTTCCCAGAGTTTGGCCACGCTGTCGGGCATGCCCTTGGGCGCTGCCAGGCCGCGAAACTTGCGCACCACCACGTTGAAGCCCTGCTCCTTCGCCGTCGGCAACTGGGCCAGGCTTTCAATGCGGGCCTCGGAGAGCGTCGCCAGCAGGCGGATCTTGCCGGCCTCGAGCTGGCCCTGCAGCTCCTGCATCTCGCCCACCCCGATGTCATAGGTTCCGTTCAGCACACCGATCATCTGGTCGCCGCCGCCTTCGTGGCTGATGATGGGCACCTTGACGCCGCCCGCGCGCGCCAGTTTCTCCATGGCGATGCGCTCAAGTGAAGCCGGGTTCGAAGCACCCCAGCGTGACTTGCCGGGGTTGGCCTTGGCGTAAGCCATCACATCGCCCAGGCTTTTGAAGGGCGAGTCGGCGCGCGTGAAGATCACCTCGGGGTCAATGAAAATGACGACGACAGGGTCCAGCCCGTCGTAGCCGACTTGCGGCTTCGACAGCAGCGTGGTCTGGATGTAGGTCGGCGTGGTGCCATACAGCATGGAGCCGTCAGCAGCCGCCTTGGCCACGTGCGCCACAGCCGTTGCCCCGCTGCCGCCGCGAATGTTCTCCACGGAAAAACTGGTTTTCATGATGCCGCCCAAATGCCGGGTCAGCCCCCGCAGGAAGACGTCGGTCCCGCCGCCCGGGCTGGAGTGGGTCACCAGCGTGACGCGGCTGACCGGGTAGTCGGCTTGCGCCAGCGCGGCGTTGCTGGCGCACAGGGCGAACATGCCGGACACCAGCAGTGTTTTGATCATCATGGGTTTGTCTCCATCCTTGTTGTAGCGCCCATCCAGCCCAGCAGGCTGGTTCGGCGTCATTCGGCGGCTGCCGGTCGTCCATCGCACACCTTGGTGAGCCTCAGCCAGAGGCTGCCTGCGCAACTGCCAGAGTAACCAGCTTTTGCCGGACGGTCTGCCCAGCGACGCCAGAAGTGATGTCGGCCCGCGACAGGCCAAAAAAATTATAACGACGCACCCTTAACTGTCAACAGTTTACTTTTGCGCCAGACGGCAGAAAACGCCACCCTGATCGCAGCGGCAGTTCAGTGAAATTCGATGGCTGTCAGTGGGTCTCGACGGAGTTCGCCAGCCGCGTCCAGCCCCGCGCGACGTGGTCTGCCAGCAGTGCTTCGGCCTTGGGGGCATCGTGCCGCTCCAGCGCCTGCAGAATCTGCTGGTGCTCCTGGTTGGAGGTGTTCAGGCTGTCCTGATGCACCAGTCCCCGGCGCCGGAAAAGGTGCGTGCGGTTGACGATGGACAGGTACAGGTCGGCCAGCGTCTGGTTACCGGCAATCTTGACCAGCAGTTCGTGAAATTCGAGGTTGAGCGTGTAATAGCGCGACATGTCCTGGGCGTGCGCAGCCCCTTCCATGCCCGCGACCAGTGCCCGCAGTTCCGCCAGGGACGCGTCGGTGGCGCGCTCGGCCGCAAGGCGGCCGATCAGCCCCGACAGCGCACCGCGCACTTCATAGAGCTCGCGTGCATCTTCCAGCGTGATTTCACGGACAAACACGCCCTGATTCACCACACTGTCCAGCAATCCGGCCTCTTCCAGGCTGCGGCACGCCTCGCGCACCGGGCCACGGCTCACCCCCAGACGGATCGCCAGCTCGCTCTCATTGATGCGGACACCGGCAGGCAGCTCACCCGAAGCAATCAGGTTCGCGATTTCCTCGCGCACGATCGTGGTCAGCGTGCGCGAGCGCCGCTGCTGGATCTGCTGGATGGCCGAGGCCGGAGGGGATTTGCTCATGCGGGCGGCGATTCTACGCCCGCAAAGAGCCGTCAGCTGGCCTTGCCGCGCGACAAGCCAATCAGGTAATCGGTCACCTGAAGCGCACGCCCCATGTGCTGCGCCAGGGTGCCGGAGGTGTAGTAACGGCCGGCGATGCCCAGCGCCGGAACACCGTCCACCTGGTAGACATCCTGCAACTGGGTTGCCTTGCGGACCTTGGTACTGACAGAAAACGAGTTGTACAGCTCGGCAAACTTGGCGCGGTTGATGCCCTGTTTTTCGGCCCATGCCGCGACCTGGTCTGCCGTGTTCAGCGCCTGCTTCTCGACGTGGATGGCATAGAACACTTTTTTCTGCAGCTCATCAACCTTGCCCAGGCTCTCGAGCACGTAATACAGGCGCTGCTGGGGTTCGAAGTCGGGCCGGAAAGACACCGGCGCACGCCGGAACGCCACATCCTTGGACAGTTTCTTGACCCAGGCTTCCAGTTGCGGCTCAAAGGCATTGCAGTGCGGGCAGCTGTACCAGAAGAACTCGACAACCTCGACCTGACCGGCAGCCGCCTCGGTGGGGGCCCGCTTGTCCAGCGTCAGAAAGTCCGTGCCGTCCTTGAAGGCGGCGCCTTGGGCCAGGGCACCAACGGGCAACACGGCGGCGCCCAAAGTAGCAGCGGCAGCTGTTGCGGCTGAAAGCGAGAACTCACGTCGTTGCATCAAATATTTCTCCTGGAAGATCGGAATGGCATGACCGGAATGCCCTGGTCGCATGGCTGTTGGTGTGGCCATGCCGTTAAAAGTTCAGCCGGCACTGAGCGCATGGCCCGACGTGACGGCCGCTGGCGAATTTCTAGCGCTGGACCCTGACCAGCGCCGTCTCGATGGAATTGTTGTCCAGGCGCTCCTTGGCCTTGTCGGCGTCTTCCTTGCGGTCAAAAGGGCCGAGGCGGACGCGATAGACCGTGCGGCCAGACTGCTCCCGCTCGGTGACTTTCGCCTGCATTCCCAGCAAGGACAGCTTGGCGCGCTGCGCCTCGGCGTCTTCCGGCGTCCGGAAGGCGCCGGCCTGCACGAAATAGCTGAAAGGATCGGCGCCCGATGCTGCCGCAGGTCCGGCGACAGCCGGCGCTTCAGACTTGGCCTTGGCGAGGTCACCCAGCGGGTCGCTCGACACCGGCGGCTTGGTGGCCTTGGCCGCCGGCGCCTCCACCGCGGCTGGCGGCGGGGTGTTGCTGGTCGTCACTTCGCCGGAGGTGGCCGGCCCTGCCGCCGGCTTGGCGGGGTTCTTGCCCGCCAGCGGCGCGTTGGGGTTCCAGTCCTTGTTCTTCCGGGCTTCGGCGGCATCGCTGTCGGGGCTACGCGACTGGCTCTTGTTCATGAAGGGCACCGGCACCTTGGTGATGTACACCGCCACGGCCAGCGCTGCACCCAAGCCGATCAGCGCGCCAATAATCAAACCCAGCAGGGTTCCGCCTCGTTGTTTTTTCATACCACGCCCAACTTCCTTGCCGTCTCCGGAATGCCTGAATATCCAAACGTCTGATGCTACAGGGAGCATCACATCTTGCGCGGGGCGCTCACGCCCAGCACCGCCAGGCCATTGTGCAACACCTGCGCTGTCGCGGCGACCAGCGCAAGCCGCGCCTGCTTGACGTCTTCTTCCTCGACCAGAATGCGCTCGGCGTCGTAATAGCTGTGGTAACAGGCCGCCAGTTCGCGCAGGTAGAAGGCCACGTCGTGCGGCGCAAAACCCTGCGCGGCATTGGTCAGCATCTCGGGGTACTTCGCCAGCAGCAGCATCAGGGACTGGGCCTGCGGGCTGGTCAATGGGGAAAGGTCCACGAACTTCAGTCCGGTTTCGTCGCCGCCCTGGCTGGCCCAGGTGGTCAGGATGGAGCAGATGCGCGCGTGCGCGTACTGCACGTAGTACACCGGGTTCTCGTTGTTTTTGGCCAGCGCCAAATCGATGTCGAAGGTGTACTCGGTGTCCGGCTTGCGGCTGAGCAGGAAAAAGCGCACCGCATCGGCACTGGTCCACTCGATCAAATCGCGCAGCGTGACGTAGCTTCCGGCGCGTTTGGAGATCTTCACTTCCTCGCCGTGGCGCACCACCCGCACCATGGTGTGCAACACGTAGTCGGGGTAGCCGGCGGGCACGCCTTCGCTGGCGGCCTGCAGGCCGGCGCGCACGCGGGCAATCGTGCCGTGGTGGTCCATGCCCTGGATGTTGATGGCCTTGGCAAAGCCGCGCTCCCACTTGGCCAGGTGGTAGGCCACGTCCGGCACGAAGTAGGTGTAGCTGCCGTCGCTCTTTTTCATCACGCGGTCTTTGTCGTCACCGTAGTCGGTGGACTTGAGCCAGAGCGCGCCGTCCTGCTCGTAGGTCTTGCCGGCTTCCTTCAGTTTGGCCACGGCAGCGTCGACGCGGCCGGAGCTGTACAGGCTGGACTCGAGGTAATAGTTGTCAAAGCGGACCGAGAAAGCCTTGAGGTCCAGGTCCTGCTCATGCCGCAGATAGGCCACGGCGAACTGGCGAATGCCGTCGATGTCCTCGACGTCGCCCGAGGCGGTGAACTCGCGGTCATCCGACTTGACGGTCTTTTTGGCCAGAAAGTCCGCCGCGATATCGGCGATGTAGTCGCCGTTGTAGGCCGGCTCGGGCCAGGCGGCATCGCCGGGCTTCAGGCCCCTGGCCCGCGCCTGGGTGCTGGTGGCCAGCGTGTGGATCTGCACGCCCGCATCGTTGTAATAAAACTCGCGCCAGACCTGGGCCCCTTGGGTGGCGAAGAGATTGCAGATGGCGTCGCCCAGCGCGGCCTGGCGGCCATGGCCCACATGCAATGGCCCGGTCGGGTTGGCCGAGACGAACTCCACAATCATCTTGCGCTGGCTGTCTGCCGCCTGCTCGCCGTAGCGCGCGCCCGCAGCCAGCACCTCGCGCACGGTCTCCTGCTTGGCGGCGGGCTTGAGGCGGATGTTGATGAAGCCGGGGCCGGCAATCTCGACCCCGTCCACCCAGCGTTCAAAAGCGGGGGCCTGGCGCAGCAGCGCGCACAGGCTTTCAGCCGTCTGGCGCGGGTTCTGCTTCAGGGGCTTGGCAAGCTGCATCGCGGCCGTGCAGGCCAGGTCGCCGTGGGCGGCAACTTTGGGGGATTCAAAGGCTGCGCGGGCGCCAGCGCCCGGGGAGAGTTCTTCCAGCGCCGCAGCCAGCGCTGCGAGCAGGTCTTTTTTAATCGAGAGCATCGGCTGATTTTACGTTTAAGCCATTCGGCGTCGCTTCAGACCAGGCCCGTCATCGCATTTGCCGCGCCGGGCGTTATGTGTTGGAATTCCAGCCGGAACTCAATTCCGATTCACAACCCCTTGGAGCCACCATGAAAAAACTGCTTTCCCTGATTGCCGTCGGTTTTGCCGCCTCGATGACTTTCGCTCCGGCGGCTCATGCCGCAGATGCACCCGCCAAAACGGCACAGCAAAGCAAGATGGCCACCTGCAACAAGGATGCCGATGGCAAAAAAGGCGATGAGCGCAAAGCCTTCATGAAGGAATGTCTGAGCGCCAAGAAAGAAGCCCCGCCGACCCAGCAAGGCAAGATGAAAGCCTGCGCCGCCGAAGGCAAGGGCAAAAAAGGCGATGAGTACAAGGCCTTCATGAAAGAGTGCCTGAGCAAGTAATCAGCGTCCCCTCCCGGACCACCGGCAGCCCCGCGGAACCATCCGCCGGGCTGCTTTTTTTCGCCCCCTGTTTTTTTGGCGGCGTCAGGTTTGCAGAAGCTGCGCCTGGGCCGCCTGCTTGACGGCCTCGGTCAGTCGCTGCGCCGCCAGCGGTTCGCGCGTCCAGTGCTGCCAGTACAGCACCACGTCAATCGTGCGCCCCGGCCATACCTCCTGCAACGCGGGCTGGCGCCCTTGCGCCTGCAGCAGCAGCTCGGGCACCATGCCCCAGCCCATGCCCAGTTGCAGGGCCAGCTCGAAGGCATCGACCGCCGGAACAAAGTGGCGCGGGTAGTGCGCGTCGCGCAGGTTGAAATGCTGGGCCAGAAAGGCGTCCTGCAGGGCGTCCTTGCGGTTGAAGATCACGGCGGGTGTTTGCAGCAGCCGGTGCGGCAGACCTGCCGCCTGGCTGGCCGCCGTTGCCGCGGGCCACTTGGCCAGCAAAGCAGGCGCCGCCACGCAGCGATAACGCATGATGCCCAGCGGCTCGGCCACGCAGCCGCGCATGGCGGTGGCCAGCGTGGTGACGCAGCCGGTGACATCGCCACTTTTCAGGGCGTCGTGCGTGTGGTCCTGGTCGTCCACCACCACATCCAGCAACAGCCGGTGCTTTTGCAGTGCCTTGGCCACCCCCGGCAAAAACCAGCTGGTGAGGGAGTCGGCATTGACAGCCACGCTCAGGGTCTGCAGGCGGGCATCCTCGGCGGTACCGGTGGCCCGGCCCGGCAAGCCGGCCAGCAGGTCAGCCTCCATCAGGCGAAGCTGCGTGGCGTGCGCCAGCAGCGCCTGCCCGGTCGGCGTGGCCCGGACCTGCTTGCCGCGCACCAGCACCCGTTGGCCCAGGGCTTCTTCCAGCGACTTGATGCGCAGCGACACCGCCGCCAGCGTCAGGCGCAAGGCCTTCGCGGCCGTGCCAAAACTGCCGTGCTCGATCACGGCGGTCAGCGCTTCCAGTTGGCGGGCGTCCAGCATGGGGATTCAATTTTTATTTAATTGATTTAAATTCTAGTTACTTTCGTTTAATAAAGATTGGCAGGCGGGCACACTTCGACTTCTTCTTTCTTCATCTGACCTCTCCTTCAACCAGCACGCCATGCCCTTTCTCGCCAACCCCGCCTTTTTTGCCGGCATGGTGCTCAGCCTGTCGCTCATCATGGCCATCGGCCCGCAAAACGCGCATGTGATGCGCATGGGGCTGACGCGCCAGCATCTGTGGCTGACCATCGCCGTGTGTGTGGTCACCGACATCGCGCTGATCGCCGTCGGGGTGGCCGGGCTGGCGCAACTGGGCGGTCTCTCTGAAAAGCTGCTGGGCGCCATGACCGGCGCGGGTGCGCTGGTGCTGCTGGCTTATGGGACGCAGGCCATGCGCCGTTTTTTGCGGCCTGACACAGCCGCAATGGCCGGATCGGCAGCCGCCGGCACAGCCCACCGCGTCACCCGCCGGCAGGCCGTGGGGCTGGCCTTGGCCATGTCTTGGCTGAACCCGCATGCCTGGCTGGACACAGCCGTGGTGATCGGCACGGCCTCGCTGGCTTATGCACAGCCTGAAAACGCGGTCTTTGGCGTCGGTGCTGCGGCCGGCTCACTGCTCTGGTTTGCCAGCCTGGGCGTCGCCATGGCGGTGCTGGGACGCCGGCTGAATGCACCGGCCTTCTGGCGCGCGCTGGATGCGCTGGTGGCCCTCATGATGTGGGGCACCGCGCTGTGGCTGCTGTACGGACTGTTCTAGCCTGACACCAAGGGGCAGGCCCTAGGCTCAGGCTACCCGCCAGAACGTCGGCTGGCTGTAGTGGTGCTTGAGGAAATCAATCCACAGTCTCACGCGCAGCGGCAGGTGCTTGCGCTGCGGAAACACCGCATAGATGCCATTGGGCGGTGCGGCAAAGTCGTCCAGCAAGGTGACCAGACGTCCGGTCGCGATGTCGGCCTCGACCTCCCAGGTGCTGCGCCATGCAATGCCGTAGCCGGCCACGCACCAGTCGTGCAGGACCTGGCCGTCGGAGCAATCGAGTGGCCCGCCCGGCTTCAGGTGCACCAGTTCACCGCCCACCAAGAAAGCCCAGCCCCGCGTCTGCGAGGCGTCGCTGGAGAGCGTCAGGCAGTCAAACCGCGCCAGCTCGTTCGGGTGCTGCGGCGTACCGTGGCTTTTGAGGTATTGCGGCGTGGCAACGCACAGCCGCCGGTTGTCGGCCATGCGCACGCTGACCAGCGACGAGTCGGGCAAGTCGCCCACGCGCACCGCGCAGTCAAAGCCCTCCCCGGCCAGGTCCACCACCCGGTCGCTCAGGTTCAGTGAAATGCTCACATCGGCATGCTGCTCGCGAAACTTGGTGACCAGCGGCGCCACATGGCGGCGACCAAAACCGGCGGGCGCCGTGATGCGCAGATGGCCGCTGGCCTTCACGCCGCCAGCCGACACGCTGGCCTCGGCATTGGCCAGGTCCGACAGCAGGCGCTGGCAGTCCTCCAGAAAGGCACTGCCCTCGTGCGTCAGCGCAATGCGCCGCGTGGTGCGCACCAGCAGCTTCACACCCAGGCGCTCCTCCAGCGCATCCAGCCGCCGGCCCATGATGGCAGGCGCCACCCCCTCGGCCTTGGCCGCGGCCGTCAGACTGCCTCGCGCGACGACCGACACAAAGGATTCCAGTTGCTTTAATTTGTCCATGCAGGCACATTACCCCCGAAAAAAGCAAAACTCAATGCGTAGAACTACAGCATTGCATTACTTTTGAGAAATTTCCAACGGGTTCCGGCAGATTTTGGGCTTGGGCGAGCCGGGCTCGAGCCTCGAGCAATTAAAGTTGTAAAAGATATGGTCACCCGAGGTTGCTTCTCGGGCTGAAGGACCGTCAAGGCGGTTGGGTGCTGGGTTTCACGGATAACTTATAACTGCTTGTGCATACAGTAATCTCGCAGGAAACCAATGCTGTAAGCGGCTTTCAGGAGGATTTCATGTCCAGAATATCGAGCACGGTCCAGTTTATCGAGCAGGTTTCGCTCTATACATTACGTTAAGTCGTATGGATGAGATCATCGCTGGCGTGCTGGGGTTCATAGTCAGACAGACCGGGAGAGTCGCGGTCTGGCTCGTTTCGTTTGGCCAATGGCGCGGTGAGCAATTGCTTGGTGATGAGGGGCGTATACACGGTGCAGCAGGAGCGCTCTCGTTCGTTCGAGATGGTAGACGCGTTATTACAGACACCGGTCTCCTCTTCTTAGGCATTACCTTTTATGTGGTTTTGTTTTTGGTCACCATTGCATATGTCGCGCAGGCTTAACCGGTCGGCCCAGAGGCGATCGCCTTCGGCGCCGCCTGGCCTCCAACGTTAAGCGTTGCAAATGCCCCTCTCCGGAAAACTCCGAACCTGGCATGAAGACCGCGGATTCGGCTTCATCGCTCCCACTGATGGTGGACGCGAGTTGTTCGTTCATATCAGCGCGTTTCCCCGGGACGGTTCACGTCCCGTCGCCGGCGAGTCACTTTTGTATGAAGTGGGTCCAGGCAAGGATGGCAAGCCGCAGGCCATTCGCGTACAGCGCCGCGCTCTGGGCGATCCTTCAAGCTACCCGAAACCGAGACGCCCGCGCGGCAGTTCGGGGCAGAAACGTTCACCGCTGGTGACGGTGGTCACCATGATGTTGATCGTCGTACTCATCGCGTTCGGCTATTCCAAATACCAAAAACTCAGCCTTGCCGCCGCCGCGATGGAACCTCAGCCACTACCCGCCACCGAAATGCGTAACCCTCTGTCGTCGTCTCAGTTTCGCTGCGACGGCCGGACGCATTGCTCACAAATGACGTCGTGCAGTGAAGCAAAGTTCTTTCTTGCAAACTGCCCGGGTACCAAGATGGATGGCAACAACGACGGCGTTCCCTGCGAGCAGCAGTGGTGTACTGGCCCCCTGGCCAAGTAGCCACTTCGATCGCTGAAACCAGCCGCGCGTTCGGCCTACTCCCGCTCCCGCGCCATATGCAACTGATGCAGCGTGATCTTGCGCACCTCGGCCTGGCTGGTCTCGATGTGGGCGCGCAGCAGCATGGCGGCTTCGTCGCCGCGCCTGCGCTGGACAGCCTTGAGGATTTTGGCGTGCTCGTCGTAGGTGGCGTCAATGCGCGGCTGCTGGGTGAAGTCGAGCCGGCGGATCACGCGGATGCGGTCGGTCACCTCCCGGTGCACGCGGGCCATTTCGGGGTTGCCGGCGGCCTCTACCAGCGCGCAGTGAAAGGCCTCGTCCCAGCTGGCGACCTGCAGCGCATCGCGGCTGCGCGCCTCGTGTGGAACCAGCCAGATGGCGGCCAGCCCGTCCAGCAGCGCGGGGTGGATGCGCCGGCCGTCGTCGCTGAGCCGGCGCACGGCAGTGGTTTCCAGCACCATGCGCAGGTCGTACAGGGCTTCGAACTGCTGGAAGTCAAACGGCAGCACGCGCCAGCCGCTGCGGAACATGACCTCGACAAAGCCCTCTTGCTGCATGCGAAAGAGCGCCTGCCGCACGGGCGTGCGTGAGACGCCCAGCCGTTCGCTGACCTCGGTTTCAGTGAAGCGGTCGCCCGGCACCAGCTTGAAGGCCGACACGTCGCGCTTGAGCTGCTGGTAAACGTCTTCCGCGCGTGAGCGGCGCACCGGTGGCCTTGCAGAGTTGGCTACATGGCCCGTACTGGCCGGGATGGCGTCACTGAAAGCAGCAGCGTGGGGTGGCGTCATCGGATGCCTCGATGGAGCCTGCGCTATTCGGCGCGCGCGCCGGTGGCCTTGGCGATCACGGCCCAGCGCTTCGAGTCGATACGCACCACTTCCTGCAGCGCCTTGGCCGGCAGGTAGGCAATCTCTGCGCCGCGCTGCCACATCTGGCCGCGCAGCCGGGCGTCCTGCGTCACGCTCTGCACGTCGTGCTCGATCTTGCGCACCACCGCCTCGGGCGTGCCCGCCGGTACAAACAGGCCGTACCACTGGTCGGCCGCAAACCCGGGGTAGCCCAGGCTGGCCACAGTGGGCACGCCCGGCAGGCGCGAGGTAGGTTGTGCGCCCGTCACGGCCAGGGCGCGCAGCTTGCCGCCTTCAATTTGCGGCAGGGCCGACACGATGATGTCGATCATGACCTGTGTGCGGCCAGCGATGAGATCGGGCAGCGCCTGCGCACTGCCGCGGTAGGGCACGTGCGTCATGCTGATGTTGGCGAGCGACAAAAACCACTCGGTGGTGAGGTGCGGCAGCGAGCCGTTGCCGTTGGAGGCATAGCTCAGCTTGCCGGGGTTGGCGCGGGCGTAGGCCACCAGCTCGGCAAAGGTCTTGAAGGGTGAGTCCACCGGCACCACCACGACCAGCGGTGACGTGGCAAAGCCCGCCACCGGCAGCAGGTCAGTCGCCGGGTCGTAGCCCAGCTTCGGGTAGATGTGCGGCGCAATCGTGACGCCGGCCGGAATGCCCATCACCAGGGTGTAGCCGTCGGGTGCGCTCTTGGCGCCGATCTCGGTGCCGATGGTGGAGCCCGCGCCGACGCGGTTGTCTGACACCATCGGCTGGTGCCAGAGTTCAGACAGCGCATTGCCGATGGCGCGGCCCGCGTAGTCAGTGGCACCACCGGCGGGAAAGGGAATGATCATCTTCACCGCTTTGGCCGGGTAGGTGGCGGTCTGAGCCTGGCCCCAGGCATGCGCACCGGCCAAGGGGACCAGCGCTGTGAATTGAAGCAACTGGCGCAAGGCGTGGCGGCGTGAAGTGGTCATGGTGTGGGGCGCCGGTGGGTGGTGATGTGGGTTCTTGTTGTTCGCGACACGAAGCCCTTCGACAGGCTCAGGGTGAACGGTAGTCAGTCCGTTGTCACGATGTTTGGCCCTTTGAAGCATGAGTGGACAGAGGTGCTCTCAGCCCAGCAGACTCACATGGGCGGCCACCACGCGCCAGCCTTCGGGCATGCGCACCCAGGTCTGGCTCTGGCGACCGGTTTTGGCGCTGCCGGCGCGCTGGAATTCCACATTCGCCGTGGCCAAGTCGTGGCCGTAGGTGGTGATCACCGTCTTGAGCAGGGTGCGCGCCAGCCCCTGCGCGGGCCGGCCGGCACGAAAGGCCTGGATTTCGGCGTAGCCATACAGGTTCTCTGTGGCGCCGTAACGCAGCGTGTGCGGGCTGTTCCAGAACAGCTCATCCAGCACTGCCACGTCGTTGCTGGTGAGTGCCTTTTCGTAGCGCGCAAACTGCACGGCGACTTCGGCAACCACCTCGGGCAGGTTGATGGCGAGTGGGGAGAAGTCTGGCGATGTCATGTCAGTCCCTGGGGTGTTCGTACGGTGGCCACACCGGCATCGCTCAGTGCCCTGGCGGCGCGGAATGCCAGGTCTTCGCGCCAGGGCGCGGCAATCAGTTGCACCCCAAGCGGCATGCCACCGGTGCCCTCGGGCCACAGGGGTGCGGCAACCACCGGGCAGCCCGCCAGCGAGATCGGCTGCGTCAAGAGGCCCATGGCGGCGCGGCAGGGTTGCCGGCTGCCGTTGATGTCCAGCCACTCGGTGCCGATCACCGTGGCGCTCACTGGCGTCGCTGCCGTGATAAGCACGTCCCAGTCCTGGAACAGGGCATTGACCTTGTCGCGGTAAACACGGCGAAAGCGCTGGGCACGCAGGTACCAATCCACCGGCTGCAGGACGCCAGCCGTGAAGCGGTCCACCGACAGCGGCTCGAAGTCATCGGGGCGCCGGCGCAGGTCGTCGAGGTGCAGGCTGCCGCCCTCGCTGGCAGAGATGATGAAGGCCGCAGCGCGTGCCAGCGCGGCGTCGGGCCACAGCACCTCGTTGTCGGTTCCCAGCGCACGCGCCGCCATGGCCACCACCGCACGCGCCTCGGGCGTGGCATGGTCGTGAAAGTAGCCGCCCAGCACACCGACGCGCATGCCGCTGACGGGTTCCGCCAACGACGGAAACACCGGCTGCACACGCAGCGCGTGGCAGCCCGGGTCCAGTGCATCGGGCCGCTGCAGCGCGTCGTAAGCCAGCGCGAGCCCTTCCAGACTGCTGGCCAGCGGGCCCAGGTGGTCGATGCTGTTGACAAAGGGGTAAGTACCGCGCCGCGAGAGCCGGCCAAAAGTGGGCTTGAGCCCCCACACCCCGCAGAGCGACGCGGGCACGCGGATGGAGCCATTGGTGTCCGAGCCCAGCGCCAGCGGCACCTGCCGTGCCGCCACCGAAGCGCCCGAGCCACCCGACGAGCCACCTGCGATGCGTGTCAAATCATGCGGGTTGTGGCAGGGGCCGTAGTGGGTGTTCTCGGTGGTGAAGCCGTAGGCGTACTCGTCCATGTTCAGGCCACCCACCAGCACCGCGCCGGCGGCCTGCATCTGGCTGACGAGCACCGCGTCTGCCGCCGCCGGTGCATGGCTGCGGTTGATGCGCGAACCGGCGAGCGTCACCACGCATTCGATGTCGAACAGGTTCTTCACGGCATAGGGCACGCCCGCCAGCGTGCCGAGGGGCTGACCGGCTGCGCGTGCGGCGTCCACTGCGGCCGCCTCGGCGCGGGCGCGGGCCACGGTGCGTTCGGTGAAGGCGTTCACCCAGTCATCGGTGGATTCGACGCGGATGAGGCAATCTTCCAGCAGTTCGCACGCGCTGACGTCACCCGTGGCCACTGCGCGGGCCATGGCCGGTGCATCCATGGCGATGTCGGTGGCCGTGGTGCTCATGCGGGGGGCTGCCCGTTGTCTTCAGCAGGGAAAGGCGCCGGGCAAAAAATCTCGACCAGCTCGTCGTGCGCCTGCAACTGGGCTGCCGCGAGCGCGGCGGCCATGCCGGCAGTGCGCTGCAGGTGCAGCGAAACACGCTCGGCGCGTGCGTCGTCCATCGGCATGGCCAGCAGCGCAGCAGCGCTCTTCACATGGGCCGCGACCACGGCGAGTTCGATATCACCCATGCCAGCTCAACGCCGCACTTCGCGCTGGAAGATTTCCAGGCTGCGTTTCTTGGTGGCCACGAAGCTGGCCTCTGACAGGGTGTCGACGGTGCGGGGCCGCGCGTCGGTGTAGGGCAGGATTTCAGCCACGCGCGTTGGGCGCTTGGTGAGCAGCAGCACCTGGTCGGCCAGGTACACCGCCTCTTCCAGATCGTGCGACACCAGCAGCATGGTGGTGCCGGTCTTCATGAAGACTTCCTGCAGCTTCTCGCGGATGAACAGCGTCATCTCGAAGTCGAGTGCCGAAAACGGCTCGTCGAGAAACAGCACCTCGGGGTTGGGTGCCAGCGCCCGCATGATCGACGCCGTCTGCTGCTGCCCACCCGACAGCTCGTAAGGGTAGCGGTTCAGATCGAACTTGACGTCGAACGACGCCACCAGCTCGGCCATGCGGCGGTCCACCTCGGCCTTGCTTTTGCCTTCCAGCTTGAGCGGGTAGGCAATGTTGTCGATGGTGCGCATCCACGGGAACATCGCTTCGCGGTAGTTCTGGAAGACGTAGCCGATCTTGGTGTCCTTGAGCGACTTGCCGTCAAAGAGGATCTCGCCCGCATCCACCGGCGTCAAGCCGGCAATCATGTTGATCAGCGTCGACTTGCCGCAACCGTTCGGCCCGAACACCGAGACAATCTTGTGCTTCGGAATGTCGAGATCGAAGTTCTCATACAGCGGCCAGCCGGCAAAGTACTTGGTCAGGCCCCGGATGGTGATGTGCGTGCCGGCCGGGCCGGGCTTGAACACCGGCGCGGGCACATCGGCAAACACCGGTGCGTTGAGAACTTCAGTCATGGAATGCTCCGATGAGATTTGCAGTGGGCGCATTCGCTTTTCGCCAGCAGGCGCCGCGGAACCGGCTTTGCCGGGCCGCTGGCGCAGCGGCCCCCTCGGGGGGCAGCGCAGTACACAGAGTGACAAGCGTGGGGGCCATTTATCGTCCACTCCAGTGAACAATGCGGCGCTCTGCGAGCAAAAAGGAGATGTTGAGCGCATAGCCCAGCGCACCCGCCGCCAGAATCGACGCATACATGTCACGCACATTCATCACCTGCTGCGAGTTGATGATGCGGTTGCCCAGGCCGCTGTCGGCACCGATGAACATCTCGGCGACGATCACGATGACCAATGCCATCGACACCGCCGAGCGCAGGCCGACGAAGCTGGGCTGCAGGCTTTCCCACACCAGCACGTCGCGGAAGATCTGCCAGCGCGAGGCGCCCATCACCCGCGCCGCCATGACGCGCTGTTTGCGCGCATTGATCACGCCGTAGGCGCTGTTGAAGATGACGATCAGCATGGCGCCGAAGGCGGCAATCGCCACCTTGTTGATGTCCGACACGCCGAAGATCATCAGGAACAACGGGATCAACGCCGACGAGGGTGTGGAGCGGAAGAAGTCAATCAGGAACTCGACGCTGCGGTAGGCCTTTTCCGAGCTGCCGAGCAAAATTCCCAGCGGCATGCCAACCACCGACGCGATCAGAAAGGCCTGCACGGTGCGCCACACGGTGACCAGGAAATCCTTCAGCAGCGGCCCGCCCGCGAGCCCCTTGACCAGTGCGCCGATCGCCTCCAAGGGCGGCGGCAGCAGGATGGGCTTGATGAAGCCCAGGCGCACCACCAGGTCCCACAGCACGAACAGCACCACCGGGCCGATGAAAGGCAAGGCCTTGCCGAAGTTGAATGGCGCCGGGGGTGTGGCGGTGGCAACGGGTGCCGCCTGCGGCGGCGCCCACGCGCTGGCCGGCAAGGCCGCTGTTGCCGGGGTGAGGTCATGCATCACAGGACTCCTTGCCGCAGGGGCGTGAAACAGTGGCAGGCAATGCGCTCAGGCCTTGTAGATCATGGTGTCCACCATCAGCCGGGAGCTGAAGATGCCTTTGTCCGAGAAGAGGTCGAAGAACTTCTGGAAGTGGCCGATGTCGGCCGCCGTGAATTCGTTGTACATGGTGTACGCAGCCAGCGGCACCTCGCCGGTGAGCGGGCCTTCGATGGCGGTGTAGCCCTTCAGGTACTGGCGCGCTTCCACCGGTTTGGTGCGCACGTAGTTCACGCCTTTGGCATAGGCGGCAATGAAGCGCTTGGACTCTTCCGGGTACTTCTTGATGAACGAGGACGTGAGGGTGGCCGAGCCGCCGAACCACGGCGCCATCGGGTCACCCAGCACGTAGCGGGAGATCACACCCGCCTCCAGCACCTTGGTCGTGCCGTTCATGCGCCCCACGGTACCGGTGGGCTCCAGCGTGTAGCAGCCTTCAACCTGGCCGGCGGCCAGTGCGGCAACATGTTGGGCAATCGGCAGTTCGACCACCGTGACGCCGGTGGCGCCGCCCCGCTCCAGAATGGTTTTGGCCAAGGTCACGTTCTGGATGCCGGGGCCGCAGCCGATGCGCTTGCCTTTGAGGTCAGCCATCACCTTGGCCGTGCTGGCGGCCGGCACGATGACTTCGTCGAGCACGTTTTTCACATTGCTGGGGTTGGCGCAGAAGATCTTGAACGTGCCGGGCGCGGCAATTTCGCCGATGGCGATGTTGGCAGAGCCCGTGCCGTTGGCGCTGGCATCGGCACGGTCAGACAGCATGGCTTCCATGATCTGCTGGGCCGAGGCAAAACGCAGCACCTCCACATTGACGCCAGCGTCCTTGAAGTAACCCAGCTCCACCGCCGCATAGAACGGCAGGCCGGCCGACAGCGGCCAGTAGCCAATGCGAAGCTTGGGCCCGCCCTGTGCACGTACCAGTGCCGGCGCACCCAACACGCCCAATGCAGCCCCTGCCGCGGTGGACTTGAGGATGGTGCGGCGTGTGCTGCCGCCGGCAAGGCTGGAAGCGGTGGTGGGGGGAAGGGTCATGCGGGGCTCCTGGCTGGGTAAAGGTGCGAAAGGGGTGCGAACGGGGTGCGAACAGTGAGCACAAGACGGGCACCAATTTGACTCATCGCGACTTGTGTACAAGCGCACTCGCAAGACATATGCCAGCCTCGGCGCTGGGCACAGCCTGGTCAGGCGCTCACGCGTCGGGGAGAAGCGCCTCAAATTACATGCTTAAAGGTCACAAATAAAGCGCTTGACTGGTTGTTAATCGATGGCCGTGTATCAAATACAGTTGACTGGATGAACAAAGCGACCTCTGCCAGTGCCGGCCCTCTGCATGCCGTGCTGTTTGATGCCTACGGCACGCTGTTCGACGTGTACAGCGTGGGGTTGCTGGCCGAGCAGTTCTTTCCAGGGCAAGGCCAGGCACTCGGTGTGCTGTGGCGCGACAAGCAGATTGACTACACCCGCCTCGTCACCACCAGCCGGCGCGGGCCACGGCGCGAGTCTGTGTACCGGCCTTTCTGGGAGCTCACGCGCGCCGGTCTGCGCTACGCCTGCAAACGCCTGGGGCTGGACCTGACCACTGAGCGTGAAGAGCAGTTGATGAACCAGTACCGGCACCTGTCGGCCTTCCCCGAAAACAAGGAAGTGCTGCAGGCGCTGAAGGCGCGCGGCATAGTGACCGGCATCCTGTCAAACGGCGACCCGTCGATGCTCCATGTTGCCGTGCGCTCCGCCGGGCTGGACGGCCTGCTCGACCACGTGATCAGTGTCGACAGCATCCGCCAGTACAAAACCGCCCCGGAGGCCTATGAACTGGGATTGGCCGCCACCGGCCTGCCCGCGCACCAGGTGGCTTTTGTGAGCTGCAATGCCTGGGACGCGCTGGCCGCCACGTGGTTTGGCTACCAGACGCTCTGGATCAACCGCTACCAGTTGCCCTTCGAGGAACTGGACACGCAGCCGGTATTCACCGGAAACGACCTGCGCGATGTGCTGACGTTGCCCGGTCTGACTCCACGACAATAGGGCCAACGCATGCGAGGCCATCCTGACCGGCCCGCCAGCCGCCCAGCCGCACTCAATCACCCGCATTCAACCACCCGTATTCAACCGTTTTCAGTTCAATCCAATTGCCACAATTGCCACAAGGGACACCATGACAAGCGCTACCTCCAAAACCAGCACGCCACGCACCACCTGCCACCGCCTCGAAGTGGCGACCAACCTGTACCGCTTCATTGAAGACGCAGTGCTGCCGGGCACGGGCGTCAGCAGCGAAAAGTTCTGGAAAGGCTTTGACGCCATCGTGGCCGACCTGGCACCGAAAAACATCGCCCTGCTGGCCGAGCGCGACCGCCTGCAGATCGAACTGGACCACTGGCACAAGGCCCACCCCGGCCCGATCACCGACATGCCCGCCTACCGCGCCTTTCTGGAAAAGATCGGCTACCTGGTGCCGCAGCCGAAAAAAGTGAAGGCCACCACCTCGAATGTGGACGCCGAACTCGCCCGCCAGGCCGGCCCACAGCTGGTGGTGCCCATCCTGAACGCACGCTATGCCCTCAACGCCGCCAACGCCCGCTGGGGTTCACTCTATGACGCGCTGTACGGCACCGACGCGATTTCTGAAGACGGCGGCTGCGGCAAGGCCGGCCCCGGCGGCTCGGGTTACAACCCCAAGCGCGGCGCCAAGGTCATTGAATACGCACGCCATGTGCTGGACCGCACGGCACCGCTCAAAAAAGGCTCGCATGTCGGCAGCACCGGCTACAGCGTGCAGGACGGCAAGCTGCGCGTCAAACTGAAAGACGGCAGCAGCACGGGTCTCGCCGACCACGACCAGTTCGTCGGCTACCAGGGCGAGGCGAAATCGCCGTCGTCCATCCTGCTGGCGCACAACGGCCTGCACCTCGACATCCGCATCAACCGCAAGACGGCCATCGGCGCCAGTGATGCGGCTGGCATGGCTGACCTCGTGATTGAAGCCGCGCTCTCCACCATCCTCGACCTCGAAGACTCGGTGGCCGTGGTCGACGCGGACGACAAAGTGCTGGCTTACAGCAACTGGCTGGGCATCCTCAAAGGCACGCTGACGGAAGAGGTCATCAAGGGCGGCAAGACCTTCACCCGCGGCCTGAACGCCGACCGCGTGTACACCGCGCCCAAGGGCAAGAAGACCGTCGCGCTGCACGGCCGTTCGCTGATGTTCCTGCGCAATGTGGGCCACCTGATGACCAACCCGGCCATCCTGTACAAGGCCGCCGACGGCAGCACGAAAGAAATCCCCGAAGGCATCATGGACGCCGTGGTCACCACCACCATCGCCCTGCACGACCTGCAGCGCAAGGGCAAGGACGGCATCAAGAACTCCCGCAAGGGCAGCGTCTACATCGTCAAGCCCAAGATGCATGGCCCCGCTGAGGTGGCCTTTGCCAGCGAACTGTTCGGCCGCGTCGAAGCGACGCTGGGCCTGAAGGAAAACACCGTCAAGCTCGGCATCATGGACGAAGAGCGCCGCACCAGTGTCAACCTCAAGGCCTGCATTGGCCAGGCAGCGGCCCGCGTGGCCTTCATCAACACCGGCTTCCTGGACCGCACCGGCGACGAGATGCACACCGCCATGCAGGCCGGCCCGATGATCCGCAAGGGCGACATGAAGACCACCGCCTGGATCAACGCCTACGAGAAGAACAACGTGCTGGTGGGCCTGGACTGCGGCCTGCGCGGCAAGGCGCAGATCGGCAAGGGCATGTGGGCCATGCCCGACCTGATGGCCGCCATGCGCACACAAAAGATTGCACACCCGCTGGCCGGCGCCAACACCGCGTGGGTGCCCAGCCCCACCGCCGCCGTGCTGCACGCACTGCACTACCACCAGGTCAAAGTGAGCGATGTGCAAAAGCAGCTCGAAAAAACCAAGGCCGACAAGGAGCGCGACAACCTGCTCGGCGGCCTGCTGCAGATCCCGGTGACCAGCACACCGAACTGGAGCGCTGCTGAAAAGCAGCAGGAGCTTGATAACAACGCGCAGGGCATCCTGGGCTACGTGGTGCGCTGGATCGACCAGGGCGTGGGCTGCTCCAAGGTGCCCGACATCCACAACGTCGGCCTGATGGAAGACCGTGCCACGCTGCGCATCAGCAGCCAGCACATCGCCAACTGGCTGCACCACGGCGTGGTGACCAAGGCGCAGGTGATCGAGACCTTCGAGCGCATGGCCGCTGTGGTCGACAAGCAGAACGCGGGCGACAAGCTCTACAAGCCGATGGCTGGTCATTTCACGACCTCAGCCGCCTACAAGGCCGCACTGGACCTGGTGCTCAAGGGTCTGGAGCAGCCAAGCGGCTACACCGAGCCGTTGCTGCATGCCTGGCGTCTGAAGGTGAAGGCTGCCGCCTGAACCGCTGACATCACCGCACACGCCCCGAGCGACGTTTCGGGGCGTGCCGTGTCAGAGCTGACTGCCGTCCACCAACTGCCTTTGCCGGATCACCAGGCGCAGCGTGGGTGCGCCCGGCCGGCCTGAGCGGAACAGCATCACGTCGGCATCGCCTGCCACCCAGGAGGCGGTGTCGGGCAGCGTCTGCGCGGGCACGCCGAAGGCGGCGAGTTCGGGCCCCAGCTCAGCCCTCAGCGTCGTCAGCACAGCACGTTGGGCACCTGTGACGGCCTCGTCGGCTGCCGGACCGGTGCCGGGCGCCAGGAGCAGCAGTTCGAGCTGCTCCAGCTTCTGGTGGCCAAAGAAAAACGTCTCTTCAAAACGACAGCCCGACCACGCCACCTCAGCCAGCCGCAGCGACCCGACGGCGCCGGAGGACAGGCGGCGCGCCGGCCGCACGGGCCGTGCCTCGGGCGAACTTGCCGCGATCTGCTCCGGGCTTTGACCGATCTGCGCCACCCATGACGGAAGACTCTGGCCCCACGCCTGGGCCCAGGGAACGAGGAAAAGACAGGCCCACAACGCCCATGGCAGAGCGCGGCGAGGCCACGCAGCCTGCGTCTGACGCTCGATGTGGGGGTGGTAGATGGACGGCAACAAACAGAACTCCTCGGAAGCCGCATCTTACAAAGCAAGCCGGTGGCTGCGGTGTGCACCTTGCCGCACGCGATGGCAAGGCACCGCAACCGGCATAGCCCGTGACGTAACACCATTTGCCGGGTTAACCCGAGATGTATGAAGGCGCAACCAATTGCAACACTTTGAAATTGACGGGTACGCCTTGTGACCCCCCGCTTACGCTAGCCTCTGGTCAAGGAGCATGGTTTGTCCGTTCGCCCCGCCATCATGTTCTTGCTGTCTCTTCAAGTGGATATCCAGTGTATGCATCCCAAGCTTCAGTCCGGCAGCAGCCATCTCGCGAGCGCGCCTGATCCTGTGCCGTCGGGGCCGGGCTCGACGCTCGCCCCGCGCCATTGACGAACCGCACCATGGCTGCACAACCTGATGTTTTCGCGCGCTGCCTGGAGCAGGCCGTCGAAGCGGCGGGCCCGGCACTGGAACGCAGTCTGGACGACGCCGTGGCCGCCCTGCAGTTCGCCGAGTCGCTCGGTCAGCCCGGCACCGACCGGGAACAGTCTGGCCTGGCGTGGCGCGAGTTGCTCCAGAACAAGCCGGCCTGGTGCGAGCGCTACCCCGAACGATTGCAGGCCCTGTTCGCCGATTGCGCGCCAGCCGCGGCACGCGGCGTGGCCCTGAACACGCCAGACGCCGCCGAGCCACCGCCCCACGCTGCCGGGGGGCCGGCCGCGCACCTGTCGCTCTCGCTGGTCGATGACGCGGACGTGTCCCGTTCCATTGAGTCCTCACGCCTGACACAGCAGGTGCGGCCCGCGGTGGAGCCGCTGCTGGCCGAGCTCGACAAGCTGGTGAGTTCGGTGCGCGGCCTGTCGAGCGTGCGCCCCGACATGAACCCGCTGCAACCCGAGACCTATGTCCGGGCCCTCCAGGACCTGATGGGTGAGACCGCAGCCGAGCCGGCCCTGGTGGCGCTGTGGATCCGCCATCTGGGTGAGCCCTTCGGGCGCGAGCTGCGGCTGGTCTACGAGCGGCTGATCAATCTTCTGGAGATGTCCAATGTCCAGGGGGCCAGCTACCGGGTGGTGCCCCAGGCCTCTGCGCAAACCGCACGCAGCGCGGTCAGGTCAGAGACGGGCATCGCCGACCGCGAGGCGGCCCGGCAAGCGGCGCCTGCAGCAGATACGGCCTCAGGCGGCTGGCATTCAGAGGGCGGGTTCTCCACCGGCAATGCCCCGCTGTCGGCAGCCGCTGAGCCAGTGCAGTACGCCGACCTGTCCAACTTTGAAATACGCGAAGAACTCTTCCAGGAGTTCCTTTTCAACAGCAACGCCCCGGCAGCCGCGCGGCCGCTGGCGCCAGCCTATTACGACAACATCGAGGAAGAGCTCCAGGCGCTGAAGTCGGCGCCCGATTCAACAGCCGCACCGCTGGTGGACCTTCCGGATACCCGACGGCGGGCAGATGCGGAACTGCCGGGCGGCCCGCGCCCCACTGAACAGGTTGACGAGCGCAGTCAGCTCAACCAGCAGGTGTGGGGGCCTTACGGCCGCGCCCGGGAGCGGGCCATGGTGCGCACGCAACTGAAGAAGGAAGCGCAGCACGTGGACCAGGTGCTGGGGCTGGAGGTGGTGCGCAAGCTGGTCAACCAGGTGGCGCAAGACCCACGGCTGCTGGTGCCGGTGCGCGAAGCCATCGTGGCACTGGAGCCCTCTTTGCTGCGGCTGGCCATGGTGGATCCGCGCTTCTTCAGCGACGAACGGCATGCCGGCCGGCGCCTGCTGGAACGCGTGGCCCAGCGCAGCTTCAAATACAACGACACATCGAATCCCGAGTTCCAGACCTTCCTGGGCCATGTCACACAGGCCTTCACGACGCTGAACGAGCAGGACATCGACGACTTCGTACCCTTTGTGGATGCCATGACCACGCTGGAGCAGCAGTGGTCGGGGCTGGACACGCGAGAGACCCAGCAACGCGATCACATCCTGAAGACGCTGCGCTTTGCCGAGGACCGCCAGCTCCTGGCAGACCAGATCGCCACCGGGCTGAGCCAGCGCTCAGACCTTGAAAAAGTCCATCGGCTGGTGCTGGATTTTCTTCTGGGCCCCTGGGCCCTGGCGCTGGCGCACGCGAAACTCGTCGACACCCGCAACCAGGTCGACCCCAGGGGTTTCGGCTCGGTGGTGCCGGACCTGATCTGGAGCGTCAAGCGCGACGTCACGCTGCAGCGGCCATCCAAGCTCATCGCCATGATTCCCGGCCTGCTGGCCAGGCTCCATGAGGGGCTGACGCTGATCGGGCAGGACCCGCGCGAAAGCGACGCCTTCTTCGAGGCGCTGATGAAGCTCCACCGCCCGGTGCTCAAGCTGCGCCGCCTCAAGAGCCGGCGCGATGCGGAGGAGTCCGGCGCCATGCCGCTGGAGAGCGATGAAATGACCCACGCGGAGGAACTGCAGGACTATCTGGACCACGAGCAGCTGTATGACCCTGACGATACCGAGCAGCTCGATGACGGCGACCACCGCGACACGCTGCAGGACGGCGCGGAAGCGCTGCCGTGGATGGGGCGCGACGACCTGCACGCCGCCGGCTTTGAAGACACGGTGCAGACCGACCACGGCGAATTGCTGCCGATGGCGCATGCCGCCCCTGCCGATGGCTCGCCGCAGCGCCTGCCGGCACGGGAGACTGCGCCCCCGGCACAGACACGCTCTGCCGCGCAGCCGACCGACTTGCCCGCCCTCGCCTCTGCCGAAGCCGAGAAGCTCCTGCAGTCACTGAGGACGGGTGACTGGGTGGATCTTTATTCGCGGCGGCAGTGGCTGCGGGCCCAGCTGATCTGGGTCAGCACCAAGGGAACGCTCTTCATGTTCCTCAGCCATGGCGGCCAGCCCCATTCGATGACCAAACGCAGTTGCGAACGCCTGCTGCGCGAGCGTCTGCTGCAGCCGGTGGACACCCATGGCGTGGTCGAACAGGCGCTGGACGCCGTGGCCTCTGCGCTTGCAGGTGGCACCGAAGGCGACGCCCGGCCTGACCAGCACGCCTCTGCGCAGCGCGCGGGAGCGCACCCGGAAGCTGAAGCCGTCTGAAACCTCAGGCCTGCCAGACACCGTAGCCCGCTTCACGCAGGCCGATGCCCAGCTCCACTTCCATGTCTCGCGCCGCGTCATACGGCATCGGGTTGTACATGGTGTAGAGCTGCGGCAAGAGCCGCAGACCGAAGTCGCGCACAAAGCGGTTGGACTGGATACCCGCCTTGTGTTTGTCAAAGCGCAGGTCCACGTCCAGCCCGGTCATGCCCACGTACACGAAGGGCTTTCCCAGTTGGTAGTCCGGATTGGCACGCCGAAAGCGCGCCACGTCCCAGACCTCGGGGGCGAGCTCGATCACGTAAACGCTGTAGTGGTGGCTTCGCGGTGTGCGGGGTAGACGGGGTGTACGCGGCATGCTGGCTGCAGTCTGGAACTGCCGGCCATCCTACCGCGCCACTACGACCGCCAACTGCCCGAGCTGACCACCAGGTGGATGAAATGCAGCTTGGCAATCACATCCTGTGGCAACACAAACGGGTAGAAATCAGGCTGGCCCATGCTGCGCGACATCTCGTTGAGCATGGTGGTCAGGCGGGTCCAGTGGTTCAAAAAGGAGAGGAACTGCGGCGCTTCCGGATGCTCCGGCTGGTACAGCTCATCCAGCGTGAATGGCGTGAACTCGAGGTCAAAGCGGTCCACGCTCAGCCCGAAACTCAGCGCGGTGTCGATGGCATCGCGCATGTGCAGGTAGTGGGCCCAGCATTCAGCCCAGTCCTCCCACGGGTGGGCGCTGGCATAGGCGCTGACAAAGTGCTGCGGCCAGTTCGGCGCCGGGCCTTCCTCGTAATTGCGCTGCAGGCTGCTGGCGTAGTCGATGGACTCATCGCCAAACAGCGTGTGAAAACCGTCTGCCCAGGGCGTGCCGGCAATCAGGCGGTCCCAGTAGTAGTGGCCGACCTCGTGGCGGAAATGCCCGAGCAGCGTGCGGTAGGGTTCGCGCAGGGCCATGCGCACCGCCTCCCGCTTGGCGTCGTCGGCCTCGTCCACGTTCAGTGTGATGAGGCCAGTGTCGTGTCCGGTCATCACATGCGGGCCGTTCACCGGCGAGCGCAGGAAATCGAACATCAGGCCACGCTCAGGGTCCTCGCTCATGCGTGAGGCCACCGGCAGCCCCAGCAGGATCAGCGACGACACCAGCCGGCGCTTGGCCAGTTCCACCAGCCCCCAAAGGTAGCCGTTGTCCGGCTCGGCGGGGTCGGTGAGATCGGGAATGGTGCGGTTCAGGCGACAGGCGCGGCACATGTCATGCGGATCGCCGTCTGCAATGAGCCAGTTGCAGGAAGCGGGTGTGGACAGGTTGAGGCAACGCCGGTATGTCGGCGCCAGCGGTTCCATGCCCCATGCGGACTGGCCTTGCGACTGCCACGCAGAAGGTGCCATGCCCTCCTGCCCGTTGGCGTTGTCCGTGTTGGCGGCATCCCCTGCGGGCCCAGTCTCTTGAGTGGCCTCGTCCAAAGCGTAAGCTGGCGCGGCGGCAAACTCCTGTCCCGGGATCTCCTCCAGCGCCGGCGGGTGCGGTTCATCGGGTGGGGCCTGGCGCGGTGCATCGCTGGCCCGCCACGCTTGCCAGGTGGCAGGTTGCGGCCCCGGCATCAAGGGCAGGAGCAGGCCGCGCTCGCAGTCGTAACCCAGCGGCGTGTTGCAGGCCAGGCATTTGCTGTTGCGAAAGAACACCGGCTGGCCGCACTGGCAGTGGTAGTTGCGCCCGGCCAGCAGGGGCAAAGGCCTGTCGGCCAGGGAGGGTTGAAGCAGGAAAGACAAGGTGAGGCCTGTGGCGGTACCGCAGCGTGCGGTGGCACGGCCTGCGGGTCATGGCGGGCGCGGCGCGAAACCCGTGCCGACACCCGGAAAGGGGCTTGTGCCAAGGAGTGTCGCACGGCCGGTGCGGCAGGTCGCGGCGAAGGGGCCGTGTCATGTTGTCAGTGCAGACTGACAGCCGTTCCATGGTCTTTTGCGGGCGCTGACGTGCGCCGGGCTCCCGAGCTTCTATCATCAGGCCATCCGTCACTGCCCTTTTGAGGAAAACCATGCCCACTTACCACGTCGAAATGATGGAAGGCCGCACCGTCGAGCAGAAGAAAAAGCTCGTTGAGGCCATCACCCGTGTCAGCGTCGAGATCCTCGGTGGCCAGCCGGAGGCGGTTGACATCCTGATCACCGACATCAAGCGCGAGAACTGGGCGACCGGCGGCAAGCTCTGGTCGGAGCCGCGGGACTGAGCGGCCAGACCGCCACCATGTCCGCCGCACTGGCTGATCTGCAGGCCCGCCACGGCCCGCGTTACCGCTGGCTGTTGCTGCTGTCGGTGATGATCGGGACGATGGCTTCCATCATGTCGTCCACCATCGTCAACGTGGCGATCCCCGACATGAGCCATCACTTTGCGCTGGGCCAGGAGCGGGCGCAGTGGGTCAGCTCGGGCTTCATGGTGGCGATGACGGTCTCCATGCTGACCACGCCCTGGCTGCTGGCGCGCTATGGCTACCGCCGCACCTACGTGGGCACCATGCTGCTGCTGATGGCTGGCGGTGTGGTGGGTGGCCTCTCCAACCAGTTTGACCTGGTGCTGGCCGCGCGCGTCGCCGAAGGCCTGGCCGCTGGCGTGGTGCAGCCGATTCCGGCCATCATCATCATGCGCGCCTTCGGGCCGCACGAACAGGGACGTGCCAGCGGCCTCTTCGGCATGGGGGTGGTGCTGGCGCCCGCGCTTGGCCCCAGTGTGGGCGGCGTGCTGGTGGACCTGTTCGGCTGGCGCTCGATTTTCTTCATGGTGGTGCCGCTGTGCCTGCTCTCGCTGTGGATGGCCTGGCGTTATGTGCCCAACACCGCGCCGGGCGGCGTGGCGGCCAACCGGCAGGGCGCGATGATCGACTGGCGCGGCCTGCTGCTCGGCGCGCTGGGCACGCTGTGCCTGCTCAACGGCATGGTCGAGCTGCACGGCGCGCGCCACGCACAGGCCCTGACACTGCTGGGTGTGGCGGTGCTCGTGCTGGCGGCCTTTGTCTGGTGGCAGCACCGGCTCGCGGCCCAGGGTGGCGCACCGCTGATGAACCTGGCGCTGTTCAGCTACCGGCCGTTTGCGATGGGCAGCATCGTCGCCTTCATCTATGGCACGGCGCTGTTCGGCTCCACCTACCTGCTGCCGGTGTACCTGCAACTGGGCCTGCAGCTCTCGGCCTCGCACGTCGGCACCATCCTGCTGCCGGCCGGGCTGGTGCTGGCCGGCACGATCGCTGGCGTCGGACGTCTGGCCGACAAGCAGCCCACGTGGCTTCTGGTGACCACCGGGCTGGCGCTGCTGGCGGCTTCGTTTGCGCTGATGCTCACCGTCAGTCTGGGCTCAGGCCTGTGGCTGCTGGCGATGTGGGCGATTCTGGGGCGCGTCGGACTGGGCTTCATCCTGCCTTCGCTCAACCTCGGCTCGCTGCGGCCGCTGCATGAGCACCTGCTGTCGCAGGGCGCCAGCGCCATCAACTTCCTGCGCATGCTGGGCGGCGCCATCGGCGTGAGCCTGTGCGGCATCGTGCTCGAATGGCGCGTGGCCGCGCACGGTGACTCGCTGACCAACCCGGTCACCAGCCCGGAACGGCTGGCCGCCTTCAACGAGGCCTTCCTGATGCTGGCCGCGCTGTGCCTGCTGGCCATGGTGGCTGCCGTGCAACTGCGTGTGCCGGTGCCCGCCACACCACCGAAAGAGGTCGCCTGAAATGTGCCAACTGCTGGGCATGAGCTGCAACACGCCGACCGACGTGACTTTCAGTTTCAGCGGCTTCGCGCAGCGCGGCGGGCGGACCGACCACCACGGCGATGGCTGGGGCATTGCCTTTTTTGAAAATGCGCCCGGGGTCGGCGGAGATCGCGGCCTGCGCCACTTTGTCGATCACCTGCCGGCCTGCGAGTCGCCGGTGGCCGAGCTGATCCGTCGCTACCCGATCAAGAGCCGGCATGTGATTGCGCACATTCGCAAAGCCACCCAGGGCAGCGTGGCCCTGGAGAACTGCCACCCCTTTGTGCGCGAGCTGTGGGGCCGCTACTGGGTGTTCGCCCACAACGGCGACCTGAAAGACTTTGCGCCGCGGCTGCACGGTAGCTTCCGGCCAGTGGGCAACACCGACAGCGAGCGGGCCTTTTGCTGGATCATGCAGGAGCTGGCCAAGTCGCATGCCGATGTGCCCAGCGTGGCCGAACTGAGCATCACGCTGCGCGAGCTGGCACCGCAGATTGCGCGCCACGGCACCTTCAATTTTCTGCTCAGTAACGGCCAGGCCTTGTGGGCCCATGCGTCCACCCACCTGTGCTATGTGGAGCGACGCCACCCGTTCGCGCATGCCACGCTGAGCGACGACGACGTGAGCGTGAACTTTGCCGAGCACACCAGCCCCACGGACCGCGTGGCGGTGGTGGTGACGGCGCCACTGACCACCAACGAGGCGTGGACGTCGTTTGCGCCTGGCGAGCTCAAGGTATTTGTGGATGGGGCGCTGGCCAGGGCCTGATTTTTCTTCCCCGGATGTGTCGCCAGCGTTCGGGCTTCACCCTTCGACAAGCTCAGGGCGAACGGACCGTGGTCTGGCTCAGTCAGTTCATCAGATACTCAACGCATCTTCCAGCGCATTGACGAACAGCGCCGCCACGTCGCAGCCGGTCTGGTCAAAGATTTCCTGAAAGCAGGTCGGGCTGGTGACGTTGATCTCGGTCACGCAGTCGCCGATCACGTCGATGCCGGCGAGCAACAGGCCGCGCGCCGCCAGCACCGGGCCAATGGCTTCGGCGATCTCGCGGTCGCGTGCCGACAGCGGCTGCGCCACGCCCTTGCCGCCGGCCGCCAGGTTGCCGCGCACCTCACCGCCCTGTGGAATGCGGGCCAGACATTGCGGCACCGGCTTGCCGCCAATCACCAGTACGCGCTTGTCGCCATGAACGATCTCGGGCAGGAACTTCTGCACCATCACACTTTGCGCGCCGTCCTTGTTCAGGGTTTCAATGATGCTGCCCAGATTGAGACCGTCCTCCTTCACGCGGAAGATGCCCATGCCGCCCATGCCATCGAGCGGCTTGAGGATGATGTCCTTGTGCTCGGCGTGAAAGCGCTTGATGTCGCTCGCGTCGCGCGTCACCAGCGTCGGGCCGATGAACTCCGGAAACTCCATGATGGCGAGTTTTTCCGGATGATCGCGCAGCGCCCGGGGCTTGTTGAAGACGCGGGCGCCTTCGCGTTCGGCCTGCTCCAGCAGGTGGGTGCTGTAAAAGTACTCGCTGTCAAACGGCGGGTCCTTGCGCATCACCACGCAGCCGAAGTCCTTCAGCGGCTGCGGCCGCTCGTCGGGGTGGTGCTGTGCGGCGGTGAACCACACGTCGGCATCGCCCGTCAGCGTGATGTCGCGCACAAAGGCGGTGACCACGCTGCCGCGCTTCCAGGTGATGTCTTTCACCTCGCAGGCGCTGATGCGGTGGCCGCGCCGCTGCGCCTCGCGCATCATGGCAAAGGTGGTGTCCTTGTAGATCTTGAAGGACTCCAGCGGATCGGCAACAAACAGGATGTGCATGGCGGTGGGGCAGTGGCTGCGGCGCATGCCGCAGCGGGTTGAAGGGGGCCGGGTCGCTCAGCGTGATGCGGAGCGGCGAGAGGTCTGACCGTATTGTTGTACAAACAGCGCGATCGCGCCGGCGACCACGCCCCAGAAGGCCGAACCCACGCCGGCAATCACCACGCCCGAGAGCGTGACCAGAAAGGTAATGAGCGCCGCCTCGCGGTGGTCTTCGTCCCTGACCGCTGCCGCCAGCCCGCTGCCTATCGTGCCCAGCAGGGCCAGGCCGGCAATCGCCACCACCAGCTCTTTCGGGAACGCGGTGAGCAGGCCGGTCACCGCTGCCCCCAGGATGCCGATGACGATGTAGATCAGGCCGCACACTGCCGCTGCGGTGTAGCGCTTGCGCGGGTCTTCATGCGCTTCTTCGCCCATGCAGATGGCGGCGGTGATGGCGCTCAGGTTCAGCGCAAAGGCGCCGAAGGGCGCCAGCACCAGGGTGGCCAGACCCGTGAGCGTGATGACTTTGGAGATCGGAATGCCGCCATCTGCCGCATCTGGTCCGTAACCCGCCGCACGAATGGCCGCCACGCCCGGAAGGTTCTGCGAGGCCATGGTCACCACGAACAGCGGAATCGCCAGACTCACCACCGCCGCCATGCTGAACTGCGGCATCACGAACACCGGCATGGCGAGCGAAAAGCGCACCTCCGACCACGCCAGCTGCCCGCGCGCTGCGGCGAACATGATGGCACCCAGCAGCGTGAGCACCACGGCGTAGCGCGGCACCAGGCGCTTGCCGGCGAGATAAATCGCCAGCATCAGCAGCACCAGCGGCAGGGCGGTCTGCGCCGCCGCAAAGGCCTGCAGGCCAAAGCGCGCCAGCACGCCGGCCAGCAGCGCCGAGGCAATCGCCACCGGAATGCGGTTCATGACTTGCTCAAACCAGCCGGTGATGCCGAACAGCGTGATCAGCAGCGCGCTGACCATGAAGGCCGCCACCGCCTCGCCCATCGAGAAGCCGCCTGCGAGCCCGGCTGTGGCCAGCACCGCCGCGCCGGGCGTAGACCAGGCCACCATCACCGGCTTTTTCAGCCAGATCGACGGCACCGCGGAGCACAGCCCCATGCCGAGGCCAAGCGCCCACATCCACGACGAAATCTGCTCCGGCGTGGCATGGAAGGCCTGCGCCGCCTGGAACACGATGGCCACCGAGCTGGTGAAGCCAACCAGCACGGCCACAAAGCCCGCGGTGAACGCAGCAAGATTCAGGTCTTTGAAAAATGACATGCAGGATTCCGCGGGTGGCGACTGACGTGCGTCAGATGAACTTGGCGATCACGCTGGCCACAAAGCTCAGCACGATGGTGGTGGTGACCGGCAGAAACCACTCACGGCCAAACAGCGTGAAGCGCAAATCGCCCGGCAGCTTGCCGAAGCCCAGCTTGTGCAGCAAGGGGCTGAACCAGCTGATGAACACCAGGGCGAGGAAGATGACGATGAACCAGCGGATCATCAGAGGAGTTTAGCCCCCACGCTCCCCCACTTCGTGTGGGTCGCTGCCCCCCGAGGGGGCCGTCCGCCTGCGGCCCGGCTAAGCCGGTTCCGCGGCTCCGCTGGTGAAGACAAGCCCTGAATGGAAGTTCACTGAGTTCCGTTCGTCCTGAGCTTGTCGAAGGATGCCTCATGGGGGCGCAACCAGCGGGCGCCGCGGGACTGGCTCTGCCAGACCGCAGGCGCCGCCCCCTTGAGGGGGAAACAGGCTACACGCAGTGAGCCTGGACGGGGGTGTTACAGAGTATGCGTACGGTCGCCTGTCGCAAAGCCGATGGGTTCCCAATCGGGGTTGTCCTTGGCACCAAACGCGATGACCTTGAACAGCTCGCCCATCTCGTGTTCGTTGATGAGCTTCTGCACCATGCTGCGCTCGGCAAGGCTTGCGCCTTCCATGCCGTCGACCACGCCGCAGTTGAGCAGAAACCGCCCCTGGCTGGCATAGCCCAGCACCTGGAGGCCGGCCTCCTGCCCTGCGAGCGCGATGCCGGTGAAGTTGACATGCGCGGTGATGTCTTTCAGGCCCACATCGGCCAGGGGATTGCCATCGGACTGGTGGGCGCGGTGGCACATCACGGTGCCCATGTGGCGCTGCGGGTGGTAGTACTCGGCTTCAGGGAAACCGTAGTCGATGAACAAGGCGGCGCCCTGCACCAGCCGGTCGGCCAGTGTGCGCACAAAGCCTTCCGCTTCAGGGTGAATTTCAGTGAGGTAGTCGTGGTCGCTTTCCACTTCCACTGGCGGCCGGAGCGCTGTGGGCTGGTCGGCCCAGGTGAAGCGATCTTCATGCAGCACCACGCCGCGCTCATGCCATTCACCGCCAAGTCGCATCAGGAGCTTGACCGGCATGGCGTCCAGCACCTCATTGCCCAGTACCACGCCACGCATCTGCGCGGGCAATTCACTCACCCACTGCACCCTGTCACCGTAAGCAGCCAGGTGCTCCCGCTGGCGCGCCTGCAGGCTGCCCGAGAGATCGACGATGGTGTAGCGCTGCACCTGCTCGCCCAGCGCCGTCAGCACCTGCTGCGCCAGCGCGCCGGAGCCGGCACCGAACTCCCAGACCTCGGCTGTCCCGGTGGCCTGCAGCGCCTGGCCGACCTGGCGGGCCAGCGTCTGGCCGAAACGGGGTGACAGCTCGGGGGCGGTCACAAAATCGCTGCCGCCCACGGGCATCAGGCCGAACTTGCGGGAGTCGTTCGCGTAGTAACCGAGGCCGGGCGTGTAGAGCGCCAGCGCCATGAAGCGGTCGAACGGAAGCCAGCCGCCCGCATCGTTGATGGCGGTCGCAATCACCTCGGTGAGGCGCTGGTCGGGGTCGGCCGGTAAAATGCGGCTTTGGCTGGCTGGGCTCATCGGTTTGGGTCCGGGTCTTGTCGTCGGGGTCGGGCATGCAGCGCCATCGACCTGGGCGTGACGAAATATCCCGATTGTCGGCCATCCCCCCAGCCTCCTGATTCCCTGCGTTCCTTTCCTCCAGCTCACTTGCCTGCCATGCCCGCGCCCTCCTCACTGCCCGTTGTTCTTGTCACTGGCGCCGCCAAGCGGCTCGGCCGCGAGATCGCGCTCGCGCTGGCCTCTGGCGGCTGGCAGGTGGCTGTGCACTACCGCAGCTCGCAGGGCGACGCGCTGGCGACCGCTGCGGATTGCGCGCGCATGGCCTCCGCCAAAGCCGGCGTGGCGGTCGAGCCGCTGGTGTTTGAAGCCGATCTGGCGGATGAAGGCGCGGTGCGCGCGCTGGTGCCTGCGGTGGTGGCGCGCTGCGGCCGGCTTGATGCGGTGGTCAACAGCGCCTCCACCTTCGAGCACGACAGCGCAGCGAGCTTTGGCTTTGCTGCACTCGACAAGCACCTGCACAGCAACACCGGCGCGGCCGTGCTGCTGGCCCAGGCCCTGCATGCCCACGTCGCGGCACGCGGCGCCACCGGTGCGGTGGTGAACCTGCTGGACCAGAAGCTCTGGAACCAGAACCCCGATTTCTTCAGCTACACGCTCTCCAAGGCCGCACTGGAAGCGGCCGGCACCATGCTGGCGCTGGCGCTGGCGCCGGCGGTGCGGGTGGTGGGTGTGGCCCCGGGGCTCACGCTCACCAGCCATATGCTCAGCGACGAGAAGTTCGAAGCGTTGCACACCCTTTCGCCGCTGGGCCGTTCGTCCACACCGGCCGATGTGGCGGCCACGGTGAAGTTCGCGCTGGAGAACCAGTCGATCACCGGCACCACGCTGCTGGTCGATGGCGGCCAGCACCTGATGAAGTTCGAGCGCGACTTCTCGCTGATGTAAGCCCAGGCTGCACGCGAACACCGCCATACCCATTTACAGGCCGTCACCATGTTCAATTCCCGAGGCACACAAATCCTCACGCTCACCGGCTTGCGTTTTGACGCGAACCTCGGCATTCTGGAGCACGAGAAAGCCGCGCCGCAGCCGATTCAGGTCGATGCCGAACTGAACCAGGGCACCCAGCCGCTGCTGCCGCACGACGACGACATCAACCACGTGCTGGACTACCGCAAGGTGCGCCAGATCATCATCAACGAATGCACCGCCGAGCATGTGAACCTGCTGGAAAGCCTGATCGGCAAGCTGGCCCATCGGCTGATGCTGCTGCCCGGCGTGGTCGGCGTGCGCGTGAAGATCGCCAAGCTGGAAATTTTTGACGACTGCGAAGTGGCGATTCGTGTCGAGACAGGACAGTGGTGAACAATCAATGAAATGCTTTTTAACCGTTCGGACTGAGCTTGTCGAAGTCCACGCGGCGCCGGATCACAGCCCTTCGACAGGCTCAGGGCGAACGGAGGTTGTATGAGCGCCGTGTGGGATACAGAACTTGAACAGGCCGAGAGCTCTGCCCGCGTGCAGAACAGCCTGAAGATTGAAAGAGAAGACCACAAGCTCGAAAAGCGCCTGTGCCGCGAGGTCGGTCGCGCCATCGTCGACTTCAACATGATTGAAGAAGGCGACAAGGTGATGGTGTGCGTCTCGGGCGGGAAAGACAGCTACGCCATGCTCGACATCCTGCTCAAGCTGCAAAAGCGCGCGCCCATCCACTTTGACCTGGTGGCGGTCAACCTCGACCAGAAGCAGCCCGGCTTTCCCGAGCATGTGCTGCCCGAGTACCTGGGCAAGCTCGGTGTGCCCTTCCACATCGAGAACCAGGACACCTACAGCATCGTCAAGCGCGTGATTCCCGAGGGCAAGACGCTGTGCTCGCTGTGCTCCCGCCTGCGTCGCGGCATCCTCTACCGCGTGGCGGGCGAACTGGGCTGCACCAAGGTCGCGCTGGGCCACCACCGCGACGACATGCTGCAGACCTTCTTTCTCAACATGTTCTTTGCCGCCAAGCTCAAGGGCATGCCGCCCAAGCTGGTGAGCGACGATGGCAAGAACGTGGTGATCCGCCCGATGGCCTACGTGACGGAGAAAGACCTCACGCGCTGGGCCGAGGTGCGGCAGTTCCCCATCATCCCCTGCACGCTGTGCGGCAGCCAGGAGAACCTGCAGCGCAAGCAGGTGGGCAACATGCTGCGCGAGTGGGAGAAAAAATTCCCCGGCCGGCTCGAGAACATGTTCTCGGCCCTCCAGAACATCGTGCCCTCGCACCTGATGGACAACCAGCGCCACGACTTCAAGGCCATTCGCGCCACTGGCGTGCCGGACGCCGATGGCGACAAGGCCTTCGATGCCGAGACCTTCGGCGAACCGGCCTTGCCGGCACGCGCAGTCATCGGGATCCAGTCGCAATGAAGCGATGGGTCGCGCTCGCCCTGTGGTGCACCGCGCTGCTGGTGATGACCGGCTGCTCCAGCGTGCGTCTGGTGGACAGCGAGGTGACTGCCTTTTCCACCTGGAAGTCCGCACCGCCCGCACCCGGCACGGCCTACCGCTTTGAGCGCCTGCCGTCCCAGCAGGCGCTGGGCCAGCAACAGGACTTCGTCGAAGGCCTGTCCAGCAAGGCACTGGCCAAGGTGGGCCTGGTGCTGAACCCGCCGACCGCGCGCCTCAGTGTGCAGGTGCTCATCAACACCCAGGTGGTGGATCGCTACCCCTACGACTACGGCTATGGCGGCTTTGGTACGCCCGGCGTGTTTGTGGGCGGCGGCAGCCGTGGGGTGGGCTTTGGCCTGTCGTTTCCCTTGCGCTTTCCCGAGGCGCCGTGGTTCAAGCGCGACCTGACCGTCCTGATGCGCGACCTCGCCACCGGCCAGGTGGTGTACGAGACGCGTGCGCTGCACGATGGCGTCTGGTCCGACACGCTGGCGGTGCTGCCCGCCATGCTGGACGCCGCCCTCACCGGCTTTCCGCAGCCGCCGCCCGGCACGCGGCGCATCGACATCGAAATCCCGCGCTGACCCGATGAAGGTCATGAAGGCGATGGACGCGATCAACAGCGCAGCATGACCGAGGCGACCCGCATCATCGCCATCCGCCACGGCGAAACCGCCTGGAACGTGGACACCCGCATCCAGGGGCATCTGGACATTCCGCTCAACGACACCGGCCGCCTGCAGGCCCAGCGCATGGCACGGGCGCTGCAGGACGAGCCCATCACCGCGGTGTACGCCAGCGACCTGGCGCGCGCCTTTGAAACCGCCCAATGGCTGGCCAGGCCACTCGGGCTCGGCGTACAGGCCGATCAGGGTCTGCGCGAGCGCAGCTTTGGCCACTTTGAAGGCAAGACGTTTGTCGAGATTGAGGGCCTGTTGCCCGAACAGGCGCAGCGCTGGCGCAAGCGAGATCCTGCGTTCACGCCCGAAGGCGGCGAGTCACTGCTCGACTTGCAGCAGCGGGTGGTGGAAACCGCTGAGCGGCTGGCCGCCCGGCACACTGGCGAGCTGATTGCGTTGGTCGGTCATGGCGGGGTGATGGACGTGCTGTACCGCGCCGCCACCCGACTGGACCTGCAGGCGCCGCGCACCTGGGCGCTGGGCAACACCGCCATCAACCGTCTGCTGTGGACACCCGAGGGCTTCACGCTGGTGGGCTGGGCAGATTCACGGCATCTGGACGGCGATGACGCTGGCGATGACCGGTTCTCCGACGGCACGGGACGTGGCAACGGCGTCGATGGCACAAGCCGGTAAACTGACCGGCCTGACCGAAAACTGACTCGACACCCCGCCACCGGACTCCGCACCGCATGAGTACCCTGCCTTCCCACCTGTCTGCCCTGATTGGCAAATCCGTCCACGAGATCGACACGCCCTCGCTGGTCATCGATCTCGACGCCATGAAGCGCAACCTGGCACGCATGGCCGAGTTTGCGAAGAAGCACAACATCCGCTGGCGGCCACACGCCAAGATGCACAAATGCGCCAGCCTGGCGAAGGCGCAGATGCGCGCGGGGGCCGTCGGCGTGTGCGTGCAGAAAACCGCCGAAGCCGAGGCCATGGCCGCCGGCGGTGTCTACAACATCTACATCAGCAATGAAGTGATCGCCCCCACCAAACTGGCGCGTGTGGCAGCCCTGGCCCGGCGCGTGGCCGCGCACGACGGCCAGTTGGCCATTGCGGTGGACAGCACCGAAGGCGTGATCCGGCTGGCGCAGGCCATGAACGACGCGCGCACTGCATCGGGTGTGGCTGCGGTAATTGACGTGTTCGTCGAAATGGACGTCGGCCAGGGGCGCTGCGGCGTGGAGCCCGGCGCTGCAGCGGTGACGCTGGCGCTGGAAATCCGCAAACACCCGGCGCTGCACTTTGCCGGGCTGCAGGCCTACCACGGCAAGGCCCAGCACATCCGCAGCGCGCAGGAGCGACGCGAGGCCATTGCCAAGGCCGTGCAGGCCGTCGTCCTCACGCGGGAACTGATTGCAGCCCAGGGCATGCCTGTGGAGCTGGTCACGGGTGCCGGCACCGGCAGCTTCTTGCTGGAGGCCGCCAGCGGCGTGTACGGCGAACTGCAGGCGGGCTCCTTCCTCTTCATGGACGCCGACTATGCCCGCAATGAGCGTGACGCGGCGCAGCCCCCGTTCGAGCACGCCCTGTTTGTCAAAAGCCAAGTCATGAGCACCCACGCCGGGCACGCCGTGTGCGATGCCGGCCACAAGAGCCATGCGATCGACTCCGGCCTGCCCATGGTGCACACCCTCGAAGGCGATGCCGAACTGGAGTACTTCAATGGGGGCGACGAGCATGGCATCCTGCGCACTGCAGGGACCGGCCAGCGGCTGCCCGGCCTCGGTCAGACGGTGTGGCTCATTCCGGGGCATTGCGACCCGACGGTCAATCTGCACAACGCCATGGTTGGCGTCAGCGGCGGCCTGGCCGCAGGCACGGTGCAGCGCATCTACCGCATCGATGCGCGCGGTGCGCTGACCTGAGCCGACCGCGCGGGCCCTCAGCCGAACATGTCGTTGCCCGTGGCCGGCGGCGCCACACCCAGATGGCGATACGCCGCCAGGGTTGCCACCCGTCCGCGCGGTGTGCGCTGAAGGTAGCCCTGCTGGATCAGATAGGGTTCGATCACGTCTTCGATCGTGTCGCGCTCTTCGCCAATGCTGGCCGCGATGTTGTCCAGCCCGACCGGGCCACCGTCGAAGCGGTGAATCACGGCTTCCAGCAGCTTGCGGTCCATCACGTCAAAGCCTTGCGGGTCCACGTCGAGCATGGCCAGCGCCTTGTTGGCGATGTCGAGGTTGATGTGGCCTGTGCCTTTCACGTCTGCGTAGTCACGCACCCGGCGCAGGAGGCGGTTGGCAATCCGCGGCGTGCCGCGTGAGCGGCGGGCAATCTCGAAGCCGCCCGCGTCGTCCATCGGTGCATTGAGCAGTTTGGCACTGCGGGTCACGATGCGTGCCAGCTCCTCCGGTGTGTAGAACTCCAGCCGGGCGACGATGCCGAAGCGGTCGCGCAGCGGGTTGGTCAGCATGCCGGCGCGGGTGGTGGCACCCACCAGCGTGAAGGGCTGCAAGTCCAGCTTGATGCTGCGCGCGGCCGGGCCTTCGCCGATCATGATGTCGATCTGGTAGTCCTCCAGCGCGGGGTACAGAATCTCTTCAACCACCGGGCTCAGGCGGTGAATCTCGTCGATGAACAGCACATCGTTTTTTTCCAGATTCGTCAGCAGCGCGGCCAGGTCCTTGGGCTTTTCCAGCACCGGCCCCGAGGTCTGGCGCAGGTTCACGCCCAGCTCGTGCGCAATGATGTGGCTGAGGGTCGTCTTGCCCAGACCGGGCGGACCAAACAGCAGCACATGGTCCAGCGCTTCACTGCGCTTCTTGGCCGCACCGATGAATATCTCCAGCTGGTCCCGCACCTTGGTCTGGCCGACGTACTCGTCAAACAGCTTGGGGCGCAGGGCGCGCTCTATGGCCTCCTCGCCGGGGGAGGCGGGCACGGCGGACATCACGCGCTTGGCGGGAGGAAAGTCCCCTGCAGAAAAGTCGTCGGTCTGGATGGTCATGTCGTGAACATCACTTCGCCAGCGCCTTCAGCGCCAGCTTGATGCCGTCACTCACCCCGATGTCTTTGGGCAGCGCCTTCAACGCCAGCGCCGCATCGCGGTCGCTGTAGCCCAGCGCCACCAGCGCCTGCAGGATGTCTGACTGTGCATCGTTGGCCACGCTGACGGTGATGCCCATGTCGGCGCCCAGTTTGCCCTTGAGTTCCAGCAACAGCCGCTCGGCGGTTTTCTTGCCAATGCCGGGCACCTTGATGATGCGGCCGGCTTCCTGCTGCGTCACGGCCTGGGCCAGTTCGTCGACGCTCATGCCGCTGAGCACGCTGAGCGCGGTGCGCGGGCCCACGCCGGAAATCTTGATGAGCTGACGGAAGGCCGCACGCTCGGTGGCGCTGCCGAAGCCGTAAAGAATCTGCGCGTCCTCGCGCACCACAAAGTGGGTCAGCAGGGTGACTTTTTCGCCCAGCGCGGGCAGGTTGTAGAAGGTGCTCATGGGCACCAGCACCTCGTAGCCGACGCCTTGGCAGTCCACCAGGATTTCCGGCGGGTTCTTTTCGGCCAGCTGGCCGGAGAGTCTTCCTATCATTGATGAATCTTAGCAGTCAGGTGGCCATGGAGATTTGGGCGGACAATTGTCAATTCGACCTTTCGCTGCCGCCCCAACGCCCTTTTCCGGAAACACCCCGCCTTGATTCTTCGCCACACCTTCACGCCGCCCAACAACACCCGCATGGGCCATTTGTGCGGGCCGATGGATTCGCACATCCGCACCGTCGAGGTCGCGCTGCAAGTGACGATTGCGCACCGCTTCGAGCAGTTCAAGATCGACGGCCCCAAGGTCAAGGCGCAGCAGGCGCTGGAGGTGCTGCAGGCCTTGTATGAAATGGCACAGCGGCCCATCGCCGAAGAGACGGTGCAACTGATGCTGGCAGGCGACCCCACCATCAGCACGGCGACCAGCACAGACGGCGTGCCGGCGCTGTCCACCCGGCGTGCCGACCTGCGCGCCCGCACGGTGAACCAGGGCACTTACCTGGACAACATTGCCACCCATGACATCACGTTCGGCATCGGGCCGGCCGGCACCGGCAAGACCTACTTGGCCGTGGCCTGCGCGGTAGACGCACTGGAGCGCAGCACGGTGCAGCGCATTGTGCTGACGCGCCCCGCCGTGGAAGCCGGCGAGCGGCTCGGCTTTCTGCCCGGCGACCTGAGCCAGAAGGTGGACCCGTACCTGCGCCCGCTCTACGACGCGCTGTATGAGCTGATGGGCTTTGAGCGCGTGCAAAAAGCGTTCGAGCGCCAGCAGATCGAAATTGCGCCGCTGGCCTTCATGCGCGGGCGCACGCTCAACCATGCGTTTGTGATCCTCGACGAAGCCCAGAACACCACGCCCGAGCAGATGAAGATGTTCCTCACCCGCATCGGTTTTGGTGCCAAGGCGGTGGTCACCGGCGACGTGAGCCAGGTGGACCTGCCGCGTACCCAGCTCAGCGGCCTGGTGGACGCCGAACGCGTGCTGCGCCGCATCAAGGGCATTGCGATCACGCGCCTGACCAGCGCCGACGTGGTGCGCCATCCGCTGGTGGCCCGCATTGTGGACGCCTATGACAAGCAGCGGGCGCCGATCGAGCCCTCGGTGGACGTGGTGGATGCCATGCCCCCGGTCACCCGCAGCCGGACGCGGAGTCGCAATGGCTCATGATGCCGCATCGAACACGGTACTGAACGCGCTCGACCTGTCGCTGCAGTTCGGCACCTTCCCCGACCTGGCGCGCCACCGCGCCGCCCTGCCGCGCCGCGATGTGCTGCAGTGGATTCGCCACGCGCTGGCGAGTGATGCGGAGCTGACGGTGCGCATCGTCGGTGAGGCGGAAGCCCAGGCCCTGAACCGCGACTACCGCGGCAAGGACTACGCCACCAATGTGCTCACTTTCGACTACACCCGCGCTCCGGTGGTCACCGCCGACCTGGTGCTGTGTGGCCCGGTGGTCGCGCGCGAGGCGGCCGAGCAGGGCAAGACGCTGCAGGCCCACTACGCGCACCTGCTGGTGCACGCCACGCTGCATGCGCAGGGCTACGACCACGAGACCAACGAGCGCGACGCACTGGAGATGGAAACACTGGAAATTCTGCTGCTGGCGGCCATGGGCTTTACCAACCCGTATTGACGGGCGAGCACCCCGAGCCGGGTGGCGCTACATCTGCAGCGGAATCGTCACTGGCCCATCGTTGACCAGGTGCACCCGCATGTCGGCCCCAAACTGACCGGTTTCCACCTGCGCATGGGCCGCACGGGCCCGGGTGACGAAGTGCTCGTACAGACGCCGGCCCTCTTCAGGCAAGGCGGCGGCCGTGAAGCTCGGCCGGTTGCCGCCAGACACATCCGCCGCCAGCGTGAACTGGCTCACCACCAGCAGGCCGCCTTGCAGCCCCTGTCCGTCCAGGTCCTGCACACTGCGGTTCATCTTGCCGGCGTCATCAGAAAAAATCCGCAGCTTGAGGATCTTGGCCAGCAGGCGGTCGGCCTGCTCCGGGGTGTCGCCCTGCTCGGCGCACAGCAGGACCAGCAAGCCCGGCCCAATGGCGCCCACCACGCCGCGGCCAATGACGACGCGGGCCTCGGCCACACGCTGCAACAGCGCTTTCACGCAGCGGCGTCCATCAGTCAGTGATGCCGGCCGCCACAAAGAGCGGCTTGCCCGCCGGGCCCGAGAGAAAGCTCACAAACTGCTGGGCCAGGGCCTGCTGCGCGCCAACCGCCAGCGGTGCCGCCGTGTACGAGGTGTAGTTCTGCACCTCGGCCGGCACCGGGCCGACAAACTTCAGGCCCTTGCCCTGGTACAGCAGGATCTCGGTGATGGCGCCAAAGCCGATTTCGCGCACTGCGCCGGGGGTGGCGGCCTTGATGACGTGTTCCATCACCGACGCACCATCGGGGTAGCGCGTGGTTCTGGCTTCCACCTGGGTGTAGATGTCCATCTTGCGCAGCAGGCCTTCGAAGTAAAGGCCGGTCGAGGCGCGGTTGAACACCAGCGAATCGGCTGCCAGCACCGAGCGCTTGAGCGCATCGGCACTGGACATGTCCGGCACCGGCGCGCCCTCGCGGACTGCAACGCCCATGCCGACGCGGCCCACATTGGCCCGCGTTTCCGCCAGCTTGCCGGCGCCCGCGAATTCACCGATCACGGCGGGCGGGGCAATCACCACATCAAAAGCGGCGTTGCCGTCCATGCGCTTTTTCAGCTCCGGGGCGGTGTTGAAGGTGATCTTCACGCCATGGCCGGTTTCCTTCTGGAATGCCGCGGCGGCGGCCTTCAGGCCGGGTTCGATGGCTCCGGCACTGAGCACGGTGAGTTCGGCCGCCAGCACGGGCGCAGCGCAGGCCAGCAGCAGGGCCGGGCCGGCCAGGGTACGAAGGAACAGGGCGACAGGTCTCATGGGCAACTCCGTTGTGTTGGCCCCATTGTGCCCAGCCTGTGCCCAGCGTGCGCCGGGCTTGGGCCGCCCGGCCGCAGACAACCCGGCAACAGAGACCGTTCAGGCCAGCGTCACGCGGGCAAACTTGCGCTTGCCGACCTGCAGCACGTAGGTGCCGGCGGCCAGCTTCAGCGCCTTGTCGCTCACCACGCTGGAATCGATGCGCACGCCACCGCCGTCGATCAGGCGATTGGCTTCGCTGCCCGACGGCGCCAGACCAGCGGCCTTGAGCAGGGCGCCGATGCCCAGCGGCGCACCTGACAGCGAGACCTCGGGAATCTCATCAGGCACACCGCCCTTGCTGCGGTTGATGAAGTCCTGCTCGGCGGCATCCGCAGCCGCGGCAGAGTGGAAGCGGGCGGTGATTTCCTTGGCCAGTGCCACCTTGGCGTCCTTGGGGTTGCGGCCGCCATCGACCTCGGCCTTGAGTGCGGCAATCGCAGCTTCACTCTGGAAGCTCAGCAGGGTGTACCACTTCCACATCAGCACATCGGAAATGCTCAGCACCTTGGCAAACATGGTGTTGGCGTCCTCGGAAATACCGATGTAGTTGTTCTTGCTCTTGGACATCTTCTCGATGCCGTCCAGGCCCTCGAGCAGCGGCATGGTCAGGATGCACTGCGGCTCCTGGCCGTATTCGGCCTGCAGGTGGCGCCCCATCAGCAGGTTGAACTTCTGGTCGGTGCCGCCCAGCTCCAGGTCGCTCTTGAGGGCCACCGAGTCGTAGCCCTGCATCAGCGGATAGAGGAACTCGTGCACGCTGATGGGCGTGCCGGCCTTGAAGCGGTCGTTGAAGTCATTGCGCTCCATCATCCGGGCCACGGTGTAGCGCGACGCCAGCTGGATCATGCCGGTGGCGCCCAGCGGCTCGCTCCATTCGCTGTTGTAACGAATCTCGGTTTTGGCCGGGTCCAGCACCAGGCTGGCCTGGCGGTAATAGGTTTCGGCATTGACCTTGATCTGCTCGGCCGTCAGCGGCGGACGGGTCGCATTGCGGCCAGACGGGTCGCCGATCAGGCTGGTGAAGTCGCCGATCAGGAAAATCACCGTGTGGCCCAGATCCTGGAGCTGCCGCATTTTGTTCAACACCACGGTATGGCCGACATGAATGTCAGGCGCCGTCGGGTCCAGCCCCAATTTGATGCGCAATGGCACCCCGGTGGCCTCGGACCGGGCCAGTTTTTTGACCCATTCGTCCTGCGGAATGAGCTCTTCGCAGCCCCGCAAGGACACGGCAAGGGCCTCGCGGACGCTGTCCGTGACCGGGTAATTTGTAACAACTGCTTGATTCATAAGGGTTTTTCACATGCCGGGGGTTTGTCCGACAGATAGAATAGGTGCTTTCCTGCTTTAGCCGGCCATTTTAGTTGGCCTGCAAATTGCTGAACTGGAACCTGAAAACCTGTCGCCTGATGATCCCGCCCCCGACCACCGGCAGGCGGGCACCAGGCACTCCCTTTTAACGCAGTCTGGCGTGCCCCGCGCGCCCGATGCACTTGAGCCGGGAATTTTCGTTTTGCCACTGCCCACGCCCTCCCAGATTCTGTCTCCCCTGGCTTCCATCGCACACAGCCTGCGCCGTCATCCCCAACGGGTCGCCACCACCCTGGCCGTCCTGCTGCTGGGCACTGGCGTGACCGCTTTCGGCGTCGCCCCGCTGGCGCCAGATGCCTCCAACCTGCCGGTCCGGCAAATCCTGGAGGCCGTGCAGCCCCTGGCCACCGAACCGCAAACCGACGCGCTGGGCGATTTCCGCTTCAAGCTGTTCCGCACCGAGAGCACCCGCAGCAGCGACACCTTCGACGCCCTGCTCAGGCGCCTGAGCATCGACGACAACGCCGCCGCAGCCTTCCTGCGCGCCGACGCCAACGCCCGCCTGGTCCTGGCCGGCCGGGCTGGCAAGAACGTCACGGTGGAAGCCAGCGACAGCCAGCAACTGCTCAAGCTCAGCACGCGCTGGCCCAGCGACGACGACAACCTGTTCAAGCGCCTCGTCATCGAGCGCACCGCCACCGGCTTCAGCTCGCGCGTCGAGACCGCACCCTATGTCAGCTCGGCGCGCCTGGCCAGCGGCCTGATCCAGAGTTCGCTGTTTGCCGCCACCGACGAGGCCCGCATCCCGGATGCCGTGGCCGTGCAGATGGCCGAGATTTTTTCTGGTGACATCGATTTCCGCCGTGCGCTGCGCAAGGGCGACCGCTTCAATGTCGTGTACGAAAGCCTGGAAGCCGACGGCGAGCCGCTGCGCACCGGCCGCGTGCTGTCGACCGAATTCGTCAACGCCGGCAAGGCCTTCCAGGCCATGTGGTTCCAGCCCCCGGGCAAGGATGCCTCGGGTGCAGCCAACAAGGGCGGCTACTACACCCTCGACGGCCAGAGCCTGCGCCGCGCCTACCTCAGCTCGCCGGTGGAGTTCTCGCGCATCAGCAGCGGCTTCTCGATGCGCTTTCACCCCATCCTGCAGACGTGGAAGGCCCATCTGGGCACCGATTTCGCCGCCACGACCGGCACCCCCGCACGGACGGTTGGTGACGGCGTGGTCGAATTCGCCGGCGTCCAGAACGGCTACGGCAATGTGGTGTTCATCAAGCACCGCAACGGCCACGAGACCGTGTACGCCCACCTGAGCAAGATCATGGTGCAGCGCGGCCAAAGCGTGAACCAGGGCCAGACCATCGGCCTCGTGGGCTCGACCGGCTGGGCCACGGGTCCGCACCTGCATTTCGAGTTCCGCGTCAACGGCACCCAGCAGGACCCGATGACGATCGCTAAGCAGAGCGAGACCATTCCCGTCTCCGCTGCGGCCCTGCCGGTCTTCAAGCAGCAGGCTGCTGGCGTGCGCAGCCAGTTGCAGGCGGCGGCGACGATCATGCAGACTCGCGCCGAATAAAATAAGGCCCCCACGCTCCCCACTTCGTGTGGATCGCTGCCCCCGAGGGGGCGCATTTTTCCTCGGGGCGGCCCTTCGGAAAAACATAGCCAGGGCCCCCACGGTCGCTCACTGAATTCCGTTCATCCTGAGCCTGTCGAAGGATCGTCGCCAGGCATGGCTTGAGCGGGGCAAAATAGCCTGATGTCTGATTTCTACATGGGCCTGATGTCGGGCACTTCGCTGGACGGCGCCGATGGGGTGCTGGTCGACTTCTCTGCCGTGGCGCCGCGTGTGGTGGCGTCTGCGACGGAGTCTTTCACGGCCGGCTTCCGGCAGGAACTGCTGGCCCTCAACAGCCCGGGTGCCAACGAACTGCACCGGGCCGCTGTGGCGGGCAACCAGTTGGCGGAGGTCTATGCCCGCGTGGTTCACGCCTTGCTGGCCGCCGCCGCGCCCCACCACATCCTCCCGTCGCAGATCCGTGCCATCGGTGCCCATGGCCAGACCGTCAGGCACCAGCCACGCGGGGTCGCCAGCGCCGTGGAAACGAGCTACACCCTGCAACTGAACAATCCAGCACGGCTGGCGGAACTCACCGGCATCGATGTTGTGGCCGACTTCCGCAGCCGTGACGTGGCCGCCGGCGGCCAGGGCGCGCCGTTGGTGCCTGCTTTTCACCAGGGCGTGTTCGGCCGCAGCGATGCCGCAGTGGCCGTGCTGAACCTGGGCGGCATTGCCAACCTCAGCGTGTTGCCAGCCGGGGGCCAGGGCGCTGTCCTGGGTTTTGACTGCGGCCCGGGCAATGCGCTCATGGACGCCTGGTGCCATCAGCACACCGGCCAGGCCTATGACGCCGGCGGCGCCTGGGCGGCCAGCGGCCAGCCCCTTCCGGCGCTGCTGGCCAGCTTGCTGGCAGAGCCCTACTTCCAGCTTGCACCGCCGAAAAGCACCGGCCGCGACCTGTTCAGCCTGGCGTGGCTGCAGGAAAAGCTGACACCCTTCCACGCCGAGCGTCCGCAGGATGTGCAGTGCACCCTCACGGAATTCACCGCCATGGCCTGCGCACTGGACGTGCAGCGCCATGCCCAGGGCAGTGCGGCCCTGGTGGTGTGCGGCGGCGGGGCTTTCAACACCCACCTGATGCAACGGTTGCAGGCGGCTCTGCCGAAGCTGAAGGTCGCCTCATCTGACCTGCATGGCCTGCCACCGCTTCAGGTGGAGGCCGCCGCCTTTGCCTGGCTGGCCCGCCAGGCAATCCTGCGGCGCCCGGGCAACCTGCCCAGCGTGACGGGTGCGGCTGGGCCCCGCGTGCTGGGCGCGATCTACCCGGCCTGACACGCCGCACGGGCGTTAAAAAGCCGCCTCAAGGGCGGCTTTTGGGGGAATGGCCTGTGTTCAGGCCGAGAAGCTGGAACCGCAGCCGCAGGTGCTGGTGGCGTTCGGGTTCTTGATGACGAACTGGGCGCCTTCGAGGTCGTCCTTGTAGTCAATCTCTGCGCCGACCAGGTACTGGTAGCTCATGGCGTCAATCAGCAGCGACACGCCATTTTTTGTCATGGTGGTGTCGTCTTCGTTGGTGATCTCGTCAAAGGTGAAGCCGTACTGGAAGCCGGAGCAGCCACCACCCTGCACAAACACGCGCAGTTTCAGGTCCGGATTGCCCTCTTCCGCAATCAGCTCCGCCACCTTGGACGCAGCACTGTCGGTGAAGACAAACGGGGCGGGCATTTCGGTAGGAACGACTTCGGCAACTGCACTCATGGGGAAACTCCGTGATGGAAAGGCTTTGAAAGCTTGAAACAGAATACTACAGCAAAACGATCAACCATATCAGGTGCGCGTGTTAGGGCTGCAAGCACTGGCTGGCCTGATGCTTTCAGGGAAGCATGCGCTCACATTGATGCAACGCTCAGGGGTTGTTGGCAGCCAGCTTCAGGGTCGGCTTGTCCTCCAGCTGCGGCAGGGTCGTGGGCCGTAACTGTCCGAAGATCACGGCGCCCTGGTGCATTTCAAGGGCCTTGTAAGACACATCGCCTTCAATCCGGGCCTTGGGCTGGAGCTCCAGCAGCTCGGAGGCATGCACCGGACCGAACACGCGCCCGTTGATGATGACGTGGTCGGCGTGGATATGGCCGGTCACCGTGGCTGATTCGCTGATGACCAGAATGCTGGAACCACCTTCATTGGCGCGGATGTCGCCGATGACGTCTCCGTCGATGCGCAAGCCATCAGAGAACTTCAGGTTGCCCTCGATGCAGCTGCCGTGCGCGATCAGGCTCTTGATGGGTGGTTGCTTCTTTTTGCCAAACATTGCGGATTCCTAAGGGAAAGACTGCCCAGGCCCCGACTGGCAGGGCCGTTGAACATGGAATGGGGGACGTCCGGCCTCACATCTTGAAGGTCTGGACAGAACGGACCACCGTTCCTTCCATCACCTTGGCCGTTACTGTTTTTACCACGGCTTGGGGGGGCAAGTCGAGCACCCCTTCCACCCGCCGGTACTGCTTGAACTGCAGCGCCTGCGCCCCGCCCGGCAGCGCCATCACCCAGGGTTTGCCGGCCAGCGTGCCGTTGAGGGTGAGCTCCAGCTGGCCATTGAAGGTGGGCGCGTTTTTCACCGGCTGAAGCACCAGCACCTGCCATTTGAGTTGCGTGGCGGACAGCACCTCGGCCTGCAGGCTGCGAATCGACGCGACTTCGGTGCTGTTGGCCGGGAGCAATTTTTCGAAAAAGCCCAGGTCATCGCGCAGGCTGCGGTTTTCCACCTCCAGCTGCTTGATCTGACTCTGCATTTTTTCCTGGGCTGCTTTTTCAGCGGTCAACAGGCTGCCCGAGGTGTTGGCAATGGATTGGGCCTTGTCGCGGTCCGCGCGAAGGGTGCTAACCTCCTGGCGCAGCATCTGCAACTCCTCCTTCGCGCCGGTGTCCAGCCCGGCAATGCCTTTGCCGAACTCGAAGGCCCAGAGCGCAATGGCGGCCGAAAACCCCAGCATCAGCGCGCCGGCCATCCAGCGCAACGGCCACGGCAGCGAACTGCGCACCGCCATGCGCGGGGAACTGATGGTCAGGCGACGGCGGAACAGACGGAATTTCAAATCAGGTCCTGCGGTGAACGGTGGCAAACGACATTCCGGGCCATGGACGACCCCGACGTGGAAATGCATTGTGCACGGCTGGGCGCTCCTGCCGCCGCTCACCCGAGGTAAAGCCGATAAAACCGGGTAAGCACAGGTAAGGACAGACGCCTTCCGTCCATGAAAAAAGCCGCCAGGCATGAAGCGTGGCGGCTTTTTTGCAGCAGGGCTGCAGGCGTTGATTAACGCTTGCTGAACTGCTTGCGACGGCGTGCCGAACGGAAGCCGACTTTCTTACGTTCGACTTCACGGGCGTCACGGGTCACAAAGCCGGCCTGGCTCAGGGCCGGCTTGAGCGTTGCGTCGTAGTCGATCAGCGCACGGGTGATGCCGTGACGCACTGCGCCGGCCTGGCCGGACTCGCCGCCGCCGTGGACGTTGACCATGATGTCAAACGTCTCGACGTGATTCGTCAGAAACAGGGGCTGGCGGCAGATCATGATCGAGGTCTCGCGACCGAAGAAGACCTGGATGTCACGGTCATTGATCGTGATCTTGCCAGTGCCTTTTTTGATAAACACACGGGCGACGCTGGATTTGCGACGGCCGGTGCCATTGTTCCATTCACCAATCATCAATAGCTCCTTAGATGTCCAGCACTTTAGGCTGTTGGGCGGTATGCGGGTGCTCTGCACCACCGTACACCTTGAGTTTCTTGATCATGGCGTAACCGAGCGGGCCCTTGGGCAGCATGCCCTTGACAGCTTTTTCCAGGGCGCGGCCTGGGTGCTTGGCTTGCATGTCGCGGAAGTTGGTGGCTGTGATACCGCCGGGGTAACCGGAATGGCGGTAGTACATCTTGTCCAGCGCTTTGGCGCCGGTGACACGCAACTGGGCTGCATTGATGATGACGATGAAGTCACCGGTATCGACGTGAGGCGTGTAAATGGCCTTGTGTTTGCCGCGCAAACGGAGAGCAACTTCGCTGGCTACTCGTCCGAGGACCTTGTCGGTCGCGTCAATCACAAACCACTCGTGCGTCACGTCAGCGGGTTTGGCGCTGAACGTTTTCATGAGTTTTCTTCCGAAAAATGGTTTGTTGGGTTCTACTCTGCGGTCGGTGTTCTTCTGTTGAGAACCTCTTAGGCAGTCAATCCGGCCCCTGCCTCAAGCGTGCTTGGGGGCATGGGCCTTCCTCCGCCGCGGAACCACTTGGCGCTGCAGAGCCTTGGATTATATGAAAAATCAAGGACTTGCGTCAATATGGAGGTCCTTCCGGGCCTTTTCAGTGTTGTGAGCAGGTAGGATAGCCCCATGTTTTCCTACCGCCATGCCTTCCACGCCGGCAACCACGCCGACGTGCTCAAGCACACGACGCTGATTGCGTTGATGAAATACCTGACCCAGAAAGACACCGCCCTGACCGTGATCGACACGCATGCCGGCGCGGGTCTGTACCGGCTGGACGGGGATTACACGGAAACCAGCGGCGAGGCCCAGGAAGGCGTCTTTCGGCTTTTTACAGCGCCCAAAGTGCCGCCGGCCAAGGCCGGCAAGGCATCAGCCGCTACAAAGACCATAGCAGCTCCGGCGCCAGGCACTGATGCTGCAGGGCAACCCACCGACACCAGCCAGTGGGCGCCTGCGCTGCAGGATTACGCCGAGGTGCTGCGCAAGTTGAACCCCCAGTTTGCCGAAACCGGCCACCTGGCCCATCTGAAGATTTACCCCGGGTCGCCCTTCATCGAGCAGCAGTTCCTGAGCGGCCGCGACAAACTGAAGCTGTTCGAGCTGCACCCGACCGACTTCAAGTCGCTGGCCGGCAACATCGAGCAGCTGGGCGTGGGCCGGCAGGTGGCGGTGGCGCGGGAAGACGGTTTTGAGGTGCTCAAGACCTTTTTGCCGCCACCGGCCCGCCGCGCCATGGTGCTGTGCGACCCGAGCTACGAGATCAAGAGTGACTACGCCCGCGTGGCCGCCTGCATGGCCGACGCCGTCAAGCGCTTTGCCACCGGCACCTATGTGGTCTGGTACCCCATCATCCCGCGCCCCGAGGCGCACGACCTGCCGCGCAAGCTGAAAACCCTGGCCGTCAAGGCCGGGAGGGCCTGGCTCAATGCGGCGCTGACAGTCAAATCGAGCAAGCTCACCACCAGCGAAACCGGCGAGGTGATCCGCCCGGGTCTGCCGGCCAGCGGCATGTTCGTCATCAACCCGCCGCACACCCTCAAAAGCGAGCTGCAGGCCGCCCTGCCCCAGATGGTGTCCCTGCTGGGACAGGACCGCAACGCCGGCTTCACGCTCGAGCACGGCGGCTGAGGACCGGGCTCCGCCCCTGCCGCGCAAGGACGCACGCAACGCCATGGCCCTGATCCTGATCGTGGAAGACGACGATGCGATCCGCAACAACATCGGGCGGCTGCTCAAGCTGGAGGGCTTTGACACCGCCGCAGCGCCGGACGGCAGCGCGGGTCTGGAACAGGCGCTGGCCTTGCGGCCCGACCTCATCATTTCCGACGTCGGCATGCCCGGCCTGAACGGTTTCGAGCTGCTGGCTGCGCTGCGCGCCGAGCCGCGGCTGGCCACCACGCCCTTCATGCTGCTGACCGCGCTGGATGACCGCGAGAGCATGCGCCGCGGCATGACCTCGGGGGCCGACGACTATCTGTCCAAGCCCTTCAGCCGCGCCGAACTGCTCGACGCCGTGCACGCGCAACTGCAGAAGCGGGCGCGGGTTCAGGGCGCCATCGACACGGAACTGGCGGCCGGGGAGCAGCGGCTCCGCGCCGCGTTTGCCACCAGCATCAGCGGCGGCCGGCCAGCCCGGCTGCCAGTGGACATACCGACCTCGGCCGACACCGAAACCATGGCGAACGCCACCGTGCTCGTGGCCAGCATCCGCAACTTCACCTCGGTGGCGGAAAAACTCAATGGCAGCGAAGTGTCTGAACTGCTCACGGAATACTTCGAGCGCGCCTCCGAGCCCGTGCTGAAGAACAGCGGTCAGCACCTGAAGTTCATCGGCGACGGACTGATGGCGGTGTTCTCGGACACTGCCACGGGCTCGCCGCTGCAGGCGTCGCGTCGCGCCGTCTCGGCTGCCCTGGCCATGGTGCTGGCCACGCACGAGTTCCGGTACTGGCTGGACCAGCACTACGGCACGCGCGGCCTGCCGCCGTTTGCCGTCGGCATCGGCATCCACAGCGGCCCGGTCACGCTATGCCGGCTCGGGACGCACCAGAGCAAGGAGCTCACCCCTGTCGGCGAAACCGTCACCCTGGCGGCCCGGCTGGAGAGCGCCACAGAAGAAACCGGCTGGACCGTGATGGCCAGCCTGGCCACGCTGGAGGACGCCGGCGAGGGCATCCAGACCGGGACCCGCACCGCACTGACAGTGCCGGGCAAGAACCTGGCAGTGGACGTGGCCGAGGTCACCGGCCTCATCACCACCATGGACGACAAGATCCACGGCATGGCCAGCCTGACCGAGCGCGCCGACGAGATCAGCGAGGCGGTGCGGGCCAACTCGGACATCACGGCGCGGGCTGTCAAGAGCGCGCTGGACGCCAAGCTCTCGGCGCTGAAGGCCATGCGCTTTGATGCCGACGACGAGCCCGTCCGGCTCAAGGGCTACCGCATCACGCGCAAGATCGGCGCCGGCGGCATGACCGAGGTCTACCTGAGCGAGCGCGAGTCCGATGGCCTGCCGGTGGTGCTCAAGGTGCTCGATTCGCGCGGCAAGGAAGCATCGGAGCACCTGGTGCGCTTCATCCAGGAATATGCGCTGCTGTGCAAGATCGACCACCCCCACGTGATCCGCATCTACGACCAGGGCTTCACCGACGAGCACGCCTACATCGCGATGGAGTACTTCGAGCGCGGCGACCTGCGCAATGTCTTCGGCCCCGACATGACACAGGCGCAGGCCGTGACCCTGGTGCGCGAGATTGCCCAGGCGCTGTCAGCCATCCACCAGCACGGCATCGTGCACCGTGACGTGAAGCCCGAGAACGTGATGCTGCGGGCCGACGGCAGCGCCGCACTGGCCGACTTCGGCATCGCCAAGTCCATGCTGCAGCCGCAGAACATGGGCTTTACCCAGACGCGCCATGGCGACGTGGTGGGCACGCCCTATTACATGAGCCCCGAGCAGGCCACCGGCAAGGACGTGACGGCCCAGTCCGACCTCTACAGCCTGGGGGTGATGTTTTTCGAGATGCTGGCCAACCGCCGGCCGTTTGTGGCCGAGTCGCTCGAGCTGCTGCTGGCCAGGCACCTGCACGCCGACACCCCGGCGCTGCCGCCAGCCCATGCCGCGCTGCAACCCATCGTCAACCGGCTGATGGCCAAAGACCCGAAGAACCGCTACGCCTCGGCCGATGCACTGCTGCTGGATCTGGTGACAGCTGGAACCTGACAGCCGCAGGGCGACTGGCGGACGCTCAGCGAACGCGCCTTCGGCGCACCCTTCGACAAGCTCAGGGCGAACGGAATTTAACGAAGGGGCGCGGCAGGATCCCGCATTCCACCAGCCGAACCAAACCGCACGCCCACCCTTCGATACCTAAGGGCGAACGGAGCCGGAGGCATCCTTCGACAGGCTCAGGACGATCGGAAACCAACAACGACTGGGGCCTGCATTCACACCAGCGGAGCCGTGGAACCGGCTTTGCCGGGCCACAGGCGGACGGCCCACTCGGGGTGCAGGGAGTTACACGAAGCGAAGGCCCGTGGGGGCTACATCTTCACCAGCAGAGCCGCGGGACTGGCTTCGCCAGACCACAGGCGGACGGCCCCCTCGGGGTGCAGGGAGTTACGCGAAGCGAACGACCGTGGGGGCTACATCTTCACCAACAGAGCCGCGGGACTGGCTTTGCCAGACCGCAGGCGGACGGCCCCCTCGGGGGGCAGCGACCCACACGAAGTGGGGGAGCGTGGGGGCTAATATTTAAGCGCGACGCTCTTGCCCCAGAACACCCGGTAGGCAAAGATGGTGTAGCCAATGATCATGGGCAGCACCACCAGCGCGCCCACCAGGATCACCGACATGGCTTCGGGCGCGGTGGCGGCCTTCCAGATCGTGAGCTGGTCAATCACCAGCCAGGGGAAAAGGCTGTAGGCCAGGCCGTAGAAGGCCAGCAGAAACACGCCGACCGTGGCACCGAAGGGCACCCAGGCACCGTACTCGTTGCCTTGCGCCAGCCGCACCGGAATGCGCTGCAGGCTGCGGTAGATCACCGCGAACAGCACCGCGGTGGCGACCGGAATCGGCATCAGCAACACGATGTTGGGGAAGGCGAACCACTTCGCGAAAATGCTGCTGCTGACCAGCGGTGTGGCCATGGAAATCGCCGCCACCCCGGCCATGGTGAAGAACAGGCTGGTCTTGGCCCAGCGCACGGCCTGCAATTGCAGTTCGCCGACCGACTTCATGATGAGCCAGCCCGCGCCAATCAGGCAGTAGGCCGCCACCAGCGCCAGGCCAATCACTGCATTGAAGGCGATGGTCCACAGGTCCGACGAAAAGCCGGTGATCAGCGAGCCCAGCATGTAGCCCTGCGACCAGCTCGCCAGCAGCGAGCCGCTGTAGAACATGGTGTTCCACAAGGGCTTGTGCGACGCGGTGGCCTTGACGCGGAAGTCAAACGCCACGCCGCGCAGCGTGAGGCCGATCAGCATCAGCGCCACCGGCAGGTAGAGCGCGCCAAGAATCACGCCGTGGGCCAGCGGAAACACCGTGAGCAGGATGCCGACGCCCAGCACCAGCCAGGTTTCGTTGGCGTCCCAGAAAGGACCGATGCTGGCGATCATGGCGTCCTTGTCGTCCTCGCTGGCGCGGCGCATCAGCACGCCCACGCCGAGGTCATAGCCGTCTAGGATCACATAGGCCAGCATCGCCAGCCCCATCACCACCAGGAACACGATGGGCATCCATCCCGCGGCCTGCGTCAGGTCGGGTGCGAGATCAAGCATGCGAGACCCCCTGTTTCTGCGGGTAGTTCACCACGTTGGGCTGCTGCTCCACATCGCCAAAGGGCTGGTCTGCATGCTTCTTGTTGCGGGCCAGATAGAACACCACCGAGATGTAGGCGACGATCAGCGCCGCGTAGAGCGTGAGGTACATCGCCAGCGTCAGCGCGATGCGCGGCGCCGGCACCTTGGAGGCCGCATCGGCCGCGCTGAGCACGCCCGTCACCAGCCAGGGCTGGCGGCCGATCTCCGTCACGTACCAGCCGGCCACCAGCGCCACCCAGCCGGCGAAGGTCATCGCGACCAGCACCTTTGCCTGCCAGGGCATGAGCGCGCGCGTCGGGTCTTTCTTCCACGGTGCCAGCTGGAAGGTGCACATCCAGCTCACGGCCAGCATCAGCATGCCGACGCCGACCATGATGCGGAAGGCCCAGAACACCGGCCCCACAGGCGGGTGCTTGCCTTCGAATTCATTGAGCCCCTTCACCTCGCCGTTCAGGTCGTGCGTGAGGTAGAGCGAGGCGAGCCTGGGAATGGCAACTTCGTATTTGTTCTCGCGCACCTTCGCATCGGGAATGGCAAAGAGCACAGCCGGCACGCCCTTCTCGGTTTTCCAGATGCCTTCCATCGCGGCGAGCTTGGCCGGCTGGTGCTCCATGGTGTTCAGGCCGTGGGCGTCGCCAGCCAGGATCTGCAGAGGGATCAGTACCGTGGCCAGGTAGACGCCGGTTTTGAGGCCAGTCAACACCTCGGCGCCGCGGTCGTTGCGCAGCCAGCGGTAGGCAGAAATACCCGCCACGAAGAAGGCCACCGTGAGACCCGAGGCCAGCATCATGTGGGTGAAGCGGTAAGGAAAGGACGGGTTGAAGATCACCTCCAGCCAGCTGGTGACATGGGCCTTGCCGTCGATCATCTCAAAGCCGGCCGGCGTCTGCATCCAGGAGTTGAGCGCCAGAATCCAGAAGGCCGACAGCGTGGTGCCGCCAGCCACCAGCAGCGTGGCGATGGTGTGCATGCGCTCGCTCACGCGCTCGCGGGCGAACAGCATCACGCCCAGCATGGTGGCCTCGAGGAAGAACGCGGTCAGCACTTCATAGGCCAGCAGCGGGCCGGCAATGTTGCCCACCTTTTCCATGTACCCAGGCCAGTTGGTGCCGAACTGGAAGCTCATGGTGATGCCGCTGACCACGCCAAGCGCGAAGGTCAGCGCAAACACCTTGACCCAGAACTGGTAGGCGTCCATCCAGTGCTGCTGCCCCGTCCTGACGAAGCGCAGCTTGAAGTACAGCAGCACCCAGCCCAGCGAGATGCTGATGGTCGGGAAAAGGATGTGGAAAGTGATGTTGGCGGCGAACTGGATGCGCGCCAGAAGGAAAGCGTCGAGATTGTCCATCGTCAGGTCCTGTCTGCTGAACTGTCGGTCTTGTGGTCGTCCCTGATGCCGGCCTCATTCTGCACGGGCTTGGCGCGCCCTGCAAAACCTGAGCGCACGGTGTTTGCCACCTTGTCTTTGGCCTCCAGAAGGCGTTGCACCTTGGCGCCCATCTTCATCAGGCTGACCAGCGTGGCCGAATCCATCTTCTGCACATCGGCCAGCCAGCCGGTCATCAGCTCGATCAGGTCGTGCATCTGCTTCATGCGCGCCTGGGCGTGGATGTCGTCCTGCACCGAAGGCTGCTCCATCAGCGCGTCGCGCAGCATCGACAGCGTCGGGTCGATCTCGCGCTTGCGCCGCTCCTCGGCCAGCGTGCGGAAGATGGCCCACACATCGTCGGGCGCCTGGAAGTACTCGCGGCGGTCGCCGGGCAGGTGCTGCAGCCGCACCAGGTTCCACGACTCCAGCTCTTTCAGGCCCATGCTGACATTGGAGCGGGAGAAGGACAGCGCCTCGCCGATCTCGTCGGCATTCAGGGCGCGCGGAGACACATATAAAAGGGCATAAATCTGCCCCACGGTGCGGTTGATGCCCCAGCGGCTGCCCATTTCACCGAAGTGCAGGACAAACCGCTGGGTGAGCGGGGCAAGATTCATGATTTACTTTGCTGAATTTTCAGGAATTACTGAAATTATAGGAAGTTTCATATTTTCCTGCAGGCGCCAGGCGCTCAATCCCGGGGGCCATGACACCGTGGCCCGGCGTCTGGCCTCATCTGCCTCAGGCCGTCGGCGGTGGGGCGCCCAGCAGTTCGGCCAACTGCGCTGTCGCCTTGCCCCAGCCCTCGTGGAAGCCCATCTTTTCATGCGCTTCGCGGTCGGCCACTGACCAGTGCTGCACGCGGGCGGTGTAGCGCGTCTTGCCGCCTTCATCGTCGAAGGTCAGGATGCCCGTCATGAAGGGCTTGCCGGAGGGCTTCCAGGCTTCGGTGTAGGCGTCGGTGAAGACCAGTTTTTCGTTGGGCACCACCTCGAGGTACACGCCGCGGTTGGGGAATTCAGTGCCGTCCGGGCCGCGCATCACGATCAGGCTGGCGCCGCCCGGTCGCACGTCAAGATCGGCACGCACCGTCTGCCAGGGCTTGGGCGTGAACCACTGCAGCAGCAGCGCGGGCGTGGTCCACGCCTGGTAGATTTTTTCGCGCGGGGCGTCGATCAGCCGGGTGATGACCAGCTCGCGCTCGGCCGCGTCGCTGGATTGAGGGTCGATCTGTTCGGCCATGGGGACCTCCTTCGATGGTGTTGCGGCAACACAGTCCGGGGCATCTGCCGCGGACCGACATGAAGGGGCATGCTAGCGCGTGGATGACCGATGGCAACTTATGGCTGCGGGGTTGACACGCCGGGTGACACCTTCTGACAGCTGATACACAGGATACACAGCGCCGCCCTGCCCTGGCTTATTGGCGAGGGGGCTTGCGCCTGACAGGCGGGCGTCTGGCAGGCGCCGGCGGCGGCAGCGGCGCCACTGCCGGTGTCGATTCCGGCACCATCAACACCACTTCCTTGAAACCCAGCCCCAGCATGCCCAGCGCCTCGGCGGCGGCGCGGCTGACATCGATGATCCGGCCATGCACATAAGGCCCGCGGTCGGTGATGCGCACCTCCACCTCGCGGCCATTGACGAGGCTGTGCACCCGCACCAGCGTGCCGAACGGCAGCGTGCGGTGGGCAGCGGTCAGTTCGTGCATGTTGTAGCGTTCGCCGCTGGCGGTACGGCGCCCGTGAAAACCCGGGCCATACCAGGAGGCACCGCCGCGCTGGAACTCGCGGGCCGACTCGCCGTTCAGCAACGCGGGCCGTAGTCCATCCGCAGGCGCGGTGGCCATCGGCATCTCAGCGGGTGCAGCGGAATCGCCCTGCGTCGCAACAGGTGAAGGCGTCAGCGAAGGCGAGGCGGCTTGTGGCGCGCGGACCGGAGCGGTGCCGCAGGCTACCAGACTGCACAGCACCACAACAGCCAAAAGAGCCCGCAGCGCTCTGCACGGGACAACTTGCATGGTGAATCGGCTGTCCAGCATGCAGGTCCCGACCAGCTTCAGCGCTGCTGCAGCCGCCGGATGATCTCGGTCGTCGCGCCGGCCTGGTTCATGGTGTAGAAATGAATGCCGGGCACGCCCGCCGTGCGAAGCTGGTCGCACAGGTCGGTGATGACATCGAGGCCAAAACTCTTGATGGAGGCTGCGTCGTCGCCATAGCCCTGCAGGCGCAGGCGGATCCAGCGCGGAATCTCGGCGCCGCAGGCATCGGAAAAGCGCATCAGCTGGGTGGAGCTGGTGATCGGCATGATGCCGGGCACCACCGGCACTTCGACGCCGAGGGCGAGCGCGTCATCGACGAAACGGAAGTAGGCGTCCGAGTTGAAAAAATACTGGGTGATGGCCGAATTGGCGCCTGCCTTGACCTTGGCGGCAAAGGCTTTCAGGTCAGACTCAGCCGACTTGGCCTGCGGATGGATTTCCGGGTAGGCGGCCACTTCAATGTGGAAGGCGTCGCCGGTTTCTTCACGGATGAAGGCCACCAGATCGCTGGCGTAATGGAACTCGCCGCCGATGCCGTAGCCGCTGGGCAAGTCACCGCGCAGTGCCACCAGGCGCTTCACGCCCATGGCGCGCAAGGTGGCCAGTTGCGTGCGCACGGTGGCCTTGGTGGCGCCGACGCAGGAGAAATGCGAGGCCGCAGACACGCCTTCACCCAGGATTTCCTTGACGGTGCCGAAGGTGCCCTCTTGCGTGGAGCCGCCGGCGCCGAAGGTGACCGAGCAGAACTCGGGCTGATGGGCATAGAGGGCCTGGCGCGTGGCGCGCAGCTTTTCGGCGCCTTCGGGCGTCTTGGGCGGGAAAAATTCAAAACTGAGGGGAAGATTCATCGCGGGTCTCTTCAGGAATCGGTTGTCTTGTCGCGTCGCTTGCTGCGCGCCGGGCCGGGCTGGCCCGCATGCGCGGCTTCCGGGTCCTCGTGCGGCTCGCGCCGTTCGGCACGCGGCTGGCGCTTGGGCGCCTTGCGCTGCGGCGCTGCAGGCAGTGGCAGGCTTTCGCCCGCGTTGTCATGGCCCTTGAGGGCGTGGATGAAAAACTCGCGGTTGCCGTCGCCGCCTTCTATCGGGGAATCGAGCCAGGCCTTCACGTCCATGCCGAGCGCCGTGCAGGCCTCGCGCAGGCGCTGCTCGACAAACGCAAAGTGGGCCGCATCGCGCACGATGCCGCCCTTGCCGATCTGGCCGGGCTGCAGCTCAAACTGCGGCTTGACCAGCATCAGCAGATCACCGCCCGGCTTGAGAAGGCGCACCACGGCAGGCAACACCAGCGTGAGCGAGATGAAAGACAGGTCGCCGGTGAGCAGGTCGAAGTCGGCGGCGATGGGCTCGCCGCCTTCGATATTGCCCTCGATATCACCCTCGGCCGTGTCATCCGCAAGCTCACCTGCTTCATGGGAGTGAACCACAGGCGTCACCAGATCGGCCGCGACGATGGCGCGCGCATTGATGCCCTCAAGGCACACCACGCGCGGGTCGCTGCGCAAGCTGGGGTGCAACTGGCCGTGGCCCACATCGACACCCACCACCTGCGCCGCACCGTGCTGCAGCAGGCAGTCGGTGAAGCCGCCGGTGGACTGGCCGATGTCGAGGCAGCGCAGGCCCTTGACCTTGAGGCCGGTGCTCTGCAACGCGCCTTCCAGCTTGAGGCCGCCGCGCGAGATGTATTTCGCCTCGGTCGTGTCGAGCAACTGCAGCTCGGCCGCCTCGGGAATCTCGTCGCCGTTCTTGGCGATCTTCTTCCACGGTTTGTCCGCCTCCACGCGCCACTGCACGCCCGAGGCAATCAGGCGCTGGGCCTGCGAGCGGGTAGCGGCATGGCCGTGTTCGACGAGGAATAAGTCAGCGCGCATGGGAGCTTTGATCGTGGTGCATTGGCCAGCAGACACCGCGGAACCGGCTTTGCCGGACCGCTGGTGTCGCCCCTTTGAGGGGGAGGCGCCGCAGGCGCATCGGGGGTGCGCTCAATAGCGGTAGGTGTCGGCCTTGTACGGGCCAGCTTTCGACACACCGATGTACGAAGCCTGCTCGTCGCTCAGTTCGGTCAGCATGGCGCCGACTTTCTTGAGGTGCAGACGGGCGACTTTTTCGTCGAGGTGCTTGGGCAGCACGTAAACCTTGCCCACTTCGTACTCGGCCTTCTTGGTGAAGAGCTCGATCTGCGCAATGGTCTGGTTGGCGAAGCTGGAAGACATCACGAAGCTCGGGTGGCCGGTGCCGCAACCCAGGTTCACCAGACGGCCCTTGGCCAGCAGGATGATGCGCTTGCCGTCCGGGAAGATCACGTGGTCGACCTGGGGCTTGATCTCTTCCCAGGTGCATTTTTCCAGCGCTGCGACATCGATCTCGTTGTCGAAGTGGCCGATATTGCAGACGATGGCCTGGTCTTTCATCGCGGCCATGTGGGCGTAAGTGATGACATTTTTGTTGCCAGTGGCAGACACAAAGATGTCGGCCTTGTCGGCAGCGTATTCCATGGTCACGACCTTGTAGCCTTCCATGGCGGCCTGCAGGGCGTTGATGGGGTCGATTTCGGTGACCCAGACTTGTGCAGACAGCGCGCGCAGCGCCTGGGCCGAGCCCTTGCCCACGTCACCGTAACCGGCAACCACAGCGACCTTACCGGCGATCATCACGTCGGTGGCACGCTTGACGGCGTCAACCAGCGACTCGCGGCAGCCGTACAGGTTGTCGAACTTGGACTTGGTGACCGAGTCGTTCACGTTGATGGCGCGCAGGGCCAGCGTGCCCTTGGCCGACATTTCATTGAGGCGCAGCACGCCGGTGGTGGTTTCTTCGGTCACGCCGATGATGTTCTTCAGGCGGCGGCTGTACCAGGTCGGGTCTTGCGCCAGCTTGGCCTTGATGGAGTTGAACAGGCAGATTTCTTCTTCGCTACCGGGGTTGGCCAGCAGGCTGGCATCTAGCTCGGCCTTGGTGCCCAGGTGCATCAGCAGGGTCGCATCGCCGCCGTCGTCCAGGATCATGTTGGGGCCTTCTTCAGGGGTTCCTTTGGCGCCATTGAACTCGAAGATGCGGTGGGTGTAGTCCCAGTAGTCGGCCAGCGTCTCGCCCTTGACGGCAAACACCGGGGTGCCGGCGGCCACGATGGCGGCGGCGGCGTGGTCTTGCGTCGAGAAGATGTTGCACGATGCCCAGCGCACGTCAGCGCCCAAGGCCTGCAGCGTCTCGATCAGCACGCCGGTCTGGATGGTCATGTGCAGCGAGCCGGTGATGCGTGCGCCCTTCAGCGGCTGGGCCTTGGCGAATTCTTCGCGAATGGCCATCAGGCCGGGCATTTCGGTCTCGGCGATCTTCAGTTCCTTGCGGCCCCAGGCGGCGAGGGACAGGTCGGCGATTTCATAGTCGTTCACGGGCACGGGTTTGAGAATGGCGTTCATTTGGTTATCTCCAAAATCGAGGGTCAAGGTCGGCAAAATAGCCACGACCGCCGTGCAATGAAGCAATCAGAGATGGGGGAGTTTGTGTTGACTCACCCGGCTTGACTGTCCATCAGAGGCACATGCGGGTGAGCGTGGTTGCAAATGAAAGTCCTGAGCCTAGACCACATGCCGTGGGTTGCAACGCTCCTCAGGAAGCCATGATTATACCGAACTCCCCCGTTCAGGCCCACTTCGTGTAGCCTGCTCCCCCCTTCAAGGGGGCGGCGCCTGGGGCCGGCAAAGCCGGACCCTCGGCCCCCACTGGTGAAATACCCCATCACGGGCAGTGTCCAAAGAATTCTTGAACCCAGCATGAGCCGCGGGACTGGCTTTGCCAGACCGCAGGCGGGCGGCCCCCTCCGGGGCCAAGGAGTTACACGAAGTGAACGACTGTGGGGGCCACATCCAGCATGCGAAAATTTCACGATGCAAGAACTCACCCGCTGGCCGCTGGCCGCGCGCCGCGCCATCCGGGGCGTGTTCACCGACATCGACGACACGCTGACCACTGACGGCGCCATCACCCCCGATGCGCTGCAGGCCCTGCACGATCTGAAGGCCGCCGGGCTGGCTGTGGTGGCGATCACCGGCCGGCCGGTCGGCTGGAGCGAGCCCTTTGCCGCGAAGTGGCCGGTGGACGCCATCGTGGCGGAGAACGGTGCCGTCGCACTGGTGCCATCGCTGAACGATGGCCAAACCACTCTGAGAAAAATCCATCAGCAGGATGAGGCCACGCGCACTGCCAACTTCGCCCGCATGCAGGCGGTGCTGGCGCGTATCGAGGCCGAAATCCCGGGCGCGCAGCGCGCCACCGACTCGCCGGGCCGCGAGACCGACATCGCCATTGACCACAGCGAATTCACCAACCTGGGCGAAGAGACCATCGCACAGGTGGTGGCGCTGATGCGCAGCGAAGGCATGCACGCGACGGTGAGCAGCATCCACATCAACGGCTGGTATGGCGCGCACAACAAGCTCGAAGGCGCGCGCTGGATCGTGCAGCAGCTGTGGCAGCGCCGGCTTGAGGGCGAGATGGCGCAGTGGGTGTATGTGGGCGACTCGACCAACGACCAGCTGATGTTCGAGGCCTTCCCGCACAGCGTGGGCGTGGCCAACATCGCACGCTTTGTGCCGCAACTCGCGCACCTGCCGCGCCATGTGACGCGTGGTGAGCGCGGCGCGGGCTTTGCCGAGCTGGCGGCTGCGCTGCTCAGCGCTCGCTGATCAGGAAGCCTTCAGCAATCCAAGTTTTTCGACAAGCGCTTTTTCACGCGCAAAGGTTTCCTGCGCGAACTTGCTGTAGGCCGCAGAGCTCATGTACATGGGCACCATGTCGTACTTGCCCAGCGCGGTCTTGTAGCTGGGCTGCTCCATCGCCTGCTTGAAGGCGTCGTGCAGCCGCTTGACGATGGCCGGCGGTGTGTCGCGCGGCGCGGCGATGCCGAACGGCGAGTTCTGCACCATGTCCAGGCCCAACTCCTTGAGCGTCGGCGCATCCGGGAATCTGGCCAGGCGCTCGGCGCCCCAGGTGTTGAGCACGCGCAGCTTGCCGGCTTCGACTTGCGGCGCAAAGCCGGTGGAATCGGCCGCCGCCATGATGTTGCCGCCGAGAATGGACTGCATCAGGTCCGCACTGCCCTTGTAGGGCACATGCAGCAGCTCGAGGCCGAGCTTCTGCGCGATCAGCTCCATCGTCAGGTGCGGGCTGGTCAGGGTGCCGGTGGAGCCATAGCTCAGCTTGCCCGGGTTGGCCTTGGCCCAGCCCACGAAGTGTGTCCAGGTCTTGAGCGGCGAATCGGCCGGCACCACCAGGCCAAAGGCGTAGCCAGTGACGTTGAGCACATAGGCAAGGTCCTTGACCGGGTCCCAGTTGATCTTGGTGGTGTAGGGCAGGCGGAACACGCCCAGCGGAATCTGCGCCAGCGTATAGCCGTCGGCCGGCGTGCTTTGCAGCTGCTGGGCCGGCAGTGTGCCGCCCGCACCGGGCTTGTTCTCGATGATGACCGTCTGGCCGAGGATCCTCGAGGCGTTGTCGGCCAGCGCCCGCATGGTGATGTCGGTCGGCCCGCCGGCCGGGAAGGCAATCACCAGCTTGATGGGCTTGGAGGGGAAAGCCTGGGACTGGGCATGGGCACCCGTAGCCGCCGAGGCGGCGATGACGGCTGCAGATTGAAGAAGTTGACGGCGTTGCATGGGGTCTCCAGTCGAGAGCGGTAAACCCCCATCATCGGTGCGATGCGCCTGCACCGCATCAGGGCAACACCTGAAGCGGTGTCACCCCGGCGTCAATGCCCTGTCAGCGGGCGGCCACCGTCACCGCGACGGGCTTGGCGGTGTTGTCCACCCGCGCGCCCGGTGCGTTGCTGACCAGTTCCAGCTTCAGGGTGTAATCGCCCGGCGGCGGGCTGAACCAGGCCTCGGTCTGGCCGGTGTTGAAACTCAGCACCTCGGACTTCTGGCCCTTGCGTTCCATGGTCAGGCGGAAGTGGTCCGTTTCAGGCGCCTGCGCAGCACTGTTGGAAATGTTGTAACCACTGGCATGGAACTGCAGGCGAAACGGCGGGCGCAAAGTGCTGCCGTCGGCGACATTGAGCAGTTCCACACGCGGCGGACCCTGCACGCTGGCCGGCGCCACGCCCTTGTTCTGCTTGGTCACCACCAGCTTGAGCGGCTTGCTGTAGACAAAATACGGAATATGTCCCTGGTCTGCCAGCAGCAGGCGCAGGTCGTAAGTCCCCGGGGGCAGATTGATCACGGCTTCCATCTGTCCCTTGCCGAAGTGGACGTACTGCTCGGTGAAGGGCAATGGCTTCTTGAAGTCCATCGGCAGGCCCTGATTGATCAGCAGGTGATGGTGGCCCGCACGGCCTGCCGACTTGCCGGCCGGCACCAGTCCGCGCATCGACAGACCGAACCGGGCGACAAATGGGGTTTCACGCTGATCGCCATCCTTGAGGTTGCTGAAATAGGTTTCCGGCTCCCGGCCAGGGGCAGCCGCCAGCCACGGATGCTGCACGACATCGGACGCCTCCACTGGCGCAACAGGGGTTTGCGCCCCGGCGTTCATCCCCATTCCCAGAGCCAGCCACAGCCCGCCTACCCGCATTCCGCACCCCACCACACGCCGCACAGTCATCACATCAAACCTTGTTGAACCCCTGTCGATCTACTCGACAGACAAAAACTTACCGAGTAGTAATTATAAGACTACTTAGTATTTTTTTGATTCGAAAGAGCGGGGAGGCTGATGTTTTTGGGGCGGTGCGTGACATTTATCGCGCCATGACCGGTGCCAGGGCCTTGCCGGTGTGGGTGCCCAGCCTCACCACCGCTTCGGGTGGTGCCGAGGCCACCACACGCCCGCCGGCATTGCCGCCGTCCGGCCCCAGGTCAATGACCCAATCGGCTTCGGCGATCACGTCAAGGTCGTGCTCGATCACCACCACGCTGTGGCCCCCGTCCACCAGCCGGTGCAGTACATGGATCAGCTTTTCCACGTCGGCCATGTGCAGGCCCACCGTGGGTTCGTCCAGCACATACAGGGTGTGCGGCGCCTTCTGGCCACGGCGGGTGATGTCATCCCGCACCTTGCTCAGCTCGGTCACCAGCTTGATGCGCTGCGCCTCACCGCCTGACAGCGTCGGCGATGGCTGGCCCAGCGTGAGGTAGCCCAGACCCACGTCTTTCAGCAACTGCAGCGGATGGCTGATGTTGGGCATGGCGGCGAAGAAATCCACCGCCTCATCGACTTCCATCTTCAGCACGTCGCCAATGCTCTTGCCGCGCCAGGTCACGGCCTGGGTCTCGGGGTTGAAGCGCGCGCCATGGCAGGTTTCGCACAGCACCTTCACATCGGGCAGAAAGCTCATGCCGATGGTGCGCACGCCGGCGCCTTCGCAGGTCGGGCAACGGCCTTCGCCGGTGTTGAAACTGAAACGCCCGGCCGAATAGCCGCGCGCCCGCGCCTCCAGCGTATCGGCAAACAGTTTGCGGATGGTGTCCCAGAAGCCGATGTAGGTGGCCGGGCAGGAGCGTGGCGTCTTGCCGATCGGCGTCTGGTCCACTTCCAGCACGCGGTCAACCACGGCGTAGCCTTCCACACGTTCGCAGCCGGTCCATGCGGGTGTCTTGCCCTTGTCATCGGCCTCGCGCCCGGCCTTGGTCGAGCGCTGCATCACGCCGGCCTGCACATTGGCCAGCAGCACATCGCGCGCCAGCGTGGACTTGCCGGAACCCGACACGCCCGTCACGGCCACCAGCCGGTACAGCGGCACATCCACCGTGACCCGCTGCAGGTTGTGCAGGTCAGCGTTGACGACGGTGAGCCACGAGGTGAACGGGCTCGCAGCAGTCGGGGCTGCGTTGTGCAGCGCGCTGGCATCGGCTGCTGCGTCTTTCAGTGCCTGCGCCTTGAGGGCGGCGGCCTTCTGCTTGCTCAGCGGCTTGGCTGGCGCCGCTACGGTATCGATGGCAACGGCGGGCACTTCGCCCGCACGTGTCTCGCGGCGAATCTGCAGCGGGTGCACCAGCGGGTTCGCCAGATAGCGGCCCGTCAGCGATGCCGGCACGGCCGACAGCTCCGCTACCGTGCCCTGCGCCACCAGCGTACCGCCGCGCTTGCCGGCGCCAGGGCCGATGTCGATGATGTTGTCGGCCCGGCGTATGGTGTCTTCGTCATGCTCCACCACCACCAGCGTGTTGCCGCGCTCGCTGAGCTTGCCGAGGGCACTGAGCAGGATCTGGTTGTCGCGCGGGTGCAGGCCGATGGTGGGCTCGTCCAGCACATAGCAGACGCCCTGCAGGTTCGAGCCCAGCTGCGCCGCGAGGCGGATGCGCTGCGCCTCGCCACCCGACAGCGTGGGCGCGCCCCGGTCCAGCGTGAGGTAGCCCAGACCGACATCTTCCAGAAACTCCAGACGGCTTTTGATCTCGGGAATCAGGTCGCGGCCGATGCCGGACTCGCGACCCGTCATGCGGCCTGCCACCGTCAAGGTGTCGACCCAGCGCCGCACATCGGTGACCGACAGCGCCGCGATGTCGGCAATGCCAACGTCGGCAAACTGCACGGCGCGGGCCTTGGCATTGAGGCGTGTGCCCTCGCAGGTCGGGCACACGGTACCGGCCAGGTCTTCCACATCGGGCTCGGCAAAGCTCTGCTCGCGGCCCTTGTTGTCGTCGTCCATCACCGAGTCGTCGAAGACCTTGCGCTGCTCCTTGCTGAGCTTGACGCCGGTGCCCACGCAATCGGGGCACCAGCCGTGCTTGCTGTTGTAGCTGAAGAGGCGTGGGTCCAGCTCCGCATACGAGGTGGCGCACACCGGGCAGGCACGCTTGGTTGAAAAGGCGATCAGCTTGCCGATGTGTTTGGCGCTGGTGCCGGCCATCATCGCGCCCTTGAGGCCGTCGAGCGGTGCCAGCACATGCACCACACCCTTGCCGTGTTCGAGCGCGGTGGCGAGTGCTGTACGCAGCGCCGCCTCGTTGTCCGGCGACACATGGATGTCGGCAATCGGCAGCTCGACGGTGTGCTCCTTGAAGCGGTCGATGCGCGGGAAGCCGGTGGTCGGCAAAAACTCGCCATCGACGCGCAGGTGCGTGTAGCCGCGCGGGCGCGCCCAGTCGGCCAGCTCGGTGTACACGCCCTTGCGCGCCATCACCAGCGGCGCCAGCAGGCCAATGTGCTGGCCGCGGTAGGTCTTGAGCAGTTGCGCGGCAATGCTCTCGGCGCTTTGCGGCATCACGGCCGCGCCGTCCTTGGTGCAGTGCTGCACGCCCAGCTTGACATACAGCAGGCGCAGGAAGTGCCAGACCTCGGTGGTGGTGCCGACGGTGGACTTGCGCCCGCCGCGCGAGAGGCGTTGCTCGATGGCCACCGTCGGCGGAATGCCATAGACCGCGTCGACCTCGGGCCGACCCGCCGGCTGCACGATGCTGCGGGCATAGGCGTTGAGAGACTCGAGGTATCGGCGCTGCCCTTCGTTGAACAGGATGTCGAAGGCGAGCGTGGACTTGCCCGAGCCCGATACGCCGGTCACCACATTGAACTTGCCGCGGGGAATGTTGACCGACAGGCTCTTGAGGTTGTGCTCCTTGGCGTTGACGATCTGGATCAGGTTGGAAAATGCCGGCCGCGTGGCCCAGACCTTGGGCCGGTGCTCCTCCACGCCGTGCACCTTGCCCATGGCCTGCTCGTAGTCGCGCAGCGCCAGCGCGGTGTGCGAGGTGGGGTGCTGGCGCACTGCCTCGGGCGTGCCCTGGGCCACCAGCAGGCCACCGCCTTCGCCGCCTTCAGGGCCCAGGTCGATCAACCAGTCGGCCGATCGGATCACGTCCAGGTTGTGTTCGATCACGATGAGTGAATGGCCCGCATCCAGCAGCTTGCGCAGCGCGCGCATCAGCTTGGCGATGTCGTCAAAGTGCAGGCCGGTGGTCGGCTCGTCAAAAAGGAACAATGTGCCGCGCTGCGGGTGGCGCAAGGCCAGCGCCTGCCTGCTGGCGCTGCCGGTCTTGCTGGCATCGGCCAGAAAGCCCGCGAGCTTCAGGCGCTGGGCTTCGCCACCCGAGAGCGTGGGCACGGGCTGGCCCAGCTTCACATATTCCAGACCCACATCGACGATGGGCTGCAGTGCGCGCACCACTTCGCGGTCCTGCGCAAAGAGCTGTACCGCTTCGCTCACAGTCAGCTCCAGCACGTCCGACACATTCAGCAGCCGCGGCTTCACGTCTCCGATGGCCTTGCGCTCTATCGTCACCTCCAGAATCTCGGCGCGGTAGCGCTTGCCGTCGCAATCGGGGCAACGCAGGTAGACATCGCTCAGGAACTGCATCTCGACATGCTCGAAGCCGGAACCGCCGCAGGTCGGGCAGCGCCCGTCGCCGTTGTTGAAGCTGAACTTCGACGCGGTGTAGCTGCGCTGTCTGGCCAGCGGTGACAGCGCGAACAGCTCGCGTACCGCGTCCCAGGCACCCACATAGCTGGCCGGGTTGGAACGCGCCGTCTTGCCGATCGGCGACTGGTCGACAAACACCACATCGTTGAGGTGGTCCGCGCCCATCAGCCGGTCGTGCAGGCCCGGCGTTTCGGTGGCCTTGCCGAACTGCCGCAGCAGCGCCGGCGCCAGGATGTCCTGCATCAGCGTGGACTTGCCGGAGCCGCTCACGCCCGTCACACACACCAGCCGCTGCAGCGGGAACTCCACCGTGAGGTTCTTCAGGTTGTGGTCGCGTGCGCCTTCCAGAATCAGCCGCGGTGTGTTGTCGGTCACCGCGCGCTTGAAGCCCATGCCGACCTGCTTGCGCGAGCCAAGGTAGGCGCCGGTCAGCGTGTCGGCATGTTTGATGTCGTCGGGCGTGCCGTCAAACACAATCTGGCCGCCCTTCTCGCCCGGGCCCGGGCCCATGTCGATCAGGCGGTCAGCCGCCAGCATCACGGCCGGGTCGTGCTCGACCACCACCAGCGTGTTGCCGGCGTCGCGCAGGCGGTGCATGGCCTGGGTGATGCGGTTCATGTCGCGCGGGTGCAGGCCGATGGAAGGCTCGTCCAGCACGAACAGCGTGTTGACCAACGAGGTGCCCAGTGCCGTCGTGAGGTTGATGCGCTGCACCTCGCCGCCCGAGAGCGTGCGGCTCTGCCGATCCAGCGTGAGGTAGCCGATGCCCACATCGCACAGGTACTTCACGCGCGTCTGGATTTCCTCGAACAAGGACTTGAGCGCTTTCTGCTCGGCGTCATTGCCCGGCGCCGCCAGCGACAGGCTGTCGAAGAAGGTGCGCAAGCGGTCGATGGGCAGGCGCATCAGGTCGTGCAGGCACAGGCCCAGCAGGGCTTCGAGCTGCGGGCGCGTCCAGGTCACGCCCACGGGCATGAAACGCTGGTTGGGTGGCAGCACCGCATCGGCGGCTTCCTTGCTGCCCAGCCGCCACAGCAGCGGCTCGAGTTTGAGGCGTGCGCCGCCGCAGACCTCGCACGGCGTGTAGCTGCGGTACTTGGACAGCAGCACCCGGATGTGCATCTTGTAGGCCTTGCTCTCCAGGTACTCGAAGAAGCGCTTGATGCCGAACCAGTGCTGGTTCCACTTGCCGTTCCAGTTTGGTGAGCCGTTGATGACCCAGCCCTGCTGCTCGGTGGTGAGCTTGTACCAGGGCGTGTCGCGCGGAATGCCAGCGGCTTCGGCGTGGCGCATCAGGTCGTCCTGCGCTTCTTTCCAGGCCGGCGTCTGCATCGGCTTGATGGCACCGGCGCGCAGGGTGAGCTTGTCGTTGGGAATCACCAGGCCGTAGTCCACCCCGATGACGCGGCCGAATCCGCGGCAGGTTTCGCAGGCACCCATGGCAGAGTTGAAGGAGAACAGCGAGGGCGTGGGTTCGGTGTAGCGCAGGTCGCTGTCGGGGCAATGCAGGCCGGTGGAGAAGCGCCACATTTGTTCCGGTGAATCGTCGCCAGCCTGCACATACACATTGAGCCGCCCGCCACCACGCTTGAGCGCCGTCTCAATCGCTTCCATCACACGCACTTTCTCGGCGGTGTGCAGACGAAAACGGTCGGCCACCACGTCAAGCAGCTTGTGGGGGCCTGCAGGCGTGGCGATGTCGCGCTGCGCATGCACGCGGGTGAAGCCGCTGGCGGCGAGCCACTGCTCCAGCTGTTCGGGGCTGGTGTTGCCCGGCAGTTCTACGGGGAAAGTCACCACGGTACGCGGATCGCTGCCCGCCGTGCGAGCCATCAGTTCTGCGTAAATCGATTCGGGGCTGTCGTGGCGCACACCTTGCGCCGTCTGTTTGTCGAACAACTGTGCCGCGCGGGCATAGAGCAGCTTCAGGTGGTCATTGAGCTCCGTCATCGTGCCCACGGTGGAACGCGAGGAGCGCACCGGGTTGGTCTGGTCGATGGCAATGGCGGGCGGCACGCCTTCGACCTTGTCCACCGCCGGCTTGTCCATGCGGTCGAGGAACTGCCGCGCGTACGCCGAGAACGTTTCTACGTAGCGGCGCTGGCCTTCGGCAAACAGCGTATCGAACACCAGCGAGGACTTGCCCGATCCGCTGGGGCCGGTCACCACCGTCATCTCGCCGGTGCGAATGTCCAGGTCCAGATTTTTGAGGTTGTGCTGACGTGCGCCGCGGATGCGGATGAGGCCCTGGGACATGGAGTGGATGCTTTCCTGAGAAGGTCAAACATTCTAGGCAGTGCCCCTTGCTGACCAAGGTGTAGGGTTAAAGTTTTAAGCCCCCGGTTCAGGGCTGCGACTGCCCGGCATTTCACTGCACGCTAGCGGTTTCCCCGGTCGTAATTTCCACATTTTCGTGATGTACTTGAACGCTTAGACTGCACGCTCAAGGAGAGACTCGATGAAAAAAACAACTGCATGGCTTGCTGCCATGGCAATCGCGGCGCTGTCACACGCCAGTCATGCCCAACTTCTGATCGGCCAGACCGCCGGTTTCACCGGCGCGGTGGGTGCCGGGGTGAAAGAAACCACGGACGGCGCCAAGCTCTACATTGACTCGATCAACGCCAAGGGCGGTGTGGGCGGACAGAAAATCGAACTGGTGTCGCTCGACGACAAGTTCGATCCCAAGCTGGCGGCAGAAAACGCCCGCAAGCTGATTGAAGAGCAGAACGTGCTGGCGATGTTCCTCACGCGCGGCACACCGCACACCGAAGGCATCATCCCGCTGCTGGACAAGAACGGCGTGGCGCTGGTAGGCCCTTCCACCGGCGCCATGGTGCTGCACCAGCCGGTCAAAAAGCATGTGTTCAATGTGCGCGCCACCTACCAGCGCGAGGCCGAAAAAGCCGTCACGCACCTCCACTCCATGGGCATCACCCGCATCGGCATCGTGTATGCCGACGACAGCTTTGGCGCCGATGGCGTGACGGGTGCGCAGAAGGGCATGGCCACGGCCAAGCTCACGCCCGCCGTGCTGGAGAAATTTGACCGCAGCAAGCCGGACTTCAGCCTGATCGCACCCAAGCTGGTCCAGGGCAATGTGCAGGCCGTGATCATGGTGGCGTCCGGTCAGGCCGTGGCAGACGGCATCAAGGCCTTCCGCGCGGCAGGCTCCACCGTCCAGATCGTGACGCTGTCCAACAATGCGTCGGGCGGATTCGTCAAAAGCCTGGGCGAGAACGCCCGGGGCGTGATCGTCACGCAGGTGTTTCCCTACGAGCGCTCCATCGCTTACCCGATGGTGAAGGAAGCCCAGGAACTGGCCAAAGCCAAGGGACAGGCCGATGTGAGCCCGGCCATGCTGGAGGGTTTCGCGGCGGCCAAGGTGCTGGTGGAGGCCTTGCGCCGCGCCGGGCCCAAGCCCAGCCGCGACAAGATCCAGACGGCGCTGGAAGGCATGCGCAAGATCGACATCGGCGGCCTGGAAGTGAGCTACTCAACCGAAGACCACACTGGCCTCGACTTCGCCGACCTGTCGATCATCGGCACCGACGGAAAGTTCAAGAGATAGGGAGCGATAGGGAGCGCCCCCCCTGCTGACGCTCACTGCGTGTAGCGTCCCCTCCCCCCCAGGGGGACAGGGGCCTTGCGCCCGGCGAAGCCGGACCGCGGCCCCTGCTTGGGAATTCGGAAACTCTTCGGCACCGAGCCATAGAGGTTTGCTCAGCGATAAAGCGCGTCCTCGAGTTCCCTGAACTTCTCGGGGCCCACAGCCTCCTTGATCTTGGGCGCAAGCTCCTGCAGCTTGGCCAGATCGCCCGCCGCCTCGACGGCCAGGTTGAGCCGGAAGCCGCGCAGGCCCAATGCGGCCGTCAGGCGCGTGGCGATCGGGTAAGCACGCGAGTAATGTTCCTGTGCAGACAAGGTCGGCCGTGCAGCGGCCGTGACGTTGGGCGGTGCGGCAGGCGCAGGCTCTGCTGGCGCAGCAGCCGCCACCAGGGCCGCTGCAATCGCCGCCGCCGAAGCACCCTCAGACGGTGCGAGCAGGCCGAGGGACAACATATGCGACACATCATCCGGTGTCACACCCAGCCCGGCCGTGGCCTTGAGGACATCGGTGTCGCTTCGCTTGCCGTCAAACATGATGAAGGCCGACCGCTGCCGGGGGCTCAGGGCAATCGATCGGTCATGGAACGCTGTTTGTCCCAACTCAGTCTTCGCGTAAATCATCTACTGATCTCCAGGATAGGCTGGGGGGAGCAGAGGCTGTTCAGGGAACGCCAGAAGCTCCGGATGAAGAGGTGAAGGGGCGGCAGTAACCACAGGCTTCTCCTCCGTGTCAATCTTCCGATAAATGGTTCAGCCCGGCAAGCGGGTAGTTACGTCAGTCGTAAGTGGTACACAGCGCCGCAGCCCGAACTCACACGGCCAGGGATGTGCCGTGTCGGTGCGAGCCGTGCTTTTCACCCCCGAGATCGACGTCGCCGCCCTTGTTCAACAGGAACAAGGCCAAGCCGGCGATCACCAAAAAACCGACCACGATTTTCCACATGCTGTTTCTCCAAAAAAAAACCCCCGTCAGAAATGGCGAGGGTTGGTTGAGGCAGCGCCGCCCGGAAGCCTGCGCTGCCACGGGGCCAATCAGTCGTTGGCGTAAATGTCCACGTCCTTGGTTTCCTTGATGAACAAGGTGCCCACCACCACCGTGATGCCGGCGATGATGATCGGGTACCAGAGGCCGTTGTACATGTTGCCGGTCTGCGCCACGATGGCGAAGGCCGTGGTTGGCAGCAAGCCACCGAACCAGCCGTTGCCGATGTGGTACGGCAGGCTCATGGAGGTGTAGCGGATGCGGGTCGGGAACAGTTCCACCAGCATGGCTGCAATCGGACCATAGACCATGGTCACCAGCAGCACCAGATAGAACAGGATGGCCGTGACCATGACCTTGTCGATCTTGGCGGGGTCAGCCTTGCTGGGGTAGCCAGCAGCTTTCAGGTCGTCGGCCACCAGCTTCTTGAACTCGACATCTTTCTTCTTGGCTTCGTCCGCAGGAATGCCCTTGGAGGTGTAGCCGGTAATAGCCGTCTCGCCAATTTTGATGGTGGCTACCGTACCCGCAGGGGCCGCCACATTTTCATAACTCACCGAAGCGCCAGCCAGCACCTGCTTGGCGATGTCGCACGAGCTGGTGAACTTGGTGGTACCGGTCGGGTTGAACTGGAATGAGCATTCGGCCGGATCTGCCGTCACGACCACGCGGTTCTTGGCCTGGGCAGCGGCCAGGTCAGGATTGGCCGCCTTGGTCAATGCCTCGAACACAGGGAAGTAGGTGAGCACCGCCAGCAGGCAACCGGCCATGATGATGGGCTTGCGGCCGATCTTGTCAGACAGCGTGCCGAAGATCACGAAGAAAGGCGTGCCAAGGATCAGCGAGTAAGCCACCAGGATGTTGGCGGTTGGGCCATCCACCTTCAGGGCCTGCGTCAGGAAGAACAGCGCATAGAACTGGCCCGAGTACCAGACCACGGCCTGGCCGGCGGTCAGGCCGATCAGCGCCAGAATCACGATCTTCAGGTTTTTCCACTGGCCGAAGGATTCGGACAGAGGGGCCTTGGAGGTCTTGCCTTCGGACTTCATTTTCTGGAAGGCCGGGGATTCGTTCATCGACAGGCGGATGTACACCGAGATGCCCAGCAGCAGGATGGACACGATGAACGGAATGCGCCAGCCCCAATCGGCAAATGCGGCCTCGCCGATGGCGGTACGCACACCCAGAATCACCAGCAGGCTCAGGAACAGGCCGAGCGTTGCCGTGGTCTGGATCCAGGAGGTGTAGGCGCCACGCTTGCCGTGAGGTGCGTGTTCAGCCACATAGGTGGCAGCACCGCCGTACTCACCGCCGAGCGCCAGGCCTTGCAGCATGCGCAGGGCAATCAGGATCACCGGTGCCGCCACGCCGATAGAGGCATAGCTGGGCAGCAGGCCCACGATGAAGGTGGACAGGCCCATGATCACGATGGTGACCAGGAAGGTGTACTTGCGGCCAATCATGTCGCCGAGGCGGCCGAACACCAGCGCGCCGAAAGGACGCACGATGAAACCGGCGGCGAAAGCCAGCAGCGCGAAGATGAACGCAGAGCCTGCGTCCAGTCCGCTGAAGAACTGCTTGGCGATGATGGCTGCGAGTGAGCCGTACAGATAAAAGTCGTACCACTCAAAAACGGTACCCAGCGATGAGGCGAAGATGACTTTCTTCTGCTCAGCTGTCATCGGTTTATCGACTGCTGTTGCCATGGTGTTGTGTCTCCAAAAAATGTGTGGCCCCCGGTGTGGGAGCTGCGACCATTATTTTGGGAATGCCTGACCTAGCTCTGACGTGAAACTAACAGGAGCTTTCACGAAACTTATGCCCGACTGACAACTCAAGGGGAAACCCTTGAGAAACTTTTCAACATGCGGATTAGTTCACGCATGTCCTAGGGGAAAACGCGAACACTCGCCTCAACGCGAGCGAACGAGGCCTGACAGCACTTCGGACGCGTGATCCCAGTCGGTGCCCTGAAACCAGGCGTCGCCGAGCAGGTAGGCGCGCAGCATCGGCAGCGCATCCAGACCCCAGAACAATTTGCCGTCCACCTCGAACGTGGGCACGCCAAACACGCCCCGGCCGATCGCCGCTTCCGTGTTGTCCTTGAGCTGAGCCTTCACCGCCTCGCCCTGCAGGTCTTCGGAGGGTGCGAGTTGCAGGACCAGTGCTTCCAGCCGCGAGGCCTCTGCGGCCTCGGCACCGCCGCGCCACACATGGCGAAAAATGGTTTCGCACACATAGCGGTTGGGCAGGCCGGGCAAGCCCGCCGGGCTGCAGGCCACGGCCAGCCGCAGCAGCAGCAACGGATTGAATGGGTGGCTGCGCGGCATGTCCAACGGAATGCCCAGCCGATGTGCCAGCCAGAGCACCTGGCGGTAGGTCCAGTCGCGCTTGGGCGCAATCTCGGCGGGTCCCAGTTGCCCGTGGTGCTTGAGCATGCCGGCGAAAAGCACCGGCCGGTAGCTCATGCTGTAGCTGATGCCTCGCAGCGCCTCGGGCAAATGCTCAAAAGCGAGATAAGCGTAAGGCGAGATGAAATCAAGGTAGCAGGTGACCTGCGCCATGCCGGCCGCAGCAGGCGACTGCGCTGCCGCGGTAAGCGAGGCATTTGACGCGTTGCTCATGCGGTAAGCGCCAGCGTGGCCGGCAACTGCGCGGCACGGGCGCGTTCCACCAGCGCGCCCCAAACTGCGCGCTTGCCGATGTCGTCCATCTGGCTCCAGCTGGCGATCTCGTCGCGCAGGCGAAAGCAGCCTTCACACAGGCCCGTCACCGCGTTCATGCGGCAGACGGAATTGCACGGCGATGGCACCTCGGGGGTGGCGTCTAGCGTCGCCGCACGCGCCAGCACCTGACCCGCCGAACGCTTGAGCAGATGCTGCTCCTGCACGGTGTCCACCGCCACATCGACCACCGGCGCGGCCGTGAGCTGCTGCAACTGCTGCGGCGACAGTTTGAACACCGCATGCGGGTGGCCGGCCGCTGCCCAGATGTCGTCGAAACGGAACAGCGACTGGTCCACCAGCATCACCGGCGGGGTGGCATGACCGACCGGCGACACGCCGCCAATCGAAAATCCGGTGCTTGCTTTCACGAACTCGGCATCGGCCCGGCCCAGGCGCTTGCCGTCGGGGCACAGCAGCGCCTCGACTTTTCGCTCATCGACCCGCTGGTCGCCCGAGGTCACCACCAGCACGGCGGCATCGTCGGAGCGGCGACGAAACACGATGCTCTTGGCAATCTGCCCGATGGCGACACCCAGCGCGTCGGCGGCCTGCTGCGCCGTACGCGCCGCGTCGTCCAGCATCAGCGGGGCGTGGGGATGGCCCCGGGACTGCAGCAGGGCCGCGACGCGCTGCACACCCTCAGGCAGCGCCATCAGTTCTGATCCACACATCACGCCGCCATCCTTTTGTTCAGCAAGGCAATAGCAGCGCGCGAGTTGGGTTTGCGCTGCAGGAAATCGCTGATATAGGCGCCGGCATCGATCAGCTTATTGAGGTCGATGCCGGTCTCTATGCCCATGCCGTGCAGCATGTACACCACGTCTTCGGTGGCCACGTTGCCGGTCGCACCTTTGGCAAACGGGCAGCCGCCCAGCCCGGCCGACGAGGTGTCGTACTGCCACACGCCCAGTTCCAGACTGGCCAGCGTGTTGCCCAGCGCCTGGCCATAGGTGTCGTGAAAATGGCCCGAAATGTCGTTGATGTCGTAGTGCCTGAGCGCCGCTTCCAGCGCCGCCTGCACCTTGCGCGGTGTGCCCACGCCAATGGTGTCGGCCACACCGATGTGCTGCACGCCGATGTCCTTCATCAGCTTGGCGACCAAGGCCACACGTTCCGGCGAAATCTCGCCTTCATACGGACAGCCCACGGCGCAAGAGATGGCGCCGCGCACATGGATGTGGTGGGCCTTGGCCGCTTCGACCACCGGCCGGAAGCGCTCGATGCTTTCCGCAATCGAGCAATTGATGTTGCGCTGGCTGAAGGCCTCGCTGGCGGCAGCAAACACCACGATCTCGTCAGGCCGGGTCGGCAGGGCCGCTTCAAAACCCTTCATGTTGGGCGTCAGTACGGAGTAGCGCACGCCCGGCTTGCGGTGAATACCCGCCATCACCTCGGTGTTGTCGGCCATCTGCGGCACCCACTTGGGCGACACAAAGCTGGTGACTTCAATCTCGGTGAGGCCTGCGTCCTGCAGGCGGTGCACCAAACCAATCTTGATCTCGGCAGGCACCGGTGATTTCTCGTTCTGCAGGCCGTCGCGCGGGCCGACATCCACGAGTTTGACTTTCGATGGCAATTTCATCACGTTAGTATCCCTTCTGCGGGTCAACCACACCGGCGAGAGCGGTAATCGGCGCTCCATTTTGCAGTGCGCGAATCTTGCCTGCAATCTGCGCGATGCTCTCGTCGCGCAGGGTGCGGGCCGAGGTGTGCGGCGTCACGGTGACTTTCGGGTGCGCCCAGAACGGGTGCTCGGCCGGCAAGGGCTCGGTGCGGAACACATCCAGCGTGGCGCCCGCCAAGTGGCCGCTGTCGATCAGCGCCAGCAGGTCCTCGTCCACCAGATGGCCGCCACGCGCCACATTGATCACGTAGCCGCCGGGGCGCAGTTGCGCCAACGTGTCGCGGTTCAACAGGTTCTGCGTCTCGGGTGTCAGCGGCAGCAGACACACCAGCACGCGGCTGGCGGCCAGAAAGGCCTTGAAGCCCTCACCGCCGATGTCGCCTGAAAAGCATTCCACGCCTTCGACCGCCTTGGGCGACCGGCTCCAGCCCTTCACCGGAAACTCAAACTGCGCCAGCGCGCGGCTGACGCGCTCGCCCAGCACGCCCAGCCCCATCACACCCACCGGCCAGTCATCGCGCAGCCGGGGCTTGCGGAAAGACCAGCGGCCTTCAGCCACATCCGTTTCGTAAGCGTCGAACTCGCGGAAGTGGCGAATCACGGCATGGCACACATATTCCGCCATCTGCACCGACATGCCGGCGTCGTCCAGCCGCACGATGGGCACGCCTTCGGGCAGGCGCAGCTTCAGCAGGGCATCGACACCGGCGCCGGTGTTGAAGGCCGCCTTCAGCGCCACCTGCTCGTCAAAAAACTGCTGGGGCGGCGCCCACACCACGGCGTAATCGGCCTGCGGTGCGCCGGGCGCCCACAGTTCCACAGTGGCGTTGGGCAAGGCGCGGGACAGGCCCTGCAGCCAGGGCTCGGGTCTGGAATCGGTACAGCAATAGGTAATGCGCATCGGGGCTCGCAAATAAAATCTTTCCACTACCGTTCGCCCTGAGCCTGTCGAAGGGCTTCGACAAGCTCAGCCCGAACGAATTGTGGCCATGAACGACTCACACGTCAGCAGAAAAAACAGGTCACAAGATCAAACGTCAAACGGTCAGCGTCAACAACTCCGCGCCCTCGGCGACCTGGTCACCCGGTGCGTAGAGCAGCTCTTTCACCACGCCGTCAGCCGGCGCGGCAATCGTGTGCTCCATTTTCATCGCTTCCATCACGGCCAGCGGCTGGCCCTTGCTCACCGTCTCGCCAGCCTTCACCGCAAACGACACCACCTTGCCCGGCATGGGCGCCGTGAGGCGGCCGCCTTCGGCATGGGCTTCGCCCGCATGGGCCAGCAGGTCCACCACGGTGATCTGCGTCGCGCCGCGTGCGGTGAACACATGCGCCAGCTCGCCGCTTCGGTACACCGCCGCCGTGGCGCGCTCGCCCGCAAACTGCACATCCACCTTGGCGCCAGCAGGCGAAAACACCAGCGGGCCGGATTGCTCGCCCACTTTCAGCTGAAGCGCGCCGTCGTGCAGATAGGTGAGTTCAGCCATAGCCGCCTCGCCATGGAACTCGAACTCGAAGCGGCGCTGCACCACACCATGCGAGCGCCAGCCGTCGCGCCGGCTGAACGGGTCGTTGCCTGCCAGTGCTTTCTCGTCCAGCAGGTTCTGCGCGATCACGCAGGCCGCCGCCAGCGGCAGGCCAACGGGCTCCTGCTTGAAGAGCCGCGCTTCCTCGCGCTGAATCAGCGCCGTGTCGAGGTTGGCCTCTGCAAACGACGGGCTGCGCACCACATGGCGCAAAAACTGCACATTGGTGCTGAGGCCGACGATGCGGATCTGTGCCAGTGCGTCATCCAGCCGGGCCAGCGCCTCGGCACGCGTCTGGCCGTGCACGATGAGCTTGGCCACCATGGAGTCGTAAAACGGCGAAATCACATCGCCCTGCCGCACACCATCGTCCACCCGTACCGCAAGGCCGGTGTCGCCCAGGCTCGCGCGCTCGAACGCAGTGTGCACGGGCTTGTCGTACACATGCAGCGTGCCAGTGGCGGGCAGGAAATTGTTGTCGGGCGTCTCGGCGCAGATGCGCGCCTCAATCGCATGGCCATGAATCTTCAAATCGCCTTGCTGCAGCGGCAGTGGCTCGCCGTAGGCCACGCGGAGTTGCCACTCCACCAGATCAAGGCCGGTGATGGCCTCGGTCACCGGGTGTTCCACCTGCAAACGGGTATTCATCTCCATGAAGTAAAAAGCCCCCACGCTTTTCGCTTCGCGTAATGCGCTGCCCCCCGAGGGGGCTAATTTTCCTAGGGGCGGCCCGTCGGAAAATTGTTCATCTGTCTGCTCCACGATGAACTCCACCGTGCCCGCACCCACATAGTTCACGGCGCGCGCCGCCGCCACGGCGGCCTCGCCCATCTGCTGGCGCATGGCGGGTGTCATGCCGGGGGCGGGCGCTTCTTCCAGCACCTTCTGGTGACGGCGCTGCACCGAGCAGTCGCGCTCGAACAGGTACACATAGTTGCCCTGCGTGTCGCCAAACACCTGAATCTCAATATGGCGCGGGCGCTGGGCGTATTTCTCGACCAGCACCGCGTCATCCCCAAAGCTGTTGATTGCCTCGCGCTGGCACGACGCGAGTGCGGCGGCAAAGTCTTCCGACTTCTCCACCGCCCGCATGCCCTTGCCGCCGCCGCCTGCGCTGGCCTTGATCAGCACCGGGTACCCAATGCGGTCAGCCTCGCGTTGCAGCAGTGCCGGGCTCTGGTCGCTGCCGTGATAGCCGGGCACCAGCGGCACACCGGCTTTTTCCATCAACTGCTTGGACTCTGCCTTCAGGCCCATGGCCTTGATGGCCGAGGCGGGCGGGCCGATGAAGACCAGCCCAGCGTCGGCACAGGCCTGCGCAAACTCTTCGTTCTCGCTCAGGAAGCCGTAGCCCGGGTGAATGGCTTCGGCCCCGGTGGCCTTGGCCGCGGCGATGATGCGTTCCCATCGCAGGTAGCTGTCCTTCGGTGCGCTGCCGCCGATGTGCACCGACTCGTCACAAAACGCCACATGTTTGGCCGTGGCGTCGGCGTCGGAGTACACCGCCACGGTCTTGATGGCCATGCGGCGGGCAGTAGCCGCCACACGGCAGGTGATTTCACCGCGATTGGCAATCAGTATCTTTTTAAACATGGTGAACTTTCGCGGTGAAATCCCCTGCGCACGCTGCGCGTGCCATGCGATGTAGCTTCGCTGCTGCGCGGCGTTGCCGCTGGTCACCGCGATTGGCGATCAGTATCTTTTTAAACATGGTGAACTTTCGCGATTGAATCCTCTGCGCACGTTTCGCGTGCCAGACTATGTTGCTTCGCTGCTGCGTAGCGTTGCTGCTGGTCACCCCTGTTAGCAATCAGAATTTTTTTAAACATGGTCACTCTTTGAAAAAGGAGATTTCAACTGGAAAGCGGCAGTCGGCCCGGGATCGGCCTTGCCGCTGAAGATATGGGCGACGCGCGTGAACAGCAGGCGCAGAAAGCGCCAGCACAGTCGGATCAGCCACACGCTGAGCACCAGCACCGCCGCCAGCGCCAGCGCGAACACCAGCGGGTGGGCAATCGCCAGCCACAGGCCGAGCGGCACCAGGCCGTCTTCCAGCAGCGACGCACCAATGTTGGTGAAGGGCTCGGGCGAGGTGTTGATGGCTGCGCGCGTCGTGGCCTTGGCCGTGAAGCTGGTGGCGGCGAGTGTGCCGCCCAGCAGCGCGGCGACCAGACCCATCACGGCGCTGTCACCACCAAACACCCCGGCAGCCAGCGCGGCACCGGCTGGAATGCGGATCACGCCATGCACGGCATCCCACAGCGAATCGACACCGGGAATCTTGTCCGCAAAAAATTCGACGAACACCAGAAACCCGCTCACACCGAGGACTACCGGATGAGCCAGCAACTGCAGCCCGGGCGGCAAGGCGATCCAGCCCATGAAGCCCGCCAGCCCGGTGAGAAACACCACCAGATACAGACGCACGCCACTGGCCCAGCCGAGCGCGCCGGCAAGGGCGATGAGTTGGGCGGTGTCCAGGTTCATCCATATCTCCGGACGCTTGCGATACAAAAGCCCCGAGGCCAGCAGACGCCGCGGGACTGGCCTCGCCAGACCGCAGGCGTCGCCCCCTTGAGGGGGGAGGCGGCTACACGAAGTGAGCCCGCAACGAGGGTGTTTCTCATAGCCAATTGGGCTTCCTTTTCTGCAGGAAAGATTGCACCCCCTCGCGCCCCTCCGGGCTCACACGCACATCGGCAATGGCGGCTACCGTCATCTGTACCAGCGCGGGCGTGATCTCCTGCTCGGCCACATCCTGCACCAGCTTCTTGCACAGGCGCACGGCTTCCGGCCCGGCGCTGACCAGCGTTTGCGCCAACTCGGCCACGCGGTTGTTCAACGCCTCGGGGTGCACCACTTCATGCACAAAGCCGATACGCAAGGCCTCCGCGGCGCCGAAGCGCTCGGCCGTCAGGAAGTAGCGGTGCGCCGCGCGCGCGCCCATGGCGCGGATCACATACGGGCTGATGGTGGCCGGAATCAAACCCAGCTTGACCTCGCTCAGGCAGTAGTGGGCGGTGTCGACCGACACGGCGATGTCGCAGGCAGCGACCAGCCCGGTGCCACCGGCATACACATCGCCCTGGATCTTCGCAATCGTCGGTTTCTGGCAGGCGTAAATCGTCTGCATCATGGTCGCCAGACGTCCGGCGTCGGCCAGGTTCTGGGCATAGGTGTAGTCGGCCATGCTGCGCATCCAGTTCAGGTCGGCGCCGGCGCAAAACGCCGAGCCGTTGGCCGCCAGCACAATGCAGCGCACGTCATCGCGCACCTGCAGCTCATGGAAGGCCTGCGTCAGCTCCAGGATGACTTCGTCGTTGAAGGCGTTGCGCACATCAGGGCGGTTCAGCGTGACGGTGGCGACGCCGTTCGCCGCGTGGATGAGCAGGTGGTTCATGGGCATTTCTTTCAAGGATGGCGTCAGCCGTGATGTCAGCGGTAACGCTTGGCCACTTCTTCCAGCATCACCTCGGTGGCGCCGCCGCCGATGCCGAGCACACGGGCGTCGCGCCACAGGCGCTCAATCGCCGTCTCGCGGATGAAGCCCATGCCGCCATGGAACTGCTGGCAGGTCTGCAGTACCTCGTTGACGAGCTCACCGGTCAGCGCCTTGAGCATGGACACTTCCTGCACGATGTCGCGGCCCTGCGTGACGGCCCAGGCACAGTGGTACATGAACTGGCGCGCCGCGCGGGTCTTGGCATCGAGCATGGCAATGCGGTGGCGGATGGTCTGCTTGTCCCACAGCGTTGAGCCAAAGGCCTGGCGGTTGCGCACATGGTCCAGCGTCATCTGCAGCGCCTGGGTGCAGTGGCCGACGGCCATGGCGCCCAGGGCGATGCGCTCGGTCTGGAAGTTCTTCATCACCGAATAAAAGCCCTTGCCCTCTTCGCCCAGCAGGTTGCCGGCCGGGATGCGCACGTTGTCAAAAATCAGCTCGGCCGTGTCGGAAGACAGCCAGCCGGTTTTCTTCAAAGCCCGGCCCACGGTGAAACCGGGTGTGCCTTTTTCCACGATGAACATCGACATGTCGTGCCGCGCCGTGCCCGTCTTGGCCGCCACAAAGTACAGGTTGGCGTGCACGCCGTTGGTGATGAACATCTTGGTGCCATTGAGTACCCAGTGGTCGCCGTCCCGCCGCGCAGTGGCGCGCATGCCGGCCACATCGGAGCCGGCACCCGGCTCGGTGATGCCCACCGCCGTGATGGTCTCGCCGGCGATGATGCCCGGCATGTAGCGCGCCTTCTGCTCAGGCGTGCCGGCATGGAACAGGTGCGGGCTCGCCATGTCGGTGTGCACCAGCACCGTGATGATGAAGCCGCCAAAGGTCGATTGCGACAGCGCCTCGGCAAACACCAGATTGGTCAGCGCATCGGCCTCGCCGCCGCCGTACTCTGGCTCGTACATCAGCCCGAGCAGGCCGGCCTGGCCCATCTTGCGCAGCACCTCGCGCGGCACGCAGCCGTCTTCTTCCCATTTGGCGGCATAGGGCTCGACCTCGCGGGCAATGAAGCGGGCCACCTGCTCGCGCAGTTGCTCATGCTCGGGGGTCAGGTAGATGTTGTCCATGGTGTCTCTTCTTTCGTTGTATCCCCGTTCGCGTTGAGCTTGTCGAAACGCCTTCGACAAGCTCAGGCCGAACGGATGAATTACTCACTGACTTCATCACATGCGGAACACGCCAAACTTCGTCTCGGGAATCGGCTGATTCAGCGTGGCCGACAGGCCCAGCGCCAGCACGCGGCGCGTGTCGGCAGGGTCGATCACGCCGTCGTCCCACAGGCGGGCGCTGGAGTAATAGGGGTGCGACTGGTGCGCGAACTGGTCCAGCACCGGCTGCTTGAAGGCGGCTTCTTCTTCGGCGCTCCAGGCGCCGCCGCGCGCTTCAATCGCGTCGCGCTTCACTGTGGCCAGCACACCGGCTGCCTGTTCGCCGCCCATCACGCAAATGCGCGCGTTCGGCCACATCCACAAAAAGCGCGGCGAGAACGCGCGGCCGCACATGCCGTAGTTGCCGGCGCCGTAGCTGCCGCCGATGATGACGGTGAACTTGGGCACCTGTGCCGTGGCCACGGCGGTGACCATCTTGGCGCCGTGGCGGGCAATGCCTTCGCTTTCGTACTTGCGGCCCACCATGAAGCCGGTGATGTTCTGCAGAAACACCAGCGGGATCTTGCGCTGGCAGCACAGCTCGATGAAGTGCGTGCCTTTTTGCGCCGACTCGGAGAACAGCACGCCGTTGTTGGCGATGATGCCGACCGGCATGCCCTCGATGTGCGCAAAGCCGCAGACCAGCGTGCTGCCAAAGCGCGCCTTGAACTCGGCAAACTCGCTGCCGTCGACGATACGGGCAATCACCTCGCGCACGTCGTAGGGCTTGCGGGTGTCGGTGGGGATCACGCCATACAACTCGTCAGGGCTGTAGCGCGGCGGAACCGGCGTGCGCAGCAGCTGTGCAGGCTCCTTCTTGCGGTTGAGGTTGGCCACCGCGCGGCGCGCCAGGGCCAGCGCGTGCGCGTCGTTCTGCGCCAGGTGGTCGGCCACGCCCGACAGGCGCGTGTGCACATCGCCGCCGCCCAGGTCTTCGGCGCTGACGATTTCACCGATGGCAGCCTTCACCAGCGGCGGGCCACCCAGAAAGATGGTGCCCTGGTTCTTGACGATGATGGTCTCGTCGCTCATGGCCGGCACGTAGGCGCCGCCGGCGGTGCAGCTGCCCATGACCACCGCGATCTGCGAGATGCCCTGCGCGCTCATATTGGCCTGGTTGAAGAAGATGCGGCCGAAGTGCTCGCGGTCGGGGAACACGTCGTCTTGGTTCGGCAGGTTGGCGCCGCCCGAATCCACCAGATAAATACAGGGCAGGTTGTTCTGCATGGCGACTTCCTGCGCGCGCAGGTGCTTTTTCACCGTCATCGGGTAGTAGGTGCCGCCCTTCACGGTGGCGTCGTTGCAGACGATCATGCAGTCCACCCCGCTCACGCGGCCGATGCCGGTGATCACGCCGGCGCCCGGCGCATCACCCTTGTACATGGCGTGCGCGGCCAGCGGTGCCAGTTCCAGGAACGGCGTGCCCGGGTCCAGCAGCATCTGCACGCGGTCGCGAGGCAGCAGCTTGCCGCGAGCCAGGTGCTTCTCGCGCGCCCTGTCGCCACCGCCGGCAGCGGCCTTGGCCACCTGCACGTGCAGGTCGTCCACCACCGCGCGCATGGCAGCGGCATTGGCCTGGAAGTCGGCCGAGCGGGCGTTGAGTTGGGTTTCCAGAGCTGACATGTGATTCCTCGTGGCAAAGCGGTGCATGCGGGGTAGGCCCTGCTGAGGGCACACCTTACCGCCAATCCGCAAGCTTAAGGAAAACCCGACCCGCGCAGGCTGTCATTGAGGTTGCAAATACTGCCAATCACTCACAAAATTGGTACATGCCGTCCACCGTAGCCGTCAGCCACAGTCGCCCACCGCTGGCCGCCACGCCCATGGCCTTTGCCAGAAGCATTGTGGCGGCCTGTCATCGGCGGAGCGTGCCGACGTCAGACTTGCTGAAATTGGCACAGATCACGCCAACGCAGTTGCAACGGATGGACGGGCGCATCACCGCCCGGCAGATGGAAGCGCTCTCGGGCGCCGCCATGCAGGCGCTGGACGACGAAGGCCTGGGCGCTTTCGGCCGCCGCCTGCCCTGGGGCAGCTACGGCATGCTGGCCCGCGCGTCGCTCAGCTCGCCCAACCTGGGCGTGGCCCTGAAACGCTGGTGCCGCCACCATGGCCTGCTGACAGACGATGTGCGCCTGAAACTCACGACCAGCGGCGACACCGCCATCCTCAGCCTCGAAGAACGCTCGGACCTGGGCAGTCACGGCGCTGAAAGCCGCGAGTTCTGCACCGTGCACGTGCTGCGCAACATGCATGGTCTGGCCTGCTGGTATGTGGATTCCCGCATTCCGCTGCAGGGCGCCCGCTTTCCGTTTGCTGCGCCACCGCATGCCGATGCGTACCAGCACATGTTCCCCGGCCCGCTGCGCTTTGAGGCCGCCAACGCCCCTTCGGCAGGCTCAGGACAGGCCGAGTTGCGTTTTGACGCCCGCTACCTTGCACTGCCGCTTCGGCGCGACGAGAAAGCCCTGCAACAGATGCTGCAACGCGCCCTGCCGCTCACCGTGCTGCAGTACCGGCGCGACCGCCTGCTGGTGCAGCAGGTGCGCCAGGCGCTGGCCGCCCACCCGGAGGCAACGCACAGCGCCGAAGGCATCGCCAGTCTGCTGAACCTGTCGGCCCGCACACTGCACCGGCAACTGAAGGAGGAAGGCGCCTCGGTGCAGGGCCTGAAAGACGACGTGCGTTTCGAGCGAGCGAAGGAATTGTTGAACCGCAGTGAAAAACCGGTCAAGCAGATCGCAGCCGAATCAGGCTTCAGGAACGAGAAGAGTTTTATCCGCGCGTTCCGGCAGTGGTCAGGCGTTCCGCCGACGGAGTTTCGGGCACTGCACCAAGCGTGAAAGTCTGCATGGCAGCGGACAGCGAGGTCCGCGCAACGGGGTGTTTCACTCGCCGGCCAGACTCTCTGACCCAGCCAGGACACGCTCCCTCAGCACACGATGGAGAATCTTGCCGGTCGCGGTGCGCGGCATGTCGTGGTCTGTCAGGAAAACCACCGTTTGCGGACACTTGAAACTGGCCATTCTTTCCTTGCACCAGACCCGAAATTCTTCTTCGCTGCCCTGCTGTCCCTCGTGCAGCACCAGAACAGCCTGCACCGCCTCGCCCCATTTGTCATGCGGCACGCCAATGACCGCCACGTCCTTGACCTTCGGATTGGCGCCCAGAACGCCTTCCACCTCGGAGGGATAAATATTCTCGCCGCCGCTGATGATCATGTTGCTCTTGCGGTCCACCAGCCAGATGTAGCCGTCGGCGTCGCGGCGGGCCATGTCGCCAACGGAGCACCAGTCGCCGCGAAAAGCCTCTTTGGTTTTTTCGGGGTTTTTCCAGTAGCCGTTGAACACGTAGGCGGTGCGCGAGAACAACTCGCCCACCTCGCCATCGGGCACCTCGCGACCATCGGTGCCCAGCAGTTTGATGGCGCCGCTGCCGGCCCATTCGCGGCCGACCGAGCCCAGTCTGGCGATCTGTTCGTCCGGGCGCAAAAGCGTGACCCAGCCCGCCTCGGTCGAGCCGTACAGCTCATAGAGCTTGCCGTTGCGGAAATATTCCAGGATGGCGAGCTTGGTGTCCTTGCGCGCCGGTGCGGAAGAGATCATCAGCTTGCCAACGCGGCTCACGTCATAGCGGGCCTTGACCTCTGGCGGCAAGGCCAGAAGCATGATGTAGTGCGTCGGCACCAGCGAAGTGAAGGTCACTTTTTCATGGGCCAGGGTGGCCAGCAGGGCCTCGGCGTCGAAGCTGCGCCTGTCGTCGATGACGCAGGTGGCGCCCAGGTGAACAAAGGTCATGCCGAAGTACAGCGAATTGGCATGGCACATCGGCATGACGAGGAGCGCCGTATCGTCCCGGGTAAAGCCCATCTCCAGCGCGGTGGCCAGCGCGATCAGCGTGCTGCCCGTGTGCGTACGGATCGCTCCCTTGGGCCGGCCCGTGGTGCCTGAGGTGTACATCAGCGCGCAGGTTTCGTCGGGGTGGACGGGTTCGAAACCGGCGTCGCTGGGTGGCTGCTGCGCCAGTTGGTGGTAGTCGGTCCAGCCCTCGGGCGTCTGGCCGCCCATGTGGATATAGCAGCCCGCATCAATCGCCAGCCCGGCCCGGATGGGGTCGATCCGGTCGCGCAAGTCGTGGCCAACCATCACCGCCCGTGCCTCGCTGTGGCCCAGGATATAGGCGATTTCCGACCCGACCAGCCGGAAGTTGAGCGGCACCGCGACCAGTCCGGCGCGGGCCAGGGCCACGTAGATTTCCATCCACTCGATGCAGTTGTAGGCCAGCAGGCCCACGCGGTCGCCTTTGCGCAAACCCAAGTCAAGCAAGCCGCTGGCCAAGGCCGTGGCCCGCCTGTCCCATTCGGCAAAACTGAGCTGGCGGCTGGCGTCGCGCACCCCGATCTTGTCCGGGGTGAGGCGGGCGTGGGTGGCGACTGCGTCGGCAATGGTCAGCAGGTGGCTCATGGTCACAGGACTCCTGATCTGGACAGAACTTGTAAAAAGTAGGATTATAGAACTCTGAATTCAGAATACAATATTCAATCATACTTTCCAGCAAAGGCGCAACCATGGGCACTTCATCGATTTCCGACCAGTCCGCCGCAGCCGTGATCGCACGGTTCCTCAAACAGCGGGGCGTGGACAGGGTGTTCGGCCTGTGTGGCGGCCACATCATGCCGATCTGGATGAGGCTGGACGCCGAAGGCATTCGCATCATCGATGTGCGGGACGAACGGGCCGCCGTTTACATGGCCCATGCCCATGCCGAGCTCACCGGCGGGCTGGGCGTGGCGCTGGTCACTGCCGGGCCGGGCGTTACCAACGCCATGACGGGCATTGCCAATGCCCATGTCTCGCGCGCGCCGGTACTGGTCATGTCGGGCGTGCCACCGCGCCTTCAGGAAAACCGCGGCGCCTTGCAGGACATGGTGCACACCGACCTGGTGCGGTCCCTGACCCGCTACGCGCGCACCGTGCGCCAACCCGAACTGGTGTTGCAGGAGCTCGACGAGGCGGTCTCGCGGGCCTTTGGCCAGGGCGGCGAGCCCGGGCCGGTGTACCTGGACTTTCCGGTGGACACCCTGCGCGCCGAGGTGCCGCTGGTGCTGCAGCTGCCGGAACACCTGGCGCCCAAGCCCAAGCCCCTGCTGGCGCCCGACCCGGCCACGGTGCAGGCCGCCGTCGAGCTGCTGTGGTCAGCCCGCAGGCCCCTTTTTATCTCTGGCCGCGGTGCACGCGGCGGCGGCCCGGCGCTGGCACAACTGCTCACCCGGCTGAACGCCGCCTACCTCGACACGGGTGAGAGCCGGGGCCTGGTGCCGGACGACCATCCTTCGGTGGTGGCGGCGATGCGTGGCTCCGTCATGGGCGAGGCCGACCTGATCATCACCCTGGGCCGGCGGCTGGATTTTCAGCTGGCGTACGGATCGCCCGCCGTCTTCGGCGACGCGAAGTTCCTTCGCATTGCAGACTGCGCACCCGAGCTGCGCGACAACCGCCGCGGCAGCGTCGAAATGCTGGCGACACCCGCACTGGCACTGGAGGCCATCCTCCAGGCCGCCGGTCACCGCGCCGGAGCCGCCGATGGCGAATGGGTGCGCGCACTGCGCAGCAAGCATGGCGAGCGTGCCGAAAAACTGGTGGCCTCCATGCGCAGCGCACCGGCCGGCAGCGACGGACTGATGCACCCCAACCGGCTGGTGTCGGCCCTGCGCGACGCGCTGCCACCCGATGCGGTGGTGGTGGCAGACGGCGGCGATTTCCTCAGCTTCGCGCGCGTGGGCCTGCCCGCCAGCACCTACCTCGACCCGGGCTCGCTGGGCTGTATCGGTGTCGGCACGCCTTTCGGTGTGGCAGCCAGCCTGGCTTTTCCGGACCGCATGGTGGTGGTCGCGACCGGCGACGGCGCTTTCGGCTTCAACGCGATGGAGCTGGACACGGCCGTCCGGCACCAGGCACCGCTGCTGGTGGTGGTGGCCAACAACGGTTCCTGGGCAATCGAGGTGCGCGACCAGCAGGAAACGCACGGCAAGGTCGTGGGCACGCGGCTGCAGTTCGCCGACCATGCCGCCATGGCCCGCGCTTTTGGCATGCATGCCGAGCGCGTGGAGAAACCCGAAGACCTGTCGGGTGCGATTGCGCGCGCCATGGCCAACCGGCCGGCACTGCTGGACGTGCTGGTGACGCCGGAGGCCGCCTCATCCGATGCCAAGTCGGGCCTGGCCTGGGTGCCGGACCTGCAGCCGCTGGCGGCCTGGGACACGGCAGAGCGCCAATGGCGCGAGAGCCGACAATAGGCGCCCGCACTGCGATCACCCGACATGAAAATTCTCGAATCACAACCCAAGCTGGTGGAACAGGTCCACGACGCCATCCTGACTGAAATCACCGAGGGAAGGCTGTCGCCCGGTGCGCGAATCATCCAGGAGCAGATCGCACAGGAACTGGGCGTCTCCCGCCAGCCGGTGCAGCAAGCCCTTTTGCTGTTGCGCAACCAGGGTGTGCTGCGCGACGCACCCGGGCGGGGCCTCATCGTCGCGCCATTGGACCCGGACTACGTGCGCAACATGTATGACATGCGCGCCGTCATGGAGGGCCTGGCCTGCCGCAAGGCCGCCGAGATCAACGCCGCAAAGGCCAAGGCCGACGGGCCGGCACTGATCCGCCAGGGCCGCGAAGCTGTCGCCAAAGGATCGGTCAGCGCCATGATTGCCGCGGACATGGCGTTTCACGAGTTCATCTACACGCTGTCCGAAAACCCGATGATCGCGCCCGCCATGGAGGCCCACTGGACCTACACCCAGCGCGTGATGGGCGAGGTGCTGATGCGCGACGAAAAACCGCGCGACATCTGGGATCAGCATGAAGGCTTGATGAAAGCCATCGCCTCCGGCAAGGCCGATCGGGCTGAAGAACTGGCGCGCCAGCACATTCATAAAGCCGCAGACTTCATGGTGACCCGCCTGCAGGCCAGCCTGCCGAAAGACGGGGCGGCGGCGCGGGAACAGTGACGGCTTCCGCGGGCGGGCCGCACGATTCGCCTCGGAGCTAGGGCTTGGCTTTTTCGCGGGCGAGCGCCGCCTTGGTCGTCATCAGCTCGCGCTCCAGGTGAATGCGTTCGTCGACTTCATGCGCCAGAAGCTCCGTCACCACCGTCAGGTCTTTCGCAGAGGCATCAATTTTCTCCTCGATGTCTTCGGTCTTCGCCAAGGCCTGGGCGACATCGCCTGTTTGCGCATTGCCGGGGATGCGGTGTCTCAGCACAGCGTTGACGAGCAACAGTTCATCCGCCGACTGGGCGACGACTTCTTTCACCGAGCCGGTTTTGTCGAGCGCCTTGATGAGTGGCTTGGCGGGTGTGGTGTGATGTGATTTCTTTTTCGTCATGGCGACCTCAAGTCCTGGGATGGGCACAAACTGGCCTGGTTGCTTGCCAATGTAGTCCGATCCCTCTGGCTGCATGGGTAAAAATGTCGCCTTTGTGCGTGAGCGCATTCCACTGGCCACCTTCCAGGAAGGGCGAAACCCATACCGCTTGCCGTCCAAGGGAAACCGCCGGAGAAGTCCCGGCCGGTGCGCATGGCGACCGGAGAAGGTCAATCGCTGCGCGCGTAGTACGATCAATTCACGCCAACCTTTTCTTGATCGGAAATCTCTATGCGTCAGTTCGTCATCGGTCTAGTGGTCGCTCTCGCAGCAGCATGGTCTGCCGAAGCCGCCGACATCAAGGTTCTATCGACGACTGCGGTCAAGGAGGCGCTGACGGAGCTCGCGCCTCAATTTGAAAAGGCCAGCGGTCACCGGCTGGCCATCACATGGTCGAGTTCCTCCATCATCCGACAACAGATTCCCGAGGGCGGCAGGTTTGATCTGGTGATCACGAGCGCCCCGGATATCGAGAAGTTCATCGTGGAGCAATCTGTCGTGCCGGGTTCGCAGCTCAGTTTCGGCAGGACGGGTGTAGCGATCGCCAACAAGGACACCGCGCCAAAGCTGGATGTCAGCACAGCTGAAAAGGTCCGGCAGGCGATCCTCGAGGCCAAGGGAATTGTCTATTCAACCGGGCCCAGCGGTATATACGTCGAGAAAATGATCGCCAATATGGGGATTCTTGAGAAGGTGAAACCCCGGCTCAAACAGGCGCCGCCCGGGGTTCGCAGTTCAACCTTGCTCGTGAGCGGTGAGGCTGATCTCGGGTTCCAGCAGATGAGCGAATTCGTTCACGAGAGCGGCATCACTATTCTGGGATATCTTCCATCTGACATCCAGAACTGGACCACCTGGTCCAGCGGAATCCCGAAGGTGGCAGAGCAAATGGAGCCGGCCAGATCGCTGCAGCAATTCCTCGCCAGCGCCGGGGCGGTTTGGAAACCCAACGGCATCGAGCCGCTGCCAAAGTGAACCGGGGCGTACGAACCGGTCTACCCCACCGACTGCTTTAAAAAACCAGTTGAAGGCTGCTTGAAACGTCCGTCGCAGCCGACGGCTGCTGCGGTAAAGCAGCCACTTGCGACAGGTCCCGGCGCCTATGCAGCGGTCACCCCCGGCAGCCCCAGAAGAAGCCGGGCCTCCGCAACGGTCGCGGGTCTGCGCCCATGCTCGGCGCACAAGGCGGCAACCTGCTGGACCAGCGCCGCATTCGACGGTGCCAGCGTGTCCTTGTCCAGACGCACGTTGTCTTCCAGCCCGGTGCGGCAGTGGCCACCCAGTTCCATCGACCACTTGGCCAGGGTCTGCTGGTGCTTGCCAATGCCTGCACCCGTCCACGTGGCGTCGGGCGCCAAGCGTTTCAGTGTCCTGACATAGAACTCGAAGACCTCACGGTCTACAGGCATGGCGTTCTTGATGCCCATGACAAACTGGATGTGCAGCGGGCCCACGATCTTGCCGGCGTTGGCCATGGCAACAGCCTGAAAAATCATGGAAAGATCGAACGCCTCGACCTCGGGTTTGACGCCATAGGCCTTCATCTCCGAGGCCAGCCAGTCCACCAGCTCCGGCGAGTTGTCATAGACCCGCGTCGGGAAATTCACTGAACCGGTGGCAAGTGACCCCATGTCGGGGCGCAACTTGAGCATGCCGCCTCGCTCATGGCCAGCCCCCGAACGCCCACCCGTGGAAACCTGCGTGATCATGCCCGGTGCGTGTTGGCGGATGCCGTCGAGCACCTGCGCGAAGCGCTCGGGTGCAGACGTGGGCGACTCGTCGTCGTTGCGCACATGCAGGTGCACCAGCGTGGCGCCCGCCTCGAACGCTGCCTGCGTGGATTCCACCTGCTCGCTCACGCTGATCGGCACCGCCGGGTTGTCCTTCTTGCGCGGCAGCGAACCGGTGATGGCGACAGAAATGATGCAGGGCGTGGTCATGGGGAGGTGTCCGATGGGAATGGGCGGTTCGCGCATGGCACCGCGGGTGAACAGGAATGTGGCGGCGTGTCGCCAGGGCGGGAAGGCATGTGCAGGTTGACGACTTTCGGCTTCAGGCCGGGATTTTGGACACCGCCCGCAGTTCGTCCGGCGTGGCGGTGCCCAGGCCAAAGAACTCGAGGTAGGCAGGGATCATCTCGAACAGCATGTCGGTGCCGACCTGGATCGGGCAACCCCTGGCCTGCGCGGCTGCCAGCAAAGGCGTGATGGTCTGCTTCATCACGACCTCGCCGACGAAGGTGGTGGGCGAGATGCGCGAGACGTCGAACGGCAAGGGGTCGCCATCCTTCATGCCGAGCGGCGTGGCGTTGACGATCAGGTCATGGCCGGCCGGGTCGTTCGAGCCGGTCTTGACGACCAGCTTCGGATAGTGCTCGCGCAGGCGGGCGGCGAGCGCCTCCGACGATGCCGCAAGGTTGTCGAACAGGCTCATCTCCGCAACACCGGCTGCCGCCAGCGACGCGGCGATCGCGCAGCCCACACCGCCGTTGCCGGAGACAAGGACGCGCGCACCGCCGAGCTTGACACCCTTGCGCTGCACGCCGCGCACAAACCCGGCGCCGTCGAACTGGTCGCCCAGCAGCGTGCCGTCGGCGCGCAGCAGGATCGCGTTGCACGCACCGGCTACCTTGCCCGTGGGGGTGACTTCGTCCATCAGGCCCATGGTGGTCACCTTGTGCGGCATGGTCACGAGCGCGCCGCGGATATTGGTGAGCCTGAACAGCTGCTTCAGCGTGGCCGCATAGTCCGCGGGCTTGACGCCCATCGGCACGACGACCGCATCGATGCCCTGCTGGTCGAACCACGGGTTGTAGATCATCGGTGCCTTGAAGCTTTCCGTGGGGTAGCCCAGGTGGGCGATGAGAATTGTTTTGCCGCTGATCATGATGCTCTCCGGGTTATCAGTTCACGTATTTGTTCAAGTCTGTGCCGTGGCCCTGGCAGCGTTGCTGCCGGCCATCGACTGCTGGCGCAGCCGTTTGTACTCCAAGGTCGGCACGGGGATGGCGTTTTTGTTGCCGAGGTCCTTCATGTGCACGCGGTAGGTTTCACGCGCCGACCAGGCTGCCATCGCGGCGATCACGGTCACGGCCAGCGTGATGGCGCCTATGGTCATGGGAATGTTGGTGGCGCCAGGAGGCGCCACCGCCACGAACAACGCCGGCAGCATGGCCGTCACCAGCGTGCCCAGATTCTGCGAGATGGCCATGCCCGAGACGCGGGTCCGGGTGGGGAACATCTCGGGGTAGAAGCTCGGGAAAACGGCGTTGTAGCCCTGGTACACGACCCCCCACATCAGCAGCGACATCGCGATCGCGAGCGGCACGTTGTGGATGCTGATCGCATAGAGGTACACAAAGGAGAGCAGGCCCGAGCCAATCGCACCGATGACGATGGGCGGTCGGCGGCCTATCCTGTCTGACAGGTTGCCGACGAAGGGGATCACCAGCACGGCCACGATGTTGCCCAGCACCGGGATCCAGAGGTAGACATCCTTCTCGAAGCCGATGCCGTAGCCCGGCTGCACGGCGTACGCCGCGCCGAAGATGGTCGTCACCACCGGGATCACATTCATCAGCGAGCAGCACATCACGCGCAGCATATCGCGCCAGCTCTCAACCACGGCCTGGACCACCGGCGCCTTGGGAACGAGCCCTTTCTGGTCCACCTCGGCGAAAGCCGGTGTCTCATCGACCTGGCGGCGGATGATGTAGCCCGCGACGATGACCACGAAACTCAGCAGGAAGGGAATGCGCCAGCCCCAGGCATTGAAGGCGTCGGTCGGCATGTAATGCGCCAGCGGCAGGAACACGGCAGCGGCCATGATCTGGCCCGCCTGCACGCCCTGCAGCGCGAAGCTGGAGAAGAAGCCGCGGCGCCCGAAGGGTGCATGCTCCAGGATCATCGAGCTGGCACCCGAGATCTCGCCCGCCACGGCGAAGCCCTGGATCAGTCGCAGCAGCACCAGCAGCGCCGGTGCCCACAGGCCCACCTGGTCATAGGTCGGCAGCAGGCCGACAGCCATGGTGGAAAAACCCATCAGGAACATGCAGACGATCAGCACCGTCTTGCGGCCGTGGGTGTCGCCCCAGTGGCCGAGGAAAAACGCGCCGATCGGCCGCGCCACATAGCCCACGCCGTAGGTGGCCAGTGAGGCGATGATGGCGATCTTCGGGTCGGTCTTCGGGAAGAATATTTGCGGAAAGATCAGCGACGCAGCGGTGGCGTAGATGAAGAAGTCGTAGTACTCCAGGGCGGAGCCGATCCAGCCGCTGGCGGTGGCTTTGCGGGTTTGAAGGCTGTGCCCGTGGGGGCCATCCGCGGGGTGGGTGAGTTGGGTCATGTGTGTCTCCGGTGTTGATTTTTAGTCGTGGCGATGAATGCGGTGGGTGGCATGGCGGCTCATGCCCTCAAGGTGGTGGGCGTGGGGGGTGTTGGGCGTCGACATGCCGGTCCTGTTCATGCGCCGATCAGGCGTCGAGCTGGGCCAGCACGCGCTGGGCGGCAGCGAAGGCACGCTGGGCACGCTCGACGGGGCCGACCAGGCGTGCCAGCGCCCGGGTCGGTACTTCGATGCTGAGGGGAATGTCGCGCGGCACGGCACGCAGCAGGCCCAGCAGGTCCAGCTCGCCCTGGCCAGGAAACAGGCGCTCGGCACGGGCCTGGTCGAGGATGGCCTCCATGGTCGGAGGGATCGCCGCCGGCACGTCGCAGAACTGCAGATAGCGGATCCGCGCGGGCGGAATCGACGCGATGTCTTTGAGCTGGCTGCGTGAGCGGCTGAAGTGGAACGGGTCGATCAGCACACCGGCGTTGTCGCGCCCACAACCCGCGACGATGCGCGCCGCCTGGGTCAGGTCCTTCGCGTCCGTCCACGGCATGAACTCGAGGCTGGCGGCCAGGCCATAGCTGTCGGCGAGGTCGCAAAACGCGGCGAAGGTGTCGGTCAGGCGCGCCTCGTCCGGGTCGTTGCCTGCCACCAGCAGCTCACTCGCGCCCAGGCGGGCCGCGGTGGCAATGGCCGCTTCGTAGTCGGCGATGCGGGTGGACTGCTTGATGCGGAAGATTTCGGCGTCCAGTACCTTGACCCCCGTGTCGGCCAGGCGCCGTTCGACCTCGCGCAGCAGCGGCGTGTCCCCCACGATGTCGTACTGCGGTTCGGTCGGCGTCGCCGGCAGCAGCCGGATGCCGACGTGGCTGAAACCGGCCTCGGCGGCACAGGTCACCATCTCGGGTGGCGTCAGTTCGAGCACCGTCAGGGCGGCGAGTGAAATGGGGCGCTTCATGTCTCCTGCTTTCTGTGTCGAAAGTCCGTGGTGAAAATGCGTGTGGCGTGAATTTAAAGAATACGAATCACACTGACAACGGGCTAGATGTGTCTCTACAATTCACGAATCGTGAACCTCAAATTCCAACTGGATGACTTGCGCGTGTTTTGCCTGGCCGCGCGCAAGGCCAGCTTTGCCGCCACGGCCATTGAGCTGGGCACCTCGCCCGCCTACATCAGCAAGCGCATCGCCATCCTGGAGAAATCACTGGGCGTCACGCTGTTTCATCGCAGCGCCCGGCGGGTGACGATCACCGACGACGGCGAGAAGGTCTATGCCTCGGCGCAGGAGATCTTCGAAGGCGTCGAGCGCATGGGCGAAACGGTGGCGGGTTCACGCATGGCGCCCACCGGCGTGCTGCGGGTGACCACCAGCTTCCGCCTGGGCACGCAGCACCTGGCCCCCATCTTCTTTGAACTGGCGCAGCGCCATCCCGAACTGCACATCACGCTCGATGTGGTGGACCGGCGCGTCGATCTGGTGGCTGAAAACGTGGACCTGGATGTGCGGATTGGCGCGGTCGATGAACCGCACCTGGTCGCCCACCGCCTGGCGCCCGGTGCGCGGGTGCTGTGTGCCGCACCCGACTACCTGGCACGCCGCGGCTGGCCTGAAAGCCTGGCCGACCTCAGCCGGCACGATTGCCTGGTGCTGCGCGACCGCCACCAGGCCTTTGGCGTTTGGCGCCTGACCGGACCGGGCGGCGTCGAGAAGGTCAAGGTCACGGGGCGCCTGTCGTCCAACAACGCCACCATCGTTCGCGGCTGGGCTCTTGGGGGCCAGGGCATTCTGCTGGCCACGCGCTGGGAGCTGGCCGAAGACCTGGCGGCCGGCGGGCTGGTGCAGATCCTGCCCGCCTACAGTGAACCGGCCGATGTGTGGGCCGCCACCACGGTACGCCTGAGCCATTCGGCCAAGGTACGCGTGTGCGTGGCCTTCATGCAAAAAGAGTTGACCGACGGACCGCACGCGCTGCGTCTGTCGTCTGACCTGCCCGCTCCTGCCATGCCAGGCACCAGCAGGAAGCCCGGGCTTTTGACGCGGGGAAAATGAGCGTACGATTTCATCGCTGACGCTGATCTTCAGCGTGAGCGGGGTATTCCATCCATCGCCACCACTCCACACTTGCCAGAGGAGGTTGCCATGAATCCGAAAGACGTTTACACCCAGAAGCTTCAGGAACAGCTGGACGCCTGGAAGCAGCAGATGGACGAGTTTCGCGAGAAATCGTCCGACATGACGGCACGGTCCCGCGTCGAATACCAGAAGCAGCTCGATGCGCTCCAGGCGCACGGCGACGCCGTCAGGCAGCAACTCGAAGCAGTTCAGCACGCCAGCGAGCATTTCTGGACTGACATGAAAACCAAGGCCGATCAGGCCTGGGACAAGCTGTTCGAAGCCACCCAGAAAACGCTGGACAAATTCAAATAACCCGCCGCTGCCGCCTGTCAGGTGGCCGCCCCTTCAACGTTGCCGAAACGTTCTGCCACCAGCTCCCGCAGAAGCTGGTTGGCGAAGCGGTTCAGCCGTGTCCCCGGGCGCGCCTTCGGAAAGGCCAGCACCAGCCGATTGCGCAAGGCGGGCGACCGGATGAGCGCCACGTGGAGCGGCTGCGGATAACTCCAGGCCTTGGTCGAGCTCAGGGGCAGCACGGTGTCGGCCACACCGCGCGCAACCAGCGACAGCACCGTCTGGATGGAATCCACCTCGGCCACCAGCTTCAACGCCAGCCCGCGGGGCCTGGTGTGAGCCTCCAGCAATTCACGCAGCGCATTGGGCGCGCTGGGCATGAGCAGCGCCCGCGCGGCGACATCGGCCAGGTGAATCTGCCTGGGCAGGGGCTGCAGGCTGATCAGCACCAGCGGTTCGCGCACCAGCGTTTCCCCGTGCATCTGGGGTGACGGCGGCGGGTCGTACAGCAGGGCCACATCGACCTGTCCGGCCGTCAGCCATTCGCGCAGGCGGATGCTCAGGCCCTCCACCACGGTGATGGTGGCTTCGGGGAATCGGGCGTGGAATCGCTCTACCAGATCAGCCGTCAGCACATGGGCCAGCCGCGGCGGCAGGCCCACGGTGAGGCGCCCGCGCGGGACGAGTTGCCGCTCCCGCATGTCGGATCGGGCGCGCTCGGCCAGCTCGAAAATGCTGCGCGCATGCACCAGCAGGGCCGCACCGGATTCGGTAAGGTGTGCGCCCTGCCCGGTGCGCTCGAACAGGCGCTGGCCCACTTCTTCTTCCAGCAGCAGCACCTGCCGGCTCATGGCGGGCTGCGACATGTGCAGCGCCGTGGCGGCCCGGCTGAAGCTGCCCGCTTCGGCGACCGCCACGAAATACTGCAGGCGCGTCAGGTCCATCGGTTCAGGCTGAAAGGAAGGGTTTGCGGCAGGGGGTTTGCGGCATGTCATGCATTTTACAGATAGCTGATATCCGCAAAAAGCAGACTATGAACATCCCCCCGGGCGCCAGAATAGGGCAACCCACCGAAATGACTGACGCATGACCCCCGACACCAAACCGCCCGTGCTGACCTACCAGCGCCAGCCGACCGCTCCGACACTCACATTGCCCCCGAATGCCTGTGACACGCATGTGCATGTGTTCGGCCCCGCGGCGCGCTTCCCCTACGCACCGGGCAGAAACTTCACGCCGGTCGATGCGCCCAAGGAAACCCTGTTTGCCCTGCACCGTGCGTTGGGCATTGCGCGCTGCGTGATCGTGCAGTCCGCCGTCCATGGTTTTGACAACCGCGCCGTGGAGGACGCAGTGGCCGCGGGTGGCGGGCATTACCTGGGCATCGCGCTGGTGCCGGCCAATGTGGCCGACAGCGAACTGCGCCGTCTGGCGGCGGCTGGTTTCCGGGGCGTGCGCTTCAACTTCATGAAGCATCTGGCGGCGTCGGCCAGCATGGACGAGATCGTCGCGCTCACGCACCGGCTCAAGGCCGCCGGCCTGCACCTGCAGGTTCATTTTGAAAGCAGCCTGGTGCACAGCCTGGCCGAACCCCTGTCGCGCAGCGCCGTGCCGGTGGTGATCGATCACATGGGCCGCGTCGATGCCGCGCTGGGCGCAGAGCACGCGGATTTCGCTGCCCTGCACGCCCTGCTCCGGAACCCGCTGTTTTATGTCAAGGTCAGCGGCATTGACCGCATTGACCCGCAACCGCCTTATGCGCAGGGCGTCCACCTCGCCGCGATGCTGGTGGCAAGCTACCCGGACCGCTGCCTGTGGGGGACCGACTGGCCCCACCCCAACCACACCCATGTGCCGGACGATGGAGCGCTGGTCGATGCCCTGGCCCGGATGGCCACGCCCGAACAACGCCAGAAACTGCTGGTGGACAACCCGCAGCGCCTTTATCGCTTCGCGGCCTGACATCCCTCCCCCAAACACCCAACGCCCTCACGCCCTCACGCCCACACGCCCACACGCCCACACCGCCATGACGTCATCCGCATCGACATCCACAACACGCACCGGTCGCCTCGCCGGCAAGGTGGCCTTCGTCACCGGGGCCGGTTCGGTCGGCCCGGGCTGGGGCAATGGCCGCGCCATCGCGGTGCGTTTTGCGCAGGAAGGCGCCAGCGTTTTTTGCGTCGACCGCGAGCTGGACCGGCTGCAGGAGACCGAGGCCCTGGTCCGCAAAGCCGGTGGCTCGTTTGTGGGCGCCCCTTGCGACGTCACCAGCAGCGCATCGATCCAGGCGGTGGTGGCCCGCTGCATCGCCGAGCTCGGCCGCATCGACATCCTGGTCAACAACGTGGGCGGCTCCGCCAAGGGCGGCCCCGTGGAAATGAGCGAAGACATCTGGGACGCCCAGATAGACCACAACCTCAAGAGCGTGTTCCTCACCTGCAAGCACGTGGTGCCGCAGATGCTGACGCAAGGCAGCGGCAACATCGTCAATATTTCGTCCACCTCCGGCCTGCGCTGGACGGGTGCGGCGCAGATTGCCTATGCGGCCACCAAGGCCGGCGTGATCCAGTTCTCGCGGGTGCTGGCGGTGCAATATGCCAAGCAGGGCATCCGCGTCAACACCGTTGTGCCGGGCCAACTGCACACACCCATGGTGGAAGTCCGGCTGGCCGGCCAGCGCGCCGGCGGCGATGTGCAAGCCCTGCTGCAGCAGCGCCAGTCCCGCATTCCGCTGCCCTTCATGGGCGACGGGCGCGACACAGCCAATGCCGCGCTCTTTCTGGCGTGCGATGAATCGCGTTTTGTCACCGGCACGGAAATCATCGTGGACGGTGGCATGTCGGTCCGTTGTGACTGACACTGCCAGCAACGACCCAAGAAACACCCCCAGGAGACCTTCATGAATCCATTTCGTTTGATCCGCCGTTCCATGCTGCTGGGCCTCGCGGGCTCGGCCTTGCTGCTGTCGACAGCCGTGTTTGCGCAGTCCAAAGTCACGCGTCTGATTGTGGCCTTCCCGCCCGGCGGCCCGGTGGACTTCGTGGCCCGCACCCTGGGCGAGCAACTCGGCAAGGAGTTGGGCACGCAGGTCATCATCGAGAACAAGGCCGGTGCCAACGGCGCGATCGCTGCAGAGTATGTGTCGCGCTCTGCCCCTGACGGCAACACCCTGTGGCTGACCAGCGTGGGCGCGGTGGCGATCAACCCGTCGCTGTACGACAAGCTCAGCTACGACCCCCAGCGCGACCTGGCCCCCGTTTCGCTCGTGGTGAACAATGTGGAAGTGCTGGTGGTGGGGGCGGATGCGCCGTACAACACCGGCGCCGAGCTGGTGGCCGCAGCCCGCCAGCAAAAGGGCAGCCCCTTGACGATGGCGTCTTCCGGCACCGGCAGCGTGCCGCATCTGGCCATGGAACTGCTCAACGATGCCGCCAAAATCAATCTGCTGCATGTGCCCTACAAGGGCGCCGCACCGGCCATCACCGATGTGATCGCAGGCCATGTCAACGGTTTCTTCGGCGACATTCCCGGGCTGGTCGCGCAGATCAAAGGCGGCAAGCTCAAGCCCATCGGCATTGCCGCGGCCAGGCGGCACCCGCTGCTGCCGGAGGTGAAGACCTTTGAAGAGATGGGCATTCCCGGTGTCGACTCGGACAACTGGTACGCACTGTTTGCCGCCAAAGGCACGCCCGCCGCCGAGATTGACCGGGTGAACAAGGCCGTACGCCGCGCACTGAGCGCTGACGCGGTGAAGTCCAAGCTTCAGGCGTCGGGCGCCGAGCCCGCTGCCTCCACACCCGCCGAGCTGGCAACACTGCTGAAGAACGATTCCGCCAAATGGGCGCGCATCGTCAAGGCCAAGAACATCAAACCCGATTGATCACCACCATGCGCATTCAGCCCATCCCCCCCGGCACCCGGCCCGAACTGGCCGGCCAGGAACAGCAGATTCTGGCCGAGCGCGGCCGCATCTCTCCGCTGTACCAGGTGCTGCTCAACAGCCCGCCCATTGCCCAGGGCTGGGAGCAGATGCTGTCGGCGGTTCGCAACCGCAACAGCCTGAACGCCGGCCTGAGAGAGCTGGTCATCCTGCGCGTGGCCGTGCTCAACCGGGCGCCTTACGAGTTCGACGCCCATGTGCCGCACGCGCTGGCGGCCGGTGTGCCGCAAGCCGTGATCGACGCCATGCGAACGGTGCCCCTGGCAGCAGACACCCCCTTGTCAGCCGCAGAACGCGTGGCCATCCGGCTGACCGATGCGATGACGCGCGACATCGACGTGCCCGACGCGCTGTACGCCGAGGTGCGCGAACACTTCGACGCCCAGGGCCAGATTGACCTGGTGGCGACCGTCGCCGCCTACAACATGGTGTCGCGCTTTCTGGTGGCGCTGCAGATCGGCCACTGACCATGCGTGAACCCACCGATTCCCTGTTGTGCCAGTTCTCACTGGCACAGGCACCAGCACCAGACGTGGTGGCGGCCCTGACCCGATGGTGCGAGGCAAGCCCTTTACCGATGCAGCTCGATCGCCTGGCCTGGTCGGCCACGACGCAGGAGATCTATCTCTACGGCCATCTGCCTGCCCGTACCGTGCTGGACAGTCAGGACTTGAAGCCCGTGGCGGCCTTGCTCGCGCAGCAGTTTCCGCAGGCCACGCAGCCACGCGTCTCGCGACTGCAGAAGGTGTTTGATGCCGCAGGCCACTCCAGAGCCGAGGTACCGGTGTTCCACTACGCGGTGGAGATGGACCCGGAGGAAGGCTGGATGCCCGAGATCTCGCGATGGTATGACACCGAGCACATGCCGGGCCTGGCCGCGGTGCCGGGCTGTATCGTGGCCATGCGCTACCTCAACCACGACCACGGCCCGCTGTCGCTGGCCTGTTATGACCTGATGTCGGAGAGCACCCTGGGGTCTCCGCCCTGGCTCGCGGTCAGGGGCACGGCGTGGAGCGACATCACGCGCCCGCACTTCACCAACACCAAGCGTACGATGATGCAAGTCCTCGCTTGAAAATTCTGGCCTGATCGTTCTGGCCTGACGGCCCTGTCTTGAGTTGCATACGAACCAATGAGTCATTCCGCATGAACCCCTTGACCAATTCCAATCGCCGTGAATGGCTAGGCGCTTCGGCTGCGCTTGGCCTTGCCGCACTGCCCGGCATGGGCCGTGCCCAAGCGGCCTGGCCATCGAAGCCGATTCGCTTTGTGGTGCCCTTCGTGCCGGGCGGCACTTCGGACATCGTGGCCCGCACCGTGGCCAATGAGCTGACCAAGCAACTGGGCAGCCCGGTGGTGCTGGACAACAAGTCGGGCGGCGGCGGTGTGCCGGCCATGCAGGAAGTCGCTCGCGCGCCGGGAGACGGGCACACCATCATCCTCGGACACGTCGGGTCGCTGGCGGTGAACCCGGTCATTTTCCAGAACACCGGGTACGACGTGAACCGCGACTTCGCGCCCGTCACGCTGTTGGCCAAGGTGCCCAGCCTGTTCGTCATCCACCCGGATGTGCCGGCTAAAAATTTCAAGGAGTTTGTCGCCTACGTCCGCAGCAACCCGGGCAAGCTCAACTACGGTTCTGCCGGCAATGCCAGTGCCGGCCATCTGGCGATGGAATACCTGAAGCTGGTCACCGGCATGTTCATGACGCACATCCCGTACCGGGGCACTGGCCCGGCGCTGACGGATTTGATCGCCGGCCGCACCCAGGCTTTTTCTGCCGGTACACCGGCACTGCTCCCCTACATCCGCGCGGGCAAGCTGCGCGCCATTGCCACAGGCAACCACAGCCGGCTACCATCGCTGCCCGATGTGCCCACGGTGGCCGAGTCAGGCTACAAGGGTTTTGAGTCGGTCCAGTGGTACGGTGTGCTGGCCCCGAGCAGCACACCAGCGGAGCTCATCCGGCGCCTTCAGGAAGAGTGCCAGAAGGCCTTGCGTTCCAGCACCATTTCGGAGCGCTTTGCCGCTGAAGACGCCACCCCCGGCGGCGGCCCACCTGCCGAGTTTGCCGCCTTCATTGCGCAGCAGCAGCGCTTGTGGAAGGACATTGTTCTGCAGGCGCATATCAAGCCGGATTAGCCTGCGCATCCTGGGCTTGTTGCAGGGTGCGAACTGGCTGACGTCGACAGTGGTGCCGACGAATGCCTTCCGGGCTGGAGACTTCAGGTCGTGGTACCCAGCCTGTGGAGCGACTTCAATATCAGCGGTGCCACGTCGGCCGACGTGGTGCTGCTGCCATTGGCATCCAGCCCACTGGCTTTTTCACCTGTTTCGGTAAAGACGCGGCCACCCACAATGATCACAAGGGCCGGGTTACGCGAAGCGACACGCACACGCGCGATGGTTTCAGCCACACGAGGCAGCCAGTGTTCGCGTCTGAAGGCAGTACTGAGCGTCAGGTCCAGCGCATCAAACCAGGTGTTGGACACCATGTCTTCCAATGCCCCATCAGACGATGGAAATTCAGCTTGAGGAATCCAGCCCTGCTGGTAAAGCGATTCCGCATCCAGCGCTGCACCCAGCAGATGCAATTCACCTGGCTGCGGGACCACCAGCACAGCGGGCGCGCCTGCGGCTATTTTCGGAATCACGGTGGAGACGGTCTCGCGCATGGCGGATTGCAGGCGCATCAGGCCTATCGTCACGTCGACTTCATCGCACCCGTCGGTGCCCCACAAATCGCCCAGTCCGCGTGCGGCTGGTTCGATCAGGTTGGTGCACAACTGGCGGATCGAATGCGTTTCAGCATAAAACTGCTCAATCAGGCCGCGCCCGGCTTCCGGGTCTATCGCCGTCAGCTGGCGGACCAGTTCGCCAACGCGCAGGTCCACGGGCAGGAGCACCTCACGCCGCGGACTGTGCCTGGAAATCAGCTGGGGCAGGACAATGGTTTCGATCACATCGCGCAGCGTCGGGTCGGTGACGCGTGCTTCGTTACTCGATGTGGATTGGTTAGAGGCCTTCTGGTGCCTCGACCGCATGTCTTCAGCGAGCGGCGAGAGATCGGCCTGCAGCCCCGACATCCCTCTCGGCCTGCGAAACAGGTTGTCGATCAGGGTTGCGGGTGCCGGCGATTTGTCTTCAAATTCATCGGCACGGCTTGATCCGCGCACAGCCAGGCGCATGTCCCAGTCGCCAAAAAAGCGCAAGGGCACGGGTTGTTGGCCTATCAGCTCAATATCGGTGTGCCGACGGTCATGCTGTATGGCATCCCAGACACCGGTCAGGCTGTCGGGGTGTCCTTCAATCCACTGAAAAAATTTGCCTTCGTCGTAAATCAGCAGGCCGGTGAGGCCGGATTTGCGGTTGTTGACCTGCGCGTCAACCATCAGATCGTGCAGTTGCCCCTCTGAGAAGGGCTTGACCGCCCTGCTGCGGTAAGCGATGGTCGCGAGCTCGGGGCGATTCTGCTGCGCCGAGTTGGTTTGCGTTGATGGGTTGGGCACGTTCAATCCAGCCAATGACATGTGTTGCGACCTGAGTCACTTCGATATTTTGAAAAGGAGCAGTACTGACAGCCCCATTTGGGATGGGTCGCTTACAGGCAGTCTCAGGCTTATTTTTGACAGCAGAATTTCTCTGCTTTCACCATTTGATCATCGTGACTCCAGCCCCTGTACGTCAACAGGTTTTACGCAGAAATATCGGGTTTCCCCGAGGGTCATTTGCTTTTTATTTCGCCATTTGAAATAACGCTGATTCAAACTTTACGTTCTCAATCAACGAGGGTGGATGGTGAGCAATTCCCATTCGCCTCGCGACGCAATGGAGCTTCGGTTTCGACTATCCGCATCCGTCGGTTCGCGGCGCGAGAGCGGCTTTCGAAACGAAGCGAAATTCCAGGACTCTGAACCGACTGCCCGAAAGCTGATATTGGCAGTACCCTTATCTACTATATTAAAGGGCGCGTGTGATGCGGCAGGTGCAGATAGATCTTTCGGCACAGCAAGTACATCAAAAAACGAGGAGAGTCCGGCGATCGCCCGTTCAAGCCTCTTCAAACGTCAGCGCTGTGTTGCGTTAAAAACAAGGAGACACCATGACATTTCGCAAATTGATTTATCGTGCTGCCAGCTTTGCAGCATTGTCTGTGTTGGCATTTGCTGCGGTTGCAGCGGATTTCCCCGCCCCGAAAGAGGGTAGTTGGGTCGTCAAGGATTTCAAATTCCACACCGGCGAGGTTCTGCCCGAGCTTCGGCTGGCCTACACCACGGTGGGCGACCCAAAAGGTGAACCCGTGCTGGTTCTACATGGCACAACCGGCTCGGGCACCGGCATGTTGAACCCTGCCTTTGGTGGAGAACTCTTTGGTGCCGGACAGCCACTGGACGCCAGCAAATACTTCATCATCCTGCCCGACGCGATTGGCACCGGCAAATCCAGTAAACCTTCTGACGGACTGAAGGCCGCGTTCCCCAAATACAACTACAACGACATGGTCGATGCGCAGTACCGGCTGGTCACGGAACACCTGGGCGTCAAACATTTGCGCCTCATCATCGGCAACTCCATGGGCGGCATGCAGACCTGGATCTGGGGCACACGATACCCTGGCGCGATGGACGCACTGGTACCGATGGCGTCGCAGCCAGTCGAGATGTCCAGCCGCAACTGGATGTTGCGCCGCCTGATCGTGGATTCCATCAAGAACGACCCTGAATGGATGGGCGGAAACTACACCAGGCAGCCGCGCAGCTTGCAGTTTTCATCAGTATTTTTCAACATCGCCACCAATGGTGGCAGCCAGGCGCTGGCCAAAATGGCACCTACCAATGAGAAGGCCAACCAGTTGCTCGATGGCCGTCTGAACGGCCCCTTTCCTGGCGATGCCAATGATCATCTTTTCCAGTGGGACAGCTCACGCGACTACAACCCATCGCCCGGTCTTGAAAAAATTCAGGCCGCGCTTCTGGTGTTGAACTCTGCCGACGACGAGCGCAACCCGCCCGAGACCGGCATCATGGACCGTGAACTCAAACGCATCAAGGGCGCACGTTATTACCTCATCCCGGCCAGTGATGCCACCGCAGGCCATGGCACCACAGCGCAAGCCAAATTCTGGAAGCCGCAATTGGTCGAACTGCTGCAGAACGCGCCACGCAAACCGCTCTAAGTTGACCAGGCGCAACGATCTGATTGCACTAGCAGACCGAACATGCAAGTCCTTCAGTACTCTAAAATTAGGCTGAAGAACCTCGGCGCGCGTCAAGGTAGTTGTCGCCTGATTCCCTCAGCCAGCTGCTTGGCCCCTGGCGATACCGGCCATGTTGGCAAAACGCTGCTTCAGCGTGTAAGTCGATGCCACGACTTGCAACCAGTTCCGGTGAGGCGAAGAGGATCGTCCGTGTCTACCGCTGCGCGCGCCGGTCAACCTGCGGAAGCTGGCCAGTCATACTCGCGAGAAGTGACAGCTCAGTGGCTGGGATGCGGACCTCCACAATGCGGTGGCACGAACCGCCAACGCTTAACAATGACGAGATCGGGATGCCAGAAACCTGCCTCTCCCCCAACGCCGGGTGGCGAAGAGCAATGGTTTTCGCAGTGGGTCAGCGCAAGATGACACGGGTTGTGTGGCGTTGCTTTGAGCCGTTTGTAGGTCGGAATCTCAGCCTGGCAGCGCATTCAATACGGCTAATCGGCACTGCCGCTGCGTGTGCGTAGGATGCCGCCTCGGTGTTTCAGGGTGTTTAAGGGCTGTCGCTTTACCCAGCGGAAAGAGGAAAGGTGATTAAGACCGCTTCTGGCCCGATTGCGGCCTTCGAGGGCGTTACCAGTCTTCCACAAACGGCCGCAATACGGAAGTCAATTTGCGCTCGTTCGATTGCCGATCAACAGCCGTCGGAAGCAGACAGCAACCGGCCATGAGCCGACAGTGGCGACTTTGAGGTTTCTGGCCTCCCTTGTTGTTCTGGCGGATATAGCAGCAGCTTAGCCAACGGAAAGTGCTCCCAAAAACGACCCAGCCGGAAGGTTACCAAGTTATAGTTTTCTCTTGTTCCCATTGGAATCCACGCGATGCTTACATTGCCAGCCGTCGATATGCGGGACATCGCCTTTCGCAACGATCCGCACACATTACTTCACCAATTGCGCGATCGCGGACGGGTCGAGCGCGACGTCATGGGCATCTGGCTCGCCACGCACCACGCCGACTGCAGCACCGGCTTGCGCAGCAGCCAGCTCAGCCGTGAAGTGCAGCGCACGCCCGGCTACGCGCAGCTGCGGCCCTTCGTGGCCGACTCGACGCTGGAACGTACCTGCGAGCGCTGGATGCTGTTCAATGATCCGCCCACGCATACGCGGCTGCGGCGGCTGGTGAATGCGGCCTTCAAACCTGTCGTGGTGCAGGCGCTGCGGGCTCGCGTAGCCGCCATCACCACCGAGCTGCTGGCCGCACTGCCGACGGCACCCGAGGCCACTTTCGATCTGATGCCCACGCTGGCCCAACCGCTGCCGGTGCGCCTGATCTGTGACGTGCTCGGCCTGCCGGCCGGCGACTTCGCGCAGACCAAGCAGTGGGCCGATGCGCTGGCGTTGATTGTCGAACCCGTGGTACGTCGCGCCGAGCGCCTGGCCGCCGACCGCGCAGCGGTCGAAATGGTCGACTACTTGCGTGCCCACATCGCCCACCACCGCGCCACGGGCGAACGAGACGACCTGTTGGGCACGCTGGTGGCCGCGCACGACGCTGACGATGGCAGCTTGAGCGAAGACGAGCTGCTGGGCAACCTGATCCTGCTGTTCGTGGCCGGGCACGAGACCACGACCAACCTGCTGGGCAATGGCCTGCTGACCTTGCTGCAGCACCCCCAGGCCTTGGCGCAGCTGCGCGCCGATCCGAAGCTGATGCCAGGCGCGGTGGACGAAATGCTTCGTTTTGAAAGCTCGGTAAATATGGTGCCGCGGCATGTGGTGGCACCTTACGCCATCGGCGACGCCGTGGTGCCCGCCGGCGACCTGATCTTCTTCATGACAGGTGCAGCCAACCGCGACCCGGCGGTGTTTGCCGAACCCGACCGCTTCGACATCACCCGCAGTCCTAACGCGCACCTGGCCTTCGGTGCCGGCATTCATTACTGTGTGGGTGCACCGTTGGCCCGCATGGAAGCCGAAGTGGCCTTTGAGCATCTGCTGCTGCAACGCCCAGCGCTGGCGCTCGCCCAACCCGCTGAGCCGCCGGCTTGGCGCAAGCTGATCAACCTGCGCGGGCTCGAAACGCTGCCGTTGCGCAACGCGACGTGAACCGAATCAAGCTGGTGTTTTCCAATACCGGATTAGGCGCTGATATTTGATTTGTGATTTGCTTGCCAATAGCGGTCATCAGCCTAAGACCGCCTCTGGCCCCGAGAGTCGCAGCCGAGAAAACTGCATATTTCGCCACTTGAAATCAATCCACTTATCCAGACACTGGCTCCGTTTGGATGGCCGTCGTAGCCCTTTGAGGTGTGTCCTTCTACAACGCCAAGGACATGAACCGACCATGGTTATAGACATGGGCTGACGGACTCATGTCTTTGCAATCCACACTTCAAGCATGTAGCGTGCGGTTGCCCCATCAAGAAGCGGAGTGGTTCCAGCCTGGTTTGCCGGCACCTCAGCCGGCCTTCAGCACCGCGGAAGTTCTTTGAGGTCTTCGGCCGCTGGACTACCCGCAACACGCGTGACGCAGTCGGGTGGTTACGCCGCCACTGCGCAGAGGATTGCTCAAATTTCACCTGCCCTGACGAAGTGTCTTCGACTGGTCTGAGCGTGAATTTGTCACGCTGTCCCGGTTGGGTTGCATAGAACAGCTGTAAATAGTTGCAACAAATAATACAATTCAGTTTTATTTGTGACTACTTGGTATTTTTATGACTTCATCAGTATTGACCAGCTACCACTGGGATTTGATCGCCCTGTCTTTTTTGATCTCAATGGTAGGCGCTTTCGTGGCGCTCACGGCCGCCACACGAATCAAAACCCAAACCGGTGTCAGCCTTTTCAACACCCTGATGGCGGGTACTGGCCTCGGAGGTGTCGGCGTGTGGGCCATGCATTTCGTAGGCATGCTGGCGCTTGATCTCGACGTGGCCACCAGCTTTTCAATGATCGAAACCTCCATCTCGTTGGTGGCAGCCATTCTGGCGGCCTCGCTGGCTCTCGGCTTCGTGGCCAGAGCGCCGGAAAGCGTTTTGCGCATGTGGGGTGCCGGGCTGCTGTTGGGAACCAGCGTTGCCTTCATGCACTACCTGGGCATGTACGGCATGAAGTTCGGCGGTTACATCGAATGGGATTTCACAGTGGTCGGTGCATCCCTGGTGATTGCAGTAGCCGCATCCACCGCCGCACTGTGGCTGGCGTTCAACACCACCAACATGGCCCGGCGCCTGGCCGCCGCCGTGGTGATGGCAGTAGCCGTCTGCGCCATGCACTACACCGGCATGGCCGCAGCCGAATTCATCTGCACCACGCCAGCTCGCACGGCGCTGCCACAGGGATTTGGCTACATCCCGTCTTTCAACTTGGCCAGTCTGGTCTTGATGGTCTCACTGACCATGGCCTTCTTGTTGGGGCTCGACCAGTTTCTGCAACGTACCCTGGTAGAGCGCCCCAGCGCCGGCCGAGCCTACCGCTGAATTGAGACAACTGAGCCCCCCCCCCGCTCAGTTGCCCCACGCCAGTGGTCAGTGCTCACGCGCTTCGACGACGCCTTCAGTCATGCGCAGAAGGTAGAGCGACAGCTCGTCAGTGACATCGAAAGAACACCCCCCCCTTGAATATGACGGCCATATGGGGGCGTGCCTTGTTGCCAATTTGGCGGCGAATTCTTCAGTTGGCCGGCAACCATCTTAAATTTTCAGTTGCATGGGTCTATGTCGAGAAAATAGATTGCAACACTACAAAAAAGTAAAACGCACATGACTTCAAGCGATGCCTGCATTTTGGCTGTTGATGTTCTGGATCAAATCGTGAGCGACCTGGTGAAAGACAACACGCTAAGTACCGCTCCAGAATTCCTGGACTGGATTGCAGATGAAGTCACTCCCCTCATTGAGGTGTCTGTGGAGACGTCGTTTGACAATCCTCGATTCGTGACTACCTTGTCCATGGGAAGGCCCGACATAGCCATGTCGCAATGGGTTCGGCATTGGATCGGTCCGACTGTCGAGTCAAAGTATCAACAATTTCGTCAAGAAGCCCCAAAACGTCGTCCGAAAAAAACATCAAAAAGCTGGGTACGGCGAATAAAAATGAGACTTGCAAATTGATCTCGCTTCAAGCCCAGATCGTGCCGTATTTACGGCGCGGTGACCCTAAAGGCGAGCCGGAGGCATGGGTGACGGGAAGTTGGTGTGGAGATGGGAAACATCTCATTTGATGACGTCCTCGCTGCCGATTTCAACCATGCGGGGTTTGTTCGTGGCGCTTTTCGAGGTTCCTTGAAAATTCGGCTTCTATGATTCGCCGCACCAAAGCATCATTGATCTATCGTCGCTCCAAGAACATTCGAGCAGGGCAATTGCTCTTGGGTCATACCAAACTGGAGAGCACTGTGCGCCACACAGGCATCGAACTCGGGGATGCACTGGAACTGTCGCACAACCGGTAATTTGAACCCAAGGGAACCGGTACCGGATGCCTCATGGGCAGCTTGGTGTCGGTCACTCGTAAATGACCGCCTCTGGCACGGAAGCAGTCATTTACCGCGGACTGGTCGCCCGAGAGTGCGGCAACGCCTACGCATGTGCGCCGTCCTGCCTGAGCGTGACGCTCGGCGGGGCGGCCAGCAGGGCCAGAAGCCCTGCCGCCAAGGCGCGGACACCAGGGATGATGGCCTCGTCATTGGCATCGTAGACCGACGAATGCAGGGGCACCAGCGCGCCTGGGCGCCGCGACCCGATGCGTAAGTGGGCGCACGGCAACCGCTCGCTGAAATGCGCGAAGTCATCAGCGCCCATTGAGGGTTCCTCCATCTGGAAAGCTGTCCCGGCGCCTAAGTCCCGCTCTATCCCGGCGATCACCGTGCCTAGAGCCCTACGGTGATTGACCACGGGCGGAGGGCCTGGCATCCAGTCGAGACGATAACCAAGCCGCTGCGCCGCACAGACGCCATCCAGTACACGGCGCACGGCCCGTTCAATGGGCGCGGCCTGCTCTGGGCGGAGGTAACGCACAGTACCCTCCATTCGAACACTCTCCGCGATCGCATTGCGCACCGTGCCGCCTTGGATGCGCCCCACTGTGAACACCACGCTTTCGGCAGGTGAAGTCTCGCGCGAAACGATGGTCTGCAGTACGGCCAGCACGCCAGCAGCGCCGACGATCGGATCGACGCCATTGTGCGGCTGGGCGCCGTGCACCCCCCTGCCGATCAACTCCAAGTCGAACGACACGGTTGCAGCGAGCGAGGTGCCATGTCTGTAGCCCACACTGCCCACTGGATACTGCGGCGAATTGTGGAAGCCCAGAATGGCGGCAGGTAGCGGCGCGTCAAGCACGCCGTCCGCGATCATTGCGAGTGCACCTTGGAAAGTTTCCTCGCCCGGCTGGAAGATGAACATAACGGTCCCGGCAAGATCGCGCCGTCGCAGGTACAGGTGTTCGGCGACGCCCAGTCCGATGACGGTATGCAGGTCGTGGCCGCACGCATGCATGACTCCCGGCGTGGTGGAGGCGTAGGGCACGCCCGAACACTCCGCGATCGGCAAGGCGTCCATGTCGGCGCGAAGCGCCACCACAGGGCCGGGGCCGGCCCTGCCTTCCAGTAGCCCCACTACACCGGTTCCACCCACTTCGCTCTTGACTTGGAGGCCGGTTGCCTGCAGGAATGCTGTCACTTTCCGCGCGGTCCGGTGCTCGTGCATCGAGAGTTCAGGATGGGAATGCAAGTCACGCCGCAGTAGGGTCAGACGGGAGAACAGGTCGTAGGTGGGAGGCTGCAACATCGAGTTCAATTCAACAGCATTGGAACGGACGGAAAGAGCGCACTTCAATCGTCTGGACATCGTCGGTGTCGGCCGGCTCAGGCACAGAAATCATTCCTGCGGTATAGCGTATTCCTGCACGAAGTGGCGCCAGGTGACCGTGGCGGAGTTGATGGCGGACTCCATCTGCTGTGGCGAACTGCCGTCTACGCGGAACCCCTGGGCCTCCAGCGCGCTGCGAAGCGTGGGATCAGCCAGCACGCGGTTGACTTCCTGGGCCAGCCGGGCGGCGCGGTCCCGCGGCGTTCCCGGTGGAGCCACCATGCCGTTCCAGGTCGGCAGCGCACTGGCGGGAATGCCGGCTTCTGCGAATGACGGCACACCGGGCGTCGCGTCGCTGCGCTCCGGCAGCGTGGCCAGCAGGCGCAATTTGCCACTGCGAATGTGAGGCAGCGCTGGCGACAAGGGGCCCAGGTAGAACTGCAGTTCGCCGCTCATCAGGTCTGGCATCATCTGTGCGCCGCCTTTGTATGGCACCCGCACGGCCTTGGCGCCGGCGGCGCTAAGGTAGTGCATCGTCAAGAGGTACTCGCTGAGCGGCCCGGTGCCGTAGTTGGCGCGATCGGGGTTGGCCTTGAGGTAGCGGGTGAGTTCGGCCACAGTCGTAGCGGGAACTTCGGGATTGACCATGAGGCCATAAACCAGGTTCACCACAATGTTCACGGGCACGAACTCCGCCATCGACCGGATGGGAGCCCCCTTCACGATCAACGGCAGCCCCGCCATCGACGCCTGGGCCCACAGCAAGGTGTGGCCATCGGCCGGCGCAGACAGCACGGCCTGGATGGCGGGCACTGCGTTGCCGCCCGGCTTGTTCTCCACCGTTACGGGCTGTCCCAGGTTGCGGGAAAGCGCCTGGGCCACCAGCCGCGCCGCAGTGTCCGAGCCGCCTCCGGCCGGTGTCGCCACGACGATCTTCAGCGGCCGCGATGGAAAGGCGGCCTGCGCATGGGCGTGGCCCGCAGAAGCCGCGATCAGCAAGGCGCTGCCGATTGTGAACAGCAGAAAAGAGCGTTTACACATGGTGGATCTCCTCGGTGTTGCTATGAGGTCACTATAGGAATCCGGTGGCCCCCCGGAAAGCCCTTGGAGGCTGTATCTGGCGTTAACCTCCGGTTGACGCCCAGCAGGGAGGACGCGGCATGGACAAGCTCAAGGCACTCGAATATTTCATCACCTCCGCCGAGGAGGGGAGTTTCGCGCGGGCCGCGAAGCGGCTCGAGATCAGCGTGCCGGCAGTGCAGAAGCTGGTCGGCGCGCTGGAGCTCTCGCTAGGCGTGAAGTTACTGGAGCGGGGCGCACGAGGGGTGCGGCTCACCCCCAGCGGCAGCGAGTACCGCGACCGTTGCCGCTCCCTCCTCGGCGAGCTTGAGGAACTGGAACAGGCCGAGCGCGGCCTGAAAGGCTCCACAGAGCGACCCAGCGGAATGCTGTCGGTCGCGGCGCATCCGCAACTGGCGCACCACGTGCTGCTGCCTTCGCTCCCGCGCTTTCATACGCTTTACCCTGACGTCGAAATCGACTTTCGAACTGTCAACCGTTTCGGCGATGCGGATGCCGCGACGGCCGATGTCCTGCTGCTGCATGGCTGGCCCGAAGTACCGTCCGACTACGTCCACCGTAGCCTCGGCGGCGCGCGCAGCATGATCATGGCGGCACCCGACTATTGGGCCATGCATGGCGTGCCGCAGCACCCGACGGAGCTCGCCCGCTGCACCTGCCTGCTGATGCGCAATCCGGCCGGCATCGTGCTCGACCTCTGGGAGTTCAAGCGCGGGGCGCAGGTCGTCCAGGTACCGGTGCGAGGCTGGATGTCCAGCAATGCACGCGAGGCGGTGCTAGACCTGGTGATCGGCGGACACGGCGTGGGCCGGTTCACCGAGCTGACCACGCGCGCCCAGGTGCAATCGGGGCGGCTGGTCCCGGTGCTGCTGGACTGGGAAGTCCTGGGCGGTCCTCCGATGAACCTAATCTACAAGGGCAGCGTACGCCGGACGCCGCGGCTGCGCGTCTTCATTGATTACCTGCTGCAGTGCCTGCGTGACTTGGACGCACCGTCCGACGCGCTGTCTTCCCGTACATCGACGGACCGGCCGGCGTGGCATGTGCGAGGTTATGGAAGGGCCTCGGCGACAGTCCGGGGGCGGGGGTAAAGAGCGTGCTGACGAGCAGCAGGGATGCCGAACTCGCGGGGGAACGCTGCTTTTGAGGAAACGCCAAGCCGGGGATTTTCATCCTTGGGCTCTCGCTAGACGTGATTACGACGCTTCGGTAGTGATCAAACGAACGGCGCACACATCGAGGACGCCTTGGAACTTTCGGAGCAGACAGAATACAGGCCCTTCATAACGATTCCCTCAAGGCGCCAGATTGGCATTCGGACACCGGTCACTGACGAATGTCGGCTTCTGGCCCGAGAGCCGCCGTCGAGACAAAGCGGAACTTTCAATACTTAATTGCTGCACCCCAAGCATTTATTCGCCTATGCCTGCAAGAAGTACTTCTTAAGAGTCCGGCCTTCAATTTCGATTGCTGGCTCGTTGCAAGTGGTAACCGCACTCCGAACGCGCTAGTAAATATTTCCCATCTCTTGACTTAACTCCGGAGGCACCGACTGGTAAGTTCAGAGCCGTGGATCCAAAGGACCTCTTAGCATTAACATGACAATCGACACGAACCCACAAGACCAACGAGACTTGCAAACTCGCGGTGGAAAATAATTTCTCTATTTACGTACTGAACTATCCAAGCTCTGGTCTATGGCGCCAATCATAAAAAGCACCCTCGGAGGGCTCGCGATCACCACCGCACTTGCTGTGGCGTACGTTCTGAAATTTGGACTCTACCCTCAGTTCTTCGATATCGAATGGAACGAAGAAGTATTGCTACACGATAGACAGGTGATCGTGGTGCATGTGAAGAGAACATATGAGCGGCGGGACCGTTTTTCGAAATACGAGCACACTTCATTTCGACGAAATGAGCTCCTTTTTGACTCAGCTAGTGGCGAGGGCCGCATAACACTTAGCAGCCGATTGGGTATCAGTTATCTAGATCGGATTGACGGCATCTGGTATGCCGTTCTTTTTGGTCAGGGCCCGTATGGAAACTACCCAGACGAGATGCCAGACCGTTGGGGTCGCGACTATACGGTGCGTGAGGAAAGGCTTGTTAGATTAGTTACCGACAAGTTCATGCCAGTTTCATGGGATTCGGCACCGCCCGGCGCTATTCTTCACAACAACTTAGTTGTTGGATCAATGCCGTTGGAGGTGTTGGCTGGCTTTGATGGGAAAAAGATGAGCCTTGATGACAAAAAGCGACTTCGTGCAGATTACCCGCCTGGGCCAGGTGGTGGTGATATTTCAAGTCCTATCCGGATGCAGCAGCGAGCAAACTAACCACTCGTCGACGATCAATTGATGACCGTCTTGGAAAACGGAGAACTTTCCCTCCCCGTTATCTTTGGGCACGCGCAACTTCTGAAGGTGGACCGGTTCGTAGCATTATGGAAAGTTCTACCGCAGTACGCCTATGACGTTTCATTCTCAAAAAGTACTTCTACTCGTCGTCACCCTAACACTCAGCGCTTGTTCGAAATCTGTCGTCTGGGACGAGGAAGTCCCACTGAATACAGGAGAAACCATTTGGGTCAAGCGCTCGGTGGATTACACCGTGCAGGGCGGGGCAGGCAACCCCTTTGATATAGCCTACCGCCCCGAGTGGGTGGAGAGGCTGCAGTTTGAATGGGGCGGAAAGAAGTATGTGTACGAGGGGGATGCTGGAGTCATCTTGCTGGCGATATCGCCGCAGAAGCTGCCAGTGCTGGTTGCACCTGCGGCCAACAATGGTTGGCGATTCAAACATCCTTACAAATGCACTGTGCCGTTTTACGTCCAATTGGTTCCGGATGCCAAAGGCAAAACTTGGACGTGGCCTCCAGCGATAGAGCCTTGGCTCATTGATCTACCGTATAACTTGATGAGATCACGCAATCCACCAGCCGAGATGGCGAAGCGTGTTACAGCATCAATGCGAGATATGACGGATCAATCTGGGTCGGTACAGAATCCGTCCCAAGCACGAATTGATCCTAATCTTAAAGCCGCACGTGGCACCTGCAGTACAGGGAATTAAGTATGGCTAAGCGCTCCACCAGTACCGTTGGAATCTAGCGATGTCGGTCAGTGGCGGCGGGGTCTATTTGCTCCCAATAGCGAAGTACTTATTCTCTGTACGACAGCTATCATGGGGTCAGCCGCTCGATAGATCGTCCGGAAGCTGCCATTCCATCGTGTCTGCTTCTGGCCCGATACCAACCACTCAAGCGCCAAAATCGATCCGCCACTTCCCTGTCAATGCGTACCTGAGGTTTGCAGGTGATCAGGGCATGGGCACGTCCTGCAACCCTCAAGCCCTTCATACTGAACACTGGAAGAGACACTGCAGTCATGTCCACAACCCCCACCTGGCTCGAATCCGCCCGCGCGCACTGGAACTGGCGCGGCCAGTCGCGGCCGCCATTTGCCGTTACGCCCGGGCCGGGTCAGGTGTCGGTGTGGGACTTTCCCCGGCCGCCAAGGCTGGTGGCCGATTCACGTGACGTGGTGATTCGTTGGGGCGGGGTAGAAGTCGCTCGTACCCGCAGCGCAGTGATGGTGCTGGAGACGGCACATCCACCAAGCTTTTATTTGCCGTGGCGTGATGTGAACCGCACGTTGTTGACGCCAGGGCGCGGCAGCTCTTTCTGTGAATGGAAAGGGCCTGCGAGTTACTGGTCGCTGGTGAACGGCGGGCAGAGCTTGAGCAATGTTGCGTGGAGCTACCCCATGCCGCTGAAGGGCGCAGAGGAATTGGCCGGCTGCGTGGCGTTTTACCCGGCGAATCTGGTCTGCACGGTCGATGGCGAAAAAGTACTGGCGCAGCCGGGCGGGTTTTACGGCGGTTGGATCACGCCGGAATTGGTGGGGCCGTTCAAGGGCGAACCCGGGACAGAAGGCTGGTAGGCGGGGCCGATACTGAGCCATGACCTCAGCGGTTCAGGCCAGCCCTTCGATACGCCTGCGTACCCTGTCCTGAGGTGTCGAAGGGTCAAGGCGAACTGTATAGATCGGGTCTGTGGCCTTTGCGAAAATTCAGCCTGCGAGCAGGGTGGGCAAATCAGCCATCGACGCGAAGACATGCACCGCACCGGTCTTGAGCAGCGCCTGCGGCGCATCATGCCCCGCTTCGGGTGGGCTGTAGCCGAACACCGTGCAGCCTGCCGCCACGCCTGCGGTGACGCCGGTCACGGTGTCTTCCACCACCGCGCAACGCTTTGGGTCCACGCCCAATGCCGCGGCGGCGGCCAGGTACACATCGGGTGCGGGCTTGGAACGGGGCAACTCGTGGCCGCTGAAGATGTGGCCCTTGAAGTAGGGCGTGAGGCCGCACTTGTCCATCTGCAGCTCGACCTTGAAGCGGTCGGCCCCTGATGCACAGGCGATGCGGCCGCCATACAGCGCGTGAATTTTCGCCACAGCCTGCACTGCGCCGGCGATGGGCTGCACGTCGCTGATCAGAAGCTGGTTGCGCCGCTCGCGGAACTGCACCATCCATTCTTCCGTCAGCGGCTGGCCGGTGCGGGCTTCGATCAACGCGGCTTCGTCCTTCACGGCCTTGCCAAGGAAGATGCGCATGCAGTCGGCAGGGCTGAGCTTCCAGCCGCGCTCTTCCAGCATGTCGCGCAGCACGCCATTGGTGATGGGTTCGCTGTCGACGAGCACGCCGTCGCAGTCAAACAGAACAGCTTCGAATTTCAAATGGAGGCCTTGCGGTGTTTGGGGCGGTAGATTGTGAGAACCCTTCGACAAGCTCAGGGTGAACGGGGGAGAGACAACGGTGGCGATGACGCTTCAGAGGGCGTCGCCGTCCAGATAGTACCAACGCCCCTCTTCCTTCACGAACCGGCTGCGCTCATGCAATCGAACGGCTGGGCTACCCGGGCTTTTCTGGCGGGCGACAAACTCCACCTCGGCGTGGGCGCTATCGATCACACGGTGGCTGCGCACCTCCAGCCCCAGCCATTTGACGCCGGATTCAAACTCGATGGGTGCCGGGCGATGGCTGGCGTGCCAGGTGGCGAGCAGGTAGTCGGCGCGCTCCTGCACAAAGGCGGTGTAGCGCGAGCGCATCAGCGATTCGGCATCTGGCGCCGGTACGGTGGCGAAGTACTCGACGTACCGACCGCAGCAACGGGTAAAAGGCAGTGGCTGCTGCGCTGCACCCAGTCGCCCGCAGGGACAAGGTTTTGGAGCCAGGTTCTGAGGCATTCGCAGGATCAACTTTCTTTCGTGCTTGCTTGGCCTTGGGCAGTGGGCACTTTTCTCATCATCCAGCAGGTGCCGTGGGACCGGCTTTGCCGGACCGCAGGCACCGCCCCCTGCAAGGGGGAGGAGGCTACACGCAGTGAGCCTCAACGGGGGTGCCTATAGCCCGCGCTGGATGATGATTTTTTGAACGTCTGATGTGCCTTCGTAAATCTGGCACACGCGCACATCGCGGTAAATGCGCTCGACCGGAAAGTCACTCACATAGCCATAGCCGCCCAGCGTCTGAATGGCAGCGCTGCAGACCTGCTCGGCCATCTCGCTGGCAAACAGCTTGGCCATGGCGGCTTCTTTCAGGCAGGGCAGGCCGGCGTCGCGCAGACTGGCGGCGTGCCAGATGAGCTGGCGTGCCGCTTCGAGCTGCGTGGCGCAATCGGCCAGCCGGAAACCCACCGCCTGGTGGTTGAGGATGGCCGTGCCGAAGCTCTGCCGCTCCTTGGCGTAGGCCACGGCTGCATCAAAGGCCGCGCGGGCCATGCCCACGCTCTGCGCGGCGATGCCGATGCGGCCACCTTCGAGGGCGCTGAGCGCAATGCGGTAGCCCTCGCCTTCGGCGCCGATCAGGTTCTCGGCGGGGATGCGGCAGTTGTCGAAGTTGATCTGCGCCGTGTCGCTGGAATGCTGGCCGAGCTTGTCTTCCAGCCGGGCGACCACATAGCCGGGTGTGCTGGTCGGCACGATGAAGGCGCTCATACCTTTCTTGCCGGCGCCCTTGTCGGTCACGGCGATGACGATGGCCACCTGCCCGTTCTTGCCGCTGGTGATGAACTGCTTGACGCCACTAATGACATAGGCGTCACCGTCCTTCACCGCGCTGGTTCGCAGTGCCGATGCATCGCTGCCCACATGCGGCTCCGTCAGGCAGAAGGCGCCGAGCATCTGGCCCTGCGCCAGCGGGGTGAGCCACTGCTTCTTCTGCTGGGCATTGCCGTAGCGCATGAGGATGGCATTGACCGGACAGTTGGTCACACTGATCGCGGTGCTGGTGCCGCCATCGCCCGCGGCGATTTCTTCCAGCACCAGTGCGAGCGTGAGGTAGTCGAGGTTGGCGCCACCGAACTCTTCGGGCACGCAGATGCCGTAGGCGCCGAGTGCGGCCAGGCCCTTGTGGGCCTCGACCGGGAAATGGTGCTCCTTGTCCCAGCGGGGGGCGTGGGGCCACAGCTCTTGCTGGGCGAAGTCGCGCACCGCGTCGCGGATCATGGTCTGGTCTTGGGTCAGCAGCATGGGGTTACCAGGTGTCGAACGGGTGCCCGTCGTGGTCGAGGAACGCGCCTTTGTGAATGGGCTTGAGGGAAGCGATGGTCTTGCGCATGGCGGCCACGCTGGCCTGCACCGTGAGCGGTGCGCCCTCGCCACCCATGTCGGTCTTGACCCACCCGGGCGAGATGGCGACCAGTGTGGCACCGGGGTAATCTGCCTGTGCGGCGGCCACGGCCATGTTCAGCGCCGCCTTGCTGGTGCGATAGACCCAGCTGAAGCTGGATTCCACGCCGCCGATCTGGCCCATCGCGCTGCTGATGAAGGCAAAGGTGCCGCCAGCCGCCTCGACCAGCGGCGCCACCTGCGGAATCGTCTGCATCGCGCCCAGCACATTGGTGTGCATGACGCGGTCAAAGTCAGGCTGGGTCGGTGGCGTGGTGGCACCAGCGCGGTCGATCACGCCCGCTACATACCAGGCGATGTCGATCTTTTCACCGTCGAGGTGCCAGGCGAGGCCGCTGACGCTGGTCGGGTCGGCCACGTCGAGCATGAGCGTCTCGGCGCCGAGTTCGCGCAGGCGCTGCAGACCAGACTCATCCCGCGCGGTGGCGATGACACGCGCACCCGCCTCGCGGTACTGGCGCACCAGTTCCAGCCCGATGCCACGCGAGGCGCCGATCACAAGAACCGTGGTCATCCTGTTTTCTCCCGGTTTACCTCAGGAACACCGCAGAACCGGCTTCGCCGGACTGCAGGTGTTGCCCCCTTCAAAGGGGGGATCCGGCTACACGAAGTGAGCCGAGAAGGGGGTTATACCAATTCAACGGCCAGGGCAGTGCCTTCACCACCGCCGATGCACAAGGTGGCGATGCCCTTCTTCAGCCCACGCGCCTTCAACGCATGCAGCAGCGTGACGATGATGCGGGCACCGCTGGCGCCGATGGGGTGGCCCAGCGCGCAGGCGCCGCCGTTGACGTTGACGATGTCGTGGCTGATGCCCAGCTCGGCCATGGCGGCCATGGGCACCACGGCGAAGGCTTCGTTGACTTCCCACAGGTCCACGTCTTTCACCGTCCAGCCGATTTTCTTGAGCAGCTTGTTCACGGCACCCACGGGGGCGGTGGTGAACCATTCGGGCTGCTGGGCAAAGGTGGCGTGGCCGAGGATGCGGGCGATGGGCTTGGCACCCAACGCTTTCGCAGTCGATGCACGGGTGAGCACCAGGGCCGCGGCGCCGTCGTTGATGGACGAGCTGGAGGCGGCGGTGATGGTGCCGTCTTTCTTGAAGGCGGGCTTGAGCGTGGCGATCTTGTCGAGCTTGACCTTGCCCGGGCCTTCGTCGATGGAAATGACCGTGTCGCCCGCGCGACCCTTGACAGTAACAGGCGTGATCTCGGCCTTGAAGGCGCCGGATTCGGTCGCAGCCTTGGCGCGGTTCACGCTGGCGGTGGCGAAGGCGTCTTGTGCCTCGCGCGTGAACTTGTACTTGTCGGCGCACTGTTCGCCGAAGGTGCCCATGGCGCGGCCAGGTTCGTAGGCGTCTTCGAGGCCGTCGAGCATCATGTGGTCATAGATGCGGTCGTGGCCGATGCGGACGCCGCTGCGACCCTTGAGCAGCAGGTGCGGCGCGTTGGTCATGCTCTCCATGCCGCCGGAAACCATCACGTCGCGGCTGCCGGCGATGAGCTGGTCGTGCGCGAGCATGGTCGCCTCCATGCCGGAGCCGCACATTTTGGACAGCGTCACCGCCCCCGCGCTGGCGGGCAGCCCGCCCTTGAAGCCGGCCTGGCGCGCAGGGGCCTGGCCCTGGCCGGCCATGAGGCAGTTGCCGAACAGCACTTCGTCGACCTTGTCGGCCGGAATACCGGCGCGCTCCACGGCGGCCTTGATGGCGGCGCCGCCCAGGTCGTGTGCCGAGAGGCTGGAAAAGTCGCCCTGGAAGCTGCCCATGGGCGTGCGCGCGGCGCCGAGGATGACGATGGGGTCATGCGTCGATGACGGGGTGGGTGTGGACATGCGGGTCTCCTTCAAAAATCAGTGAGGGTGGGGATGGGTGTTGCTGCAAGGATGGGTACGTTCAAGGCAGACCGAGCGAGTCAATGCATGGTCTCGCGGATCCAGGCAGCGATGTCGGCCACCACGCGCGACTCGATGCCGTTGAAGCCGTGGTGAGCCCTGGCCTCGCACGGGTCGCCGACGTTGTTGCCGCCCTGATAGCTCAACACCTTCAGTGGTGCTTTGATTTTCGCGGTCATGGCGGAAATCTCACTGAAGCTGCAGAGCTTGCAGCCGTCCTGCTCATGGTGGCTCACCAGCACGGGCAGCGTGAGCTGCTCCAGCGGCATTTGCGGCACGGCGCGGGTCTGCCGGTCAGTGAGGATGGTGGAGGTGAGCACCAGGCCGTCGGGGCGCTGGGTAGCGTCTGCATCGCGCGACTTCAGGGCTACCCAGGCCGCCGACTGCGTGCCGCGGCTGGTACCGACCAGCACCACTGGCTTGCCGGTGCGCTTGTGCAGCTCTGCAATCACGGCTTGCAGGTCCTGCGCATGTTCGGGCGTCTGGCGGAAGCCACTCAGATACGGTGGGCTCTGGCGATCCGATGGTGCGTCGACCAATGCAGCCATCATTCCCAGCGCTGCAAACTGCTGGCGTGTGCGGACCGTCAGGTGACCCTCGCCCCAGGCGATGGAACCATCGGCAGCGATCTGCAAGCCGCCATGTCCCCCGGCGAGCAGCACCACAGCCGCATAGGTTGGACCACTGGGCGTAAGCAGCAGCATGCGCTGCGTGACGCCGGGGCGGGTGGGCAGGTCTACCACTTCGGCGGTTTGTGCGCCGCTCCAGCCGGCAGCGAGCAGCAGTGCGGTGGCCAGATAGGAGGCGAACAGGCGCCGCGCTGTCAAAAATCGACGTGTCATTGCATGGTCTCTCCGGAATGTCTGGCGGCAAAGCGCCTGCTGCGTTCATATGGAAATACGTCGTGCACGTGGCCGGCACGGATGCGCTCCTGGTGGCTCTTCCAGAAACCGGCGTCGAGCAGGTCGGCGTGGTGCTTCATGAACACTTCCTTCACGGCGGTGTTGCCGAGCAGGAAGGGACCGAAGGTTTCGGGGAACACGTCCTTGGGGCCGACGGAGTACCAGACCTCGCCGCTCATTTCGTCTTCTTCATTGCGCGCCACGGGCACATGCCGGAAGTTGCAGTCGGTGATGTATTCGATCTCGTCGTAGTCGTAGAACACGACCTTGCCGTGGCGCGTGATGCCAAAGTTCTTCCACAGCATGTCGCCGGGGAAGATGTTGGCGGCCACCAGGTCCTTGATTGCGTTGCCGTATTCGACCACCGCGCGCTCGATCTGCTCCTGTGCGGCCACTTCCTGAACGCCAGTGTCGAAGGCTTCCTGCAGGTAGATGTTGAGCGGGATCATGCGCCGCTCGATGTACACGTGCTTGATGATGACTTCGACATTGCCGTCGCCATCACGGTCGCTGATCTCCAGCTGGCTGGGCGCGAATTTTTCGATCTCGGCGATCAGCTCGTCATCGAAGCGGTCGCGCGGGAAGGCGACTTCGCTGTACTCCTGCGTGTCGGCCATGCGGCCGACGCGGTCGTGCTGCTTGACCAGCAGGTACTTGCCCTTGATCTGCTCACGCGTGGTGTCTTTCTGCGGCGGGTAGTAGTCCTTGATGACCTTGAACACGTAAGGAAACGAAGGCAGGTCAAACACCAGCATGACCATGCCCTTGATGCCGGGCGCGATGCGGAACTTGTCGGTGCTGTGGCGCAGGTGGTAGAGGAAGTCGCGGTAGAACAGCGTCTTGCCCTGCTTGGCCAGGCCCAGCGCGTTGTAGATCTCGGCGCGCGGCATGCGCGGCATCATGCTGCGCAGGAACTGCACATAGGCCGACGGGATGCCCATGTCCACCATGAAATAGGCGCGCGCAAAGCTGAAGAGGATGAGCAGGTCGTCTTCGCCGAACAGCGCGGCATCAATCACCAGCTTGCCGTGCTTTCCATGGAGCACCGGCAGGGCGAACGGCACCTCGTTGAAGCCGTTGATGATCTTGCCGACGATGTAGGCACCCTTGTTGCGGAAGAACAGGCTGGAGAGCACCTGGATCTGGAAGTTGGCGCGCAGCTTCACGTCGTCAAAGCGGCCGCTCATGGCGTCCACCACATAGCGGGCGTCACGCGGCAGGTCTTCGAACTCGAGCCGCAGGTCGAAATCCTGCACCAGGCTCACCACCGTCCCGTGCATGCTGTCGCGCGTGGGGTAGTAGGAGCGGTAGGTCGGCTCGGCCGTGGGCTCCTCGTTCTCGATGTACTCGGTGCTGACGGCAGGCCGCACGAAGATGAAGTCGTTCTGGAAGTAACTGCGGTGCAGGATCTTGGTGGTGACCGAGTTGAAGAAGGTCTCGGCCAGCTCGGGCTGGTGGTGGTTCACCAGCAGACCGATGTAATGCAGCTTGACCTGGTGCCACACGTCCATGGTCTGCTCGCCGGCCTTGAACTCGCGCTCCAGCCGCGTGGAGGCCTCGCGCACCCTGAGGTCGTAGAACTCGATGCGTTCGCGCTGGGCGCGCTGCTGGCCGTGCCAGTCGGCGGTTTCAAAACGGTGCTTGGCGCGCGCGGACTCGGTGCGAAAGAGCTGGTAGTGCCGGTTGAAGCCGTCCCGCATCGCCTTGGCGATGTCGTAGGCAATGCTCGAATCGAGGCGCTGGGGAAACATGCCTACACCAAGGCCTACTGTGTGCCGCCGCTGCGGGCGCTCCACATGTCCCAGACGCGGTCAACCGCAACGCGGTAAAGCGCATCCAGTTCTGCGGGGTTGGAAATAGTCACCTGCAGGTCCTGCAACAGGCCATCATGCACACCGAAGGCCCAACCGTGAATGCTGACCTTCTGGCCCTTCGCCCAGGCATCGACCATCACGGTGCTGACGCAGACATTAACCACCTGTTCGATCACATTGAGGTCGCACAAGGCATTGGCGCGCACGGCGTCGGGCAGGCTGTCGAGCAACTGGCGGTGACGATGCCGCACGTCCTGAATGTGGCGTATCCAGTTGTCTGCCAGGCCTATGCGTGTGCCGTTCAACGCCGCCTGCACACCACCGCAACCATAGTGGCCCACCACCATGATGTGCTCGACCTTGAGCATGTCCACCGCGAACTGGATGGCCGACAGGGCATTGAGGTCGGAGTGCACGACGATGTTGGCCACGTTGCGGTGCACGAACACCTCGCCCGGCTCCAGGCCGGTGATCTGGTTGGCGGGCACACGGCTGTCGGAGCAGCCGATCCACATGTACTTGGGCGTCTGCTGCTTGACGAGGCCGGTGAAAAAGCCCGGGCGCTCGGCTTCCATCTGGGCGGCCCAGGCACGGTTGTGGCTGAAGAGGTCGTTGATTGAAGGTGTCATGGCGTGATTGTCGCGTCTTGGTGGATGGCTGGTAGGTTCCGGGGTGGGTGAAGGCTGAATTACTGCTTACATGGTTTCCGCAAACAGTTCGCGGCCGATCAGCATGCGGCGGATTTCGCTGGTGCCGGCGCCGATTTCATAGAGTTTCGCATCGCGCCACAGGCGGCCCAGCGGGTAGTCGTTGATGTAGCCGTTGCCGCCGAAGATCTGCACGCCCTCGCCCGCCATCCAGGTGGCTTTTTCGGCACACCAGAGGATGACGCTGGCGCAGTCCTTGCGCACCTGGCGCACGTGCTCCGTACCCAGCATGTCGAGGTTCTTGGCGACGGTGTAGGCGAACGAGCGGCCGGCCTGCAGCACGGTGTACATGTCGGCGACCTTGCCCTGGATGAGCTGGAACTCGCCAATGCTCTGGCCGAACTGCTTGCGGTCGTGGATGTAGGGCACCACGCTGTCCATCACGGACTGCATGATGCCCAGCGGCCCGCCGGTGAGCACGGCGCGCTCGTAATCGAGGCCGCTCATCAGCACCTTGGCGCCGCTGTTGAGGCCGCCCAGGATCTGGCTGGCCGGTACCTCGACATTGTGGAAGACCAGCTCGCCGGTGTGGCTGCCGCGCATACCGAGCTTGTCGAGCTTTTGCGCGACGGAAAAGCCCTTCATGCCCTTCTCTATCAGGAAGGCGGTGACGCCGCGGGCGCCGAGCTCGGGTTCGGTCTTGGCGTAGACCACCAGCGTGTCGGCGTCGGGGCCATTGGTGATCCACATCTTGCTGCCGTTGAGCAGGTAGTAGCCGCCTTTGTCCTCGGCCTTGAGCTTCATGCTGATGACGTCGCTGCCGGCGCCCGGCTCACTCATGGCGAGCGCACCCACGTGCTCGCCGGTGATCAGTTTGGGCAGGTATTTGGCGCGCTGCGCGTCAGTGCCGTTGCGCTTGATCTGGTTCACGCACAGGTTGCTGTGGGCGCCGTAGGAGAGGCCGACCGAGGCACTGGCGCGCGAGATTTCCTCCATGGCTACCATGTGCGCGAGGTAGCCCATGTTGGCGCCGCCATACTCTTCACTGACGGTGATGCCGAGCACGCCGAGCGCGCCCATTTTCTGCCACAGGTCCATGGGGAACTGGTCGTTGCGGTCGATCTCGGCGGCGCGCGGGGCGATTTCACTCTGGGCAAATTCGCGTACCGCGTCCCGCAGTGCGTCGATGTCTTCACCGAGCTGGAAGTTGAGGCCTGGCAGGTTGGTCATGATGGTTCCTTATCCGTTCCCCTGCGCTTGGTGTCAGGGAAAAAATGGTCAACAGGTCAATACGTCTTGGGCACCGGCACCAGGGTTTGCTGCATCAGCGCACAGGCGCTTTCCTTGCCATCGGCGCTGACGTGGCGCACCTCGGCAGTGGTCACCACAATGCGCTTGCCGGCCTTGGCCACGCGGCCGATGGCGCGCAGCTCGCCACCCTGGAAAGCGGCCATGAAGTTGATCTTGTACTCCACCGTGGTGACTTCCGAATCGGCCGGCACGACCGTCAGGGCCGCATAGCCGCCGGCGATGTCGGCCAGCGCGCCCATGGCACCACCGTGGAAACCCCCTTGCTGCTGCGTCACGCGCTCCGAATACGGCAGGGCAATCTCGCACAGGCCGGGCTCCACGCGCAGCAGCCGGGCGCCCAGATGCTGCATCAGGCCCTGGCGCAGGAAACTGGTTTCGATGCGCTGGAACAGTTCAGAAGGGGTGGCAGTGGCGTCCATGCGGGCTTCCCGGGTCGTGCACAAAACAATGGGGCGGCGTCGGCAGTGGGCTTGAGGGCACCCGACCATCGACACCCATGGAGTTGACGTTTACGTAAACGTCAACTCTGGATTATGGCCTATTTTGACTTTTCAGTCCGTGCCAGCAGGGTCCTGGCTTCCTTTTCGTGGGTGCGGATTTCGTCCAGGTTGGCCTGCAGGTCCAGCATCTGCGCTTCGAGCTTCTTGCGGTGGTCGGTCAGGATCGCGAGGAACTTCTTGAGCTGCGGCGCGGTGTCGCGCGGGCTGTCGTAGGAGTCGATGATTTCCTTGGCCTCGACCAGCGACAGCCCCAGGCGCTTGGCACGCAGCGTGAGCTTGAGCCGGGTGCGGTCACGCGCGGTGTACACGCGGTTGCGGCCGCCCGGGCCTTCGCGCTTGGGCTGCAGCAGGCCCATGTCTTCATAGAACCGCATGGCGCGCGTGGTCAGGTCAAACTCTTTTGCCAGATCGCTGATGGTGTAGGTGGTGGCCATGGTGGAAGGTCAGGAAGACGAGGAGCAGGGCGAGGAAAACTGGGGCGACAGCGGGGGCGACAGCAGGCGGCCGGCGCCGTCCCTACAATGAAGCCATATGACGTTTACGTAAACGTCAAATATACCGTGAATATGCCATGAACCTGCTTGAGCAACAACTGCACTACCCGCTGGGCGATGTGCTGCCGGAACCCGGTGCAGCGATGGACGTCGCCCCCGGCGTGAAATGGATCCGCATGGCGCTGCCCTTTGCGCTGGACCACATCAACCTCTGGCTGCTGCGCGACGAGATGCCCAGCCAGACGACGCCCGGCGAGACGCTGCAGGGCTGGACGGTGGTCGACTGCTGCATCAGCCGGCCCGAATCGAAAGCGCAGTGGGAGACCGTGTTCGCCCAGGCGCTGGAGGGCCTGCCCGTCCTGCGCGTGGTGGTGACCCACATGCACCCCGACCACATCGGGCTGGCGCACTGGCTGTGCGAGCGCTGGACCACCGCCACCCATGTGTGCCGGCTCTGGATCAGCGCCACGGATTACCTCTCGGCGCGGCTGGGCTCACAGAGCACCACCGGTTTTGGCGGCGAGGCGGCCGCGCGCTTCTTTGCGGCGCACGGCCTCACCGATCCGGAGTCAGTGGAAAAGATCCGCGCACGCACCGGCTACTACGCCAACCTCGTGCCCGACGTGCCCGCCAGTTACTGCCGCATCATGGACGGTTCGGTCCTCACCATCGGCGGGCGGGCGTGGCGCTGCATCAGCGGCCAGGGCCATGCACCGGAACACCTGGCGCTGCATTCAGCCGAGGCGGGCGTGCTGATCAGTGGCGACATGGTGCTGCCGCGCATTTCCACCAATGTGAGCGTCTACGAGCAGGAGCCGGAGGCGAACGCGCTGGCGCAGTTTCTCGCCTCCATCGACAAATTCCTGCCGCTGCCAGAGGGCACGCTGGTGCTGCCCTCGCATGGCAAACCCTTCAAGGGCCTGCACACCCGCATCCAGCAGTTGCAGGACCACCACCGCGACCGGCTGGCCGAGGTGATGCAGGCCTGCGCGGCGCAGCCCTGCAGCGCGGCCGACATTCTGCCGGTGATGTTCCGGCGCCCACTGGATTTGCACCAGACCACTTTCGCCATGGGGGAAGCCATTGCGCACCTGCATCTGCTGTGGCTGGACGGCCGGCTGCAGCGGCACCTGACCGCAGGCGGCATCTACCGCTTCAGCGTGGCGCCGTGAGGCACCGCGCAGCAGCTGTCACGGGGTGAGCGGGGCCGGCTGGGTCCGGTCCGGGTCATCGTCAACATCGATGATCTCCTGCAAGGCCTGCAAAGCCTGGGCCTCCTTCAACGCCGGGCTGGCCGGCAAGGCCATGAAAAAGCTGGTGCCGGCCTGGGGCGAGGTGGCAGCCCACACCGTGCCGCCGTGCCGCTCGGCCACGCGCTTGACGATGGCCAGCCCCAGGCCATTGCCCGGAAACTCTGCCGACGAGTGCAAACGCTGGAACGGCAGGAACAGGCGGTCGGCATAGGCTGCGTCAAAACCGGCGCCGTTGTCAGACACATACAGCACGGTCTCGCCTGGCTCCTTGCCGGCCTGTACGCCGACCTTGATCCAGGCTTCATCGCGGCGGGAGGTGAATTTCCAGGCATTGCGCAGCAGGCAGGTGAGCGCCAGTGAGACCAGCCGCTTGTCGCCGTTGACTTGCAGGCCGGCATCGATCTCGAAGGTCACCACGCGGGTCGGGTCGTGCTTGCGGAAATCATTGGCCATGCCCTGGCACAGCGGCCCCAGGTCCAGCATCTCGTGGTGCATGGCCTGCTGCGGAATCTGGATGAAGATGCGCAGGTCTTCCACCATGCCGGCCACCTGGCGTGTGCTGGCCTGGATCCGGCTGACATAACGCCGGCCTTGTGCGTCCAGCACCGGCGCATACTTTTCGGCCAGCGTGGCGGCAAAACCGTTGGCGACGTGCAGCGAGCCGAGCAGGTCGTTGGAGACGGCTTCCGTGAAGGCTGCCAGGTCGCGCATGGCGCTCCCGAGCTGCTCGTCCCGTTCAGCCAGCTCCTGCTCCAACCGGTCGTTGGTGCGCCGCAGCGCGGCCTCGGCGAGGTGCCGTTCCATCACATCGGCCAGGCTCACCAGCACCGCCTGGTGGCCGTTCCAGTCCACGCGGCCCCAGGCGAGCTCGGTCAGCACCACCTCACCGTCGGCCCTGCGCTGCTTGCACAGGCGCAAATGCGGCGGCACGTCGCCGCCCGGTTGCCCCAGGTGCAGAGAGTTCTGCAGTGCCGCGCCCTCGCCGTCGGGGAACAGCGCGCCCATCTCGAGGGTGAGGAACTTCTTGCGCGCAATGCCGTAAAAATCGATGGCAGCCTGGTTCACCGTGAGGATGGAACGCGACTCGGCATCAAAAATCCACATCGCATTGGGGTTGGCTTCGAACAGCAGCTCGTTGAAGCGTTCGCTGCTCCTGAGCAGCAGCAGCAGCGTCTGTGTGGAAGCCACATCCCGCAGGGTGACGGCGTAGCCTGCGCCCTGGCGCCTGAAGGTGTACTGCACCCAGCTGTCGGCCAGCGCGTCATTGGCCACAAAGGAATGGCGCGCGGATTTGTCCAGCGCCTTGCTGGTCGCGCCCTGAAACTGATCGGCAATCTGTTCCGGGACGATCTGCCAGAACTCGCGGTCCACGATGTCCGACACCGGACAGTGCAGCAGACGGATCGCTGTGGTGTTGGCTTCGGTGATCCGGCCCTGCCCATCGACCTGCAACAGGCCATCGCGCCCGGCGTCCATGGGCCACCAGGCACGGCCGTTGGAGGGCGACAAGTCATCAGGGTCTTGCAGTGCGCTGCCGGGCGGCGCGGTCCCCAGCGAGACGGGCGGCCTTTTGCGCTGCAGCTCCGCCCACCATTTTTTGGCCAGCTTGTTCATGGATCGACCGGGTGGCATGTCGCATCAAGGCTGTTGGCAGCCCCGGCCTAACGCCACTTCACCTTGGCGTTGACAAGTGCCGTCACATAACCATGCAGCCAGTCGAAGTTGACCGGCTTGGGCACATGCTGGGCATGGGGTGGCAGGCCGCCGCGTTCCTCGATGGCTTCAATCGCCAGGCCGCTCACCACCATGATCTGCATGTCGGCCAGTTGCTGGTTGCGCTTGAGCGCCTTGAGCATCTCGATGCCGTCGAGGCCGGGCATGGAGAGGTCTGTCACGAGCAAGTCCGGGCGCAGCGTGGCGATGTCCATGAGCGCGTCCATGGCCGAAGGCATCCAGGTGCAGTCCAGCGGCAGGTCCCAGGAATCGAACTGGCAGCGGTAGAGCTCGATCGCATCCTCCTCGTCCTCGACGATCAGCACGCGCAGCCGGTGCTTGGGGTCCAGGCTGCTGCTGGCGTGCTGCGGGCCGTTCTTGCCGAGGTAGGCGTTGATGGACTTGAGGGAGATGCGGCGATGGCCCCCCAGCGTCTTCCAGGCCTCGATCTCGCCTTTTTCAACCAGCGCCTGGACGGTCGCAACCGACAGCCCCATGAGCTTGGCGGCATAGGTAGTGCCGCAGTAGTCGGTACTGGAAAAATCGTCTGGCGGAGCCGATGCCTCCGGGGTTTTGGTGTCAGCAGTCATGCGGCAGCTCCCTGAGAATCAGATTTTCCGGTTTCATCACTTTCCTCAATATAGTCCGCTCCTCGAAGGGCGTAAAGCAAGGAAATACCATGGGCTCTGCTGGCACCGTGAATCGTCATGTGATCGCCACCAGGGTGGTATTGGGCAGGGTGAAATAAAAACAGGCACCCTGGCCCGGCGCGGCCTCTGCCCAGACCCGGCCGGCATGGCGCTCGATCACGCGGCTGACGGTCGCCAGCCCAATGCCGGTGCCGGGAAACTCCACCGCGGCATGCAGGCGCTGAAAGGGCTTGAAAAGCTTGTTGACATACGCTTGGTCAAACCCCGCGCCGTTGTCGCGAACAAAGAAAACCGCTTGCCCGGCGGCATCCAGCGTGCGGCCGAAGTGGATTTGGGCCTCTTCCACCTGAGACGTGAACTTCCAGGCGTTGCCCAGCAGGTTCTCCAGCACCACGCGGATCAGGCGGATGTCGCCAAACGCCTCCAGCCCGTCCTCGATGTGCTCGACGACCTTGCGCTCGGGCTGGTGCACGCGGCGCCCTTCCAGAAGATGGTGTGCCAGCACCGTCATGTTCACCATCTCGGGCCGGAGGTCGATCCGGTTCACCTGGGCCAGCGCCAGCAGATCGTCGATCAACTGGCCCATCTGCGAGGCGCCGCTCTGGATGCGTGAGAGGTAGTGCTGTACCTTGGGGTTGTTCAGGCTCTCCACCTGCTTGCCGAGCAGACGGCTGAAGCCGTCGATGGTGTTGAGCGGGGCACGCAAATCGTGCGAGACCGAATAGGAGAACGCCTCCAGCTCCTGGTTGGAGACCCGCAGCGCCGTCTCGATGGCCTTCATCTCGGAGATGTCGGCATCGATCCCGACCCAGAAATCGATCTGGCCCTGCTCGTCCACCACCGGGGAGGCGCGATAGGACATGGTGTGGTAGCTGCCGTCGGCGCCGAGGACGCGGCGCACGCCCAGAAACTGCGACTGGCTGGCCGCGGAAGCGCGCCAGTTGGCGTGGATGGCCGCCCTGTCCTCGGGGTGGATCACCGCCAGCCACCGGTAGCCCAGCCAGTCCGCCGGCTGCCCACCCACGATGCGGCACCACGCCGGGTTGACGTAGGTCAGGCTGCCATCGGCATCCGACGTCCACACCGTCTGGGGGGCCTGCTCGGCCAGCGCACGGAACAGCGCTTCCTGGCGCGACAGGGCACTGGTGCGCTCGGCCACCTTCTGCTCCAGCCCCACATTGAGCTGGCCGATTTCATGCAGCAAGCGGGCGTTCTCGATGGCGCTGGCCGCCAGGTGCGCCAGCTCCACCGCAACGTACTGGTCCTGGAGCGTGAAGTCGCCCTCGTACTTGTCGGTCATCTGCAGCAAGCCGCGAATCGCGCCATCGGCGCCGAACAGCGGCACGGACAGCCAGCCGCGCAGGCCGGTCGCCTGCTTGCCCAGCGCCCGCCAGCGCGGGTGTGCTTCCAGTTCAGCCTGGGTCAGCAGCACCGGTCGCCGTTCGTCGGCCAGGCCGGCATCAAAGCCTTCGGCCACGCTGCGGCCGGGCGGGTATTGCGCCGCATATTTTTCAGACAGCGACACCGCATTGATGGACTGCGAATGGGTGTCACTGCCCGGCACCGTCACCACGGCCTTGTGCACGCCGATGACACCGCGCGCCTGCTCCGCCACCTCCTGCATCGCACCGGCGAGGGTGCGGTGCGAGGTGATGACCTGCGCGGCGTCGGCCGCCCGTTGCAGCATGAAGAGGTGCTCCTGAGCGGCCTGCTCCGCCCGCTTGCGGGGCGTGATGTCGCGCTCCACCGCCACCCAATGGGTGAACCATCCGGAGGGGTCCGCCAGCGGAACAATGTCGAGTTCCAGCCAGAATTCCTGGCCACTCTTGGTGTAATTGATGAGCTCGGCACGCACCGGCTCCCACTTGCGCAGGGCAGCACCGATGCGGTCCAGTTCGTCGCGCTGGGTCTTGGGGCCCTGAAGAATGCGGGGTGTCTTGCCCAGCACTTCCTCGCGCGTGTAGCCGGTACGGCGCTCGAACGCGTCATTGACATAGACGATGCGCGGGCCATCCGGGCCATCCAGGGGTTCGGCCTCGGTGATCAGCACGATGTCGTTCAGGCGAGACACACTGTGCTCGAGCAGGCGCATGCGCTCACGCGACGCGTATTCCTGGGTGATGTCCTGAACGGCCCCCAGCAGGCGAACGACCTTGCGGTCCTCGTACACCGCCCGCCCCTGGCTGCGCACCCACAGCGCCCGCTTGTTGGCCGTGAACATGGGCAGGTCCAGGTCCCAGGGGGTGCCGTACTGGATGGCCGCGCGCACCGCTTCGCGGATGGCATCGCGTGCGCTGGGGGCGTAAAACTCGAGGCCTTCGCGGAAACCCAGTTCAGTCAGCGCGGGCACCTCAAAAATCGTGAGCAGCTCTTCCGACCAGTACACGCGGTAGTCCTCGACGTTCAGCTCCCAGCCACCGACCTTGGCCAGGGCGCCGGTCTCGCGCAGCAGCTCGGTGCTGCGGGCGATCAGCAGTTCGGAACGCTTGCGTTCGGTGATTTCCTGAACAATGCCGATGCGGTACTGCGGCTGCCCTGCTTCATCCAGGTGGAGCCGGTCAAACTGGTGGATCCAGCGCGTCTGCCCCGTGCCGGTAACGATGCGGTACTCGAATTCAAGCGGCGCACCCTGGGCAAAAGCCTGCTCGCGCAGGGCAAGATAGCGCGCGCGGTCATCAGGATGCATGAAATCGCGGTAAGCCTGAACGCTTTTCTCGAAGGTACCGGGTACCACGCCGAACAGCTCGTTGACCTCCTCGGAGACCCACAGGCTGTTGCCCTTGATGTCGTATTCCCAGATGCCGAGGCGGGCCAGCCGCTGCGCGTCGATCAGCTTGCGCTGGGTTTCGCGCAGGCGGGAAAAGCCCTCGGCCTGTTCCCGCTGCAGGCGGTCGGTGTGGCTGATGTCGGCAAACACTGTCAGCACACCCACGATGTCGTCCCCGTCGCGCATGGGGCTGAAGTAACAGCTCAGCAAGCAGCCGTCAGGCTTGCGCTCGTTGCGGATGAGCACGTATTCCGGGCCACCGCTTTCGCCGCGCAGCGCCCGCGCCAGCGGCAGGTCTTCGGGGCGGAACCGGGTGTCGGTTCCGGGAATGTAGAAGCCCTGCTCGGTCGCCCAGCGCGAGCTGAGGATGTTGTCGCCGTCAGCGGCCGAAAATATCCGGGCGGCTGCCTCATTGATGGTCAGCAGGCGGCCCGAGATGTCCACCGCGATCATGCCCTCCTGCATGCTGTTGACGGTGAGCGTCAGCATGGCGTAGGCCTTGCGGTTTTTTTCCAGCTCACGGTCCAGCGCCTGCTCGCGCTCCTGCAGCGACTGCGCCATGAGGTTGAACCCGCCGGCCATCTGGCCAAATTCGTCGGGCAAGCTGGAAGTCCCGTCAGCGACGCGCTCCTCGAGGTGGCCCGCCTGCAGGCGCTGCGCGGTGCGGAGGATGTCGCGCGCCGGCCGCACAATCGCCCGGCCGCCGACAAACCAGGCCAGCGCGCCCCCGAGCAAAGCCACCAGCGCCAGTGCGATGAGTTCGATCGCCAGTTGCTTGCGCACCGGCGTCACCACCCGGTCGCGGTCCACGCTCAGCACCACAAAGAAAGGGGAATCCTCCAGGCGACCGCTTGGCGTGTAAGCATAAATGCGGGGTTCACCCTTTGGATCTGTGGCTTCCAGCACCCCGGAACGCATGAGCCGGACACGCTGCTGCAGCTCAGCGCCCGGAACGGGTTGACCGACCACCGCGGCGGCACCCGCAGAGGCCACCAGCACCGTGCCCCTGCGGTCGGTGATCAGCAGTTGCGCGCCGTCGGGCACCTTGACGGCGGCGGCCATCTGCGCCAGCCGCTGAAGATCCAGCGCGGCAAAGGCGACAGCCTTGGGCTCGCGCGCAGGCGTGAGCACAGGCATCGCAAACGTGACGTTGGGTTTGCCGGTGGCACGGCCCACAAAATAGCCATCGGCCACAAAACCCAGCTCGGCCAGCGCCCGCTTGAAGAAACTGCGGTCACCGGCATTGGGGATGTCCAGCCGGCCCAGGCCATGGCAGCGGAAGTTGCCGTCCAGCCCGATCAGGCCCAGGTTGGCAAACAGGGGGAGGTCATCGGTCAGCGTCTTGAGATAGCGATGGCATTCCGCCGGCTGCCCTTCCAGCAGGCCTGGCGCACTGGCAATGGCCAGCAGCATCTGGTGGGCTGTTTGCACCACCTGGTTCTGGCTGGCGGCGACCAGCGACACGGAGAACTGCAAGTTGTCGGTTTCCCGCTGGATCGCCGCCTCGGCGATGAACCAAGCCCTGGCCATGGCCAGGCCGAACACAGGCACCAGGGCCGCGATGACCAGCACCACGAGCCTTGCGCGAAGGGTACCCTGGAAATTCATGCAGTCAGACGGTCAACGCGGCGTGCGCACCCGGTGACGGGCGACACGCCGGCAAATGGCCAAAGATCAAGCAGTGGCCAGGGACTCGTTGACGTCGAGCCAGAAGGCTTGCAGGCGGCTGAGCTTTTCCGTGAAGTCACCGAAATCGACCGGCTTGCGGACAAAGCCGTTGGCGCCGCTCTTGTAGCAGGCCGTCATGTCTGACAGTTCGCTCGATGAGGTGAGCATCACCACCGGCACCAGGGCCGTCAGCGGGTTGCTGCGCACGCTGCGCAGCACATCCAGCCCGGAAAGCTTGGGCAGTTTCATGTCGAGCAGGATCAGCGACGGCTGCTTGTGGGTGTCGCGGCCGGCGTGCGCACCCTGGCCGAACAGGTAGTCCAGCGCCTCGGCGCCATCACGTGCCACCGCAATTTCTGCATCCATGCCCTGCTCTTCCAGGGTCAGCACCGTGAGTTCCAGATGGTCGGGATTGTCTTCCACGACCAAAATCAGCTTGTCATTCATGAGGTGTCCTTTGGAGCACGATTGTCACAATTCGTAATTTTAGTAACTTGCCGCCCAGTTTGGTGGGGTTTGCGCAGCTCGGCAAGCTATTCCCGGACGATCTCTCCCAAAAAATCACATCTTCCGCTGTTTTCCCAATAATGACCCCTAGTCGCCCGTCCTGCAAGGGGATTGGCAATATTGACGACAGGCAGTGTTGACCTCACCAGCGTGGAATTCCCTCGTCCTTGAGCTGGCCACGCAGCTCGGCGTAATCCGGCACCACGGTCCGCACCGTGTCCCAGAAGCGGGGGCTATGGTCCATGACGCGCAGATGGCTCAGCTCATGCACCACGACATAGTCAATGACCGACATGCGGAAATGCACCAGCCGCCAATTGAGGCGGATGGAGCCGTCCGCACTGGCGCTGCCCCAGCGCGTGCCAGCGCTCGACAGGCTCAGCTTGCGCCATTGCACGCCCAACTGGGGCGCAAAGTGGTTCAGGCGCTCGGTGAAAATGCGCTTGGCCTGACGCATCAGCCAGGCCTGCACCGCATCGCGCAACTGGTCGGCCGAGGCATGGTGCGGCAGGCCCACGTGCAGGGTGCGGTGCGCCACGCCCGGTAGCGTGCCCGTATGCAGGCCGGGTGTGCCGGCCTGGAGCTCGGCACCCACCCCGCCAAACGCATGGCGCGGGTCGATCACCACCACCACCGGCTCACCGAGGAAGGGCAGCGTGGCGCCGTCTTTCCACTCGATGCGGCCAGACTCCAGCCGTTCGTGGCGCGCCCGGGTTTCCTGGAGCTTGTCGAGGATCCAGCGGGATTTTTCCGCCACCGCCTTGTCCACCTCGTACAGCGGCACCCATTTGGGCGCACTCACCGTCATGCCATCAGCGCCGACGGAAAAGCCGATGGTGCGGCGCTTGCTGCGGCGAAATTCGTAGGCTACGGCCACGCCGTCCAGCAACGCCTCGCGGCTCGCGCGAGGGTGGCGGAAGGTCGCAGGCGCGAGGGCCTCCTCCAGGGTTTGCGGGGGAAGGGTGGGCGTCGCCGGTGCAGCGGGCGCCGGACTGGCGGACACCGAAGGCACCGGCAGCGGGTGGGACGCCGGCCCGGTGTCGGACGGCTCCGGGCCGAACAGGTCCAGGGTGAACTGAAGAAGCCGCTGCATCACACCAGTTTAGCGGGATGCCGCGCTCACACCGGGGCTGCGGTTGCGCGGGTGTCCGGATAGGCTTCGGGATCCAGCCGGCGCATCTCGGCTTCAATCCAGGCTTCAACCTCGCGCATCAGTTCGTCGGGTTTGCGGCCGGTGCTGTCGATGGGCTTGCCGATGGAAATGTCCACGATGCCCGGCTTCTTGATGAAGGCCTTGCGCGGCCAGCATTTGGCCGACGTGACGGCAATCGGGATCACCGGCGCGCCGGTTTCAATCGCCAGCCGGGTACCGCCGGATTTGTAAGTGCCCTTTTGCCCGCGCGGAATGCGCGTGCCCTCGGGGAACATGATGACCCAGGTGCCCTGCGCCATCAGCCGTTTGCCCTGCGCCACCACCTTGTTGAAGGCCTGCGCGCGCTGGCTGCGGTCGATGTGGATCATGTCCATGCGGGCCATGGCCCAGCCGAAGAAGGGCACATACAGCAGCTCTTTCTTGAACACATAAGCCAGCGGATGCGGCATCAAGGTGGGCATGCTGAAGGTTTCCCAGGTGCTCTGGTGCTTGAGCAGCAGCACCGCCGCACTGGTCTTGCCGGTCGGCAGGTTTTCCATGCCGGTGACGCGGTTCTGGATGCCCAGGATCACGGTGCCGCCACTGACGGCCAGACGCAGCCAACCGGCGCACATCCAGTACATGGTGGTGCTGCTGACAAACAGCGAGGCCATGATGACGAAAATAGCCCACGGAATCACCGTGACGGCCATCCAGAGCAGGTGCAGAACAGATCGGATGAAGGGCATGGTCGGTGAGGGTCTCAGGGTGCCGGCGGCGCCGCGCGGCGCTCCAGCAGAAAATCGGCGAAGGCCGACAGATCGGCATGCAGCATGGTGCCTTCGGGCAAGCCCTCGGGACGCGCGCCGCCGCTGTGGTGAGCTGATTTGCCGGTCAGCACCAGGTGCGGCTCGCACCCGGCCGCCACGCCGGCCTGCAGGTCGCGCAGGGAGTCACCCGCCGTCGGCACGCCCTTGAGCGGCACACCCATGCGTGCGCCGATCTGCTCAAACAAGCCTGGCAAGGGCTTGCGGCAGGTGCAGCTTTCCTCGGGACTGTGCGGGCAGTAAAAAATAGCGTCGATGCGCCCGCCAGCGGCGCCCAGCATCTTGTGCATCTTGGCGTGGATGGCATTGAGCGAGGCCACGTCAAACAGGCCGCGGCCAAGGCCCGACTGGTTGGAGGCAATCACCACGCGCCAGCCGGCATGGTTGAGGCGCGCAATCGCCTCCAGCGCGCCGGGCAGGGGCTGCCACTCGTCGGGTGACTTGACGAAGTCGTCGCTGTCGCTGTTGATGGTGCCGTCGCGGTCGAGGATGACGAGTTTCATGGCTTCGATCAGGTTGCGAGCTTGGACAGATCGGCCACGCGGTTCATGGCCTGGTGCAAGGTCGCCAGCAGGCCCAGCCTGTTGGCCTTGAGTGCTGGGTCTTCAGCATTGACCATCACGCCCTCGAAGAAGGCATCCACCGGCGCTTTGAGGGCGGCCAGCGCCTGCAACGACGCGGTGTAATCGCCTGCGGCAAACGCCGCGTCTGCTTTGGGCGCAACCACTGCCACCGCTTCAGCCAGAGCTTTTTCAGCAGCTTCCTGCAATAGCATCGGCTGAATGCGCGCCTCGACGGCACCTTCGGCCTTCTTCAGGATGTTGCCAACGCGCTTGTTGGCCGCAGCCAGCGCGGGCGCCTCGGGCAGTGCGGCAAAGGCGCGCACAGCGGCCAGGCGCTTGGCCACATCGCCGAGCCGCTGGGGACGCAGTGCCAGCACGGCATCGACTTCCTGTGCGCTGTAGCCCTGCTCGCGCAGGGAACCGGCGAAGCGGTCGTAGATGAAATCAACAAGCGCAGCCGAGGCATCCTGAATCTTGTCACCAAACACTGGCACAGCGCCTTTGACCAGATCATCCAGGCCCACGCTCACTTCTTTTTCCACCAGCATGCGGATCACGCCGAGCGCATGGCGGCGCAGCGCAAACGGGTCTTTGTCGCCCGTCGGCAAGTTGCCGATACCGAACATGCCGACCAGTGTTTCCAGCTTGTCGGCAAGAGCAACGATCAAACCCACGGTGCCACGTGGCAACGCGTCGCCAGCAAAGCGGGGCTTGTAGTGGTCTTCGATGGCATCTGCCACGTCGACACTCAAACCATCATTCAAGGCGTAGTAGCGACCCATGGTGCCTTGCAACTCCGGGAACTCGCCCACCATGTCGGTCACCAGATCGGTCTTGGCCAGCTCGGCCGCGCGTTGCACATCGGCGACCAGACTGACGTCAATGCGATTGGCAATCGCTTCCGCAATCGCTTTGACCCGCTGCACACGTTCGCCCTGCGTGCCCAGCTTGTTGTGATACACCACCTTGTCCAGGCCCGCCACGCGCGAAGCGAGCGTTTTCTTGCGGTCCTGGTCAAAAAAGAACTTGGCATCGGCCAGGCGCGGGCGCACCACGCGCTCGTTGCCGCCAATCACTGCACTCGCATCCGTCGGGCTGATATTGCTGACCACCAGAAACTGGTGGGTGAGCTTGCCCGCGGCATCAAGCAGCGGAAAGTACTTCTGATTGGCCTTCATCGTGAGAATCAGGCACTCCTGCGGCACATCGAGGAACTGCTTGTCGAACGCGCAGATGAGCACATTGGGGCGCTCGACCAACGCGGTCACCTCATCGAGCAGCGCATCGTCTTCGATGGGCTTCACACCGCCACCCACCTTCGCCGCAGAGGCAGCCAGCTGGCGTGCAATCTCGGCCTTGCGGTCGGCAAAACTGGCGATCACTGCGCCGTCCTGCTTCAGCGTGGCGGCGTAGCTGTCGGCGTCTTTCAGCACCACCGGGTCCACCGCCGCTTCAAAGCGATGGCCATGCGTGCTGTTGCCGGCCTTCAGGCCCAGCGCCTCGACAGGCACCACCGTGCTGCCGTGCAGCGCCGCCAGGCCATGCGCGGGCCGCACAAAACTCACGCTGCTCCAGCCAGGCAGTTCGCAGCCGCTTTCAAGCTGATAGGTCATGACCTTGGGGATGGGCAGTTTGGCAATTGCTTCAAGCAATGCCTTTTGCAGGCCGTCGGCGAGCGTCACGCCGGTGACCATGCTGTCGTAAAACAGCGCCTCGGCCTTGCCGTCGGGCGCGCGCTTGAGGCCCGCCACGGCCGATGCGTCGGCGCCCAGCGCCTGCAGCTTTTTCAGCAGTGCCGGTGTGGCGTTGCCCGCTGCGTCCAGGCCGACGCTGACCGGCATCAGTTTTTGCGACACCGCCTTGTCGGCGGCCTGCGCGGCCACTGCCGTCACATGCGCGGCCAGGCGGCGTGGGGAGGCAAACGAGGTGAGCGCTGCACCTTCCGCCACCAGGCCCTGGTGTTTCAGTTGCTCGAACAGCACGCCGGCAAACGCATCGCCGAGCTTTTTGAGCGCCTTGGGTGGCAGCTCTTCCACAAACAGTTCAACAAGAAGATTTTGGGTCGTCATGGTCATGGCGCTCAGGCAGCCTTTTTCGTGGTCGGGGTCATCTGCGCCACCCATTCGCGCGGTGCCAGCGGGAAGCCGAGGCGTTCACGGCTTTCAAAATAGCTTTGCGCCACCGCACGCGCCAGGTTGCGGATGCGGCCGATGTAGGCAGCCCGCTCCGTGACACTGATGGCGCCGCGCGCGTCCAGCAGATTGAAGCTGTGCGCGGCCTTGAGCACCTGCTCATAGGCTGGCAGGGCCAGTTGCGCCTCGATCAGGTGCCTGGCCTGCTTTTCATGCGCGGTGAAGGCGGTGAAGAGGAAATCAGCGTCGCTGTGCTCGAAGTTGTAGGTCGACTGCTCCACCTCGTTCTGCTTGTAGACGTCGCCATAACTGAGGCCGTCGGTCCACGTCAGGTTGTAGACGTTGTCCACGCCCTGCAGGTACATGGCCAGGCGCTCCAGGCCGTAGGTGATTTCGCCGGTCGCGGGTTTGCAGTCGATGCCGCCCACCTGCTGGAAGTAGGTGAACTGCGTCACTTCCATGCCGTTGAGCCAGACCTCCCAGCCCAGGCCCCAGGCGCCGAGCGTGGGATTCTCCCAGTCGTCTTCGACAAAGCGGATGTCGTTTTTCTTCAGGTCAAAGCCCAACGCCTCGAGCGAGCCGAGGTAGAGCTCCAGAATATTGGCCGGTGCCGGCTTGAGCACCACCTGGTACTGGTAGTAGTGCTGCAGGCGGTTGGGGTTCTCGCCATAGCGGCCGTCTTTGGGGCGGCGGCTGGGCTGCACATAGGCAGCCTTCCAGGGTTCAGGACCAAGCGCTCTCAAAAATGTAGCGGTGTGCGATGTGCCGGCGCCGACCTCCATGTCGTAGGGCTGCAGCAGCGCGCAGCCCTGGTCGGCCCAATAGGACTGCAGCTTGAGAATGATTTGCTGGAAGGTGAGCATAAAAAGATCGGGGAAACGTCCAGGTGAAGCGAAGGCCGGTGCATGGGCCTGAAGCCCGCGGCGCACCGTGCGCGCCAGCCAGTGTGGCCAAACCCTTCATTTTACGCGGCGGGTGCTGACCCGCGCCTGGCCACGCCGCAAGCCCGTTCAGCGGCGGCGAAACACCAGCGCCAGCCCGACGAGCGCCAGGCACACACCCCAGAACGGCCACAGGCCATAACGCGACACCCACTGCGCATAGGGTGTGATGCCGGTGCGGCCCACCACATCGCCCACCAGTACGCCGCGGGTGTGCCGCGGCAGCATGTCGGTGACTTGCCCGCGGTGGTTGATGATGGCTGTGGCGCCGGTGTTGGTGGCGCGGATCATCGGCCGACTGAATTCCAGCGCCCGCATGCGCGAGATCTGCAGGTGCTGGTCAATCGCCACGGTGTTGCCGAACCAGGCAATGTTGCTGACGTTCACGAACACCGTGGGCGCCTGGGCGGGGTCGGTGAACCGGGCGCCCAGCTCCTCGCCAAAAAGGTCTTCGTAGCAGATGTTGGGCGCCAGGCGCTGACCCTGCCACTCGAAGGAAGCCTGGCCGACGGCGCCCCGGCTGAAGTCGCCGAGGGGAATGTTCATCATGTTGATGAACCAGTGAAAGCCCGGCGGAACGAATTCGCCAAACGGCACCAGGTGGTGCTTGTCGTAGCGGTAGGGCTCCCCCGCTGCGGCAGAAGGCCTCAAGCCGATCACCGAGTTGGCATACCCCGCATTGGCAGTGCCCAGCGGCACACCGACCAGCGCCGCCTGCTGGCCGCCGGCAAAACGGGCATTCAACGCCGCCCAGTAGCCGGCGGGCAGTTGTTGCAGCAGTACGGGGATGGCCGTCTCCGGCGCCACCACCAGCGAAGCCTTCGCGCCGTTCAGTTGTTCGCCATACCAGCGCAGCGCCGTCGCGATGCCAGTGCCGCCCTGGAACTTCTCGTCCTGCGGGATATTGCCCTGCAGCAAGGCGACGCTGAAAGGCTTGGTGGAATTGCCCTGCCCCGCCACTCCCGGGCCCTCCGTGGGCCAGCGGGCCAGCACCACCGAGACGGCAACGATGGCCGTGGCCATCACCCACGCCGTGCGCGGTGCGCGCAGTGCCATGGCCAGCCAGGCGGCGGCAAACGCCGCCAGAAAAGTCAGGCCATGCACGCCGACCCACTCGGCGAGCAGACGGGCCCAGCCGTCCACCTGGGCGTAACCACCCTCGCCCCAGGGGAAGCCGGTGAAGATTTGCACCCGGGCCAGCTCGGCCATCAGCCAGAGCGCCGCAAACACCAGCGCACGCGGCACACGCATGCGGGGCGCAAGCCGCACAAAGAGCGCAGCAGCCAGCGCGTAATACAGCGCCAGCAACGCCGCCAGCACAACCACTGCCAGCACCGTCAAGGGTGCGGCGAGCCCGCCGTAGTCGTGCATCGAGATATACAGCCACCAGAAAGTGCTGCACAGCATCGCGGTGCCGAACAGCTCCCCCAGCCAGGCCGCGCGCTGCCAGGAGCGGCAACCGTCAATCTGGGCGGCGAGGATCATCATCGCCAGGGGTTGCAACCACCAGACGGGAAGGCCTGGCGTCAGCCCGAAAGAGAAAGGCCAGGCCATCGCCAAGGCATGCGCGCAGCCGGCAACGGCGACGAGCAGGGACTGGAACAGGGACAGCCCCCTGGACGGCGGCGTGAGATGGGTGTGCTCCAGCAGCGCCGGCAGGGTGGGCAGATGGGACATCATGCTGTTGATCACATCACGGCGTCCCATGGTCTGCGTGCTCTTTCTTTCAGACGTTCAGGCGGTCACCGCAACCGGCGACACCTTGAACCACCGCACGGCGCCACCCTTGGTGTGCAGCACCGTGAACTGCAGTCCCGCGAGGGCATGCTGTTCGCCCCGCTTGGGCACATGCCCCATCGCGTGCGCCACCAGGCCACCGATGGTTTCGAAGTCGGTCTCCGGCAGGCTCACACCAAAGGCCTCATTGACGCGCTCGATCGACGTGTCGCCACTGACGCGGTAGGTGTGGTCCGAGAGGCCGAAGATGTCGCCCTCGTCTTCGGCAATGTCGAACTCGTCTTCGATCTCGCCGACGATCTGCTCCAGCACGTCTTCGATCGTGATGAGCCCGGCCACCCGGCCGAACTCGTCGATGACGATGGCCAGGTGGTTGCGGTTGCCGCGGAACTCGCGCAGCAAGTCATTGAGCCCCTTGCTCTCGGGCACAAACACGGCGGGGCGCAGCAAGGCCTTGATGTTGAGCTCGGGCGCGCGCTGCAGCTTGAGCAGGTCCTTGGCCATCAGGATGCCGAGGATGTTTTCCTTGTCGCCCTCGTAGACCGGAAAGCGCGAGTGGGCAGTATCTATCACCAGATGCAGCAACTCGTCGAAAGGCGAATCGATGTTGATCACATCCATGCGCGGTGCGGCCACCATCACATCGCCAGCGGTCATGTCGGCCATGCGGATCACGCCTTCGAGCATCTCCCGGCTCTGGGCGCCAATGACTTCGTTGTCCTGGGCTTCCACCAGCGTTTCGATCAACTCGTCTTTCGAGTCAGGACCGGGGTGGAGCATTTCGGCGAGCTTCTGCAGGAAGCCACGCTTGTCTTCTGGCCTGGAAGACCGACTGGGGGGAACGTCGGACACGTGTGGGCGGTCGGTAGTTGTGAAGGCTTCAAGGATAGCTGAAATCCTTGAGGGGGCGGTGGGGGATGGGGTTTGTCGATGGCCGCTCGCCCCCCGCATGGGGTGGAGGCCGGGACTCGCCCCGGCGGGCGAGGTACTTTGCTTTTGCTTCGCCAAAAGAAAGTACCCAAAGAAAAGGCGACCCGAAGTCTGGGTCCCTGCGCTTGCGCTCCGGGCAACCTGCGCTGCTCGATTACGGCGGCGGTCCGCACAACTCGCCTGCGGCTCAAACAAGTGCGGCCCGACCCTCCGCCTCCATCTGCGCTGCTCGGCCCAGCCACACGGGACAAGCGGGTATGGGAGCGGGGACAGAACACAAAGACAAAACCAAGAAACAAGGACACGCCATGGCGTGTCCTTGTCGGGTTCGGTATTGGTCTTCTGTATTCCTCTTTCCCCACCCCCTTGTGAATGCGCCGAGGAGCGCAGGGTCAGGCGGATCAGGGCTGGCGTTGTTTGAGCGAAGCGAGTTTAGCCAGACCCCGCCTGGACCGAGCACCGCAGGTTGCCCCGGAGCGCAGCGCAGGGGACGCAGGCACCAGGGTCGCCTTTCTTTTGCTTACTTTTGGTGTTCGCGTAACTTTGCTTCGCAAAGTGAGCGCCCCCCGCGCGTGGAACGCGCCTTTGGCAAGCAAAGAAACCCAGCTTCACTGGTTTCGCTAAAAGTGAGTTGCCGCCGGGCAACCCCCGGCCTCAGGCCTCAGCAAAAAACCAAGAAACTCACATCGGCATCCGGTCCCGCCCATCCCGCACGCCCCGCCGCACTTCCTGGATGGTGGCCAGCAGGTCCCAGAACTGTTTGGCCTGCACCTTGAGGCGGTAGTCGGTCTGGGCGAACTGCTCTTCCACCATCTCGGTCACGCGGGAGTCGAGGTCAGCCGGTGGCAGCTTGAGGTAGGCCTCGGTTTCGGAGCCGTCACGCTCGACGATGGCACCCGCCTTGCGGGCGATGTTGAGCATGGCGGTATTTTCGCTCAGCGCGTGGATGAACATCATGTCCACGCCATCGTTGCGGGCGTGCATGACGGCGCGGTCAAAGAGGCGGGAGCCGTAGCCGCGGCCGCGGGCATGCGCCAGCACGGAGACACCAAATTCCGCGCAGCTTTTCAGTTCGGGATCGGTGGAGTGCGCCAGATGCGCCATGGCAATCAGTTCGAGCCTGCGGTTGTAGATGCCAAAAATCTCGTCGCGTTCGAAGTTCAGGCTGCTCACATAGCGTCGGATCTGCTCGTCGTTGGCGGCATAGCCAAAGCGCAGGTAGCGGTCGCTGTCACCCAGCGCCAGCAGGTGCGTGGTGATGCGCTCACCGTGGCTGGGGCCGAGCGAGCGGATGGGAACCATGACGGGAGGGGCCTGTCTGGCGGGCGCCGCAGCCTGCGGGCGCGCAGGCGCCAACGGGCGAAAGAACTCTTTGCCAGCGTGGTAGGACGCTTTCAGGAATGCACTGGGATTGACCATGCATGGAATATAAGGGTTTTCCCTAGAATTACCAGTCTAGGCTGATCAGGCTCATCACCGGGGACGGTGTGCCCGGTTTCATGCCGGAAGGCTCACATGCCAATCTGGACCTATTTTTCATGCTATTGATTAAATAGCAAACCTCCTCCAATTGACCGTTATGTTGCGACGCAACAATTTTGTAACAGGCGGGCTGATGCATTAAACGCCCAATTGGCCGGTTTGTCAGCCAGCGACGGCCTGTGAACGCCCCTTTGAGCGCCCTCCTCGTCGCTCCAGTCGCTCAAAGGGGCACAGCCGTGGTGGTCTTGACGCGGTCCAGCACGAAGCTGGTCTTGCAATCCTGCACGCTGGGGTGCTTGAGCAGCGTGTCCATGATGAAACGGCTGTAATGCACCATGTCCTCCACCAGCACACGCAACAGGTAATCCATCTCGCCGGTGAGTGCCGCACACTCCACCACCTCGGGCCAGGTCTGTACGCTGGCGCGGAACAGATCCATCGGGTTGCGCTTGTGGCTCTCGGTGTGCTTTTCCAGCCGGACGTTGATGTAGGCCGTCAGCCCCAGGCCGACAACTTCGGGCTTGACCAGTGCCACATAGCGGTCGATCACGCCCGCCTCCTCCAGCCGCTTGACGCGCCTGAGCACCGCGCTCGGTGACAGTCCGACCTGCTCCGCCAGGGTGTCAAAAGTGGCCCGGCCATCCGCCTGCAGGCTGCGCAGAATCTGCCGATCCAGCTTGTCGAGTGTTTCCATGGGTGTAATTTTGCAGTTTTCGTGCGTCAAATGCAATTCAGGCGCCTCAATTCGCAGTAAAAGTGATGCAGCGCGCCACTAAAGTGGAAGCTTATTCACTGGAGTCCTCGATGAACGCTCGCGACCACACCGCACTCAACTTCGAACAAGGCGCTGCATGGGAGAACCCCATGGGCACCGACGGCTTCGAGTTCATTGAATACGCGGCGCCCGATCCGGCCGCCATGGGCGCGCTGTTCGAGCGCATGGGCTTCACGCCGATTGCGCGGCATCGCCACAAGAACGTGACGCTGTACCGCCAGGGCGGCATCAACTTCATCCTCAACGCCGAGCCCGATTCGTTCGCACAGCGCTTTGCGCGCCAGCATGGCCCCAGCGTGTGCGCGATTGCGTTTCGCGTGCAGGACGCCAAGGCCGCGTACGAGCGCGCCATTTCGCTCGGGGCCTGGGGCTACGCACACACCTCGGGTCCGGGCGAGCTGAACATTCCCGCCATCAAGGGCATTGGCGACTCCATCATTTACTTCATCGACAAATGGCGCGGCAAGAACGGCGCGCAGCCCGGTGACATCGGCAACATCGGTTTTTACGACGTGGATTTTGAGCCGCTGCCGGGCGTGCGCGCCGACGCGCTCAACCCAGCCGGCCATGGCCTGACCTACATCGATCACCTGACGCACAACGTGCACCGTGGCCGGATGGACGAATGGGCCGGCTTCTACGAGCGCCTGTTCAACTTCCGCGAGATCCGCTACTTCGACATCGAAGGCCAGGTGACCGGCGTGAAGAGCAAGGCCATGACCAGCCCCTGCGGCAAGATCCGCATCCCCATCAATGAAGAGGGCAACGAGAAGGCCGGCCAGATCCAGGAGTACCTGGACAGGTACCACGGTGAAGGCATCCAGCACATCGCGATGGGCAGCAACAACCTGCTGGCCACAGTGGACGCGATGCGTGCCGGCGGCGTCAAGCTGCTCGACACCATAGACACCTATTACGAGCTGATCGACAAGCGCATTCCGGGCCATGGCGAGAACGTGGCCGAGCTGCACAAGCGCAAGATCCTGGTCGACGGCAAGCAGGGGGCCCTGCTGCTGCAGATCTTCAGTGAGAACCAGCTTGGGCCGATCTTCTTCGAGTTCATCCAGCGCAAGGGCGATGACGGTTTTGGGGAGGGCAACTTCAAGGCGCTGTTCGAAAGCATCGAGCTCGACCAGATGCGCCGCGGCGTACTGGCCCCTGCCGCCTGACGGCGTAGACTGAAAGCCATGTCTTCAGCCACCACCCTGCCCGACAGTGCGAACGCGGCCGGCCCCAAGCCCGCGGTGTACGGCCAGTCGGACCGCCCGCCCCGGGGCGACTATGCGCGTGGCGGCCAGGTCCACGCCGACTACACCTGCCCGCAGAATTACGCGACCTACACCGCCGAAGACCACGACATCTACCGGCGCCTGTATGCGCGCCAGTCGACACTGATTGAAGGGCGCGCCTGTCAGGCCTTCATCAACGCCCTGCCCCGCCTGGGTGCCAGCGACGCGATTCCGCGCTTTGACGACATCAACGACCGCCTGTTCAAAGCCACCGGCTGGCAACTGGTCGGCGTGCCGGGGCTGATTCCGGAGGTGCCGTTTTTCACCTTGCTGGCCAACCGCAAGTTTCCGGTGACGGACTGGATCCGCACGCCCGCCGAGTTCGACTACATCGTCGAGCCCGACATCTTTCACGACCTGTTCGGTCATGTGCCGCTGCTGTTTGATTCGGCCTATGCCGACCACATCCAGGCCTACGGGCAAGGGGCACTGAAGGCGCACGCGCTGGAACACGGGCCGCAGCAGCTCAAGGGTGCCGTGGAAATGCTGTCGCGCCTTTACTGGTACACGATTGAATTCGGCCTGGTGCGTGAAGGCCTGCACGGGGAGGTGCGGGCATATGGCGCCGGCATCCTGAGCAGCCCGGGCGAGCTGGTCTACAGCGTGGAGGTGCAGGAAAGCGCAGGCGGACCGAAGCGGCTGCCACTGCAGACCGAGGCCGACCTGCTGCACTGCATGGCGTCCACCTACAAGATCGACAGCTACCAGCAGCAGTACTTTGTGGTGGACAGTTTCGACGCGCTGCTGCGACTGACCGAGCCCGACTTCACGCCGCACTATCGCGCGTTGATGCAAGGCGCCAGCGGCCTCCGCTGATCCGGTCGCCCGTCAGGGCTGGCCTGCCCACGCCTTGAGTGCTGCGCGGGTCTGATCGGTCAGACCGCCCACCTGCGCCACCTGCAGCGCCGCATCAACTGGCCATTGCCCCTGCAGGCAGGACTGCTCGAGCGCGGAACACGCGTCGCTGAGCGCCTCGGCGCCCACGTTGGATGCCGCGCCCTTGAGGGCATGCGCCGCACGCGAGAGGGCAGCGCTGTCAGAGGCCGCCAGGGCCGCGCGGATGTCGTCCATGCGGCCTGGTGCATCGCCGGCAAACAGCGCAATCACCTCGCGCGTCATGGTCAGCGCCTCGTCATCAAACTCGCGGAATTGCTCCAGCCGGGCCCAGTCCATCAACACCGGCGCTGCCGTGGCATGTTCTGTCACCGGGCCTGCAGCAGGTACCGCCGCCGACCCGGCAGGCGCATCTTCTGCCCCCTGCTTGCGGGAAAAGCAGGCCAGCGCCTCAGACAGCTCGTCAATGCGCAGCGGCTTGGGCAAAAAGCCGACCATGCCGGCGGCGAGGCAGCGCTGGCGGTCTTCTTCCAGCACAGAAGCCGTGAGCGCGATGATGGGTGGTGCAGCGGCGCCCCAGGTGCTGATGATCTGGCGCGATGCGGCAAAGCCGTCCATCACCGGCATGTTGGCGTCCATCAGGATGGCGGCATAGTGGCGTACACCGGGGACGGCGCGCATGGCCTCCGCGACGCGTTCCACCGCCTCGCGCCCATGGATGGCCGTGGCAGCCTCGTACCCCAGCTTGGCCAGCATGGCTGCGGCCACCTTGAGGTTGACGGCATTGTCGTCGGCCACCAGCACCAGTTGGCCGCGTGAGGGGGTCTTGCTGGCTGTCGCCTGCGCCCGGGCCGCAACCTGTGCCGTGGCGACGCGGGCAATCGCCTCGAACAACTGCGATTGCCGGTACGGTTTGAGCAGGCGCGCGTCGAACACCCTGGCCTGCTCGCCGGTGGGCATGGTCCCCGACGTCAGCAGGATGATGGGCGTGGCCGGCTGGGTCTGCCGCAGCGTCTGCGCCAGCGTCTGGCCGTCCATCCCGGGCATGTGCATGTCGGTGATGACCACATCCACCACAGTCGTCTTGAGCCACTGCAGCGCGTCGGCGGCATGCTCGAACAGCTTGGGCTCCATGCCCCAGCGCCGAAGCTGCTTGTCAAGGATGCGGAGGTTGACCTCGGTGTCGTCCACCACCAGGGCGCGCTTGCCCGCCAGGCTCACCATGTTGAGCTGCGACAGTGTGGACACCTCGGGAGCATCCGCCTGACCGACCCGGGCCGTGAACCAGAAGCTGGAGCCCTGGCCGGGCGCAGAATCCACGCCGACGTCGCCGCCCATGAGCTCGGCCAGCCGCTTGCAGATGGCCAGCCCCAGGCCGGTGCCGCCGTATTTTCGTGTGGTGCTGGTGTCCACCTGGGTGAAAGACTGGAACAGTGCCGATTGCCGGTCTGCCGGAATGCCGATGCCGGTGTCCTTCACCCGGAACTCGATGAGTGCCGTCCCCTTCGGCGAGGACGCATCCTCGCGCAGGTGTGCCGACACGATGACCTGGCCCTTGTCGGTGAACTTGACGGCGTTGTTCACGAAGTTGAGCAGCACCTGCCGCAGCCGGGTGACGTCGCCACGCACCCAGGTGGGCAGTTCATCGCCCAGATCCACCAGCAACTCCAGCCCCTTCTCGCGGGCCCGCGGCGCACTGATGTCGCAGGCTTCCTCGATGGTGGCCATCAGGTTGAGGGGTTCGTCTTCCAGTTCCAGCCGGCCCGACTCGATCTTGGAAAAATCAAGCACGTCGTTGATGACACTCAGCAACTGGTCGCTGGACACGCGCATGGTGTGCAGATAGTCGCGCTGCTCTTCATCCAGCGGCGTGTCGGCCAGCAAGGTCGTCATGCCGACCACACCATTCAGGGGGGTGCGGATTTCGTGGCTCATGGTGGCGAGAAAGGCCGCCTTGGCCCGCGCGGCGGCCAGCGCGTCCTCGCGGGAAGCGGCCAGCTCGGCGGTACGGCTGGCGACGCGGGCTTCGAGTGTTTCATTGGCCTCACGCAGAGCCACGGTTTGCGCCTCGATCTCAGCGCGGTTGCGGACCAGTTCCTCGGCGCTGTCGTGCATGGCCTGGGACAGCTGCCGCACCTCGGCAATGCGGGCGCGCGCCTGCACCGGCGGTACCTCGGACCGTGCCAGCTGCGCGGCTGCGGCGCTCAACCCGCGGAAGCGGCGGCTCAGGCGCCAGGCCAGCCAGGTCGCCAGCAGTGCACCGACCACCAGCGTCAGCACCATCACCCACAGGGTTTTGCGCAGCGCGGCCTGCGTGCCCGCCGCGAAGTCGCTCTCGGGCGCCGCGACCACCAGGCTCCAGCGCAGGCCCACGGTTTCACCAAAGGGCCGCAGGACCACGATCAGGGCGTCATCCCCGATCGGTACACGCTTGAGAAAAGCGATGCGCTGCACGCTGTCGGGCAGCGTCTTGCCCAGACTGGCCACCACCTCCTGGTAGGCCTGGCGGCTGACCTCGTTGCGCACCTGCGCCGGCGTCCGGCGCTCGGGCTTTCCCCCTGATCCGGCGAACAGCGAATCGATGGTGGAGCTGGCCACGAGGAAGCCCTGCTCGTCCACGATGAAGGCCGTGCCGCGGGCACTGATCACCATGGTCTGGAGCAGTTCGCTGAGCCGCCTGAGGTGCAGATCCACTGCAAACACGCCCAGCACGCCGCCATCACCGCCGTACACCGGCTGGGCCATGGTCAGCAGCAGCTGCCCCGGTGCGGAAGACACCTGGACCGGTGTGAATACACGCCCCTTCTGCTCCATCGCCGCCTGGTACCACGAACGGGTCCGTGGCTCATAGTTGCCCGCCTCGGCTGGCAGCTTCACGCTGCGATCACCCGGGAATTCGGCATTGAAGAACTGCCGCCCCCGCCCACCCTGGGCACGCACACCTACCCGCATTGTCGTGCTGCTGTTTTGCGCCACAGCTTCCACGCCGAGGTATTCGCCGCGGTAACTGGCCAGGTACATGTGCGGCACACCCGGGGTCATGCGGGTCATGGCAAAGGCGGTCTGCTCGAAAAGATCGGGGCGCTGGACCAGTTGCCGCGCACGGGTCAGGTCCGACCCGCTGGGCTGCTCGTGCAGCAGGCCATTGAGCACCACGTGGGCCTGACCCAGATGCGCCTCGGTGTCTTTTTGCACCCGCTGCGCCAGGCTGTCCACCACTTTCTCGGCCAGCGTCTGCACCGTCTGCACATTGCTGCGGTAGAGCATCCAGCCGACGCTGGCCGCGGGCACCAGCGAGAACAGCAGCAGGCTGCTGACGAGCAGCGTGCGCAGCGACCACGCCCGCCCGGCCCGCCCACCGGTCATGCCAGCCCCAGGATTTCCACGGCGTCCATCGGCTTGCTGCGGCCGGGCAGGGTCACCATGGCCCGGTGTCCGGTTCGCACCGCGCCCGTCACCAGACGCGCTGCCTGCGCGCTGGCGGCAACGGTCCACGCCAGCGGCGGCTGGCCCTTGAAGAGCTGCAGCGCCGTGGCCACCGTGTCACCGACCGGCGTGGTCTGCCCGGTGCGGCTGGTCAGCCCGTCCAGCGCCGCGAAAGCCACCGGGCCGCTGTGCAGGGCCACGCCCAGTGAAAACGGCGGAAGGTGCCGATCGGCGAAATGCTGCTGCACATGGCTGTCGATACGCCGGGCGGCGTCAGCCAGCCCCAGCGCTGCGCGGGTGGCACGCAAGCCGTGGTTGACGGACTCGGTGTCGTGGGCCTCGACGAACACGCACAGCATGCCGTTGCCGACAAACTGCATGTAATGCGCGCCAAAGAGGTACACCGTGTCGCCGACACTGGCATAGAGCTTTTGCACCAGATCGCCGAGCTCGCCGGCCGAGAGCTGCTCGCTCCACACGTTGTAGTCGCGCATGTCGGCGAACAACACCGTGGCGCTGCTGTATTTCTCGCTGCCCTGCACGGGTCCACCGTCCGGCCACTGCTCGGCCAGCATCTCGACCATGCGCTGCTCGTACAGGTCGCCAATTTTTTGCGCCTGCGCCTCGAGCGCGACCTGCAGGGCCTTGTCCAGCACCTGGGTGCGCATGGCCTCGGCCCGACTGAGCTTGTTGAGCTGGGCACTGACGGCCTCGCGCAGCTCCTGCGGCGCAAACGGCTTGGTCAGGTAGTCGTCGGCACCGGTGGTCATGCCGTGCCGCATGTGGCTGCGGTCCTGGAGCGAAGTCAGCAGGATGACCGCTGTGCCCGCCAGCGCCTCGTCATTGCGCACCCGGTCCAGCACCTCGAACCCGTCCAGCACGGGCATCTGCACATCGCTGACCACCAGAGCCGGCTTGAATTCACGGATCAGCGCGAGCCCCTTGGCGCCATCTTCCGCGGCCATCACCTCGTGGCCTTCTTTTTTCAGTACCTGACTGACCAGCATCCGGGTGCCGGCATCGTCGTCTATCACCACTATCAAGGACATACCGAACTTTCACGCTCTTTCGTTTGAATGGACCGCCCACCCGCAGAGGCAGAGGCTGGCAGGCACGGTCTTGATGTCACCCCTGCTGCCCACGGCGCAGACGCCTATTGTCACAATTAGTAACGAACACAACAAGTCCGAACAGGTCGCGTCCGACAACAGCCACCAGCGCCTGGGCACCCCACGAGTTTGACATGGTGCTGCAAGCTGCCTGCCGCCAGTATGACCGGCCCACGGACGGGGTCTGCCGCTTTCTTCAGCGCTGATACAACACCGCTGCGCGCCGCAGTCGCGCTGAAAGCCGTGGCAGACGCATGAGGGCAGGTTTCTCCTCCAAAATGAGGAGGTAAAAGTTTGTTACGACACCTACGATGCACGAACCACTCGATCTTTCACACGCCACCGACCGTCACACCAAGGTGTTGATGGTCATGGACGTGGTCGAGTCTGTCAGGCTGATGGAGCTCGATGCAGATGACTTTGTGCAGCGATGGCAACAACTGGTGGCCCATGCGGAAGAGCAGGTCCTGCCGCTGCATGGCGGACGCATCGTCAAAAGCCTGGGGGATGGGTTGATGCTGGAATTTGCCGATGCCCCAAACTGCACGAAGGCGGCTTTTATGTTGCAGCAGTTCAGCCAGCGGACGAACGCCAGGCTGCCGCTCGGCAGACGCATGCATCTGCGCATGGGTGGGCATGTGGCGGAGTTTGTGGCTGACAAGCACGACATCTACGGCACCGACGTCAACCTCACAGCGCGCTTTGCCGCACTGGCCGGCCCTGACGAAGTGGTGGCGACCGCAGAGTTCAGAGACCAGCTGACTGCCGATCTGGATGCCGACATTGAGGACATGGGGGAATGCCATCTCAAGCATGTCGAGCACCCGGTGAGGGCTTACCGTATCGGCCCGGCTGGTCATGCGCCGGTTCTGGTGCCGCAAAGCGACTACGCGGCGCCCCTGCAGCAGACCATTGCCGTCATACCGTTCGAGGCTCGCAGCAACGAACCAGAGCACTTTGCAATAGGAGAGCTGATTGCCGATGGCGTTATCGCGCAAATCAGCCGGACGGCCGAACTGCGGGTGATCTCACGGCTTTCGAGTACTGCCTTGCGGGGACGGTCCACCTCCGGCGCAGAAATCGCCAACACGCTGGGGGCGACCTACGCCCTCGGCGGCAGCTACGTCGCCAGTTCTGGAAAGCTCCTGATCACGACCGAGCTCACGGAAACGCGTACCAACGAGGTCATTTGGGCGGAACGCTTGCACGGCGACCTGGCTGACCTGCTGCAGGCAGAGAGCGAGCTGAGCCACCGGATCGCGGCCGGGGCGCATCACGCGGTCATGAAAACCGAAGTCCAGCGCTCCCTCGTGCAGCCGCTGCCAACACTGGAGAGCAGCTCATTGCTGTTGGGCAGCATTTCCCTGATGCATCGTTCGACTCGATACGACTTCGAGCGGAGCAGGCAGGCGCTGGAGCACCTGATTGACCGCCATGGCCGCGCTGCCGCACCCAGGGCGTGGCTGGCCAAGTGGTATGTCCTCAAGGTTGTCCAGGGCATGAGCGAATCACAGAAGGTGGATGCAAAGCGCGCCCTCGAATTGACTTCGCGCGCCATGGACATCGAACCCGACAACGCCTTGACGCTCGCGATACAAGGCTACATTCACTGCCAGCTGTCGGGGGAGATAGCCCTCTCCGCCTCCAAAATCGAGCAATCGATCCGGCTCAATCCCAACGAATCGCTGGCCTGGCTTTACAAGAGCGTCTGGTCATCGATGTGGGGCGAAGCAGACGCATCCGTCCGGGAGGGGCAGATCGCGGCAGACCTCTCACCCATCGACCCCATGAAGTACTACTACGACATGATTCTGGCATGTGGGCATTCCATGAACCACGACTATGCCAAGGCCATCACGCTGGCGCAACGCTCGCTGCGTGCCAACAGACATCATCAGCCCACGCTCCGCGTGCTGTTGCATGCGCAGACACAAAGCGGCTTGATCGACGATGCAAAAGTCACACTTGGCAAACTGCTGGTCGAAAAGCCCGACCTGACCGTCTCGGGCTACCTTTCCATCGGCGGCACCGAGAGCTCGTCACGCCAGGAAGTGGCGCGGGTGCTGCGACTCCTTGGTGTGCCCGAATCGTAATCACAAAAAAGGATCGATATGTCTATTCTGGGTGGCGGCATGGGTGGTGGCATGGGCGGCGGTATGGGCGGCGGCATGGGTGGAGGTATGGGCGGCGGCATGGGTGGAGGTATGGGGGAATCGCCGGTGGCGGTGGGGGCCCTGAACCTGAGCCGGGCCGCCTTGGTCGGCCCCTTTCAAGGCGCATCGTTGCCTGTTGATCTGCCCCTGCCGGTCGACAAACCGGCACGGCTGGCTGACTGGGCGGCAGGGCCTCGTTTCCTTGTCTGCGAGCTGGAGCTGCTCTCGGGACTGCATTTCACGAACAACCCGGCCAAAAACATGGTGTCGCTGGGTTTTGTGGATCTGGACAAAAAATCGTTGAAGTCCCAGGGGCTGGTCACGCTCGTCCGGCCGAGCGCGAAGGTCCTCGGGCAGCAGATCCATCTTGTCGCAGAGTACGCCGAACTTCGCGAAGATCGCGGGGCCGAGATCCTCGCGCAGGTGGCGGGCGTCCTTGACTTTTTTACGTCAGTGATCGGGCTGCAGGCGCACCGCCACAAATACACGCAGGAGCTGATCGCACTGGCGATGTCGGTGGCCATGCATGTTGAAATGCGCCTGAAGCATGCTTTCGCCTGTCCTCGGCCAGTCGAGCTGTCACCGCAGATTCAGCCCATGATTCCCACGCCAGGCCATGCCAGCTGGCCCAGCGGGCACGCCACGGAATCATTCATGGCGGCCGTGCTCCTGCAGTCGCTGCTGCAGGCTGCCAACAAAACCGGTCACCAGTACGAAGAGCAGCTGCAGCGGCTGGCTGCCCGGGTCGCAGTCAACCGCACCGTGGCGGGTCTGCACTATCCGGTGGACAGTGCGGTGGGCCGGTTGCTCGGCACGGCATTGGGCGAGTTCTTTGTCGCGCGCTGCATGGGCGGGAAGCTTCACCAGCGTGGTTTTGCGGGGCCGAAATTCCATGACGCCAAAGGCCATGTGGTGGACTTCGATCTGCGCGTCTCGATGTCGGACAACGAGAGCGGCTACTACCAACTGCTGGCTTCCGCAGGCATGGTGGCGGCATCGCCCTTGATGGCGTTCATGTGGCACAAGGCGGTTGAAGAGTGGAAACCGGTCAAATAAGGCGGCTCTTATGCGCAGGGAGTACGCACCATGAAATGGACACCGCTTCCCAAGGGAAGCTTCACAGGCATCCACTGGGCCGAGCCGGGTGCCACCACAGGTTTTGACCCCTATCTGGTGTGGGCTGAAGCCTCCGGGTTCGAGGGTTACGCCAGGCACCGCCAACCTCATTGGCTGACGCTGGCGATTGAACTGCGACCCGGCAAGTCGGTGTCGGAGCTGGAAGCGGCTGCCTCGCCCGCATGGCTGCACATTCCACCGGTGTACACGTCGGGTATCGCTCCTGCGGGCTTCGGTTTTTGCACGGCACGTGTCAAGCCGGCCTTCTTCAAGCACCTCGCGCCCGGTGGTTCACTTGAGTCGCTTATCAAGCGATTTGAGCTGGGCATGCCGCTGGGCTCGGCACTGGATGGCCAGGACACCCTCCGCCATGGCGCTGCACCACCCGGGGGGCCGCGGCTCAAAGGAAAGGTTCTGGGCCTCATCGACAACGGCCTGTCTTTCGCGAACGCCAATTTCCTGACGCGCGCAGATGCGCCCGGCAAGGCACGCACGGCCTATTATTGGCGGCAGGATCGCCAAGGCGCAGGAAGCACCCCGGTGGCCATGGGCTACGGGCATGAGATCACTGCAGCAGACATCGACCGCGTCATGAAACGCCTGACATTCCATGGTCTGGTGGACGAGGCGGCGGTGTATCAGCACTTCCAGATGGGAATGCCCTTTGACAAGCAGGCCCACCACGGCACCCACGTCATGGACCTGGCCTGCGGACCTCGAACACTTCAGTCGCGGGTGGGTGGGCCGGACACGCCGCCGAGTTGGGCGTATGCCGATGACGATGCCAGTCGCGCCACGCTGGTCGCGGTACAGCTTGACTTCAACACGGTGAAAGACCCCTCGGGCGGCTCCGTGAATGCACAGGTGCTTGACGGTCTGATGTACATCCTGTCGCGCTGCGACGCGAAGGCCAAAGTGACCGTCAATATCAGCTGGGGCACCCTGGGCGGACCCCATGACGGCAGTTCTGTGCTGGAGGCGGCGATGGACCAGCTCATCGCTCTGCGCTCCGGGCACCTGCAGGTGGTTCTGCCGGCAGGGAACAGCTACCAGAGCCGAATGCACGCCAACAAGACACTGGCGAGCGGCGAAAGCCTTGTGTTGCACTGGCATTGCCAGCCTGGCGATTCGACACAGAATTTTCTCGAACTGTGGCTGCCGCCAGACGCCGAGGGGCTGGACATCGAAGTGACGCCAGCGGGCCACGAGCCGATGGCACCGCTGCGGATCGGGCAGGCCGGCATGTGGGTCAACCCCGCGGGCAAGCCGCTGGCAGCCCTGATTTATCCGCGGCAGGTCGCGACCGGTGAACGCGGCACCTGCGCTTTATTGGCCACGGCAGCCACCTTCAGCTTTGATGGCACGCAACCGACAGCACCCAGCGGCGCATGGCAGGTCAGGCTGACCAACCGTGCCCGGGACAAGGTGACTTTCGACGCCTACATCGAGCGGGACGATGACCTGGCCAACCTGCACACGGGTGCGCGGCAGTCCTACTTTGACGACCGCCACTACGACACCAGCGGCAATCCGGGGGCATTTGTGGATCATCCGGACAACCCGACCGCGATACGGCGCAGCGGAAACTTCAACAGCATTGCCACGGGACGCCACACTGTGACCGTCGGCGGTACGAGACTTTCCGATGGCAGTTGGGCCCGCTATTCGCCCCGGAAGCCAGACCCTGATCGCACAAGACCGCAACGCCCGGGGGTGGTGAAAGTACCTGCGACGGAGGCGCCCAGCGACGAAAACCAGGCGTTGCAGGGTGTTCCGGCTGCCAGCACCCGCAGCGGGGGCGTGGTTCGCCTCAGGGGCACCAGCGACGCGGCACCGCAAGAGGCGCGTCGGGTTCTCAACCGTCTCTAGCGCCTGATCACCACCGCTGCGGCAACTTCTTGAGCAGCGTGATGCGTTTGACACCCATCTCGATGTAACCACCCTTTTCCAGGTCCTTGAGCAGGCGGCTGACCATCTCACGGGACGCACCGACCCGGCTGGCAATGTCCTGGTGGGTCACCGCCTCCAGCGTGACGCTGTCAGCGGTTCGGCTGGTCAGCAGGTGTTTCGGATCTTCGAGAGCAACCACCAGACGGCTGTAGACGTCCAGCAATGCCATGTTGCGCGCCGCTGCGGTGGCATCTCGGGCACGGCGAATGACCTGTGCCACCAGGTTGATGGAAAAACCGGGCTCCTCAGCCAAGTGTTCGCTCACATCGGAGCGTGCCAGAACGGAGAAGGTACACGGCTCCAGCGTGATGACAGACGCCGAACGCGGACCGCCGTCCATGGACATCTCGCCGAAATAGTCACCCGAATGGATGTGCCCGTAGGTGATTTCGCGGCCATTGTCGTCCATGGCGTAGACCTTCACGCTGCCCCGGAGCACCACGAAAACGCTGTCGCCAATATCCCCCTCATTGATGATGATGGTCTTCTTGGGGTAGCTGCGAACCACGCCGCGCAGCGCCAGCGTGCGCAGCTCCGGGGTGAGGTAAGCGTACAAGCCTTCGTCGGCAGACGCGGGAGGATCAATCGAGTCAGGCGATGTGCTGGAGGGCATATGCCCGTAATCTAGCATGGGTGTAGCCTTCTCCCAACGGAGGGTAACACCAGTACGTGCGGCCTCGTCAGTGCCTCGTCAGTGAATAGGCCCCAAAGGTTCGGCGGCCACAGGCGGCAACACCGCGACACGGTTGACCAGTTCACGCACACCGCTCGACGAGGTTTTGGCACAGAGGCTGCGCACATGACTGCGCACCGTAGAGACAGCCACCTTCATTTGCGTTGCGATTTCCGGCGCCCCAAGGCTGCGGCACAGGTAAACCAGCACCTGCTCCTCGGTGCGGGTGAGCCCATGACTTCGGGCAAACGCGGCCAACAGGCCGGATGCGGACACGCAGGCGCGTGACATGAAGACGGCGATACGCTCCCGGGCTTGCCCGGGCTGACGGCGCAGCGGGACCAGGGCCAGCGAGAAAGCAGCGCCAGTGACGGGTGACACCATCCGGACCCATCCACGCTTGCCAGCCACCGCTTTGCAGAGGGCTTGCTGAAAGGGTTTGGCGTCTTCAGGCTGGGCGATCATCAGTTGTCCGTCGTCGGCCGACAGTAGCTCGGCGCACGCCAGTTCACGCCGGGCGGCACGGTTGGCATGGAGGATGGTGCCGCGTGCGTTGATGAGGAGCACGCCATGGGCGAACTCGTCGAGCAGCAAGCTCAGCCATGAGTCCGCGTCGGCCAGCGCGTCTGTGGACGGGGCCAAAGGTGCGTCGGACAGCAACACCAGCGACAAGGGGTCGGAAAAGCCGGATTGCGGCAAAGCATGCAAGGTCACAAGGCACTCCATCTGTTGATGTGCCCAGCATAGAAACTACGTACCTGCAGTGCCAGTGAATTTGACCGGCCATTCGCGTGACAAATTCACCTGCAAGCTCACCTGCAGGTCAACCTGGCGATGGCGCTACAGCAAGGCCAGGGTCCCATCCATCACTGCCGGCAGAAAGGCCATGTGCACATGGGCCGCGCTGCGCAGCAGGCGGTTGTCGGCACCGGCCAGCGTGGCGGTGGACGCCGGAAAAACGATGTTGTCGCAATTGGAATACCAGCACGTGAACAGCGCATGGCGTCCGTCCGGCATGCCGTGGTCGAGCTGTTGCTGCCAGTCGGACTGCAGCCGCATCTGCCGGGTGTTGTGTCCATGGCCAAAGCGGGCCAGCCATGTTCCGCTGTGGGGAGTGCCTATCGTGACCACGTGATGCACACGCGACTCGGACTTCATGCGTTGAAGCCATGCGCGCGCTGCCAGGCCACCCATGCTGTGACACACCAGCAGCGGCGGCAGGCCGGTGGCCTCGGTGAGCCGGCTCACGGCCTGGTCAATCTGGGGAACATAGTCGTCAATGGAGCCGAACAGCGGCTCGAGTGTCAACGCAATGAAGGGATGGCCCTCTGCCTGCAGGCGCTTCATCCAGGGGTTCCAGAAACCACGGTTGCAGAAAAAGCCATGCACCAGCACGACGCCGCGGCGCCCGCTGCCGCCGGCCTCCGGGAGCTGATCTGCAATGGCTGCCGCCCGAAAGGGCTGGCGCCAGCAAAACACCCGTGGCGCCTCGATCGACTCCCCCACCCACGCCTGGACCATGTCCCGCAGCCGGGGCGCAGGCGCCGGGTCGTGCTGGTTGAGGCGCCATGCCAATACAAATTCAAATGCCAGAAAGACCGCGTGGCCCAGAGTCACCAGCAGAAAACCACCAACGGCCAGCGCAGGCGCACTGCCGTAGAAGTAGCCCAGCCAGCCCCAGGCGGAGATCAGCAGCAGCACGGTGATGAATTGTTGAAGACGGGCCAGTGTCCTGCCCGGCGAACAAGGTGATGAAATGAATTTTTCCATTCAGCGGTCAGGCAAGGCGAGAGGAGGAGGCATCGCCGTCGCCATGGCAACGACGAGCAGCGCAGCATGGCTGAGTGGACGATGTCATATCGCCTTTATTTACGGGGCAGGACACTGGCATGGTCAGGGGATACCGCGTGGATGACTGACAACAGGCATGGGGCGAAGGCCGACGCCAGCCTCTGCCCCGTCACGGCGTTTCGGGCGTCAGGCGAGTATGACATCGCGACCCGACAGCCGCTTGGCCAGCTGTTGGGCCAGCCGGTTCACCACCCCATAGATTGACAACTGCGGGTTGGCACCGATGCTGGTGGGAAACAGGGAGCCGTCGTGAACCGAGAGATTCTCGAGCTGCCAATGCACGCCATCGGGCCGGGTCACGCCGCTGCGCTCGTTGCCCGCCATGCCGCAACCGCCCATGACGTGGGCGCTGACCACCTTGGTGAGCCCCGGCTTCATCGGCAAGGCCTTCACGGCTTCGCGTGCCTGGGCCCAGCTGGTGTAGGAGTCCGCCATTTCGTGCAGGGGCAACACCTGGCGCGCGCCGGCTGCAAACTGGATTTCCATCATCGACAACAAGGCGCGCCGGGCACCGTCCATCACGAAAGGGGTCAGCGGGTAGTCCAGCACCGGCGAGCCGTCGCCGCGCAGCGTGACCTGGCCGCCCGGCGATTCCTCGTGAAACCCGTCGCGCAGCAGGGCCAGCAGCGTGTGGTTGTGCGGGAACGAGGCCAGCAGGTCGTGCTGGCCTTGCCCATAACCGGGCACAGTGGATGCAAAGATCACCGGGTGCAGCGGTGGCGCCTCCAGCTTGTAGCCGATGGGCCCGTCAATTGCCTGGGTGCCAAGGAAGTGATCGGTGTAAATGGTTTGAGGCGCCCCATTCCATGCTTCGACCTTTTGTGCGAACACGCTGGACGACATGACGACCGGATGCAGGAAGGTGCGTGCACCCAGCGCACCATGCGGATCAGGGGCGCCTGAGCGGAGCAGCACCGCAGGCGAGTTGATGGCGCCTCCCGCCAGAACGTAGTGGCGGGCCGTGATGCGGGTCACATGCTGCGCTGATGCCGACGCACCATTCGGTTCGACGCCGCGGCAGAGCAGCGCCGTCACGCGGCCGTTGGCGATCTCGAACCGTTCAGCGCGGGTTTCCGTGAGCAAATGGGCACCCATGCCAAGGGCAGCGGGAATCGTGGTGACCAGCATGGACTGCTTGGCATTGGTGGGGCAACCCAGCCCGCAGGAGCCGAGGTTCCAGCACCCTTTGACATTGCGCGAAATCGCAGCAGCAGGAATGCCGAGCGCCATGGCGCCGCGGCGCAGCAGGTCGTTGTTTTCATTGGGCGCCGTCAGCCAGGGCGTGATGTTCAGTCGCTTCTCGGCCTGGGCAAAAAAGGGCGCCAGCAACTCGGGCGTGTAGCCTGCGAGTCCGTAGTGTGCTTGCCAGAACTGCAGCGTGGGCGCAGGGGTGCGGAAAGAGCTGGTCCAGTTCACTGTGGTCGAGCCGCCCACGCAGCGCCCCTGTAGGATGTTGATGGCCTTGTCACCCGTCTTGCGGGCGGCGCTTTCCTGGTACAGCGAGGGATAGGCCTCCGACTCTTTCTGATTGAAGTCGGAACTGCTTTTGAGAGGCCCCTCTTCGACGATGACTACGCTCAAGCCGGCTTTGGCCAGTATCTCTGCCGTGATGCCGGCGCCAGCACCGCTGCCCACAATCGCCACGTCGCAGCGCATGCGCTCTGGCGCAGGGCCACGCTCACCACCAAAGACCTTCCAGCCGCGCTCCAACCCCTCCCGAATCGGGTCTTGATGTTGACTCATGGCGCAGTGTCGGCAGCGTGGTTCAAATTTTCATCGGGCCGGGATAGCCCAGCGCGGCCCAGGTGGCGCTGTCTGAAAAATACGCCCCCGCCGTGATGTCATGCAGCGCCGCATACGCCTGCTGTTTCAACGCAAGGCCGGAAATCCGCATGCCTTGCAGCGCCTGCTGAAGATCGTGGACACTGGACTCAGCCCACGGTGTGGAGAGGCCCGCCATGGCCAGTCGCCCTGCGCCACTGGCCATCAGCGACAGCAATTGCGACAGCTCGCTTTGAGCATGAGGTGCAAGCCCTTGTACCAGGGTGTCCACACGGGTGAGCAGCCCCTCCAGTGCGATCAGCTTGGGCCCCTCCTCCGCTGGGAGGCTTTTGTCGAGAATCGCCCGGCCCACGGCAGAGAACACCTCGCGCCCGGCCGTAGCCAGCACGCCTTCGTGAAGACCCGGTCGCAGCAGCGCAGCCGTACCACCGGCAACAAGCAATACGGCAGCCGAGACGACGCCGAGTGTGAGAAGACTTCTGCGTTGCATGAGACGAGTTTCGCATGCGATCCGATGGGGTTGCTAGAGCACGGTACCTAGATAAACTCGGGGTTTGTATGGACGATTCGACAAAGCCTTCTGCGCAGCAAATTCACGAAGCGCTGGAGCGCGTGTCCGAGCTTCGGGAGTTGCGCGCCACCGATCCGTCGCTGGTGCGGGCCAGCGCCGCAGTGAAGCGGTTTCAGGCCCTGCGCTTCAAGGCCACCTACGCCGATCTGCTGGTTCACCCGCGCTACCAACAGGCCGCAGGTTTTTTCCTGGAGGAGCTTTACAGCGACAAGGACTATGTCGAGCGCGACCAGCAGTTCGCCCGCATTGCCAACGCCATGGCGCGGCTGTTTCCAAAAGCCGTGGCGCAAACGGCAGCGGCGCTGGCCCAGGTCCACGCCCTGACCGAGATGCTGGATGATCGCATGGCCCGGGCCTGGGCACGCGAAGCCGGGCATGCCGGCGGCAGCGCGGATTGCGGACGCTATGTCCGCTGCTGGCGCCAGGTGGGCGACGAAGCCGGGCGGCTGCGCCAGCTGGAGGTGGTGCTTCATCTGGGTCGCGAGCTGGAGCGGCTCACTCGCAAGCCCGGATTGCGCGGCCTGCTCAAGATGATGCGCAGACCCGCAGAGGCCGCGGGGCTGTCGTCATTGCAACGCTTTCTGGAATCCGGTTTCGACGCCTTTGTGGCCATACGGGGTGCCGGCGAATTCCTTCAGATCATCGATGACCGTGAACAGGCCTGGATTCGCTCGCTGTTTGCAGACGATGCTGTCACCTGTGAGACCCGCCTGATGCATTTGGTGACCGCAGCAGCGGCGCACTAGGACAAGCCCCATACAGCTTTGACGAGGCGCCTCACAGAATAGGCGAGAGGAGAATGTATGGACAAGTACTGGCTCAAGAGCTACCCCGAAGGTGTGCCCCACACTGTGGATGTGGAGCAGTTCCGCTCGCTCAATCAACTGCTTGAAGATTCCTTCAGGAAGAACGCCGCCAAGCCCTTCTCGGTCTGCATGGACCGTTGGATGTCCTATGGCGAGCTGGACACCTTGTCGTCTGCCTTGGGCGCATGGCTGCAAAGCCTGGGGTTGGAGCCAGGCGCACGTGTGGCCATCATGCTGCCCAATGTGCCGCAATTTGCGGTGACGATGGCGGGCATCCTGCGTGCCGGCTACACCTGTGTGAACGTGAACCCGCTGTACACCCCACGTGAACTGGAGCATCAACTCAAGGATTCCGGTGCCACAACCATCATCATTCTTGAGAACTTCGCCGCTACCCTGAGCGAAGTGATCGAGCGCACGCCCGTGAAACACGTGGTGATGGCCTCCATGGGTGACTTGCTGGGGTTCTGGTTCGGGCGATGGATCACCTTCGCCGTGCGGCATCTGGCCAAGCTGGTGCCAGCCTACAAACTGCCGCTGGGTGATGGCCGTAGCGTCACACCCTTCAATCGCGCGATTGCAGACGGTGAACATTGCGTGCTCAAGCCACCTTCCTGCACCCTTGATTCGATGGCGTTCCTGCAATACACAGGCGGAACAACCGGTTTGTCAAAAGGTGCCGTGCTGACGCATCGCAATATTGTGGCGGCCATCCTGCAGGCGGAGGCCTGGTTCACCCCGGCACTCAAACGCATTGGCGACGTCAGCAAAACCAACAACATCGCCGCGCTGCCGCTGTACCACATCTTTGCACTGACGCTCAGCCTGCTGACCATCCGCTGGGGCGCGCACCTCACGCTGATCCCGAATCCGCGCGATGTCGGAAAATTCATCGAGGTTCTGAAGCGGCGACCTTTCCATCTGCTCCCGGGCGTGAACACACTTTTCAATGCCTTGCTGCAGCATCCCCAGTTCAAAAGCGTGGATTTTTCCGCTCTTTGCGTGTCACAGGCAGGCGGCATGGCTGCGTCTGCCGGAACTGCAAAACAATGGTTGCAAGTGACCGGCTGCGCGATGGTCGAGGGTTGGGGCATGAGTGAAACCTGCGCCATTGGAACCAACAACCCGGTCACCAACCGGGAGTTCACCGGCACCATCGGTTTGCCCTTGCCAGGCATCGAACTGGTGATGAAGGATGACGCCGGCCATTCGATGTCAGTCGGCGAACCAGGAGAAATCTGCATCAAAGGCCCACAGGTCATGACGGGCTATTACCTGCAGGCTGAAGAAAATCAGAAGGCGTTCACCGACGATGGGTTTCTGCGCACTGGCGATATCGGCATCATGGACGCTGAAGGCTACACCCGGATCATTGACCGCAAGAAAGACATGATCATCGTGTCGGGCTTCAATGTGTTCCCGAACGAGCTCGAAAATGTTATTTCCCTGTGCCCGGGCGTGGTCGAATGCGCAGCCATCGGGATTCCGGACGAGAAGCAGGGGGAAGCCATCAAGGTGTTTGTGGTGAAGAACGACCCCACGTTGACCGAGGAGCAGGTTGCCAGCTATTGCAAGGACAATCTGACCGGCTACAAACGGCCCAAATACATCGAGTTCCGCGATGATCTTCCCAAAACCAATGTCGGCAAGATTTTGCGGCGCGAGTTGCGGTCAGCGGTGTGACAGCGGCGGCTTCTCAGTCGTTGATGCCTACTACCGCGCTGGTTTCTCCACCGCCCTTGCCTGAAGGGCTGCATGTTTTCGAGCGCGGCTGGCTGTCGTCCAACAATGTTTTGCTGGCGGACCCTGATCAAGCCATCCTGATTGACAGCGGGTATTGCAGCCATTCCGCACAAACGGTCGCTTTGGTGGCTTCTGTTCTGGGCGCCCGGTCGTTGGACCGACTGCTCAACACGCATCTTCACAGCGATCATTGTGGCGGCAACGCTGCCTTGCAAGCTCAATACCCGGGGCTGAAGGTGGCCATTCCACCAGGTCAAGCCCGGTTCGTCCGCCAGTGGGATCCAGATGCATTGACGTATGTACCTACCGGACAGGATTGCCCGCCATTTTCTTTCATTGACACACTTCAGCCAGGCGGGACGATTCATGCACTGGGCTTGACGTGGCAAATTCACGCCGCCCCAGGCCATGATCCGCACTCGGTTATTTTGTTCGAACCGCGGCACGGCATTCTCATTTCAGCAGATGCCTTGTGGGAAAACGGCTTCGGCGTGGTGTTTCCGGAGCTGGAGGGCAACGACGCCTTTGCAGAGGTGGCAGCCACACTGGATGTGATCGAAGATCTGCGCCCCAGAATCGTGATCCCAGGTCATGGGAAAGTGTTCTGGTTTCAGCCTCAGGTGCTAGAGCGAGCACGCCAACGCCTGGAAGCCTTCAAGGCCAACCCTGCAAGGCATGCCCAGCACGCCGTGAAGGTTCTTCTGAAGTTCAAATTGCTGGAGCTGCAGACTTTGCCTCATGCAGACTTTGTTCAATGGGCGTTGCGTACACCCTATTTTTCTCGTATCCGGGAACAATTTTTTCCCAACCAGCTGATTCAACCGTGGATCGAGCAATTGCTCTCTGAGCTGGTGAAATCAGGAGCGGCTGCGGTCGAAGGCAATCACATCGTCAACGTCTGATCCAGTTGCCGGTGTTGATGACACTGTGATGACCATGTGAGTCGGATTTGGCGTGGTGCAATCCATGGCGCCGGCAAGGTATGCCGAAAAACAGGCGCACAAAAGAAAACGCCCAGTTGATCGAAAATCAACTGGGCGTTCCTTGCTGTAAGAGCCTGACGATGTCCTACTTTCACACGGGAATCCGCACTATCATCGGCGCTAAGTCGTTTCACTGTCCTGTTCGGGATGGGAAGGAGTGGTACCAACTCGCTATGGTCATCAGGCATAACTTTTTGACAGATTGTCCAAAGAACAATCCATCGAATTCATAGAGTAAATCAGCTTTTATTTAGTTTTGCGTTTGCACGCTTTTTGAATGCGTCAACTTGGCATAACAACCCTGACAAATCCTTAAGACTGTCAAAGTTATAGGGTCAAGCCGCACGAGCAATTAGTATCAGTTAGCTTAACGCATTACTGCGCTTCCACACCTGACCTATCAACGTCCTGGTCTTGAACGACTCTTTAGGGGGCTCAAGGCCCCGGCAGATCTAATCTTGAAACGAGTT
>CALRSS020000010.1:0-207767 GCA_943370905.1 Synechococcus sp. UW140
GCGCGCTGCTGCGCCAGGAAACCGTGGCCCCCGAAACGCTGGAGATGACCTCGCGGCTGATCGAGAAGAAGCTCAAGGATTTCGGCGTCGAGGTCCGCGTGGTGGCGGCGGCGCCAGGCCCCGTCATCACCCGTTACGAGATCGAGCCAGCCACCGGCGTGAAGGGTTCACAGGTCGTGAACCTCGCCAAGGACCTGGCGCGCGCCCTGAGCCTGGTGTCCATCCGCGTCATCGAGACCATTCCCGGCAAGAACTACATGGCGCTGGAACTGCCCAACGCCAAGCGCCAGTCGATCAAGCTCAGTGAAATTCTGGGCTCGCAGGTCTACAACGAGGCCAAGTCCATGCTGACCATTGGCCTCGGCAAGGACATCAGCGGCGCCGCAGTGGTGGCTGATCTGGCCAAAATGCCGCACTGCCTGGTGGCGGGTACCACTGGCTCGGGCAAGTCGGTCGGCATCAACGCGATGATCCTGAGCCTGCTGTACAAGGCCGACGCCCGCGATGTGCGCCTGTTGCTGATCGACCCGAAGATGCTGGAAATGAGCGTCTATGAAGGCATTCCGCATCTGCTGGCGCCGGTGGTGACCGACATGCGCCAGGCGGCCCACGGCCTGAACTGGTGCGTGGCCGAGATGGAAAAACGCTACAAGCTGATGAGCAAGCTGGGCGTGCGCAACCTGGCCGGCTACAACACCAAGCTGGACGAAGCCAAGGCCAGGGGTGAATTCATCTACAACCCCTTCAGCCTGACGCCCGAACAGCCCGAGCCGCTGGAGCGCCTGCCCTACATCGTGGTGGTGATCGACGAGCTGGCCGACCTGATGATGGTGGTGGGCAAGAAGATCGAAGAGCTCATTGCCCGCCTCGCGCAAAAAGCCCGCGCCGCCGGTATTCATTTGGTACTGGCCACCCAGCGCCCCAGTGTGGACGTGATCACCGGCCTCATCAAGGCCAATATTCCGACGCGGCTGTCCTTCCAGGTCAGCAGCAAGATCGACAGCCGCACCATCCTCGACCAGATGGGCGCCGAGGCGCTGCTGGGCATGGGTGACATGCTGTACATGCCCAGCGGCACGGGCTTTCCGATCCGCGTGCATGGCGCTTTTGTGAGCGACGACGAAGTGCACCGCGTGGTGGCTTACCTCAAGCAGCAGGGCGAGCCCAATTACATCGACGGGGTGCTGGAAGGCGGCACGGTCGACGGCGAGGACGGCGACCTGTTGGGCGAAGGCGGTGGCAATGGCGGCGGCGAGAAAGACCCGATGTACGACCAGGCCGTGGAAGTGGTGCTCAAGAACCGCAAGGCCAGTATTTCGCTGGTGCAGCGGCACCTGAAAATCGGCTACAACCGTGCAGCCCGTCTGGTGGAAGACATGGAAAAAGCGGGCCTCGTCAGCGCCATGAGCGGCAGCGGCCAGCGCGAGATTCTGGTGCCATCGCGCGCCGAATGACGACAGCACGCGGTTTACCGCACCTATACCGGACCGACACATGACTGGGGCAAGCTGTGGTTTCACGGACTGAACTCACCCATCTCCTTATGTCTCCTTATGGTTGGCACATCATGAACACTATGACTTCCCCCCAAGGCCCCACCGGCCACTGGTCGCGTCGCGCCACCCGGGCCCTGCATGCGGTGGTCTGTACAGCGGCGCTGATGATTCCGTTGGCTGCCAGCGCGCAGCCGGCGCCCAGCGCAGGGCTCCAGGCGCTCGAGTCGTTCATCAAGAACACCCGCAGCGGCCGCGCCAGCTTCACCCAGGTGGTGACCAGCCCGCCCAAGGAAGGGCAGGTGGCCAAAACCAAAACCTCCAGCGGCACGTTTGAGTTCCTGCGGCCGAACCGCTTCAAGTTCATCTACAAAAAACCGTTTGAGCAGAGCATCGTCGCCGACGGGCAAACGCTGTGGCTGCACGACATCGACCTGAACCAGGTCACGTCCCGCAAGTTGGCGCAGGTGCTCAATGGCACCCCCGCTGCGGTGATTGCAGCAGCGGCAGACCTGAAGGGGCTGGAGGCTGACTTCACGCTGGCAGCGCAACCCGAGCGGGCAGGCCTGCAGTGGGTGCAGGCCACGCCCAAGGCCAAAGACGGGCAACTGCAGAGCATCAGCGTCGGCTTTCGGCCGACCGACAAGGGCAGCGAGCTGGCCATGCTGGAAATCCTGGACAGCTTTGGCCAGAAGTCGGTGATGACCTTCACGCAGTTCGAAGTCAATCCTTCGCTCGCTGCGGCCGGCTTCCAGTTCAAGCCGCCTGCTGGTGCGGACGTGATCCGGCAGTAAACGCGCTCACGGCCCCGCTTTCCGGCAGACAGACCCATGGCCTCCAGGACAGACAGCAAGCTTCCGGCGCAGGCACCGCTGGCCGAGCGCCTGCGGCCAGCGCATCTGGGCGAGGTCATCGGCCAGCAACACCTGCTGGGCGAGGGCATGCCGCTTCGCATCGCGTTTGAATCCGGCCAGCCGCACAGCTGCATCCTCTGGGGGCCGCCCGGTGTAGGCAAGACCACCATCGCGCGGCTCATGGCCAGCAGCTTTGACGCCCACTTCATCACCATCTCGGCCGTGCTCGGTGGCGTCAAGGACATCCGCGAAGCGGTGGAGCAGGCCACCATCTGGCAGGCGCAGTCCGGCCGGCGGACCATGGTGTTCGTCGACGAAGTCCACCGCTTCAACAAAAGCCAGCAGGACGCCTTCCTGCCGCATGTGGAAAGCGGGCTTTTCACCTTCATCGGCGCGACCACCGAAAACCCGTCGTTTGAAGTCAACTCCGCGCTCTTGTCCCGTGCGGTGGTCTACGTGCTGCAACCCCTGGGCCCTGAGGATTTGCGCAAAATTGTGGACCGTGTGCTGGCAGAGCATGCCCTGCCCACCATTGGCACCATGGCACCCGAGGCGGCAGACCGGCTGGTGGCCTACGCCGATGGCGACGCGCGGCGCCTGCTCAACACACTGGAATCATTGGGCGTGGCGGCGAAGTCCGAGAAGATCTCGGACGTCACCGACGCCTGGCTCCTCAAGGTGCTGGGGGAACGCCTGCGCCGCTACGACAAGGGCGGCGAGCAGTTCTATGACACCATCTCCGCCCTGCACAAGTCGGTGCGCGGCTCCGATCCCGACGCTGCACTCTACTGGTTCATGCGCATGCTCGATGGTGGTGCGGAGCCCCGCTACATGGCCCGGCGCCTGATCCGCATGGCCAGTGAAGACATCGGCCTGGCCGACCCGCGCGCGCTCCGGCTGGCGCTGGATGCGGCTGACGTGTACGAGCGGCTGGGCACGCCCGAGGGCGAGCTGGCGCTGGCCCAGTGCGTGGTCTATCTGGCGGTAGCGCCCAAATCGAACGCGGTCTACAAGGCCTTCAATGAGGCCAAGGCCTTCATCAAGCAGGATGGCACCCGCCCTGTGCCCCTGCACCTGCGCAACGCGCCGACCCAGCTGATGAAACAGCTCGATTACGGCAAGAACTACCGTTACGCCCACGACGAAGAGGACGGTTTCGCCGCCGGCGAAAACTATTTCCCCGAGGGCATGGCGCCGCCGCAGTTCTACCGGCCGGTCAACCGGGGTCTGGAAATACGCATATCCGATAAGCTGAATGATCTGAAGAATAAAAACAATAAGCCTGACTTATAAAAATAAAAACCGGCTGATAAAGCCGTTTTCGGCCCCCTCCAAGCCCTCTTCGCGAGGGTAAACCCGGGAAAAACCGGGGTGTTGGCCCGATTCTCGCTAAGACTCGCTGGCTACAATTTCTTCATCAGCTCGCCAACGATGCCAGGTCTTCTGGTTTTGATCGGCGGGCTTTTTGTTAGCTTGTGCCAGCCCGCGGTGATCCTGCGGGTGTGCGATGCCAACGGGGTTGGCGGCTTCAATCAATCGGGAGAGTGCGTTATGGAAGTCTTGCTTCAGCAGATCATCAATGGTCTGGTCCTGGGCAGCATGTATGCCTTGATCGCCCTGGGTTACACCATGGTGTACGGCATCATCAACCTGATCAATTTTGCGCATGGCGAGGTACTGATGGTGGGCGCGCTCACCAGCTGGACCATCATCGGCCTGATGCAGTCATCGATGCCCGGTACGCCCGGCTGGCTGATTCTGCTGATCTCGCTGCTGATTGCCTTTGTGGTGTGCGGCGCGCTCAACTTCGCGATCGAGAAAATCGCCTACCGGCCGCTGCGCAATTCGCCCAAACTGGCCCCGCTGATCACCGCCATCGGCATGTCGCTGCTGCTGCAGACGCTGGCCATGATCATCTGGAAGCCCAATTACAAGGCCTATCCCACACTGCTCCCGAGCGAGCCGTTCCAGGTGGGCGGCGCGGTCATCACCGTGACGCAGCTCTTCATCCTGGGCGCCACGGCCGTGTCGCTGTCAGTGCTGATGTGGCTGGTGCATTACACCAAGCTGGGCCGGGCCATGCGTGCCACGGCCGAGAACCCGCGCGTGGCAGCGCTGATGGGCGTTCGGCCCGACACCGTCATCTCGGCCACCTTCATCATCGGCGCGGTGCTGGCCGCGCTGGCCGGCGTGATGTATGCCTCCAACTACGGCACGGTGCAGCACACCATGGGCTTCCTGCCCGGCCTGAAGGCCTTCACGGCGGCGGTGTTCGGCGGTATCGGCAACCTGGGCGGTGCGGTGCTTGGCGGCATCCTGCTCGGGCTGATCGAGTCCATCGGCGCCGGTTACATCGGGCCGCTGACGGGCGGTGTGCTGGGCAGCCAGTACTCGGACATCTTCGCCTTCATTGTGCTGATTTTTGTGCTGACCCTGCGCCCATCCGGCCTGCTGGGTGAGCGTGTGGCAGACCGGGCCTGATCCCCGGCCGTCCCTAGGAGAACCTCTGATGAAACCCAACAAACTCGTGAAGTTTTTGATCGTCGCGGTGGCACTGCTGGTGCTGCCGCTGATCCTGCAGCAGGGCGGCAACGCCTGGGTCCGCATTGTGGACATGGCGCTGCTCTATGTGTTGCTGGCCCTGGGCCTGAACATCGTGGTCGGCTATGCCGGCCTGCTCGATCTGGGCTACGTGGCCTTCTTCGCCGTCGGTGCCTACCTGTTTGCCCTGCTCGGCTCACCCCATCTGGCGGAAGCCTTCCCGGCCATTGCCGCGGCTTTTCCTGAAGGTCTGCACCTGCCCATCTGGGCCATCATTCCTGCCGCAGCTGCGTTGGCGGGGCTTTTCGGGGTGCTGCTGGGTGCCCCGACGCTCAAGCTGCGCGGCGACTACCTGGCCATCGTGACACTGGGCTTCGGCGAGATCATCCGGGTGTTCCTGAACAACCTGGACCGGCCCATCAACCTGACCAACGGCCCCAAGGGCATTGGTCAGATCGACTCCATGAAATTCTTCGGCTTTGACCTGGGCAAGACGCATTCCCTGTTCGGCTTTGATTTCAACTCGGTGTCGATGTACTACTACCTGTTTCTGGCGCTGGTGATCTTCTCGGTCGTCGTCTGCTACCGGCTGGAGAACTCCCGCATCGGCCGCGCCTGGATGGCCATCCGTGAAGACGAAATCGCTGCCAAAGCCATGGGCATCAACACCCGCAACATGAAGCTGCTGGCCTTCGGCATGGGCGCCACCTTCGGGGGGGTGTCGGGCTCCATGTTTGCGGCCTTCCAGGGCTTTGTCTCGCCGGAGTCCTTCAGCCTGATGGAATCGGTGATGATCGTGGCCATGGTGGTGCTGGGGGGCATTGGCCATCTGCCCGGCGTCATCCTGGGCGCCTTGCTGCTGGCCGCGTTGCCCGAGGTGCTGCGCTATGTCGCCGGTCCGCTGCAGGCCATGACGGACGGACGGCTCGACTCCGCCATCCTGCGCCAGTTGCTGATTGCCCTGGCCATGATCACCGTCATGCTGATGCGGCCGCGCGGTCTCTGGCCCACACGCGAGCATGGCAAGTCGTTGAACAAGACGCCTGGCCCCGATCCCATCCAGTCAATCAACCCTTAAGGAGAATGGACATGAGCGAAACCATTCTTAAAGTTGCCGGTGTCTCCAAGCGCTTTGGCGGTCTGCAGGCCCTCTCGGATGTCGGCATCCACATCGAGCGCGGCCAGGTCTATGGACTGATCGGTCCCAATGGTGCCGGCAAGACCACTTTCTTCAATGTGCTCACCGGTTTGTACACACCCGACAGCGGCACCTTCGAGCTGGCTGGCAAGCCCTACAAGCCCACGGCCGTGCATGAAGTGGCCAAGGCCGGCATTGCGCGCACCTTCCAGAACATCCGTCTGTTCGCCGACATGACGGCACTGGAAAACGTGATGGTCGGCCGGCACATCCGCACCCACTCCGGCCTGCTCGGCGCGGTGTTCCGCACCCCAGGCTTCAAGCAGGAAGAAGCCGCGATTGCCAAGCGCTCCCGGGAGTTGCTTGACTATGTGGGGATTGCCAAATACGCCGACTTCAAGGCCCGCACGCTCAGCTATGGCGACCAGCGGCGTCTGGAGATTGCCCGAGCCCTCGCGACCGACCCGCAACTGATTGCGCTGGACGAGCCGGCCGCCGGCATGAATGCAACGGAAAAAGTGCAGCTGCGCGAACTCATCGACCAGATCCGCAAGGACAACCGCACCATCCTGCTGATCGAGCACGACGTGAAGCTGGTGATGGGCCTGTGCGACCGCGTGACCGTGCTCGACTACGGCAAGCAGATCGCCGAAGGCGCACCGGCTGATGTGCAAAAAGATGAAAAAGTGATCACCGCCTATCTGGGCACCGGTCATTGAAGGGAAACAGCAACATGGCAAACACACTTCTCAAAGTGACGGGCCTCAAGGTGGCCTACGGTGGCATCCAGGCCGTCAAGGGCGTTGACTTTGAAGTCAACGAGGGCGAACTGGTGACGCTGATCGGCTCCAACGGCGCCGGCAAGACCACCACCATGAAGGCCATCACGGGCACGCTGCCCATGCTCGAGGGCGACATCGAATACCTCGGCAAGAGCATCAGGGGCCGCGGCGCCTGGGATCTGGTGAAAGAAGGCCTGGCCATGGTGCCGGAGGGCCGCGGCGTCTTCACCCGCATGACCATCACCGAAAACCTGCAGATGGGTGCCTACATCCGCAGCGACAACAGCGAGATTGCGGCCGACATCGAAAAGATGTTCGTACTGTTTCCCCGCCTGCGCGAGCGCAAGGACCAGCTGGCCGGCACCATGTCGGGCGGCGAGCAGCAGATGCTGGCCATGGGCCGCGCGCTGATGAGCCGGCCCAGGGTGCTGTTGCTGGACGAGCCCTCGATGGGCCTGTCGCCCATCATGGTCGACAAGATTTTCGAGGTGGTCAAGGACGTCTCGGCCCGCGGCGTGACCGTGCTGCTGGTCGAGCAGAACGCCAGCCGTGCGCTGGGCATTGCCAACCGCGGCTATGTCATGGAGTCAGGCAACGTCACGATGAATGGCGACGCCAAGCAGTTGCTCAACGATCCCCGCGTGCGGGCCGCCTACCTCGGCGAGTAACCGAGCCCCCACGTTCGCTCACTGCGTGTGGCTTTCTGCCTCCCGAGGGGGCGCTGCGCCTGCGGCCCGGCAAAGCCGGTTCCGCGGCCCCTGCTTGAAAGGCCGGGGATCCACACGGTCGCCGCGAAATCCCTCAGATAGCCCGGGGCATTGACACTCAGTCGACGCGGGCGCCCGAGGCCTTGACCACTTTCTCGTACTTCGCCAGCTCGCTCTTCATGAAGGCGCCAAATTGCTCAGGCGTATTGGCCACAGGTTCGGCCATCAGGGTCGCGAACCTGGCCTTTGTTTCCGGCGCTTCCAGTGCAGCGACAAACGCCTGGTTCAGCTTGGCCACCACGTCCCGCGGCGTGGCAGCGGGCGCCACCAGCCCCCACCAGGTGTCGATCTCGAAGCCCTTCAGTGTCTCGGCCACGGCCGGCACGTCGGGCAGCACGGCGCTGCGTCTGGCGGTGGTCACGGCCAGTGCCTTGAGTTTTCCGGCCTTGATGTTGCCCGATGCCGTGGCCAGGTTGTCGAAGTTGAAGTCCACCTGACCGCTCAGCAGGGCCAGCTGCGCGGGGTTGCCACCGTTGTAGGGAATGTGCAGCGCAAAAATGCCTGCCTGCGCCTTGAACATTTCACCGGCCAAATGGCCCGCGCTGCCATTGCCGCCGCTGGCGTAATTGAGTTTGGCCGGGTTGGCCTTGGCGTACCTGATCAGGTCGGCGAGCGTGTTGATGTTCAGGCGCCGCGCGGTGTCGGCATTCATCACCAGCACATTGGGCACCCGGAGCATCTGGGTGATGGGCGCGAAATCCGTCGCCGCGTTGTAGGGCATCTTGCTGTAGAGCCACGGGTTGATCGCATGCGTGGCCACGGCGGCAATGCCAATGGTCATGCCATCAGGGGCGGCCTTGGCAATCGCATCCACGCCGATGTTACCGCCGCCACCCGGCCTGTTCTCGATGATGACCGTCCCCAGTGTGTCCTTGACGCGCTCTGCCATCAGGCGCGCCGTGGCGTCGATGGGTCCGCCGGCAGCGTAGGGCACGATGAGGCGCATGACTTTGGCCGGTGGTGCAGGCATCTGCGCGACTGACCACGGCGCCAGGGTGGCCAGGCAGGCGAGGGCGATCACCCGGGCGGCGAGGCGCCGGTGGCCGAGGCATTGAAGGGCTGGGAGCTTGCGGGTCGGTGTGTTCATGCGTGTATTGTCCGGAAAAACAGCGGGCAGGCTGGCTTCATGTTTCTTTACCCGGATGTTACAGATGCCCGTCGACGTGGCGGGGTGGGCGCTGCGTTGTGCAGGGCATGGTGCTGCAGCCCATCTGGTTTCATCAACACACTCACACTGGAGAAAAGTTCATCATGAAGATCCATACCCTCCTGGCCGCCCTGGCCGTGACCGCCGGTGGTGCCGTTTTTGCACAGACACCGGTGCCCGCCGATCCGCTCGCGACACCGAAAATCGATCAGCGCCAGGTCAACCAGCAAAAGCGCATTGACCAGGGCGTGAGTTCAGGTCAGCTCACAGCACAGGAAACCAACCGCCTGGACAAGCGCGAAGCGAAGATCGCAGCCGACGAAGCCAAGGCGAAATCGGATGGCAAGGTCACGCGTGCCGAGCGCCGCAAACTGCTGCGTGAAGAAGACCACGCCAGCCGTGCGATTTACCGGCAGAAGCACGACCGGCAGGTTGCAAAACCAGCCAGCAAGTGAGGTCCTGTTACGTGGTTGACAGCCGGCTTGATTGCGTCGCCTGCGTTTGATCGTCAGGCGAGAGCCTTCGCCTTGTCAGCGGCGGTGGTGAAGGCGTCGGCGTAGAACTCCTCGGGGGGCAGGCCGGCAACGGCGCTGTATTCCGCGCGGGCCGAGTCCACGACGATTGGCGCACCACAGGCATACACCTGATGGTCCGAGAGGTCGGCGAAGTCCTGCAGTACGGCTTTGTGGACAAAGCCGGTGCGGCCGGTCCAGTTGTCCTCCGGCAAGGCGTCGGAGATGACCGGCACGTAACTGAGCTGGGGCATTTCCGCCAGCTTGGTTTGTACCCAGTCGTTCATGTACAGGTCGGCGGGTCGGCGGCCGCCCCAGTACAGCACGGCCGGGCGCTGGATGTTCTTGAACTGCAGGTGTTCGATCAGCGCCTTGATGGGCGCAAAGCCGGTGCCGGAGGCCAGCAGCACCATGGGCTTGGTGCTGTCCTCGCGCAGGAAGAAGCTGCCGTAAGGGCCTTCAATCCGCAGGATCTCTTTTTCCTTCATCGGCCCGAACACATGGTCGGTGAACTTGCCACCCGGCATGTGGCGGATGTGCAGTTCCACGCCCGGTGTGTCGGACTGCGTGTGCGGCGCATTGCCCATGGAATAGGCGCGGCGGTCGCCGTCGCGCAGCAAAAACTCCACGTACTGACCGGCGTGGTACTTGAAGACATCACTGGCCGGCAACTGCAGGCGCACCACCATCACGTCGTGCGAGGCACGCGCCATGCTGGCGATGCGCACCGGCATTTTCTTGATGGGGTAGGCGCTTTCGTCGGTGACCTGGCGCGACTCGATCACCACGTCGCTGTTGGCGGTGGCGCAGCAGGTGAGGATGAAGCCGTTGGCCTCTTCTTCGGGCGACAGGGCCTTGGCCTGGTGCGGACCATGGGTCACGCTGCCTTCGAGTTTTTTGCACTTGCAGGAGCCGCAGGCGCCGTCCTTGCAACCATAGGGCAGGCCAATGCCCTGGCGAATCGCTGCCGCCAGCAGGGCCTCATCGGTCTGGGCCAAAAAAACCCGGCCGCTGGGTTGCACGGTCACGTTGAAGCTCATAGTCGTTATCCTTGGCAGGTGTCGTTCAATGCATTGTTTTTTTCCGGACTGCCGTCCGGCGAGCCCCAATTTTGCCCTCAAACCTGAATCCCCTTGGCGCCCTGCCTTTCCGCTTCCGCCGGCAGCGCGTGCTCATTGTCGGCTGCGGCGACGTCGGTCTGCGTGTGGCCCGGCAACTGCCGGCGCGCGTGCGTGTGCTGGCACTCACCTCGTCACCCGACCGCATGCCCGGCCTGCGCGCGGCGGGGCTGGTGCCGCTGCCGGGCAATCTGGACGACGCCGCCAGCCTGCGGCGGCTGGCAGGGCTGGCCACGCGGGTGGTGCACCTGGCGCCGCCGCCCAACCATGAGCCCGACTGGAAGACCGACCCGCGCACGCTGGCCCTGATGCGTGCGCTGCGGCTGCGCAGCCTGCCGCAGTCGCTGGTGTACGGGTCCACGAGCGGCGTGTATGGAGATTGCGCCGGCGCGGCGGTGACCGAGGCGCGCCCGGTGAACCCGCACACACCACGCGCCTGGCGCCGGGTCGATGCCGAAGGGCAGGTCCGCCTTCTGGGCCGCGCCACCGGCACGCCGGTGCACATATTGCGCATCCCGGGCATCTATGCGCCAGACCGTGACGGCGGCACGCCGCGCGGGCGGCTGCTCAAGGGCACGCCGGTGCTGCGCGCTGAAGATGACGTGTACACCAACCACATCCATGCCGATGACCTCGCGCGCGCCTGCCTGGCCGCCCTGTGGCGCGGCAAGCCCCAGCGCATCAGCCATGCCAGCGACGACACCCGCCTGCTGATGGGTGACTACTTCGACATGGCCGCCGACCTGTACGGCCTGCCACGTCCGCCGCGCATGGCGCGCCATGCGGCGCGGGAGACCTTGCCCCTGATGCTGCTCAGCTTCATGAGCGAGTCGCGCCAGCTCGACAACACCCGGCTCAAAAAGGAGCTGCGACTGACCCTGCACTACCCCACGGTGGCGCAGGGGCTGGCCGGCCCGGCGGCGTCAGATTCGTGAGGGCTGCTTGAGCGTCAGCATGCGGTCCTGTGCCTTGATGACGATGGTCTTGATGTCGGCGCCCTGCAGCACGGTGAGCCGGATCTCGGCGTCGGGTGCCGAGCGGTCCCAGAGCTTCTTGTAGAAAGTCTCCAGCGTGGTGACCTTGGCGTCATCGATGGCCAGCACCACATCGCCGGTTTCCAGGCCGGCGCTTTCAGCCGGGCTGCCTTTGCTCACGCGCACGATCTGCACGCGGCCCTCCTGATCCGTGGACGTGAGGCCGAGCCATGGGCGGTGACTTTGGAGGCTGCTGCCGTTCTTCTGCAGCTCGGCCAGGATGGGGCGGAGCAGATCCACCGGTACAAACATGTTGCCGGGCAGACGGCGGTTGCTGCCGGTCGTATCGGCCACCAGCAGCGAGCCGATGCCCACCAGCTCGCCCTTCTGGTTGAACAGCGGGGCGCCACTGTGGTTGCCGCCACTGGCGGCCACCGGCGGGCTGGTGAAGAGCGCCGTGTCGATGTGGTATTCCCAGCTGCCGGAAAAGGCCCGGCGGCTGATCAGCCGCGTCATGCTGACATCCGCGTCGTCATCCTGCTGTGGACCGGTGACGGCCATCAGCGCTTCACCGGTCTGCAGTTCCTTGCTGTTGCCCAGCGTGACCGGCGCCACGGCCGGGCTGCCGGACAGCGGCAACAGGGGCCTGATCAGACCAAAACCCGTGGCCAGGTCATAGGCCACGGCCCGGGCCGGCACGGTTTTGTTGTCCTGCGTGACGATTTCAATCTGCTCGGCTTCCAGCATCAGGTAGCCGATGGTCAGGATCAGGCCATCGGCGCTGATCACCACACCGGAGCCGGTGCGTCGCTGTCCCAGGGTCTCGGCAGAGCGGGCTTCCTCGTCCACGCTCACCTTGATGCCGACCACGGCTGCGCTGGCGCGGGCCAGCGCAGTGATGGTGGTCTGTGCCGCAGCAGGCTTTGGCGTGGCCGCCTGTGCGGCGTTGGTCAGCAGGGCGCTGCACAGCAGGCAAAAGGCTGCGAGCGCGGTCGATGTGACGGCGTTGACGGCTGTGACGGGCTTGCGCCAAGGATGGAACGTGCGCATGACAGACTCCGGAACTCGCGGAAATGCCGCGAATCAAGAATGCGCTTTATTCGATGCCGTGGCAAGCAGCAGGGGCAAATTTTCTGCGTGATTTCTCGGCGGTGGAGCCAGTGCCGGCCAGACGAAAAAAAGCCGCCCGGGCGTGGTGCGCTGGCGGCTTTTTGCAGTCTGGTGCCCGGGGCCGGAATCGAACCGGCACGACTTTCGTCGGGGGATTTTGAGTCCCCTGCGTCTACCAATTTCACCACCCGGGCCGCGAGGAGCGAAGCCATAAATTATGGCACAGTGTGGCGTATGAACTATCCCACGATCGAAGACGCGATTGGCAAAACGCCGCTGGTCGCGCTGCAACGCATTGGTGCCAAGGAGAACGCCGCCCGCGGCAACGTGATCCTCGGCAAGCTTGAAGGCAACAACCCGGCCGGCTCGGTCAAGGACCGTCCGGCGTTGTCGATGATCCGGCGCGCCGAAGAGCGCGGCGACATCCAACCCGGTGACACCCTGATCGAGGCCACCTCGGGCAACACCGGCATTGCGCTGGCGATGGCCGCGGCCATCAAGGGCTACCGCATGATCCTCATCATGCCGGAGGACCTGAGCATCGAACGCGCCCAGACCATGAAGGCTTTTGGCGCGGAATTGATCCTGACCCCGAAAAGCGCCGGCATCGAATACTCGCGCGATCTGGCCGAGCAGATGCAAAAAGAGGGCAAGGGCCGGGTGCTGGACCAGTTCGCCAACCCGGACAACCCCCGCATCCATTACGAGACCACAGGCCCCGAAATATGGACAGATACGTCAGGCAAGGTGACACATTTTGTCAGTGCCATGGGCACCACGGGCACCATCACCGGTGTTTCGCGCTACCTGAAGGAGAAAAATCCGGGTGTCCGCATCGTCGGCGCGCAGCCGAGCGAGGGTTCCCGCATTCCGGGTATCCGCAAATGGCCGCAGGAATACCTGCCGAGCATTTACGACCCCAGCATGGTCGATGAACTGGTGCTGGTGAGCCAGGCGGACGCCGAAGACATGTGCCGCCGGCTGGCGCGCGAGGAAGGCATTTTTGCTGGCATCTCGGCGGCTGGTGCCTGCTGGGTGGCGCAGCAGATCGCCGCGAAGGTGAGCAACGCGGTGATCGTCTTTATCGTCTGCGACCGCGGGGACCGCTACCTCTCGACCGGCGTGTTCCCGGCATGACGCAGGCGTTCCGGTTCTGCCCCCAGTGCGCGACGCCGCTGGCACTGCGCGCCGAGATGGAAGACGGCGGCGAAAAAGCCCGCCTGCGCTGCCCGGCCTGCGACTACACGCACTGGAACAACCCCACGCCGGTACTGGCGGCGGTGATCGAATACCACGGCCAGGTGCTGCTGGCACGCAATGCCGCCTGGCCCGGCAAGATGTATGCGCTGATCACCGGCTTCATGGAGGCCGGCGAGACACCGCAGGAGGGCATCGCCCGCGAAATCCAGGAAGAAACCAGTCTGCAGACCCACGCGCTGAACCTGATCGGCGTGTACGACTTCCAGCGCATGAACCAAGTGATCATCGCCTACCACGCCGTCTGTACCGGCGAGGTGAAGCTCTCGCCCGAACTGGTGGATTACCGGCTGTATGACCTGGAGCAGATCAAATGCTGGCCGGCCGGCACCGGGTACGCGCTGGCCGACTGGCTGCGCACGCGCGGCCATGAGCCCGAGTTTGTGGAATGGGCCAAGCGAACGGACTGAGCCGTCTGAGTGGCAGGCACGGCATGCTGCCGTTTGCCTAAAATAGCGGCAACTGAAGGATTTCCATGAACATCGACAAAGAACTCGACACCCGCGGCCTGAACTGCCCGCTGCCCATCCTGAAGGCCAAGAAAGCCCTGACCGAAATGACCAGCGGCCAGCTGCTGCGTGTGGTCTCCACCGATGCCGGCTCCACCCGCGATTTCCAGGCCTTTGCCAAGCAGACGGGCAATGAACTGGTCGAGCAGCAAACTGCCGGCAGCGACTTCATTCACGTGCTCAAGCGGCGCTAGGCGCAACGCTGCGCCTGCCAACCCTCCAGCCGGCGCTCAACCGAGTTTCAGGCCCTGCAGGTAGCTGCGGAACTGCGCACCCACCTCAGGGTGCTGCAGCGCGAGTTCCACTGTGGCCTCCAGAAACCCCTGCTTGCTGCCGCAGTCGTAGCGCTTGCCCTGGTAGCGCAGCGCGTACACCGCTTCGTCGGCCAGCAGGCTGGCAATCCCGTCGGTCAATTGCAGTTCACCGCCGACGCCTGCCTTTTGCCGGCGGATATGGCCAAAAATGGCTGGCGTGAGGACGTAGCGGCCCGCCACGCCCATGCGCGAAGGCGCGACCTCGGGGGCCGGTTTTTCCACAATCGCGCGCACCTTGAGCAGATCGGCGTCCACCGCCTCCACCGGGTCTGCCGCCACGATGCCATAACGCCGGGTGTGGTCGGCCGGGACTTCCTGCACCGCCAGCACGGACTGCTGAAGGGCCTCGAACCGTCGTGCCATCTGGGCCAGCACCGAGGGCCCGCCGCTGTGGCCCACCATCAGGTCATCGGCCAGCAGCACAGCGAAGGGCTCCTGCCCGACCAGGTGTTCGGCACACAGCACCGCATGGCCCAGGCCCAGCGAGCGCGGCTGGCGCACATAGGAAAAGTCCATGTCGTCCGGCTGCATGGAGCGGACCATGGCCAGCAGTTCCTGCTTTCCGGCCACCTCCAGCTCGTTTTCCAGCTCGTAGGCGGTGTCGAAGTGGTCTTCGATGGCCCGTTTATTGCGTCCTGTCACGAAAATCATGTGCCGGATGCCGGCGGAATAGGCTTCCTCCACGGCGTACTGGATCAGGGGCTTGTCCACGACCGGGAGCATTTCCTTCGGCTGGGCCTTGGTGGCAGGCAAAAAGCGGGTCCCCAGGCCGGCGACGGGAAAAACTGCTTTGGTGAGAGTGAATTTTTGCATCGACGTGGCCAAGGGAAAGAACTAGAGTGTCGCGTTGCCGAGACAAAAGCGCTGTCGGAAAGAATGCACAGGCAGCCTCCGACATCAGCGCGATCGGCATCACTTCCAAAAAAGGGACGGACGGGTGGACATCTTACTTCTTGACACTTTGGTGCCCGAAGCCATGGCGTGGCTGGAGACACGTCACAGCGTCGGCTACCACCCCGAACTGGCCGACGACCTGGTGTCGCTGCGTCAGGCTGCCTACAAGACCAAGGGCATTGTGTTTCCCCGGCAGACCGTCGTCACCCGCGATCTGCTCAATTTCCTGCCCAGGCTGAAGGCGCTGGGGCGGCTGCATGTGGGCACCGACAACACCGACCTCGAGGCCTGCAAGGAGCGCGACATCAAGGTCGTGCATGCCAGCAGTGCGAATGTGCGCTCCAATGCCGAATACCTGCTGAGCAGCCTGCTGTTGCTGTATCGCCGCGGGGTGGTGTCGGCCCTGATGGGGCGTCGCCACCCGACCACGCAGATGGGGCGCGAGCTGTATGGCAGCACGGTGGCCATCCTCGGGCTGGCGCCCACCGCGCACACGCTGGCCGGCATGCTCAGCAGCCTGGGTGTGCGCCTGATCGGATACGACCCGGCGGTGCACCACACAGCGCCGATCTGGGAGCGGCTGCGCGTTCAGCCCGTGACCTTGCCCGAGCTGATGAGCCAGGCCGACGCGGTGTCGGTGCAGATGCTCTATGCCACGCGCTTCAAGGGTTTTGTGAACGACAAACTGCTGGCTGCCTGCAAACGCGGCCAGCTCTGGGTGGGCACCAGCCGCAGTGAGCTTTTTGATGAAGCAGCACTGGCCGCCGCGCTGTGCGACGGCCGGATCGAGGCCTGCATTCTCGATGGCGCCGAGGCCAGTTTTCTGGGCGACGGCTCTCCGCTCAAAGGCCTCAAGAACCTGTTCATCACGCCGCGCCTCGGGTCGCACACCCGCGAAGCGCGTTTGCGCTCGAGCTGGTACGTGGCACACCGCATGCACGAGGCCATCAGCGCGAGCCACGCGGGCGCAGACCGCGTGCCCAGCTCGCCCATGGATCTTGAACTGCCCGGTGCGGCCTCGCCGTCGCAGTGGTCGGAGCCCGACCTGATTCGCTGATCAGCTCGCCGCCCCGGGTGTGGCGGTGTTCTCAGCCCAGCCGCGCCAGTTGCTGGCGGATTTTCTCCAGCGTGGCGGTGAAGTCGCCCAGCCGCTTGCGCTCCTGCTCCAGCACCGCTGGCGGCACCTTGGCTACGAAAGCCTCGTTGGCCAGCTTGGCGTTGACCTTCACCAGCTCGCCTTCGAGGCGGGTGGCTTCCTTGCCCAGGCGGGCCTTCTCGGCCGCCACGTCCACTTCCATGTGCAGGCAAACCCGGGCATCGCCCACCACCGCCACCGGCGCGGCCTGTGCGGCTGCGGCCCACTCGGTTTCGCTGTCGAACACGCGCACTTCGCTCAGCTTGCCCAGTGCCTTCAGCACCGGTGCCACGCCCGTCATGAAGGCACTGTCGCCCACCACATAAAGCGGCAGGCGGACGGCCGGTGACACCTTCATCTCGCCGCGCAGGTTGCGGCAGGCGTCGACCAGCGTCTTGAGCTTGGCCACATGGGCCTCGGCCACCGGGTCGATTTTCTCGGGCTGGCTTTTCGGGTAGGCCGCGCTGCCGATCAGCTCGACCTTCTTCATGCCGGCCACCGGTGCCACCTTCTGCCACAACGCTTCGGTGATGAAGGGAATCACCGGATGCGCGAGCCGCAGTATGCCTTCCAGCGTGCGGATCAGTGTGCGGCGCGTGGCGCGCTTTTGTGCGTCGGTACCGTTCTGGATCTGCACCTTGGCAATTTCCAGGTACCAGTCGCAGAACTCGTCCCAGACGAACTGGTAAATGCTGCCCGCCACGTTGTCGAGGCGGTAATCGGCAAAGCCCTTGGCGACGTCGGCTTCGACGCGCTGCATGGTCGACGAAATCCAGCGGTCGGCCTGCGAGAAGCTGAGGTAGCCATGAAACTCCGCACCCGGTGCGCACTGTTCCTTGGTGTGCTCCTGCAATCCGCAGTCCTGGCCTTCGCAGTTCATCAGCACAAAGCGCGTGGCGTTCCAGAGCTTGTTGCAGAAGTTGCGGTAGCCCTCGCAGCGCTTGCTGTCGAAGTTGATGCTGCGGCCCAGGCTGGCCAGCGAGGCGAAGGTGAAGCGCAGCGCATCGGCGCCGTAGCCGGGGATGCCGTTGGGAAATTCTTTCTCGGTGTTCTTGCGCACCTGCGGCGCCGTCTCGGGCTTGCGCAGGCCCTGCGAGCGCTTTTCCAGCAGCGGCGCCAGCTCGATCCCGTCGATCAGATCGACCGGGTCCAGCACATTGCCTTCGGACTTGCTCATCTTCTTGCCCTGCGCGTCCTTCACCAAGCCGTGGATGTACACGTGGTGGAAGGGGACCTGGCCCGTGAAGTGGGTGGTCATCATGATCATCCGGGCGACCCAGAAGAAGATGATATCGTAGCCGGTGACCAGCACGCTGGAGGGCAGGAACAGGTCCAGCTCTTTGGTTTTCTCGGGCCAGCCAAGGGATGAGAACGGAACCAATGCGGAGGAGTACCAGGTGTCCAGCACGTCCTCGTCGCGGGTGAGTTTTTTGCCCGGTGCCTGGGCCTGCGCGGCGGCCTCGTCTTCCGCTACATAGACCTTGCCGTCCTCGTCGTACCAGGCCGGGATCTGGTGGCCCCACCAGAGCTGGCGCGAGATGCACCAGTCCTGGATGTTGTTCATCCACTGGTTGTAGGTGTTGACCCACTGCTCGGGCACGAACTTGACCGCACCGCTGTCCACCGCATCGCGCGCCTTCTGGGCAATCGATTTGCCGGTCGGGTCCTGGTCGCTGACCTTGCTGAGTGCCACAAACCACTGGTCGGTCAACATGGGCTCGACCACCGCACCGGTGCGCGCGCAGACCGGCACCATGTTCTTGTGCGGCACGGCCTTTTCAAGAAAACCCTGGGCTTCAAGGTCTTTCAGCACCGCCTTGCGGCAGTCGTAGCGGTCCAGGCCGCGGTATTGCGCCGGGCCGTTCTCGTTGATCTTCGCATCCAGCGTGAAGATGGTGATCAGCGGCAGGTTGTGGCGCTGGGCCACCTGGTAGTCGTTGAAGTCGTGCGCGCCGGTGATCTTCACCACGCCGCTGCCAAAAGCCGGGTCCACATAGTCGTCGGCAATCACCGGAATCTGCCGGTCGCACAGCGGCAGGTCGACCATCTTGCCGACCAGATGTTTGTAACGGTCGTCGTCCGGGTGCACCGCCAGCGCGCCGTCGGCCAGCATGGTTTCGGGACGGGTGGTGGCAATGTGCATGCCGCGCAGGGGCGAGCCGTCAGCCGCTTTCTGCGGGCCGTCGCTGAACGGGTATTCGATGTGCCACATGAAGCTGTCGCGCTCTTCGTTTTCTACCTCCAGGTCCGACACCGCCGACTTGAGCACCGGGTCCCAGTTCACCAGCCGCTTGCCGCGGTAGATCAGGCCTTGCTGGTAGAGCTTCACGAAGGTGGAGGTCACCACCTTGGACATCTTCGGGTCCATGGTGAAGTATTCGTGCTTCCAGTCCACCGAATCGCCCATGCGGCGCATCTGGCGCGTGATGGTGGTGCCGGATTCTTCTTTCCATTCCCACACCTTGGCGACAAAGTTCTTGCGGCCCAGGTCGTGGCGGCTCTTGCCTTCGCCTTGCAGCTTGCGCTCCACCACGATCTGCGTGGCAATGCCGGCGTGGTCGGTGCCCGGCACCCACAGCGTGTTGTCGCCCTTCATGCGGTGGTAGCGCGTCAGGCTGTCCATGATGGTCTGGTTGAACGCGTGCCCCATGTGCAGCGTGCCCGTCACGTTGGGGGGCGGCAACTGGATGGCGAACGAAGGCTTGGCCGCATCCAGCGTGGGGGTGTACTGGCCGCTTTGTTCCCACAGCGGGCCCCAGTGGGCTTCAATCGCCGCCGGCTCGAACGACTTGGCCAGCGATTCAAGGCCCGGTTGCGAAATGGCGGGTGCGGCAGCGGGCGTGGCGTCAGACAAAGGGGCAGGGGAAGCGTTTGGGGTCATGGAGCTGAAACGGCATCACGAAGGATGCCGTTGCGGTAGGTTGGCGGGATTGCCCTGATTTTATCTGGCGGGGCGCCCCGCCTGCCAAAGCCGCGCCAGACCACCCTACGCGCCCGGTGCCTGGGCGGCTGCCTCGATGCAGGCCTTCAGCACGGCCGTGTCTGCGACCTGGTTGGCCAGCAGCAGCACAAGGCGTGCGTTGAGCGCCTCGGAGGCTTCCCGCGACAGGCCGCGGTGCGCGTCCAGCAGGCATTCGTAAAACGCGTCGGCGTCCTGCAGATGCAGGCCGTGCAGCGGGCCGGGTGGGGATTTGATGGCGCTCATGCGGCCTCTCCTTGCAGGTGGTGGCTGGCGCCCAGTGCCATCGCGACAGCGTGGACCAGTGAGGCATCGACACTCTCGCCGGTAGCGGCCACATGGCCGTCAGGCCGCAGCAGCGCCCAGGCATGGCCGAACACATGGCAGGTGGCCTGCAGATGGCCTTCGGTGTCCTCCACGTGCTCCAGGGCCTGGGCGGTTTCCCCCGGGGCGATGACCTGGACGCAGTGCAGGTCGGTCTGTGACGACAGCAAACGCAGCCGCGCGCAGGCATCACGGCTCAGGTCGCCGAACGCCAGCAGCAGCAAGCGGCCACCGGCCCAGGTGATCAACTCCAGCAGCTCACCCGGCGTGCCGTCGGCCCAGGTCAGCGCCACATTCTGGGTGGGCCGGCCATCCCCCGGCGCGCAGACGCCAGAGCGCGTGTAGTGCATGGGCGTCGACATGCGGCCCGTGTTCACGAGCTGGCGCGCAAACGGGTGCTGGCGTGCCAGTTGCAAGGCGGCAGTGCGAAAGAGCCGTTCCACGCCGTCGGCCGGGCGCAGGAAACGCGTGGTGCGGTTGGTGACCCGGATGTTGTGCTCGGCTGCCTCATGGCGTTCGTCGTGGTAGCTCTCCAGCAGCGAGGCGGGCGCGCGGCCCTGCAGCACGGCGGCCAGCTTCCACGCGAGGTTGTCGGCGTCCTGCACGCCCGAATTGCCGCCGCGCGCGCCGAAGGGGCTCATCACATGCGCCGAATCGCCGACAAAAAACACGCGGCCATGGCGCAGCCGGTTCAGGCATTCACTGCGGTAGGCGTAGGGGCCAACCCAGACGATTTCATAGTCTTCGTCCCTGAGCGTGGGGCCGAACTGCGCCCGCAGCCGCGCCCGCACCACGTCCTCACGGCTGATCTCGTGCGGGTCGGCGTCCGGCGGCATCTGGTAGTCGATGCGCCACACGCCATCGGCCATCAGGTGCTGCCAGACGGCGCGGCCTTCGTTGAAGGGTGCCTCTATCCAGGTGTGGCGCTCCACTGGCGGCGGGTGTTTGAACCACACATCGGCAATGCACCAGCGGTCGTCGCCCCGGGTGGTGGTGAGGGCTGCGCCGCACCACGCCCGAAACGGGCTGTGCGCGCCGGTGCAGTCCAGCACGTGGTCGGCCTGCAGGGTGTAGCTGCCGGCCGGCGTCTCTAACGTGAGCGTGGCGCCGTTCGCGTTCTGCTGGAACGCGGTGATGCGGTGGCGCCAGCGCAGGTCAACAGACGCTTGCTTCACCGTTCGGGCTGAGCCTGTCGAAGCCGGTTGTGAGGCCTGCCCTTCGACAAGCTCAGTGCGAACGGTGTTATTCAGCTCGGCGATCTGCTCCACCAGAAACGCCTCAACATAAAACTGCTGGATGTTGATGAAGGGCGGTTGCCGGCTCAGCGAATGCGTGGCCTGCTGGCGCAAATCAAAGGCATAGACCTCGTCGCGGCCGGCAAAGGTACGGCCCCCGCTCCACTGCACGCCCTTTTGTGCGATGCGCTCGTAAATGCCGAGGCGCTTAAAGATCTCCAGTGTTTTCTGGGCGTAGCAAATGCCGCGCGACGACGCACCTTTCACGCCCACGGTGTTGTCTTCGTCCAGCAGCACAGCGCGCACGCCGTAGTGCGCCAGCGTACAGGCCAGCGTCAGGCCGGTGATGCCGCCACCGGCAATCACCACGGCATGCCGCCGGACCTCGCCAGTGGCCATCTCCTCGGGTGCCACGAAGGGGTATTCGGGCAAGGTGTAGCCCTTGCCTGGAACAAACCCGAGTGTGTGGGTGGTGCTGGCGGCGGGAAGTGGCATGGCGTTTTCTTAGGGGGCTTGCGGGGCGACCTGAACTGTGAATGTGCAGCAAATCGGAGGGCGCGTCAAAGCCGGGCTCGGCGTGCCTCTTGCGGGGTTTTGGCTGGCGGCTTGCCGCGCGTCGCGCTGGCCTGTCGTAAAGTCAGGCCTCATCTGTTTGCCCCAACCTAGCCGCGACCATGCTCTTTCTGCTTTCCCCTGCCAAGTCACTCGACTACGACACGCCTGCCCACGTTGCGGCACATACCCAGCCGCTCTTTACGAAGCAATCTGCCCAGCTGATCGATGAGCTCAAAACCCGCTCGCCACAGCAGATCAGCACGCTGATGAAGCTGTCGGATGCCTTGGCCGGCCTGAACGTGGCGCGCTACCAGGCCTGGTCACCCAAATTCACCGCGAAGAACTCCAAGCAGGCGGTGCTTGCCTTCAATGGCGACGTGTACGAAGGCCTGAACGCCCCCACGCTCAGCGGGGCGCAACTGGAATGGGCGCAGCAGCATGTGTGCATCCTGAGCGGGCTGTACGGCGTGCTGCGCCCGCTGGACCGCATGCAGCCCTACCGGCTGGAAATGGGCACCTCGCTGCCGGTGGGCCCGCACAAAAACCTGTACCAGTTCTGGGGCGCGCAGGTTTCGCAGTACCTCAATGAACGCGCGGCGGCCGATGCCTCGCCGGTGATCGTCAACCTGGCGAGTGAGGAGTATTTCAAGGTGGTGGACCGCAAGGCGCTCAAGCCGCGGGTGGTGCACTGCGCGTTTGAAGATTTCAAGGGCGGCAAGTACAAGATCATCAGCTTCAACGCCAAGCGCGCCCGTGGGCTGATGGCGCGCTACGCTGTCGAAAAGAAAATCGGTACCGTGAAAAAGCTCGAAAGCTTCAACGCCGAAGGTTACCGCTTTGAGGCGGCGGCGTCCGAGCCCGACCGGCTGGTGTTCCGGCGCAGGCTGGCCGACTGAGCGGCCACCGGCGGGCCAGCCAACAGAACATAAAAGCGGCTGACAATCCCTGCCATGACCGCACCGCGCCGCAAACCCCAGCCCGCCACGCCAGAGGTTCAGGCGTGGGCGCTGGCGGCACTGGCAGAAGGCGACTCCCGTGACGCCATCTTCCACGCGCTGGTGGGTGCCGGTTGGCATCCGCTGACGGCCTGCCAGGTGCTGGGGCTGTCACCGGCAGAGCAGCAGGCGCTGGATTTGCCGCACACCCAGCCCGACTGGCCCCCCGCGGTGCCAGTGCCGCAACTGGAGGTCGGCTCCACAGCCTCGGCAGAGGGGGACGGCACGCTGCTCGATGCCGGCGACAAGTGGGTCCAAGCCCACCGCCTCCAGCCCAACGCGCTTTTCTCGCAGGCGCCAGACGTCTGGGTGTTTGACAACCTGCTCACGTCAGCCGAATGCACGGCGCTGATGGACGCCGCCCGCCCGCGGCTGGCCCGTTCGCTCACGGTGGACACACGCACTGGCGGCGAAGAGCTCAACCCCGAGCGCACCAGCGACGGCATGTTCTTCACCCGCGGTGAGACAGAACTGATCGCCCGGCTGGAGGCGCGCATCGCCGCTCTGCTGCGCTGGCCTGCGCAAAACGGCGAAGGCCTGCAGGTGCTGCGCTACCGGCCCGGCGCAGAGTACAAGCCGCATTACGACTACTTCGACCCGGGCGAACCCGGCACGCCCGCGATTCTTCGCCGCGGCGGGCAGCGCGTGGCCAGCCTCATCATGTACCTGCATGAGCCCGAGGCCGGCGGCGCCACCGTGTTCCCTGACCTGGGCGTGCGCGTCGTGCCCCGGCAGGGGAGTGCGGTGTTCTTCAGCTACCCGCAGGCCCACCCCATCAGTTGCACCCTGCACGGCGGCGAGCCGGTGACTGCGGGTGAGAAGTGGATTGCGACCAAGTGGTTGCGCGAAAGAGAGTTTTCCTAACACCCCCGTCCAGGCTCACTGCGTGTAGCCTGTTCCCCCCTCGAGGGGGCGACGCCTGCGGCCTGGCTAAGCCAGTTCCGCGGCGCCTGCTGATTTCTCGTACCCCCTGTCGGACGCTCACTGCGTGTAGCGCCTTCTCCCCTGCAGGGGACAGCGCCTGCGGCCTGGCGAAGCCAGTTCCGCGGCCCTTGCTGGTGAAATTTGCGCCTACGTTGATTTGATGGCGGTGTACATAATCAACATATGAAAATCAAAAGCAACGGAATCGAACTCGAAGTCGAAGACAGCGGCGCTGCCCCGCATGCAGACGGCTCGCCCCGGCCAGTGGTGCTGCTCATCATGGGCCTGGGCATGCAGCTGATTGCCTGGCCGCCTGAGCTGGTGATGGCCTTGGTCGGTGCGGGCTACCGTGTGGTCCGTTTCGACAACCGCGACGCGGGCCTCAGCACCCACATGGACCTGCTGGGCACACCCCGCCTGCTGTGGGAAGGCCTCAAGCACCGCATGGGCTGGCGCATCCGCCCGCCTTACAGCATCGCCGACATGGCGACCGACGCCCTGGGCGTGCTCGACGCCCTGCAGATCGAAAAGGCCCACGTGGTGGGTGTGAGCATGGGCGGCATGATCGCCCAGCGCCTGGCGCTGCAGGCGCCTGCGCGGGTGCTGAGCCTCACGAGCATCATGAGCTCCAGCGGCGCCCGCGGCCTGCCCGAGGCCAAGCCTGCCGTGATGCGTGCCATGCTCAGCCGGCCATCAGGCAACAGCCTGCAAGCGGCCATAGACCACACCGTCAAACTCTTCCAGGCCATCGGCAGCCCAGGCTTTCCGATGAGCGAGGCCGAGCTGCGCGCACGCGTATCCGCCGCGGCCCAGCGCAGCCTCTACCCGCAGGGCATCGCCCGGCAAATGGTGGCCGTGGTGGCCGACACCTTACGCGCGCAGGCGCTGGCCCGCATCACCGCGCCCACACTGGTCGTGCACGGCCGCGCCGATCCACTGGTGCCGTTTGCATGCGGCGAAGACACCGCCCGCCGCATTGCCGGTGCGCGGCTGGAGGGTATCGACGGCATGGGCCACGACCTGCCACCGGGTGTGGTGGAGCGGCTGGTGCCTATGCTGGTGGGGCACTTTCGCGGGGTGGAGGGTGGCGTGACTGCTGGGTAATAAACACGCGGTTCGCGACTAGGTGACTTGCTGATGCCGTCGCTATAGTGCAAAGCAGCGAGATGCTGTTGGCGTGACTGCGGTTTGGGGCTGCGCTACAAGTGGATGCAGCGACCTTGTCAAATTTTTATGCCTGCACATGCGCGCAGTGGGTGGAGGCAAAGGTTTGTTTTTTGATAGCGGCTTGAGATTTTCTGCCGGTTGTTATCTGAGCGGTGACCATGTTGTTCCGCAGTTTTTGGGGTATTTCAATTTAGGTGTCACACAGGAAAGTTAGCAGCCCATGGCTAGCAAGCAACAGATCGATCAGCGCTTCAAAGAACTTTTAGAACAGGGCAACCGAATCAGAATGGGAGGGCGCGATGGCACATCCGTGGATCGAACAGACTTCTATGCTTGGGCGCTGAGCTCTCTCAACCTGATCAAGGGTGCACTGGGTCGCGAATCGCCCCACACTGCGGCGTTTGAAAGTGAGTTCGCATCCCTTCAGAATAACTACATCAGCACAGACCGCCTAAACTCCTTCCGAGGTCTATTCTTGGCAGCGAAGTCTGACTTTGACGCTGGCCTTAGTTTCGACTCTGAAAGGCTTGTCGCTGCAGAAGTATTCGGCGATATCGTGGTACTTGCAAAGGCCGCGCTTGCTGAAGGGCAACACACAGTCGCACTGGTACTTTCTTGCGCAGCCTTAGAGGACGCACTCAAGCGCTTTGCAGTCCTCAAGGGCTTGGACGTTACAGGCAAAACGATGGAAGATGTCGTCAACGCATTGAAGTCAAAGGGGCTGATTGCCGGTCCTCAAAAGGCACTCCTCGCGGCGATACCTAGAATTCGGAATGCTGCAATGCATGCAGACTGGGAGAAGCTGACCCCCAACGACGCCGGTAGCGTGCTTGGTTTCGTAGAACAGTTCCTTCTCACGCAGTTCGCTAGTGACGCCTAACCCGTTGGTCACAGACTCTCCCATAAACGCGAGAAAATGATCGACAGGTTGGCTGTTGGGGGAGTGCTCGTAGCCTCATATTCAACATCTGTTATGGTCCGTGTCGCCCGTTAACAGGCTCAGGACGGGGCATTGAATCCGCGTCACCAAGGCGCCAGTCGCTACCAGCGGCAGGCAATCTGTCTAAGAGTAACTCTCATTAATCGGCATGAGTGATCCGCTTGTCCAAGTTGGTTGGTCCCGTGGCCATTCGCATCCTGCTGCAGAGCAGCTATAAAAATGCCGTGAATATAAAGCGCGCATTGAAGTTTGGGCGAAGGCTGGCATGCCCTTGCTCAAGGCCTCGTAAATTTGGTATTCCATCTTGCAGCGCAGAAGTTATTTCGAAGGTTTTCTGAAATGAATCTACCGCTCGCCTGGGTTGTCTGTTTCGTCTTCGTGGCGCTGGCAGTCTGGCACTTCTGCATGGCCTATTTGCCGCCTTCCGTGGCCAGCGCGGCCGTGCCCAGCGTCGGCGGCAAGCCTGTCTTCAAACCCTCGCGTACCGCAACGCTGGTTGTGGGTGTCTTCCTGCTGCTCTGTGCGGGTCTGGTGGCGGCGACGGCGGGAATGGTCCAGTTCCCCCTCGGACAAACGGCGCTCTCTTGGCTTTCCGGTTTGCTGGCGCTGGGCCTGCTGGCGCGTGCGGTGGGTGAGTTCAGATACGTCGGGTTCTTCAAGCGCGTCCGGGGTAGCCGGTTTGCGACTCTTGATTCGTGGATTTACTCGCCGCTTTGTCTGCTGCTCTCGGTGGGGGTTGCTTTGATTGCCCGTTACGGCGGGTAGTTCTTCAGCTGCTTCCCTCCTGTTCTCCCTCCCGGAACGTCCGAGTGCGCGCGGCGGTGGGAGCCAGTAAAGTGTTGTCAGTAGCGAGGTATCTCCCCGCGCGCAGCTCCCAAACAACGACACTACCCCCATGAACACCCCCGACCAATCGCAACTCGGCAAGGCCTCAACCTACGTAGACCAGTACGACGCCTCGCTGTTGTTCCCCATCCCCCGTGCCGACAAGCGCGTCGAGATCGGTGTGGGCAGCACACCGCCGTTTTTTGGTGCTGACATGTGGACGGCTTTTGAGCTGAGCTGGCTTACGCCGCGTGGCAAGCCGCAGGTGGCGCTGGCGCATTTCACCGTGCCGTGCGAAACGCCCAACATCGTCGAGAGCAAGTCGTTCAAGCTCTACCTCAACAGCTTCAACAACACCCGTTTTGCCGAGGCTGCGGAGGTGCAGGCGCGCCTGCGGGCAGACTTGAGCGAGGCCGCCTGGCGAGGCTCGGGGCAAGCGGCCACGATTGGTGTGCGGCTGCTGCTGCCTGAGATGTTTGACCGCGAGCCGGTGCACGAGCTGGACGGCCTGAGCCTGGACCGTCTCGACATCGAATGCACCCGCTACACGCCGGCGCCTGAGTTGCTGACGGCTGCGTTCGACGAACAACCGGTGACCGAGGTGCTGACCAGCAACCTGCTCAAGAGCAATTGCCTGGTCACAGGCCAGCCCGACTGGGGCAGTGTGCAGATCCGTTACAGCGGCCCGCAGATCGAGCAGGGTGGGCTGCTGCAGTACCTGGTGAGCTTTCGCAACCACAACGAGTTTCACGAGCAGTGCGTGGAGCGCATCTTCATGGATGTGTGGCGGCAGTGCAAGCCGACGCAGCTGAGCGTGTATGCGCGCTACACACGTAGGGGTGGGCTGGACATCAACCCCTTCCGGACCAGCCACCCGCAGGGCCTGCCGCCGAACGTGCGCATGGCGCGGCAATAAACCGGGCGACGCCCGCCGGCGATCAACAGATCAGCCGAGCAGGTGCAACCAGTCGCAGCGCAGCAGTTCGCTGCCATGGGCGATGGCACGCCCCTGCACATAGAGTTGCGGCAGCAGCATGCCCAGCAGGCAGAGCGGATAGGCCCAGGGTGAGTCGAACGTCCAGGCGGGCAGCCAGCCCGTCCAGCCCATGACCCAGGCGGTCATGACCGATTCCCAGGTACGGCATTCGAGCGGATGCAGCACACGGTGTTCGTAGTGCCAGTTCTTCACACGCTGCAGCTGGCTCAGCCGCAACGGTTGCCAAAACGGGGGGCGGTAGGGGCTGGCCATGGTGAGTCCGGGCGAAACTTCAATGTAAGTTTGCGCCGGCCCAAAGTCAACGCCCCTCCTGCCGGTCGTCTTTGTCCTCTTTGTCTTTTAAATACGGCGCCGGCGCGGGATCACCGTGAGCTGCATCACCTGCTTGGCCAGTACCGCGCCAACGGTGACCTGCTGCGGTGCAATGTCGATTAACTGTTCGGATTGCCAGACCTTGACCTGGGCAGCACCGTCGGGCAAGTCCTCAAAAATCGCCAGCCCTTCGGCTGACGTCTTGGTCGCCCACGGGGAATCACTGGCGTAGACATAGCCGCGCATAGAGCCGTGGATGAAACAGCCCAGCAAGGTGGCGCCGACGACGCCCGCCTTGTCGAGCGTGATGTCCACGCCCTTGGCGGGTTTGCCTTCTGACTTGCCTTCCAGGCGCAGCTCGAAGCCTGCCACGGTGGCGTTGAACTGGCCCATGCCGGCGGGCGACGAGCGCACATGGTGGTCCCACGGGTCGTTGTTCACGAAGCTGACCTTGGCCCCGGTGTGCACCAGCGTCACGGCCGGGATGAACTGCATCTTTTCCTGGTTGATGGTGGCCTGCATCGGCAGTGGCGCTTTCGGCTGGGCCAGCTTGTTGGCCGGGATGACCACCACCACCGCGTCCGGGACAGGCTTGCCGTCCTTGTCGAGAACCGACACCACCAGGTTGCCGGCATGGGCCCCCGCGCAGAGCGTGGAGAGGGTCACCAGGGCGGCAACGATCAGGTTTTTGTTCATGGTGTCCAGTTCAGGTTCGGGTTCGGGTCGAGGCAAGGCAGGTCAAGGCAAATCAGCGCAGCACGCGGCTTACTTGGCCGCGTCTTCTTTCGGCGTGATGATGTCGCGGTTCATCGGTGCCAGCAGGGCCAGCATTTCGTTTTGCTTGCGGAAAGGAATGCCCTTGGCGTCCATGCTTTGCTGCAGCACTTCCACCAGCGCGTGAAAGTCAGACTTTTTGATGTCCAGGTTGGCATGCGAGCTCTTCATGTCGGCACCCTTGTAAGCGCAAGGGCCACCGCCCAGTGCGCAGAGCTGGTCAACGAGTTGTTCCTTGATGCGCTGCTGGTTGGCTGGCTTGAAGTGAGGGCCGGTACGCGGGTCGGCCAGCAGGCGGACCATGAAGTCGTCCATCAGCGCCACCAGGCCGGGCTTCTCGCCGAAGGCTTTGTAGAGCTGGTCGTCCTTGGGCGCCATCTGGGCGGAAGCGAGGCCGGTGGTCAGCAGACCGGCGGCGGTGAGAACGAGTGCGAGCAATGATTTTTTCATGTCATGTCCTTGAGAAATATGGAAATGGAAATGGAATTCGGGAAGGTGTTCAGAATGCGACTTGCGCAGACAGGTAGTAGCCGCTCTGCTTGCGGCTGTTGGTGGTGGCGGGCACGATCACACCAAGGTCCACATAGGCCAGCGTGAGCGAGAAATTCTTGTTGGGTGCCCAGGCGATGAAGATGTCTTTCCAGTCTTCGGAGCGCAGGCCGTTGCCCAGGCCGGCGGCGCGGCCGGCGGTTTCCAGCTTGTTGCGCATGAAGCGGTACTCGGCACCCACGGCGATGTTTTTGGTCAGCAGATAGGCGATGGAGAACTCGGGCTGCAGCGTGTACTTGTTCTCGTTGCCGCCCAGCGTGGCACCGAAGCCCAGCAGGCCGTTCTGGTTGGCCTTGGTGGCGCGCAGGGTGCCGTTCACCAGCAGGCTCTGGCCCAGAAAGAGTTTGGTGGCGCTCACATAGAAGTCGGTACCGCTCTTCTTGGCGCCCAGCGCGTTCAGCGTGCCGTCCAGACCCGTGGAGCCCAGCGACTTGAATTGCACGCCAACGGCCACCTGCGGCATCAGGTTGTCGCTGTCGAGCACGGCGTCACCCAGCACGCGCACCTTGGCGCCCAGGATGGTCTGCTTCAGGTGCAGGCCGGGCAGGCCCAGTGCGGTACCGGTGTTGCGGGTGTTGAAGTCCTGCTGCGCCAGTGACACCTCGAAGCGGTCGTTCACGGCCAGAGCCGCGCCATAGATGTTCAGGCCATAGTCGGTGGTGCCCACATTGGACAGGAAGGCCGAGCCGCCGATTTCACCGTCGGTGGCGTTGGTGCCCGTGACAGCCCAGGGCGTGAGGCCACCGCCGGCTGCGCCTTCGACGCTGCTGACGCCGCCGGTCAGCAGCAGCTTGCCGGTGTCGGCCTGTGCGCCAAGGCAAAACAGGGCCGCTGCGGCAGCCAGGAGGGTGGGTGCAAATTTCGTGCTCATAAAGTCTCCAGAGAAGGTGGGTAGTAACTAAAAAACATGCAAAACGACAGAAAAATCCGCGTGAATCAAGGCGGGTGTAAAGAAATGTGTACTTACGATACGAACCATCCCGCGGGCTGGATTCAGCGATTTGCCGAAAAATGTGTAAAGAGTCACGAATCGCAGGCCAGGACGGCCTTGAATCTGCAGAGCCGCGGCCTGCGTATCCACCATCTGGAAGGCCGAGGGCAGGAATGTTTCCTGCCAGGCGGCCCCGAACGAAAGCATTCCATGCAGTTGGCTCGCCCGAGGTGGACAGACGCGCATCCCGCCCTGGCGGCGGCGCGGGGCTGGGCGGCTGGCGGCCTGATCGCCCTGTGCGCAGTCGGTGCAGTGGGTTCTGCCGGAGCGCAGAGCACCGCACCCGCGGCCCCCCGGGAGTGGGTGACGCCGCCCGCGGGCGACGTTCAGCGGGGCATGGCGTTGTACCAGGCGCGCTGTACGGCCTGCCACAACATCGACAGCAACAAGATCGGCCCCGCCCACCGCGGCGTGATGGGCCGGCGGGTGGGCAGCTTGCCGGGCTACAAGTATTCTGACGAGCTGGCCGCATCCCGCTTGCGCTGGACGCCGCAGACGCTCAATGTCTGGCTGACCGACCCGGAAGACCTGGTGCCCGGCCAGCGCATGGGGTTTCAGGTGGACGATGCCCAGGAGCGGGCTGACCTGATCGCCTTTTTGGCCACCCTGCGCTGACCCTCAGAACAACTGGTCGGTGCCTGCCTGATCGGTCACGCTCTGACCCTGCGCGGAGGGCTTGGCCGCAGATTTTTCGTCTGGCGCGGGTTCTTCGCCCGCGCGCGCCAGCGCAGAGGCGCGCACGCCCAGCAAACGCAGCCGCCGATCCAGCGGCACCCGTTTCAGGCATTGCCCTGCCAACTGGCGGATGGTGGACGGGTCGGCGGTATAGCCTGGCGCCGTGTGATCGCGGGTGGCGATTTTGAAGTCGTCGTAACGCAGCTTGATGCCGATGGTGCGTGCCACATAGCCCTTGCGCTGCAGATCGCCGGCCAGGCGCGTGCACAGGTCGGTGAAGATGGCGCCCAGCGCCGCCTTGTCGCGCACGGCGTGCAGGTCGCGGTCGAAGGTGGTTTCGCGGCTGATGCTGACCGGCTCGCTCTCGGTCACCACCGGGCTGTCGTCACGGCCCCAGGCGGCGGCATGCATCCAGGCGCCGGTGGCGCGGCCGAAGTTGTCGACCAGCCAGCCCGGGTCTTGCGCCGCCAGCTCGCCGATGGTGTGGATGTGCAGGCGCTTGAGCTTTTCGTCGGCCTTGGGGCCGATGCCGTTGATCTTGCGGCAGGCCAGCGGCCAGATGCTGGTCTGCAGGTCGTCGGGCTGGACGATGGAAATGCCGTTGGGCTTGTTGAACTCGCTGGCCATCTTGGCCAGCAGCTTGTTGGGCGCCACGCCGATGGAGCAGGTCAGGCCCGTCTTTTCAAAGATGGCCTTCTGGATCAGCCGGGCCAGCACGCGCCCGCCTTCGCGCTGGCCGCCGGGCACGTCAGTGAAGTCGATGTAGACCTCGTCCACGCCACGGTCCTGCATCACGGGGGCGATCTCGGTGATGGTGCTCTTGAAGAGCCGTGAGAACCTGCGCACCTCTTCAAAATCCACCGGCAGCACGATGGCCTGCGGACACAGCTTGGCGGCTTTCATCATGCCCATGGCCGAGCCGACGCCGAATTGCCGCGCGGCGTAAGTGGCGGTGGTGATGACGCCGCGGCCCACGTAGTCCTTGAGCAGCGGGAACTCGGCCACCGGAATGAAGCGCAGCTCGCGCTCGCCCTGGCGCGCCAGCAGCTCTTCATCCACCCGGCGCTTGCCGCCGCCGATGACCACCGGCAGGCCCTTGAGCTGCGGGTAGCGCAGCAGCTCCACCGAGGCGTAAAACGCGTCCATGTCGAGGTGGGCGATTCGGCGTGGTTTGGTGGCTGCAGTTGACGGGGAGTCGTTCACCTTTCAAGCATAGCCGTGATCCTTGTGGCGGTTCGGCCGTTGTCCTTGACAGTCACCCGTCATGAGGCTGGGGCCGGCCAGTGCAGGGTCTGACCTTAGGGGAAATTGAGGATGACCTCCGTGCAGGCGGCCTTCTAGAATTTTGACTGCCATGGCAACACCTGCACCAGAAACAGCAGCAGGGCCAGACGCAGCAGAACAACAAGAAGGGGAGAGGACATGAAGGCTTGGGTGAAGTGGTCTGTCGTGGGCGTGTGCGTCGCCGTGGTGCTGGCCGCCGCTACGGCGCTGGTGGGGGTGCAACTGGCCGAGCGCAAGTTGCAGCGGCGCGTGCAGGCCCAGGTGCGGCCGGTGGCCTTCCCCGCCGATAGCGTGGCGCTGGCCCGCGGCCAGTATTTGTACAGCTCGCGCGGCTGCGCGGACTGCCACGGTGCCAACGGTGCGGGGCGCGAGTTCATCAACGACGGCAAGGGACTGCGCATGGCCGGCCCCAACATCTCGCCTGGCCCCGGCAATGTGGTGCTGCGCTACGCACCGGAAGACTGGGTGCGCACGGTGCGCCACGGCATCAAGCCCGATGGCCGCCCCGTGTTCATCATGCCCAGCGAGGACTACAACCGCCTGACCGACGAGGACCTGGGCGCGCTGGTCGCCTACGTCAAGGCCATGCCACCGGCCAGCGGTTCGGCCGCCGTTCTGGAGCTGCCGCTGCCGGTGCGCGTGCTGTACGGTTTCGACGCGATCCGCGATGCCGCCCAGAAGATCGACCACCGCCTGCCGCCTGCCAGGGCGGTGGCCGAGGGCATCAACCCCGCGCACGGCGCCTATGTGGCCAACATGTGTGTCGGCTGCCACGGTACGGGCCTTTCCGGTGGCAAGATTCCCGGTGCCCCGCCTGACTGGGCGGCTGCTGCCAACCTCACGCCGGGCGAGGGCGGTGTCATGGCGCGCTACCGCGATGCCGCCGAGTTTGTTGCGATGCTGCGCAGTGGCCGGCGGCCAGATGGCACGGCCATCACGGTGATGCCTTTCGAGTCGCTGCGTGTCCTGAGTGACGTGGACGCGCAGGCGCTGTATGCTTTCCTGAAGACGGTTCCGGCGCGCCCTGCAGGGCAGCATTGATGTCCCGGGGGCGAGCCGGCGCCCCCTCCCCGGCAGTCCTGGCTTCTTGTTTTTTTGTCAGGGTTGCCGGTATTTCATGGAGCGCCTGCCTTTGCGTACCCCTCGTGTTGCGTTGAACCGGGTTCCCTTCTGATGGCTGCGCGTGGCTTGCGGCCTGTCGGGCCGGCGCTGGCCTTGCTGGTGGCGCTTTCCGGATTGACCTGCAGCCCGCCAGGCTGGGCGGGGCCCCTGCTGGAGCGCTGGCGAGAGCGCCACGCCGCATTGCAGCTGGAAGATCCGGCCGACGACGTCCGCTCCGCCTCGCCCGTGCCGCTGCCTGCGGGCGCGCGCCTGCTGCGGGACGTGGCCTACGGTAGCGACCCCGCCCAATGCATGGATGTTTACCTGCCTGCGCCTGCGCCCATCGGCTCCACGCGTGCTGCGGCGCCGGTGATCCTGATGGTCCATGGCGGTGGCTGGCGCCATGGCGACAAGACCAATGCCAGGGTGGTGGAGAACAAGGTCAAGCGCTGGGTGGCGCGAGGTTGGGTGCTGGTGTCGGTGAACTACCGCCTGCAGCAGTCCGTCAACCCGTTGCAGCAGGCAGGCGATGTGGCCATGGCACTGGCAGCAGCGCAGGCCCGGGCGACGGCCTGGGGCGCCGACCCGGCACGCTTCATCCTGATGGGGCACTCGGCGGGCGCGCATCTGGTGGCGCTGCTCTCATCAGCGCCGCAGCATGCCCTGGCCGCAGGCGCGCAGCCCTGGCTGGGCACCGTGGTGCTGGACAGCGCCGCACTGGAGGTGCGGCACATCATGACGGCCCGCCACCTGGGCCTGTATGACCGCGCCTTCGGGCAGGACGCCGCGCTGTGGGTGCGTGCCTCGCCCTCGCATCAGCTCGTGCGCGATGCGCGGCCGATGCTGCTGGTGTGTTCCAGCCGGCGCGACGATGCGTGCGAGCAGGCACGCCTTTTTGCCGGCCGTGCCGCCGCGCTGGGCGTGCGGGCCGAGCCGCTGCCGCAGGCGCTGTCCCATGGGGAGATCAATGCCGATCTGGGGGTGCCGGGCGCCTACACCGACGCCGTCGAGGCTTTCATGGGCTCGCTGGATGCGGCTGTGAAGGCGGCCCTGCGCTGAACGCCTGCCGATGCCGCTGGCGTGTCAGCGACTTCAGAACGTGCCGGGCAGCAGGATGCCTTTGTCCACCGTCTGGATGTTGGTGTGGCCGCAAAAGGCCATCGTGATGTCGAGCTCCTTGTGGATGATCTGCAGCGCCTTGGTGACGCCTTCTTCACCCATGGCGCCCAGGCCATAGACCATGGCGCGGCCGATCAGCGTGCCGCGCGCGCCCAATGCCCAGGCCTTGAGCACGTCCTGGCCGGAGCGGATGCCGCCGTCCATCCACACTTCAATGTCCTGGCCCACGGCTTCGACGATGGCGGGCAAGGCCCCGATGCTGGACTGCGCGCCGTCGAGCTGGCGGCCGCCGTGGTTGCTCACCACGATGGCGTCTGCACCGCTTTGCACGGCGAGCTTCGCGTCCTCGACATCCTGAATGCCCTTGAGGATGAGCTTGCCGCCCCAGCGCTCCTTGACCCAGGCCACATCGGTCCAGGACAGGCGCGGGTCGAACTGCTCGTTGGTCCAGGCCGAGAGCGAGCGCATGTCGCTCACGCCCTTCACATGGCCCACCAGGTTGCCGAAGCTGTGGCGGCGGGTGCCGGCCATGCCCAGGCACCAGCGCGGCTTGGTCATGAGGTTGATGATGTTGGCCAGCGTCGGCTTGGGCGGTGCGGTCAGGCCGTTTTTCAGGTCCTTGTGGCGTTGGCCAATGACCTGCAGGTCCAGCGTCAGCACCAGCGCGCTGCAATTGGCCTTGCGGGCGCGCTCGATCATGTCGGCCATCGCGTCGCGGTCCCGCATCATGTAGAGCTGGAACCAGAAAGGCGCCTGCGTGGCCGCTGCCACATCCTCGATGGAGCAGATGCTCATCGTCGAAAGGATGAAGGGAATACCGAACTTGTGGGCAGCCCGGGCTGCGAGGATTTCACCATCGGCATGCTGCATGCCGGTGAGGCCCACCGGTGCAATGGCCACTGGCATTTTGGTCTCAATGCCGACCATGCGCGTGGCGGTGCTGCGGTTTTCCATGTTCACGGCCACGCGCTGGCGCAGCTTGATCTTCTGAAAATCCTCGCAATTGGCGCGGTAGGTGCCTTCCGTCCATGAGCCGGAATCGGCATAGTCGTAAAACATGCGCGGCACGCGTTTTTGCGCCAGAACGCGCAGGTCTTCGATGTTGGTGATCACTGTCATGGGGCTGTTCTCCTGCCCACGATCGTAGTCAGTTTGCGCCGGTGCGGCTTGAAAAAAATTGGGAGGCTCCGGAAATTTTCTCAGCCAGGCCTTCCTGGCCGTGAGGCCACGCGCGGCGCTGGACGCGGTGCCACCATGAAAAAAGCGGGCATCAGCCCGCTTTTTCCGTGTCTGCCGCGCTGCGTCAGCCCAGGTTCACCGGCACAAAGATCTTGCTATCGCCGCGCTGGATCAGCAGCGCCACCGACCTGGCCGATTTGGCCACCATGCCGCGGACCTGTTCGATGTTGCGCACCGGTACGCCGTTGACCGACAGCAGCACATCGCCTGTCTGCACGCCCGCCAGCGCTGCCGGGCCGGTGACCTGCTGCACCAGCAGGCCCGTGTCAATGCCCGACTCCCGCTTTTCATCGGGCTGGAGCGGGCGCAGCGCCAGGCCCAGCTTGCCCTGGTCGGGTGCGGCTGTCTTGCTGGCCACGGGGGTGGCCTTGTCGCTGGCATTGGCGAGGCGGGCGGTCAGCTCTCTGGCAGCACCCTGGCGCCAGATGCCCAGCGTCACCGCATCGCCCGGCGCGGCCAGGCCGATGATGGCCGGCAGGTCGCCTGACGACACGATGGCCTGGCCATTGACCTGGCGGATCACGTCGCCCGACTGCAGGCCGGCCTTGTCGGCGGGGCTGCCTTTTTCGACGCTGGACACCAGCGCGCCTTCGGGTTTGTCCAGCTTGAAGGAGTCGGCAAACGCCTGGTTGACTTCCTGCACCGCCACGCCGAGGCGGGCATGCTCGACCTTGCCGGTCGCCACGATCTGGTTCTTGATTTTGGCCGCCACATCAATCGGGATGGCGAACGACACGCCCTGGTAACCACCGCTGCGGGTGTAGATCTGCGAGTTGATGCCCACCACCTCGCCGCGGGTGTTGAAGAGCGGCCCGCCCGAGTTGCCGGGGTTGACGGCCACGTCGGTCTGGATGAAGGGCACGGCGCTGTCATCGGGCAGTGAACGGCCCTTGGCGCTCACCACGCCGGCGGTGACGGTGTTCTCGAAGCCGAAGGGCGAGCCGATGGCCAGTACCCATTCGCCGACCTTCAGCTCACTGATCTTGCCGAGCGTGACCACGGGCAGGTTTTTGGCGTCGATGCGCAGCACCGCCACATCGGTCTTCGGGTCTGCGCCCAGCACCTTGGCGCGGAACTCGCGGCGGTCGGTCAGCTTGACGGTCACTTCCCTGGCATCGCGCACCACGTGGGCGTTGGTCATGATGATGCCGTCGCTGCTGACGATGAAGCCTGAGCCCTGGCCGCGCACGATCTCCTGCGGTGCACTGCGGCCGGCGCCGGGCCGCTGCCCTTGCTGGAAGCGGCGGAAGAATTCAAAGAACGGGTCGAGCGCCTGCGCGTCGCCGTCGTCGCTGCCATCGCCTTGGGCGAAGGGTGAATCGGCGACCTTGGTGGTGCCCGTCACGCTGATGTTGACCACGGCCGGGCCATAGCGCTCGGTGATCTGCGAAAAGTCGGGCAGTGCCATGGGCAAAGGCGCACCCGGGCTGCTGATGGCCGCCGGCGGCATGGCGGCCAGGGCATTCACATGGACGGCGTTCAAGGCACTGACGCCAGCACCACCGATGGCACCTGCGGCCAACAGGGCTGCCACCAGACCTGTGTTTTTCAAAGCGGCGGATTTCATGGAGAGCTTCCTTTCGTGAAGTGTGAAGGGCACACGGGGGTGCCATCCATTTCAACTGTGAGGACGCCGTCTTAGGTGGGGCTTAAATTTCCAGCAACTTCGCATCAGCATCAGGCCTGTGGCCTGCGCGTGGCGTCGGCTGCCGGAAACTGCACCTCGACCTTCAGCCCGCCCAGCCTGGCCGAGCGTTCCAGCACCAGCGCAGCGCCGTGGCGTGCTGCGATGGTCTTGACGATGGCCAGGCCCAGGCCGCTGCCGGTTTCACTGGCGGCGGTGTCGGCGCGGAAGAAGCGGTCAAACACCCGGCTGCGGTCAACCTCGGCAATGCCGGGGCCGCTGTCTTCCACGGTCAGAACGGTCTGCCCGCCCTGCTGCTGCAGGGAAATGTCCACGGTGCCCGGGCCGGGGGTGTACTTGATGGCGTTGTCCAGCAGGTTGCGCAGCAGCACCCGTAGGGCCTCCGGGTGGCCCTGGACGGTGAGGGCCGCGGTGTCGGTGTGCGGGTTGCCATCCACCGCATCGGGTGGTGCGGCCAGCCCCAGGTCGATGCCCTTGTGCACCGCTTGTGGCAGCACGTCGGCCACGGCCAGCTTGACGACGTCCTCGAGGCGCACGCTCTCCTGTACCTGTTGCTGCGCGCCGCCGGCGTCTTCGCGCGCCAGCAGCAGCAACTGCTCCACCAGCCGGATCGCGCGGTCAATGCCCTGGTTGAGGCGGGCGATTTCGGCGTCTTTTTCTGCCGAGCCCTGGTCTGGCCGGCGCAGGGCCTGCGCTTGCAGCTTCAGGGCCGTCAGCGGGGAGCGCAGCTCGTGCGCGGCGTCAGCGACAAAGTGGCGCTGGGCGTCGAAGGCACTGCGAACCCGGCCGAACAGCAGGTTGATCTCTTCGACCAGCGGCCGCACCTCGTCGGGCAGGTTGCCGGGGGCCAGCGGTGAAAAGTCGTCGGCGGCCCGTGCTGCCACCTGGCGCCGGGTGCGTTCAATCGGTGCGAGCGAACGGGTGATGACCCACCACACCGCCAGCATCAGCAGCGGCGTCAGCAACGCAAAGGGAGCAACTGCGCGCAGGGCCAATCCACGTGCACGGGCCGAACGTGCGCCCAGGTCCTGCGCGATCTGCACAGTCTGTAATGCGGTTTGCAGTGAATACACGCGGTAGCGGGTGCCATTGGCCTCGACGTCCGAAAATCCCAGCACAGCCAGCGGCGGCAGTGGGGCGCGGGACGAGCGGAAGAGCTGCGTGCCGTCCGGTCCCCAGATCTGCACATAGAGATCAAAGTCATCCGCATCGTCTTCGTCCAGCGGCGAACCGATGGGGACACCGCTGCGCATCGAGCGCGCCATCTGCTGCAGGTGGTCGTCGAACATTGCGTCGGCCTGCTGCAGCGCGCCGCGGTAGGCCGTGACGGCCTGCAGCACCGCCACCAGCAGAATGGCCAGCAGCACAAACCACAGCAGTCTTGCGCGCAGGGAATGGGTCAATGTCATGAGCGCACCCTCATTCCCGCGGAACCAGGTAGCCGAGGCCGCGCACGGTCTGGATGAAGTCCGCCCCGAGTTTTTTGCGCACACCGTGGATGTAGACCTCGACCGCGTTGCTGCTCACATCGTCTTTCCAGCTGAACAGCTTTTCCTCCAGCTGCGCACGCGAGAGCACCATGCCCGGCCGCGCCAGCAGGGGCTCCAGCACCGCCCATTCGCGGGCCGACAGCGACACCGGCTGGCCATGCAGGCTGGCCTCGCGGGTGGCCGGGTTGAGCTTCACGCCCTTGTGTTCGAACACCGGCTCGCCGCGTCCGGCACTGCGGCGCAGCAACGCGCGGATGCGGGCCAGCAGTTCGTCAATGTCATAGGGTTTGACGACATAGTCGTCGGCACCGGCGTCAAGCCCGGCAATGCGGTCGCCGACGGCGTCGCGTGCAGTAGCCACCAGGACCGGCACGGCGTCGTGGCGGTCGCGCAGGCGGCGCAGCACGTCCAGCCCGTCGCGTTTGGGCAGGCCGAGATCGAGCAGCACCAGGTCGTAGCGTTCGCTGCGCAGCGCGTCATCGGCGACGCTGCCGTCGCGCACCCAGTCCACGGCGTAGTGCTCGGCGCGCAGCACCTGCAGCACCGATTCGCCGATCATGGTGTCGTCTTCAACCAGCAATAGGCGCATGTGGTTGTGCCCCCACGGTCGTTCGCTTCGCGTAACTCCCTGCCCCCCGAGGGGGCCGCTGCGCCTGCGGCCCGGAGAAGCCGGTTCCGCGGCCCATGCTGGCGAAAAACGTGTCAGTGCTCGCCGCCAGATGGGGTTGTGGGAATGACCTTGACGGGCCGAAGGCGCTGCTGTGTTGAGTGGGAAGCCGCCTCAACGCAGTGTGCTTGGGAGAGCGGGTCAGCATGTTCATGTCCTCCGTAGCTGTTCAGTCTACAAAGAACACCTTAGCCGGAGCTTAGGCCAGCCGCGCGCGGTGCCGCGCCACCTGCAGCTTCACCTGCGCCGGCGCGGTACCGCCCAGAATGTTGCGGGCGTTCAGCGAGCCGCGCAGGCTGAGCACGTCGTACACGTCTTTGCCAATATTCGGATTGAATTCCTGCAGCACGGACAGTGGTAGCTCGGACAGGTCCACTGCGTGGGAGGTGGCCGCCTTGACGGCGTGGGCCACGGTTTCGTGGGCGTCGCGGAAAGGCAGGCCTTTTTTCACCAGGTAGTCGGCCAGGTCGGTGGCGGTGGCATAGCCTTTCAAGGCGGCGCGTTCCATGGCCTCGGGCTTCACCGTGATGCCGCCCACCATTTCGGCAAAGATGCGCAGCGTGTCCTTCAGCGTGTCGACGGTGTCGAACAGCGGCTCCTTGTCTTCCTGGTTGTCCTTGTTGTAGGCCAGCGGCTGGCCTTTCATCAGGGTGATCAGGCCCATCAGGTGGCCGACCACGCGGCCGGTCTTGCCGCGGGCGAGCTCGGGCACATCGGGGTTCTTCTTCTGCGGCATGATGGACGAGCCGGTGGTGAAGCGGTCGGCGATCTGGATGAAGCCGAAGTTCTGGCTCATCCAGAGAATCAGCTCTTCGCTCATGCGGCTGATGTGCACCATGGCCAGCGAAGCGGCTGCGGTGAATTCGATGGCGAAGTCGCGGTCGCTCACGGCGTCCAGACTGTTCTGGCACACGCAAGGCTGGCCGTGTTCGTCGACCATGCCCAGGGTGCGGGCCACGCGCTCGCGGTCCAGCGGGTAGCTGGTGCCGGCGAGGGCTGCAGCGCCCAGCGGCAGGTGGTTGACGCGCCGCCGCACCTCCTGCATGCGTTCGGCATCGCGGCTGAACATTTCCACGTAGGCCAGCATGTGGTGGCCGAAACTCACTGGTTGCGCCACCTGCAGATGAGTGAAGCCTGGCAGGATCACTTCAGCGTTTTTATCGGCCATATCCACCAGCGCGGTCTGCAGCTCGACCAGCAGCTCGGTGATCAGGTCGATCTCGCCGCGCAGCCACAGGCGCACATCGGTCGCGACCTGGTCGTTGCGGCTGCGGCCGGTGTGCAGGCGTTTGCCGGCGTCGCCCACCAGTTGCGTCAGGCGCGCCTCGATGTTCAGGTGCACGTCTTCGAGGTCCAGCTTCCATTCGAAGGCGCCGGACTCGATTTCGCTGCGGATCTGGGTCATGCCTTGCACGATGGCGGCATGGTCGGCGGCGGCAATGATGCCCTGCGCAGCCAGCATCTCGGCATGGGCCAGCGAGCCGGTGATGTCGGCCAGCCAGAGGCGTTTGTCAAAGAAGACGCTCGACGTGTAGCGCTTGACGAGGTCGCTCATCGGCTCGGAAAAGAGGGCGGACCATGCCTGGGATTTTTTGTCGAATTGGTTCACGTCGGGCTTTCTGTCGGACGGGTGTTGTGTGGGGGCCGTGAGGCATGGCTGCCGGTGCGCTGGCAAGCCTGCCTGCCAAGGGTTCTGAAATAGTGTCTCCAGTGACAACCCAAAACGCCCTAAAGGCCCGCAGCGGTGCAATACTTATGGCAACCATTTTATCCACCGTACCGCCAATCGCCGCTGCCCGCCATTTCTGTTGACGCATTCCGGATGACCACTTCCAGAACTTCCACCGCCTTCAGCGACTCCACCTTGCTCGGCAGCTTCATTCCCGGAGAGGAGGCGCCGCCGGTCACGCCTGTGCGTGCCAGCCTGTTCGATGTCTGCCATGTGGGGGTGGTGCTGCGCGCCGTGCTGCTGGTGGAGTCCGTCGTGGGTGTCGGTGCCATGTTTCTGTCGGCCGACCTGACGGACTGGCTGCTGCGCTTTTCGCTGCTTACCGGCGGCGTGTTGCCGGCCACGCTGGCCTGGCTGATCGCGGCCTGTTCGCTCAAAAAGCGGCTGAACCCGCTGGGGCCTGCGCTGCAGTGGGCGGCAGGGATCGTGCTGGGGGCGCTGTCGGGCCTTTACGGTTGCGCCATGTTGACCCTCACGGGCATGCTCAAGCCGTCGCCCTGGTGGGCCAGCGCGGCGGCGGGTGCGCTGTTGTCGGCGGTGGTGCTGGCAGGGCTGTTCTGGCGCGCCAGGGCGCTGACGCCAGCGGCCACGGCGGCCCGACTGGATGAACTGCAGTCGCGCATCCGCCCGCATTTTCTGTTCAACACCCTCAACAGCGCCATTGCGCTGGTACGCGCCGAACCGGCCAAGGCCGAGCGCGTGCTGGAAGACCTGAGCGAGCTGTTCCGCAGCGCACTGGCAGACCCGGCGGAGTCCGTCACGCTGGCCCAGGAAATCGCCCTGGCGCAGCGTTATCTGGCCATCGAACAGATACGCTTCGGCGAGCGGCTGCGCGTGAGCTGGAGCCTGGATGCCGCCGCCGACAAGGCGCGGCTGCCGCCCCTGCTGCTGCAGCCCCTGGTGGAAAACGCGGTCAGGCACGGGGTGGAGCCCAGCGCCAGCGGTGCGCAGTTGACCATCACCACCCTGCGGCGTGGCGCGACGGTGGTGATCAAGGTGACCAACTCCACGCCGGGCGGCGCTGGCGAGCGTGGCCACGGATTGGCGCTGGCCAATGTGCGCGAGCGCCTGCTGCTGCTGCACGACGTCCAGGCCAAGTTCAAGACCGTGCTGAAAGACGGCGTGTTCCAGGTGCGACTGGAGATACCGGCATGACGCCCCAGGTGCTGAAGCTGCTGGTGGTGGACGACGAGGCGCTGGCCAGATCGCGGCTGCGCACCCTGGTGGGCGACTGCGTGGCGCCGCGTGCCGAGGTGGTCGCCGAAGCGGCCGATGCAGTACAGGCCATGAACGCGCTGCAGCGGGGCGCCGTTGATGCGGTGCTGCTGGACATCCGCATGCCCGGCGCTGATGGCATGCAACTGGGGCGCGCCATCCGGGCGCTGGCCAGGCCGCCTGCACTGGTGTTTGTGACGGCGCACGCCGAGCACGCGGTGCAGGCTTTTGATCTGGAGGCCGCAGACTACCTCACCAAGCCCGTGCGCCTGGAACGCTTGCAACAGGCCCTGCAGAAAGTCGAGCGCCTGCTGCAGGCAGGGCGTTCGGCCGAAGACCCAGCCACCGACATGCTGGTGATTCAGGACCGCGGCCGGACCGAGCGGGTGCCGCTGGCCGAGGTGCTGTACTTCAAGGCGGAACTGAAGTACGTCACCGTGCGGACGGCGCAGCGCAGCTACATCCTGGACGGGTCCCTCAACGAACTGGAAGAGCGCTACGCCAGCCGCTTCATGCGCATTCACCGCAATGCGCTGATTGCCCGGCGCGCGGTGCGTGCGCTCGAAAAGCACTTCGATCCCGAGGAGGGCGAAGGCTGGGCGGTACGCCTGACCGGCCTCGATGAACTGCTCGCGGTGTCGCGGCGCCAGCTCAGCGCAGTGCGTGAGGCCATCGCGGGTTAATGGGTGCGATGGTGGGCCAGCGCACCGACAGGCGCTTGGTTCACTGTCCTACAGGCAGACCTGGCCGCCTGCGATTCAATCGGGTCTGAGACCATCGAACAACTATAAGCTGCGACGCTGGCTGCGCGGCAAGTTGGCGAGGAGACCGCAATGACAGATACCCGCCTGGAGGCCTCGCTGGAGGTCTTGACGCCAACCCATGCCGACCCTAGCGAGACAGCACCACGCCAAAACCCCGAGGTGACCGAGGACGCGTTTGCGCCTGCACCGGATCAGCAGGCAACGTCCTCCCATCCGGACGGTCCGCCTGCGGCAGTTCCGCTGATGCTCCACATGCCGGTGGACATCCGCAGCGTTTCGCTGGCGCTGCTGGCAGCGCTGGCGGCGCTGTTTGTGCTGCACTGGGCCAAGGCGGTCTTCATTCCCGTGATGCTCAGCGTGTTCTTCAGCTATGCGCTCTCGCCGGTGGTGAACTGGATGGAACAGATGCGCGTGCCGCGTTGGCTGGGCTCGGCGGTGCTGCTGCTGGCCATCGTGGGCACGGTGGGCGGCTCGGCCTACTCGCTGCGGCAGGAGGCCTCACAGCTGGTCGATGCCTTGCCGGCGGCCGCGCAAAAATTCCGGCAGGCCATCAAGGCGCGGGGCGGCCAGTCCGACAGCACGCTGGAAACCGTGCAAAAGGCGGCCTCCCAACTCGAACAGGCAGCGCAGGAGAGTGCCGCAGCCCCGGGCAACAAGGGCGCGATGCGGGTGGTGATCGAGGCCTCGCGCTTCAATGTGCGCGACTACCTGTGGTCCGGCACCATGGGCTTGCTGGCCCTGATCGGACAGATGACCGCAGTGCTTTTCCTGACCTATTTCCTCATGGTCTCGGGCGATGCGTTTCGTCGCAAGCTGGTCAGGGTGGCTGGCACCACGCTGAGCCGCAAGAAGATCACCTTGCAGGCGCTCAATGAAATCACGGCACAGATCCAGCGCTACCTGCAGGTGCAATTGCTGACCAGCGTGCTGGTGGGCGTGCTGACCTGGGTGGCGCTGGCGGCCCTCGGGCTGGATAACGCCGCTGTCTGGGGTGTCGCTGCCGGCATCTTCAACATGGTGCCGTATGTCGGGTCGCTCCTCACGGCCAGCGGCTCGGCCCTGGTGGGCTTTCTTCAGTTCGGCAACCTCAACATGGCACTGGCCGTGGGGGGTGCCTCGCTGCTGATCCACACCGTGGTGGGCAATCTGCTGACGCCCTGGCTCACCAGCCGCACCAGCCGCATGAGCCCGGTCGCGGTGTTTGTCGGCCTGCTCGCCTGGGGCTGGCTGTGGGGCGTGTGGGGGCTGCTGCTGGGCATTCCCATCCTGATGATCGTCAAGGCCATTTGCGACCGGGTGGACGATCTCAAACCGGTGGGTGAGTTTCTGGGCTCGTGACACGGCCGGGCGCTGGCGCCCCCCGCACCAGCAACGCCGCGGTCTGCGGCAGTCCGGACAAGGCGACCCACTGCCCTTCCAGCGCAACTTGATGGGGTGCAAAGGCTTCGTTGGCGACGCTGGCGTTGCGCTCCCAGCGAATGCGCAGCTGATGCCCCTGCACCGCCAGCTGCATCTCCACCGAAGGCCAGTGCGCCGGCAGGCACGGCGACAGGCAGATCGCGCCGGGCCGTACTGCCAGACCGATCATGCTTTCCAGGGCTGCGCGATGCAGCCAGGCGGCAGAACCCGTGTACCAGCTCCAGCCGCCGCGGCCGACATATGGAGCGGCGCCGTACACGTCACCTGCCATCACATAAGGCTCCAGCTCGTAGCGCGGCCCGTGCACCGGGTGCGCATGGCGGTGGGCGGGGCTCAGGAACTGGAAGCTCTGCCAGGCGCCTTCGGCGTCGCCCGTCATCGCCTGCGCCATCAGGGCCCAGACCCCCGCGTGGGCGTACTGGCCGCCGTTCTCCCGCACACCGGGCGGGTAAGCCTGGATGTAGCCCGGGTTGTTGGGCGAGTTCGCAAACGGCGGGCTGAGCAGGCGCACCAGCCCGGCCTCCCCGTCGATCAGTTCATGCTTCATCGCCCGCATCGCGGGCTGTGTCCAGGCATCGCTGGACGCACCCGACAGCACAGACCAGGCCTGGGCGATCAGGTCGATGCGGCACTCGTCGTTGGCCGACGAGCCCAGCGCGGCGCCGTTGTCAAAGAACGCCCGCCGGAACCACTGGCCGTCCCAGCCGGCGTCGTGCAGCGCAGCGATCCAGCCGTCCCGACTCTGGCGCCAGCGCGCTACGCGCTGCGTCTGGCCCCGTGCCTCGGCCAGCGGCGCAAAGCGGGTGACCACGCTGCACAAAAACCAGGTCAGCCAGACTGACTCGCCCCGGCCCTCGTGGCCCACGCGGTTCATGCCGTCGTTCCAGTCGCCAGTGCCCATCAGGGGCAGGCCGTGGGTGCCGACGGCGAGGCTGCGGTCCAGCGTGCGCGCGCAGTGCTCCAGCAGCGACGCGGTGATGGGGCTGCGCCGCGGCGCGTAGTAGGCGTCCTCGGCGCCGTCGGCGATGGCCGGACCATCGATGAAAGCGATCTGCGCATCCAGGATGCTCTCGTCACCTGTGACCTGCACGTAATGGGCGCAGGCAAACGGCAGCCACAGCAGGTCATCGCTGAAGTGCGTGCGCACCCCTTCGCCGCCTGGTGCGTGCCACCAATGCTGCACATCGCCTTCGGGGAACTGGCGCGATGCATTGAGCAGAATCTGCTCCCGAAGGCGCGCCGGGTCGGTGACGGCAAAGGCCATGGCGTCCTGCAACTGATCGCGAAAACCGAAAGCACCGCCGGCCTGGTAGAAGCCGGCCTTGGACCACAGGCGCGAGGCCAGCGTCTGGTACAGCAGCCAGCGGTTGACCAGCGCGTCAAACAGCGGATCAGGCGTGTGAACCTGCACGCGACCCAGCAACTCCGACCACCCTTGCTTTACCCCTGCGAGGGCACGACCCGTGTCGGCACGCGCCCATTGCTGCGCCAACTGCTCGGCCGCCGGCGCATCGGCCGCATGGCCGAGGACCACATTGAATTGCAGCGTGCCATCGCGTGCCAGCTCCAGGTCGGCTGCCAGCGCGGCGCAAGGATCAGCTGTGCCGCCGCAACGCTGCCCCAGCACATCGGGCAGCACCATCTGTCCGCGGGCGTCGAAAAACTCACGCCGGTCGCAAGTCCACTGGGTGGCGATGGCCGCGCCTGTGAACATGAGGAAAGCGGTGGCGCCGCCGAAGCCCGCCAGGCTCTCGCGCTGCTGCGCGAACAAGGTCTGCTGCGCAGTGTCTTTCCAGGTGGTCAGTGTCCGTCGGGCAGCGCGCGCATCGCCCAACTGCCACTCGACCATGCTGATGGCGCGCAATCGCCGCCGCGCACCGCCGGTCTGCCGGAGACGCACCTGCACCACCTTCACCGCGTCTTTCAGGTCGGCGAACAAGGTGGTTTGCAGATGAAGACCGGCTTGCTGACCTTCAAACACCGAATAGCCCTGGCCATGGCGAACCTGCCAGGCGCTGCCCGCGTCATGGCGCCGGGACGGCGTCAGCGGGAAGACTTCGCCCGTGTCTCGATCCTGCAGCAGCCAATGCTCGTGCGCCGGGTCGCGCACCGGGTCGTTGGACCAGGGGGTGAGCTGGTGCAAGCGGCTGTTGCCTGCCCAGGTGTAGCCACTGCCGGTCTCCGACACCTGAAAGCCGAAGCCGGGGTTGGCGATCACATTGATCCAGGGCCGGGGTGTGGTCTGGCCAGCTGCCAGTTCAAAGCAGAACTCGCCGCTGGCTGCGTCGAAGCGTCCCTCAGGCACGCGGGGTGCGGCGCTGGCGGAAGGCAGGGCAACCTGGGCGATGCCGTCACCACCGATGGTCACGCGCGTTGCCACCGTGCTGCGCTGGGGTTGCCAGCTCTCCCGCAACGTCGCCACCTGCGCCTCCAGCGGGCGCCCGTCGGCCGTGAGCACGATGCGCGCCAAACCCGCCAGGGCCGCTTTCTCCGTGGCGGCCAGGTCCTGCTCGCGCAGCAGGTAAAAGCCGGCTGAAAAATCGACGCCACCCCCTTGCACAAAGCTGTTCTGCACCGTGTGCAGCAGCCGGTCGCGCAGCGCGAGGATGTCGCGCTGCAAAGGCATCAGGTAAGCATGCGGTTCGCTGTTGAGCACCACCACATCGACCGGCTGGCCACCGAAAGCCCACCAGGGTTGTGCGCGCAGCAGGGCGTTGACCAGTGGCATGCCACTGGAAGAGTGGATGTAAAGCAGCACGATGGGCTTGTCGCCCGACACGCCAAAGCGCCAGAGCTGGCGTTTGTCCAGCAGCGTGCGTTCGGGGGTGGCGCGGGGGGTGCTGTACATCAGTGCGGTGGTCAGGTCCTGCAGTGCCAGGCTCTCGGTGGGTGTCAGCGCGAGATCGCGCAGGCGCACCTGGGCGAGGGTGGCGGCCATGCGCGTGGCGCGCTCCACGTGCATCGGTTGCAGGTATTTGTCGATGCGGGCCGTCAGTTCGTCCACCGTGTCGGCCGCCGTGGTGGCGAAGGTCAGCCGGGCGACGGCGCCAGGGACCAGACGCAGCGTGACCACCAGACTGGCCACCGGGTCGAGGCCGTTGACGGGCGTGCCGTCATCGCCAGGAGGCTGCGCCTGCAGCGCGGGCTGGTGAGGCCAGCGGTTGCGGCCCGAGAAGGCGCGGCGGTCGGTGATGCAGTGCACCGACACCACCTCGGCGTCGGCTTCGGCGAGGAAGTGCGACACCGCCATTTGCGGGTCGCCATGCAGCCGGGGTTGACGTGTCAGCATCAAGGCTCGCCACTCCGGCTCCCAGCGCGTCGCCATGAAGAGGTTGGAGAAGGCCGGATGGGCCTCATCCGCCCGCGGTTCGGTCAGCACGGGCTCGAAGCAGGACGTCAGCTCCAGCACCAGCTCGGTCCGGCCGGTGTTTTGCAGCGTCACGGTGCGCAGTTCGGTGTCGTCCTCCGGGCTCACCAGCACGGTGGTGCGGGCCAGCAGCTTGTCGCCCTGGGCATCGAACTGCACGCGGTCGGCCATGAAGCGCGTGCGGTATTGCCAGTTTGCGCCGGGGGCCGGAAGCGCCGTCAGCGAGGTCACGGCCGCGTCACCCTGCCGGCGCAGGTAGAAGAAAGTGCCAAAGCCGTCGCGCAGCAAGTCATCACGCCAGCGGCTGACGTGACGGCCCTGCCACCGGCTGACGCCGGCACCGCTGGCCCGCAGGGCCACGCTGTAGCGCCCGTTCGACAGCAGGTGCGTGGGCTTCCAGCCAGTGCCGGTGGGATGGATGTCCCGCGAATGGAACACCGGCTCGGCCACGTGCGCGCCCGGCTCCGGCGGCAACCGCGGGTCCGCGCTTTCGACGATCTGCCGCGGCGTGCTTTCATGCAGCAGGGCCTGGTAGGCACAGACCGAAGGCTCGGCCGAAAACCAGCGCCGCGGTGCGTCGTCGCACAGCAGGTTGCACAGCGCCACCAGCGACATGCCCTGGTGATGCGCCATGAAGGACTGCACCACGCTGAAGGGCTGGTTGTCGGGCTGGTGCGACACGGTGAAGTCCACCGCTTCGAAGAATCCCAGCGCACCGCGGGCGCCCAGTTGCTCCAGTGCGCGCAGGTTCGCCACCGATGCGGCCGGCGCGAACGGGGTGGCGAGCAGCGTGGCATAGGGCGCAATCACCCGGTCGGTGGCGGGGGTGCGGCGCAGTGCCAGGCGTGGCACGCCGAACGGCGAATACTGGAAGGCGAGCGAGTGGTCCTGCGCGAAATAGCCAGACTCTGAAATGCCCCAGGGCAAGTCCTGCACCGCGCCATAAGCCTGCTGCTCTGTGATGGCAGCCAGTGCCGCCGTGTGCAGCAGGCCGTCTTCAGGCTCGTGCATCAGCAGCGAGGGCATCAGGTACTCGAACATCGAGCCCGACCACGACTTCAGGCCCGGCACGATGCCCACCGAGAGGAAGGAGCGACCCAGCGCCGCCCAGTGGCGTAGCGGCACGTCGCCCTTGGCAATCGCCAGAAAGCTCATCAGCCTGGACTCGGACGCCATCAGGTCGTAGTAGCTGGCGTCCAGCGCCTGCTCCTCGACGCGCAGGCCGATGTGAAACAGTCGGCGCCTGGCGTCATAGAGGCCCGAAAAATCCATGCCGCTGTACAGGGTGTGGCAGCGCTGGGCCAGTTGCAGCAGCGTTGTCTGTGCCAGCTGGCCGTCGCCACCTTCGCGCGCCAGACGCAGGCAGGCTTGCGCCACGGCCAGCAACAGCCCGGCGAGGTTGCCGCTGTCCACCGCCGACACGTAGGCCGGCTGCAGCACAGCCAGTGTGCGGGTGTCGTACCAGTTGTAGAGGTGGCCGTGGTGCCGTGGCAGGCCCTCCATGGTGGTCAGGCTGGCCTGCAGGCGCACGATGACTTCGCCGGTACTGATCCAGCCAAATTCGCGTGCACAGCACACCGACAGCAAATAGAGGCCCATGTTGGTCGGCGAGGTGCGGTGCGCCAGCGTCGGCTCGGGCACCATTTGCAGGTTGTCTGGTGGCAGGTGGTTGTCTTCAGGGCCCACCGCGTGCTCGAAAAAGCGCCAGGTGTCGCGTGCCACGGTGCGCAGGTAAGCCTTGTCGGCATCGGGCAGCGCCCGTGCCGGGGAGGGTTGGTGGCTCCGGCTGGCCCACCATGCCACGACCGGCGAAGCAGCCCACAGGGCGAACAGCGCGGCTGCGCCGGCGCCGTAGGGGCTCCAGAAGGCAGCCACCGCCAGCGCGGTACAGATCAGCGTCGCGGGCAGGTGTTGCTGCGCGAAGGGCAGCAGTGCATCGCGTGCCGAGGCCTGGGCCTGTGCTGCGGTGGTCCATTCCAGCAGCCGCCGGCGGCTCACCACCAGTCGCCACAGCGTGCGGATCGCGGCGTCGAGCAGCATGACAGCCTGCGCACCCAACTGAGTGAACTGCCACAGCGCGATGCCGAAGGCCCGCAACAGGTCAGCACCGCCGACGTGGAAGAAATGCCACCAGGCCAGGTCGCGGCGCGTCGGGATCATCCCCGCCAGCGCCCCCAGCAACGGGCCGAGCAGCAGGGCGGCCAGGGCGATGAGCAGCGCCGTACCGAGCGGCAAGGCAGCGGTGAAGCTGACCCAGGCCAGCAGGCCGAAAGTGGCCGGGACCACCAGCGCACGGCGCAGGTTGTCGAGCATCTTCCAGAGCCCGAGCGCATCAATGCCGAAGTGGCGTGCGCGCAGCATCAACGGCAGCAACTGCCAGTCGCCACGCGTCCAGCGGTGGGTGCGCGAGGCGGCCACGCCGGCATGGTGGGGGTTGCCTTCCACCAGCACCACGTCGCTGACATAGCCGCAGCGCGCGATGCTGCCTTCCAGCAGGTCGTGGCTGAGCACCGCGTCGGTGGGCAGCCGTCCGTTCAGCACCGCCTGCAGGGCGGCCACATGCAGCAGGCCCTTGCCGCTGAAGCTGCCGTCGCCGAAGAGGTCGTGATAAACCTCCGAGACACCCTGGTGGTATGGGTCCATGCCGCAGGGGCCGCCAAACAGCCAGTGGTAAGGCGTTTGCTCGTGTGGTGCAGGCAGCGGCGCCACCACACGCGGCTGCAGGATGCCGTAGCCCGCCACCACGCGGCGTGCGGCCGCGTCGAGCTGCGGGGCATTGAGCGGGTGCGCGGCCACGGCCACCAGATCGCGCAGTGTGCCGGGCGGCATGCCGGTGTCGCTGTCGAGCGTGACGATGTAGCGGATGCCGCCAGCCAGCCTCAGCCCGGGCGCCAGGGGTTCAAAGCCTTCCAGGGCGTGCAGGCCGTCGAGACCTGCGAGATGGCCGGCAGAGAGTGCCGCGATCAGTTGCTCGAGCTTGCCGCGCTTGCGTTCCCAGCCCAGCCAGCGTTGCTGGGTGTCGCTCCAGAGCCGGGGACGGTGCAGCAGCAGGAAGCGCGGAGCCGCCTCGGGCTGACGCCTGGGGTACTGCGCGTTCAGCGCGGCGATGTGCGCCACGGCATCGCGCAGCAGGGCGGCGTCCTGTGGCTGGCGCACCTGCGGCGCATCGACCCAGTCGGTGAGCAGCGCGAACTGGGCGTTGTCTTCGCGGTTGGCCAGCCAGTGGCGCTCCAGATTCCGGGCCAGTTCCTGCGTGGCGGCCGGTGATGTGAGCAGTGTCGGAATGACCACCAGCACGCGGTGCTCGGCGGGAATCCCCTGAAGAAAGGCAAGGCGCGGAAGCTGGCGCACCTTGAGGGATTCCGCGATCAGCCGGTTCACCAGCGCCGCTGCCACTTCCGACGCAGGCCATGCCAGAAGCATCAGTGCCACCGCCGCCTGCCACGTCAGGCCGGCGGCACGTTGCATGGCGTACAGCACCAGCCCTGCGGTGACCAAGGCGATGGCTGCGAGGTAGATCGGCAGTCGCCATGCCGCCCACCGTGTGGCCATGAACGATGCGCTCCACGAGGCCCGGTGCTGTCGGCGTGGTCGGGATGCCTTCGTCGCCGAGGACAGACCCAACGTGGCCTCCAGCTGCGCGCGCCCAGGGCCCCACAGATAAAAACCTGCGGTGCGTTCCGCAGCGATGGGCGGCAAGCTGCCCGGCACCGCTTCGGCGCTGGCGACCACGGCACGTGCCACGTCGCGCTCGGACATCGGAACGTCCCGCGCCAGGCGCTCCATCGACTGGGTGATCTGCCTGCGGGTGGATTCGCTCTCCGCTGCGAAGCTGGACAGGCGCCTGAACTCGGTGAGCGACAGGCTCACCGGCTCGATCAGCTCGACCCAGTCGACCTGCCCGATCAGGCGCAGGGTGGTGATGATGTTGCCTACCGTCAGGTTGCCTGCGACCTGCGAATTCTGGACCTCCAGCATCAGCGCCGGGCCGTCGGGGCAATGCCGTTCGGTCCATGCGCGGAGCAGGTCGTGTTCTTCCACTTGCTCCGTCGGCGCGCGCTGCCACAGCTGCGTGAGGTAGCTGCGCTGCAGGTCCCGCTGCTGCATCAGTGCGCCGAGAGTGTCGAGATCGGCATGGCTCAGTTGTCCGGCGCAATCCCACACGGCATGGGCCACTTCGCGTGCAATCTTGCTCTGCGCCACCATGTCGGCCATGCGGCGCAGGTTCTCCAGCAGGACGACACGCAAGGTGGTGGGCAGGGCCCACAACTCGCTCAGGCGCAACTCGCTGTGCTGCTGGTAGGCGGTGAGGAAAGCGGTGAACACCTCGGGGTTCAGCACACTGTCGGTGTGGGCCACATAGGCCCATGCGATGCCGTAGACGCGCGGCAGGCCCTGCAGTGGTGCGGTGGCCAGCTTGGGCAGGCTGGCGTAGTAACGGCGCGGCAGGCCTTCGCGGATCTGCTGGAGCTGTGCTTCGACCAGGTGAAAGTTGTCGAGCAGCCACTCGGCCGCCGGCGTCACGTAGTGACCCGTGCGCGACGTCAGCGCGACGTAATCGTAGGCCTCGCGCAAGGCGGCGAGGTTTTCTTCCACGCGCGGGAAGAACGACTTGTGCGAGGACGCGTCGCGCAAGGAGGCGCTGTCGTTCTCCTCGTCGTCAACCACCTGGGCCTGCGCCAGACTGCGGCCGTGCTCTTCAAAGCGGTGCAGGCCGAACAGCTCGGCGCGTATCGGTTGATCGGCCGCTGCCCGATCTGCCAGCAGGAGATTGCGGGCATGGCTGCTGAGGGTGTCGAGTTTGGCAAGAACCGCGGCGGCCATCCGGTCAGACCAGGGCCAGCAGGGCGGCACCCACCATCAGCACCAGCGCGCCGGTGGTCACGATGCGTTGGGCGGCATGGCCGTGCGCCCATTCGAGCGCGGAGCGCAGGCTGAAGAAGCGCTCGCGTGAACGTTCGCAGTCGCCCATGTGCGAGGCGAGCGCTTCAAAGTCGGAGGAAACGTCATCATCGGTCAACGGAACGCGCCGCGCGGCGCTCCTGGTGGGCGGTGTCATGGTGGGGCTCCGGGGTGGCTGTCTGGGCACGCTGTGTCCGCCTCGTCAGAAGCCATAGCAAGCGTGTTCAGACGGGGTGGAAATCCATGCTAGGCCGCTTCGCCAGGAAGGGCTATCGGACTCGGCTGTTGCACCTGTAGGAGCAGGCCGACAGACCCGAATACCCTTACACCGGGTGTGTTAACCGGTGTTGCGCAATCCCGCCGCAATCCCGTTGATGGAGATGTGGATACCCGTCTGCACCCGCTGGTCGGCCTGGCCCGCGCGGTAACGCCGCACCAGTTCCACCTGCAGGTGATGCAGGGGGTCGATGTAGGGGAAACGGTGGCGTATGGAGCGCTGCAGCGCGGCGTTGCCGGCCAGGCGCTGCTTCTCGCCGGTGATCAGTGTCAGCGCCTCGGCTGTGCGATGCCATTCCGCCTCGATGGCCGAGAAAATGCGTTTGCGCAGGCGCACGTCGCCCACCAGTTCGGAATAGCGCGAGGCCAGCGCCAGATCGCTCTTGGCGAGCACCATGTCCATGTTGCTCAGCAGCGTCCGGAAGAAGGGCCATTGTTTGTACATCTTCTGCAGCAGTGCCAGCGCTTCCTTGCGGCTGGCGGAGCTGCCGCCTTGCTGCAGAAACTGGTCGATGGCCGACCCGAAGCCGTACCAGCCGGGCAGCGTCAGGCGGCACTGGCCCCAGCTGAAGCCCCAGGGAATGGCCCGCAGATCCTCGATCTTCTGTGACGGCTTGCGCGACGCGGGACGCGAACCGATGTTCAGCTCGGCAATCTCCCGGATCGGCGTGGCGCCAAAAAAGTAGTCGGTGAAGCCCGGTGTCTCGTAGACCAGCGCGCGGTAAGCCGCCATGCTGGCGGCCGAGAGGCTGGCGGCGGTCTGCAAAAAGGCTGCTGTGGCTGGTTTCGTGGGCTGCAGCAGCGTGGCTTCCAGGGTGGCTGCCACCAGCGTTTCGAGGTTGCGCCGGCCAATTTCCGGGTTGGCGTATTTGGAGCCGATGACCTCGCCCTGCTCGGTCAGACGAATTTGCCCGCGCACGGTGCCGGGGGGCTGCGCCAGGATGGCCTGATAGCTCGGTCCGCCGCCACGGCCCACGGTACCGCCGCGGCCGTGGAACATCCGCAATTGAATGTTGTGTGGACCGACGGCCCCCACGCTCCCCGCTACGCGTGGTTCGCTGCCCCCCGAGGGGGCGCTCGCGCCTTGGGGCGGCCCGGCGGCGCTCAGTCCGTGCTTGGCCAACTGGTCAAACAGTTCCACCAGTGCGATCTCGGCGCGGTACAGCTCCCAGTTGCTGGTGAAGATGCCGCCGTCCTTGTTGCTGTCGGAATAGCCCAGCATGATGTCCTGCTCGGCGCCGCTTCGCTTCACCTGCGCCGCGATGCCAGGCAGCGCATAGAACTCCCGCATGATGGGCGCGGCATTGCGCAGGTCCTCAATGGTTTCAAACAGCGGCACCACGATCAGGTCGTGCCTGGCCTGGTGGTCCACGGTGCCCTGCATCAAGCCGACTTCCTTTTGCAGCAGCAGCACTTCCAGCAGGTCGCTGACGGTTTCGGTGTGACTGATGATGTAGTGGCGGATCGCTTCCTTGCCAAAGCGCTCGCGTGCGGTGCGGGCCGCCTCGAAGATGGCCAGTTCGCCTTGCGCATGCGCCGAGTAGCTGGCGCCCACGACGCGCAAGGGTCTCGCATCATTGAGCAGGCGCATCAGCAGCGTGCGCTTGGCGGCTTCGTCCAGCTGGGCGTAGCGCGCCTCGATGCGTGCGGTGGCCAACAGCTCGGCGACAACTTCCTCGTGCTTGTCCGAGCTCTGGCGCAAGTCCACCGTGGCCAGGTGAAAGCCGAACACCTCCACCGCACGGATCAGCGGGCGCAGGCGCTGGGCAATCAGCGCCTCGCCATGGTGGGCGCGCAGCGAGGCCTCGATGGTGCGCAGGTCGGCCAGGAAGTCTTCAGACCGCAGGTAGGGGTTTTGCGGTGCTACCGCGTGGCGCGCCGCATCGCCGCCGGTCAGCGCCTTCAATGTGGCGGCCAGCCGCGCATAGATGCCGGTGAGGGCGCGGCGATAGGGTTCGTCGCGGCGGTGTTCGCTGGTGTCGGGGGAGCGCTCGGCCAGCGCCTGCATGTCGGCACTGCAGTCCACCAGCATGGCCGAGAGCGACAGCTCGCCGCCCAGAAAGTGCACCTCTTTCAGGTGGTGGCGCAGCGCCACTTCGGCCTGCCGGCTGAGCGCGTAGTTCAGTGTGTCGGCGCTGACGTTGGGGTTGCCGTCGCGGTCGCCGCCAATCCATTGCCCCATGCGCAGAAAGCTGTGCACCGGCTGGTTGCCCAGCTCGCGCTCCAGGTTGGCGTACAGCTTGGGAATCTCGCGCAGAAAGGTGGCCTCGTAGTAGCTCAGCGCGTTCTCGATCTCGTCAGCCACCGTCAGCTTGGAAAAGCGCAGCAGCCGCGTCTGCCAGAGCTGCATCACGCGGGCGCGCAATGTGGCTTCGTTGGCGGCCAGCTCGCGTGGCGTCAGGGCGTCCTTGCTGGCGTTGATGGCCTGGGCCAGCGCCTTGATGTCGTCGCGCGCAGTGAGCAGCTGGGCGATGTCGCGCTCGGCGTCCAGGATGCTCTTGCGCTGCACTTCGGTGGGGTGTGCCGTCAGCACCGGCGACACAAAGCTGTGGGCCAGTGTGTTGGAGATGGCCTTGGCCGAAATGCCGGCCCAGCGCAGGCGCGCCAGCGCGACTTCAATACTGCCTTCCTGCGTGTCGCCGGCGCGCTCATGCACTGCGCGGCGCCGGATGTGGTGGCGGTCTTCGGCCAGGTTGGCCAGGTGGCTGAAGTAGGTGAAGGCGCGGATCACGCTGACCGTCTGGTCGCCCGACAGACCTTTGAGCAGTTTCTTCAGTGCCTTGTCGGCTTCCTGGTCGGCGTCACGGCGAAACGCCACGGACAGCTTGCGCACCTGCTCTATCAGTTCATATGCCGCCACACCCTCCTGCTCGCGGATCACATCACCCAGGATGCGGCCCAGCAGGCGGATGTCTTCCACCAGCGGGCGTTCGTTGTCGCGAGAGCGGCCTGGCTTTGTCGTGGCCGCGTGGCTGCCGGCGTTGTTTTTTTTCGTTGCTGTTGAAGTGACCATCTCCGCCCCTGTGTTTTGCTTTTTCATCACCGTGAACGCAGGAAACTACCTGATTTGCCGCGTAATTTTGCATGCTAGCATTCACTTACCCCTAAAGATTACAAACAGGTTACGAGTGGCTGAAGCATCCCAACCCCATCCCGTCCGCAACAACAAGGTGGTGATTGCCACACGTGAAAGCCGCCTGGCGCTCTGGCAGGCCGAGCATGTCAAAGCCCTTCTGGAATCGCGCTTCGGCTGGGAGGTGGAACTGCTGGGCATGACCACGCAGGGTGACCAGATCCTGGACCGCTCGCTCAGCAAGGTGGGTGGCAAGGGCCTGTTCGTCAAGGAGCTGGAAGTCGCGCTGAGCGAAGGCCGCGCCGATCTGGCCGTGCACTCCCTCAAGGACGTGCCCATGGATTTGCCCGACGGCTTTGCTCTGGCCTGTGTGATGGAGCGCGAAGACCCGCGCGACGCCTTTGTCTCCAACCAGTATGCGTCGCTGGACGATTTGCCCCAGGGCGCGGTGGTGGGTACTTCCAGTCTGCGCCGGCTGGTGCTGCTGAAGGCCTTGCGGCCCGACCTGAGCATCCATCCCCTGCGCGGCAACCTCGACACCCGTCTTCGCAAGCTCGACGAAGGCCAGTACCAGGCCATTGTGCTGGCCGCTGCCGGCCTGAAGCGCCTGGGACTCGAATCACGCATCCGCACCACGTTTGACCCGGCCCACATGCTCCCCGCCGCCGGGCAGGGCGCCCTGGGCATCGAGGTCTGCGCCGACCGCGCCGATCTGCTGCAGGCGCTGGCCACGCTGGCGCACCAGCCCACCTGGTTCGCGGTGACGGCCGAGCGCACGGTGTCGCGCGCCATGGGCGGCAGCTGCTCCATGCCGCTGGCGGCATTCACCTCCAGGCCGCAAGGTACTGTGGGCGATGCCCTGATGCAGCTCGATGCAGCCTGGGGTGATCCGGTCGCCGTGGACGGCGCTGCAGATGACGCCGCAGCAGTTGCAGTGGGCCCCTTGCCACCGTTGGTGCGCGTTCGTCAGTCCGCCGCTGTACGCAGCTTCGCGGAAGCCGAGGCACTGGGCCAGGCCGTGGCCACCGAGCTTCAGGCGCGCGGTGCCGTGTGGGCGGGGAAAGCCGCGGACCACTGATGCCTGCCGGGCCGGCATCCCCGGGCCGCAGCGCACCGGCAGTCATCGTCACCCGGCCGGCCCGCGAGGCCGAAGCCTGGGTCGCGCAGTTGCAGCAGGCCGGTTTTATGGCCGAGGCCTTGCCGCTGATGGATATTGCCGCGGCCGACGACCCGGCCGCGGTGGCTCAGGCGTGGTCCGAGTTGCACACCTTTGCGGCCTGCCTGTTTGTCAGCGGCAATGCGGTGGAGTTTTTCTTCCAGAAAAAACCGGCGCTGCCGTTGCCCGCCCACACGCGTTTCCTTGCGCCGGGTCCCGGTACGGCCGCCGCGCTGACGGCGCTTGGCGTGCCGGCTGCGCAGATCGACATGCCGCCGGCAGATGCGCTGCAATTTGACTCTGAGGCGCTCTGGCGCGTGATCGGCTCGCGCGACTGGCTGGGCCGCCGTGTCCTCGTGGTGCGGGGCGACAGCGAGGGCCCGGGCAACGGCACAGCCAAGCCTGGGCGCGACTGGATCTCGAGCCAGTGGCAGGCCGCTGGCGCCAAGGTGGAATTTCTGAGTGTGTACCAGCGCCGCGCACCGCGCCTGAACCCGGCGCAGCTCGACCGCGTGCAGCGTGCCAGCACCGATGGCTCGGTGTGGCTGTTCAGCAGTTCCGAGGCCGTGGCCCATCTGGTCGATCAGGCGCGCCTCGATTGGCGCCAGGCCCGTGCGCTGGCCACGCACCCGCGCATCGCCGAGGCAGCGCGCGCGGCCGGATGGGGTGTTGTTGTGGAGTCACGGCCGTCGCTGGGGGACATCGGGCAGGCGTTGCGCTCGATAGAATCCCCTGATCCATGAGCGACAGTTCACCCTCTCAGCCTTCCTCGTCCGGCTCGACGTCAGCGCCCGACCCGTCACCTGTGCTCGAGCGTGGGCTTGTGCCTGCTGATTTTTCCGGTGCTGCCGGCGGTGGCGTCTGGCTGGTGCCGCGGCGATGGGGCCTGCTGGTGGCCGTGCTCGCTGCCGGCGGTTTGCTGGTAAGCGGCCTGCTCTGGCAAAAGCTGGGCAACATCCAGGAAGAACTGGCGCGCCGCAGTACCGACTCCGGTGCGCAGGCCATCGAGGCCCGTACCCTGGCACGCCAGGCCCAGGAGGGTACGACCGAACTCGCTGCCCGGCTGGCGCTCCAGGAAACCCGCATCAGCGAAGTCAGCCTGCAGCGCACGCAGCTCGAGGAACTGATGCAAAGCCTCTCGCGTTCGCGCGATGAAAACCTGGTGGTGGATGTGGAGTCTGCCCTGCGGCTGGCGCAGCAGCAGGCGCAACTCACGGGCAGCGCCGAGCCGTTGCTGGCGGCCCTGCGCTCGGCTGACCAGCGCCTGGCCCGCGCGGCGCAACCTCGGCTGAACCCGGTGCAGCGCGCTGTGGCCCGCGATGCGGCCCGCATCAAGGCCGCCGTGCTCACCGACGTGCCGGTGCTGACGCTCAAGCTCGACGAGCTGGTGCGGCTGGCTGACGATCTTCCGCTTGCCAATTCCATGGTGGCCCATACCGCGCCTGCGCGTGCCCTGCCGCCGGCTGCGCCAGCCACTGCCCCGGCCAACGATCCAGCCAACGATACGGCCAAACCCGCCTGGCTGGGCCTGGGGCCAGTCTTTGACAAGCTGGCGCTGAATGCCTGGTCACGCCATCTGCTGGACGGCCTGCGCGAAGAGGCCCGCAAGCTGCTGCGCGTGAGCCGCATTGACCAGCCCGAGGCCGCGTTGATGTCGCCCGAGCAGTCTTTCTTCCTGCGTGAAAACCTCAAGCTGCGGCTGCTCAATGCACGCATCGGGCTGTTGTCGCGGCAGACCGACGTGGTGCGCTCGGACCTCGCCAGCGCCAGCGCGTGGATGGGCAAGTATTTCGATCCGGCGTCACGCAAGACGCAGTCGGCGCAGCAACTGCTGGCGCAGGTGCAGGGCCAGCTCAAGACCAGCGAACTGCCCCGGCTTGACGAAACCCTGGCCGCGCTGGCCACGGCGGCAGCCGGTCGCTGAAGGGCAGGGCCAGGCATGCGCGCAGCTCTCTGGCTATTGGCCCTGTTCGGCATTGCGGTCGCCGTGGCCCTGCTCGCCGGCAACAACCAGGCGGTGGTCACCATCTTCTGGCCGCCGCACCGGGTGGACGTCTCCTTCAACCTGATGGTGCTGTTGATGGCCGGCCTGTTTGCCGTGCTGTACCTGGCATTGCGTGCGCTGTCGGCGCTGTTTGCGTTGCCGGCAGAGGCCAGACGCTGGCGCGCACAGCAAAAGGAGCGTGCCATGTACGGCGCGCTGATGGATTCGCTGGCCCACCTGCTGGCCGGCCGCTACATCCGCGCCACCAAATCGGCACAGAATGCGCTGGCCCAGGAAAAGAGCCTGGAGCAACTGGCGGACCACACCGGTCATGCCACCGGCCACAGTGCCAGCCGCGGCAGCCAGCTTCGATCGCTGGCGCATCTGCTGGTGGCCGAAAGTGCGCAGTCGCTGCAGAACCGCCCCTTGCGCGATGAACACCTGCAACTGGCACTTCAAAGCTCGTCGCCCCGGCATGCACAGGAAGTGCGTGAAGGCGTGCAGTTCCGCGCGGCACGCTGGTCGCTGGAAGACCGCGATGCACAGGGCGCGCTGGATTGGCTGGCCCAGTTGCCGCAGGGTGCGGCGCGGCGCACGCTGGCGCTTCGCATGCGGCTGCGTGCCGCCCGGCAGGCGCGGCAGACCACCCAGGCGCTGGAAACGGCCCGCCTGCTGGCCAAGCACCGCGCGTTTTCGCAGGGTGCGGCCGAGAGCATCGTGCGCGGCCTGGCGCTGGAGCTGCTCGGCGATGCCCACGACCCGGCCCAGTTGCAGCAGGCCTGGATGTCGCTGGACGACAGCGAACGCGCCATGCCCGAGCTGGTGGTCCAGGCCGCGGCACGCCTCATGGCGCTGCATGGTGACCCCGACATCGCACGCGGCTGGCTGCTGTCGGTGTGGGAGCAGGTGGTGGCGCCGCACTCCGCGGTGGGTGACAACCTGCGCATCAAGCTGATCGGCGTGCTGGAACTGGGGCTCGACACGCTGGACGCTGCCTGGCTGGCCCGCATTGAATCCGCACAACTCAATCGCCCGCGCGATGCGAACCTGCAATACCTCGCCGGCATGGCCTGCCTGAACCGTCAACTGTGGGGCAAGGCACGCCAGCTGCTGTCGCAGGCCGCCCCCGCACTGCAGGACGTGACGCTTCACCGCAATGCCTGGCGGGCGCTGGCCCTGCTGGCCGAGCAGCGTGAAGACGAGCCGGCGGCCGCGCTGGCCTACAGGCGCGCTGCAGAACTCTGAGGGCTGCGGGCAGGGCCTGAAGGGCTGCCCCCTGCTGCGCCGGTTCCCGTCATTCTTCCGCTCACCGCAGCCCTGCTTTCAAGGTGAACAAAGAAAAAGGCCCGCATGCGGGCCTTTTTTCAGGAGGAACAGGGCTGGCGATGGGCCAGCCCGCCTGGTCAGGCTGCTGGCGTTTCGGGTGTCTCGAACGGCAGCTTCATCGACGCCAGATCACGCCTGGTTTCCACCAGCACCAGCGGACCTTCGTCCGACACGGCCAGCGGTGGACGCTCACGCGGCACATGCATGGGCTTCGCCTCGGCGGCCATGGCAGCTTGCGCCTCGGCGATGCGTGAAGGGTCCGAGTTGACCCACACCAGTCCGGACGTTTCGGCGACCTGCGCCAGGGCCTGCAAGGGCAGCGCATAAGACTGAACCACAGGCAAGGCGGTGGATGCCGGTGCCACACTGGCCATGACCGGCGCTGCAGGTGCGGAGGGCGTGGCCACGACCGGGCGTGGCGCCACCGCAGCAGCAGCCACGGGCTCAGCGGCTGGCGTCCAGACGGGCTGTGCGACCGGCTGGGTGGCTTCCATTGAAGCGGGCTGGAACGTGCTTTGGGGCTGCGCATCCTGTTCGCTCTGCGCGGCAGGTGCGTTGGCGTCGCTGTTCTGGCCGTTCTCACCGTTCATGCCGGGTTGCTGGGTGCGGTCGCCTTCGTTGCGCTCGCGGCGGTCGCGACCATACCGGTCACGGCTGCGGCGCTCGCGGGGCTGGCGCTGCTCTTCTCCGGACGGACCTTGCTCGCCCGGCACCAGGATCTGGCCGGCGTCATCGAGCGCCACAGGGGCGTTGGCAGGCGCATCGCCGTTCACCGCATCGGCGGCAACTGCGCTGCTACCTTCGGTGCCGTCAGCGCGTCGCTCGCCGCGACGGCCATTGCGGTCGCCGCGGTCACGGCGGCCTTCACCCCGGGGTTCGCGTGGCTCGCGTCCGCCGCGATCACCTTGGGGCCGATCCGTGCCGGGGGCGCCGTCCTGGACGGGGCGTTCCTGGCGCTGGCCTGCATCTCCGCCCATGGCAGCCGCCATGGCGGCCTGGTTGGCGAGTGCCAGATCCTGTTCTGCTGCATCGCGCGGAATGCCGCCGCGCTCACCACTGCGGTCACCGCGATCGCCACGTTCACGGCGGCCACGGCCCTCACCACGGGATTCACGTGCCTCGCGGGGTTCGCGCTGCTCGCGGGGTTCACGTCCTGCGTTGTCGGTGCGTGGCTGGCCCTCGATGGCCGTTTCCGGGCGGGCTTCGCGCGGTTCACGTGGTGCACGCTCCTGGCGCTCGCCGCCCCGGCCTTCGTTGCGGCCTTCAGCTCGGCCGTCACCCCGTCCGCGTCCACCGCGGCGACCGTCACGGCCACCGCGTTCACCGCGGCCTTCACCGCCAGCGCCACGGCCTTCGCCTCGACCCTCACCCCGGCCATCCGGGCGGCCGTCGCGGCGGCCTTCACGGCCTTCGGTGCGTTCGTCTTTCTTCACTTCGCGTGCCACGGGTGCAGGGGTGGGCGTTTCCGCACCACCGAACAGACCCTTGATCCAGCCAAAGAAGCCTTTTTCAGCCGGTGCTGCCACTGGTGCAGCCACAGGTGCTGGGCGTGCGGGGGCCTTGGCCACCGGGGCGGGTGCCGCCACTTCGGGGCGCGGCGGCGCGACAGGCGCCGGCGCATCGGGCAGCACGCCCTTGATCACAGGCTCCTGCTTGTTGTGCTTTTCCTGGCTGCGGCGGGTCACCGTGGTCGGGTCTTCGATCTCGTCGGCCATCTTGTAGCTGGCTTCGATGTTGTCCAGGCGCGGGTCGTCGTGCTTCAGGCGTTCCAGGCGGTAGTTCGGTGTTTCCAGCGTCTTGTTGGGCACCAGCAGCACGTTGATGCGCTGCTTGACTTCGATTTTTGCGATCTCGGAACGCTTCTCGTTGAGCAGGAAAGACGCCACATCCACAGGCACCTGGCACAGCACGGAGGCGGTGCTGTCCTTGAGGGACTCTTCCTGGATGATGCGCAGGATCTGCAGCGCCGAGCTTTCGGTGTCGCGGATATGGCCGGAGCCGCCGCAACGCGGGCAGGGAATCGATGCGCCTTCGCTCAACGCAGGCCGTAACCGTTGACGGCTCATTTCCATCAGGCCGAACTTGCTGATGGTGCCGAACTGCACGCGGGCGCGGTCTTGCCGCAGCGCGTCGCGCAGGCGGTTTTCCACGTCGCGGCGGTTGCGCGACTCTTCCATGTCGATGAAGTCGATGACGATCAGGCCGCCCAGGTCGCGCAGGCGCATCTGGCGGGCCACTTCGTCGGCGGCTTCCAGGTTGGTGCGGGTGGCGGTTTCCTCGATGTCGCCGCCCTTGATGGCGCGGGCCGAGTTGACGTCGACCGAGACCAGCGCCTCGGTGTGGTCGATCACGATGGCGCCGCCGGAAGGCAGCTGCACGGTGCGGGCGTAGGCCGACTCGATCTGGTGCTCGATCTGGAAGCGGCTGAACAGTGGCGCGTCGTCGCGGTAGCGCTTGACGCGGTGCTCGTGCTCGGGCATCACGTGGGCCATGAACTGGCGGGCCTGCTCATAGACGTCGTCGGTGTCGAACAAAATGTCGCCGATGTCGCTGTTGAAGTAGTCGCGGATGGCGCGGATCACGAGGCTCGATTCCTGGTAAATCAGGAAGGCGCCCTTGCCGCCCTTGCCGGCACCGTCGATGGCGGTCCAGAGCTTGAGCAGGTAGTTCAGGTCCCACTGCAGCTCGGGCGCGCTGCGGCCGATGCCGGCGGTGCGGGCGATGATGGACATCCCGTTGGGATACTCCAGCTGGTCCATGTTCTCCTTGAGCTCGGCCCGGTCTTCGCCCTCGATGCGACGGCTGACGCCACCACCGCGCGGGTTGTTCGGCATCAGGACCACATAGCGGCCTGCCAGCGAAACGAAGGTGGTCAGTGCTGCGCCCTTGTTGCCGCGCTCTTCTTTTTCGACCTGGACCAGCAGTTCCTGGCCTTCGCGGATCACATCGTTGATGCGTGCCTGGTTGACCGGCACGCCCTGCGCGAAGTACTGCTTGGAGATTTCCTTGAACGGCAGGAAGCCGTGGCGGTCTTCGCCGTAGTCGACAAAGCAGGCTTCCAGCGAGGGCTCGACGCGCGTGACGACGGCCTTGTAGATGTTGCCCTTGCGCTGCTCGCGCCCTTCAATTTCAATTTCGTAGTCGAGGAGTTTTTGTCCGTCAACAATCGCCAGGCGGCGTTCTTCGGCCTGTGTGGCGTTTACCAGCATCCGTTTCATGGGTGGTGTCCTTCTTCGTTCGTCGTCGCATTGCTCCGGCCCGTCCTGTGGAGGAGCCAAAGCGTCTCAAGCCCAAGCGGGCCAACGATGCCGGGACGACGTCGTGCGAACGGAGAGGAATTGCCGGAGAGCTTTTGACAGCACCCCACGGACCGCGGTTAAAGCAGTCAGCGGCGTGGTCTGGGCGTAGGCGCGTGGATGGAGGGAGCGGGGGTCAAACGGATAGGGGCTACCAGAAGGGTAGCTGTCTTCACCCACTGAGCAAGGGGTCCGGACTGATTCATGCGATGCGCAGAGCCGGCAGCCGCGGTGAGGCGCTGCAGGTAAAAGTAAATCAGACCGACCACTGTTGTCATCAGGGGGTTACCCGTTAAAGGACTTGATCTCACCTGGATCCGCTTGCAGCCGGCAGTGCAAGACTGAAGGCTACAGGCATGGTATTCCGTGTTTGTGTTCGCAAAACGTCGACTTGTCTGCAGCGCAAAAACCGCCGCGAGGTGCCTGGCACTCGTCGCTTGCGGGCAATTGCCGCATGGGCATCGACCTTCCAGCGAGGCCGTTTGCTTGCCTTTTTCAGAGGCGGGGGATGTGTGTGGACTAAACTCCAGACAAATCAACCACTTACAGCGCATCGCTAGTGAAACACATTATAGGGCTAGCGTCAGGCAAGGCAAGACGAACCGGAAAACCCCTGGACCAGCCGGGCGTTGTGCCTGCGCGCGCGCAACCCGCTGTGGTGGCCCGGCCGGTGTCCGGGCCTTCTTTGCCTTCTGCGCCAGCAACGCTCCAGGCCAGCCTGGTGACAGTCGATGAAGATTACGCCGGCCAGCGGCTGGACAATTTCCTGATCCGCCATCTCAAGGGCGTGCCCAAAACCCATGTGTACCGCATCATCCGCAGCGGTGAAGTCCGGGTCAACAAGGGCCGGGCGCATGCGGATACCCGGGTGGAGGCGGGCGACGTCGTGCGGCTGCCGCCGGTGCGGACGTCCGAACGCGCCGAGCAGAAGGCCGAGGCCATGGCCACAGCCCGCGAGGTGGTGCGGCACGGGGCCATGTCTACCATTGGGGGGCAGGCGCCGTCGCGTGAGTTCCCCATTCTTTTTGAAGACGACTTCGTGCTGGCCATCGACAAGCCTGCGGGCGTGGCGGTGCACGGCGGCAGCGGGGTGAGCTTTGGCGTCATCGAGCAGTTGCGCATGGCGCGGCCCGGGGCTGATTTTCTGGAGCTGGTGCACCGGCTGGACCGCGAGACCAGCGGCATCCTGCTGATTGCCAAGCGGCGCATGGCGCTCAAGCTGCTGCAGGAGCAGTTCCGCGAGCGTGAAACCGACAAGGTCTATCTGGCGCTGGTGAACGGCCCCTGGCCTGCCAACCACCGGGTGATCGACAAGGCGCTGCACAAATACCTGATCGACGGCGGCGAGCGGCGCGTGAAGGTGGTTGCCAACGACCACCCCGATGGCATGCGCTCGGTGACGCTGGTCAAGGTCCGGGCGCCGGTGCCGGCCAGTGCGCTCGCGCCATCGACACCTTTCACCTTGCTGGAGGTCACCATCAAGACCGGGCGCACCCACCAGATCCGGGTGCATCTGGCCAGCGAAGGCCACCCGATTGCCGGCGATGACAAATACGGTGACTTCGAACTGAACCGGGCACTGCAGAAGTCGGCAGCCGGCGCGGTGCCGCTCAAGCGCATGTTCCTGCATGCCTGGAGCCTGAAGTTCAACCACCCGAAAACCCGCAAGGCGATCCAGCTGCGGGCCGAACTGCCGGTTGAACTGCAGCAATTTCTGCCAGCCGAGCCGGTGGAAAAACCAGCCATGGAAGCCTGAGGTCGCAGGGCGAGCAGCCATCGTGAGAGGCAGCGACAATCGCTACATGCTGAAGCGAAATTTCGACCTCATTGCCTTTGACTGGGACGGCACCCTGTTCGACTCCACCCGGATCATCGTGCGTTGCATTCAGTCCGCCGTGCGCGACGTCGGTGGCACTGTGCCCAGCGACGAGGCGGCGGGTTATGTCATTGGTCTGGGGCTGATGCAGGCGCTGGCCCACGCCGCACCCGATGTGCCGCAGGAGAAATACCCCGAGCTGGGCGCACGCTACCGCCATCACTACGCCGCGCACGGCGACGACCTGAGCCTCTTTGACGGCGTGCTGCCCATGCTCGATGCCTTGAAGGCCCGCGGCCATCTGCTGGCGGTGGCCACTGGCAAATCCCGCCGCGGCCTCGACGAAGTGCTGCAGAGCGTGGAGCTCCAGGGGGTGTTCGACAGCTCCCGCACGGCCGATGAAACAGCCGGTAAACCCGATCCGCGGATGCTGCATGAATTGATGGCGCAGTTTGATGTGCCCGCAGACCGCGTGCTGATGGTAGGCGACACCACGCACGACCTGCAGATGGCGCTGCATGCGCGCTGCCCGAGCGTGGGCGTCAGCTACGGCGCCCACGAGCCCGTGGCCTTCGAGCCGCTGGCGCCGCGGCACGTGGCGCACTCCGTGCGCGAGCTGCACGACTGGCTGCTTGCCAACGGTTGATGTCCTGCTGAGCCCCCCCTGACCATGGACAGCCCGCAGCCGCTGTGCAACAGCGCCCACCTCAGTGATGGCGGTGACGCCGTGCCGTTCGATGTGGTCTACGCGGGGCAGACCTGCCGCGCCTTTGCAATTCGTTACAAAGGCAGTGTGCATGCCTACCTGAACCGCTGCACCCATGTCGCGATGGAGCTCGACTGGCAACCCAACAAGGTGTTTGACAGCAGCGGACACTGGCTCCTGTGCGCCAGCCACGGGGCGGAGTACCGGCCAGACTCCGGTGAATGTGTCGGCGGCCCGTGTCGCGGCGGCCTGGTGAAGATTGCGCTTTCAGAGAATGGCGGGGTCGTTTATTGGCATCCGGCTTACAACCTGCAACCCGTGTGGCTGTGAATAGTTCTCTAAACTACCGTCCATGAACGAACCCAACCGTCCGGACGACACCGTCCCCCCTTATCAACCTTCCCGGGATCCTGAGTTTTCTCAAGGCGCGACAGGTGCCTCGGAGCCGGCCGGCTACAAAACGACCAAAGGCAATCCGACAGACGCCCCCGGATGGGAGCGCGCCACGCTGGAAAAACTGGCTTTTGCCGCACTCAACGAACAAAAGGCGACGCGCCGCTGGAAAACCTTTGTGCGCCTGTCGTGGCTGGCGTTCTTCGTCGCGCTGGTGTGGATGGCGCTGCACCGCGGCACGCCTTCGAGCGACGCCAGCGTGCCGCACACGGCCGTGGTCGAGATCAAGGGCGAGATCGCTGCCGGCGCCGACGCCAGCGCCGAGTTCGTCAACGCTGCGTTGCGCGCGGCCTTCGAGGACGATGGCGCCAAGGCCATCGTGCTGCTGATCAACTCGCCGGGCGGCAGCCCGGTGCAGGCCGGCATGATGAACGACGAAATCCTGCGTCTCAAGGCCAAATACAAGAAGCCCGTGTATGCCGTGGTGGAAGAGTCCTGCGCATCGGCTGCTTATTACATCGCTGTGTCGGCCGACAAGATCTTCGTCGACAAGGCCAGCATCGTCGGCAGCATCGGCGTGCTGATGGACGGCTTCGGTTTCACCGGCCTCATGGACAAGCTGGGCGTGGAGCGCCGTCTGCTGACCGCCGGTGAGAACAAGGGCTTTCTCGACCCCTTCAGTCCGCAAAGCGAAAAGCAGCGCGTGTTTGCGCAGGCCATGCTGGACCAGATCCATCAGCAGTTCATCGCGGTGGTCAAGGCCGGACGGGGCAAGCGGCTGAAAGAAACCCCCGAGATGTTCAGTGGCCTCTTCTGGAGCGGCCAGCAGGCGGTGGACATGGGGCTGGCTGACCAGCTGGGCAACCTCGATTACGTGGCGCGCGAAGTGGTGAAGACCGATGAAATCATCGACTACACCCGCCGTGACAACGTGGCCGAGCGGCTCGCGAAGAAGTTCGGCGCGGCCATGGGCGAAGGTGCCATGAAAGCCTTCAAGGCGATCCCGGCGCTTCGCTGAAGCCCCGTGGCCCCCACTCTGAAGCCCGCCGCGTGCGGGCTTTTGTTTGGGCGTCGGCCCAGGGCCGAGGGCGGCCTGCGGGTCATCAGCGGCCGAGGCAGAACACGGCGGGCAGGTCCAGCGGCGGGGCCGGTTTGTCGCGTTTCCAGGTGCTCACCTGCGCACTGCGCGACCAGGCGTTGGCGAGCGTCAGGCCGCAGCTGAGCGACAGCCGGGTGTTGGCCTGCAAGGTCTGCAGCAAGGCCTGCAGCAGGGCCGCGTTGCGGTAGGGCGTTTCGATGAACAGCTGGGCTTGCCCGGTTTTCAGTGCCAGCGATTCCAGTTCGCGAATGCGCTGCACACGCTGACCGCCATCCTGCGGCAGATAGCCGGCGAAGGCGAAGCTCTGGCCATTCAGACCACTCGCTGCCAGTGCCAGCATCAGCGACATCGGGCCGGTCAGCGGCACCACCTGCAGGCCCAGATCGTGGGCCGCGCGCACGACGGACGAACCCGGATCGGCGATCGCCGGCATGCCGGCTTCGCTCACCAGACCCATGTCGTGGCCTTCCAGGGCGGGTTGAAGCAGCGGGCGCGCATCGAACTGGCCTGCATGGTCCCCCTTTTTGTGAACGTCGCGGGGCAACTCCTGGATCTGCAGTTCCTGCACCGGTCGGGCCAGGGGGTGCAACTCACCGATCCGTTTGAGATAGGCGCGGGTACTTTTGGCGTTCTCGCAGATCCAGGCGGGCAGCCGGGCGGCGACCTGAAGGGTGCCGGTGGGCAGCACGGCGTCCAGCGGGGCTTGCGTGTCGCAGCCGAAGTCCAGCGGTGCGGGCACCAGATAAAGCTTGCCTGAGTTAGCGGTGCTCATGCGTGTGCTCCTTGTGGCATCAGCAATTCGATGCCGGCGGCGCGGATCATCGCGCAGGTGCGGATCAGGGGCAGGCCGACCAGTGCGGTCGGGTCGTCGCTGTCAATCGATGACAGCAGCGCGATGCCCAGCCCTTCGCTTTTGGCGCTGCCCGCGCAGTCATAAGGCTGCTCGGAGCGCAGGTAGTTTTCGATCTCTTCGTCGCTGAGGTCGCGGAAGGTCACGCGCACGGCGGCGAGGCCTGATTGCTCGAAGCCGCTGTCCTGGCACACCACGGCCACCGCTGTTTGAAACACCACCGTTTGCCCGCGCATCTGCTGCAACTGGTGGACCGCACGCGCATGGGTGCCCGGCTTGCCCAGCGGCTGGCCATGCAGGTCGGCGACCTGGTCCGAGCCAATCACCACCGCGCCCGGAAACGCACGGGCCACGGCCCGCGCTTTGGCCAATGCCAGCCGCTCGGCCAATGCGCGCGGCGACTCGTTCGGCGCCGGGGTTTCGTCGACATCCGGCGCGGCCACCTCGAAGGGAATCTGCAGCCGCGCGAGCAGCTCGCGACGGTAGCGGGAGGTGGAGCCCAGAATGAGTGGCCGCGCCGTGTGCGGGGCTGTGGCGCTGGCGGGAGATGCAGTGGTCATGGAGCGATTCTCTTACACTGCTGCCATGTCCAGACCCCTTCAAGCGCGCAAGCTCAACATGCAGGCCTTTGCCCAGGAAGGCGCACCGCTCCACGACACCACACCCTTGCAGGATCTGGAGCGGCTGGCGGCTGAAACGCCTGGGCTCGCGGCCGATGCGTCAGTGGTCTGGAGCGCTCAGGCCCAATTGCGACCCAGTCCGGGCCATGAAGACGCGGTCTGGCTGCACTTGCAGGCCAGTGCCGTGGTGCCGCTGACCTGTCAGCGCTGCATGACCCCGGTGCCGATCACGGTAGAGGTGGATCAGCAGTACCGCTTCGTGGCCACCGAGGAGATCGCGATGGCAGAAGACGACCAGTCCGAAGAAGACCTGCTGGTCATGGTGCCGCAATTCGATCTGCTGGAGGTGCTGGAAGACGAGTTGCTGATGGCCCTTCCGCTGGTGCCCATGCACGACAGCTGCCCGGTCGCCCCCCGGCTGACGGCTGGCGAGGATGACATGGGTGAGGCGGCCCCGGAAAAGCCCAATCCCTTTGCCGTACTGGCACAGCTCAAGCCGAAAAAATAGTTATTTAGTACTCATTTTCGTGCGTGCCAAGCCCTTTTTCGCGATTGAAATGGGTGTTTGACGACCTGCTTGGGAATGCTGGTATGCATGTCGTTAGGAAAATCCGCCGCGCCGGGCTATAATCAAAGGCTTCGCGTACCCATCGAGTGATGCGGCTTGCGTCCCAAGGACGCAGGGCCCGCTGTCTGAATGATGAGAGATTGAAAGATCTGGTGCGCCGTTTACCAACCTTACACCCCATCAGGAGCGGATCATGGCCGTCCAGCAGAACAAAAAGTCACCTTCCAAGCGCGGTATGCACCGTTCGCACAACGCACTGACCGTGCCGGGCATTGCCGTGGAATCCACCACCGGCGAAACGCACCTGCGTCACCACATCAGCCCCACCGGTTTTTACCGTGGTCGCAAGGTGCTGAAAACCAAAAACGAAGCGTAATCCAACGCCTCAAGCATCGGCCCGCACTTATCCTGCGGGCCTTTCTTTTGCCTGAACCATCACTTTTGACTGCGCCGGTCTGACCATGATCAGGATTGCTGTCGACGCCATGGGCGGGGATATCGGACCTGCTGTCACGGTACCCGCCAGCCTGGCGTTTCTTGAGGGCCACCCTGATGCGGCGCTGGTGCTGATCGGTCAGCCCGACGTGCTGCATGCCCAGCCCCTTTTTGCCCGGCTCCAGGCGCATGGACGCTGCGAGTTCGTCGCTGCCAGCGAGGTCGTGACCATGGACGATCCGATCGAGATCGCCCTGCGCCGCAAAAAGAATTCTTCCATGCGTGTGGCCATGAACCAGGTCAAAGAGGGCCATGCCCAGGCCGCGGTCTCTGCCGGCAACACGGGCGCCCTGATGGCCATTGCGCGTTACGTGCTCAAGACACTCGACGGCATCGACCGGCCCGCCATCGCCACCCAGCTCCCCAATGCACGCGGTACGGCCACCACCGTGCTCGACCTGGGCGCCAACGTGGACTGCACTGAGGACCATCTGCTTCAATTTGCCGTCATGGGTTCGGCGCTGGTCGCCTCCATCACCGACAACCCGTCGCCCACCGTGGGACTGCTGAACATCGGTGAAGAGGCGATAAAAGGCAGTGAAGTCATCAAAAAAGCAGCTGAACTGCTCCGATCTGCTGCTAACTCAGGCGATCTTAATTTTTACGGAAATGTCGAGGGCAACGATATTTTCAAGGGCACCACGGATATCGTGGTGTGTGACGGCTTTGTTGGTAACGTCGCCCTGAAGGCCAGCGAAGGCCTGGCCAGCATGATTGGTGGGTTCATCAAGGCGGAGTTTTCGAAGAACATCTTCACGAAAATGGCTGCCATCGTTGCTTATCCGGTGTTAACTGCGTTTAAAAACCGTGTAGACCATCGCCGATACAACGGTGCGGCCTTGCTGGGGCTGCGTGGCCTGGTGTTCAAGAGCCACGGGTCGGCCGATGCGTTCGCCTTCGAGCGGGCGCTCAATCGGGCTTATGATGCGGCTCGTAACAACCTGCTGGAACGAGTTCGCGAGCGCATTGCCCACGCGGCGCCGCTGCTGGTGTCGGCAGCTTCTGCTCAGGCGGCTGATGCATCGCCCGACAGCGTCTCTGGCACGGTTGATGCACCCGTCTCCTTACCGGCACACTGACCCATTCATGACCCGTTATTCACGCATCACCGGCACCGGCAGTTATTTGCCGCCGCGCCGACTGACCAACGCAGACCTGGCCACCGAACTGGCGGCCCGGGGCGTCGAAACCTCCGATGAATGGATTGTGGAGCGTACCGGTATCCGGGCACGCCACTTCGCCGCCGCCGACGTCACCAGCAGTGATCTGGGCGTCGAAGCGGCCCGGCATGCGCTGGAGGCCGCAGGCCGTCAGGCCTCGGAGATCGACCTCATCATCGTGGCGACGTCCACGCCAGACATGGTGTTCCCGTCGGCTGCATGCATTCTGCAGAACAAGCTGGGCATCGCCGGATGCGCCGCGTTCGATGTGCAGGCGGTGTGCAGCGGTTTTGTGTATGCCCTCACGGTGGCCGATGCCATGATCCGGACGGGGTCCGCCAACCGGGCCCTGGTCATTGGCGCCGAAGTGTTCTCGCGCATTCTGGATTTTTCCGACCGCACCACCTGCGTTCTGTTTGGCGACGGTGCTGGCGCTGTGGTGCTGGAAGCGTCAGACACGCCGGGCATTCTCGCCAGCGACCTGCACGCCGACGGCAAGCACGTCGGCATTCTGTGCGTGCCGGGCACCGTCTCGGGAGGCCAGATTCTCGGCGACCCTCTGCTCAAGATGGATGGCCAGGCGGTGTTCAAGCTGGCCGTTGGCGTGCTGGAAAGCGCCGCGCGCGCCACCTTGGCCAAGGCCGGGCTCGAGGAGACCGACATCGACTGGCTGATCCCGCACCAGGCCAACATCCGCATCATGCAAAGCACCGCCAAAAAGCTCAAACTGCCGCTGGAAAAACTGGTGGTCACGGTGGACCAGCATGGCAACACGTCGGCGGCGTCCATCCCGTTGGCGCTCGATGCTGCAGTGCGCGGTGGTCAAGTCAAAAAGGGCGACACCGTCATGCTTGAAGGCGTAGGCGGTGGTTTCACGTGGGGCGCGGTACTCCTGACGTACTGACATGGCCTGCTCACCGCTGCCAGCGACAGACAGACAGGTGCTCATGTGAACTTCACCTCCACCAGCGTCAGGGACCGCTGGGGCCTTGCGCTGGTGCTGCTGGCGTTCGGCCTCGCGGGCTGGAAAGTGTTCACCCAGGACGCGCCAGCGTCTTTCGTGGTGCCCACGGCGTCTGCCGTGCAGGCGGCCCCACCCGACTTCCCGGTGGCCGCTCAGGTGCCGCCTTCACCTTCTGATCCTTCGTCGGGCTCGGCGCTTTCGGGCTCTGGGATGGCGGTGCAGACCCGCTTCATTCCCTCCACCCCGGGCCTGGCCGTGCATGCCGCCTCCCTGGTCGAGTTGAACAACGGCGGTCTGCGGGCCGTCTGGTTTTCAGGATCGCGTGAAGGCGCAGGTGATGTGGCCATCCGCTCTGCCGTGATGGATGGCGCCTCCCTAAAATGGGGAGGGGAAACGACGCTGTTTGACCGCCTGCAGATCGAGCGCGGTCTGTGGCGTTATGTGAAAAAGCTTGGCAATCCGGTGATCGCCCGCGCACCCGACGGGTCGCTGATGCTGTGGATGGTCACCGTCTCCCTGGGCGGCTGGGCGGGCAGTTCCATCACGTGGTCACGTTCCACCGACGAGGGGGAAACCTGGTCCTCGCCGGGCCGGCTGGTTACCTCACCTTTTCTGAATATCAGTACCCTGGTCAAGGGCGCGCCGGTGAGTTACGCCGACGGCAAACTGGGCCTGCCGGTGTATCACGAGTTTGTCACCAAGTTTGCCGAAATGCTGCGGCTCAATGCGCGTGGCCAGGTGGTCGACAAGCTGCGGATTCCGGCGAGCCAGAAAAACCTGCAGCCGGTGGTGCTGGTCAGCGGGCCGGCCACCGCCCGGGTGTTCATGCGGTCTGGCACCGCCGAGCGGGTGATGACGTCCGCGACGACCGATGCGGGGCACACCTGGTCTGCCGCCGTCCCTACCGCCTGGCCCAACCCTGACTCCGCACTGGCCGGCGTCGTCACCGCCTCCGGGGTCGATTGGCTGGCCTTGAACCCGGCCCCGCGCGGACGGGAGAGTCTGGCTCTGCTCGCTGCAAAATCCGGCAGCAGTTTCGACGGCGTGACGCCCTGGCTGTTGGAGTCGGCAACTGCGTCATCGGCATGGGATGGTGATCGCTCGCCGCAGAATTACCAGCGTGTGCTGGCCGCAGAGTTGACTGCGCAAGGCGTGAAAGACGCTGACGTGTCGGCCTACATTGCCAGCGCGAGGCGCCAGCTGTGTGGCGAAGCCCTGTGTGCGCCTGAGTTTTCCTACCCCTATCTGCTGGCCGGCCGAGATGGTTATGTGCACCTGGTCTACACCTGGCACCGTACCCGCATCAAGTATGTGCGGCTGGATGCCCGGCAGGCTCTCAGGCCAGCATCGGGGGGGCGGCCATGATCATGCCTGCAGGGTCCGACCTGTTTGCCCTGTCGGGCATTGCCGTGGTGTGCTGCGGAGTCTGGGTGCGTGTCTGCACCCGTTCCGGATCACCGCAGCCCTGGCATCGCTGGAGCGTGGGGATTTTGATGGTGTTGCTGTGGTGTCCGATGGGGGCTGCGCAGCTGCCGGTGGTGGCTTACGTGCGTGGCATCAGTTCAGACCTCAGCATCACACTGGTGGTGCTTGCCGCGCTGGATGCCTGGCGGCGTCTGGGTGGGGCGTCGGCCTTGCAGGCGCGGGAACTGTCGATCATGTCCGCCGCTGTTGCCTTGACGGCCCTGGGCCTGTATCCCCTGGCCCTGGGTTGGGGTGACTGGGACATGTATCGATCGGGTTGGGGCGGGCCTGGCCTGTTGCTGGCGCTGGCGCTGGTCTGTGCGGCCTGCTGGGTCAAGGGGCTGCGTCTGTTGCCTGTGCTGGTGGCGCTGGCGCTGCTGGCCTGGGCCCTCGGTTGTCTGGAGTCAACCAACCTGTGGGACTACCTGATGGATCCCTGGCTGTCGGTGGCTTGCCTGGTGCGTTGCGCGGCGAGTGGTGTCCGGCGGTTGATCGAGTGGACGAAATCGCGCCAGACCGTGGCTGCCTGAGCGGTCCGGAATGGACCGGGCCGTGTGTTCTTAGAATCAGGAGGTTTGCCGCCGGGCTCGTGTGCCGGGCGTTTGGCCTCTAACTGTGGAGTTGTCGTTTGAAACCGTTTGCTTTTGTTTTTCCGGGCCAGGGCTCGCAGTCCGTGGGCATGCTCGACGCATGGGGTGACCATCCTGTGGTCGCGCAGACCCTGGCCGAGGCTTCCGAGGCATTGGGGCAGGATGTGGGTCAATTGATCCGCGAGGGACCCAAGGAAGATTTGGCGCTGACCAGCAACACCCAGCCCGTCATGCTGGTGGCCGGCATCGCTGCCTACCGCGCCTGGCTGTCGGAAACCGGGCAGGAGCCCAACGTGGTGGCAGGGCACTCTCTGGGGGAGTACGCCGCATTGGTGGCCGCGGGTGTGCTGACGCTCGCCCAGGCCGCGCCGCTGGTGCGCTTCCGTGCGCAAGCCATGCAGGACGCGGTGCCCGTGGGCGTGGGCGCAATGGCGGCGATTCTGGGCATGGATGCTGCCAAGGTCATGGCCGGGTGCGCCGAGGCTGCGCAGTCTTTCGGTGCCGGCAGCGCTGAAGTCGTGGAGGCGGCGAATTTCAATGACCCGATGCAAACCGTCATCGCAGGCAGCAAGGCGGCGGTGGACAAGGCCTGTGAGGTGCTCAAGGCCCAGGGTGCCAAGCGCGCCTTGCTGCTGCCGGTGTCCGCCCCGTTTCATTCCAGCCTGATGAAGCCCGCGGCCGAGAAGCTGCGGGAAAGGCTGGAGTCGCTGGAATTGGCGTCACCGCGGATGCCGGTGATCAACAACATCGACGTGGCCGTGGAAACCGATCCCGACCGGATTCGCCAGGCGCTCTATGCGCAGGCATTTGGTCCGGTGCGCTGGGTGCAGTGTGTGCAGGCCATCAAGGCCCGGGGAGTGTCCCATGTGGTCGAATGCGGTCCAGGCAAGGTTCTGGCGGGCATGGTCAAGCGCATCGATGCGGAATTGACCGGTGCCGCCCTGTTTGACCCGGCCTCCCTGGCCGATGTGAAGGAGTTGCTGGCATGAGTGAAATCAAATTTGAGGGCCAGGTCGCCCTGGTCACCGGAGCGTCCCGTGGGATCGGCGCGGCGATTGCGCTGGAGCTGGCCCAGCGGGGTTTGAAAGTGGTGGGGACCGCCACGACGGACGACGGTGCGGCCAGGATCGGCCACGCGCTGGCGGCGTTTCCCGGCTGCTCCGGGAAAAACCTCAACGTCAATGACGCGGCGGCTGCCGAGGCGCTGATCGACGGCATGGTCAAGGAGCTGGGCGGCCTGCATGTGCTGGTCAACAACGCCGGCATCACCCGCGACATGCTGGCCATGCGTTTGCGCGATGACGACTGGGATGCGGTGCTGGACACCAACCTCAAGGCGGTGTTCCGCATGAGCCGCGCGGTCATGCGCACCATGATGAAGCAGCGTTACGGCCGCATCATCAGCATCACGTCGGTCGTCGGCGCGTCAGGCAATGCCGGGCAATCCAATTACGCCGCCGCCAAGGCGGGCGTGGCCGGCATGACACGGTCGCTGGCCCGTGAGCTGGGCTCGCGTCACATCACCGTCAACTGCGTGGCGCCGGGTTTCATTGAAACCGACATGACCGCCAACTTGCCGGAAGAGCAGCAAAAGGCCCTTCTGGGGCAAATCCCGCTGGGGCACCTGGGCAAGCCCCAGGACATTGCCCACGCGGTGACCTTCATTGCCAGCCCGCAGGCGGCTTACATTACCGGTCAGGAAATCCACGTCAACGGCGGCATGTACATGTAGCGGCCGGTCTGCCAGCCCCCGAGCGTCACGAAGTCCGGGGGGTGACGGTGGTAAAACAGCGAAAACCCAGGCCGGTTTCTGTCCGTCCGGCCCCGCGGCTAGGGAAACGACTCTAACGCGGTAAAATCACGGATTAATTTACAACCCTCAGAGGGAACTATGAGCGATATCGAAGCACGTGTTAAGAAAATCATTGCCGAACAGCTTGGCGTGGAAGAAGGCCAAGTCACCAACGAGAAGGCCTTTGTGGCCGATCTGGGTGCTGATTCCCTTGACACCGTCGAACTGGTGATGGCTCTGGAAGATGAGTTCGGCATCGAGATCCCGGACGAAGACGCCGAGAAGATCACCACGGTCCAGAACGCCATCGACTACGCCAATACCCATCAAAAGGCCTGAGGCGCGCAGCCCGTCAAGGGCTGACCGCTTTTGGGTCCCCCACAAACCTGAAAACTCACTTGCTGATTTTCAGGTTTTTTTCAGGATTTACTGAATGAGCCGTCGTCGTGTCGTCGTGACAGGTCTGGGATGTGTCAGCCCCGTGGGCAACACTGTCACGGACTCCTGGAACAATTTGCTGGCGGGAACGCCGGGCATCGATCTCATCACCCAGTTCGATGCCAGCAACTTCGCCTGCAAGTTCGCCGGCGAGGTCAAGGGCTTCAATATCGCGGATTACATCCCTGAAAAAGAAGCCCGGCACATGGACCGTTTCATCCACCTGGGCCTGGCGGCTGCTTTCCAGGCGGTTGCCGACAGCGGTCTGCCCACTGGCGACGCGTTGAGCCATGAGGTGGCCACCCGGATCGGTTGCAACATCGGCTCCGGCATCGGCGGCCTGCCGATGATTGAGGAGACGCATTCGGAACTGGTGAACCGCGGCCCGCGCCGCATTTCGCCATTTTTCGTGCCGGCCTCGATCATCAACATGATCTCGGGTCACGTGTCCATCAAGTTTGGCTTCAAGGGGCCGAACGTGGCGGTGGTCACTGCCTGCACGACCGGGCTGCATGCCATTGGCCTGTCTGCCCGGATGATCGAGTACGGCGACTGCGATGTGATGGTGGCCGGGGGTGCAGAGGCGACGGTGTCGCCCCTGGGCATCGGCGGCTTTGCTGCGGCCCGGGCCCTGTCCACCCGCAATGAAGACCCCAAAACCGCGTCTCGGCCCTGGGACAAGGACCGCGACGGCTTTGTGCTGGGTGAGGGCGGCGGTGTGCTGGTGCTGGAAGAGTATGAGCACGCCAAGGCCCGAGGCGCCCGGATTTATGCCGAGGTTTCCGGCTTCGGCATGAGCGCCGATGCCTTCCACATGACGGCGCCGGACATCGACGGACCACGGCGCTCCATGGCCATGGCCCTGAAAAATGCCGGCATCAATCCGGACCAGGTGCAGTACCTCAACGCTCATGGCACCTCCACGCCACTCGGTGACCTGAACGAGACCAATGCGGTCAAGGCCGCTTTTGGCACCCACGCCAAAAACATGGTGGTGAGCTCGACCAAGTCGATGACGGGCCACCTGTTGGGTGGCGCGGGCGGCATCGAGTCGGTGTTCACGGTGCTGGCCCTGCACCACCAGAAAATCCCGCCCACCATCAACATCTTCAACCAGGATCCGGAATGCGATCTGGACTACTGCGCCAACACGGCGCGGGACGCGAAGATGGAATATGCCGTGAAGAACAACTTCGGTTTCGGCGGCACCAACGGCACGCTGGTGTTCAAGCGGGTCTGAGCCTTTTCTTTCCCTTCATTTTGAGTCTTCACAACGCCCCCCCGGTTGTCTATCCGGTGGGGCGTTCGCATTTTCAGGGGTGTCTGTTGCTGGGACTGTGGCTGGCTGGTTCGATGTCCCTGCTGATGTGGATACAGGGGGCTGTGGTGCCGGCCTACGGTTCAGTACTGGCAGGCTTGCTGGCCCTGTGTCTGGGGCTGGCTGCCCTGCGAGCGTGGGCCCAGTCACCCGAGGGGCAATTGGCGTGGGACGGTGAAGCCTGGCGCTGGCAGAGCGTGGGCTACCAGTCCGGAGAGGCGACTTACCGGTTGACGGTGGGCGCGGATTTTCAGCGCGTCCTGCTGCTGCGCCTGGAGAATTCCGACCGGGCGTCCCTGTGGGTCTGGGTGGACGCCGCAGGTTTTCCGGAGCGCTGGCCGGATCTGCGGCGGGCCGTGTACTCGCCGGGTCGCCTGGCCCCTTCCTGGGGCGGCACCGATGCCCCGCAACTTCAGGGGGTAGCGCAAGGTGTGGCAGTATCGGGCGCCATGCAGCCGCGCGACTTGCCCCTTGAAACCCCACAGGCTCCACAACGGCCTGCGCAGGAGAGAGACCGCCCATGAGTGCCGAGTTGCCGCTCGACCCCGTGGAAAAGCCCGGCGACAGCGATGCGCTGTTGGTCGAACGCACGGTGGCGGGCGACCAGAAGGCCTATGAGTTGCTGGTGATCAAGTACGAGCGGCGCATCCAGCGGCTGATCGGTCGCATGGTGAGGGATGTGGACCTGGTCGAGGACATCGCCCAGGAGACCTTCATCCGCGCTTACCGGGCGCTGGCCCAGTTCCGCGGCGAGGCCCAGTTCTACACCTGGCTCTACAGGATCGCCGTCAACACCGCCAAAAAGGCGCTGATGGACCTCAAGCGCGATCCGACCATTTCGGAAAATTCGTTCAAATCGGGGCAAAGCGACGAAAGCGATGAAACTTCGCCACTGGAAAACGAACTAACCAGCTCGGAAACGCCGGATGCCGTATTGGCGAGCAAGGAAATTGCGGAAATCATCAACGCGGCCATGGAGGCTTTGCCCGAGGAGCTTCGGCAGGCCATCACGTTGCGTGAAATAGAAGGGCTCAGCTATGAAGAGATCTCTGAAGTCATGAACTGCCCCATCGGCACGGTGCGGTCACGGATATTCAGGGCCCGCGAAGCGATTTCCTCGAAGGTCAAACCCCTGCTCGAGAACCAGTCGGGGAAGCGCTGGTGAGTGGCCCCGACATCACGTCTTCTGGCCTGGAAGGCCACTTCACCGGTATTCGAGAGAAGGCTTCTCTTTCACCGCTTTTGCAGTTTTCAACCCTGTCCGACCGTCCCATCTCCTCTTTTCGCAGCAAGCGCTCACCATGAACTCCCGCCATCTGAATCCCCCTGTCGGTGAACTTGTCTCGGCTTTGGCCGATGGCCAGCTGGACCGTGACGATGTGGCCGCGGCACTGCAGGCCTGCCGGCTTGATGAGGCTGCGATCCATCAATGGAGCAGCTATCACGTGATCCGGGAGGTGCTCAGCACGCCAGACCATGCGGGATGGCCGGTGACGCGCGGTGCCGACCTCGGGTTCGTCAGCCGGTTCAGCCAGCGGCTGGCACGCGAGTCCTCTGCAGCCAATGCTTCTGTCCAAGGCGTGGTCGACCTCCCCGTGAAGCCGGCCGTGGTGTCGACCGCAGCCGGCCCGCGGCGCGGCGCGGCCTCGAATGACGACAGCTTCCGCTGGAAACTGGTCGCCGGTCTGGCGTCGGTCGCTGCACTGTCCGTGATGGCCTGGAACGCCGTGGGCTTGCTGCAGCCCGCGCCATCAGCCCAGCTGGCGCAAGTGACGCAGTTGGCGCCCCGGCAAATGGTGGTCGACTCACCTGCCGGCCCGATGGTTCGGGACGTGCGGCTGGAGGAAATGCTCGCAGCCCACAAGCAGGCCGGTGGGACCTCTGCGCTGCAGGTTCCGTCTGGTTTTCTGAGAAACGCGACGTTTGAAACCCCTCAGAATGCCGGGCGCTGAAAGTATGTCTGCCATGGTAAGGAAGCACCTCGAGCGCATGGGCCTGCACGGCTGGCGGCCACTGGTGCTGGCCCTGCTGGTCTTGCCAGCCATGCGTGACGCGGCCGCCCAGGTACCCGCGACGCCTGCGACACCGGCAGTATCTGCCGCGCCGGCCACGGCGGCCGAGTCGAAAAGCATCAACGACTGGCTCATGCGGATGCATGAGGCGGCGCGGAACCGCAGCTACATCGGGACCTTCGTGGTGTCGTCCGGCTCCACCATGTCGAGCGCCAAAATCTGGCATGTGTGCGAAGGCAGCCAGCAGATGGAGCGCGTGGAGACATTGACCGGTGCGCCGCGGTCGGTTTTCAGGCACAACGACCAGGTGGTCACCTTCATGCCCGACCACAAGGTGGTGGTCCGCGAACGGCGTGAGTCGCTGGGTCTGTTTCCCGAACTGCTGCAGTCCACCGACAACCGCATTGCGGATTTTTACAAGGCGCGGCAGGAGGGTGTGGAGCGTGTCGCCGGGGTGGATGCCGACGTGGTGACCCTCACGCCCAAGGACAACATGCGCTTCGGTTACCGCGTCTGGACGGAGCGCCGGAAGGGACTGGTCGTCAAGCTGCAGACGCTCGATACCGAGGGAAAGGTGCTGGAGCAGGCGGCCTTCTCCGAGCTGCAACTCGATGCGCCCGTCAAGATGGACAAGCTGCTGCAGATGATGGGCAAGACAGAAGGGTACCGGCTGGAAAAGCCGGTGCTGGTCAAGACCACCGCCAGCGCGGAAGGCTGGCTGCTGAAAGCGCCGGTGGCTGGCTTCAAGCCCATGAGCTGCTACAAGCGGCCCGTGGCCACCACGGCGGCGGCACCCGGCAGCACCGCCGCGGTGGACGAGCCCTTGCAGTGGATTTTTTCGGATGGCCTGGCATCAGTCTCGGTCTTCGTGGAGCCGTTTGACCGCCAGCGCCACGGACGCGAATCGACGCTGTCCCTCGGTGCGACGCAGACCATGACCCGGCAAATCGACGCCTATTGGGTGACGGTGATGGGTGAAGTCCCGATGGGTACCCTGCGGCTGTTTGCCAGCGGGCTGGAACGCAAGCGATGATGGTGGGAACCTGGCGCTGTCTGTCTGGCTGGCGCCCTGGTATGAAAAAGCAAATGACGGCCTGACGAGGGCTGCCTGGAACAGGTTGAAGAGGTGAAAGATGATTGAACTGAACTGGACTCCTTTTCGCGTACGCGCCTTGACCCCATGGCTGGCCGCGCTGGCTCTGACGACATTGCTGCCGGTGGCGCCCGCGCTGGCGCAGACCCGTACCTTGCCGGACTTCACCGACCTGGTGGAGCAGGTCGGGCCGTCGGTGGTCAATATCCGGACGCTGGAAAAAGTCAAAGCCTCCAGTGGAGGGGCTGCTGATGAGCAGATGCTGGAATTTTTCCGCCGCTTCGGGATTCCGGTTCCCCCCAATCTGCCGCGTACCCCCCGTTCCGAACGAACGCCCCAGCCGGATGAGGACCAGCCTCGCGGCGTGGGTTCGGGTTTCGTGTTGACGTCGGATGGCTTCGTGATGACCAATGCCCACGTGGTCGACGGTGCAGACGAGGTGATTGTCACGCTGACGGACAAGCGGGAGTTCAAGGCCAGGATCATCGGCGCCGACAAGCGCAGCGATGTCGCCGTGGTCAAGATTGACGCGACGGGGCTGCCTGCAGTGAAAATCGGCGACATCAGCCGCCTGAAGGTCGGCGAATGGGTGATGGCGATCGGCTCACCGTTTGGTCTCGAGAACACCGTGACGGCCGGCATTGTCAGCGCCAAGCAGCGTGACACCGGCGACTTCCTGCCCTTCATCCAGACCGACGTTGCCATCAATCCCGGTAACTCGGGTGGCCCGCTGATCAACATGCGCGGCGAGGTCGTGGGCATCAACAGCCAGATCTATTCGCGCTCTGGTGGTTTCCAGGGCATCTCCTTTTCCATCCCGATTGACGAGGCCGCGCGTGTGGCCGATCAACTTCGCGCCAACGGACGCGTGACCCGCGGGCGTATCGGTGTGCAGATTGATCAGGTCACGAAAGATGTGGCGGAGTCGATCGGCCTGGGCAAGCCGCAGGGTGCCCTGGTGCGCGGTGTCGAGAGCGGTGCCCCGGCCGAGAAGGCTGGCATCGAGGCGGGGGACATCATCACCAGGTTCGACGGCAAGCCGATCGAAAAATCCAGCGATCTCCCCCGGCTTGTCGGCAACGTGAAGCCCGGAACCCGGGCCACCATCACCGTGTTTCGGCGTGGCGCCGCAAAAGACCTGACCGTGGTCATTGCCGAGATCGAACCCGAAAAGCCCGCCCGCAAGGTGTCCAGTCCGGAGGTCAAGCCGCCGGTGACGGGCGCTGCACAAGCGCTGGGTCTGGTGGTGAGTGATGTGGCGGACTCTCAGAAGAAGGAACTGAAGATCAGAGGGGGCGTCAAGGTCGACAGCGTGGACGGTGCCGCAGCGCGTGGAGGATTGCGTGAAGGGGATGTGATCGTGGCTATTGCCAACACCGAGATCGCGAGCGTCAAGGAGTTCGAGACGGCCTTGGCCAAAACGGACAAATCAAAGCCCGTCAATGTGCTGTTCCGCCGGGGTGAATGGGCGCAATACGCCCTGATCCGTCCCGTGCGTTGAAAGGCGCTGCCGCAGCGCTGACAGGCAAACCGGCCGAAGAATGCCCTCATACCCTGCCGGGTCTGGGGGTTTTTGAGGCTGGGGAGGGTGCCCATGGAGGCCCTTTCAAAAATATATTTTGGTGTGCTTTTGCACCCTGGCCACGAAAAATTGTTAGTGCTAACTAACTATCGGTTGGGGTGTTTGATGGGTTTGGATAGAATGGCGGGGCGATATGAGCAGTTTTTGGTATATCAACTGCCTTCTCGCAGACGATTCCTCTGGATTTCAAGATGTTGGACCTCGATCCACAGATCACCCACAAGTTGTCCAGAGACTACCGGCTCAAAATTGTGAATAACCTGTGTACAAAATTCATGTTGCTCACCTGCAACGGGAAAAATATGGCCGTTTGGGGACTGGTCGTTGCTGGCTTTTTGCCTACAATGAAGTTCCAACTATCGCAGTTGCCATAGATTGTTGGTTCAGGGCGCGTCGTAAATCGACGCGCCCTTTTTTATGGCCCATCGCGATTGACCCCCATCTCTTCGCAGTAGTTTCAAGCACTTAGGCGTTCTCGTTGATGAATCACATCAGAAATTTTTCGATCATTGCTCACATCGATCACGGCAAGTCCACGTTGGCGGACCGGATCATCCAGCGCTGCGGTGGATTGGAGGACCGTGAGATGAGTGCGCAGGTGCTCGACTCCATGGATATTGAAAAAGAGCGTGGGATAACCATCAAGGCGCAGACCGCTGCGCTTCAATACAAGGCCCTCAATGGCGAGGTCTACAACCTCAATCTGATCGATACACCAGGCCATGTGGACTTCTCATATGAAGTGAGTCGTTCGCTGTCTGCATGCGAGGGTGCGTTGCTGGTGGTCGATGCCAGCCAGGGCGTTGAGGCGCAGACAGTGGCCAATTGCTACACCGCGCTCGACCTCGGTGTGGAGGTGGTGCCGGTGCTCAACAAGATGGATCTGCCGCAGGCGGACCCGGAAAACGCCAAGCAGGAAATCGAGGAGGTGATCGGCATCGACGCGACCGACGCGATTCCCTGCAGTGCCAAAACCGGCATGGGCATCGATGAAATCCTGGAGGCCGTGGTCGCCCGCATTCCGCCGCCCAAGGGCAATCCGGACGGCGCATTGCGCGCCATGATCATCGACAGCTGGTACGACGCCTATGTGGGCGTGGTGATGCTGGTGCGCGTGGTGGATGGCCGGATCGCCAAAGGCGAGCGCATCAAGCTGATGGCCAGCGAGGCCACCTACAACGCCGAGCAGCTGGGCGTGTTCACGCCGCACACCCAGCCCCGGCAGTCGCTCGAATCGGGCGAGGTGGGCTTCATCATCGCGGGCATCAAGGAGCTCCAGGCGGCACGGGTGGGCGATACGGTGACGCTCATCAAGCCGGGCTCAGGCGGCGCGGCATGGACTGCCACCGAGGCGCTCCCCGGCTTCAAGGAAATCCAGCCTGCGGTGTTTGCGGGCCTGTACCCTTCCGAGGCCAGCGAGTACGAATCCCTGCGCGATGCGCTGGAAAAGCTCAAGCTCAACGACGCGTCACTCCACTACGAACCCGAGGTCAGCGAGGCGCTGGGCTTCGGCTTTCGCTGCGGTTTTCTCGGCCTGCTGCACATGGAGATTGTCCAGGAGCGCCTCGAGCGCGAGTTCGACCAGGACCTCATCACCACCGCGCCCAGCGTGGTGTACGAGGTGGTCAAGTCCGATGGCGAGGTGATCAAGGTCGAAAACCCGTCCAAGATTCCAGACACCGGCCGCGTGAACGAGATTCGCGAGCCGATCGTGACCGTGCATCTCTACATGCCGCAGGATTATGTGGGTGCGGTGATGACCCTGGCCAACCAGAAGCGCGGCGTGCAGCTGAACATGGCCTACCACGGCAAGCAGGTCATGCTGACCTACGAGATGCCGCTGGGCGAGATCGTGCTCGACTTTTTCGACAAGCTCAAATCGGTCTCCCGCGGCTACGCCTCCATGGACTATGAGTTCAAGGAGTTCCGGGCGTCCGACGTGGTGAAGGTGGACATCCTGCTCAATGGCGAGAAGGTCGATGCGCTGTCGATCATCGTGCACCGCAGCCAGTCGGCCTACCGCGGGCGGGCCGTGGTCGCCAAGATGCGCGAGATCATTTCGCGCCAGCAATTCGACGTCGCCATCCAGGCGGCCATCGGGGCCAACATCATTGCCCGTGAGACAATCAAGGCGCTGCGCAAGAACGTGATCGCCAAGTGCTACGGCGGCGATATTTCACGCAAACGCAAGCTCCTCGAAAAACAAAAAGCAGGCAAAAAGCGCATGAAACAGATCGGTTCGGTCGAGGTGCCCCAGGAGGCTTTCCTCGCCATTTTGCAGGTGGAAGATTGATGCGCGGCACCATGAGCACCATCACAGCGCTGGTACTGGCCGCCTTCATCGGCTACGGCGCGGCCTGGTACCTCGGAATCGTGGAAGGCAATTTCTCGCTGTTGCTCTTCCTCGCAGCGGTGGTCACGGGTATTTACTGGCTGGCCGAGCGGCTCTACTTTTTGCCCCAGCGCCGCAAGGCTGTGGAGACCCTGGAAGCCACGACTGCGAAACGTCGGCAGGAACTGGCCGCCATGGGTATCAACCAGGTGGATGACCAGACCGCCGACGCCAGGGCCCGCCTGATCATGCAGCCCTGGTGGCTGGACTGGACGGCCGGCCTCTTTCCGGTGATCGTCGTGGTGTTCCTGCTTCGCTCCTTCCTGTTCGAGCCGTTCAAGATTCCTTCCGGCTCCATGATCCCGACCCTGCTGGTCAACGACCTGATCCTGGTGAACAAGTTTCACTACGGCGTTCGCCTGCCGGTCCTGAACATCAAGGTGCTGGACAACCACAGCCCCCAGCGCGGTGACGTGATGGTGTTCCGCTACCCGCCCAAGCCCAGCCTGGACTACATCAAGCGGGTGGTGGGTATCCCGGGCGACGAGGTGGCCTACCTCAACAAGAAACTCACCATCAACGGCAAGCCGCTGACAAAGACGCCACTGGCTGACTTCTTTGACGAAGACGCGCTGCGCTATGCCAAGCAGTTTCAGGAAACCAACAACGGCAAGAAATACCGGCTCCTCAACGACGACGACCGACCTGCGTTCATCGCGGGCGCCGACGACTTTCCCTTCAAGCAGAATTGCCGCTACAGTAGTGAGGGCGTGGTCTGCAAGGTGCCTGAAGGGCAGTACTTCATGATGGGCGACAACCGTGATAATTCGCTGGATTCCCGCTACTGGGGCTTCGTGCCAGAGAAAAACATCGTCGGCAAGGCCTTCTTCGTGTGGATGAATTTCGGCAACCTCAAGCGGATCGGCTCCTTCGAGTGAGCGGTGCAGTGCCTGCCCCGGTACGACTCGGCCAACCCATTTTCCGGACAGCAGGAGAAAAAATGAAACAGCAGCAACGTGGCATTTCCTTCATCGGCATTTTGTTTGTCGCTGGTGTTCTGGCGTGTGGTGCCGTATTGGGTGCCCAGGTGCTGCCCACACTCATTGAATTCCAGGCCATCACCAAAGCCGTCAACAAGGCGGCTGAGGGCAGCACAGTGCCTGAAGTCAAGGCCATCTTCGACAGGGCTGCTGCCATTGACAACATCGACTCCATTGCAGGCAAGGATCTGCAGGTGACCAAAGAGGGTGACAAGGTCGTGGTGGCGTTTTCCTATACCCGGGAAATCCACATGGCAGGGCCGGCCTACCTGCTGCTGAAGTACCGTGGTCGTTCCCGCTAAGTGCTCGTGAGTGTTGCCCCCGGTCCCCAGCTGCTGGCCCTTCAAAAACGGCTGCAGCACGAGTTTTCCGACCCCGGGTTGCTGGTTCAGGCGCTGACGCACCGAAGCTTCTCCGCCGACCACAATGAGCGGGTGGAGTTTCTCGGCGATTCGGTGCTGAATCTCGCCGTGGCAGGCTTGCTGTACGAGCGGCTCAGCGAGCTGCCCGAAGGCGACTTGTCGCGGGTGCGGGCCAATCTGGTGAAGCAGGACACCCTGCACAAGCTGGCGGTCGAACTGGGTCTGCCGTCCTTGCTGCGCCTGGGCGAGGGCGAAGCCAAATCCGGCGGGCAAAAGCGGCCCTCCATCCTGGCCGATGCCCTGGAGGCGCTGATCGGTGCTGTCTACCTGGATGCAGGTTTCGATGCCGCAGCGGCGCTGGTGCGCCGGTTGTTCCAGAACGTCGAAATCAACCCCCAGATGCAGGCGATCGGGAAAGACCCCAAAACCGAATTGCAGGAGTGGCTGCAGGGGCGCAAAATGAATCTGCCGATATACCGCGTGGTTGGAACCATGGGCGCCGCCCACAAGCAGACCTTTGACGTGGAGTGCGAGATCACCGAGTACGGCCGGACCGAGCGCGGCATCGGCGGCTCCCGGCGTGCGGGGGAGCAAGCGGCGGCCGCGGCCATGCTGATGTTCGTCAAGACCCTTGATTCCTGAAGCCACCCGCCGGCTTCCGGGGGAACTTCCCCCTCCACTGAAAACACCATGAGCACAGGTAAAAAAACTTCTCCCTCCCGGGCGGCCCAGGCCCCTGCACCAGACGGTGAGCCTTCGGCCAGAGCCGCTGACTTGTCACCGTCAGCATCATCCGCTGCCGCCAGTGCCGAGGCCCCCCAGGGCCCGGATGCCCTCGAGGCCATGCTTGCCCAGGCCTTCAAGGCGCGGGGCGCAGCCGTGCCTGCGGAAGACGGGCCGGCCAGCGTGCCCGCCGTGGGTGAGCAGCGCTGTGGTTTGATCGCCATTGTGGGCAAGCCCAACGTGGGCAAGTCCACCCTGCTCAATGCGCTGGTGGGCCAGAAAATCAGCATCACGTCGCGCAAGGCGCAAACCACGCGCCATCGCATCACCGGGATGCGTACCGTCAACGCCACGCAGTTTGTCTTCGTCGACACCCCGGGCTTCCAGACGCGGCACGGCAATGCCCTGAACCGTTCGCTCAATCGCACCGTGGTGGGCGCCGTCAACGACGTCGACCTGATCGTGTTTGTGGTCGAGGCCGGGCAGTTCAATCTGGCCGATGCCAAGGTGCTGGCGCTGCTGCCTGAGAAAACACCGGCCATCCTGCTGGCCAACAAGTTCGACCTGATCCATAGGCGCGCCGAGATCGCGCCATGGCTGCGTTCCATGCAGGAGCGCCATGACTTTGCCGAGTTTGTGCCCATGTCGGCCAACAATGCCAGAGACGTCGAGCGGCTCTTTGGCATCTGCGAAAAGTATCTGCCGGTGCAGCCCTGGATGTATGGCGCGGATGAACTGACGGACCGCAGCGACCGCTTCATGGCGGCTGAAATCATCCGCGAAAAACTGTTCCGGCTGACGGGTGACGAACTGCCCTACACCTCGACGGTGGTGATCGACAAATACGAAGAAGAGGGCAATCTCCGGCGGGTGGCGGCCACCATCGTGGTCGAGCGCGATGGCCACAAGGGCATGATCATTGGCGAGAAGGGCGAAAAGCTCAAGCGCATTGGCACCGAGGCGCGCCATGAACTGGAGGCGCTCACCGGCGGCAAGGTGTTTCTGGAAATCTGGGTCAAGGTCCGCTCGGGTTGGGCGGATGATGAGGCGCGGGTCAAGACTTTCGGATATGAATAGGGCCCCCACGCTTTTCACTTCGCCTTCGGCTCCGTGTAATGCGCTGCCCCCCGAGGGGGCCGCCCGCCTGTGGCCCGGCAAAGCCGGTTCCACGGCTTGTGCTTGGGAAGACAGGCCCTCACGATCGCTCACTCAGTGTGGCTCCCGAAGCCTTGCAGGCCGCGGCCCCTGCTGGTTTTCGCTGTGACACTTTGACGGCATGGTCACCAAGCGCATTGCAGACGAGCCGGCCTATGTGCTCCACCGTTACGACTGGAGCGAGTCGAGCCTGATTCTGGAGGTGTTCACCCGCACCTATGGCCGCATTGCGCTGGTGGCGCGGGGTGCCAAGAAGCCCAGTTCGAGTTTTCGTCCCATTCTGCTGCCCTTACAGCCCTTGCACCTGGCCTTTGGCGGGGACACGGAAATCCGCACGCTCAAGAGCGCCGAGTGGCAGGGGGGGCATGTCATGCCGACTGGTGATGCCTTGCTGTCGGGCTATTACCTCAACGAACTGCTGATGCGCCTGCTGGCACGCGACGATCCGCACCCGCTGCTGTTTGACGCGTATGCGGCGACGGTGCAGCTGCTGGCCAATCAGAGCCATGACACCTTGCAGATTGCGCTGCGCGCGTTCGAGCTCCGCCTGCTGCGCGACATCGGCCTGCTGCCCTTGCTCGATGCCGAAACCGCCACGCTGGCACCGCTGGACCCTGCATCGCGCTATGTGCTGGTGGCCGAGGCCGGGCTGCGCCAGGCGCATGATGATGACCGCAGCAGTCTGCCGGGCGCGCAGTGGCAGGAATTGCAGCACACACTGGCAGACGATGCGCTTTTTTCGGACACGGTGCGGGCCTGCATCCCGGGCCTGAACGAGCTCAAGCACCAGTTGCGCGGGCTGCTGCACTACCATTGCGGTGTGAAACTGCTGAAAACCCGGCAGATGATGATGGAATTGCAGGCGCTCTAACGCTCAAAAGCTCTAACCCCCGGTGAATCATGACTTCTCACCCGACCACTCTCCACGGCGGCGTCCGCAAGACGGCGCTTTCGGTCAATGTCAACAAGGTGGCATTGCTGCGCAACACCCGGCACCTGGACATTCCCAGCGTTCGCCGTGCGGCCGAGCTGTGTCTGGAAGCGGGCGCGCACGGCATCACGGTGCATCCCCGCCCTGACGAGCGGCATATCCGCCCTGACGATGTGTACGAGCTGGCCGCGCTGATGAAAGACTGGCCAGACCGCGAGTTCAATGTGGAAGGCAATCCGCTGCAGAACCTGATGCATTTCGTGCGTGATCTCACCGCACGCGGCCTGCCGCTGCACCAGTGCACCTTCGTTCCCGACGGCGAAGACCAGTTCACGAGCGACCATGGCTGGAGCTTCCCGGAAGATGCCGAGCGCCTGGCGCCGCTGATCGAGCAGGCGCATTCGCGCGGTGTGCGGGTGAGTCTGTTCATGGACCCGGTCGCCGGTGCCATGGCGGCCGCGAAAGCCGTCGGGGCCGACCGGGTAGAGTTCTACACCGAGAGTTATGCCCGCGCATGGCCAACCGTGGAAAAAGCGGCGACAGTGTTGTCATTTGCCGAGGCCGCACATGCCGCAGCGGCTGTGGGTTTGGGCGTGAACGCCGGCCACGACCTCAACCGCGATAACCTCACGGATTTTCTGCGCGCCGTGCCCGGCGTGCAGGAGGTGTCCATTGGCCATGCACTGATCGCCGATGCGCTGGAACTGGGGTATGCCGCCACGGTGAAAGACTACCTGCGCTGTATCGACAACGCGTTTGCATCACCTGCCGGCGCATGATTTACGGCATCGGCACCGATATCTGCGATGTCCGGCGCATCCGCGCCAGCCTGGAGAGGCACGGTGAGCGTTTCGCCCGCAAGATTCTCAGTGATGGCGAACTGGCCACCTGGAAAGCGCGCTCGGCACGCTGGCCAGACCGTGGCGTGAGCTACCTCGCCACCCGTTTCTCCGCCAAGGAGGCGTTCAGCAAGGCCATTGGCACCGGCATGCGCATGCCGATGACCTGGCGCTCCTGCGAAATCGCCAAGGCGCCCAGCGGCAAGCCAGAAATCGTCCTGCACGGCGCACTCAAGCTGTGGTTCGAGGCGCGCCAGCTCAGTGCCCACGTCTCGGTGACCGATGAAACCGACTATGCCGCCAGCTTTGTGGTGGTCGAGCATGCCTCTGGAGCCTCCTGACGTGAGTCTCCCGAAATCACTTTTCCTGAACTTCCCACTCCCATGACCTCCCATAACGCCGACCAGGCCCCGCTCATCATCGATGTGGCGGGCCACACCCTCACCAAGGCAGACCGCCGCCGCCTGAAGCATCCGCTGACCGGCGGCATCATCCTGTTTGCCCGCAACTGGAAAGACCGCGCCCAACTCACCGCCCTGTGCGCTGACATCAAGCGCATCCGCGCCGACTTGCTGATCTGCGTCGACCATGAAGGCGGCCGCGTGCAGCGCTTTCGCACCGACGGTTTCACCCATCTGCCGCCCATGCGTGCCCTTGGCGAGCAGTGGATGAAAGACCAGTTGGCCGCCACCAACGCAGCCACCGCCTGCGGTTATGTGCTGGGCGCAGAGCTGCGCGCCTGCGGCGTCGATTTCAGCTTCACGCCAGTACTGGATCTGGATTTCGGTGAGAGCAGCGTCATCGGCGACCGCGCCTTTGGCCGCGACCCGCGCGTGGTGACCCTGCTGGCCAAGAGCCTGATGCACGGGCTGCTGCAAAGCGGCATGACCAATTGCGGCAAGCACTTTCCCGGCCACGGTTTCGTCAAGGCCGATTCCCACACCGACATTCCGGTGGACAACCGCAGCCTCAAGCGCATTCTGGCCGACGATGCCGCGCCTTATGGTTGGTTGAACACCACACTGACCAGTGTCATGCCCGCGCACGTGATTTATCCCAAGGTGGATGCGCGCCCCGCGGGTTTTTCGAGTCAGTGGCTGAACTTCATCCTGCGCAGCCAACTGGGCTTTGGTGGCGCCATTTTCAGCGACGACTTGAGCATGGCTGGCGCCCGGCTGATTGATGGCCGGGAAGTGAGCTACACGGAGGCGGCCGTGACGGCGTTGAATGCTGGCTGCGACATGGTCTTGCTGTGCAACCAGTCAGTGGGCGATGGCCAGCCCGTGGACGAGCTGCTGGACGGCATGGCCGAAGCGCTGGTCAAAGGGCAGTGGGAAGCGCTGGAGTCCAGCGAATTGCGCCGGCGCGCGCTGTTGCCAGTCAGCCCGCCTGTGCCGTGGGACGACCTGATGGTTCAGCCGGCCTATGTGCACGCGGTGGGGCTGATCCCCTGAGCGCCAGCTTTTTCAGCGACCCGCGAAGAAATCCCGCGCCGCGCTGACGGTTGCCTCAATGTCGTCGGCGGTGTGCGCCGCGCTGACAAAGCCGGCCTCGTAGAGCGCCGGAGCGTAATAGATGCCCTTGTCCAGCATGGCATGAAAGAAGCGGTTGAACGCGGGGCTGTCGGTGGTCATCACCGTGCCGTAGTTCTGCGGCAGCTGGCCCAGCAGGAAGAAGCCGAACATGCCACCCTCGCTGTCGGCGCTGAAGGGCACGCCCGCTGCCTTGGCCGCTGCAGTCAGGCCTTGCGTCAGGCTGCGGGTTCGCTCGCCCAGGGCTTCATAAAAGCCGGGGCGCGAGACTTCGCGCAGTGTGGCCAGGCCGCAGGCCGTTGCCACCGGGTTGCCCGAGAGCGTGCCGGCCTGATAGACCGGACCCAGAGGCGCGAGCTGCTCCATCACCGCACGGCTGCCACCGAAGGCTGCCAGCGGCATGCCGCCGCCGATGACCTTGCCGAGCACGGTCATGTCAGGCTGGAAGCCGGGAATCAGCTTGGCGTACACGCTTTGGGCGCCGCCCAGAGCCACCCGAAAGCCGGTCATCACTTCATCAAATACCAGCAAGGCGCCGTATTGGGTGCACAGCTCGCGGCAGCGCGTCATGAAGGGCACGCTGGCGCGCACGAAGTTCATGTTGCCGGCAATCGGCTCGATCATCAGGCAGGCCAGTTGCGGGCCGTGCAGCGCAAAAGCTTCTTCGAGTTGCTGCAGGTTGTTGTACTCCAGCACGAGGGTGTGCTGCACCACTTCAGGCGGCACGCCAGCACTGGTCGGGTTGCCGAACGTGGCCAGCCCTGAGCCCGCCTTCACCAGCAGTGCATCGGCATGACCGTGGTAGCAGCCTTCAAACTTGATGATCTTGCTGCGGCCCGTGGCACCACGGGCCAGCCGCAGCGCGCTCATGGCGGCCTCGGTGCCTGAACTCACGAGGCGAACCATCTCCAGTGAGGGGACAAGGCGGACAATTTCTTCAGCCAGCTCCACCTCGCGCTCGGTCGGCGCGCCGTAGGAGAAGCCTTCCAACGCAGCCTTTTGTACCGCCTCCACCACTGCCGGGTGGCCGTGGCCGAGGATCATCGGGCCCCAGGAGCCGATGTAGTCGATGTAGCGCTTCCCGTCTGCATCCCAGAAATAGGCCCCCTGTGCGCGTTGCACGAATCGGGGCGTGCCGCCGACGGCCTTGAAGGCTCGTACGGGGGAGTTCACGCCGCCCGGAATCAGTTTCTTGGCGCGCTCGAACAGGGTGTCGTTGCGGGAAGTCTTGGCGACTGCGGTGTCAGTGTTTGGTTGTTCCATTGGGGGGCAGGTCAATCACGTTTTTCAAAACCAGTGCGGCGTCGTCGCCGGGCTGCGTATCTTCGGACTCGTCGTCTTCGGTGTCGACATCGGCCTGGGCCCAGAACAGGCGGTCGGGCACGATGTTGCCCATGCCGGGGTGAAAACCGGCATCCAGGCTGTGGTCCAAGTAGGTGAGGGCTTCAGCGGTAGCCGCCTGCAGGTCGTGGCCATTAGCCAGCAGTGCCGACAGGGCGGCGGACAGCGTTTCGCCGGCGCCCGAGAACACCGCCTCGAAGCGTTCAAACTTCTCGCTGTACAGCACGGTTTGCGGTGTGGCGAGGACGTTGTCGATGAACTGTTCAGGCGCCGGGATGCCAGTGACGAGTGTGTAAGGCACGCCAAGGTCTGCAGCCGCCTTGGCGATGTCGCGTGCCGATGGATTGCGCTCGCCGGCCCAGTCGGGCAGCAGCCAGCGCCACAGGCTGCTGTGGTTGCCGATCAGCACCGTGGTCTGCGGCAGCATCAGCTCGCGGAACGCATCCAGGTAGCTGTCGATCTCGCTTTCATCCCACCAGGACAGATTGGGCATGTAAGCTATCAATGGCACATCTGCATAATCCGATGCAATTTCGGCAATGGCGCTGACATTTTCAGGGCTGCCCACGAAGCCGACCTTGATGGCGGAGACCGTCATGTCCTCCAGCGCCGAGCGCGCCTGATCGGTCACGGCTTCTTCGTCAAAGGCGAAATGGTCGAAGATTTCTGCGGTATCGCGCACATAGGCGCCTGTGACGACGGAGAGCGCGTGCGCTCCGGCAGAGACGATGGCGGCAATGTCGGCTGTGAGCCCGCCAGCACCACTGGGGTCATTGGCATTGAACGTCATGACGCAGGCCGGTGATGCGTCGGCGTCCTCTGCCTGAGGTTGCCGACTCTCCGGCGGAGGGGTGTTGGGGTTTGCCATAGCCTGCGATTTTGCCCTGTACGCGAATAAGCAACGCCGCCTCGATACAATTGTTGCATTCTATTCGAAGGCAACTTAAGCTGTGACTCAATCAATGACGTGGATGTGTTTGATTTGTGGGTGGATCTACGACGAAGCTGCCGGAGCCCCTGAGCACGGCATCGCACCTGGCACCCCATGGGCTCAGGTGCCCATGAACTGGACGTGTCCCGAATGCGGTGCCCGCAAGGAAGATTTCGAAATGGTTCAGATCTGAGCCATCGGGCTTTTGTCGGGCTCTGGCCTGAAAATCCGGCGACAGACACCTGCGCATACGGGCTGCAAATACAGGAGCAATCTCAGTGAGCATTTCCAGTTCAGGTTTGAAAGTTTTGGTGATCGATGACAGCAACACCATTCGGCGAAGCGCCGAGATCTTCCTGAAGCAGGGTGGTCATGAGGTGCTGTTGGCGGAGGACGGTTTCGATGCCCTTTCCAAGGTCAACGACTACGAGCCCGACCTGATTTTTTGCGACATCCTCATGCCGCGACTGGATGGGTACCAGACGTGTGCCATCATCAAGCGCAATCTCAAGTTCTCGGCGGTTCCGATTGTGATGCTCTCGTCCAAGGATGGCGTGTTCGACAAGGCGCGCGGCCGTATGGTGGGATCCCAGGATTACCTGACCAAGCCATTTACCAAAGACCAGCTGCTGCAGACCGTGCAGGAGCTCGGTGCAGCAAAACAAGGAGTAGTTTGATGGCAATTAAGAAGATACTGGTGGTGGATGATTCCAAGACCGAGCTGATGTACATCACCGACCTGCTGGTCAAGAACGGGTTCACCGTGAAGACGGCCGAGAACGCAGAAGACGCTTTCCGGCGCCTTGCCGAAGACAAGCCTGAACTGATCCTCATGGATGTTGTCATGCCCGGTCAGAACGGGTTCCAGCTCACGCGTGCCATCACGCGCGATCCGCTCTATTCGGACATCCCCATCATGATGTGCACCAGCAAGAATCAGGAAACCGACCGCGTCTGGGGCATGCGCCAGGGCGCGCGGGACTACATCACCAAGCCGGTGGATGCCGACGAACTGATGGCCAAAATCAAGGCTTTGGGCTGATTGGCCAGCTGAATCTGAAGCATGGCGAACAGACAAGCCCTTAGAGAACTCCAGACCCGGCTGGCTGACAGGTTGCAGGTGGCCCGTACGCAGGGCGTCGCCGCTTCATGGCTGGCCGTGGAGACTGCCGGCAAGAAATATCTGTTCCCCCTCAGCCAGTCGGGCGAGATATTTCCGTGGGTCGCCATGCAGGCCGTTCCCTATACGCAGGCCTGGTTTGCCGGGGTTGCCAATCTGCGTGGCGGCCTCTACGGCGTGGTGGATCTGGCCAGTTTCGTCAGTGGCCAGGCGCCTGCCCCCAAGAGCGAACTCGCCAGGGCCGACTCCAGGTTGGTAGCGCTGAACAGTGCTCTCGACGTCAACTGCGCGCTGCTGATCGACAAGCTGTCCGGTTTGCGTAACCAGGAGGCTTTCAATGACTTTTCCGAGCGCCAGCCGGATGCGCCCGAGTATTTCGGTAACCAGTATGTCGACGCCAACGGCGCGACCTGGCAGGAAATCAATCTCCAGCTGCTTGCCCAGCAAGCCCATTTTTTGACGATTGGTGCCTAGCGCATCTTTCCTTTTGTTGTTCCCGGAAGGCTCACCATGTCTGTTCTAGCAAGTATCCAGAAGCTGTTTAAAACCAAGTCCGCCCAGCCAGATGACAGCATGGACATGGTCTCCATGGGCACCCTGGGTGACCCGCTGGCCAGCAGCACGATGGACGAAGCCTCGCTCCGCACGGCCGCAGCGCGCAGCGCCGGGCCTGCAGACGACGGCTTCCCCGCCAGCCGCATGGCGACTGCGGAAGATGGCGTGCCGGTTGTTGCCAATCCGGATTTGCTGACACTGCCGCTGCTGGGTCGCCGCACCATCGGACAGCACCAGCGGATTCTGGTGAGCTTGCTGGCCATTGCGGTGGCGGTTCTGGGTACCGTGACCTTCCTCGCACTGAATCAGGCGGACAAAGTGGCCCAGCAGGTGGCGGCCACCGGTCAGTCCCTGATGCAGTCGCAACGACTGGCCAAATCGGTGTCGCAGGCGCTGGTGGGCAGTGCCCAGGCATTCCCGGACGTTCGCGAAAGTGCCGACGTGCTGGCCAAGACCGTGCGTGGCTTGAAGTCCGGCGAAAACAGCCTTCGCCTGGCGCCCGTGTCCGAAGACCTGCTGCCCGAAGTGGAGAAGGTCACCCCCCTGATGGAGCGCGCCGAGAAGAACGCCAAGACCGTCATGGGCCAGCAGAACATTCTGACGCAGGTGGGTACCGCTCTGCGCACCATCAACCGCCAGTCGTCTGACCTGCTGGAAATCGCTGAAACGGTGTCGTCCCTCAAGCTGCAGCAAAACGCAGCGCCGGCAGAGATTTCTGCGTCGGGCCAGCTGGTGATGTTGACGCAGCGTATCGGTAAATCGGCCAACGAATTCCTGACGCAGGAAGGTGTGAGCCCGGAAGCCGTGTTCTTGCTGGGCAAGGACTTGAACTCCTTCAAGGAAATCGCGCAAGGTCTGCAGGAAGGCAGCCCCGAGCTGCGCCTCACGGGCTCCAAGGACCCGCAAACCCGCGAGCGGCTCGATGCCCTGCTGGCCCTGTACGAACAGACGCGTGTTCAGGCCGGCGCCATCCTGGGTAACCTGCAGGGTCTGGTGTCAGCGCGTGAAGCGCAATCCTCCATCATTGCCGACAGCGAGCCCTTGCGCCGCGGTCTGGAAGACATTCAGGGCAAGCTGTCCACGCAAACCGGTCTGGGCGTCGGCGCCCTGACCACGCTGATCGTGGCGGCTGCCTTTGCGCTGGTCTGTGCCGCTGGCCTGGCCCGTTTGCAGGTGCAGGACAGTCAGCAGCGCCAAGCGGTTGCAGAGACGCAGCGTCAGGAAGCGAAGAGCCAGGAGCAGGACGCCAAGCGTGTCAATGACGCCAACCAGGCGGCCATTTTGCGGTTGATGAACGAGTTGCAGACAGTGGCCGAGGGAGACCTGACACAGGAAGCCACCGTGACCGAAGACATCACCGGCGCCATCGCCGACTCGGTGAACTACACGGTGGAGGAGTTGCGGCAGCTGGTGGGTAACGTGCAGAACACGGCGACCCGGGTGGCACAGACGACGGCGCAGGTGGAGAGCACCTCGACCGAACTGCTGGCGGCATCGACCGAACAGCTGCGGGAAATTCGTGAAACCGGCCAGTCCGTGCTGGACATGGCGACCCGAATCAACGAGGTGTCCTCCCAGGCGCAGGAATCCTCCCAGGTGGCGCGTCAATCGCTGTCGGCCGCCGAGTCAGGCCTGCAGGCCGTGCAGAACGCCATCGGCGGCATGAACTCCATCCGCGACCAGATCCAGGAAACCTCCAAGCGGATCAAGCGGCTGGGTGAATCCTCCCAGGAGATTGGCGAGATCACCGAGCTGATTTCAGACATTACCGAACAGACCAACGTGCTGGCGCTGAACGCCGCCATTCAGGCTGCGTCCGCCGGTGAGGCCGGCCGCGGCTTCTCGGTGGTTGCCGAGGAGGTGCAGCGGCTGGCTGAACGTTCCGCCGATGCGACGCGGCAGATTTCGGCTCTGGTGAAGGCGATTCAGACCGACACACAGGACGCGGTGGCCGCCATGGAACGCTCCACGCAGGGTGTGGTGGAAGGGGCCAAGCTGTCCGACAACGCGGGTACCGCGCTGACCGAGATTGACCAGGTGTCACGCCGCCTCGCTGACCTGATTGAGCAGATTTCCAATTCGGCCTCCCGCGAAGCCGCTTCGGCCAACGTGGTGGCAGGCAACATCCAGCACATTTTTGCCGTGACGGAGCAGACCGGGGAAGGTACCCGTTCCACCGCACAGCAGGTGCGTGACCTGTCCCGCATGGCGGAGGAGCTGCGCCAGTCGGTGTCTCGATTCAAGATCGCCTGATCGCCGTCTGCCTGCGCTGACCTGCTTCCAGCCTCTGGCACCGATTTCTGAACCGGCCCGTTATATTTATGCAATCCAACGCTTTGAATCTGAACGCCGCTGAACCGGACATCGCCATCAACGATCTGGGTCCTTTGGCATGGGTGCTGGACGAGCTGCGCAAGTCGCTTGACGGTGCCGCCAAGGCGCTCAAGCGTTTTGTACGCGATGCCGAGGCAGCGCGCGGCTCCGATCTGGCGGCCATCGATGCCAGCCAGTTGCGGATCGCGCGGCAACAGCTGCATCAGGCGGTGGGCGCTTTGGAAATGGTGGGCCTCGCGGGGCCTGCGCTGGTGCTGCGGGCCATGGAGGCGGCGGTCCAGAAATTTGTGCAGCAGCCCGAGCAGTGCAGCCAGGATGCTGCAGCCAGGATAGAACGCGCCAGCTTTGCGCTGACGGAGTATCTGGAGGGCATCCTTGCAGACAAGGCGGTTTCTGCGGTGTCCCTGTTCCCCCAATACCGCGAGGTGCAGGAGCTGGTTCGGGCCGACCGCATTCACCCGGCCGACCTCTGGCCATTCGAATGGCGTTGGCAGGATGTCGAGCTGTCCGTCAAGGCCGAACCCCGCAGCTACGACGACGCGGCGCGGGCGCTGATGGATCAGTCCGTGCTGCAGATGATGAAGGGCAACGCGGCCCAGGCCGGCGAGACCCTCAAGTCGCTGAGCCTTGGCTTTTCAGCCGGCCAGGCCGATCGGCAGCCGCGGATTTTCTGGAAGATTGTGGCGGCCTATGCCGAGGCCGTGTCCAGAGGTTTGCTGAAGTCTGATCTGCACGTGCGTCGTGCCGCCTCCCGCGTGCTGATGCAATACGCGACGCTGGCCAAGGGCGATACCGCGGTGTCGGACCGCCTGGCCCAGGACCTGCTGTTCTTCTGCTCCCAGGCGATCCCCGTCAATGCTGCCGAGACGCCTGTGCTGGTCGCCGTTCGCGCCACCTATGGCTTGAACCGCTTCAAGCCGGTGGACTACGAGCTGGTGCAGTTTGGCCGCTTTGACCCGGCCTTGCTGGCTCAGGCGCGCAAGCGCATCACCGCGGCCAAGGAAACCTGGTCATCGCTGTCTGGCGGCGAAGTGAGCAAGCTCAAATCGGTGAGTGACCAGTTCTCACTGGTCACCGATTCCCTGCTCAAGCTTCATCCACCCAGCGAGCCGCTGGCCCAGGCCTTGACCCGCGCGATTGAAACAACGGTTCGTTCGGCGCAGGCACCGCGCATCGAGCTCGCCATGGAAGTCGCCACATCGGTGCTGTATCTGGAAGCTGCTTTTGACGATCTGGATCCGAACGATCCGCAATTGGCTGTGCGCACGCGCAATCTGGCCGAGCGGCTGGAGGGCGTCCGCGCTGGCGGCAGCCCCCAACCGCTGGAAAGCTGGATGGAGGAGCTTTATCGCCGCGTCAGCGACAAGCAGACCATGGGCAGCGTCGTGGGCGAACTGCGGATTGCGCTGGGCGAACTGGAAAAATCGCTGGACATCTTCTTCCGCAACCCACAGGACAAGGTTGCCTTGCAGGCTGTGCCCGGTCAGTTGTCGCAGATGCGCGGTGTGTTGTCGGTGCTGGGGCTGGATCAGGCTTCGCAGGCCGTGCTGCGCATGCGCGGCAGCGTGGAGCAGATGCTGGTCACCGAGGTGGACGAACAGATGGCCCGGGCCGCTGGCACTTTTGACCAGCTGGGAAATAACCTGGGTGCACTGAGCTTCCTGATCGACATGCTCAATTACCAGCCCGCGCTGGCCAAAAAGCTGTTTGTCTATGACGACGAAAAAGGCGAGCTCCGGCCATTGATGGGACGCACCCAGACGTCTGCCGCCCCCGCTGACGCGCCAGCGCCTGCTGTGGATGTGGTGTCGCAGGAGCTCATGTCGGTGGTGCAGGGCGTGCAAGCGGGCGCCTCCGACGCGGTGTTGACTGGCAAGCTCGATGCGCTTGCAACCCACGCCGAGCTGGCGGGGCAACCTGCCCTGGCGCGGACGGCGCGTGATGCAGCAGAGGCGGTTTCTGCCAACAACAGCGGTGCTGCCGCCCAGGCGATGACCACGCTGGCGTCCGCCGTGGCACCAGCGCCTGCTGTCCAGACGGTGGCGGTCGATTTCGAGGAGGACGATCTCCGCGATATCTTCATCGAAGAGGCCCGCGAGGTCGTGGGGCAGGCTCAGGAGGCGCTGGGCGCCTTGCAGACCGATCCGGGTGATATCGGGCAACTGACCACCTTGCGGCGCGCCTTCCACACCCTCAAGGGAAGCTCCCGCATGGTCGGGCTCAATGAGTTCGGTGAGGCCGCGTGGTCGCTCGAACAGATGCTCAACAGCTGGCTGGCTGACCAGAAGCCTGCCACGGATCAGTTCAGAACACTGGCAGCCGATTCGGTGAATGGTTTTGGGCGATGGATTGCAGACATCGCCGCGAATCAGGAGGGCACCTGGTCTGCTGCGGCATTCCGAACCAGTGCGGACACATTCCGCACCAAGGGCCAGTACATTCCGCTCAGTCTTCCGACCGCCGGTCACGCTGTGGTTGAGGAACTGCCGGCACCGGCTTCACCAGACCTCATGGTCATGCCGGAAGAAATCGCCAGCATCGACATGCTGGCCACCTTGCCCGTCACGCTGGCAGAACCTGTGCTTGCCGAGGTCACGCCTCAGGCTGTTCTTCCAGAGCCCACAGACATCGACTTTGACCTCGATCTGGAGCTGGAGCCGGAGGCCAGCCCTTCTGATGCACCGGCCTCCGAGTTGGTCACGTCCGCTGAAGCCAGCGACATCGACTTCGACCTGGTGTTTGACATGCCGGCGTCCGCCAGCACGGTTGCTGTGACGCCTGTTGCCGAGCCGGATCTGCCCCTGATGGACATTGAGGGGATCGATTTCGACAGCCTGGCCGCGCTGTCTGCGGACCGCACAATACCGCCGCTGGCCGCCGTTCCTTCGGCTTCTTCTGAGGGGTCTGCCGCGGCGATCGAGGCGCTGTCATCGGGCATGCCGCCAGAGGCTGCTCACGCGGAGGCGGTCGAGATGTCGGCCGCGGAATTCGAAGAGCATTTCCAGTTTGACGAAGTGGTCGTTCCCCCCGTTGTGGAAAAGGCAGCAGCCGAAACCCTGGTCGCTGAAGACGCCCTGGCCACGGAGTTGCCAGACCTGGCACCAGTGGGTGACGACCCGGCATCTTCAGCCAGCGCTGAAAGCCGCAGCGACAGTGACGATACCGGCGAGACCGGCGAAGGTGATGAGCAGGTCAAAGTGATTGGTGGCCTGCGCATCGGTATTCCGCTCTACAACGTTTATTTGAACGAAGCGGATGAGTGGTCGCGCCGCCTGGTGACGGAAATCGCCGAGTGGGCACTGGAGCGGGATCAGCCCGTCTCGGATTCCACTGTCGCGTTGGCCCATTCTCTGGCGGGCAGTTCCGCCACAGTCGGCTTTGATGCCTTGTCGGAAATGGCCCGTGCGCTTGAGCATGCGCTGCAGCAATCGCAAGCCCATCACCACAATGGCGCCAGCCAGTACGGCCAGGTGTTCGTGGATGCCGCAGAAGACATCCGCCGCCTGTTGCACCAGTTTGCTGCGGGCTTTCTCAAGACCTCTGACCCGGTCGTTCTGCAGCGCCTCAAGGAGCTGGAGTTTTCTGATTCTGCATTGCCCCTGGCCGGCGAATTTGACGACCTCGATTTTGCCTCGGCCGGCGTACCCACAGCGGCGCCCGCCACGGTGTCACCGAGCGTCGTCTCAGTCCATACGCCAGAGCGAGCGCCAGTCGCGCCAGCCGACACCTACACACCAGCGCCCGCTGCGATGCCGCCGCAGGTGACGGTGCAGTCGGTGCCGCTGAGTGTCGTGCCACCATCGCCGGCGGCGCCGATGCCGATGATGTTCGAGCCCGTGGCCCCAGTGCCATCCTCGCCGACCGCTGCGCCGGCATTGAATGCCAATGTGCACACGGGTGGCGATGACGAGCGCGATGACGACATCGACGCCGTGGATGCGATCGACCCGGACTTGTTCCCGATCTTCGAGGAAGAAGCCGCCGAGCTGATGCCCCAGCTGGGCGGTGCGCTGCGCCAGTGGTCTGCGAGGCCCGACAACCAGGGTGCCCGCATGGAAGTCCTGCGCGCCTTGCACACGCTCAAGGGCAGTGCACGCCTCGCGGGTGCCTTGCGGCTGGGCGAGATGGCCCACCGCATCGAGTCGGAGATCGAGCACCTCGGGTCCGCCTCTGCTGCCAGCCAGGAATTCGAGCCGCTGCTCACCCGCTTTGATGCAATGGAGAACACGCTGGAGGCCTTGCGGCGCGCCGACGCAGTCATCACCGAGATCCCGGTGACCCCGCCTGCGGCTGCGTATGCTGCTGCGCCTGTACCGCAAGCAGCCCTTCATCCTGCGGCGGAGGCGACTGCCGCCCCCACTGCAGCGACTGAAACGACACTTGAGCAGAGCGCGACTACCGGCGAGCCCGGCACGTCCCGCAAGCTGTCGGTGCCGGCGCCGCAATCGATGGCCATGCAGCCCCTGCGCCAGGCCGCTTCTGCGTCGATCCGTGTGCGCTCCCAATTGCTGGACCGCATGGTGAACCAGGCCGGCGAGGTGATGATCACCCGCTCCCGCCTGGAGGCCGAGCTCAGCCAGCTCCGCGGTTCGCTCAATGACATGAGCGGTAACTTGAACCGCTTGCGCCAGCAGTTGCGGGACATCGAACTCCAGGCCGAAACCCAGATGCAGTCGCGTCTGGCCCAGGCCAAGGAAGCCCAGGCCGGCTTTGACCCGCTGGAATTCGACCGCTTCACCCGCGTGCAGGAGTTGACCCGCATGATGGCCGAGTCGGTGAACGACGTGGCCACGGTGCAGCGCACACTGCAGCGCACGGTCGAGGCGACCGAGGACGATCTGATCGCCCAGGCCCGCCAGACCCGCGAGCTGCAGCGCGACCTGCTGCGCACCCGCATGGTGGAGTTCGAGGGTATTTCCGAGCGTCTGTACCGCGTGGTGCGCCAGGCCAGCAAGGAAACCGGCAAACAGGTGCGTCTGGACTTGCTGGGTGGCACCATCGAGATGGACCGCGGCATGCTGGACCGCATGACGCCCGCCTTCGAGCACTTGCTGCGCAACTGCGTGGCGCATGGCATCGAAAGCACCGACAGCCGCCGCGCTGCGGGCAAGGACCCGGTCGGGCTGATCACGGTTCATCTGCGCCAGGAAGGCAATGACGTGTCGGTGGACTTCAGTGATGACGGCGCTGGCCTCGACCTGCGCCGCATCCGTGAAAAAGCGGTGAGCCTCGGGCTGGTGTCTGCCGATCAGGCACTGGACGACCAGCAGGCCGCCAACATGATTTTCATGCCCGGTTTCTCCACCGCTGCGCAGGTCACTGAGCTGGCGGGGCGTGGTATCGGCATGGACGTCGTCCGCTCCGAAGTCAACGCACTGGGCGGTCGCATCGAGACGTCCACGGTCGCCGGCAGGGGCACGCACTTCAAGCTGGTGCTGCCGCTGACCACCGCCGTGACACAGGTGGTGATGATGCGCGCCGCCAACCTGTCCATCGGTGTGCCGGCCAATGTGGTGGAAACCGTGCGCCGCACCACAGCCAAAGAGCTGCAGCAGGCCTACAACACCGGCACGCTCGACGTGGCCGGTGAGGCCGTGCCCTTCTTCTGGTCGGGCGCACTGCTGCAGGCTTCTCACCACAGCAGCGAAGTGCAGGGCAAGACAACCCCTGTCGTGATTTTCCGAAGCGCTGCACAGCGGATCGCACTGCACGTCGATGAAGTGCTGGGCAACCAGGAGGTGGTGGTGAAAAACCTCGGCCCCCAGTTGTCACGCCTGCCAGGTCTGGCCGGCATGTCTGTGCTCGCTTCAGGTGCTGTGGTGCTGATCTACAACCCCGTGGCACTGGCCTCGGTGTACGGTGATCAGGCCCGGGCCTGGAGTACCGACCGTGCCGAACCGCACATGCTGGAGGGAGCCACCGCCGGCGGCACGCCGCAGGCGCCTGCCCTGGTGCAGGCCGCGCCGCAGATTCCGCTGATCCTGGTGGTGGACGACTCCATCACTGTGCGCCGCGTCACGCAGCGCCTGCTGCAGCGTGAGGGCTACCGCGTGGCGATGGCCGCCGACGGCCTGCAGGCGCTGGAGCGTCTGCAGGAAGAGCGGCCCGCCGTAGTGCTGTCCGACATCGAGATGCCGCGCATGGACGGCTTCGACCTGGCCCGCAACATCCGCGCGGACGTGCGCCTGAGCAACCTGCCCATCGTGATGATCACCTCGCGCATTGCCGAGAAGCACCGGGAGCATGCCAAGGAACTCGGCGTGGACCATTACCTCGGCAAGCCTTATTCCGAGGAAGAATTGATGAGCCTGGTGCGCCACTACTGCGCGGCCGAGGCGGCAGCCTCCGCCTGAAAAAAACCCCGGCAACGCCAGCTTGACCTGCCCGGGTCAGGATTGGCGGGTGGAGCTCAGCTTTTTTTCACCACCGCATAGCGCTGCAACGTCCGGGCGCGTGCTTCATCATGCGCGACGACAGGCATCGGGTAGCTGACGCCCATCGTGACGCCGGCGGCCGCCAGTTCCAGCGGCTTGGCCGCCCAGGGGCTGTGAATCGCGGGTGCTGGCAGTTTTTCCAGTGCTGGCAGGTACTTGCGGATGAACTTGCCCTGCGGATCAAATTTCTCGCTCTGGCTCACCGGGTTGAAGATGCGGAAGTAAGGTTGTGCGTCGCAGCCCGTGCTGGCCGCCCACTGCCAGCCGCCGTTGTTGGCCGACAGGTCGAAGTCGTTGAGTTTTTCGGCGAAATAACGCTCACCCCAGCGCCAGTCAATGCCCAGATCCTTCACCAGAAAGCTGGCGGTGACCATGCGCAGCCGGTTGTGCATGTAGCCAGTCTGGTTGATCTGCGACATGGCCGCATCCACCAGCGGATAGCCGGTTCGCCCCTCGCACCAGGCGCTGAACAGTGTTTGTGCGGTGTCGCCTGACTCCCAGGCGATGGCGTCGTAGTCGGGTTTGAAGGCCTGGTGCGCGGCATGCGGAAAATTGCTCAGGATCTGGGCATAAAAGTCTCGCCAGATCAGCTCGCTGAGCCAGGTGGCCGCGCCCTCGTCACCCTGCCGCTGGCGCTCCAGCGCCAGCGCCGCCATGCGGCGCAGCGAGACGGTGCCAAAGCGCAGGTGAACGCCGAGGTAGCTTGGGCCCTTGACGGCCGGAAAATCGCGGGTGTCCTTGTACTGCGCCATGCGGCCGGTGAATTCGTCAAACAGCGCCTGCCCACCCCGGCTGCCCGTCGGGATTTTCAGTGCCTGGAGGTTGGTGGGTTCAAAGCCGATGTCGGTCAAGGATGGAACGCCGCTGGGTTCGCCCGCGGGCGGGGGCGCCAGCGCCTGCGCATGGGGCTCAATCGGGTAGGGCTTGAGGTAAAACGCATCGACTTTTTTCAGCCAGGCATTTTTGTAGGGCGTGAACACGCTGTAAGGCTTGCCGGCCAGTGTGAGCACTTCGTCGCGCTCGAAGATCACGTGGTCCTTGAAGCTGTGCCAGGCCACGCCGCGGCCTTGCAGCCGGGCATTGACGTCGGCATCCCGAGCGAGTGCCGTCGGCTCGTCGTCATGGTTGGCAAACACCGCGTTGGCAGACAGGCGTGCAGCCAATGCTGTCACGGTGTCGCCGGCCTTGCCGTGGAACACCATCAACCGCGCCCCGGGACGGCCCGACTTTACTGCCAGGTGCTGCAGTTGTTCATCCAGATCCACCAGCGAATCCCGGATGAACTCCACCCGCCGGTCGGCGCGCGGCAGTGGATCAAGGATGTCGCTGTCAAAGACAAACACGCCATAGACCTGTTCGCAGGATCGCAAGGCGTGGTGAAGCGCCGCGTTGTCGTCGGTGCGCAGATCCCTGCGAAACCACATCAGGCCGGTCTGGTATTTTTTGGGCATCCGGCGATGGTAGCGAAAAGGGCAGTGACTCGCCGTGCAGGGCCGGGCGTGGCCCGTCGGGCGAATCCGTGTGCTGCCCGGGGCATTGGCTGTAAGCGCCGCGGGGCACTGCGCGTAAAATGCCGGCATGGCTTCGGACCCCGGATCAATCAACCTCACGCACCACTTCCTCATCGCCATGCCCGGCCTGGATGATGCAGCGTTTGCGAAAAGCGTGGTCTACATGTGTGAGCACAGTGACCGCGGGGCCCTGGGTCTGGTCATCAACAAGCCGAGCGACATCAGCCTCAAGAAGCTGTTCGACAAGGTCGAATTGCCCCTGCACCGCAGCGACCTCACCGAAGCACCCGTGTTCCAGGGCGGTCCGGTGCAGACCGAGCGCGGTTTTGTGCTGCATGAATCCATGATGCCGGGCAGCGAATCCATCTATGCCTCCACCATGACCATCCCGGGCGGCCTGGAGATGACCACCTCCAAGGACGTGCTGGAAGCCCTGTCGACCGGCGCCGGTCCCCGCAAGGTGTTCGTCTCGCTCGGCTACTCGGCCTGGGGTGAGGGGCAGCTCGAGTCCGAGATCTCGGACAACAGCTGGCTGACCGTGGCCGCCGATGCCGCTGTCATCTTCGACACCCCGGTGGAGCAGCGCTACGACCGCGCGCTGCTGCTGCTGGGGCTGCAGAGCTGGATGCTCTCTCCGGACGCTGGTCACGCATGAGTGCGGGGGCCTTGCCTTCTGCGGGCCCAAGCCCCCAAACCCCCCAAACATTTCTTGCTTTTGACTTCGGTCTCAAACGCACCGGAGTGGCCAGCGGCAACACGCTGACCCGCACCGCCACCGCCCAGGCCACCATCGCAGCCGAAGGCGACGCGCGCTTCGTGGCCATCGCTGCAAGAATCAGGGAATGGCAGCCGGACGCCCTCGTGATTGGCGTGCCCTTCCACCCCGACGGCGCGAGCCACGACAATACCGTGCGGGCCCGCAAATTCGCCCGGCAGTTGCGCGGGCGCTTTGGCCTTCCGGTGATGGAAGTCGATGAGCGCTACAGCACGACAGAGGCGCTCGCCAGTGGTGCCCCGGATGCTGACGCCGCCTCGGCTTGCATCATTCTTGAGCAGTATTTAAGGAGCCTTTCATGAGCAGTCTGACCCTGGACGCCGAGGCGCTGTACAGCGACTTGCTTCGGAGCATGCGCGTCATGCTCGCGTCCTATGCCGAGCCCCCGCTGCTGGTGGGTGTGGCTTCCGGTGGCGCCTGGCTGGCCCAGCGGCTGCAGAAAGACCTGGAGCTGCCGGAAGAAGCCGGGGTGCTGTCGTCTTCCATGCACCGCGACGATTTTTCGCAGCGCGGCCTGGCGTCCAGCGGCCAGACGCTGCTGCCCTTTGATGTCAATGGCGCCCACCTGATCGTGGTGGATGACGTGCTCTATACCGGGCGTACCATCCGCGCAGTCCTCAATGAACTGTTTGACTATGGCCGGCCCGCCAGTGTGAAACTGGTGGTGCTGGTGGACCGCGGCGGGCGTGAGCTGCCGGTGCAGCCCGACCTGGCCATGGCCCGTGTGGCCTTGCCCGCGACGCAGACGCTGGAACTGGCGCAGTCATCCGAAGGGGTGTTCAGCTTCCAGGTGCAGGACCTGTAGCCCCACGATTCACGAACCACGATACGCAACCCAGAACAAGAACCAGGCGCTGACGAGGAATTCCCACCATGTTGTACCGACGAAATCCGCAACTCAACAAGCACGGCGAACTGATCCATCTGCTGTCGACAGAAGGCTTGCCCAAGGCGACGCTGACGCAGATTCTTGACACCGCTGCCAACTTCGCCAGCGTCAACAACCGCGAGGTGAAAAAAGTCCCGCTGCTGCGCGGCAAGAGCGTGTTCAACCTGTTTTTCGAGAACTCCACGCGCACCCGCACCACCTTCGAGATCGCGGCCACGCGGCTGTCGGCCGACGTGATCAACCTTGACATTGCCCGCTCTTCGGCCTCCAAGGGCGAGTCGCTGCTCGACACCATTGCCAACCTGAGCGCCATGGCAGCCGACCTGTTTGTGGTGCGGCACAGTGAGTCCGGCGCGCCCTACCTGATCGCGCAGCATGTGGCGCCCCATGTCCATGTGATCAATGCCGGCGACGGGCGCCACGCCCATCCCACGCAGGGCCTGCTCGACATGTACACCATCCGCCACTACAAGAAGGACTTCAGCAACCTCACGGTGGCGATCGTGGGCGACGTGCTGCATTCGCGTGTGGCCCGCTCCGACATCCACGCACTGACCACACTCGGTTGCCCCGAGGTGCGCGTGGTGGGTCCCAAAACCCTGGTGCCCGCCGACATGGCCCAGATGGGCGTGCGCGTGTGCAACACGCTGGAAGAGGGCATCACCGGCGCTGACGTCATCATCATGCTGCGGCTGCAGAACGAACGCATGTCGGGCGCCTTGTTGCCGAGCAGCCAGGAGTTCTTCAAGAGCTTTGGCCTCACGCCTGAAAAACTGCAACTGGCCAGGCCAGACGCCATCGTCATGCATCCGGGGCCCATCAACCGCGGGGTGGAAATCGACTCGGCGGTGGTCGACGGCAAGCAGAGCGTGATCCTGCCGCAGGTCACCTTCGGCATCGCTGTCCGCATGGCGGTGATGAGCATTGTGGCGGGGAATGAAGCATGAGATTGAGCCCCCACAGTCGTTCGCTTCGCGTAACTCCTTGCCCCCCGGGGGGGCCGCCCGCCTGTGGCCCGGCGAAGCCGGTTCCACGGCGCGTGCTTGGGAAGACAAGCCCCCACGGTCGCTCACTGCGTGTAGCTCCCTGCCCCCCGAGGGGGCCGCTCCGCCTGCGGTCTGGCGAAGCCAGTCCCGCGGCTCCTGCTTGCTTGAAGAAGGGCAAGAGTTTCCCCGGTTTTCAGCTTTCGCTATACGTCGCGTCTCGCGGAGAAAAAGAATGAAGATACTCATCAAGAATGGCCGGATCATGGACCCGGCTTCGGGGCTGGACGCTGTTGGCGACATCGCCGTGGCGGCGGGTCGGATTGTCTCCATCCAGTCCATTCCGGCCGACTTCTCTCCCAACCGCACGATTGATGCGACGGGCTGCGTCGTTGCGCCTGGCCTGGTGGACCTGGCAGCGCGGCTGCGGGAGCCTGGCCATGAGCACGAAGGCATGCTGGAGAGCGAGCTGGCCGCCGCCGTGGCCGGCGGTGTGACCAGCCTGGTCTGCCCGCCGGACACCGACCCTGTGCTGGACGAGCCCGGTCTGGTGGAAATGCTGAAGTTCCGCGCCGAGAAGCTGCACCAGTCGCGCGTCTTCCCGCTCGGCGCCCTCACACGGGCACTGCAGGGTGAAACACTCACCGAGATGGTCGAGCTGACCGAGGCTGGTTGTGTGGGCTTTGCCCAGGCCGAGGTGCCGCTGGCCAACACCCAGGTGCTGATGCGCGCGCTGCAGTACGCGGCCACCTTTGGCTACACGGTGTGGCTGCGCCCGCAGGAGCTTTACCTCGGCAAGGGCGTGGCGGCCAGCGGTGCGCTCGCCACCCGGCTCGGCCTGAGCGGCGTGCCGGTGGCGGCAGAGACCATTGCGCTGCACACGATCTTCGAGCTGGTGCGTGCCACGCATGCCCGCGTGCACCTGTGCCGCATCAGCAGCGCAGCGGGCATTGCGCTGGTCGCGCAGGCCAAGGCAGAAGGCCTGCCGGTGACCTGTGACGTCAGCATCAACAGTCTGCACCTGACCGATGTGGACATTGGCTACTTTGACAGCCGCATGCGGCTCGACCCGCCGCTGCGCCAGCAGCGCGACCGGGACGCCATCCGCGCAGCGCTGGCAGACGGCACCGTGGACGCACTGGTGTCGGACCATACCCCCGTGGACGAAGACGCCAAGACCTTGCCGTTTGCCGAGGCCGAGCCTGGTGCCACCGGGCTGGAGTTGCTGCTGGGCCTGGCCTGCAAGTGGGGAACCGACGCGGAGGCTGGCCTGATGCGCTCACTGGCGGTGTTGACCTGTGAGCCGGCACGCGTGCTGGGCGGCTCGCTCGGCACGCTGCAGGCCAGTGCCGGGCGGCTGGTGCGCGGTGGGGTGGCCGACGTGTGTGTGTTCGACCCATCGGCCGACTGGACGGTGGCGCCCGAGGCACTGCGCAGCCAGGGCAAGCACACGCCATTTTCCGGTCACCAACTGTCCGCCCGCGTGCGCTGGACGGTGGTGGGCGGCCAGATTGCCTACGACGCTGCGCCGTGATCGGCCTGCAGCGCAGGTGACGGCATGAGGTGGGCGGTCGTCGTGTGGAAGTTGCTGCGTGCCAGCGTGCACGCCGTGCGTGGTTTCCTCACCATCAAGCTGCATTTCCCTCAGCTGGAGCAGGCGGAGCGTGAAGCACGCGTCAACGCCTGGGCCGGACAGATGTTGCGCATCGTGGACATCGAACTGGAGGTCATTGGCACACCGCCTGCCGGCGGGCCGGTGTTGCTGGTGGCCAACCATATCTCCTGGCTGGACATCCTGGTCATCCACGCGGCGCGCCACTGCCGGTTTGTTTCCAAGTCCGATGTCAAACAATGGCCTTTTGTGGGCACGCTCGCCGATGGCGCGGGTACGCTCTACATCGAACGTGAGTCGCGGCGCGACGCGCACCGGGTGGTGGTGCAGATGGCAGACCGCCTGCGCGCTGGCGATATCCTCGCCGTGTTTCCCGAAGGAACGACGGGTGACGGCATCAGTCTCAAGCCGTTTCACGCCAACCTGATCCAGGCGGCGATCGAGGCTTCGGTGCCGATACAGCCCGTCGCGCTCAAGTTCATCGATGCCGCCACCGGACAAACCAGCTTCGCGCCCAGCTATGTGGACGATGAAACGCTGGTGGGCTCCATCTGGCGGACCCTGCAGGCACGGCAACTCAAGACCGTGGTGCGTTTCGGTGAACCCCAGCCGCCAGAGGGGCAATCGCGGCGAACCTGGGCGCAGGCGCTGCGCGACGAGATCGAGAGTCTGCGCCAAGGCTAGGACCGCTTGTGCCGGCGGCCGCGTGGGCCCCGTCTGCGGCCCGCCATAGGCGATGGATGAGGTGGATGTCGGTGAGTACCTACGCCTGCCGGACATACGGGACTACGCCTCGGCCAAATGCGTGAACTTACAGTGAATTGACCGCAGCACAAAGGTCGCCACAGCAATCCTGCTGATCGGCCTGTGCTGGTTTTTCAACTGTTCAAGGAGTCACTCATGAATCAGGACCGTATCGAAGGCAATTGGCTGCAGTTCAAGGGCAAGGTCAAGGAGCAGTGGGGCAAGCTCACGGACGATGACCTGGATGTGATCGCCGGCAAGCGCGATCAGTTGCTGGGGCGCCTGCAGGAGCGTTTTGGCATCACCCATGAGGAGGCCGACAAACAGGTCACCGACTGGAAAGACCGCAATCCCACCAGCTTCTTTGAGCGCTATTGAGCCTTCTCAAGCGCCCGGGCTGAAACCCAATATCCCTCAGACCGAAGCGCCAACCAGCGCTTCGGTCCATCCCAAGGAGAAACCCATGAAAACCCGACTGATCCTGTTGACCGCCATGATGTCCTGCTCGCTGGCAGGCCAGGCACTGGCGATGACCAAAGACGAATACAAGGCCGGCAAGACGCGCATCTCGGCCGATTACAAGGCCAGCCGCAGCCAGTGCGGAACCCTGAAGGCCAATGCCAAGGACATTTGTGTGTCAGAGGCCAAAGGCACGGAAAAGGTGGCCAAGGCCGAGCTTGAAGCCCAATACAAGCCGAGCGCCAAAAACACCGAGAAAGTCGCTTTTGCCAAGGCCGATGCCGCCTACGATACGGCCAAGGAAAAGTGCGATGACCTCGCTGGCAACGCCAAGGATGTGTGCGTGAAAGATGCCAAGGCCGCGCACGTCAAGGCCAGGGAAGACGCCAAGGTGATGAAGGTGTCGGCAGACACCAGCAAAGACAAGGCCGAGAAAATGGCGGACGTGAAAAAAGACGCCAGCGCTGAAAAACGCGAAGCCGATTACAAGGCCGCGAAGGAGCGCTGTGACGCCCTGGCTGGCGCAGCAAAAGACAGCTGCCAGAACGACGCCAAGGCCAAATACGGCATGAAGTAAGCGGCGGATTCGCGGGCGACGCGGGTCGTGCGCATCTGCTTCGTGCCGTCCCGGTCACCCCCGCAGGCGCCGGGATTTTTCAGCCTGGGCAGCGGTACCAGCACGGACCTCGGTGACTGAATGACGTCAAAAATTTCCAGTCAAAGTCCCGTGAAGTTCGGCATTCCCAAGTTCTGGCTTCCGCTGTTTTTTCGACTGAACTGAAGGAATTCGAAGGGTTCAGGCTCAGGCCTTGATGGCAGTGTGCCGTCCTGTATCTCCTGACCGGATTTCAAGCATCAACTCCCTCACACCGGCGTCAATCAGGGTGCCGGGAATCGCCGAGTAGCCCATCCGGAAATAGGACTGGGTCGCCGGGGTTGCCTTGTTGAAGAAAATGGCACCGGGCTCAATCAGCACGCCCCGCGCTTCGCAGCGCTTGGCCAGGTCCGTGGCATTCAAGTCGCTCGGGCCATGAACCCACGCACCGGAGCCGCCCAGTGACGGGGTGATATGAAAGTCAGGCAAATAGCGCTCAAAGGATTTCATCAATATGTCCCGACGTTCCCGATAGGTGACATTGAGTTTCCGGATGAACGCGTCGTGATGGCCCTGGGCAATGAAGAGGCTCGCGACATGGGCGTTGTTGGTGGGCACATGCCGAAGAATCAATCGCCTGAGCGCCCGCAGTTCCCGAATCAGCTCGGCAGGCCCGACGATAAAACCGATTCGCAATCCGTGCGCCAATGTCTTGGACAGGCTGCCGAGGTAAATCACCCGCCCGTCGGTGTCCAGGCTCTTGAGGGCTGGCAGGGGGCGGCCCGAAAAATTCAATTCGCTCTCGTGATCGTCTTCGAACAGAACGACGTTTTTCCGGCGTGCAAGCTCCAGCACCTCCATCCTGCGATGCATGGGCATGGTGACGCCCGTCGGACATTGATGGCTCGGCGTGACATAGGCGTAGGCGCATTTGCCCAATACGCGCGAAGCGATCAATCCATCCGCGTCGACGGGCAAGGGCTTCACCTGGCTGCTGCGTGACCTGAAGTTGTTTCTTGCATCCGGATAACCCGGGTCCTCCACGCCGACCACGGTGCTGTCATCCAGCAGGACATTGGCCAGCAAATAGCAAGCCATTTGCGCCCCTGCAGTCAGAAGAATCTCCTCCCGGCGCGCCATGATGCCGCGTGCCGGCAGGAGGCGATGCAGAATCTGGTCCACCAGTGGGTCGTAGTCACGATCGATGAAATCCTGCGACCATTTTTTGACGGCAGAAGCATGCAGTGACTGATGGGCGCAATCCCGCCAGTCCTTGAGTGGCATCAAGCTGGGATCGAACTGGCCATACACAAACGGATAGCGGAAGTCCTGCCAGTTCGCCGGTTTTCTGATGTTTCTCTGCTTCTCCAGGCTGGAGGTCATCCTGGACGCCCAGTCCAGCACGGCGTCAGGTGAGGGCGAAGGCACAGATTGGCTTGCCTGACCCAGCAGGATGTCACGATTGACAAAAAGACCGCTGCGCTCACGCGAAACCAGAAACCCCTTGTCGACCAGCATTTGAAGCGCGAGCGACACGGTATTGCGTGACACACCCAGGGCCTTGGCAAGCGCCCGGCTCGGCGGTATGGCCGCTTCCGACGGGATCATGCCCATGAGGATGCTGTGAACCATCATTTCCCTGACGCGCCCCTGCAGCGTGCCGCTGCTGCCGGCGAAGGCCGGAAACAGCTTGAGCCAGATTCCGGTGATCTCTTGACTGCTGCGCATGAAAACTCCACGGATGGCACGGATGCCGCTGATACTGAGGCTGGCGCCACCAGACTGACTGGACCGAATGAAAGGCGCTTCGGTGTGGTCTAAGGGTATGCCCTTGATACGGCTCAAAAATATATTCTGGACCTAAAACAATCTGATTGTGGCTCTATCAGCACAAATTTTTTGTGAATAGTATTCGCAAAGACTCGCAGCGCTAGGTATCGAGTCTCCCGCAAACCCTTTCAACTGGAGCGCCAATCAACATGAAGCACATCATTAAAACGTTCATCTTCTCCGCCTCCCTCCTTCTGACGCTATCGGGTCAGGCCTGGGCGCAGAAAAAAGTCATCATCGGCAACTTCGGTGACCCGGCTCCTTTCGAAGCGGCCGCCGCCGACGGACGCTTTGAGAAAGCCACTGGCTGGGCGATTGAGTGGCGAAAATTCAATTCGGGTGCAGAGGTCAACGCGGCCATGGCCTCGGGTGCCATCCAGATTTCCGAACTGGGCTCCGTACCGCTTGCCGCTGGCGCCAGCCAGGGCGTGGACTATCAGTTGTTCCTCATCGGAAAGGCCATCGGCGCCTCTGAGTCGCTGGTCGTTCGCAATGGCGCCGGGATCGACAAACCGGCGGATCTCAAAGGTAAAAAGATCGCCGTTCCCGTAGGATCGACCGCACACTTCTCACTGATGGGGGCACTCAAGAACTGGGGACTCAATGACAAGGACGTGCAGGTGGTGGGCATGGCGCCACCGGAGATCGCTGCTGCCTGGAGCCAGAATGCCATCGATGCCGCCTTCATCTGGGAGCCTGTTCAGGGCAAGCTGCGCGCCAACGGCAAGGTGATGACGACGGCGGGCGATGTGGGCAAGGCGGGCTACCCCACGTTCAACGGCTGGGTGGTCAGCAACAAATTTGCCGCTGAAAACAAGGCCAGCCTGGTGGCCTTCGTCAAGGTCATGAACGAGATCAATGAGGACTACACCAAGAACAAGGCCAAATGGACTGCCGACTCAACTGCGATTCAGGCTGTGGCCAAGCGCGTGGGCAGCAACCCGAAAGATACCGTTGCAGACCTGGACGGGGCAACCTACCCGGGTGCCCAGGATCAGGTCTCGGACACCTGGATGGGTGGTGGCGCGGCCAAGTCCATGAAGCTGACGGCAGACTTCCTCAAAGGGGCCGGCCGCATTACCTCGGCCTCTGACAGCTATGCGAAGTATGTCAACACCGAGTTCGTCAAGGCTGCAGCCGCAAAGTAGATTGGAGCGTCAAAGTCCGGCGCGGCCTGGCACCAGGCAGCTGCGGCCGGAATCATCGTCCAAACGCAAAGGTCTGTCATGACTGAACTTGCCATCCGCAACGCGTCGGTTTTTTATCCGCTGCCGGGAAAAGAAAGCGTTCATGCGCTGAAGGACATCAATCTTGAGATTGGTGCAGGCGATTTTGTCGTCGCGCTAGGGGCTTCAGGTTGCGGCAAATCGACGCTGCTCAATCTGATTGCCGGGTTCATGGCACCGAGCAAGGGCGACATCATGCTCGGTGGTCGGCAGGTGGTGGGCCCGGGTGCAGACCGCTCCGTGGTGTTTCAAAAGCACGCCTTGCTGCCGTGGCTCAATGTGCTCGACAACGTGGCTTTCGGACTGAAGATCCAGGGCTATGACCGTCAAAAGCGGGAGCGCATCGCGCGAGACTTCATTCGGCTGCTGGGCCTGGAGCAGTTCGAGAAGTCGGCGACGTATCAACTGTCCGGCGGTATGCAGCAGCGCGTCGGCATTGCGCGCGCCCTCACCAGCGATCCGCACATCCTGCTGATGGATGAACCGCTGGGCGCACTCGACGCGCTCACGCGCGAACGTGCGCAGGAGCTGATCCTGAAAATCTGGCGTGACACCGGAAAGATGGTCTTCTTCATCACCCACAGCGTGGAGGAAGCGCTTTTCATGGGCACGCGGCTCGTGGTCATGTCGCCCAGGCCGGGGCGCATCTCGCACACTTTTGATCTACCTTTCAGCCGGCTCTATTTTGAGACGGGCAATGCGCGCGCCATCAAGGCATCGGCGGACTTCATCGCCCTGCGCGAAAAAGTCCTCAAGATCATTTTTGCCGACGAAGAGGGAGAACACCATGGACACGCCTGAAGTGCCCGCACCCCGCACCGCGCTGGGACCGGCCCCGGCCGTCATCCATGCGGCCGAGCCTGGTATGTGGTCCCAGTTGATGCGCGCCAAACCGGCCAAGCCCGGCGAGATTTACGGCGTTCCCGGGCAGGGTGACAGCCTGCTGATCAGTGCCGTCGTCATTGGCGGGCTGTTGTTTGTGTGGTGGTTTGTCACACAGATGGGCTGGATCAAGCCGCTGTTCCTTCCTTCACCCATGGCGGTGGTGGACTCGTTCAGCGACTTGCTGCGCAACGGATTCACCGGATCCTCATTCTGGGAGCACACCTGGATCAGCACCGCACGCGTCTTCGGCGCGTTTTTGCTGGCGTGCGTGATCGGCATTCCGCTGGGCATTGCCATGGGCATGAGCCCGGTGGCGCGCGGCATTTTCGACCCGCCCATCGAGTTTTATCGACCGATCCCTCCCTTGGCGTACCTGCCTCTCATGATCATCTGGTTTGGCATTGACGAGACGTCCAAGGTGTTGCTGATTTTTTTGTCGGTGTTTGCCCCTGTGGCTCTCGGTGCGCGCGCAGGGGTCAAGTCTGCCGCCATTGAACAGATTCACGCGGCCTACTCGTTTGGGGCGACACGCTGGCAAGTCATTCGCCATGTCATCCTGCCCTCGGCGATGCCGGAAATCATCACGGCCATGCGCATTGGCATCGGGTTCGGCTGGACCACCCTGGTGGCGGCGGAAATGGTGGCCTCCACCTCGGGCCTGGGCTACATGGTGCTCTCGGCGTCGAAGTTTTTACAGACCGCCACCGTCATCATGGGCATCGTGGTGATTGCTGCCATCGCCTACGCCTTTGACCACCTGATGCGCTGGGTCGAACGCAAGGTTGTGCCCTGGAAGGGCCGTGCCTGAAGCCGCGACCTGACGCCGATCGCCCTTTAACTCCCTGCAGGCGGACCGCCGGCAAGCGGTTCTGTCTGGATATTGAAAGTTGTTCATGACCATCGAATACCTGAAAAAAGCCAATCCACCCACAGAAAAGATTGACACGGCCACAGCCGAAACCGTGCAGCGCATGCTGGCTGAAATTGCACGGGACGGCAAAGATGCCGTCGAGCGCTACGCCCGTGATTTCGACGGTTATCACGGCCCTATTGTGCTGGGCGACGCAGAGTTTGAACGCGCTGCCAAGGCGCTTCCACAGAGCGTCAAGGACGACATCGAATTTGCCCACACCCGGGTGCGCGACTTCGCCAGGCATCAACGCGCCTCGCTGCATGAATTCGAAACTGAACTGGTCAACGGACTGATTGCCGGCCAGAAACTTATCCCCGTCCACACGGCGGGTTGCTACGTGCCAGGCGGGCGTTACGCCCACGCGGCTTCTGCCGTCATGAGTGTCTGCACCGCCCAGGTCGCAGGGGTAGCGAATATCGTGGCCACTTCGCCGGCACACAAGGAGGACGGCGTGAACCCGGCCATTCTTTACGCGATGAAGCTCTCGGGTGCGACGACAGTGCTCGCGTTGGGCGGCGTGCAGGGTGTGGCTGCCATGGCGTACGGCCTCTATGCGTCCAAACCGGCTGACGTCATTGTCGGCCCCGGCAACCGCTTTGTCGCCGAGGCCAAGCGCATGCTGTTTGGCCGCGTTGGCATCGACGTGGTGGCCGGACCCACCGAGTCAGCCATCATTGCGGACGACACGGGCGATGTCGACATCATCTGCGCAGACCTAGCTGGTCAGGCAGAGCATGGACCCGACTCTCCGGTCTGGCTTTACACCACCAGCCGTTCACTGGGTTTGCAGGTGATCGAGAAGATGCCGTCTGTCATCGATGCCCTGCCTGGTCTTGCGCGGTCTGCAGCCACAGCGGCCTGGCGCGATTATGGCGAAGTGGTGTTTGCGAGCACACGCGAAGAAGCAGTGGAAATCAGCGACCAGTACGCGCCCGAGCACTTGCAGGTGCTGGCCCGGGATCTGGACTGGTGGCTGTCACGCCTGTCCAACTATGGGTCGCTGTTTCTTGGCGAAGAAACTACCGTGGCTTACGGCGACAAATGTGCAGGCCCCAACCACATCCTGCCCACCAAAGGCGCAGCACGCTATTCGGGCGGTTTGAGTGTTGGCAAGTTCATCAAGACGGTGACCTGGCAGCGCCTGAATCGCCCGGCCAGCCGCGAGGTCGGGCAGGTTGCCGCACGCATTTCGCGCCTTGAAGGAATGGAAGGCCACGCGCGGACAGCGGACATACGACTCAAGAAATACTTTCCCGAAGAAGCCTTCGAGCTGGGCGAGTTGGGCGGTCACCAGCGATGAACAGCACGTTGAAAAACCCTTCGGCCCCTTCCGCGCCGGAACGCGAAGTCACCAGGGAACGTGAGACGGGCGAGCGCCAGGCCAACTCTGCCGATGGGCTGTGGTTTGGCAAAGACCTCAGCAACCCGGAGCCGATTCCAGAGGCAGCCATTGAACGCGCGGTGGCGCTGATGCGCAGTGGGCGCCTCCACCGCTATGGCGAGCAAGGCGGTGATCACCCCGACCCGTCACTTCTGGAGCGGGAATTTGCCGCCTACGTGGGCAGCAGGTACTGCGTTGCGCTTGCGTCCTGCGGCGCCGCGATGTTCATCGCCCTGAAGGCGCTGGGCGTCAAGCCCGGGCACAAGGTGCTGACCAGCAGTTTCACGCTGTCGCCGGTACCGGGCGCCATTGCCCACGCTGGGGCTGAGCCAGTTCTCGTCGAAACCACTGCGGACTACACCACTGATCTGGCCGATCTCGAACGGAAGATCAAAAGCAGTTCAGCAAAAGTGTTTCTGATCTCCCACATGCGGGGGCACATCACGGATCTTGAGGCGGTTCGCACCTTGTGCGATGCACATGGCGTGGATGTCATCGAAGACTGCGCCCACACGATGGGGGCCAGGTGGGATGGCCGGCATACGGGCACCTGGGGCCGCATAGGCTGCTACAGCGCGCAGACCTACAAGCACATCAATTCGGGAGAAGGCGGCCTGCTTGTCACCGACGATGACGATGTGGCGGCGCAGGCCATCCTGATGTCGGGTTGCTACATGATGTACGAGCAGCATCTCCTTCGGCCTGGGCCTGAGGTCTTCGAGCGCTGGAAATACGTTACGCCCAACTTCAGCATGCGCATGTCCAATCTGGCGGCTGCGTTGCTGCGACCTCAAATCGGTCTTCTGGAACAGCGCGGCGAAAAATGGAACCGTGTTTATGCCCAACTTGAAGCGGCATTGGCACGCGTGCCCGGCGTGTCGCTGCCCAAGCGCCATCCCAAAGAGGCGTTTATTGCCAGTTCGATCCAGTTCTCACTGGATCTGACGCCACCCCAAATGGACGTGTTTTTGCGTGCGTGCAGCGTGCGCGGTCTCCACATTAAGTGGTTCGGCACGGCTGAGCCCGTCGGTTTTACCAGCAACTACCAGCATTGGCACTACCTGGGCCAGGCACCCGACATGCCGCGATCCATGCATGTGATGAAGCAACTGCTCGACCTGCGAACACCTCTTTCGCTCACAGCAGCGGATTGTGAGTTGATCGGGAAGATCGTGCTCGTGGCCGCCGCGCTGGCCACTGACAACCCATGAACAGACCCGTCGCGATCAGCCGCGCCAGATTCCTGAATTTCTCATAGACCCAACGAAAGTCAATCATGAAACTTACCCGCTTTCCAAGAGTACGCATCACCCACGGCCCCACACCGCTTGAGTTCATGCCGCGCCTGACCGAGGCACTGGGTGGCCCCAATCTTTACATCAAACGCGACGACTGCACCGGCTTGGGCACCGGCGGCAACAAAACCCGCAAGCTGGAGTTTTTGATGGCTGATGCGGTGGCGCAGCAAGCCGACACCATCATCACGCAAGGCGCCACCCAGTCCAACCACGCGAGGCAAACCGTCGCCATTGCAGCCCGGATGGGCATGCGCTGCGAAATCCTGCTGGAAGACCGTACGGGCTCCAAGGTAGAGGCCTACAAGCATTCGGGCAATGTGTTTCTCGATCATCTGTATGGCGCGCACGTCACGGAACGTCCCGGCGGCACCGACATGGCGGCCGCCATGAACGAGGTCGCCAACGAGTTGCGCGCCAAAGGTCGAAAGCCTTACATCATTCCTGGTGGTGGTTCCAACCCTGTGGGCGCATTGGGCTATGTGGTTTGCGCGCTGGAGTTGATCGATCAGTTCAACAACCTGGGGCTCAATGTCGACAGCGTGGTGCACGCTACCGGAAGCGCCGGTACCCAGGCCGGACTGGTGGCCGGCTTCGAAGGCACGCGCAGCCAGATCCCGGTGCTGGGCATCGGCGTACGCGCGCCGCGGGAAGCCCAGGAAACCAGCGTGTTCAACCTGGCCTGCAAGACGGCAGATCTGCTCGACGTCTCCGGCTGCGTGGCACGCTCGGCAGTGGCCGCGAATTGCGATTACGTTGGCGCCGGCTACGGCATACCGACCGATGGCATGGTCGAGGCGGTCACCATGCTGGCGCGGCTCGAAGGCATCCTGCTGGACCCGGTGTACTCGGGCAAGGGCATGGCCGGCCTGATTGACCTGTGCCGCAAAGGACACTTCAAGAAGGGGCAGAACGTGGTGTTCCTGCACACCGGCGGGGCCGTGGCCTTGTATGGCTACATGGATGCGTTCAAGGACGTCAAGCCGCTTTGACCTGAAGCGTTGTCCTGCAGGTTCCGTCTACCTCGCGCCTTTTCGCACTCCTTGCCCATGAACACCTTGACCCTTGGGCGCCGTTTCATCACGGTGCAAAATCATCTGCCCGGTCTGCTGGTCACTGCGCTGGTGGCGATGGCGGCCGCATTCCTCGGCAGCCATTACAAGGGCTCCATGCTGCTGTTTGCGCTGCTGCTGGGGCTGGCCCTGCATTTCATCAGCGAAGATGGCCGTTGCGCGGCCGGCATCCAGTTTGCCTCGGGTACGGTGCTTCGTGTCGGCGTTGCGCTGCTGGGTCTGCGTCTGACGATTGAGCACGTCGGAGCGCTCGGTTGGCAGACGGTTCTGGCGCTCTTGTGTTCGGTGTTGATCACCGTGGTGATTGGTCTGGTGTTGGCCAGGTTATTGAAAATTGAGGGGAGTCTCGGGCTGCTGGTCGGCGGTGCCACGGCCATTTGCGGCGCATCGGCGGCTTTGGCGATCGCCAGCGTGCTCCCCAAATACCAGCACCTGGAACGCGACACCGCATTGACGGTGGTGGGCGTCACCACGCTGTCGACGCTGGCGATGGTGATCTACCCGATGCTGACCCAATGGCTTGGCTTTGACGCGTTGACTTCAGGAAAATTCATAGGCGCAACGATTCACGATGTGGCCCAGGTGGTGGGCGCCGGCTACAGCCTTTCGCACGAGGCAGGCGACGCTGCCACCATCACCAAACTGATGCGGGTCGCCTTCCTGATGCCGGTCCTGGTCGTCATTTCACTGGCAGTGCGTGGACGGGTTGCTCGCCAGCAGGCCAGCGCGGGGCCGCTTCAAAAAACGCCTCTGCTGCCCTGGTTCACGCTGGCCTTTGTCGCCCTGATGCTGGTCAACAGCACCGGGTGGGTTCCCGCGGTCGTTCAGAGCGGTGCGTCTGACCTGTCACAAGGCTTTCTGGTGCTGGCGATCGCAGGCGTGGGACTCAAGACTTCGCTGAAAGACGTGACGCAGCTTGGCTGGCGGCCGGTCCTGATGCTCGTGTTGACCACCTTCGGCCTGGCGCTGATGAGCGCGACTTACTTGTTGCTCACGCGTTGATGATGCGCACGCCATGAAGACAAGACCTGACAACGGGATCACATCATGATCGGCATTCTGGGCGGCATGGGGCCACTGGCCACGGCGGACTTTTTCAGCAAAGTCATCGCGGCCACCCCAGCCACCGGCGATGCGGACCACGTCCCGCTTTTGATCCAGTCGGATCCCCGAATACCCAGTCGGCCAGAGGCGATTCTGCGGGCAGGCGAGTCGCCCTTGCCGGCATTGCTGGCCGGGCGCGATCGCCTGATTGCCGCTGGTGCTGTCGCGCTGGCCATGCCCTGCAATACGGCCCACTTCTGGTTCAACGAACTGGTGGCTGATTGCCCCGTGCCATTCTTGAGCATTGTGGACGCCACTTGCGATGAGGTGGCTGGCCTGGCTGCACCGGGAGAACACATCGGCCTCATTGCAACCGGTGCCACACTGGCCACGCACCTGTTTGACCACCGGCTGGAGACCATGGGCTGGGTTCCGATGCTGCCGGAAGACGCCGACATGACCTCCCTGGTGCTTCCTGCCATTGAGCTGGTGAAGGGTGGACGCGCGCGGGAAGGTGGGCAGCTGGTGGAGCAGGCGGTACGCACACTATTGACCCGTGGCGCCAGGGCTGTGGTGCTGGCTTGCACAGAAACGCCACTTGCGCTGGATGCGGTGGAGTCTGAGCTGCGAAGCCATTGTGTGGACAGCACAGGGGCCTTGGCCCGCGCGTGTGTCCGATGGTGGGAATCGCACAAGACGTAGCCCTGGGAGCAGTTCCTGCCTCGTGGACGCGCTTCAGGGGTGCTGGGTCTTGGGAAATCCGGGTGGTACCACCAACAGGAATCGAACCTGTATCTAGCGCTTAGGAGGCACTCGTTCTATCCATTGAACTATGGCGGCACGGCTGCTTGCGAAGAAGCGTTCCGGATTGTATGCGTAGCGTCGGGCGGCTGGCCCCGGTCGAGTGGGGAAGAATCCTCTGGCACTATTTCGACAACAGCCGCATGGCTTCTTCAAGCCCCTTGATGGTGAGCGGGTACATGCGCTGGTTCACCAGTTGCTGGATCACGCTGATGCTCTGCCGGTATTGCCACACGCCCTGCGGTTCGGGGTTGATCCAGGCGAACTTGGGGAAGGCGTTGGTCAGCCGCTGCATCCATTCGGCACCGGCTTCCTCGTTGTTGTATTCCACGCTGCCGCCGGGCTGCAGGATTTCATAGGGGCTCATGGTTGCGTCACCGACAAAGATGAGCTTGTAGTCCTTGTTGTACTTGCGGATGATGTCCCAGGTGGGAAACTTCTCGCTGAAGCGGCGGCGGTTGTTCTTCCACATGAAGTCGTAGACGCAGTTGTGGAAGTAGTAAAACTCGAGGTGCTTGAACTCGGCCTTGACCGCCGAGAACATTTCTTCCACGCGGTGGATGTGTTCGTCCATGGTGCCACCCACGTCCATCAGCAGCAGCACCTTCACGTTGTTGTGGCGCTCGGGCACCATCTTGATGTCGAGCCAGCCGGCGTTGGCGGCGGTGGAGCGGATGGTGTCGTCCAGATCCAGTTCCTCGACATTGCCCTGGCGCGCAAACTTGCGCAGGCGGCGCAGCGCCACCTTGATGTTGCGCGTGCCCAGCTCCTGGGTGTCGTCGTAGTCCTTGTAGGCGCGCTGGTCCCACACCTTCACCGCGCTCTTGTTGCGGCTTTTCTCCTGGCCGATGCGGATGCCCTGCGGGTTGAAGCCATTGGCGCCAAACGGCGAGGTGCCGCCGGTGCCAATCCATTTGCTGCCGCCTTCGTGGCGTTCCTTCTGCTCTTCAAAACGTTTTTTCAGCGTTTCCATGAGCTCGTCCCAGCCCATCTTCTCGATTTTGGCCTTTTCTTCGGGGCTGAGTTCCAGCTCCAGGTTCTTGCGCAGCCATTCGAGGGGAATGTCCTTGGTGAAGTCGGCGATCATCTCCACGCCCTTGAAGTAAGCCGCGAAGGCGCGGTCAAACTTGTCGTAGTGCTTTTCGTCCTTCACCAGCACGGTGCGGCTGAGGTAATAGAAGTCATCGATCTTCCACGCGCCCTCGCCGTCGTGTGAATCGGGTTGGCCGCTGTTCGGTCCCACCACGCCGGCCTCCAGCGCCTCCAGCAGCATCAGGTACTCCTTGACGGAAACAGGCAGCTTGGCCGAGCGCAGGGTGTAGAAGAAATCGATGAGCATCGCGGTCTCCTCAGAGCCGGGGCTTGTCCAGAAGGTAGTGCAGCTGCGCTTTCACTTCCGGCCACTCGCCGGCGCGCAGGCTGTACATCACCGTGTCGCGGATGGTGCCGTCGCGGCGCATCGCGTGGCCGCGGATCACGCCGTCCTTGCGGGCGCCGAGTCGCTCGATGGCACGTTGCGACGCGTGGTTGAAGTTGTCGGTGCGCCAACCGACCACATGGCAGCCGAGCGTGTCAAACGCGTGGCTTAGCATCAGCAGTTTGCAGGTGGTGTTGACATGGGTGCGCTGGCAGCGCGCCGCGTACCAGGTGTAGCCAATCTCGACGCGCTTGATATTGGGCACGATGTCATGAAAGCTGGTGGAGCCCAACACGTCGCCACTGGCTGCGTCGGTGACTGCGAACGCGAAGCGGTTATCGGTCTGCAACGCTGTTTCGATGTAGGAGCGGGTCTCCTGCGGCTCGGGCACGGAGGTGATGCGCAGCTTCCAGAGTTCACCGTCGGCGGCAGCAGCTTTCAATCCGGCCTCGTGGCCCAACGCCAGCGGTACCAGCTTGACGCCACGCGCCTGCAATGTGACAGGTTCCAAAAATGCCACGCTCATTCCCCTTCGTTCGAAGGCTTGCGCGCTCTCCAGCGGCGCGCGATCTGCAGACCCAAGCCGCCGCCGAGCCCCACCAGCACGATGCCGCCGATGGCGCTGTTGTCGTAGCCGGCGGCAAAGATGTCGAGCCCGAGCAGGCGGCCGGCCCAGAAACCCAGCAGCGCACCGCCTACAAAACCGACGGCGTCCGACACCCCTTCAATCAGCAATGACCTCTGGCTCATGGTGGTGCCTGGCCGTTCAGCGGTTGTTGCGCTGCATGAAGACGAGCTTTTCAAACAGCGTCACGTCCTGCTCGTTCTTCAGAAGGGCGCCGACCAGCGGCGGCACTGCCACCTTGTCATCCTTGCTTTGTAGTGCGTCCAGCGGAATGTCTTCGGCCACCAGCAGCTTGAGCCAGTCCAGCAGTTCGCTGGTGGACGGCTTTTTCTTCAGGCCCGGCAGGTTACGCACGTCATAAAACGTCTTCATGGCGGCGGTGAGCAGGTCCTTCTTCAGATCCGGGAAGTGCACATCCACGATCTGCTTCATGGTGTCGGCGTCCGGGAACTTGATGTAGTGGAAGAAGCAGCGGCGCAGAAAAGCGTCGGGCAGCTCTTTTTCGTTGTTCGACGTGATGAACACCAGCGGCCGGTGCTTGGCCTTGATGAGTTCGCGCGTCTCATACACATAGAACTCCATGCGGTCGATCTCCCGCAGCAGGTCGTTCGGGAATTCGATGTCGGCCTTGTCGATCTCGTCGATCAGCAGCGCGACCGGCTGGTCGGCCGTGAAGGCCTGCCACAGCACGCCCTTGACGATGTAGTTGTGGATGTCCTTGACCTTCTCATCGCCGAGCTGCGAATCGCGCAGGCGGCTTACCGCGTCATATTCATACAGGCCCTGCTGCGCTTTGGTGGTGGACTTGATGTGCCATTGCAGCAGCGGCAGGTTCAGCGCCTGGGCCACTTCCTCGGCCAGCATGGTTTTGCCGGTGCCCGGCTCGCCCTTGACCAGCAGGGGCTTCTTCAGGGCCGCGGCCGCATTGACGGCCAGCATGAGGTCAGGGGTGGCGACGTAGTTTTGGGAGCCTTGGAATTTCATGGGCGTGGGGCAGGGCAGTAAAAGACGGGGCTGGGGTGTGGCGGGTGCCGGGAGGAATTCCGGAGCGGGTTGGACGGGATGCCCGACACCGCACGCCCGGCGTTTCCGCCCAGATATAATCCAAGGTTGTTTTATACGATGAATTCTCACCAGATTGTGCGCGCAAAATGATTAAGCTGTTGACCACGATATTCGCTGTAGCTGTCTCTTGTGTGACGGTTTCCAGCTTCGCCCAGGAGATCAAGGGCGACGCCAAAGCCGGCGAAACCAAGAACGCCATGTGCATTGGCTGCCACGGCATCAAGGGCTACCAGGCCTCGTTCCCCGAGGTGTACAAAGTCCCGATGATCTCCGGCCAGAACGCCAAATACATCGTCGCGGCGCTGAACGAGTACAAAAAGGGCGAGCGCAAGCACCCCTCCATGCGTGCGATTGCCACATCCCTGACCGATCAGGACATGGCGGACTTGGCTGCCCATTACAGCGCCGACGGTCTGGTGGCCGGTGCCGAACTGCCTGCCAAACCCGTCAAGGAACCCAGCGCGGAAGTGCAGGCGCTGCTCAACAAGGCCAACTGCGCGTCCTGCCACGGCGCCAATTTCGCCAAGCCGATTGACCCGGCCTACCCCAAGCTGGCCGGTCAGCATGCCGATTACCTCTTCGTGGCACTGAAGGCCTACAAAACCGAGAACAACCCTAAAGTGGGTCGCGGCAACGCGATCATGGCGGGCATGGCCAAGCAGTACACCAATGCCGAACTGAAGCAGCTGGCGGCTTATCTTTCGTCGGTCGAAGGCGAACTGAAGACCGTTCCGCAGAGCAAGTTCCGCTGAACTGGTGCATGCCCCGTGAAAAAGCCGCTCGTTGAGCGGCTTTTTTCGTGGTGTCTGTCCTTGAGGGCAGTTGGCTGCCAGGCAGGCCTTAATCCCGGGTGGCCTGGCGCTGAACGCAGTCGATGTAGGCAGCCCCGTCCGGTGGACGGCCGGCACGCTGGCTCTCCCAGACCATCTGGCCCAGGCAGTCCATGGTTTCGTGGTGGGCGTCGTGCAGCGAGTTGCGCCTGGCGGTCAACAGCTCCACGGCCTGGCGGATGCCGTGTGGCTGGTCGATGGAGCACTGCTCGCTGATGGACAGGTGCATCGACAGGTGCAAAAAGGGGTTGGTCTTGCCGGCGTCGACGTCATACATCCTGTCCAGTGCCGCCTCGGCATCTGCAAAGTCCGCGTGGTATTCCGGGTGTTCGTCGATCCACTGGCTGGCAAGGGTTTCGATCGCCTCCATGGGTTGACCGGCACGGGCCTTGACATAGACCGCGCAGAAAAAGCGGCGCACATCAGCTTGAGAGGGGGTGAACATAGAGGCCCGATTATCGCGTCTGTGCGATGGGTGAGTTCCCGCGCAGCGCCCGGCGGCGTCCTACAGACAGCCGGCGTACCGCTGGTTACATTGGCTTGCAGGGTGCCGCAGTTCCGGGGCATGGCCACCCATCCACACCATAGCCCGGCGAGGAGATTTGAATATGAATGCAACACGTATCGCGGGCATTGTCCTGATTGTTCTGGGGCTGGCGGGTTTGTTCACCGGTGGTTTCAGCTTCACCAAGGATTCGACAGCCGCCAAGATCGGGCCGATCGAGCTGACCGTGCAGGAAAAGCAGTCGGTCAACATTCCGCAGTGGCTGAGCATCGGCGCTGTGGTGGCCGGCGCGGCGCTGCTGGCCATGGGTTTTCGCAAATCCTGAATCCCTTGCAGTGACAGCGACCCCGCGTCCCTTCGCTGCCGCCGGGAGGGCCGCGGTTTCCTGTGCGTCAGGGACGCTGAACACTCAGCAGCCGTGAGATGGCCTGCGCCGCCGCCAGCAAGGATGGCAGCATGGTGTCCTGCATGGCTTTGGCGCTGGTCCGGTTGGCCTGGCCGCTGATGTTCAGCGCCGCCACCGTCTGCCCTGCGCGATTGGTGATGGGGGCCGCCATCGACACCAGGCCCTCTTCCAGTTCCTGATTCACCAGTGACCAGCCCTGCTTGCGCACCTGTGCAATCCTGGCGGCCAGCTCTTTCACGTCCGTGACGGTGTGCTTGGTGCGGGCTATCCGGTCCGATGCCTGCAGGCACTGCATCAGCTCCGCTTCGGGCAGCGCTGACAACAGCATGCGGCCCATGGAGGTGCAGTACGCGGGCAGGCGCGAGCCCACGCCCAGGCTGATGCTCATGATCTTGTGGGTGGATACGCGCAGCACGTACACGATGTCGGTGCCGTCCAGCACGGCCGCCGAACAGGACTCCTTGATGTTCTCGACCAGCGATTCCATCACCGGCTCGGCCAGGTTCCAGATGGGCATGGACGACAGATAGGCAAAACCCAAATCCAGAATGCGCGGCGTCAGGCTGAAGAGCTTGCCGTCGCTGCGCACATAGCCCAGTGTCTCCAGCGTCAGCAGGATGCGCCGCGCGCCGGCGCGGGTCAGGCCGCTGCGGCCGGCCACTTCGGTCAGTGTCTGCTGCGGCGCGTCGGCACTGAAGCTGCGGATCACCTCGAGGCCGCGGGCGAACGACTGCACATAAGCGTCGCCGGGTTTGGGGCTTTGGGCTGAGGGGCTGGCGGCGTTTGCCATCGGTGTCGAATTCTCCTAAAATTCATTATACGAACTATTGTTCACAATACGAACAAAATAAACTGCCGCAGGCCTAACCTGTTTCCTTGGCGCTCCCTGCCGGAGCAGCCGATCCAGTGAAGGCGCCAGCGGCACCCCCGGAGACTTTCCATGATCAACAAGATTGCGCTTTCCGTCGCCGACGCTCTGGCGGACGTGAAGGATGGCTCCACCATCCTGATCGGCGGCTTTGGCACGGCAGGCATTCCCAATGAACTCATTGACGGCCTGATCGAGCAGGGTGCCAAAGACCTGACGGTGGTCAACAACAACGCCGGCAATGGCGAAACCGGTCTGGCCGCACTGCTCAACACCGGGCGTGTGCGCAAGATCATCTGCAGCTTCCCGCGCCAGGCCGACAGCCAGATTTTCGATGCGCTGTACCGCAGCGGCAAGCTGGAGCTCGAACTCGTACCGCAGGGTAACCTGGCCGAACGCATCCGGGCGGCGGGGGCTGGCATCGGTGCTTTCTTCTGTCCCACCGGCTACGGCACGGAGCTGGCGGGTGACCGCGAGACGCGCGAAATCAATGGCACGCAGTATGTGCTGGAGTACCCCATCCACGGCGACGTCGCTTTCGTGAAGGCTGAGTGCGGCGACCGCTGGGGAAATCTCACTTACCGCAAGGCCGCGCGCAACTTCGGCCCGGTGATGGCCACCGCGGCCCGCAAGACGGTTGCCACGGTGCATGACATCGTGGAACTCGGCAGCCTCGACCCGGAGACCATCGTGACGCCGGGCATTTTTGTTCACCAGATCGTGAAGATCCAGCGTACCGCCACGCAGGCGGGTGGATTCAAGAAATGAAGCACGCCCGTTGCCGTTCACTGCGTGTAGCGGCCTCCTCCCTCGAGGGGGCGGCGCCTGCGGCCTGGCGTGGCCAGTTCCGCGGCGCCTGCTGGCATCAGATGGCACTCGGCTCATGCGCCGGAGCGCACTTGGCTATATCGTGGAGCAATTGACATGACGACTACTTACCAACGCCGCACCAAAGACCAACTGGCAGCCCGCGTCGCGCAGGATATTTTTGACGGCGCTGTCGTCAACCTGGGCATCGGCCAGCCGACGCTGGTGGCCAATCACCTGCCCGCCGGGCGGGAGGTGGTGCTGCACAGTGAAAACGGCATCCTCGGCATGGGCCCCGCGCCCGCAGAGGGCCAGGAGGACTACGACCTCATCAACGCCGGCAAACAGCCTGTGACCTTGCTCGCTGGTGGTGCGTACTTCCACCACGCTGACAGCTTTGCGATGATGCGCGGCGGCCATCTCGACATCTGCGTGCTGGGTGCATTCCAGGTCTCGGCCACGGGTGACCTGGCCAACTGGAGCACCGGCGAGCCAGGCGCCATCCCGGCCGTGGGCGGCGCCATGGATCTGGCCATCGGTGCCAAGCAGACCTGGGTGATGATGGACCTGCTCACCAAAAAGGGCGAGAGCAAGGTGGTTGAGCGCTGCAGCTACCCACTGACGGGGATCGGCTGCGTCAAGCGCATCTACTCCGACCTCGCCACGCTGGCCTGCACCCCCGAAGGCCTCAAGCTGATCGACAAGGTGGACGGCCTTGAGCACGCTGAACTCGAAAAACTGCTGGGCCTGGCGGTTGCCGTCTGAGTAGTGGCGCTGAACCACCTTTCCTTGTGTACGACTTTCAAAGAACGAGACCATCATGACGACCCAAGCTTTCATCTGTGACGCCATCCGCACCCCTTTCGGCCGCTACGGCGGCGCCCTCAGCAGCGTGCGTGCCGACGACCTCGGCGCGATTCCCCTGAAGGCGCTGATGGCGCGCAACCCCAAGGTGGATTGGCAGATGGTGACCGACGTGATCTACGGCTGCGCCAACCAGGCGGGCGAAGACAACCGCAATGTCGCGCACATGGCCTCGTTGCTGGCGGGCTTGCCCATCGATGTGCCGGGTGCCACCATCAACCGCCTGTGCGGTTCGGGCCTGGACGCACTGGGCACGGCTGCCCGCGCCATCAAGTCGGGCGAGGCCACGATGATGATCGCCGGCGGCGTGGAAAGCATGAGCCGCGCACCCTTCGTGATGCCCAAGGCCGAAAGCGCCTTCAGCCGCAGCAATGCGGTGTACGACACCACCATCGGCTGGCGCTTCATCAACAAGCTGATGAAGGAAAAGTACGGCGTCGATGCCATGCCCGAGACGGCCGAGAACGTGGCCACCGATTACAAAATCAGCCGCGAAGACCAGGACCGGATGGCGCTGGCCAGCCAGCTCAAGGCCGTCGCCGCGCAGAAGAGTGGTTACTTCGACAGCGAAATCACGCCGGTGACGATTGCCCAGAAAAAAGGCGATGCCATCGTGGTGAGCAAGGACGAGCATCCGCGCGAAACGTCGATGGAGTCGCTGGCCAAGCTCAAGGGCGTGGTGCGACCCGATGGCACCGTGACGGCCGGCAACGCCAGCGGCGTGAACGATGGCGCCTGCGCGCTGCTGCTGGCCGACGAAGCCACTGCCGCCAAAAACGGCCTCACGCCGCGCGCCCGCGTCGTGGGCATGGCCACGGCGGGTGTGGCGCCGCGCGTCATGGGCATTGGCCCGGCGCCCGCCACCCAAAAAGTGCTGGCACTGACGGGTCTGACCATCGCGCAGATGGATGTGATCGAACTCAACGAAGCATTTGCCGCACAAGGCCTGGCGGTGCTGCGCATGCTGGGTGTGCGCGATGACGACCCGCGCGTCAACCCCAATGGTGGCGCGATTGCGCTGGGTCATCCGCTGGGTGCCAGCGGGGCGCGTCTGGCCACCACGGCGGTCAACCAGCTTCACAAAGGCGGTGGGCGCTATGCGCTGTGCACCATGTGCATTGGGGTGGGGCAGGGCATTGCCGTCATTCTTGAGCGCGTCTGAGCGGCGACGCCGGGCCATGCCAATTTCTTCCGTGAAGCGCCGCACTTTGCTGCTGGCCTCGCTGGCATCAACCTGCTGGTCAGTGTGGGCCCAGGAGGGCAAGACCATCAAGATCATCGTGCCATTTGCACCGGGTGGCGGCAATGATGTGTTCGCCCGCCAGATGGCCAAAAGTCTGGGCGAGTTGCGCAAGCAGAGCGTCATCGTCGACAACAGGCCGGGTGCTGGCGGCAACGTCGGCACGGAGCAGGTGGTGCGCAGCGCTGCCGACGGCACGACCTTGCTGCTGGGGCATTCCGGCACGGTGTCGATCAACCCGGCGCTCTACAAGCAACTGAAGTTCGACCCGCAGAAAGACCTGGCGCCGGTCGCCATGTTCGCTTCGTCGGCCCTGGTGCTGGTGGTGCCGGCCGCGTCGCCGGTGAAGACCGTGGCCGACCTGGTGGCCCTGGCCAAATCACAGCCCGGTGCCCTCAACTACGCCTCCAGCGGCAGCGGCACGGGCGGCCACCTGACGGGCGAGCTGTTCGAGCAGAAAAGCGGCGTGAAGATCGGCCACATTCCCTACAAGGGCACCGCGCCCGGCCTCACCGATCTGGTGGGCGGGCAGGTGCAGATGATGTTCAGCGTGATTCCGCCAGCCCTGGCGCTGGTCAGGAGTGGTCGGCTGCGGGCCCTGGCGGTCACCGGCAGCCAGCGTCTGCCGTCGCTGCCCGAGGTCCCTACCGTGGCCGAGTCTGGCATCGCGGGCCTCGCCGGCTTCGAGAGCACACTGACCTACGGCATCCTCGCGCCGCGCAACACGCCGGAAGCGGTCATCCGGGAGCTGTCGGGGCAAATGCTCCAGATCGCCGCGACGGCGGAATTCCAGTCCAGGCTGGGCGTGGAGGGCGCTGTGCCCTTGCTGGGCGGATCCGCCGAATACGCCGCCCTGATTCGCAAGGAAAGCGCCAAATGGGCCGACATTGTCAAAATCTCCGGTGCGACAGTGGAGTGAAGTGCTGGTCGCCATTGAGGCCAGGAGGTCGGGCAAGTCCAGCAGGTCTGAAGTGCCTGAAGGCTGAGCCGTGAGTTTTCCGCTGATCGCCGACCCCTTTTTCTACGCCGTGGCCGTTCCCGCCGTGCTCATGCTGGGCATCAGCAAGAGCGGCTTTGGTGCGGGCTTTGGTTCGCTGGCCGTTCCCCTGATGGCGCTGGCCGTCACGGTGCCGCAGGCCGCAGCCATTCTGATGCCGGTGCTGCTGCTGATGGACGTGCTGGGGCTCGCGGCCTTCCGGCGCGATGTCGATGCGGCCTTTGTCAAATTCCTGATTCCCTGCGGGCTGGTGGGCACGGTGATTGGCGCGCTGCTGTTCCGGGCCCTCGACGCCAGGGTGGTGGCCGGCATCGTGGGTGCGTTCACGCTGCTGTTTCTGGCCCAGCGCCTGCTGTTCCCCCCGCGGGCCGACAGCCCGGCGCCCCCGCGCTGGCTGGGTGCGCTGCTGACGATGTTGTCCGGCTTCACGAGTTTTGTCGCGCATGCCGGCGGGCCGCCGATCAGTGCTTACGTCATTCCCATGCGCCTGAGTCCGGTGCGCTTCACGGCGACGATGGCGGTGTTCTTTTTCGTCATCAACCTCTCCAAGTGGATTCCCTATGCCTGGCTGGGCCTGCTGGACACGCGCAACATGGCGACGTCGCTGGTGCTGCTGCCGCTGGCGCCGGTGGGTGTGTGGCTGGGGGTGCGTCTGGCGCGGCGCATCAGCCCGCTGCTTTTCTACCGCCTGCTGTACATCGGCATGTTCCTGACAGGCAGCAAGCTGCTCTGGGACGGGTTTCACTGAGATTCGCCAGCAGCGTGGCCGTTTTGAAACGGTTCTTTTAACCGTTTCAAAACGACCAAATTCTGCAAGAATCAGTGCCACGGCGGGGCCCGGCCCTTTCATCGGGGGCCGCAGGCTGGGCCCGAACCCACGGACTGCTTCCCACAAAACTGCATGACCACTGTCGTTTTTGCTGATCTCGTTGGCAGCACCAGCATGTTTCAGCGGCTGGGGGATGAGACCGCCTCGCGGTTTGTCACCCAACTGATCGGCGTGCTGAGCCAGGTGTTCGAGCAGCACCGGGGCCGCGTCGTCAAGCTGCTGGGTGACGGGCTGTTCGTGGTGTTCCCGAACGCGGGCGATGCGTTGTCGGCCTGCGTCAGCATCCAGAAGCGCCTGCAGGACAAGCCGCTGTACCCCGGTGGCAGCGGCTCGCCCGTGCAGATGCAGATGGGCATCGAATCCGGCGAGGTGGTGGAAATCGATGGCGACTGCTTCGGTGACACCGTCAATTCGGCCGCCCGGCTGGCCGATCTGGCCGGTGCCGAGCAGATTCTCACCACTGAAAATGTCTGGTCGGCCCTGCTGCCCGCCCAGAAAGCCTCCTTGCGGAGCATGGGGCCCATGTACCTGCGCGGCCGCGCCGAAGCCAGTCATGTCTACCGCGTCGAGTGGCAGACCGGGCGCGACGAAGATGCCACCATGGCCGGCCGCTCGATGTTTGCAGCACCGCGCCAGGCCTACCTGGAGCTGCTGTTTGGCGGGCAGAGCGTGAGGCTCGATGCGCGCAGCCAGAAGCTGGCGCTGGGCCGCGCGAGCGATGCTGAACTGGTGGTCAATGATCCGCGGGTGTCCCGCATGCACGCCACGCTGCAATGGCGGGGCGGTCAGTTCGTGCTGACCGACGCGTCAAGCTACGGGACCTGGGTCTACATGGGCAACCAGACCGAGGCCGTGGTGCTCAGGCGTACCGAGTGCTACCTGGTGGGCAGCGGGCAGATTGTGCCGGGCTGTGACCGCGTGGACGACAACGCCCCGACCATTTCGTTTTCCATCCGGGCCTGAGCGACGCGGCCTGGCTTCCTCACCGCGCTTCTCACCGTGCGCGCTAGAATCGTTTGCTTCAAAACGTAACAGCCTCCGGACGGCCGGGACGGTCCGGAAGTCGCGGGCAGGCCGGCGAATTGCCCGGCAACGAGAGCATGGGGCCTGCCTGTTTTGCCGTGTGGTGTCCCTCGCGTGCCGTGTTCCCTTTCACTCTTCATCCATGAGCATCAAAAAGCTTGGCCGATACGAACTGATCCGGGTGCTCGGCAAGGGCGCCATGGGCCTGGTCTACGAGGGGCGTGATCCCAACCTCGACCGGCGCGTGGCCATCAAGACCATCAAGGTGGACAACCTCTCGGAAGAAGAGGCTGCGGAGTACGAGGTGCGCTTTCGCACCGAGGCGCGCTCGGCAGCCCGCCTGCAGCATCCGCACATCGTCAGTGTGTACGACTCCGACCGTGACGGCGACATCGCCTTTCTGGTGATGGAATTCATTGCCGGCGACGACCTCAAGCACCATCTCGACAAAGGCGAGCGTTATTCGCTGGCGCAGACACTCACCATGGTGCGGGACCTGCTGTCGGCGCTCGACTATGCGCATCGGCAGAGCATCGTCCACCGCGACATCAAGCCCGCGAATCTGCTGATCCAGTCGGGCGGGCGCGTCAAGCTCACCGATTTCGGCGTGGCGCGCATCCAGGACTCTGGCGAGACCACCCGCACGCAAGGCTCCATCGTCGGCACGCTCAAGTACATGTCGCCTGAGCAGGTGCAGGGCCAGCCGATTGATGCGCGTGCCGACCTGTTTGCAGCCGGCATCGTGCTGTACCAGTTGCTGACGGGCAAGCGGCCGTTCGATGGCGATACCGACTTTGCCACCATCCAGCAGATCGTCGGGCACGACCCGGCGCCGCCCAGCCAGTTCAACCCGCAACTTCCCGCAGCCATCGATGCCGTGATGACCCGCGCGCTGGCCAAGAAAAGGGATCAGCGCTACAGCAGTGCCGAGGAATTCAGCGCCGCGCTCGAGGCTGCGGCGAAAGACGCCGCTGACCCGACGGTCTTGCCGCCTGAACTGGGGACGGGCCCCGGCAAACAGTCCACATGGACGTCCACCCTGCTGGCCGGTGAGGCGCTGGTGGGCCTGCAATCGGGCACCAGTGCGGGCGTGTCCACCGTGACGCAGGAGGTGGAACTGGTGTACTGGAAAGACATCAAGGAATCCACCGACCTCGCAGACATTCAGGGTTTCCTCGACAAATTCCCTGCCGGCATTTACGCCGATCTGGCCCGGCGCCGCTTGCGCAAGCTGTCTGGCCAGGCCGGCGAGGATTCCGATGTGAGTGCGCGGGCAAGAACCGGCACCCTGGTGGTGCCGCGCCCTTCAATGCCTGCGCAGTCATCTGCTGACCCTGAAGGGGCCTGGACGGCGCTGGAGCAGGCCGCAGCCCAGGCGGCCCCGACCTTCGTCGCGTCGGCTGTCAGCGCGGCGGAGCACGAGACCGCTGCGCATGATACGGATGCCACGCGACGGGGAGGGCCGGGCGATGCCGGTGCGGTGGCCGGGAGCGACGCATCGACGGCGCCGACCGAACCGATGGCGCTGTCGCCAGTGGCCGCACCTGCGGCGGTATCTGCGGCCGCACCCCACCGCGGCCTCTGGGTGGTTGCTGCCGTGGTGCTGATGGTCGCGGGTGGTGCTGTGTTCAAGCTGTCGTCGGGATCGCGCGCTGCACCCGTGGCGGTCGACGCCGCCGCGGCGAAAGCGCCGGTGCCGGCTGGCAATCCACCGGCCTCCATCACGTCTGCAGAGACGTCCACTGCATCGACTCCCGCTGCGGCCACGGCGCCCGTTGCGCCGTTGGCAGCACGCAGGGCTGCCCTCGACAAGGAGCGTGCCAGCAAGGCGGCTTCTGCGTCTCCCGGGGCTGGCGTGGTCCCCCACGCCACCGCTTCAGGCAATCCGCGCCATGCCTGTGAAAACCGCGTTCTGCTCGGCTTCCAGATCTGCATGGCCGAGCAGTGCGCCAAACCGGCGTTCACGAACCATCCGGTCTGTGTCGAGAGGCGTGCCATCGAGCAACGCCGGCGCGAGCTGGAGCAGAACAGGAACTGAGCGCTGGCTGCCGGGTGGGCGACTGGACGTTGCGCGGACCGGTGACCCGTCAATCACGCCAGCCTGCAGGGCGACGCTGGGCCTGCTGCTGGCGTTCCTGAGCGAGTTGCTCCTCGAGCTGCAGGCGCCCTTGTGTGGCCACGGCGATCAGCTTGCTGCGGTCCTTGCGGTGCGGGTACATCTGCTCGAACAGGGCCAGGTTGTGCTGGCGAAAACGCATGGCCGCCTGGCGTGCCTCGTGCGGCGACTGGCCCAGCGCTTCCAGCACGGTGCGCGCGCTGCGCAGGCTGGACTCGAACACCTCCCGCTCGACCCGCATGACACCGCGGTCACGTAACTGGTTCCAGTGCGTCACATCGCGCGCCCGTGCGACGATCTGCAACTGCGGAAAATGCTCGTGCACCAGGTCCACGATCTTGAGGGACTGCTCGACGTCGTCTACAGCGAGCACCAGAATCTGCGCGTGAGCAGCGCCGGCGGTGCGCAGCAGGTCCAGCCGTGTCGCGTCGCCGTAAAACACGCGGTAGCCAAAAGCGCGCACGGTCTCGATCATCTCGGCGTCATGGTCCAGCACCGTGGCCTCGATGCCTTGCGCCAGCAGCATGCGGCCAATGATCTGGCCATACCGGCCAAAGCCGGCGATGATCACCGGGGCCGCCTGGGGCTCCGAAATCTCCTCCAGTGCGGGGCCTTTGTGCGCGGCGTAACGTGGCAGCAGCAGCTTGTCGACCGCCACCAGCAGCAGCGGGCTGAGCAGCATCGACAGCGCCACGGCACCGATCAGCAGCGAGGCCGTTTCGGCCGAAAACACCTGCGCACCTGCCGCGGCCTGGAACACCACGAACGCGAATTCCCCGCCCTGGGCCAGCAGCACCGTGAACACCGGCCGCTCCTGCAGGGGCAGCTTCATCAGCGCCGCCAGGCCATAAATCACCACCAGCTTGAGCAGCAGGAACCCGAACAGGATGGCCGCCATCAACCCTGGCGATTTCCACAACACGCCGAAGTCGATGCTCATGCCCACCGCAATGAAAAAGAGGCCCAGCAGCAGTCCCTTGAAGGGCTCGATGTCGGTCTCCAGTTCGCGCCGGTATTCGCTTTCTGCCAGCAGCACCCCGGCCAGAAAGGCACCCAGCGCCATCGACAGACCCACCAGTTGCATCAACGCTGCAATGCCGACCACCAGCAGCAGTGAGGCTGCGGTGAAGATCTCGGGTGTGCCGCTGTTGGCGATCCAGCGCAGCAGAGGACGCAGCAACAGCCTGCCGCCAAGGATGATGCCGCCGATCACCGCCAGGATCTTGAGGCCTTCCAGCCACCGGTCGGCCTGGGCCATCGAGTCGTTGTCGCCGGCCATGCCGCCCAGCAGCGGCAGCAGCGCCAGAATCGGAATGGCCGCCACGTCCTGGAACAGCAGAATGGAAAACCCGGCCTGACCGCTGCGGGTGGGCATCAGGTTGCGCTCGCCGATGGCCTGCAGGGCGATGGCGGTGGATGACAAGGCCAGCCCCAGCGCCGCCACCAGCGCAATCTGCCAGCGTACGCCAAAGGCCATGGCCGCGGCAGTGAGGAGCGCCGCGCAGGCCAGCACCTGCGCGCTGCCCCAACCGAAAATCGGCCGGCGCAGATTCCAGAGGCGCTGGGGTTCCAGTTCGAGCCCGACGAGAAACAGCATCAGCACCACCCCGAACTCGGCGAAGTGCAGGATGTCCTGCACATTGGTCACGAGGCCCAGCCCCCAGGGGCCGATGCCAATGCCCGCGGCGAGGTAGCCGATGATGGAGCCCAGCCCCAGCTTCCTCGCCAGGGGCACAGCCACCACGGCTGCGGCCAGATAGATGAAGCTGTTGGTCAGCCAGGCGGGGGCTTCCGTCATTTCTTCGCCTTCGCGTTCACCACTGCGTGGGCGTCGCTGCCCCCCGAGGGGACGAACTTTCCTTGGGGCGGCCCGACGGAAAAACTGGCCCCCACGCTCGCCACTGCGTGGGCTTCGCTGCCCCCCAAGGGGGCGAATTTTCCTTGGGGCGGCCCGGCGGAAAATGGTGGACTGGCCTGGCCGGCATCGGTCTGGTCGGATGGGCGGTCTTTCATCGGTACCACGCAGGCGGCGCACTGCTCGAGGTCGTCGAGTTCCGGCCACTCGGGGTAGCTTTGCAGGCGCTCGCGGAAAATGTCCACATGCCGGGCGACCGTTGCCTGGTCGACGCTGTGGGCACCGTGCAGGATGAGTGGCGGCAAGAACCGCATGCCGCACAGTGCTGCCGTCTGCTCATAAGGTGGCAGGAAGGCATCGAAAAAATAGCGGTTGTAGCCTTGCGGGTGGTAGGACGCCTCCGGCCCTCCAGTGGTGGCAACCAGCCACAGGTCCTTGCCCTGCAAGGCCCGGCCATGGCCGCCGGACGTGTCCCCACTCTCGTTGTCGCCCTCGCCATAGGCCCAACCATAAGTCAGCACCTCGTCGATCCAGAGCTTTTGCAGTGCCGGCATGGCATACCACTGGATCGGGTGCAGCAGCACGATCAGACGGGCTCGCGCCATGGCGGCCTGCTCGGCGGCCACGTCGATGTCGTAGTCCGGGTAGCGCGAGTAGAGGTCCTGCACGACGGTGCGGTCCAGGCTGCCGGCTGCCTGCATCAGGGGACGGTTGACCCGCGATTCCCGCCAGGCGGGGTGGGCGGCGATGACGTAGATGTCAGCCGCCGTGGCGCTGGCCGGGCCGTGCGCGTCTGCCGCGCCGCTGCTGGCGCCTTTGTCAGCGGTTGTGAGAACAGTGTCCATGCCGTTACCATAGCGGAAAAGCAAGACCCCATACCAGAGGAGATTCGCATGCCCGTGGTCGTGATCGCCAATCCCAAAGGAGGCGTCGGCAAATCGACGCTGGCCACCAACGTGGCGGGCTACTTTGCCAGTCAGGGCCATGCCGTGATGCTTGGCGATGCCGACCGGCAGCAGTCATCGCGCCTGTGGCTGAGCCTGCGTCCCCCCGCCGCGCGGCCGGTGGCCACCTGGGACGTGAATGCTGACCTGATCGTCAAGCCGCCCAAAGGCACGACCCATGTGGTGCTGGACACGCCCGGCGGCCTGAACGGCTGGCGCTTCAATGATGTGGTCAAGCTGGCCGACAAGGTCATCGTGCCCTTGCAACCCAGCGTATTCGACATTTTTGCCACCCGGGCGTTTCTTGACCAACTGGCCGAACACCGGCACGCCGGCAAGGTGCAGGTCGGCATCGTCGGCATGCGGGTGGATGGCCGCACGATTGCCGCCGACAAGCTGCGGGAGTTTGTCGAGGGGCTGGGCCTGCCCGTGCTGGGCTATGTGCGTGACACGCAGAACTACATCCATCTGGCCGCCCGCGGTCTCACGCTGTTCGACGTGGCGCCCAGCCGCGTGGAGAAAGACCTCGACCAGTGGCAAGGGCTCTGCCGCTGGCTGGACCAGTGACGTGGCGGTGCTTCGGGGTTTGTCGCTGAGCGGACAGGGATGCCCAGTGACAGCTTGCCGCGGCGCTACAGTGGCTTCATGAAAACATTCGAGAACCTCTCCGCACTGGCAGCCTGTGTCGGCCAGGACGTGGCCACCAGCGAGTGGGTCACCATCACCCAGCAGCAGGTGAACCTGTTTGCCGAAGCGACCGGCGATCACCAGTGGATCCACGTGGACCCGCAAAAAGCCGCCGCCGGCCCCTTCGGCGCGACGATTGCCCACGGGTTTCTGACGCTGTCCCTGCTGCCCCGATTTTTCGAATCGTCGTTTGACATTTCCGGCTCGCGCCTGGGGGTGAACTACGGCCTCAACAAGGTCCGCTTCACGGCCCCGGTGCCGGTGGGCAGCCGCCTGCGGGCGCACATGCACCTGCTCGCAGCCGAGCCGATTGACGGCGAGGGTGTGCAACTCACCTGGCGGGTGACGGTCGAGCGCGAAGGTGTGGCCAAACCGGTGTGCGTGGCCGAATCGCTGGTGCGCCGCTACCCCTGAGCGGCTCGGCGCCGTGCGCTCAGATGGGTGCGAGCTGGCTCTCGGGCAGCCAACCCTCAAACACGTTGATCAGGCTGTTGATGCGTTCGACCGCTTCTTGCTGGCTGTGCGTCCGCGCAATGCATTGCAGCAGGTCGCTGCGCAGCAACCAGAGATCATCCGGCGTTCTTGAGGTGTTGATGCGGAAGATGATGCGCTGGGCCTGGGGGCCTTCGCAGTCATGCAGCAGTCCCGCGAGATGTTCGCGGATGAGATCGACAGGCAAGCGGTTAACCGCTGTGCCAGACGGCGAGAAGGACGGCGAACTGACGCCAAAAATACGCTGGATGAGCAGTTTCATGTGAGGTTCCGCCCGATCTTGTGGACCGGGCCGGATGATGGTCGGGGTACAGCCTGCCTGGCGGGTTTCGCTGCAGGGCTGCGTCAGGATGGCATTCTAGGGTTTTCCCTTGGTTCTGGTTCGTCGCGTGGGTGACTGGGCGTTGCTTGTCCGCTGCCGGGCTGGCGAGGTCTGGCGTCAGGGGGGTGGATCGGCTGCAGCAGGCCGGAAACCGAGCTGCCGCCAGGCCTCGAACACCGTCACCGCCACGGCATTGGACAGATTGAGGCTGCGCTGCCCCGCCAGCATGGGCAGCCTCACCCGCTGGCTCGCGGCAAAGGTGTCCCGCAGTTCGGGCGCCAGGCCGCGCGTCTCGGAGCCGAACACCAGCCAGTCGCCCGGCTGGAAGCAGACGTCGTACACGCTGCCTGCACCACGTGTGGTGAGGGCGAACATGCGTGTGGCGACCGGTTGCTGGGTGTCCAGAAACGCCTGCCAGTGGGCATGGCGCAGCACCTGGGTGTACTCGTGGTAGTCCAGCCCGGCACGCCGCATGTGTTTGTCATCCATCGAAAACCCCAGCGGCTCCACCAGGTGCAGACGGCATCCGGTATTGGCGGCCAGGCGGATCACATTGCCGGTATTGGGTGGTATCTCGGGCTCGACCAGAACGATATTGAACATGGCCGGATTGTCGCGCGTGAACCCGGCGTGCTCTGACGGGCAGGTCGGGCTGTCAGCGCGGGGATTCCGTTCTTGCCAGCACCACGGCCGTGATGTGCGCGGCTCCTGCTTCCCGCAGCGCCCGGGCCGCCGTGAACAGCGACGCGCCGCTGGTCATCACGTCATCCACCAGCACCACGCGCCGGCCACGCATTTCTGCTGACCTGAGGGGGTCCAGCTGAAAGGCCCCCTTGACGTTGGCGAGCCTGGCCTGCCGCTGCAGCTGGCTCTGCGGCAGGGTGTGCCTGACACGCAGCAGCAGACCGGCGTCGCATCGGCCGCGGCTGCCGGCAGCGCGCGCCAGCGCCGTGGCGAGGGCCCAGGCCTGGTTGAATCCGCGTGTCTCCAGTCGTTGGGCCGACAAGGGCATCGGGACCACCCAGTCCTCGGCGCCGAGGGCATCCAGGGCCTCGCCAACCCCCGGTGCGCGCAGCAGCAGCGTGGCGAAAAACGCCGCCCAGCCGTGTTCGTCGGCGAATTTGTAGCGTCCGATCAATGTCGACCAGGGGTAGGCATAGGACACGGCGGCCAGCGTGGTGTCGGTATCGGGGGAATGGCGGATGCACGACGCGCATATCGCCGCCCCGGTGCGCAGGCCTTGCGACAGGTCGGTGGCCAGACTGATCGCGCAGTGAATGCAACGCCGCTTCGGCACCGCAAAGCGGGCCACACAGGCATGGCACACCGGACCAGCGGGCCAGCTTCGGCACACCGCACACTGGCTGGAAAGCCGGGGCCGGCCGAGCACCGCAGGCAGGAAGGGCCGGTCTGGTGTTCGTTGAAGGGTCGCGCGCAGGAAGGTCAGCACCGTGTCAATATACTCGCGTGCGGCGCCCGCCTTGCCGCCCCTGCCTCGCCAATCACCAAGCCACCCCCACCCAACCCCCACGACCTCATGTCTGCCGACAAGCGCCCCCCCACGCTTGACCCGATTGCCGTGGCGCGCTGGCAGCGTGCGGCTCCGTCCGTGTCGCCGTGGCTGCACGAGGAAGTGGCGCAGCGCATGCTCGATCGCCTGCAGTGGATCAAGCTGCAACCCTTGGCCTGGGTGCACTGGGGCGCCCTGCGTGGTGGCCTGAAAGCCCATGGCGAACTGGCGAAGCGCTACCCGCGATCAGAATGCTTTGTGGTCGAGACCGGCCCGGAGCGTACGCAGGCGGCGAGGGCGCAACTCACCCCGCCGTGGTGGACGCCACGCCGCTGGCTCGGCGCCGCCACCCGTTTCGCGAGGCCAGCCGATGCGGGCGTGGACATGCTGTGGGCCAACATGGCACTGCATGAGGCGGCCGAGCCGCAAACGCTGCTGGCCGACTGGCACCGGACGCTGAAGGTCAACGGTTTCCTGATGTTCTCGTGCCTAGGCCCGGACACCGCGCGGGAGCTGCGCGAGCTGTATGCCCAGATGGGCTGGCCACCCGCCGGGCATGTGCTGACCGACATGCACGACTGGGGCGACATGCTGGTGCAGACCGGCTTTGCCGAACCGGTGATGGACATGGAGCGCATCACCCTGACTTATGAAACGCCGGCCCGGCTGCTGGCAGAGCTGGCCGAGCTGGGGCGCAACTTCCATCCCGGGCGTTTCCCTGCGCTGCGGGGTCGCCGGTGGCGCGCGCGACTCGAGGCCCTGATCGCACAGCGGCTGGCCGGTGCGGACGGCCGCCTCTCGCTCACGTTTGAAGTCATCTATGGCCACGCCCTGAAGGCGGCGCCCAGGGTGAAGGTGAGCGCGCTCAGCGCGGTGTCGGTCGCCGACATGCGCAGCATGCTGCACGGCCAACGCCCCCAGTGACCGGCTCCTGAAAAAGACCGCCGGGAAAAGCGGATGACCTGCGGGCGGCACGGTGCCAACGACACCGCGCCGCAGTCGGGTTTGGGGTGATGGCGCAGCCGCACTCAGGGGAAACCCGGCTACAATTTGACTTGATTTTTTGGGTATGTTCCCAAGCCCGATGCGGCCTGTGCCAGCCATGCGCCGCAGTATTTTTTTGAGGGTTGCCGCATGCTGCAGCCGACACCCGCATTCCGTTTTGCCACACCGCCCGCGCAGGGCGGGTACGGCCATGATGCCGTGCTGTGGCTTCTCAAGCGTCACTGCTCGCTCAGGCCTGCCCAGTTGGGGTGGCTGTACGTGTCACTGTGTGTGCTTTCGCTCGGGATCGCTTCCTTTTTCTGGGTCCACGGCGCCACGATGGTGATGCCGTTTGCCTGGCTTGAGCTCCTGGCAGTGGGGGTGGCCTTCCTGGCCTATGCACGGCATGCAAGCGACGGAGAGCGAATCGTTCTTCAGGGTGGCCAATTGGTGATCGAGCTGGAAACGGCCGGGCGCACGCAGCGGGCCGAGTTCAATCGCCAGTGGGTGCGCGTGGAACCCGAAGACAGCGACGGATCCCTGATCGAAGTCTCCGGCCAGGGGCAGTCCGTGCGGGTGGGGCGCCATGTGCGTCCGGAACTCCGGCCTGCATTGGCCCGGGAGATCCGGTGGGCCTTGCGCGTGTGCTGAGGGAAAGTTGCACACGGCGGTGAAAGTCTCGGGTAAGTTCTGCGCGCCGGGAACGGCGTCCGGGTAACTTTATAATCAGCAGGTTAAATTGGTCGGTAATTGAAGCAAATATAGAAGCGGATTGAGTGATCACGATGAACGTACGCAACACCATGGGCAAAATGACACGGCTTGGCATCGCACATGCAGGCACCATTCTGGTATCGGCAGCTGCCTGGGCAAGCACCGCCGCTTACGCCGTGAACGACCTGCCGGGCGGCCCCGCCGTGCGCCAGCTCAACCTGCACCCGGCCGTCACCAAGATCGCTGAAGAGCAACAGTGGCTGCACTGGTTCATGATGGCCATCTGCCTCGTGATCTTCGTCGCCGTGTTCGGCGTGATGTTCTATTCCATCGTGAAGCACCGCAAGTCGGTCGGCCACAAAGCGGCCAACTTCCACGAGTCGACGGCGGTTGAGATCGCCTGGACGGTGGTTCCCTTCATCATCGTGATCGCCATGGCGTTGCCGGCCACCAAGGTGCTGGTCGCGCAGAAGGACACCACCAGTGCTGACGTCACCATCAAGGCCACCGGCATCCAGTGGAAATGGGGTTACGACTACATCAAGGGCGAGGGTGAAGGCATCGGCTTCGTCTCCACGCTCGACAACACCCATCGCGAGATGTCCAACCACGGCGGCCCGAAGGCTGGCGAAGCCCCTGACAACTACCTGTTCAAGGTGGACAACCCGCTGGTGGTTCCCGTTGACAAGAAAATCCGCATCATCACCACCGCCAACGACGTCATCCACGCGTTTGCAGTGCCGGCATTCGGCATCAAGCAGGACGCGATCCCTGGCTTCGTGCGCGACACCTGGTTCCGCGCCGAAAAAATCGGCGACTACTACGGTCAGTGCCAGGAACTGTGCGGCAAGGAACACGCGTACATGCCCATTCACGTGAAGGTGGTGTCCGCAGCGGATTACACCGCCTGGGTGGCTGTCAAGGCCAAAGAGGCTGCGGCGCTGGCCGATGATCCATCCAAGGTCTGGACCCTGGCCGACATCAAGGCCCGCGGCGAGAAGGTGTATGCCGCCAACTGCGCAGCCTGCCACCAGCCCAATGGCAAGGGTGCCGGCCCCATCAAGCCGCTCGACGGCTCCGCCATCGTCCGGGACGCCGACCACAACAAGCAGATCCAGATTCTCCTGAACGGTGCCAACGGTGGCGCGATGCCGTCGTGGAAAGCACTGAGCGACACCGACCTGGCGGCTGTCATCAGCTACACCAAGAACAACTGGTCCAACCAGACAGGTCAGCTGGTCCAGCCTTCCGAAGTGCTGACGGCGCGCAAATAAGCGCTGCGCTTCAACAGAATGAATCGGGCGGCAAGTTCGCCGCCGCTGAAAAGTCAAAGTTACCGGCCCACGCCACCAAAGGAAGCCAAGATGAGTGCAGTTCTAGACCATCACGATCATGCGCATGACGACCATGACCACCATGCCCCCACGGGCTGGCGTCGCTGGGTGTTTGCCACCAATCACAAGGACATCGGCACGCTTTACCTGTTGTTCAGCTTCTCCATGCTGATGTTCGGTGGCGTGCTGGCCCTGCTGATCCGGGCCGAGCTGTTCCAGCCCGGCCTGCAACTGGTCAACCCCGAGCTGTTCAACCAGCTCACCACCATGCACGGCCTGATCATGGTGTTCGGCGCCATCATGCCGGCCTTTGTGGGTTTTGCGAACTGGATGATCCCGCTGCAGATCGGCGCCGCCGACATGGCGTTTGCGCGCATGAACAACTTCAGCTTCTGGCTGATGATTCCCGCGGGCCTGATGCTTGCTGGTTCCTTCTTCATGCCTGGCGGCGCACCCGCAGCCGGCTGGACGCTGTACGCTCCGCTGACCCTTCAGATGGGTCCTTCCATGGACGCCGGTATTTTTGCGATGCACATCCTGGGTGCCTCGTCCATCATGGGTTCGATCAACATCATCGTCACCATCCTGAACATGCGCGCTCCCGGCATGACCTTGATGAAAATGCCGATGTTCTGCTGGACCTGGCTCATCACCGCCTACCTGCTGATCGCCGTGATGCCTGTGCTGGCCGGCGCCATCACCATGACGCTGACCGACCGCCATTTCGGCACCAGCTTTTTCAACCCCGCCGGCGGCGGTGACCCGGTGATGTACCAGCACATCTTCTGGTTCTTCGGCCACCCCGAGGTGTACATCATGATCTTGCCGGCCTTCGGCATCATCAGCCAGATCATTCCGGCCTTCTCGCGCAAGCGTCTCTTTGGCTACGCCTCCATGGTGTACGCCACCGGCTCCATTGCCATCCTGAGCTTTGTCGTGTGGGCACACCACATGTTCACCACCGGCATGCCGGTCACGGGCCAGCTGTTCTTCATGTATTCGACCATGCTGATTGCCGTGCCTACGGGCGTGAAGGTGTTCAACTGGATCGCCACCATGTGGAAAGGCTCGATGAGCTTTGAAACCCCCATGCTGTTCGCCGTCGGTTTCATCTTCGTGTTCACCATCGGTGGCCTGACGGGCGTGATCCTTTCTGTCGCGCCGATCGACACGCAGTTGCAGGACACCTACTACGTCGTGGCTCACTTCCACTATGTGCTGGTGGCCGGCTCGCTTTATGCACTGTTCGCCGGCTATTACTACTGGTCGCCCAAGTGGACCGGCGTGATGTACAACGAAACCCGCGGCAAGATCCACTTCTGGTGGTCGCTGATTTCCTTCAACGTCACCTTCTTCCCGATGCACTTCCTGGGCCTGGCCGGCATGCCGCGCCGCTACGCCGACTACCCGATGCAGTTCGCCGACTTCAATGCGATTGCCAGCGTCGGTGCCTTCTTCTTCGGCTTTGCACAGGTCTACTTCTTCCTGTTTGTCGTGGTCCCCACCATGCGTGGCCAGGGTGTGGCTGCCAAGCAGAACCCATGGGTTGACGAAGGCGGCAAGGGCGCTGAAGGCCTCGAATGGGAAGTGCCTTCGCCTGCACCTTTCCACACCTTCGAGACGCCTCCCCGCCTTGATGCGACAGCTACCCGTGTGATTGGTTGATGGTTCACGGAACCCGACACCACAGAGAACCGGCAACCATGACACCCGAGCAGAAGAAAAACAATCTCCGGCTGGCGCTGATCCTCGCCTCGGTGGCGCTGGTGTTCTTCGCCGGGTTCATGGCCAAGATGATTTTTCTCGGCCATTGAGTCTGGCAAATCCGGCTGCCTGCATGGTTTCACCCACCTTCCTGATGCGCCTGAAGCGCGAGAATATCCGCATGATGGGCAAGCTGAGCGTGATCGTGCTCGGCATGTTCATGTTCGGCTACGCGCTGGTGCCCATCTACAAGGCCATCTGCGAGATGACCGGCATCAATGTGCTGGCCTTGGGTGACCGGCAGATTCCGGGCGCCACGCCCACGCTGCCGTCCAATACCCAGGTTGATCTGAGCCGCACCATCACGGTGGAGTTCGATGCCAATTCACGCGGTCCGTGGCACTTCAAACCAGCCCAGAACGCGCTGCAGGTACACCCGGGTGAACTCACCACCGTGATGTACGAGTTCCAGAACGTCCAGAACCGCACGATGTCGGCGCAGGCCATCCCGAGCTATGCACCCGCCCAGGCGGCAGCGCACTTCAACAAACTGGAATGCTTCTGCTTTAGCCAGTACACGCTGGCCCCGGGCGAGAAAAAGCAGTGGCCGGTGGTGTTTGTGATTGATCCCAAACTGTCCAAAGACGTGGGGACCATCACGCTGTCGTATACCTTTTTTGAAGTAGGTGGCAAAACGCCAGCGGCTCCGGGTTCAGCCAAGGCAGCGGCTGCGGAGCCTACCCTGTCCGGCAAGCCGGCGGGGGCATGAGCGCCATGACGGCCCCTGCGAGGAAATCGTTCTGGCGCACAGCCAAGGCTGTGGCCTGGTCGTTTGTGGGTCTGCGTGCGCGCGGGGACTACGAAGAAGACGTGAAAAACCTCAGTCCCCTGCACATCATCGCAGTGGGTCTGGTGGGTGTATTTGTGTTTGTGGCAGCGCTGGTGCTGCTGGTGAACTGGATGGTGGCGCGCTAGGCGCAAGGCCTGCGAAGGTCTCCCGCCGTTGCGGTTTGAGCTAGAAGATTATCGGAAAATTCGAGAGAAAACAGGAGTCGAGCCATGTCGTCAGTTACCCACGGGGCAACCCCCCATTACTTTATCCCCAGCCCGTCCCGTCACCCCGTGATGGCTGCGATCGGCCTGTTTTTTGTCATCCTCGGTGCCAGCCAGTGGGTCAATGGTGCTGGCTGGGGCGCCTGGTCGGTGGCCTTCGGCATGCTGTGGTGGCTCGGTACGCTGTTCCAGTGGTTCCGTGATTCCATCGCCGAAAGCGAAGGCGGCTTGTATGGCCGCAAGGTGGATCTTTCCTTCCGCTGGAGCATGAGCTGGTTCATCTTCTCCGAAGTGATGTTCTTCGGCGCGTTCTTCACCGCACTGTGGTGGGCGCGCTCCCACTCGGTCCCCGCGCTGGGCAGCCTGGACAACGCGCTGCTCTGGCCCGATTTCAAGGCCGTGTGGCCCAGCCTGGCAGCCGGTGCCACCGGTTCGCCGGCTGACATCATCGAGCCATTCACCACGATGACGCCGTTCTGGCTGCCCACCATCAACACGGCCTTGCTGCTGAGCTCCGGCGTCACCTTGACCATTGCCCACCACGCCCTGCGTGAGAACCATCGTGGCCGCACCATCGCCTTCATGTGGATCACGGTGCTGCTGGGTATCGTCTTCCTGTGCGTGCAGGGCTATGAGTACGCGCATGCGTATTCCGAACTGAATCTCAAGCTCACCTCTGGTGTCTACGGCTCGACGTTCTTCATGCTGACCGGTTTTCACGGCTTCCACGTGTTTGTCGGCATGCTGATGCTGCTGTTCATCACCTTGCGCCTGCAGAAGGGCCACTTCACCGCCGACAAGCATTTCGGTTTTGAAGGTGCTGCCTGGTACTGGCACTTTGTGGACGTGGTGTGGCTGGGCCTGTACATCCTGGTCTACTGGATGTAAGCACTGTGCCGCGGCTGTGCAAGCCGCTCACGACAAAGGCCGCTTGACGCGGCCTTTGTCATTTACCTACTCTTCATTTGCCGGCCGGGATGCCGGTGGGCTGGATATAACCAAGCTTCCACGCAATCAGAATGCAGACAAACAGCAGAATCGAGAACCCGACACGGAACGCCAGCGCGCGCGCCATGTTGCTGGTTTTGCGTTTGCCGTCCGTGCCGTCTTTCAGCATGAAAAACAGCGCAGAAGCCAGGCTGGCAAGAATGGCGAGAAACGCCAGGGCAACGAGGTAAGTCATGAGCCGGATTATCTTCTGATGGCACGTACGCTGCAGTCGCCCCGGTTCTGGGTGATCACCCTCGCTGCCGTGCTGGTGGCCAGCCTCACGTTCTCTCTGGGGCAATGGCAACTGCGCCGTGCTGCGCAGAAGGAGGCCCTGCAGGCGGCGATTGTGTCCCAGGGCAGCCGTTCCGCGCTGGATGCGCAGGCCCTGCTGGCCGAGGTGGGTCGTGCCGACGTCGTGCACCGTCCGGCGGTGATCCGCGGCACCTGGCGAGCCGATCACACGGTGTATCTTGATAATCGCCCGATGGATGGCAAGACCGGCTTTGTGGTGGTGACACCGCTGGTGATCGAGGGCAGCGCGCAGGCCATCCTGGTCCAGCGTGGCTGGGTACCCCGCGACTTCACGGACCGCATGCATCTGCCCGCTGTAGACACACCCGGCGGCGTGCTCAGTGTGGAAGGGCGTATTGCCCCGCCACCTTCCAAGCTTTATGAGTTTTCGGGAACCGAGACCGGCCGCATCCGTCAAAATCTGGAACTCGATGCTTTTCGCACCGAGACCGGTCTGAACCTGCTCGGTGTGTCGCTCCTGCAGACCGGCACCGCCACAGAAGGATTGCAACGCCACTGGGCAGCGCCCAATCTGGGTGTGGAAAAACACTACGGGTATGCGTTCCAGTGGTTCGCCCTGTGTGCGCTGGTGCTGGTGCTGTATGCCTGGTTTCAGCTGTTTCTTCCATTTCGCAGCCAACGACGCGGCCCGCCCCGCGATGCCTCACCGTGACACACGACAAGAACGAACCCCTCGCCGGAAACACCGTTGCAACGACCTCGCACGACAAGCCGCTGGGCCTGACCGTGCACGCCATGCCGGTGCTGGACCAGTCCAGCACGCGCGCGCCGGGCACGGTGGCGGGCCGCTGGAAGATGTTGGCGGTGCTGCTGGTGTGCGCGGCACCGGTTGTGGCGTCTTACCTGACCTATTACGTCATCCGGCCCGAAGGGCGTCGCAATTTCGGCGAGCTGATCGATCCGCAGCGCCCCCTGCCCGCCATGACCACGCGGACGCTGGATGGCCAGGCTGGTGAACTGCGTGCGCTCAAGGACCAGTGGCTGCTGATCACCGTGGCCAGCGGCAGCTGTGACGCACGCTGTGAGCAGAACCTGTATTTTCAGCGGCAACTGCGTGAGTCGCTGGGCAAGGAAAAGGAGCGTCTGGACCGTGTCTGGCTGGTGCCGGACGACGCGCCGGTTCGCCCGGCACTGTTGCCTGCGCTGGCCAACGCCGCCGTGCTGCGTGTGCCGCCTGCTGCCTTGTCGCAATGGCTGGAGCCAGCGTCTGGCCAGCGCCTGCAAGACCACCTGTACCTGGTCGATCCGCTGGGCAACTGGATGATGCGTTTTCCTGCCGACATGGACATTGCGGCTGCCGCCAAGGCCAAGCGTGACCTGGAGCGGCTGCTGCGCGCCTCGGGCAGCTGGGACAAGGAAGGCCGTTGAATATGGCCCCCACGCTTTTCACGGCGTGTCATGCGCTGGACGTGCCCCCGCCAGAGGCGTGGGCCCTTCCTCCCGTCCAAGCCTGCGCAGGCAGGCTTGGAGCCGCGGTCGTCAGCCCCTCGGGGGCCGCCCGCCTGCGGTCTGGCAAAGCCAGTCCCGCGGCTCCTGCTTGGGTGGATACCTTCAGGGCATTGCGGGCCTAGGTTTTTTTTCATCATGAATCCGCAAAACCTCTACGACCTGAGCCCCGCCCTGCGCCTGATGATCATGGGCCTGGCGGTGGCCATGGGGCCGCTGGCGTGGGTCTGGGTGCGCAGCTCACGGGCGCCGATGTCGCAGCGTCTGCGGGTGCTGACGCTGGTCACGCTGTTTCTCACGTTTGATCTGGTCGTCTTTGGCGCTTTCACGCGCCTGACGGATTCCGGGCTCGGCTGTCCCGACTGGCCGGGCTGCTACGGCAGCGCCAGCCCTGCGGGGGCGCAAGTCCACATCGATGCCGCGCAGAGCGCCATGCCCACGGGGCCCGTCACGCATTCGAAGGCGTGGATCGAAATGATCCACCGCTATCTGGCCACAGGCGTCGGGGTGCTGATCCTCACGCTCACGGTGCTGAGCTGGATCGAGTTCAGGCGAAGCAGGGCAGGCCGCAGCGCCGCGCCCGCACCCCTGCACCCGTGGTGGCCCACCGTCACCTTGCTGTGGGTGTGCCTGCAGGGGGCGTTTGGTGCGCTCACGGTCACCATGAAGCTGTTTCCGGCCATCGTCACGCTGCACCTGCTGGGCGGACTGATCCTGCTGGCCCTGCTGCGTGCGCAGTCGGTGCGCGGTACACCTGCCACCGGGGTGTCCCGTCCGGCACTGGATACCGGAGCGCGCCGGTTCGTCCTGGCTGCGTTTGCGCTGCTGTGGCTGCAGGTGGCATTGGGCGGGTGGGTCAGCACCAATTACGCCGTGCTCGCGTGCACCGACTTTCCGGCCTGCCAGAACTCCTTCTGGCCGGCGATGGACTTCCGGCAGGGCTTTGCGCTGTGGCGCGAACTCGGGGTGGCGCATGATGGAGGCAACATCAGTTTTGCTGCGCTCACCGCCATTCACTATGTGCACAGGCTCAGCGCTTACGTGGTTTTCGTCGTATTGCTGTGGCTCGCCTGGCGCCTTCATCGGCAGGCACCGCACCGGCTGGCTGCGCGCTGGCTGGCGGGGCTCACGGTGCTGCAGGCGGTCACAGGCATCAGCAATGCGGTGCTGGGCTGGCCGCTGGTGGCGGCTGTGGCCCACACCGGGGGCGCCGCAGCCCTGGTGGTGGTGCTCACGGGCCTTCTCTTTTCCGCTGGCCGCCCGGGTGGTGCAGCGCATGCGTCAAAATCAGGGGCTTAGCCAACTGTCATGAATCCCAGCCCTCCTTCTGTCGCACCGGCCGCACCGGTGCACGTTCCCTCGCGCTTTGCGCAGTATTACGCGCTGACCAAGCCGCGTGTGGTGCAGCTCATCGTCTTTTGCGCGCTGATCGGCATGGTGCTGGCTGTGCCGGGCGTGCCGACCTGGCTGGATGTGCGGCTGGCCCTGATCGCCTGCGCAGGCATCTGGCTGGTGGCGGGTGCTGCTGCGGCCTTCAACTGCATCGTCGAGCAGCAGATCGATTCGCGCATGCGGCGCACGGCCTGGCGCCCGACCGCCAAGGGTGAGCTGAGCAACTGGCTCACCTTCAGCTTTTCTGCTGTGCTGTGCGCCATGGGTTCGTGGATCCTCTATGTCTGGGTCAACCCCCTGACCATGTGGCTGACGTTTGCCACCTTCATCGGTTATGCCGTCGTCTATACCGTCATCCTCAAACCGATGACGCCGCAGAACATCGTGATCGGTGGTGCGTCAGGCGCCATGCCGCCGGTGCTGGGCTGGGCGGCGATGACGGGGCAGGTCGGGCCGGAGGCGCTCATCCTGTTCCTCATCATCTTCCTCTGGACGCCGCCACACTTCTGGGCGCTGGCGTTGTACCGGGTGGAGGACTACCGCAAGTCGGGCCTGCCCATGCTGCCGGTGACGCACGGCAACGAGTTCACGCGTCTGCAGATCCTGCTCTACACGCTGGTGCTGTTCCCGGCCTGTGTGATGCCTTTCATCTTCCACATGAGCGGCTGGCTGTATCTGGTGGCGGCCGTGGCGCTGAGCGTCGGCTTCAGCTGGTACGGCTGGCGCCTGTGGCGCGACTACTCGGACGCGCTGGCACGCAAGACCTTCCGGTTTTCATTGATCCATCTGTCGGCGCTGTTTGCCGCCCTGCTGCTGGACCACTACCTGATTTGACCCACCCCCGAGGCGCCTCTCGCGAGGCGCCGCCGCCAGTAGCCCGGCCAAGCCGGTTCACGCCGACCCACGGAAGACCATGAAAATCCATCGCCGTACCCTGATTGCTTTCGCCGCAGCGTCCCTGGTGGCTTGCACGGAGTCCAAGCCGCAGTTCAAGAGTGTTGACCTCACCGGTGCCGACTACGCCCAGGGTTTCTCGCTGCCGGATCAATACGGCAAGGTGAGAACGCTCGGCGACTTTGCCGGCAAGGTGGTGGTGGTGTTCTTCGGCTTCACGCAATGCCCTGATGTGTGCCCGACCTCCATGGCAGAGCTGGCGCAGGTCAAGCAGTTGCTGGGGGCCGATGGCGACAAGCTGCAAGCCATTTTCATCACGGTCGATCCGGAGCGCGACACGCCCGAGCTGCTCAAGCCCTACATGGCCAACTTCGACCCGACCTTTCTGGCCTTGCGTCCGACGCCGGAGCAACTGGTCCAGGTCGCCAAGGACTTCAAGGTGTACTACAAGAAGGTCGACGGAAAGACGCCTGGCAGCTACACCATGGACCACTCTGCCGGCAGCTACATCTTTGATGGCAAGGGCCGCATCCGCCTGTACAACCGCTATGGTGCCGGCGCCGAGGTGCTGGCCTCAGATATCCGCTTGCTGCTCAAGAACAGCTGAGCGCTTCCGGGCAGCAGCGCAGCGGTTTCCTCGCGCGCATGAAAAAGGCCCGCACCCTTTCGGGTGCAGGCCTTGGTCCGGCGAGTCTGCCGCTCAGGCGTAGGCCGCCAGAACCTTTTTCATCTTCTTCATTGCGGCCACTTCAATCTGGCGAATCCGTTCGGCGCTGACCTGGTACTCGGCGGCCAGATCGTGCAGCGTCATGCCGCCTGAGCCGTCGTCGTTCACTTTCAGCCAGCGCTCTTCCACGATGCGGCGCGCGCGCGGGTCCAGCTCGTCCAGCGCAGCAGTGATGCCATCGCTGGCCAGGCTGTCGCGCTGGCGCGACTCCATCAGCGCGGTCGGCTCCTGCGTGGCGTCGGCGAGATAGGCGATCGGGCCGAAGGCGTCTTCGCCGTCGTCGCCCGGGCTCGGGTCCAGCAGCACGTCGCCGCCCGACATGCGCTGCTCCATCTCGATGACTTCCTCGCGCTTGACGTTCAGCGTTTTGGCCATGTCGTCGATCTGGCCTTCGGTCAGCGTGTCGCGGTGGGTCGCCACACCGGCGTCGTCCTTGTAACCCTGCTTCATTGAGCGCAGATTGAAGAACAGCTTGCGCTGGGCCTTGGTAGTGGCCACCTTCACCATGCGCCAGTTCTTCAGGATGTACTCATGGATCTCGGCCTTGATCCAGTGCATGGCGTAGCTGACCAGGCGCACGTTCTGGTCCGGGTCAAAGCGCTTCACAGCCTTCATCAGGCCGATGTTGCCCTCTTGGATCAGGTCGCCGTGCGGCAGGCCGTAGCCCAGGTATTTGCGCGAAATCGACACCACCAGGCGTAAGTGAGAGAGCACTAACTTTCCGGCGGCATCAAGATCGTTGTTTTCCTTGAGGTTTCTGGCGTATTCCTGCTCCTGCTCCAGCGTGAGCATGGGCAGCCGGTTCACGGCCGAAATGTATGCATCCAGATTGCCCAGCGGGGGCACCAGCGCCCAGGGGTTCACAGCAGCCACGGCACCGCCTCCGGCAACCGGCGCGGCGACGGCGGGCGTCAGCAACTTGGGCGAGAGGGCATAAGACATGGAAGAACTCCTTTTCACTAGGGCTAAATATTAGCACTCCCTTGGGGAGAGTGCTAAACAAGAGGTTCAATCAACCGGATAGCGCAAGGCTAATCGGTAGAAACCCTAGTTTGGAGCCATTCCAGGTGTTTTAGTTCTCTCGGGAGGTTTCGGTCCGGTAAAGCCCGCCCAAGGTCAAAGGGCGGGCGGCCGATGTCAGTTTCAGGCTTTGGGCGCCGCCAGCGCCACGATGGCCGACACATTGGCAGAAGTGCCCACAGCCCAGCAGGCCTTGATCAGTTCGCTGGTCTGCCCGGCGCCCAGTACCGCGTCCGAAAGGCCGTGGAATTTGGCTTCCAGGTTGGCGTCGGTCATCGGGTTCTGCAGCGAGCCGATGGCGTGCTCGACAAACACGTGCACGCGGCGGCCGTCGGTCAGCACGGCGGTGACGTCGGCGCTGGCTTCGTCGATCGAGTCGTCCACCGTGGCCACCACCTTGCGGCGCAGGGCCACCATGTCGGGGCGGTTGACGATCTCGTCCGAGAACTCTTCTTCCGCAGCGCGGCCAAAGGTGAGGCCGGCGGCGCAGCCGTGGTACACGCTGAACTTGGCCTGCAGGCCGTCAGCGGGCTCCTTCTTGCCGGTCAGCTCCAGCACCAGCGAATGCACCTTGAGCTCGATGCGCTCGACCTGCTCGGGCGTCACGCCTTCTTTGGAAAATCTTTCGCGCAGCTGCGCGCAGGCGTCGATGCTGGGGTGGATCACGATGCCGCAGGCAAAGGGCTTGTAGCTGTTGAATGAAATCTCGAAGCGCTGGCCCAGCTCGCCGGTGATTTCGTTCCAGTTGTTCTTGGTCGAGACGGTCTGCATCATGCCGCGCGGCGCTTCCAGTGCCTTGGGGCTGGCAGTGAAGCCTTTGCTGGCGAGCAGGGCCGACATCAGGCCGGCACGTGCTGCGCCACCGGGGTGGAAGGGTTTGGTCATGGTGCCGAACTGTTCGCGCATGCCGACGGGTTGCGACGCGGCAATGCCGAGCGCCATGGCGGTCTGGTCCACGTCGAGCTTGAGCAGGCGTGCGCAGGCGGCCGCTGCACCCAGCGTGCCGGTGGAGCCGGTGATGTGCCAGCCGCGGTCGTAGTGCTCGGGGTACATGGCGTTGCCGACGCGGCAGGCCACATCAATGCCGATGACGATGGCGTCGATCACGTCGCGGCCGGACGCGCCTGTGTGCTCGGCCATGGCCAGCACGGCGGATGCCACCGGGCCTGCCGGGTGAATGATGGTCTTGAGGTGGGTGTCGTCAAAGTCAAAGGTGTGCGAGGTGATGCCGTTGACCAGCGCAGCGCTGGCCATGTCGACCTTTTCCTTGCGGCCGAGCACGCTGGCCTGTGCCGCGGGTTGCAGCATGTGCACTGCAGCGAGCGCAGCGTCGGCAGCCTCATGCTGTGCGGCGCCAACAGCGCAGCCCAGCCAGTTCATGAAGGTACGGTGCGCCTCGTGGTCAACGGCGTCGCTCCAGCCGCGCGAAGGGTGCGTAGCGACGAACTGGGCGAGGATGCGGGTAACAGCGGGGGCGTTGTGGTCGGCAGCGACCTGGGTATTGCGGGCCATGGTGTTGAAGTGTGTTGTGGCAAACAGGATTGCCGTGGGTTGGTGAGTTGAAAATCGAAAAACGGGGGGGCACAGAGCCTGCGCTTGCAACCTCTCGCCGTCAGGGCTGCGAGAGGTTGCGCTGGGCGCTGTTTAGCTGTCGAGCTGGATACCGCGGTCCTTGGCGATCCTGGTCCAGCGGGCGATGTCGACCTTCATGAAGGCAGCGAACTGCTCGGGCGTCATCACATTCGGCTCAATGGCTTCGACCGCCAGCTTTTCGCGCAGGTCCGGCGCCTTGAGCACCACGGCCAGTGTTTCGTTGAGCTGCTTGACGATGGGCGCAGGAATCCCGGCCGGGCCGACCACGCCGTACCACTGCTGTGCGTCAAAGCCCTTGAAGCCGGACTCGTCCAGCGTGGGCAGATCCTTGAACTGCGGGTGCCGCGTGAGGCCGGTCACCGCCAGCGGGCGCACGCGGCCCGAGCGGATGTGCGGAATCGCCGCCGCAAGGCCCGGGAACATGGCCTGGGTCTGGCCTCCGATCAGGTCGGTGAAGGCCGGTGCAATGCCGCGGTAAGGGATGTGCACCATGAAGGAGTTGACCTGCTGCTTGAACAGCTCCATCGTCAGGTGCGTCAGCGAGCCGGCGCCGGCCGAGCCATAGCTCACCTTGCCGGGGTTCTTCTTGAGGTACTCCACGAACTCCTTGACCGTGTTCACCGGCAGGGAACTGGTGACGACCAGCACATTGGGCGTGGCGCCAATCATGCCGATGGGCGTGAAATCCTTGATCGGGTCATACGGAAGCTTGCGGGTGGCGGGGCTGGTGCCGTGCGTGGCCACGTAGCCCTGCATCAGCGTGTAGCCGTCGGCCGGTGCGCGCATGGTGGCCTGGCAGGCAATCACGCCGCCGCCGCCGCCCTGGTTGTCGACAACAAAAGTCTGCTTGAGCAGGTTGCCCCAGCGATCGGTCACGGTACGGCCCACCATGTCACTGCCGCCGCCGGCAGCCACCGGCACGATGTAGCGGAAGGGTTTGTTGGGAAAAGGGCTTTGCGCCAGGGCGATGCCGGGGGCGTAAATCAGGGCCGGGGCGGCTTGCAAAAGGGTGCGTCGTTTCATGGATGTCTCCGGTTTTTGAAATCAGGTCTGGAATGGATGGGGTGAGTAGGGCGGTGCGGTGCGGTCGATGAGTGCGCTCAGGCAGTCGCCGGCATCGGTGCGGTCGCGGCTGCGGGGTGTGCTGCGGCCGGCGCGCTGGCATGCAGCAGCCGTTGGTAGGCATCGCCGACATGCCGGGCCAGCAGGGCCTCGCAGCGGGGGGCGTCGGCATCGCGCACGGCCTGTGCGATGTCCACATGCTCGGCAATCGAGGCACGCATGCCGATGTCCTGCGAAAGATTCTTCAGGCGCGAGAGGTGCAGCTTCTGCACGATGCTGCGGTAGCTCTCGGACAACTGGCGGTTGCCGGCGGATTCAACAATCGCCCAGTGAAAGCGCAGGTTCTCGGCGTAATAGCGCTGCACATCATGGGCATCGGCCGCCTGCAGCATGGCGTGGGCGGACTGGTCGAGCAGGTCCAGCAGGGCCTGGCGTTTTTCCGCAGGCAACTGCGCCACGCAACGACCGGCAAAGCCATCGAGCAGGCCGCGCATCTGGTACAGATCGCGAATCTCGTCGCTGCCCAGCTCGCGCACGAACACGCCGGAGTGCTTGCGCGACACCACCAAGCCCGAGCTTTCGAGCTCACGCAGGGCCTCGCGCACCGGCACGCGGGACACCTGCAGCCGGCTGGCTACATCCGGCTCGTTGATGCGCTGGCCGGGTGCCAGCACGCCTTTCAGGATCAGCGCCAGCATGTCGTCCCGCACCAGCTTGGCCAGCGAGGTATCGCGCACGTCGCTGAAGCGATCGGCAGACGATTCGGTGAGCCACGGAAGCAGGGAGGTCATGGAAATATTCTTTATTTCGTATACGAAAATGAATGATACCAAGGAACTCAACTGTCCAGATACAGCAATCTGGCTGAAAAATCAGGGATTACCCGCGTCCATTGGGGTGGGTGGGCAGATGGCGATGCCGCGAGGCTCAGCGTGAAGCTGACCCGATGAGGGTTGCGCTGATGACGCAGCTACTGGCGCGAACGCGGCTCGCCGCCCAAATCGCCATCGAGTCGGCGGGCCGGCTCCTGCACTTCGCGCACCTCGACGTCCACCACATCGCCGCGGGCAGTTGCGTCGGCATCCGGGCGGGCGCCCGGCCACAGGCCTTGCGGCGAGTAGCGCTGGAACTTGCCGAACACCACGGCCGGCGCCGGTTTGCGGCCCGTGATGAGCGCCTTGAGCAGGCTCAGAAGCACCACGACCAGCGCTGCCGCCAGCAGGCTGATGGCAAAGATGGCCGCGAAAACACCCAGAACGAGTTTGAAAACAAAGCGCAGAAGCGATCGGATGAAGCGGGGCAAGAGGAGATCCCTGAAAAAAGGCAGGTGGTGGCGTGAGGCGCCGTTTCAAGTCAAAGCGTTGGATGCCCAGCGCCTACCAGCGCAGGCCCAGCTTGCCGAACAGCTTGCTGAGCACAAAGAGGGGTCCGACCCAAAGATACTGGATGTCCTCGAAGAACGATGGCTTCTTGCCTTCGATGCGATGGCCGATGAACTGCAGCACCCAGGCCCCCACGAACAGCGCCACACACACCGGCAGCAGGCGCTCGCCCAGGGCAAGCAGAAGCGCAAACGTCAGCAGCGACCAAAGCAGCATCGCCACAAAAAACACCATCGACAGCCGCAGGTAATACACCATGCTGGCGCCCACAAAGGCATAGGCCTCATACGGGTGCAGCGCGAACAGCATGCCCACCAGGCTGAGCATGATGACCGGAATGGCGACGAAGTGGATCAGCTCGTTGCGGGGGTTCTGGTGGCTTTCGCCGTAATGGGTCAGCAACTGGTCGACGCGCCGGAGCTCAGGTGCGGGATCGCCGGATGCATTGGTCGCTGTGTTCATGGTGTCTCCCTGGACAAACTTGACGCCCTTGGTCTTTTGGCACTGTAGTCCAGTGCCGGAGGGATGCAAGTCACCGGCACGACTGAGGGTAGGTGGATCAGGCCAGCAAGGCTTGAGCGAACTCGCGGGCGTTGAAGGTTTCCAGGTCTTCCAGCTTCTCGCCGACACCGATGAAATACACCGGCACCGACCGAAGCTGCGGCTGGGCCAGCGCCCGCTCGCGCGCCCACAAGGCAATCGCTGCCAGCACGCCGCCCTTCGCGGTGCCGTCGAGCTTGGTAACGATGAGGCCGGTCAGCCCCAATGCGTCGTCAAACGCCTTCACCTGGGCCAGTGCGTTCTGGCCGGTGTTGCCGTCAATGACCAGCAGAATCTCGTGCGGCGGAATCGCGTTGTCCGCAGGGGCGTTCGGCAGCGCGGCGGGGATGTTGGCCGGGCCGGTCTTCTGGATCACCCGCTTCATCTTGCGCAGTTCCTCCATCAGGTGCAGCTGCGTCGGCAGCCGCCCGGCCGTGTCGACCAGCACCACGTCCTTGCCGCGCGCCTTGCCGGCCGTCACCGCGTCAAAGCTCACGGCGGCCGGGTCGCCGCCTTCCTGGCTGACGATCTCGACCATGTTGCGATCGGCCCAGACACCCAATTGCTCGCGCGCCGCGGCGCGGAAGGTGTCGGCGGCTGCCAGCAGCACCGTGGCGCCTTCACCGGCCAGGTGTCTGGTGAGCTTGCCGATGGACGTCGTCTTGCCGGCGCCGTTGACGCCAGTGACCATGATCACCGTGGGCAGGTACTGGCCAATCACCAGCGCTTGTTCCAGCGGTTTGAGCAGCAACGCAATCGAATCGACCAGCGCGTTCTTCACCGCCACCGGGTGCGTCATGCCGCCTTCACGCACGCGGCGTTTCACATCGGCCAGCAGGTGTTCGGTGGCGCGCACGCCGGTGTCGGCCATCAGCAGCGCGGTTTCCAGGTCTTCGTACAGCGCATCGTCGATGCGATTGCCGGCGAAGACGGTGGAGATGCTGGCGCCCGTCTTGCGCAGGCCGGCCTGCAGCTTGCCCAGCCAGCTGGCGCGCTCGGGCGCGACGTCCGCAGGCGGCAGGCTGATCGGTGTGACCAGGGCCGTGCCGATCAGGCCGCCTGCCGGGGTGGGCAATGAAGCGATAGCCGGGGCTGGCGTGTCCGCCGCGATGGCTGGTGACGCGGCTGGCGGCAGGTCTGCCTGGACAGCAGGAGGGGATTTTTTCTTGAAAAAACTGAACATTCGGTATGCTTGTGGAGTCTGAGTGGGCTGCTCGGCAAGTGCCATTCCGCACGCTGTATCGCACGATCTCTCACGCGATCTCACCCGACGCCGGATTCCTATTCTATGAAACACCCTCTGCCCGGCTTTTTCACACCCTCGGTAACCCCTGCTCCCTGTCCCTGTGTATCCTGGCCAATCCGTTCCGGCCAACCCCTGCTGCGCAAGGCATGGCGCCGCTGGCTGGTGGCCGGGCTGCTGGCATGCGCCGGGTCCGCCATGGCCCAGGCGCCCGCCGCGCCGGTGGCCCAGTTCACGCTGGCCAATGGCATGACGCTCATTGTCAAACCGGACCGGCGGGCTCCCACGGTCGTGCACATGCTGTGGGTCCGCGTCGGTTCCATGGACGAGGTGGACGGCACCTCCGGCGTGGCGCATGCGCTGGAGCACATGATGTTCAAGGGCACGGCCGTCGTGCCACCTGGCGAATTTTCCCGGCGCGTGGCGGCCCTGGGTGGGCGCGACAACGCCTTCACCAGCCGCGACAACACCGGCTACCACCAGCAGATTCCGGCGGGTAGGCTCGAGGACGTGATGCGCCTGCAGGCCGACGCCTTTGCCAACAACCAGTGGCCTGACGACGAGTTCAAGCGGGAGATTGAGGTGGTGAAAGAAGAGCGCCGCCTGCGGACCGAGGATTCGCCGCGGGCCATGCTCTACGAAAACGCCAATGCCATCACCTTCGTCGCCTCGCCGTACCGCCGACCCGTCGTGGGTTGGATGAGCGACCTGGATGCGATGACGCCCACGGACGTGCGCGACTTCTATCGCCGCTGGTACGTGCCCGCCAATGCCGCCGTGGTGGTGGCGGGTGATGTGGAGGTGGGGCAGGTGAAGGCGCTGGCCGAAAAATACTACGGGGGCATCACCGCGCGGCCCGTGCCCGTGCGCAAGCCCCGCCTGGAGCCCGAGCAGAGCGGTGCGCGGCGCCTCGACTTCAAGGCGCCTGCCAGTCAGGCTTATGTGAGCCTGGCGTTCAAGGCACCCCAACTGCAGTCGGCGGACCTGATGGACGGTGCCGACGCGAATTCCCCCACGGCTGCTGCCAGCCGCGATGCGCTGGCGCTGGCGGTGCTGGCGGCCGTGCTGGACGGTTACTCGGGTGCCCGTCTGGACCGCGCGCTGGTGCAGGGTGAGGGCGGCAACCCGCGCGTGGCCGACAGCGCTGGCGCGTCCAACGGCCTGATGGGGCGCGGCCCGCAACTTTTTGTACTCGACGGTGTGCCGGCTGCCGGCAAGACCACCGCGCAGGTGGCCGACGCGCTGCGCCAGCAGGTGGCACGCATCGCCCGCGAGGGCGTGAGCGAGGCGGAACTCAACCGCGTGAAGACGCAGTGGGTGGCCAGTGAAACCTACAAGCTCGATTCGGTGTTCAACCAGGCCCGCGAACTGGGTTCCAACTGGGTGCAGGGTCTGCCGCTGGACGGCAGTGCCCGCGTGATGGCCGCCCTGCGCCGCGTTACCGCCGCCGAGGTGCAGGCTGTGGCCGCCCGGTATTTCGGGGATGACCAGATGACCGTGGCCACGCTGCTGCCGCAGCCGGTGGACCCGAACCGCAAACCGCGCCAGCCTGCAACACCGATCCGCCACTGATGCGTAACCTTCACATGCGCCATCCCGCCAGGACTTCACCGGTTTCCCCCATGACATCCATCTTCGAAAAGACAGTGCGGCGCACGGTACGACACCACGCGGCCGCATGGCTGGCCCTCGCGGCGTGGTGCATTCACCCGCTGGCCAGCGCCGCCATCCCGATCCAGCAGTGGACCCAGCCCAGCGGCGCCCAGGTGTTTCTGGTCGAAAGCCCGGCGATTGCGATGCTCGATGTCCAGATCGACTTCGATGCCGGCAGCCGCCGCGACCCGCCCGCCCAGGCCGGGCTCGCCAGCGTGATGAGCGGCATGCTGGAAAAAGGCGTGAAGGGCCGCGCGGGCGAGGCGGCGATGGACGAAAACGCCCTGAGCGAGGCGTGGGCCGATCTGGGGGCCCAGTTCGGCGCCGGCGCCACGCCCGACCGCCTCGGGTTTTCGCTGCGATCGCTCACCGAGCCGGACCTGCTCTCCAAAGCCGTGGCGCTGGCCGCGCGCGTGATGGCCGAGCCTGCATTTCCCGACGCGGTGTGGCAACGCGAGCGCCAGCGGATGCAGGCCGCCCTCAAGGAGTCGTCGACCCGGCCGGCCACCGTGATCGGGCGGGCCTATGCCAGGGCGGTCTACGGCACGCACCCCTACGGCTTCCAGACGACCGAAGACACGCTGGCCCGCATCAGCGTGGCCGACATGCAGACGCTCCATGCCGCCAGCGTGGTGGCATGCCGGGCGCGCATCAGCATGGTGGGCGCGGTGACGCGCGCGCAGGCCGACCGCATCGCCACGCAACTGCTGGCGCGCCTGCCGCAGCAGCCGTGCGCCAGCCTGCCGCCGCTGGCGGCTGTGGCCGAGGTGGCGCCCCTGGTGCAGCCTCTGGAGCAGCGCATCGCCTTTGATTCGGCCCAGGCGCATGTGCTGATGGGCCAGCCCGGATTCAGGCGTGCCGACCCGGACTACTTCGCCTTGACCGTCGGCAACTACATTCTTGGCGGCGGTGGATTTGTTTCGCGCCTGTCCACCGAGGTGCGCGAAAAGCGCGGCTTGACCTATGGGGTGTACAGCTATTTTTCGCCCGGCCTGCATGCCGGCAGCTTCACCGTGGGGCTGCAGACGCGGCCAGACCAGGCTGGGCAGGCCGTGGCACTGGTGCGCCAGGTGGTGCGCGACTTCGTGGCCAACGGCCCGACCAAGGCCGAACTCCAGGCTGCCAAAGACAACCTGATCGGCGGCTTCGCGCTGCGTCTGGACAGCAACCGCAAGCTGCTGGACAACGTGGCTGGCATTGCGTGGAACCAGCTCCCGCTGGATTACCTGGACACCTGGACGCAACAGGTGGCGCGGCTCACCACGAGCGACATCAAGACAGCCTTTGCGCGCAAACTCCAGCCCGAGCGCATGGTGACGGTGGTGTTGGGCAACACCCCCTGAGATCCCCCGGGCGATTGCCCGACGCCATCGAGGCTGATTTGGCCCGACGCATTGCCACAACAGGGCAAACGCCGTAATATTTGGTTACGTTCAGCGCATATTTGCCGAGCGGCTGCCCGGCGTTGGTTGCCAGGGGCGGTGCTTCTAAGGCGATGCTGTAACGGATGGTTTTGCGCCGCAAAGCCACTGTTGATGAGGGTTCGGGCATGTTCACACTCAAGAAACTTCTGGGATCGGGGAGATCTTCCCAGCCCCAGGGACCGGTATCCGCGCTGGACAGCCCGGAAACCGGGCCTGTGAAAATGACCCTGGAAGAGCGCATGGCGTTTCGCCGTGACCTGCTGTACGAGGCCATCAAGGTCACCATGCAGGCGCACGGTGTGCTGTCGGCCAGCTACAAGATCAAGGTGGTGCGCGCCGACAAGCGCGGGCACCAGTACGCCGTGATGATGGACTTGTCGACCGACTTCCTGCGTGACGAGAAAGGCCAGCCCGCGTACCTGGCTGAGCTGGGCCATGCCATCACCAAGAACGCCGCCGCACGCTACGGCATTGGTGTGGCGGGTGTGTACTGGCAGGTGAACGCGCAGATACAGGGGTTTGAAGTCAGCCGTCCCGACCCGGCAAGACGTGCTGCAGGCACATCTGCGGCACTGTCGGCCACACAGCGGTACGAGCATGCGTCAGCCGCAGAGCTTGCCGCTTTCGAGGCGGCCTGGCAGGACGGCCAGGAGCTCCAGCTGGGGAACCGGGTGTACGCGTCCGACCTGGCACCGCTGGGCGACGACGCCGGGAGCGGCAAAAGACCTTGAAGGGCTTGAGAAGGCATTGCATCGTCAAAGGCGAGTGCCAGCCGGGTAAGCTTGAGACCTGATGAAAACGCCTGCAAAGTCCGCTCCCTCTTCTTCCCCTTCCCGCACACCTCCGGCCAAGCGCTCCGGCGCCAGCGGCCCCTTGGCCCACGAAATCCGCATCATTGGCGGCCAGTGGAAACGTACCAAGCTGCGGGTCGCTGACAAACCCGGTTTACGGCCGACACCCGGCCGCGTGCGCGAGACCCTGTTCAACTGGCTGGGCCAGGACCTGACCGGCTGGCGCTGCATGGACGTGTTTGCCGGCACCGGTGCCTTGGGCCTGGAAGCCGCGTCGCGCGGCGCAGCCGACGTGTTGCTGTGCGAGCAGGACATGGCGCTGGTTGCGCAGCTCAAGACGCTGCAGGCCAGACTGGGGGCGACCATGGTCCGGATCGAACGGGGCGATGGCCTGGGGGCCTTGCGCCGCGCCGCGCCCGGCAGCCTGCACCTGGTGCTGCTGGACCCGCCGTTCGAGTCGCCGCTGTACGAGCCGGCACTCAAGGCCGCATCGCTGGCCATGGCGTCGCGGGGGCTGGTCTACCTTGAAGCGCCCAAAACCTGGACAAACGAAGAACTGATGCCTCTGGGGCTGCAGCTCCGCCGCCATGGAAAGGCCGGGGCGGTGCACTTTCACCTGCTGTCACGGCTGGCTTCTGCAGATGAGGCGGCCACCTGAGCTGACCATTTGGGCTGCCACGGACCGCACCTGCCATGCGCTGCGCCCTTGTCCGTCATGGGGTGATGCACGGAGCGAACGAGGTCTGCGGGCAGGGCGCGGGGCATAATTCCGCTTATGACCAGCCCCCGCATCGCTGTTTATTCCGGTACCTTTGATCCGTTCACGCTCGGTCACGAGGACGTGGTGCGCCGCGCCGCCGGTCTCTTTGATGAAGTCATCGTCGCGGTGGCCAGGGCCCATCACAAGAAAACGCTGTTTGCACTGGAAGCCCGTGTGGCCCAGGTGAAAGCGGCCACCGGCCAGATGCCAGGGGTGAGGGTGCTCGCGTTCGAAGGTCTCATCATGGACTTCTGTGTGGCGCAAGGCGCATGCGCTGTGGTGCGCGGAATCCGCAACATGGCCGACTTCGATTACGAGGCCCAGATGGCGGCCATGAACCGCAAGCTGCAGCCCCAGGTGGAGACCGTGTTCCTGCTGCCCGAGGCTTCGCTGCAATGCATCAGCAGCACGCTGGTGCGCGAGATCAGCAAGTTGGGCGGTGACGTCGGGCAGATGGTGAGTCCGTCCATCGCCCAGGCATTGGTAGCTGCGCACAGAAGCCAGGAGGCCTGAACCATGGCCCTGATGATCACCGACGAATGCATCAACTGCGATGTGTGCGAGCCCGAGTGCCCCAACGAAGCGATTTACCTCGGTCCGGAAATCTACGAGATTGATCCGAAGAAATGCACGGAATGCGTGGGCCACTTCGATGAGCCGCAGTGCGTGCAGGTGTGTCCGGTCGCCTGCATTCCGGTGAATCCGCAGCACGTGGAAACGCGTGAAACCCTGTGGCAGAAATACCAGCGGCTGACGACGGTCATCCCGATTGTTGAAGCGCGCTAGCCGCATTCCGGTTGCGGCCCCGGTCGACCGCATCTGACGTCATCACGGACTCCATCCTTGCTGTGATGGTTCATCCGCGATTCAATCCCCAGAGCGAAGTTCCGTTTCAATTGCTTTGAATCCCTGTAAGAAAGGGCGCATGCCGGTGACTCATGTGCAGGTGGCGATCCCGCTGCCTCGTACGCGCTGGAGGGCCCGATCCACAAGGTCTGGTTGTCCATGCCGCACGATTTTTCAACTGGTCTCACAAGGTAGAAAATCATGAAACTGAATCACACACTGGCTCTTGTCGCCGCTTCGTTCGCACTGTCTTCGTCGTTTGCGGCGCATGCGCAGACCGACTCGAATCCCGATCTGCGTCTCACGTCGCCTGCCATGGAAAAAATGGCTGAGAAGGACACGATGATGTCCAAATCGGACGCCATGAAATCGGTGGGAGACAAGAGCGGCGCCATGGCGCACGATGAAAAGGCTGCCATGGATGAAGCGCACAAGCAGTTCAAGCAGCTCTACGGCCACAACCGATAGATCGCAAACGACAAACGGCAGTCCGGTGCCGGGTTCGGTACCGCGCCGACTGTCGACGGCAAGACGAGGAGAACAGGGCTTTTCATAAGCCCTTTTTCATGCCCGTCAGCGGCGAGCGGGAAGCCCGGAAGCGGTCAGTCTTCGGTGTCCAACTCCACCTTGCGCGGCGGTTTGGGCCGTGGCGGCTGGCTGGTGTGGATCATCATGGTGGCCTTTTCCATGTTGCCCGCCAGCAGTTCCGGCACTGCCTTCAGGCAGCGCGCAATGCAGTCTTCAATCGCTACCCGGTGTTCTGGCGAAGGCTTCTTGAGCACCCAGCTGACGACCTCGGCCTTCACGCCGGGGTGGCCGACACCAATGCGCAGCCGCCAGTAGTCTGCTGTGCCCAACTGCGCATGGATGTCGCGCAGGCCGTTGTGGCCGGCATGGCTGCCGCCGAACTTGAGCTTGACCTGGCCGGGGACGATGTCCATCTCGTCGTGTGCCACCAGCACTTCAGCAGGCTCGACCTTGAAAAAGCGCGCCAGTGCCGACACCGACTTGCCGGACAGGTTCATGAAGGTCAGCGGCTTGAGCAGCCAGACCGTTTGTCCGTTCACCGAGGTGCGCGCCACATGGCCGTGGTAGCTCTTGTCGAGGGCCAGTGGTGCCTTGAGCTCGCGTGACAGCGCGTCTATCCACCAGAAGCCCGCGTTGTGCCGCGTGGCCTCATATTCGGAGCCCGGGTTGCCCAGGCCGACAAAAAGTTTGATCATGTGTTGAGAAGCAGGTGGTACGGCGGTGAGGGCGGACTGAGGGGGTCTGTTTCGGGATTATCACGGCAGCTTCGGCCTCTGCGCCAGCCGGCAAACGATCAAGCAGCCTCAAAAAAATGGCCCCTGCACTCCGGAGAGCACAGGGGCCACTGACCCTTGCAGGCCACAGCGCTGTGAAGCGCTTTGAAGATTACTTCTTGGCGGCAGGCTTGGCTGCTGGCTTGGCACCGGCACCCTTGGCGGCCTTGGGATCCAGCGCGGCAGCGGCAGCAGCAGCGGCTGCGGCGGCATCGGCTTCTGCCTCTTCCGACACGGCAGACACCGACACCAGCACCGGGTTGTCCTGGCCTTTGGCCACGAACTTCACGCCCTTGGGCAGGGTGATTTCCTTCACGTGCAGCGAGGTGCCTTTCTTCAGGCCGCTCAGGTCCACGGCGATGAATTCGGGAATGTCGGCCGGGAAGCAGGAGATCGTCAGCTCGGTCATGACGTGGTTGACCAGGCAACCCTCGGCCTTGACGGCTGGAGACTCTTCCTCACCGCTGTAGTGCAGAGGCACTTTCACGGACATCTTGGTCTTGGCTTCCACGCGCTGGAAGTCAATGTGCAGGACCTGCTGCTTGTAGGGGTGCATCTGCAGGTCACGCAGCAGAACTTTTTGCGACTTGCCAGCGAGTTCCATCTCGAGGATGGAAGCATGGAAAGCCTCTTTCTTGATGGCGTGGAACAACGCGTTGTGATCGAGTTCGATCAGCGTGGGTTCACCGGTGCCACCGTAAACAATACCGGGCGTGCGACCGGTGATGCGGAGACGGCGGCTCGCACCCGTGCCCTGCTTGGCGCGCTCAAAAGCGACGAATTTCATGATCTTCTCCAAAAAGGGCGGGCCGCGACCAGCTCCACCCCGACTTTAAAAAGCTGCTCCAGCCCTGCCGGGCCTTGCGACCCTGCGGCTGTGCAACCACTTTTTGCTTCAGATCAGAACAGGTTGTCCTGGTCCGAAAACAAACTCATGACCGACTCACCCTTGGCAATGCGCTGGATCGTCTCGGCGATCAGCGGTGCCACGGAGAGCTGGCGAATCTTCTTGCAACCAACGGCATTCGGTCCGAGCGGAATGGTGTTGGTGATCACCACTTCGTCCAGCGCGTCGCCCTTGGCGATACGGTCGATGGCCGGGCCCGAAAAAATCGGGTGCGTGCAATATGCGTAAACCTTTTTGGCGCCGCGCTCCTTGAGCACCTCGGCGGCCTTGACCAGCGTGCCGGCCGTGTCAATCATGTCGTCCATGATGACGCAGTTGCGGCCTTCGATGTCGCCGATCACGTGCATCACTTCCGACACGTTCGCCTTGGGACGGCGCTTGTCGATGATGGCCATGTCACAGCCCAGCTGCTTGGCCAGCGCCCTTGCCCGCACCACGCCGCCCACGTCGGGCGACACGACCATCAGGTCGTTGTAATTCTTCTGGCGCAGATCGCCCAGCAGCACCGGCGACGCATAAATGTTGTCCACCGGTATGTCGAAAAAGCCCTGGATCTGGTCTGCATGCAGATCCATCGTCAGCACACGCGACACGCCCACGGCCTGCAGCATGTTGGCCACCACCTTGGCTGTGATCGGCACCCGTGCCGAACGCGGGCGACGGTCCTGCCGGGCATAGCCGAAGTACGGAATCACCGCGGCAATGCGCTCGGCCGAAGCACGCTTGAGCGCATCGACCATGATGAGCAGTTCCATCAGGTTGTCGTTGGTCGGCGCGCAGGTGGACTGCACCACAAACACGTCACGCGCCCGCACGTTCTGCTGGATCTCGACGGTGACTTCGCCGTCCGAGAAGCGGCCCACATGGGCTGCACCCAGCGAAATGCCCAGGTGGTCGGCAATCTCGAGCGCCATGCTCGGGTTGGCATTGCCGGTGAAAACCATGAAATCAGGATGGTGCGGTTGCATGTGGGGCCCAGCTGCTACGAGGTCTTGAATGTGGCTGAAATGACTGACGAAGCGCTCATCAAGCGGTCATGACGGGCCCATGACGCGCCTTCGGTACACGCCAAACAACGAAATACGCACCAAGGGCAAGCATGTGCAACAGGAACTTGGCAGTGAGTGCCGGTTGCCGCTGCTTCCCAAAAACACACAGACCCGCAGATACACATCTCGCGGGTCTGTCATGAACAACAAGGCCCGCCTGCAGCGGACCTGACGCGCCAGCGGGACGGACCCGCGGGCTGCAAATTTGGCAGGGGTGGAAGGATTCGAACCTGCGAATGCCGGAATCAAAATCCGGTGCCTTAACCAACTTGGCGACACCCCTACACAGGACAGCTGTTGCAAGCAACCGCCGACCTATAACCTGATCTTTCTTGCCTTGTCTTTCTCGTCGCCTGGAGCGGCTTTTCTGTGCCCGCTATTTTACCAACCGGCCAGAGGATGCGACTCCAGATTGCTGCAGTTTCTGACCTGCCAGTTCCCGGGGGCACCCGAAAAATCCGGCACGCTGCCCGACTGCGGCAACCGCGCAAAAACAGCACTTCCGGAGCCGGTCATCCGAGGCTGAAGCCCTTTTGATTCCAGCCATTGCAGCGACTCGCTGATGGCGGGGCAGAGCGTCTGCGCGACCGGCTGCAAGTCGTTGCGGCCAAATCCGAAAATCTGACCTTCTGCGTTTGCAGCAAAGCCTTGGATTGTAGCAGTTTCCGTGTCCCGTTTGAGCGCCGGCGCCGCGAAAATCGCCGGCGTGGAGGCGCCCTGGGCGGGTTTGACGACGACAAAACGGGCGTTGGGCAACTGCAAGGGACTGATTTTCTCGCCAATGCCCTCCACCCAGGCGTGGCTGCCAGCCAGAAAAAACGGTACATCTGCGCCCAGGGAGAGCGCCAGCGCCTGCAGCCGTTCTGCGGGCAAACGCACCCCCCACAGCCGCTGCAGGGCCAGCAGGCAGCTGGCTGCGTCCGACGAGCCGCCGCCCATGCCCGCCTGCGACGGAATGCGTTTTTCGAGCCGGATATCCACCCCCAGCGACGTGCCGCACGCCGCCTGCAGGGCACGTGCGGCCTTGACGGTGAGGTCGTCGGCCGGCAATGCGTCGGCGCTGGCCATTGCAGCGGCCGGGTCGCCCAGGTCCGTGCGGGTGATCTCACCATCGCGGCGAAGCTCGAAATGCAGGGTGTCGCACCAGTCAATCAGCATGAAGACCGACTGCAGCAGGTGGTAGCCGTCCGGCCGGCGCCCCGTGATGTGCAGGAACAGATTGAGCTTGGCCGGCGCGGGGACGTCGTAGAGGGCTTTCATGGGGGCGCTGCGTTAACCGGGAACGACCTTGGCATCACCTGTCCAGCGCCACGCGCAGGTCCACCACGGGCAAGGGCTGGGTTCTTTTGGCCGTCAGCCGGCCTTCGCTCTGGCGGCTCAAGTCCACTGACCAGCCTGTCGCGGTGGCGTTGTCGCCCGCCAGCCACGCGAACAGGGCAGGCAGCGGAAGGGCGGCGCCCGTGGCCTGGACCATCAACTGGTCGATCGAGTCAAAGCGCTGCACGCTTCCGTTCCCTGAATCCAGCAGCGCCTCGCCCGGCGCCCAGCGCAGAATGCCCAGCACGTTGCCCAGGGGGCTGGTCAGCGCCAACTCACCGCGTTCGGCCTGGCCCTTGAGCTCGAACCCTGCCGAGAACGACTGTGCCGGCTCGCTCTGTACCTGCATGCTGATGCGGCCGGCCCAGGTCTTTTCTGCGCCTGTGGTGCTGGTCCGCACGGGCTGCGCACAACCTGCGAACAGAAAGACGGCGGCCAGCAGCGCTCCCAGGGCCGCTGCACGCAAGTGGTGTGCAAGGAACAAGTAACCGCGCTCCGTTTACGGTTTCACCCGGAGCCGCTTGAGGGTTTCCAGCAAGGTCTCGTTGGTGGGGTTGATGAGTTGGCCTTCTTTCCAGATGGCCACAGCCCGGTCGCGCTGGCCCATGCTCCACAGCACTTCGCCGAAATGTGCGGCGATCTCGGCGTCCGGGCGGGCCTTGTAGATCACCTCGAAAATCTGCACCGCCTCAGCCTTGTTGCCCAGCCGGAACTCCACCCAGGCCAGGCTGTCGCGGATGAACGGGTCGGCCGGCGCGAACTCCAGCGCCTTGCGGATCAGTTCGCGCGCTTCGGGCAAGCGAATGCCGCGATCGGCCAGCGAGTAGCCCAGTGCGTTGTAGGCATGGTGGTAGTCCGGCTTGAGCGCGATCACCCGTCGCAGCAGGCGCTCCATTTCATCGACGGCATCGAGTTTTTCCGCGAGCATGGCCTGGTCATAGAGCAGCTCTGCGTCGTCCGGTGTTTTGGCAATTGCCTGCGCCAGCACGTCGTAGGCTGCCCGGTACTGTTTGAACTCCCGAAGCAGGCTGACTTCGGCGCTGATTTTGAGCCGCGCGTCGCCGGCATTGCGCTCGGGCAACTGGCGGATCACCCGGCGGCCTTCTTCCAGCTTGCCCTGGCTGGCCAGAATGGAAGCGCGCCGTGTCTGTGCCTGCACCAGGTCGGCCGGGTTCTCGATTTTCGCGAGCCAGGCTTCTGCGGCGGGGTAATCCTTGCGCTTTTCGGCCAGTTGGGACAGGGCCAGGTAGGCCTGTGCCAGCCCGCGGCTGCGTTCTTCCTCCGAAGCCTGCTGCTGGACCAGCGCCACATAGCGCTCCAGAGACGTCTTGGCAGGTGACAGCTGGTTGTCCTGAAGCTGGAGAGAGCCGAGCACCAGCCAGCCCTCGGGGTAATCGGGCTTTTCGCGGGTCACGATCTGAAGCTGGGCCGTTGCCTCTGCGTAGCGCTGCGCATCGAGCAAGGCGCGCGCATAGCCCATGCGAATCTCGGGAACTGCCTTCGGATTGCCGTCGAAGTAGCGGCGCGCCAGTAGCTCTGCTTCCGGCAGTTTCGGGTCCATCAGCTCCAGCGCCACCAGTGCGGGGCCTTCAGCACGTGCATCGGCGGCCTGTCCGCGTTTGACGGCGTCCAGTGCGCCCTCGGTGTCCTGTGCCGCAAGACGCATGCGTGCCACCGCCGTCCAGGCGGCACTGGCCGTGGCGGGGCTGGCCAGGTAGCTGGTCAATGCCTCCTGCACCACCGAAGCGGCCACCTTCCTGTCGGTCACCCGGGCATAGATGCGCGGGACCGCAGCGATGACGCCACTGCGCTCGGCATCGGGCGCCACACTGATTTCGGTCTTCAGCGGCTCCAGCGTGTCGGTGATGCGGTTCAGTGCAATCAGGATCTGCAGCACATAGCGGTTGGCTTCGCGGGACGCCGGTTGAGCCTGCTTCCAGGCTTGTGCGGACTGCAGGGCTGCGTCGCCCGAGCGGGACTGCAGGGCGATGTCGGTGGCGCGCTGATACAACTGGGCATCGCCGGTTTTGCGGGCCGCATCGAGGATCAACGCATAGCCTGCGCCGGGCTCGCCCTCCTGCACGTTCATCTCGCCGACGAGCAGCTGGTAGAGCAGGGGGGCGTCAAGGGGCGAACTGGAGGCTTTGTCCTGCGCCGCCTTGTCTTCGGCCAGCCCGTTCACAACAGGTGATGCAGCCGGCGATGCCGCTGAAGGAGCGGCAGGCGCTGCCGTCGGTGTCTGGGCGCTTGCCAGGGCGGCCAGCAGCGAGAGGAGCGTCAACACCAGACCAGGTTTTTTCTTCATCAACCCATGATAATTGAAGCCCCCCGGTCGTGCGCTCGCTGCGCCCGTCAACCTTTGTCAACACCCGAGCGGCGGTCACTGCGCAAAGCCCCTTGAGCGCCGCGCCGCCGACAGCTTTCATGGTTCCCACGCCTCATGCCCGAACTCCCCGAAGTTGAAGTCACCCGCCTGAGCTTTGCCGACCGCATCGCCGGTGCGCGGGTGCAGTCTGTCCAACTGGGCAAGCCGCTGCGCTGGCCCCTCGGTTGCCTGCCCGCGCAACTGGTGGGCCATGAGGTCCTGCAGGTGCGCCGCCGCGGCAAGTACCTGTTGGTGGATCTGAGCCAGGGCCTGCTGCTCATTCACCTGGGCATGTCGGGCAGCGTGAGCTTCGGCCACCAGTTGCCGCCGCCGGGCAAGCACGACCACTTTGAAATGACCACCAGCCAGGGAAGCCTGCGGCTGAACGACCCGCGCCGCTTTGGTGCGGTGGTGTACGCCACAGCCGAGGGCGACGCCACGGCACAAAAGCTGCTGGGCCGCCTTGGCGTGGAGCCTCTGGGCGAGGATTTCGAGGCAAAGGCCTTTCATGCCGCATTGCAACTGCGCAAGACAGCCATCAAGCAGGTGTTGCTGGGCGGCGAAGCGGTCGTCGGCGTGGGCAATATTTACGCATCCGAGGCGCTGTTCCTGGCCGGTATCCGGCCGACCACGCCGGCGTGCCGCATCAGCCGGCCACGCGCCGCACGGCTGCATGCGGCGATCCGCGACGTGTTGTCACGTGCCGTTACAAAAGGGGGCAGCACACTGCGTGATTTTTCCAACGCCCAGGGGGAGTCCGGTTATTTTCAGCTGGAGGCCATGGTCTATGACCGTGCCGGCCTGCCCTGCCGCGTGTGCGGCGCGCCCGTCAAGGCCATCCGGCAGGGGCAGCGCTCGACTTTTTACTGCGCTCACTGCCAGAAATCCTGAGTTCAGGGGTATCCGGGCCATTGGTCGATTCGGGGTGGCGATGCTATATTGATCCACCACATACACGGTAGATACATGTCTTTTAACGAACAATTTGACCAGCACGGCGTTTGGCGGCGCGAGTTTGCATTGCGCCTGAAGCTGCTTGCCGAGTGGATGAAAGACCATGACCTGATCGATGCAGCGGTGGAGGAGCGGCTGCACCGGCTCGAATCGCAGGTGCGTTCCGACAAGGTCATGGTGGCTTTTGTGGCCGAGTTTTCGCGCGGCAAGTCCGAACTGATCAACGCCATCTTTTTTGCAGGCTACGGGCGCCGCATCATGCCTGCCAGTGCCGGCCGCACCACCATGTGTCCGACCGAGCTGGGTTACGACGCAGATGTGCCGCCTTGCCTGCGCCTCCTGCCCATCGAGACGCGGCTGCAGTCCCACGCCCTGATGGAGTGGCGCGCCGTGCCGGAAAAATGGACGCGTGTGGACCTGGACGTGAATGATCCGGCCCAACTGGCCCAGGCCCTCGAAAAAGTGGCCGAGGTGCGCCACGTGTCCAAGGACGAAGCCCGGGCACTCGGCTTCTGGCACGACGGCCATCCGGAAGACAACCCGCGTGTCGGCACTGACGGACTGGTCGAAGTGCCCAAGTGGCGTCATGCGCTCATCAATATTGCCCACCCCCTGCTCAAGCAGGGCTTGGTGATCCTCGACACGCCGGGCCTCAACGCGATTGGCGCCGAGCCGGAGTTGACCGTCAGCCTGATTCCGCAGGCGCATGCCGTGGTGTTCATCCTGGCGGCCGACACCGGCGTGACGAAATCGGACCTGGCCATCTGGCGCGAGCACCTCGTGACAGAGGGCAACGGCACCGATTCGCGCCTGGTGGTGCTCAACAAGATCGATACGCTGTGGGATGGCCTGAGCACACCGGCGCAGGTGCAGGCACAGATCGACCGGCAGCGTGCCTCCTCCGCAGACATTCTTGGCTTGCCGGAATCACAGGTGATTCCCGTCTCTGCGCAAAAAGGCCTGCTGGCCAAGGTCACCCGTGACAAGGCACTGCTGGAGGCGAGCCGCTTGCCCGGTCTGGAAATCGCCCTCGGTCAGGGTGTGATGGGCCAGCGCCAGAAGATCCTCCGCTCGGCCGTGGCTTCCGGCATCGCCGAGCTGCGGGTGGAAGCCGGGCGGGCCATGCACATCCGCCGGCGCGACCTGGCCGAGCAGATGATCGAGCTGCGCGGGCTGCGCGGCAAGAATGCGTCAGTCATCCAGCACATGCGCGCGCGCATCGAGCAGGAGCAGACCGAGTTCGACACCAGCGGCGCCAAGATCCATGCGGTGCGATCGGTGCACCTCAAGCTGCTGCGCGAAGTGTTCACGCTGCTCAGCACGCCCACGCTGAAGGCCGAGCTGGCCGAGTTGACCGTTGCGCTCAAGCAGCCCGGCATCAAGCTGGGGGTGAAGAAGGCCTATGGGCAGACCTTCTCGCGTCTGCGCGAAGGCCTGCAGCGCGCCAAGATCCTGAGCGAGGAAATCCAGTCCATGCTGGCGGCCTCCTTCCGCCAGCTCAATGCCGAATTCAGTTTCTCGCTGCAGCCTCCGAAAGAGCCCGACCTGGTGCGTTATGCGAAAGATCTGGAGCAGATCGAGCGCAGCCATGTGCAGTACCTCGGCGTGAGCAACGTGCTCAAGCTGTCGCAGGGGGATTTTTCCGAGCGGTTGACCCGTGCGCTGGCCACCCGGCTGCGGGTGATCTACGAATCGGCCCTGGGTGACGTCGAGTTATGGAACAAGTCGGCCGCATCCCAGCTGGATGCGCAACTGCGCGAGAGGCGCCGCAACTTCGGCCGCCGCCTGGAGGCCATTGAGCGGATTCAGCAGGCCGCCTCCGGTCTTGACGAGCGCATCGCCGAAATCGACGCCCAGCAGCAGGTGCTGGACCTGCTGGATGCCAAGCTCACCGAGCTGACGTCACACCTGATGACCGGACCTTCGGCGTCTTCTGCTCCGGCCGCGGGCAGGCTGCAGCAACTCTCGGTGGCGACTGAGCCGGCGCCGCTTTCCCAGGCCGCCTGAGCGTTGGCGTCAGCGGGTCGTCCTGCCGCGGCGGTTCCGGCCGCGCCCTCTGTATTTGCCGACAGCGTGGTGCGCTGGCAAAAGAGCCACGGGCGCCACAGCCTGCCCTGGCAGAACACGCGCGACCCTTACCGGGTCTGGCTGTCCGAGATCATGTTGCAGCAAACGCAGGTCAGCACGGTGCTGGACTACTACACACGTTTTCTGGCGCGCTTTCCGGCCGTGGCGGACCTTGCCGCCGCCAGTGAAGACGAGGTGCTGGGGTTATGGAGCGGCCTGGGCTACTACAGCCGTGCGCGCAACCTGCACCGCTGCGCGCAGGAGGTGATGGCTTTGCATGCGGGCCGCTTCCCGTCCTCGGCGGAAGTGCTGCAGACCTTGCCGGGCATTGGCCGCTCCACCGCCGCGGCCATTGCGTCCTTCTGCTTTGGTGAGCGGGTGGCGATTCTGGACGGCAATGTGAAGCGTGTGCTCACGCGTACCCTGGCCTACGCGGGCGACCTCGCGCAAGGTGCGCAGGAGCGCAAGCTCTGGGATCTGGCGACCGAACTGCTGCCGCTGCATGACTTGCCCGAGAGCATGCCGCGTTACACGCAAGGCCTGATGGACCTCGGCGCCAGCATTTGCACCAGCCGCCAGCCCCAGTGCCTGATTTGTCCCGTGCAGCCCCAATGCCTCGGCTTCGCTGGTGGTGAACCCGAGAAGTATCCGGTCAAGAGCCGCAAGCTCAAGCGCAGCGCGCTGGCGCTGAGCTTGCTGTGGGCGCAGCGGCCGGATGGCTCGGTGTGGCTGGAAAGGCGGCCGACCCGGGGCATATGGGGTGGTCTTTATTGCCTGCCGGTGTTCGACAGCGAAGACGCACTTCAATCGGCCGTGCCGCGCAAGCTGGCGGCGGCACTTCAGCCGCTGCCGCATTTTGTCCACGTGCTCACGCACAAGGATCTGCACATGGCGCCGTGGGTGCTGCGCGTGGCTGCAAAACAGGTGATCGCACCGATCACACAGGAAGCGCACGTGAGCGGCGCCTGGTTTGGTGCGGCCGAATGGCCCCAACTGGGATTGCCGGCGCCAGTGCGCAAACTGCTCGCTGGCGGCCTGCCCGGGGCGAACGACTGACGCTGGCCGGGTGGCCTCTCGGGCAGAGGCGGCCGGTCTGCTTCAGTGGCTGTCGAGTTCGCGGTGGCGCTTGATCGTTCGCCACTGCGCTTCAAAGGCAGCGGTCAGCAGCTCGACCAGGTACACCGACCGGTGCTGCCCGCCGGTGCAGCCAATGGCGACCGTGACATAACTGCGGTGATCGCGGGCGAGGGCCGTCAGCCAGTGCCTCAGAAACTGATCGATGTGGCGGAACATGTCGTCGACCTCGGGGTAGCTCTTTAGGTAATCCACCACTGGCTGGTCCCGCCCGGTGAGCTGGCGCAGGCCAGACTCATAGTGCGGGTTGGGCAGCATGCGCACATCGAACACATAGTCGGCATCCAGCGGCACGCCACGCTTGAAGGCAAAGGATTCAAACACCAGGGTGAGCTGCTGCGCAGGCGCCGAGATCAGTGACTTGACATAGCCCTGCAATTGCGACGAACGGATCATGCTGGTGTCCAGCACGTGGGCCTGCTCGCGCAGATCGCCCAGCAGTTCGCGCTCCAGCTCGATCGCGTCGACCAGCGCGCGGTGCTGGTCGGAGGCGTCGGAGCGCGACAAGGGGTGAAGCCGCCGCGTTTCTGAAAACCGCCTGACCAGCGTTTCGGTGCTGGCATCGAGAAAGAGTGAATGCAGCACCACACCTGAATCGCGGAACTCACGCAGTTGCGCCGGCACCAGTGGCAAGGAAGTGGCACTGCGCACGTCCATCGCAATGGCCACCTTGCGGGCGCCGTTTTGCTGCTCAAGCGCGACAAAGGGCTTGAGCAGTTCAGGCGGCAGGTTGTCAACACAGTAATAGCCGGCGTCTTCCAGCGCGTGAAGGGCGACCGACTTGCCGGAGCCCGACATGCCGGTGATGAGCACCATTTCCAGTGCCATCACTGACCCAGCATTTCCTTGGCGTGGGCCAAGGTGGTACCTGAAAGCCGCTCGCCGCCCAGCATGCGCGCAATTTCTGCCACGCGCTGCTCGCCGTGGACATGGTCGACCGAGCTGACGGTGGTGCCTTGCTCCTGGCGCTTGGCCACCACCAGATGCTGGTCTGCACACGCAGCGACCTGCGGCAAGTGGGTCACGGCCATCACCTGACGGTCTTTGCCCAGCTGCTTCATCAGGCGGCCCACGGTTTCTGCCACGGCGCCGCCCACACCCGAGTCCACCTCGTCAAAAATCAGGGTCTGCGCCTGGCCGAGCTGGCTGGTGGTGACGGCAATCGCCAGCGCGATGCGCGACAACTCGCCCCCTGAAGCCACCTTGCCGACAGGGCGTGGCGTGCTGCCGGCGTGCCCGGCCACCAGAAACTCGGCCTGCTCCAGCCCGTGCTGGGCCGGCTGCTCCAGCTGGCTCAGCGCCACATCGAACTGACCGCCTTGCATGCCCAGCCCCTGCATGGCCTGGGTGATGGCTTTTGCAAGTTGGGGGGCGGCCTTGCTGCGGCTTTTGGAGATGCGGGTGGCCTCGGCCATGTAAGCGGCCTTGGCCTTGCCTTCCAGCGCCTCCAGTTGCGCCAGGTCGGCGGCGGCATCCAGACGCTGCAGCTCGCTGCGCCAGCTCGCCAGCAGTTCGGGAACCTCGGCGGGCGGGCGCTTGTAGCGCCGTGCCAGGCTCATCCACAGCGACAGGCGCTCGTCCAGTTCCGCCAGGCGCTGAGGTTCCAGCTCGGCATGCCGGGCATAGCTGTGCAGCGAATGCACGGTGTCTTCCACCTCGGCCAGTGCGCTGCCCAGGACCTCGGTGAGGCCCTTGAATTCGGGCTCAATGTGCGCCTGGTTCTGCAGCGCCGTGATGGCACGGCCCAGCAGCGTGGCCACGTTGTCGTCGGCCTCCTGCAGCGCATCGACGGCCGTCTGCACCGCATCGCGTAGGGCCTGTGCATTCGACAACCGCGCGTGCTGGGTGTTGAGCTCGTCCCATTCATCCGCGCCGGGCGCCAGCTTGTCGAGTTCGCTGATCTGCCAGGTCAGGCGCTCGCGTTCGCGCTGCAGGGTGTCTTGTGCACCCCGGGCTTCCAGCAATGTTTTTTGCGCCTGGCGCCAGCTCTGCCAGTGGCGCGCCAGCGCCTCGGTGTCCGTCTGTGCATAGGAGTCAAGCAGGCCGCGCACGGCGTCGGGCCGCGTCAGGCTTTGCCAGGCATGCTGGCCATGAATATCCACCAGGTGGTCGGCGATTTCGCGCAACTGGGTGGCCGTGGCCGCGCTGCCGTTGATCCAGGCGCGGCTTTTGCCCTGAGTGTCCACCGTGCGGCGCAACAACAGCGTGTCGCCGCTTTCAAATCCTGCATCTTCCAGCCATGCCGACAGATCTTTGGGGCTGTCAAACTCAGCACTGACTTCGCAGCGCTGGGCGCTTTCGCGCACCACGCCGGCATCGGCGCGGGCGCCCAGGGCCAGTTGCAGCGCGTCAATCAGAATCGATTTGCCGGCGCCAGTCTCGCCGGTCAACACGGTGAAGCCTGTCATCAGGTCCAGTTCCAGCGCCTGGACGATCACAAAGTCGCGGAGCGAAATGCTTTTGAGGCTCATAGATCAGGTCAGTGCAGCGGGCTCAGGCCACGCCTTCGTTCCAGTGAAGTTTCTTGCGAAGCGTATCAAAGTAGCTCCAGCCGCGCGGATGCAGAAAGCGCATCTGGTGCTCGGAGCGCCGCACCACAATCCGGTCGCCGTGCATCAGTGAGGCCAGCGACTGCATGTCGAAGTTGGCGCTGGCGTCCCGGCCGGCCACGACCTCGACGGCGATCTCACCCGCATCCGACAGCACGATGGGCCGGTTCGACAGGGTATGCGGTGCAATCGGCACCAGCACCCAGCCGGCGATGGAAGGGTGCAGCAACGGCCCGCCCGCCGACAGCGCATAGGCGGTGGAACCGGTGGGCGAGGCGATGATCAGGCCATCGGCCCGCTGGTTGGCCACAAAGCGGCCATCCACTTCCACCCGCAATTCCACCATGCCGGCGGTGGCGCCGCGGTTGACGACCACATCGTTCATCGCCGTGGCACTGAAGACGCAGTGGCCGTCGCGCATCACCTTGGCCTGCATCATCCAGCGCCGGTCTTCTTCGTACTCGCCGCGCAGCATGGGCTTGAGGGTGTTCTGGTAGTCCTCGAAGGCGATGTCGGTGATGAAGCCGAGGCGCCCCTGGTTGATGCCCACCAGCGGAATGCCGAACTGCGCCAGCTGCCGGCCTATACCCAGCATGGTGCCGTCGCCGCCCACCACCAGCGCCAGGTCGCACTGCGCGCCGATGGCGCTGGTGTGGAGTGTGGGAAAGCGGGTGAGTCCGGTGTTGCTGGCGGTGTCCTGCTCGATGGCAATATCGCAGCCTTGCGTGCCCAGAAACTGGGCGATGTCTTCCAGCGCAGACCGCGATCCCTGGGCATGGTATTTGCCGATCAGGGCGATATGGCGGAATTGCGACTTCATCGTCAAATTACATCACAACACAGGCGTTGAAGCTTCGTAGAATGAGCGCATGCTTGATGATCGCGCCCGGTTGTTGCTCAAAGCGCTGGTAGAGCGCTACATCGCCGACGGACAACCCGTCGGCTCGCGCACGTTGTCCAAGGCATCGGGCCTGGAGCTATCGCCCGCCACCATCCGCAATGTGATGAGCGACCTGGAGGAGCTGGGCCTCATTGTCAGCCCGCACACCTCGGCAGGGCGCATTCCGACCGCGCGCGGCTACCGGCTGTTTGTCGACACCATGCTCACGGCCCAGCGCGATCTGGCCCTGGGCAGCGCCCACCTCCCACCGCCCCGGCTGGAGCCCGACCAGCCCCAGAAAGTCATCAGCAACGCCGCGCACATGTTGTCCAGCCTGTCGCAGTTCGTCGGCGTGGTGATGGCACCGCGCCGGTCTTCGGTGTTCCGGCACATTGAATTTTTGCGCCTGTCTGAAAAGCGCTTTCTCGTCATCATCGTGTCGCCCGACGGCGATGTGCAGAACCGCGTGATCTTCACCGAGGCCGACTACAGCCAGTCCCAGCTGATCGAAGCGGCCAATTTCCTGAATTCGCATTACGCCGGCATGGCCATCGAAGAGGTGCGTGAGCGCCTGAAAAACGAGGTCGAAGCCCTGCGCGGCGAGATTGCCACACTGATGCAGGCCGCGGTGAAGGTCAGCTCCGAAGCCATCGAGTCGCGCGATGAGGTGGTGATCTCGGGCGAGCGCAACCTGCTCGCCGTGAGCGATTTTTCAGGCGACATGGGCAATCTGCGCAAGCTGTTTGACCTGTTCGAACAAAAAGCCCAGCTGATGCGCCTGCTGGATGTATCGAGCCGAGCCGAAGGCGTGCGCATCTACATCGGCGGTGAGAGCCAGGTCATTCCGTACCAGGAGCTCTCTATCGTCACCTCGCCGTACGAGGTGGACGGCCAGGTCGTCGGCACGCTCGGCGTGATCGGCCCGATGCGCATGCCCTACGAAAAGATGATCCAGATCGTCGACATCACCTCCAAGCTGGTCAGCAGCGCGCTCAGCCACAGCAAGTAGGCCCGTACAATCTTGCGTGGGGGGCGTTAGCTCAGTTGGTTAGAGCAGAGGACTCATAATCCTTTGGTCGAGTGTTCAAGTCACTCACGCCCTACCATTCTTGGCATGAGCAGCGGCATTTGTAGCTGCCTTACTTGCAGTGCTGTAGGCGGTCACCGCTGATGCCTTGTTCGTCACGCGCAGGCCATGATTCATGCATACCATGGGTCGGTGCTCCTGAAGAAGTCCCGCCCTCCTGGCGGCCCGCAGGGGGCGCACTACCTCAGGAGAAATAGCATGGGTTTTTTCAGCAAGATTCTGGACAAGCTGGGTTTTGATGCCGGCAACAGCAAGGTCGAGGAAATGTTGCGCCCGACAGTTCCGTCTGGGAGCGCTGCTGCAGCGCCGGCCAGCCCCGCCGCTGCAGCGGTGACGCCCATGCGTGAGGTGGATGTGGTGGCGCAGCTGGAGCAAAAAGCGGCGGCCAACGCGCAGAAGCTGAACTGGCGCACTTCCATCGTCGACCTGCTCAAACTGCTCGACATTGACAGCAGCATCACTGCCCGAAAGGAACTGGCCACCGAATTGGGCTGCCCTGCCAATCTGATGGGCGACTCTGCGCAAATGAACATGTGGCTGCACAAGGCAGTGCTGGCCAAACTGGCGGCCAATGGCGGCAACGTGCCCAAGGAACTGCTGGACTGACGGCCGATAACTGGCGTAGCACGGCTCTGGCGGGGCATGGACAGGCCTGCGACTGCCTGACTGGGCCCGTGCGATCCATGACGAGTTGCCTGTTCACCGCAAACGCGGATTATTTGGGCTATAATGCGAGGCTGCGCGGCTGTAGCTCAGTTGGATAGAGTACTTGGCTACGAACCAAGGGGTCGTGGGTTCAATTCCTGCCAGCCGCACCAAAAAACGTAAAGCCTGCAACGCAAGTTGCAGGCTTTTTCGTTTCTGCGGGGCTTTCCGGCGTCGCTACTGACCCTGTCCATCACGCGAATCAGCCGCTTCCCGGTGCTATTCTGGCCAAGTCATGAACAAAGCATTCACCAAGGAAAGCGACAGCGACAACGAGGAAGAGCTTGCGCTGCCTCCCTTGCCGGCGGGCGGCAAGAACTACATCACGCCGCAGGGTTACGAGCGTTTGCGCAGCGAACTGCTGGATTTGATCGACAACGAGCGGCCCAAGGTGGTGGATATCGTCCACTGGGCGGCCAGTAATGGCGACCGGTCTGAGAACGGCGACTACATCTACGGTAAAAAACGCCTGCGCGAGATTGATCGCCGCATCCGCTTTTTGACGCAGCGGCTGGAAATCGCCGAAATCACCAACCCCACCATCCACCACGGCCGTGACCAGGTGTTTTTCGGGGCTACCGTAACCTACGCCGACGAGCAGGGTGCAGAGCACACGATCACGATTCTGGGCATTGATGAAGCCAACAGCGCGGCGGGCGAGGTGAGCTGGGTGTCGCCGGTGGCCAGGGCCTTGCTCAAGGCGCGGGTGGGGGACGAGGTGAACCTGGTCACGCCACACGGCGTGCAGGTGCTGGAAGTCATGAAGGTGGACTACCCGGCCCCCGCCTGAGTGCTGCCCTTCGGGCCGCTGTCAGCGACCGATCAGCTCGCCACCGACTTGACGCGCTGCACCCGCAGCACCGAGGCCGTGCGCTTGACGCTGCGCATCGCAGAGGCAAGATGCACGCGGTCCCGCACCGACACGCCAAAGCGCAGGTCGGTGGCGTCATGCGCGGGTTCGTGGCCCATGTCCACTTGCGTGATGTCGGCCTCGGCGCTGGCCAGTGCGGCTGCCACGCGGGCCAGTACGCCTTTGCCGTTCGATACGGTGACCAGCAGATGGGTTTCAAAAGGCCGCACCGGCTCGTCTGACCAGTCCACCGCGATGAAGCGTTCGCTGTCGCGGTTGAGCAGGCGGCGGGCGACGGCGCAGTCGTCGGTGTGCACCACCAGGCCCTCGCCCCTGCCCAGGTAGCCGACGATGCCGTCGCCAGGGATAGGGTGACAACAGGGCGCGAACTGGACCGAGGCGCCTTCGCTGCCATCGAGCAGCAGCGCACCCTGCGACACGGATTCGTGCGCGGTGTAGCGCTCCCGGCTCATCAGCAGCGGGTTCGGTTTCTCGCCGCTCTCGCCCAGGATGGACACGATGCGCTTGGCCACCATGCTGGCAATGCGTTTGCCCAGACCAATGTCGGTGAGCAGATCGGCACGTGAACGGTTGCCCGTGAAGCGCAGTATCTTTTCCCAGCTGGCGTGGTGCGCGTCATCGTCGTCCGGCAGCAGATCCCGGTCGATACCCTCGGCGCGCAAGGCCTGGGCCAGCATTTTCTCGCCGAGGTCCTGCGACTCCGACAGCGCCATGGTCTTGAGGTGATGGCGGATTTTGGAGCGTGCCTTGCCGGTGCGCACAAAGCCCAGCCAGCCCGGGTTGGGGCTGGAGACAGAGGAGGTAATGATCTCGATCACGTCACCGTTGTGCAGTTCGGATCGCAGCGGCACCTGCTCGCCATTGACCTTGGCCGCCACCGCCCGGTGACCGATGTCGCTGTGGATGGCGTAGGCAAAGTCCACGATGGTGGCGCCCCGCGGCATCGCCATGATCTGGCTCTTGGGCGTGAACACATACACCGCTTCGGGGAACAGGTCGATCTTGACGTGGTCCCAAAACTCGGCCGCGTCGCGGGTTTCCTGCTGGATGTCGAGCAGCGATTGCAGCCATTGCGTGCCGAGGCGCTGCGAGGCGTCGCCGTCCGGGTCGGTCGCCTTGTAGAGCCAGTGCGCAGCCACGCCCGACTCGGCCACCACATGCATGGCCTCGGTCCGCATCTGGAATTCGATGTTGGTGCCGAACGGGCCGATCAGCGTGGTGTGCAGCGACTGGTAGCCGTTGATCTTCGGAATGGCAATGTAGTCCTTGAACTTGCCGGGCAAGGGCTTGTACAGCTGGTGCAGAACGCCCATGGCCGTGTAGCAACTGGTCAGGTCCTGCACGATGACGCGAAAGCCGTACAGGTCAGTCACCTGCGCAAATGACAGATGCTTTTCATCCATCTTGCGGTAGATGGAATAGAGCGTCTTTTCCCGGCCCGAAATCTGCACCGGCACCCTGGCGCTGGCAAACGCGGTTTCCACCTCGGCGCGCACCCGCTTGATCACATCGCGCCGGCGGCCGCGCGCGCGGATCAGCGCTTTGGTGAGCGTGGCGTAGCGCCAGGGGTGCAGGTGCTGGAACGACAGGTCCTGCAGTTCGCGGTAGGTGGTGTTCAGACCCAGGCGGTGGGCGATGGGGGCGTAGATGTCCAGGGTTTCGCTGGAAATCCGCGTCCACTTGTCGCGCGGCACATCGCCCAGCGTGCGCATGTTGTGGGTGCGGTCGGCCAGCTTGATGAGGATGACGCGCACATCGCGCGCCATGGCCAGCAGCATCTTGCGGAAGGACTCGGCCTGGTTTTCTTCCCGGGTGTTGAACTCCAGCTTTTCGAGCTTGGTCAAGCCGTCCACCAGTTCGGCCACCGGCGCGCCGAAGCGCTCGATCAGTTCCGGTTTGGTGACGCCGCAGTCTTCAATCGCGTCGTGCAGCAGCGCGGCCATCAGGGCCTGGGCGTCCAGCTTCCATTCGGCGCATTGCAGCGCAACCGCAATCGGGTGGGTGATGTAGGGCTCGCCGCTGTTGCGGAGCTGGCCCAGATGGGCTTCGTCGGCAAACCGGTAGGCGCGGCGGATGTTGTCCACATCGGCGGCGCTCATGTAATTGAGGCGGGCCGTGAGCGCGGCAAAGCTCGCGGCGGCCGCATTGGCCGCAGCAGGTGTCGATTTGCCCGGGGTGACGGGCGACAGCAGGGCGCTCATCCCTTAAATGTATCGCGGTAGCAATAAAACACGCAAAAAACGGCTTTTAGACTGCCGAAAATGAAAAAAGCACCGCGAGGCGGTGCTTTTTTGCTGAAACGACGGGCGTTCAGGAGGGGACTTTTTTCAGCATCTCAAGGCCGATTTTGCCTTCGGCAATTTCGCGCAGGGCGGTTACGCCGGGCTTGTTCTTGCTTTCGATCTTGGGGGCATGGCCCTGGCTGAGCATGCGGGCGCGGTAGGTGGCCGCCAGAACCAGCTGGAAGCGGTTCGGGATTTTTTCGAGGCAGTCTTCAACAGTGATGCGGGCCATGGTGATCTCCGGGGTGATCGACAGAACAAAAGAAAGCAGGCTTCAGGGGATTTGAAGGGCCTGAAAGGTCTCGGCCCGGGCGCGGCGCTGGGCTGAAAACTTGAGCCGTTGGGCATGCACAATGGTTTTGAGGTCAAAAACCGCACGCTCGAACAACTCGTTGATTATAACGAAGTCGAATTCCCGGGCCTGGGCCATCTCGGTGGCGGCATTCTTGAGCCGCAGCTCGATCACCTCGGGCGCGTCCTCGCCGCGCCGCTCCAGCCGGGAGCGCAGCTCCTCCCAGCTTGGCGGCAGGATGAAGATCAGCACCGCGTTGGAAAAGATGCGCTTGATGTTGATGGCGCCCTGGAAGTCGATCTCCAGCACCACGTCGGCGCCATGGGCAACGCGCTCTTCGATGGTCTGCCGCGAGGTGCCATAGCGCTGGCCGTGGACATGCGCCCACTCGAGGAAGGAGTTGCGCAGCACCATGCCGTCGAACTCCTCGGGGGAGATGAAGAAGTACTCACGGCCGTGCTTTTCCTGCCCGCGGGGCGGCCGGGTGGTGTGCGACACCGAGGGCTGGATGCGCGAGTCCAGCTCCATCAGCGCCTTGACCAGGCTGGACTTGCCGGCGCCGCTGGGGGCTGCCACTACAAACAGATTTCCGGGATAGTCCATGCTTGACAGCTTCTATGGGTATGCGTTTTGTGCTATTGATTTTATAGTGAATCGGCGGCTCTGGGGCAATGCTTGAGCATCACTCTATATTCTGGACCTGCTCGCGGATCTGCTCGATCAGGACCTTCATGTCCACCGAGATGCGGGTCAGCTCCAGCGAGGCCGATTTGGAGCCCAGTGTATTGGCTTCACGGTGCAGTTCCTGGATCAGGAAATCCAGACGCTTGCCCAGCTCGCCGCCGGCGGCCAGCAAGCGGTCGATTTCGTCCAGATGGGACGACAGCCGCGTGATTTCCTCTGCCACATCGATGCGGATGGCAAAGGCCGTGGCCTCGGTCAGCGCCCGGTCCTGGGCCACTTCGGGCAGGGCGCCGCTGCCGCCCAGTGCCATGGCGTCTTTCCAGCGCTCCAGAAAACGGGTCTTTTGCTGCTCCACCAGCAGGGGCACCATGGGAACCGCCGATTCGGCGAGGGCTCTGAGGCGCGCGGTCCGGTCGCGCAGCATGTCGGCCAGACGGGCGCCTTCGCGCTCGCGGGCCGCCAGCAGGTCTTTCAGGGCCTTTTTGCAGAGTTTGACCAGCTCGTCGCGGTGATCGTGTGGTTTTTTGTCCTCGTTGGTGGCAATCCGCAGGACGTCGGCCACGCTGAGTCCGGCTGCCTGGGGCAGCCAGGACTTGATGCTGTCTTCGAGAGAGCCCAGCCGCTGCAGTGTGGCGGACGAGGGCGCCCGCAGCTCGCTGGCCGAGGCGCTTTCCAGCCAGACCCGCAATTCGACCTTGCCACGCTTGAGTTTGGCGGTCAGCAATTCCCGCAGGGCCGGCTCGGCCTGGCGCAGTTCGTCCGGCAGACGGAACGAGAGGTCCAGAAAGCGGCTGTTGACGGACCGCAGCTCCACCCCCAGGCGGGCGCTGCCGTCCGGTCCGGCACTGTTGTCTGCAGGGGAAGATGCAGCACCGGATTGCAGAGTGGAGTAACCCGTCATGCTATAAACTGACATAAGAGAATCCGCTTCAGGGTTGAGGAACAAAACACCGCGCGACAGCGTCGCGACGGTTCATCAGAAACTATGTCAAAGGTCAAGCCCGCACCGTTGCCGCCAGATACCGTGATCGGTGGCTATCGTGTTGTACGAAAGCTGTCGGCAGGTGGGTTTGGTGTAGTTTACTTGGCCGTCGACAACGAAGGCCAGCAAGTCGCCATCAAGGAATACCTGCCGTCGTCGCTGGCGTCGCGCTCCCCCGGGGAGCTGCTGCCGCAGGTGCAGCCCGACAAGTTGTCGCTTTACCGCCTGGGCCTCAAGAGTTTTTTTGAAGAGGGGCGCTCCCTCGCACAGATCTCCCACGGTTCGGTGGTGAGCGTGCTGAACTTCTTCCGCGAGAACGAGACCGTTTACATGGTCATGAACTACCTGGAAGGCGGAACGCTGCAGGATTTCATCATCACCGCGCGGGAGCTGAAAAAGCAGAAGGTCTTCCGCGAGTCGACCATCCGCTCCCTGTTCGACGAGATTCTGCGCGGGCTGCGCATCGTGCACCAGCACAAGATGCTGCACCTGGACATCAAGCCCGCCAACATCTTCATCACCGACGACAACCGCGCCGTGATGATCGACTTCGGTGCCGCCCGTGAGGTGCTGAGCAAAGAGGGCAATTTCATCCGCCCGATGTACACCCCGGGTTTTGCTGCGCCCGAGATGTACCGCCGCGACTCCTCGATGGGGCCGTGGACAGACATCTACGCCATTGGCGCCTGCATCTACGCCACCATGCAAGGTTACCCGCCCAACGACGCGCCGCAGCGGCTGGAAAAAGACCGCTTGTCGCTGGCGCTGTCGCGGCTGCGTGGCGTGTATTCCGACAACCTGATCGAAGTGGTGGAATGGTGCATGTCGCTCGATCCGCTGTCGCGTCCGCAATCGGTGTTTGCGCTGCAAAAAGAGCTCAGCCGCGAAGGCGAGCGCCGCTACACCAAACTCACGGTCAGCGAAAAAGTTCGTCTGCAGTTCGACAACATGGTGTCTGACACCAAGAAAACGGCACGCAAAGCCACTGGCCTGGCCACGCGATTCAAATGAAATTCTCAGTCTTCCAGGTCAGCCGCAAAGGTGGCCGCGAAAAAAACGAAGACCGCATGGGCTATTGCTACACGCGGGAATCGGGTTTGTTCGTCCTGGCGGACGGCATGGGCGGCCACCCTGAAGGCGAAGTGGCGGCGCAACTGGCCCTGCAGACCATTTCTGCGCTGTACCAGAAGTCAGCGCGTCCCGTCATCGAGGACACGGCCGAGTTCCTGTCCACGTCGCTGATGGCCGCACACCATCAGATCATCCGCTACGCCAGCGAAAAAGGCATGCTCGACACCCCCCGCACCACGCTGGTGGCCGCCATTTTGCAAGGCACGGGCGCGACCTGGGTGCACTGCGGTGACTCGCGCCTGTATGTGGTGCGTGATGGCGAACTGCTTACCCGCACGCGCGACCACTCCTACCTCGAGCAGCAAAGCGCGGGCGTGATCAAGCTTGAACGCATCAACCGCAACATCCTGTTCACCTGCCTGGGCTCGCCTACCAAGCCGGTGTTCGACGTGACGGGCCCGGTCACGCTGCAGCAGGGCGACAAGCTTCTGCTGTGCTCCGACGGCCTCTGGGGTAGTCTGACCGACGCGGAGATCGTCAAGCAACTGGGCCACAAGAGCGTGTCCGAGGCCGTGCCCGATCTGGTGGAAAGCGCCCTGCGCGCCGGTGGCGAGCACAGCGACAACGTCACCGTGCTGGCCATGGAGTGGGAAACGCCCGACGCTTTTGAGTCCACCCGTGGTGTGTCGACCGACAGCATCATGGATGGCGTGTTTGCCTCCACCATCCAGGCTGGCGTGCTGGACACGGGTGTCGATGAACTCGACGAAGCGGCGATCGAGCGCTCCATCGCCGAGATCAATGAGGCCATTCGCCGGTCGGCGGCCCGCAAGATCTGACCCGGCCTTTTCCAGGCCCCCCACGCAGTCGCCGCAACGTCGCATGCCCCTGGCAGGCATGCGGGTGCTGAAGCCCCTGTTTTTTTCCGTTTTATGATTCCGGCCTTGTCGCCAGAAAGCCCCACACCATGAGCCAGTTCCAACGAAGCAGCGCGCGCGCGCATGACGCCCTGCGTCCCGTCCAGATCACCCGTCACTACACCGTACACGCCGAGGGTTCGGTACTGATTGAATTTGGCGGTACCAAGGTGCTGTGCACTGCTTCCGTCGAGGAAAAAGTACCCGGCCACAAGAAGGGCAGTGGCGAGGGCTGGGTCACGGCCGAGTACGGCATGCTGCCGCGCGCCACCCACACCCGCAGCGACCGCGAGGCCGCCCGCGGCAAGCAAAGCGGCCGCACGCAGGAAATCCAGCGCCTCATCGGCCGCTCCATGCGCTCGGTGTTTGACCTGAAGAAGCTCGGCGAGCGCACGATCTACCTTGACTGCGACGTCATCCAGGCCGACGGCGGCACGCGCACCGCCAGCATCACTGGCGCCTTCGTGGCGGCGCAGGATGCCGTCAATGCACTGTTGGCCAGCGGCAAGCTGACCGAATCTCCCATCACCCAGCACGTGGCCGCCATTTCGGTTGGTATCGTGCAGGGCGTGCCATTGCTCGACCTCGAGTACACCGAAGATTCGGCCTGTGACACCGACATGAATGTGGTGATGACCGGCGCCGGGCACTATGTTGAAGTGCAGGGCACGGCAGAAGGCGCGGCTTTTTCACGCAAGGAAATGGACAAGCTCCTTCAACTCGCTGAAAAAGGCATCTCCGAACTGATCGACTTGCAAAAGCTGTCTTTGTCCAAAGCCAAATGAACACGTGAAGCCGGGTGGCTCTACTCAATGAGTCGAGTCAACCTGAGCACACAACGCATGAAAATCGTTCTCGCCTCCAACAACCAGGGCAAGCTGGCCGAGCTCAAGGCCATGCTGGCACCGCTGGGCTTTGAGCTGGTCAGTCAGGCCGAGCTCGGCCTGCCCGAAGCAGAAGAGCCCTTCCGCACCTTTGTCGAAAACGCGCTGGCGAAGGCGCGCCAGGCCTCACGCCTGAGCGGCTTGCCTGCATTGGCCGACGATGCCGGTTTGTGCGTGGACGCCTTTGGCGGCCTGCCCGGCGTGGACACGGCCTACTACGCGACGCAGTTCGGTTACCCCAAGGGTGATGACCACAACGTGAGAGCCCTGCTGGAGCAGATGGCGCATCTGCACGAACCCGCCCAGCGCCGCGCCGCGCTGGTGAGCACGCTGGTGGCCGTGCGTTCGGCCGAAGACCCGGAGCCGCTCATTGCGTCCGGCCGCGTGGTCGGGCAGATTGCCGCCGCGCCCGTGGGCAGTAATGGCTTTGGCTTTGATCCGGTGATGTACATCCCCGAGTTCGGCCAGACTTTTGCGCAATTGCCGGTGGAGGTCAAGAACGCCAACAGTCATCGGGGCCGCGCGACCAGGCAAATGATCGCGTTGATGCGCGAACGATGGCTTTGAAAGATATTCAGCACTACATGCGCCCCGGCACCTTGCAACTGGGCGCGTTGCCGCCGCTGTCGCTGTATGTGCACTTGCCCTGGTGCCTGAAGAAGTGCCCCTACTGCGATTTCAATTCGCATGAGTTGATGTCAGCCCCCACGTCGCCTGCGGCGCCTGCCCCCCGAGGGGGCGCGTCCGGCTTGGGGCGGCCCGGCGCCGAATTGTCTGGCACCGTGCCAGAGCAGCGCTACATCGATGCGGTGGTGGCAGACCTTGAAGCGGCGCTGCCCCTCATCTGGGGCCGGCCAGTGCACAGCATCTTCATTGGTGGTGGTACACCGAGCCTGTTTTCGCCGCAGTCCATCGACCGCCTGCTGGGTGATGTTCGAGCACGCTTGCGCCTCACGCCTGACTGTGAAATCACGCTGGAGGCCAACCCCGGCACCTTCGAGAAAGACCGCTTCCGCGCCTTCCGCAGCGCGGGCGTGACACGCCTCTCGGTCGGCGTGCAGAGCTTCGACGACCGGCACCTGAAGGCGCTCGGCCGGGTGCATGACCGTGCCCAGGCGATTGCCGCGGTCGAAGAGGCGGCGCAGGCGTTTGACACCTTCAACCTCGACCTGATGTATGCCTTGCCTGGCCAGACCATGGAGCAGCTCACGCAGGACGTGCAGCAGGCAATGGCGCTGCAGCCTCCGCATCTCTCGATTTACCACCTCACCATCGAGCCCAACACCTACTTCGCCAAATTCCCGCCCGTGGTGCCCGAGGACGACACGGCCTACGCCATGCTCGATCGCATCACCGAGATGACAGAGGCTGCCGGTCTGGCGCGCTACGAGGTGTCGGCTTACGCCAAGCCGGATCACCGCTGCTTCCACAACCTCAACTACTGGCAGTTTGGGGATTACCTTGGTATAGGCGCTGGCGCCCACAGCAAGCTCAGCTTTGCCCACCGTGTGGTGCGCCAGGTGCGTTACCGTGAGCCCAAGCTCTACATGGAGCAGGCGTTGGCGGGCAACGCCGTCACGCAGGAGAACGAAGTCAGCCGCGCCGACTTGCCGTTCGAGTTCATGCTCAACGCGCTGCGCCTGCGCGATGGCTTCAGCCTGCAGGACTTTGCTGAAAAGACCGGCCTGCCGATGACGGCGATCCAGCACGGTCTGGAAGAAGCCGAACGCAAGGGCCTGATCGAACGTGACTTCGTGCGCGTGAAGCCCACGGTGCGCGGGTTTGATTTCCTCAACGATTTACAGTCGCTGTTTCTGGCCGACTGAGAGCAGTTCACCGCATGGACATCCCGAACACCATTCTTCTGCTGATCACCTGTGCCATCAGCTTCGTGCTGGGGCGCGCCATCAAGAACTGGCGCCAGAAAAAGCGTGAGAAAGAGGCTGAATCCCGCAGGCTCGAAGCGCTGCGCAACAAGCCGCCAGAGCCTGAATCCCTGAACAAGGCCAAGCGCAAGCGGCAGTTGCGGGAGATGAGGGCATCCGGCAAGAGTGACGAAAAGCACTAACCATGCGCCGTCCCTCGATGCCAGCGGGGGCGGGCTTGCATCGCGCTGGGTAACTACATGCCTGCGTAGAAGAACTCTTCGCGAATGATCTTTCCGTTTTCCACGGTGTAGAGACCCATCTCCTCCATCTGCATTCGCCGGCCAGACGGCTTGTGCGTCACATCGATCTGAAAACCGACAATAAAGCGGTTGCCGTGCGGCCAAGGGCCGGCGACGAATGTCGAATGAATCTCGTGGTTGTCGCGCCACCAATCGCCTTTGCCGCGAATGGCCTGCAGGCCTCTCGACTCCTGCTGCCCGCCGGGCGGCGCAAAGGCCTCCACGCTGACGGCGTCCGGAGCGTACAGCAGGGTCAATGTGTCATCATTTTTCCCCTGACGGCAAAGGGCTACCAGCTGGTTTGCAATCTCCATCGTGTTCATGTTGTTTCCTTCACGTGATGAGATGGAACCCCACGGGTCCCCACAGCAGTCTAGGCCAAGCCTGCCGTGGTTTTGTAACAACGTGATGGGAGACATCAGCCTGGACGCGGCACCGGCACGTGGCGAAGGCTTTGGCATGTGCGCCGCCATGCGCCATAGGGTGACTTGCGCAGTGCCTTGCGTGGCAGGATTTTCGAAAAAGGGACGGTTTTTGCCGATCGACCGATGGAGGTTCATCGTGATCAAGGACTCTTCAACCTGATCCGGCTTGCCGTCCGTTGGAAGGGGAGTCTCGAGAATTGGCGGAAGCGGTGAGATTCGAACTCACGGAGGACTTGCATCCTCGGCAGTTTTCAAGACTGCTGCATTCAACCGCTCTGCCACGCTTCCGAAGCGCCGATTTTAACCGCAGGGCGCAAGGCCACCGGGCAGGCCTTCAAAATAAACGCGCCAGTGTGGGCACGCCCGGGCTCTCAGGCTGCGACCAGCATGCCTTTGGTTTCGATGAAGGCAATCACTTCGGCCAGTCCGGCTTGCGTCTTGAGGTTGGTCATCACAAACGGCTTCAGGCCTTTGGGTGTAGTGCGCATGCGGATGGTATCTCGCTCCATCACGCCCAGGTCGGCGCCCACGTAAGGCGCCAGGTCGGTCTTGTTGATGACGAACAGGTCGCTCTTGGTGATGCCGGGGCCGCCCTTGCGTGGAATCTTTTCCCCGGCGGCCACGTCGATCACGTAGATGGTGAGGTCGCTCAGCTCGGGGCTGAAGGTGGCGGCCAGGTTGTCGCCGCCAGATTCGACAAACACCACGTCGGCGTCCGGAAAATCGACCAGCATGCGATCAATCGCCTCGAGGTTGATGGAGGCGTCTTCACGGATGGCGGTGTGCGGGCAGCCGCCGGTTTCCACACCCATGATGCGTTCGGCGTCCAGCGCGCCGCTCACGGTCAGCAGGCGCTGGTCTTCCTTGGTGTAGATGTCGTTGGTAATGGCCACCAGGTCGTATTTGCTCTTCATGGCCTTGCACAGCATTTCGAGCAGTGTGGTTTTGCCGGAGCCGACCGGCCCGCCGATGCCGACGCGCAGCGGTGGCAGTTTTTTGGTGCGGTTGGCGATGTGGTGCATGCTCATCAGAAAGTCCTTGAAGTGGAGTGGCGCCGCAATTTATCTTTTCCGATTCATGAGCGGAACAGCCGTGAATACTGGGTTTCGTGTTGTGACGACAGGATGGCCAGCATGGGTGCGAAGGCCTGGCGATCGTCGTCCTGCAGTTCAAGTGCCACATGGACGGCGGCGGGAATCTCCCGACTCAGGCGGGCCAGGATGCGCTGGCCTGCGCTCTGGCCCAGCGGCACCGATTTGATTGCGGCCTGCATCATGTTCTCGGCCCAGCCGAAGGCATAGGTGAGCAGGCAGTCGCGCACGCTTGCGCTGGTGGGCGAGGCAGCCAGCGCAAACGCGACCGGCCAGGTCGGCTGCATGGCCGCGCAGGCTTCAATGTGCGGTGCGCTGGCGCCGTCGTGGTTGCGCAGCCATTCCAGCAGCGAGCGGCCCATTTGCTCAGCCTGCGCGCGCAGCTCGCTGGTTTCGCGGGTTTGCAGCACCCAGGCGTTGAGCTGTTCAATGCGCGGCAGGTCGGCACGCCGCCACGCGGGAATTGCCTGCGCGATCACGGCCAGATCAGCCCGCGTGAGCGACAGGTGCAGCTGGTCGGTCAGCCAGTCGCTGGCCGCGCTTTCGGTGGTGACGCCAGCCCGCTCGACCGCCATTTCCAGACCTTCCGAATACGAAAAGCCGCCCACCGGTAGTGCGGGCGAGGCCAGCCAGATGAGCTGGAGCAGGCTGGAGGCCGAGGTGTCTGACGTGGTTTGTGGGGGCGCGTGCATGCCGCAGGCCCCTAGTGCGCGTGCGGCGTGGACGGCTTGCGCGGATGGATCTGGATGGCGACCGGCTTCACCTCGTGTGAATGCCCGTGGTCGTGATGGCAGTCGGGGCCATGCACATGGGGTTTGGCCGTGGCGGCCGTCGTCGCGGTGTGTTCGTGCGCGTGATCGTGGTGGGCCTCCCCGTGCGCATGGCCGCGGCCACCTGCGCTGTAGGCACCGCCTTCGGGCTCGAAGGTCTCGTTCACCGCATGCACGATGAGGTGCATGCTTTGCAGCATCTCGGCCAGCACGTGGTCGGGCTCGATCTTCAGGTGGTCGGGTTGGAGCTCGATCGGCACATGCCGGTTGCCCAGGTGGTAGGCGGCGCGGGTCAGGTCAAACGGCGTGCCGTGCTGGGTGCAGTGGGTGATGCGCAGCACCGGCTGCGGCGCGGCAATCACTCGCACCATGGAGCCATCTTCGGCCACCAGCACATCGCCGCCACGCACCAGCGTGCCGCGCGGCAGGAACACGCCAAGGTGGCGGCCAGCGGAGTCGGTGGTGTCAAACCGGCTTTTCTGCCGCACGTCCCAGTCGAGCTCCACCGTGGCGGCGCGTTTGAGAAGTACGGGCGCCAGACCGGCGCCGCGTGGGACAACTTTGGAGACTTGGAGCATGGTGACTTGATTATCAAGGAATTGGTTGATAATATAACAAACGTTATAACTTTGAGGAGTCGACCATGTCTGTACTCAAATTGACTCAAATCGGCAATTCGGTGGGCGTGATACTGCCCAAAGAGGTACTGGCACGGCTCAAGGTGGAGAAGGGCGACACGCTGTTCATGAGTGAGGCGGCCGATGGCGTCACCTTGTCCACCTACAGCCCTGAATTCGAAGCGCAAATGACCGAAGCGCGCCGCATCATGAAGAAGCGCCGCGCGGTCTTGCATGAACTGGCGAAATGAGCCGCGTGCCCCGCAAGTGGGTGTGGATCGTGAGCGAGGTGCTGTACGTCGTCCATTCCGAACAATTGGCTGAGCATGGTGGCTTGGCTGGTTTACGCGATGCGAATGCCTTGGAGTCTGCCATTGCGCGGCCTCGACAGCTTGCTCACTACGGTACGCCCGATGTGGCTGAATTGGCTGCCGCTTACGGCTACGGCATAGCGCGCAACCATCCGTTCAGTGACGGCAACAAGCGAACGGCTTTTGTGGCTGTTGAACTCTTCCTGGCGTTGAATGGCTGTGAACTGATGGCAAGTGATGCGAGCTGCGTATTGACCATGCTTGACGTGGCTGCCGGCGACTGCGAGGAGACAGTTTTTGCGCAGTGGATTCGTGAACACGTGAAGTACCGCTAAACGCTGATTCAAAACAGGAAATAACGCTGCGTCATCGGCAGACTGCGCGCGGGCTCGCAGGTCAGCAGCTGTCCGTCGGCGCGCACCAGGTAGGTCTGCGGATCAATTTCCATTTTCGGCGCATAGGCATTGTGGACCATGTGGCGCTTTTGCACGCCACGGATGTTCTTCACCGCGCTCAGTGTCTTGGCCAGACCAAACTGCTGCTGGATGCCCGCTGCCATGCCGGCCTGCGACACAAAGGTGAGCGAGCCTTTCGCAATCGCGCCGCCAAAGCCGCCAAACATGGGCCGGTAGTGCACCGGCTGCGGCGTGGGAATCGACGCGTTCGGGTCGCCCATGGCCGCCAGTGCAATAAAGCCGCCCTTGAGCACCAGTGCCGGCTTGACGCCGAAGAATGCGGGTTTCCACACCACCAGGTCAGCCCACTTGCCAACTTCGATGGAGCCTACCTCGTGCGAGATGCCGTGGGCCAGTGCCGGGTTGATGGTGTACTTGCTGATGTAGCGCTTGACGCGGAAGTTGTCGTGGCGCTCCGTATCGTCGGGGAGCTTGCCGCGCTGGCCTTTCATCTTGTGCGCGGTCTGCCAGGTGCGGATGATGACCTCGCCCACGCGGCCCATGGCCTGACTGTCGGAGCTCATCATGCTGATCGCGCCCAGGTCGTGCAGGATGTCTTCTGCCGCAATGGTTTCCTTGCGGATACGGCTTTCGGCAAAGGCCAGGTCCTCGGCAATGGCGGCGTCGAGGTGGTGGCACACCATCAGCATGTCCACATGCTCGTCGAGTGTGTTCACGGTGTAGGGCATGGTCGGGTTGGTGGACGACGGCAGGAAGTTCTGCTCGCCCACCACCCGCAGGATGTCCGGTGCATGGCCGCCGCCCGCACCCTCGGTGTGAAAGGCGCAGAGTGACCGGCCCTTGGTGGCAGCGATGGTGTTCTCGACAAAGCCCGACTCATTGAGCGTGTCGCTGTGAATGGCGACCTGCACATCGGCTTCTTCGGCCACGTCGAGGCAGTTGCTGATGGCCGACGGCGTGGTGCCCCAGTCTTCGTGCAGCTTGAGGCCAATCACGCCGGCGTTGACCTGCTCGTGCAGCGCGGCCGGCAGGCTGGCATTGCCTTTGCCCAGAAAGCCGAGGTTCATGGGAAACGCATCGGCCGACTGCAGCATGCGCTCGATGTTCCATGGGCCTGGCGTGCAGGTGGTGGCAAAGGTGCCTGTGGCCGGGCCGGTGCCGCCCCCCAGCATGGTGGTGACGCCCGAGGTGAGCGCTTCCTCGATCTGCTGCGGGCAGATGAAGTGGATGTGCGAGTCAATGCCGCCGGCGGTGACGATCATGCCTTCGCAACTGATGACTTCGGTGCCAGGGCCGATGATGATGTCCACGCCCGGCTGGGTATCCGGGTTGCCGGCCTTGCCGATGGCGGCAATGCGCCCGCCCTTGAGGCCAATGTCGACCTTCACGATGCCCCAGTGGTCGATGATGAGCGCGTTGGTCATCACGCAGTCCACAGCGCCTTGTGAACGTGTGTGTTGCGACTGCGCCATGCCATCGCGGATGGTCTTGCCGCCGCCAAACTTCACTTCCTCGCCATAGCTGCCGGCGCGCAGGGTGTAGTCCGCTTCGACCTCAATCATCAGATCGGTGTCGGCCAGCCGCACACGGTCGCCCGCCGTGGGGCCAAACATTTCCGCGTAGGCGCGGCGGTCTATGGTTGCCATTTAAAGTTTTCCTTGGACGAGGCCAAGAAAGCCAAAGACCGTGCGTGCGCCGCTGTAGTCCACCAATTCCACGGTGCGCTGCTGACCGGGCTCAAAACGCACGGCGGTCCCGGAGGCGATGTTCAGCCGCATGCCGCGGGCGGTGCTGCGGTCAAAGTCCAGTGCGGCATTGGTTTCTGCGAAGTGGTAATGCGAGCCGACCTGTACGGGGCGATCGGCGGTGTTGCGCACCACCACGGTCAGCGTACGGCGGCCGGTGTTGAGCGCGTGCTCACCCGCGTCGGTGATGATTTCGCCAGGGGTCATGGTCGCCTCAACTGCGTTATTTGCGTGAGAACCACACAGCGGCTAGCGCCAGTACGGCGACCAGCACAAAACCCAGGGTGTCGGTGGCATGCCAGTGTGTGCCGACTAGGCCATGGCCGTCGTGGGCCGAGGCACTCACGGCTGCGGTCATGAGGGTTGTGATGAATGCACTGCGGAAATTGGTGGAGTTTTTCATGCGGCCCTCAGAAAGAAAAAAGTAAGCGTTGCTCTTTACAAGTGCCGGCGCGGAACCGGCTCTGCCGGGCCGCAGCTGGCGCCCCCTCGAGGGGGCTGAGCAGTCGCGGCTCCATATCTGCCTGCGCAGATATGGACGACTGCGAAGAGCCGCCGCATCTGGCGGCGGCACCTCGCCGAAGGCGCTACGGGGGTGTCTCATAGTATGGGTTGGTGAACGGTCACGAGCTTTGTACCGTCTGGAAACGTGGCTTCCACCTGAATATCGGGAATCATCTCGGCGATGCCGTCCATCACATCGGCGCGGGTGAGTACGCTGCGGCCTGAGCTCATCAGCTCGGCCACGGTCTGGCCATCGCGTGCGCCTTCCATCACGGCCGCGCTGATGAGAGCGACCGCCTCCGGGTAATTCAGCTTGAGTCCGCGGGCGCGGCGGCGCTCAGCCAGCAGCGCTGCCGTGAAGATGAGCAGCTTGTCTTTTTCTCGTGGGGTCAGTTCCATGGGTCTCTCTGGGTCTCGTGCGCTCTACGCTCTGTGCAGGCCGCCCGATCGGGTACGGCGAATAAGGGCGAAGCTTGCAGGAATGGTGCCACAAGAACCGGGTGCCACCAAGGCGCCGAAAGGCGTATGGACGGCGCCCGGCTGCCCCCCGCCGCCTCTGTGTGGCACGGAATCTGCACCTTGTAGCGGATTCACACCCTGCCGCGATGTCTCATCCACCTCTGGACGCCCCCGTCCTGCCCCTGCCGCCCAGCCGCGGCCCCGAGGCGTCGGTGCGGGTCGCCCCGGTTGCGGGTGCGGGCCACGAGCCCGAAGCCGCGGTGCAGCGCATCATCAAGGTCCGGCGCGACTACAACAGTTGGGTCGCCAGCGAGACCATGGAAGACTACGCGCTGCGCTTCACGCCGCAGCGTTTTCGCAAGTGGTCCGAATGGCGGGTGGCCAACACGGCCTTTGGTGCGGCCTCGTTCCTGATTCTGGAGGCGGTCGGCGCCACCTTGCTGGTGAAGTACGGCTTCACCAACGCCTTCTGGGCCATCGTGGCCACCGGCCTCATCATCTTTCTGGCGGGCCTGCCGATCAGCATCTATGCCGCGCGCTATGGGGTGGACATGGACCTGCTCACCCGCGGCGCAGGCTTTGGCTACATCGGCTCGACGCTCACCTCGCTGATCTACGCATCCTTCACCTTCATTTTCTTTGCGCTGGAGGCTGCCGTGATGGCCTACGCGCTGGAACTGGCGCTGGGCATTCCGCCAAGTTGGGGCTATCTGATTTGCGCGCTGGTGGTGATTCCGCTCGTGACGCACGGCGTGTCGGCCATCAGCCGGCTGCAGGTGTGGACGCAGCCGCTCTGGCTGGTGATGCTGGTGGTGCCCTTTGTGTACGTGCTGATGCGCGACCCGGGCGCTTTTGCCGGTGTGCTGCACTACGGTGGGGAAAAAGGAACGGGCGGCGAATTTAATTTGCACCTGTTTGGTGCGGCTTTGACGGTGGGTATTGCGCTGATCACGCAGATGGGTGAGCAGGCCGACTACCTGCGCTTCATGCCGGTGCAGACGGCCGCCAACCGCTGGCGCTGGTGGGCCAGTGTGTTGACCGGCGGGCCGGGCTGGGTGTTTCTGGGGGTGGTGAAGATGCTGGGCGGCGCATGCCTTGCCTACCTGGCCATCTCCAACATGGTGCCGGTCGACCGGGCGGTGGACCCGAACCAGATGTACCTGGCAGCCTATGAGTACGTGTTCCCGAACTACGGCCTCGCGGTGGCGGCCACAGCGCTTTTTGTCGTGGTGTCGCAGCTCAAGATCAACGTGACGAATGCCTATGCCGGCTCGCTCGCATGGTCCAACTTCTTTTCGCGCATCACCCACAGCCATCCGGGCCGGGTGGTGTGGGTGGTGTTCAACACGCTGATTGCCTTCATGCTGATGGAGATGAATGTGTTCCAGGCGCTGGGTGATGTGCTGGGGCTGTACTCCAACATCGCCATTGCGTGGGTGATGGCCGTGGTGGCCGACCTGGTCATCAACAAGCCGCTGGGCCTGTCGCCCAAAGGCATCGAGTTCAAGCGGGCCCATCTGTACGACATCAACCCGGTGGGTGTGGGGGCGATGGCGCTGGCCTCGGCGCTGTCCGTCGCCGCACACCTCGGCATGTTCGGACCGCTGGCGCAGGCGTTTTCTGCGGTGATTGCCATGGGCACGGCCTTTGTTGCGGCGCCGCTCATCGCCTGGGCCACACGCGGCCGGTACTACATCGCACGCCAGTCGGAAGTGCCTTTTGGCGATACCACCTACAAGCGCTATGCGACCCGGCACTGTGTGATTTGCGAGCGTGCCTACGAGGGCCCCGACATGGCCCATTGCCCGGCCTATCAGGGCCCGATCTGTTCGCTGTGCTGCACGCTGGACGCACGCTGCGGCGACCTGTGCAAACCGCACGCGAGTCTCTCGGCGCAGTGGTCAGGTGCGCTGCGCTGGCTGCTGCCGCGTCGCATCTGGCCTTACCTTGACACGGGCCTTGGCCACTTCCTGCTGTTGATGCTCATCATCGTGCCGCTGCTGGCCAGCGTGTTCGGTCTGCTGTATCACCAGGAGATGGGCGCTTTCGGCCTGGGCTTGGAGCTGGGCGAATCCGAAGCCGCCCTGCGCTCCGGTTTTTTGAAGGCCTACATGGCGCTGCTGGTGATTGCCGGGCTGGTGGCCTGGTGGCTAGTGCTGGCCCACAAGAGCCGGCAGGTGGCGCAGGAAGAATCGAACCGGCAAACCCACCTGCTGATGCGCGAGATCGAATCGCACCGCCAGACCGATGAAGCCCTGCAGCAGGCCAAGCGTGTCGCCGAAGAAGCCCGCCACCACGCCGACCAGGCCAACCAGGCCAAGAGCCGCTACATCAGCGCCATCAGCCACGAGCTGCGCACGCCGCTCAACAGCATTCTGGGTTACGCGCAACTGATGGGCGAAGACGCCGCCATCCCGCCGCACCGCCAGCAGGCGGTCAGTGTGATCAAGCGCGGTGGCGAGCATTTGCTGTCGCTGATTGAAGGCACGCTGGACATCGCCCGCATCGAAGCCGGCAAGCTCACGCTCAATGTCAAGCCCATGCTGTTTTCCGACTGTGTGCACGAGATGGCGGGCATGTTCGAGCTGCAGGCGGCTGCGAAGGGCCTGGGCTTTGTGTTTGAATCCAGCGGCACCTTGCCCGAGCTGGTGCGTGCTGATGAAAAGCGCGTACGCCAGATCCTCATTAACCTACTGGGCAACGCCATCAAGTTCACTGCGCAGGGGCAGGTGACCTTCCGGCTGCGCCATGCACGCGAGATGGCCTACATCGACATCGAAGACACCGGCCCCGGCATGAGCGCGGACGAGCTGGCGCAGATCTTCGAGCCGTTTGCGCGCGGCGCCACTGCCGGGCACAGTGCCGAGGGCACGCCCGGCGCCGGGCTGGGCCTGACGATTGCGAGGATGCTCACCGACCTGATGGGCGGCGAGATGACCGTCACCAGCACGCCGGGCGCGGGTTCGGTGTTCAAGGTGCGCCTCTTCCTGCCCGAGGTGCATGTCACGCCCGGCACCTTGAAGGACGCACTGCCGCCGCCCGTACGGCGCAAACCGGCTGGCTACGAAGGCGTGCGCCGCAAGCTGCTGGTGGTCGACAACGAAGAGGCTGACCGCGAACTGCTGGTGCAACTGCTCGAACCCATGGGTTTCGAGTTGCGCACCGCCGCCAGTGGCCACGACTGTCTTGACCTGTTGGCCGCCGGCTACAAGTCCGATGTGATCTTCATGGATCTGGCGATGCCTGGTATTGATGGCTGGGAAACGCTGCGCCGCATTCGCAGTGCCGGGCATGCCGACATCCACCTTGCTGTGGTGTCGGCCAACGCGTTTGACAAAGGGCTGGAGAACAACGTCGGCATCCCGCCCGAGGACTTCATCCTCAAGCCGGTCCGTCATACCGAACTGATCGACTGGCTGGAGCGGCGGCTGGCGCTGGTGTGGCGCCATGAGGCTGGCGCAAGCAGCGCGGTCGACGCTGCAGCCAGCAAAGCCCCGGCCCGCGTATTGCCCGAGGCCGCCGAGATGGCGGCGCTGCTGGAGGTGGTGAACCTGGGCTTTTACCGCGGCACCATGAACAAACTCGCAGACATCGAATCCGCGCAACCCGCGACCGCCGCTTTTGTGGAAGAGATGCGGGCGCTGGCGCGGCAGTTCCAGTTCGAGGCCATGGGCCGCCAACTCAACCCCATGGAGGCCAGCCATGGGCAAGGTGCTTGACCCGGCGGCCATACGGGAACGTGGGCTGGACCAGACGCTGGACCGCGCCAACAGCGATGTGGTGCTGATCGTCGACGATGTGCCCGACAACCTCTCGGTGCTGCACGACGCGCTCGATGAATCCGGCTACACCGTGCTGGTGGCCACCAGCGGCGAGGCGGCCCTGCAGCGCGCCCGCCAGGCTGTACCCGACATCGTGCTGCTCGACGCCATGATGCCCGGCATGGATGGCTTCGAAGTGGCCAAGCGGCTCAAGGCCACGGCTGAGACTGCGCACATTCCGATCATCTTCATGACCGGCCTCACCGAAACCGAGTACCTGGTGGCGGCACTCGAAGCCGGCGGCGTGGACTACGTCACCAAGCCCATCAAGCCCAAGGAGGTCATGGCCCGCATGGGGGTGCACCTGCAGGGCGCGCGGCGGGCGCGGCAAGAGGCCCGGCAGGCCGGCCAGGCACGCAACGCGCTCGACGCCTTTGGCTACGCCAGCATCACGGTGCGCATGACAGGCACTGGCGATGCCGGCGACGGCCGCATCACCTGGCAGACCCCGCTGGCCCGCGATCTGCTGCTGCGCTACTACGGCACTTCCGCGCCGCAAACGCCTGAACCCGTGCTGGCGTGGATGCGCCGCCACGTCGCCGACGCGGCGCAGCAGATCGAGCCGCCTCGTCTGGCGGTGGAGATGGGGCCGCGCCGCCTCACCTTCCGCCTGCATCAGCAAACCGGGGACGGAGAGGACCTGGTGGCATCGGGCGGGGGCCACACCGGTGACTGGCTGATCGTCATGCGCGAGATTTCGGACGATGCGGTGGTCGAGGCCATGAGCCTGAGCTTCAAGCTCACCGCGCGCGAGGCCGAGGTGCTGTACTGGGTCGTCAAGGGAAAGATCAACCGCGACATTGCCGACATCCTGGGCGCCAGCCCGGCCACCGTCAAAAAGCACCTGGAGCGGGTGTACGTCAAGCTGGGCGTGGAAACCCGCACCGCCGCCGCCGGCATGGCCATGAACCGCATCCGGCAGTTGCATCCCCAGTTTGAGGGCTGAGCCGACTGCGGGGTGCTGTCGCTCATTGGCCCTACCGTTCGGGCTGAGCCTGTCGAAGCCTGTCCTGAGCCTGCCGAATGGCCCTTCGACAGGCTCAGGGCGAACGGCCTTTTTTGGGGGGTGATCCCGTTTTGAAGGGATGCCAGCACAGGCCTTCAAGCTGATTTTTCCCGGGCGGGTACAATAGAGGCTTCGGTAACGCTTCAGCGTTTTAGATCGAGGCTGCTTCTCACGCGGCTTCCTTGTCAAATGCGGCGCTTCTCAGAGCCCGATTCCACAGTGCCTTCAGTGACTCTCACGCATTGAATACCCTCAGCACTGTTCCGTTTTCCGGCGAGCACTCCCCCCAACAGTGCCCACTCCAGGCTCAACCAGCCCAGCCCCGCAAGGGCCAGGCGGGTGAACACCGAACACTCGCCGGCTTGCACGCAAGCCGATCCATTTTTGAGATATTTTTTAGAAACGCCGGGATATTCCTCGAACAACGACCCCCGGCAAGCCATTTCATGACGAACGACAACACCCATATCGCGGTAGGCAAGTACCTTGTCTCTCCGCTCATCAAGCAGCAGGCCGAAGGCCAGTACGCTGCCTCGGTTTCCATTCGCTCCGGTCGCGGCAGCGCCACGCACGATCGCGTGATGCGCCTGAGCGGCCTGTTTGACACCGCCGCCGCTGCGGTGCACCACGCCACCGAGCACGCGCTGGGCTGGATTCAGGAGCGCTCAGCCTGCGCCTTACCGGCTTCGCCTGCATGCGCTTGACGCGAGCCACGCCAGTTGCACACGCTGGCCTGTCGCAGGCCGGGCATCTCAGCACCGATTTTTCCCATTCTCAAGGAGTTACCCCATGGCCAAAGAAGAACTGATTGAAATGCACGGACTGGTCGACGAGGTGCTGCCCGACTCGCGCTTTCGTGTCACGCTCGACAACGGCCACAAGCTGGTCGCCTACACCTCGGGCAAGATGCGCAAGAACCACATCCGCATTTTGGCGGGTGACCAGGTGTCGCTGGAGCTGTCGCCCTACGACCTGAGCAAGGGCCGCATCACCTTCCGTCACATTGCAGGCCGCGGTCCCGGTCCGGCACCGCGCCAGTCCCGCTGATCGCGCCAGGGCGGTTTTACCCGTAGACGCTTCACCGGGGCACACGGGCCTCCCGGTGAGCCGTCAGCTTATGGCGTACGCGCCATGTGCTCCGTTTTCTGGTTCAGCAGAACCTCGGGCTCCTGCGCTTCGACCCAGGTCTCATTGTTGAGGCCTGCGTTCAGCCGCTTGGTGTCCAGCTCATTCGTCCATTTCGCCACCACCAGCGTCGCCACGCCGTTGCCGATCAGGTTGGTGAGGGCGCGCGCTTCGGACATGAAGCGGTCAATCCCCAGAATCAGGGCCAGGCCTGCCACCGGCACTGTGCCCACCGCCGACAGCGTGGCCGCCAGCACGATGAAGCCGCTGCCGGTGATGCCCGCTGCGCCTTTCGAGGTGAGCAGCAGCACCGCCAGCAGCGTGAGCTCCTGCGTCAGTGTCATCGGCGTGTTGGTGGCCTGTGCGATGAACACCGCGGCCATCGTCAGGTAGATCGAGGTGCCATCGAGGTTGAACGAATAGCCCGTGGGAATTACCAGGCCCACCGTGGTCTTCTTGGCGCCCAGGTTTTCCATCTTCTCCATCATGCGCGGCAGCACCGATTCGGATGACGACGTGCCCAGCACGATCAGCAGTTCCTCCTTGATGTACTTGATGAACTTCCAGATGCTGAAACCGTGGAAGCGCGCAATCAGCCCCAGCACCACGAAGATGAAGATCAGGCAGGTCAGGTAGAACGCGCCCATCAGCTTGCCCAGTGAAAAGAGCGATGCCACGCCGTACTTGCCGATGGTGAACGCCATGGCGCCGAAGGCACCAATCGGTGCCAGCTTCATGATGAAGCCGACGATGGTGAACAGCACGTGCGAGGTTTTCTCGATCAGGTCGAACACCAGCGTGCCGCGCCCGCCAAAGCGGTGCAGCGCAAAGCCGAACAGCACGGCAATCAGCAGCACCTGGAGGATTTCGCCCTTGGCAAACGCGTCCACGAATGCGGTGGGGATCACATTGAGCAGGAAGTCGGTGGTGCCCACCATCTTGCCGGGGCCGGTGTAGGCCGCGATGGCCTTGGTGTCCAGTGTGGACGCATCGATGTTCATGCCGGCACCCGGCTGGAACACGTTGACCAGCACCAGGCCAATGATGAGCGCAAACGTGCTCACGATCTCGAAGTACAGCAACGCCAGACCTCCCGTCTTGCCCACCTTCTTCATGTCTTCCATGCCGGCAATGCCGATGACCACGGTACAGAAAATGATGGGTGCGATCATCATTTTGATCAGCTTGATGAAGCCGTCACCCAGCGGTTTCATGTCAGCCCCCACCGACGGGTAGAGATGGCCGAGTGCCACGCCGGCGATCACCGCGCAGACCACCTGAAAGTACAGTGAGCGGTACAACGGGGGCTTGGGGCTTGTCGTATTGGGGCTTGTGCCTGTATTTTTTGTCATGACCAGGGCGCATTCCGGATGCGAAGTTGTTGAGCGGAATACCCAATATAGCCCTTGCCGCTGAAATTGGGAACCCGAGCAGGCATGTGAAAAACCACAGCCCCGGGTGGTTCCCTTGCCGGGTTCAGGTGCTGTGTGAACCGGCCTGGGCCACCGGGCGCGCCATCCAGGCGATCAGCGCTGATCGCATGGCTTCCTCCACCGACATGTCGATGGGTTGCACCCACTCGACCGGCACAAACACGGTGTAGCCACCAATCATGTAGCCCATGGGCAGGTACACCGCCACACGCTCACCCGGCAAAAAACCGCCGGGCAGGTCGCTGAAGCTGCGGCGGGTGATGAGCCCGACGATCTCCATCGCATGGCCCGGCATGCGCAGGATGACCACGCTCTGCTCGCCCTGCTTGCCGGCCGGCGCAAAGTAGTCGGCAAAGCTTTTGAGCGACGAGTAAATGCTCTTGACCACCGGCAGATTGGTGAAGGGCAGTTCCACAAAAGACAGCAGCTTGCGGATGCCGCGCTGGGATACCAGGTAGCCGATGACAAGAATGGTCAGCACGCCAGACAGCAGCCCCATGCCCGGCAGGTAAAAGCTGCCGATCAACGGACGCAGCAGCCACAGCGTGAGCGTTTCTGTCCACGCCAGAAAGATGTAGAGCAGGTAGACCGTCAAGGCCACCGGCAGGACTGTGATGAGGCCGCGAAAGAAATATCTGTAGAGGTTTTTCATGAAATTTCCCGAAACGTTGTGCACTGCAGCGTAGACCGATGCGCCCGCCCAATATACCCATCTTGTGTGTCCTGGCCCACGCTGCGGCAGGAAATCAATCAAGGTTTTCTCTTACATTTTTTCGGCATTCATGCCCGCGGGACTGTCATGTGGTGGACGTAAACTGACACGTGCGCTGCGGCCCATTCACGGGTGTCGCGCCGTTCATTTCCATGTGCTTTGCCCCTGTCGTCTCCCCTGCTGCCGAGCCCGCCCCGCATGCGTGTGCTGGCGCACGAAGCGCTTCCACCACCACTCACCCGTGCCGCCTGGCCGACAACTGGCATGCTGTGTGCATGAAGCGTCGCACCAGCGCACTGTCGTTTTTCCTGAAGGATGGCTTTCCATGAATCATTCCACGCTCGCGAGTGCGCAGCTGATCGAACCCTTGCGCTCTCTGGCGCTGACGGTGGAAGAAACGTCGCCGGGTGAGTTCCGCTGGCGATTGCTGGAGCGCCCCCTGCGCACGCAGGCGTTCGAGTCGCTGGCGGTATCGGACCGTACCTTCGCGGCCTATGACTCCGCATTGGCCGCGGGCTACGGTGAATTGCAACGACTGATCGGACCGGACCTGCAGTACGGCCCGCGGGCCGAGGCTGGCGCCCAGGTGACCCTGTTTGATGCTTCGCCGACCTCAGCCCCGGGCCCGACGCCTGCGCTGACCACACCGGCTGTACCCAGGCAACCCGACGCGCTGGCCGCCTGAAGGAACGGATCGTCAGGCGGGGGCCGTATTGCCGCGCCGTGCCTGCAAGCGCTCAACCTGCCACCAGGCCGGAAACAGCGCCTGTACCTGTGCCCGTGTGAAGCGGTCGTCCATCAGGTACACCACGCCGCTGTCCGAGGTGGTGCGGATCACCCGGCCAGCCGCCTGTACCACTTTTTGCAGCCCGGGGTAGAGGTAGGTGTAGTCATGCGCCAGCCCGGCGCTGAAGTTGGCGGCCATTCTTTCCCTGATCTGCTCGTTCACCGGGTTGATCTGCGGCAGGCCCAGCGTGGCAATGAAGGCGCCAATGAGCCGCGCCCCCGGCAGGTCGATGCCCTCGGCAAACGGCCCGCCCAGCACGGCAAAACCAATGCCTTGCGATGCGGGTGTGAAGCGCGCCAGAAAGGCGTCGCGCGCAGACTCTTCCATGCCGCGGGTTTGTGTCCACAGCGGAATCTGCGGGTGGCGCCGTGCCAGCGCGTCTGCCAGCTT
>CALRSS020000011.1:0-125894 GCA_943370905.1 Synechococcus sp. UW140
TCGTAACCCTTGGCTTCGCCGCCGAACTTGGCTGCCAGCACCGTGGTGATCGCTGCCGTCAGCGTGGTCTTGCCGTGGTCGACGTGGCCGATCGTGCCGACGTTGACGTGCGGTTTGGTCCGCTCAAATTTGCCTTTTGCCATTTCAAATCTCCAAAGAACATGCCCGTGCCTGTTTAACGTCTCCAGCTGAGGCCTCGCCACGGGCAGCGGGCCAACCACAAACGTGGCGCCGAAGACAGGAAATCAATCCCAGCAACCGCCGCGGAACCGGCTTTGCCGGGCCGCAGGCGGTGCCCCCTTGAGGGGGAGGCGGCAGAGCCGCCCGGGGGTGTACGTTATTTAGCCCGCGAAGCCATGATGGCTTCCGACACGTTGCGCGGAGCCTCAGAGTAGTGCTTGAACTCCATGGAGTACGTAGCACGGCCCTGCGACATCGAACGCAGCGTGGTCGAGTAGCCGAACATTTCCGACAGCGGCACCTCGGCCTTGATGGCCTTGCCGCCACCCACCATGTCTTCCATGCCCTGCACCATGCCGCGGCGTGAGGACAGATCGCCCATCACGTTGCCTGCGTAGTCTTCCGGCGTCTCGACTTCCACAGCCATCATCGGCTCCAGAATCACCGGGCTGGCCTTGCGGCAGCCTTCCTTGAAACCGAAGATGGCGGCCATCTTGAACGCGAGTTCATTCGAGTCCACGTCGTGGTACGAACCGAAATGCAGCGTGACCTTGACGTCGACCACAGGGTAGCCAGCCAGCACGCCGGACGTGACGGCTTCGTTGATGCCCTTTTCCACTGCGGGGATGTATTCGCGAGGAACCACACCGCCCTTGATGGCGTCGACGAACTCGATGCCCTTGCCGGCTTCGTTGGGTTCGATCTTCAGCACGACGTGACCGTACTGGCCCTTGCCGCCGGACTGGCGCACGAACTTGCCTTCAGCGTCTTCCACCGTCTTGCGGATGGTTTCGCGGTAAGCCACCTGCGGTTTGCCGACGTTGGCTTCCACGCCGAATTCGCGCTTCATGCGGTCAACAATAATTTCCAGATGCAGCTCGCCCATGCCGGCGATCAGGGTCTGGCCGGACTCTTCGTCAGTCTTGACGCGGAAAGAAGGATCTTCCTGGGCCAGGCGCTGTAGCGCGATGCCCATTTTTTCCTGGTCAGCCTTGGTCTTGGGTTCCACGGCCTGCGTGATCACGGGCTCAGGGAACACCATGCGCTCGAGCATGACGATGGCATCGGGATCGCACAGGGTTTCGCCCGTGGTCACGTCTTTGAGGCCCACGCAGGCGGCGATGTCGCCAGCGCGGATTTCGCTGACTTCTTCACGGTTGTTGGCGTGCATCTGCACGATACGGCCGATACGCTCTTTCTTGCCCTTGATCGGGTTGTAAACGCTGTCGCCCTTTTTCAGGACGCCGGAGTAAACGCGCACGAAGGTCAGCTGGCCCACGAACGGGTCAGTCATCAGCTTGAAGGCCAGCGCAGAGAATTTCTCTTCGTCGTCAGCCTTGCGGGTGACGGGCGCTTCGTCTTCGTCCATGCCCTTGACGGGTGGAATGTCGATCGGCGACGGCATGAATTCAATCACGGCGTCCAGCATGCGCTGCACGCCCTTGTTCTTGAAGGCGGAGCCGCAATACATCGGCTGGATTTCGCTGGCGATGGTACGCGTGCGGATGCCCAGCTTGATTTCAGCTTCGGTCAAATCGCCTTCTTCGAGGTATTTGTTCATCAGCTCTTCGGACGACTCGGCAGCAGCCTCGACCATCTTCTCGCGCCATTCCTTGGCCAGCTCGACGAGCTCGGCGGGAATTTCGCTGTAGGTGAACTTCATGCCTTGCGAGGCTTCGTCCCAGATGATGGCCTTCATCTTGATCAGGTCGACCACGCCGGTGAAATGCTCTTCGGCACCGATGGGGATCACCATGGGCACAGGGCTGGCCTTCAGGCGCAGCTTCATCTGCTCGACGACCTTGAAGAAGTTGGCGCCGGTACGGTCCATCTTGTTGACAAAGGCCAGACGCGGCACCTTGTACTTGTTGGCCTGGCGCCACACGGTTTCAGACTGAGGCTGAACGCCGCCCACGGCGCAGTACACCATGCAGGCGCCGTCCAGCACGCGCATGGAACGCTCCACCTCAATGGTGAAGTCCACGTGGCCGGGGGTGTCGATGATGTTGATGCGGTGCTCAGGCAGGGACGTGTCCATGCCCTTCCAGAAACAGGTGGTGGCAGCGGAGGTGATCGTGATGCCGCGCTCCTGCTCCTGCTCCATCCAGTCCATGGTGGCAGCGCCGTCGTGAACTTCACCAATCTTGTGGTTCACGCCGGTGTAAAAAAGGATCCGCTCGGTGGTCGTGGTCTTGCCGGCATCAATGTGCGCGGAGATACCGATGTTGCGGTAGTTTTGAATGGGGGTAGCGCGGGACATAAATTACTTTCAGTTCGGGGTTACGAACAAAGACTCGTTGAAGAAGTGCCTGGTAGGGCCTTCCTCGTTTTCACTGCGTGTCTGCCGGCAGGACGCCCTGTTGTACAGGGCAGATCCGGCTGTCAGAACGTGGGATTGAACCGGCGGTTATCAAGGTGCCTGGCACCCGGAAAGCCGCCCGGCAATCCATCCACTCAGCGCAGCAGGGTTGCCATCAAAAGCGGCAACCCGGACAAATCAGAAGCGGAAGTGGCTGAATGCCTTGTTGGCTTCGGCCATGCGGTGAACTTCGTCACGCTTTTTCATGGCGCCGCCACGACCTTCGGTCGCTTCCATCAGCTCATTGGCCAGACGCAGGGACATCGACTTCTCGCCGCGCTTCTTGGCGGCTTCTTTCAGCCAGCGCATGGCGAGAGCCATGCGGCGGACAGGGCGAACCTCAACAGGCACCTGGTAGTTGGCACCACCGACGCGGCGGGACTTCACCTCAACCATGGGCTTGATGTTGCCGATGGCCATGTGGAAAGCCTCGAGCGGGTCTTTGCCGGGGTTCTTTTTCTCGATGAAGTCGAGCGCGCCATAAATGATGCGCTCGGCGACGGCTTTCTTGCCGCCTTGCATGATCACGTTCATGAACTTGGCGAGATCAACATCGCCAAATTTCGGATCAGGAAGAATTTCACGTTTAGGGACTTCGCGACGACGTGGCATTTTTTCACCTCTTTGCTTCAGTTGGCATTGCCTTTTGGGCCATGCCGCGAGGGTTATCAAAACCCTCACTTACTCGACCGGTACAAACCATTTGCACTTGGGTCACTTCGTTCCAGTCACCTGCCGGGGTGAGTGAAACACCTGTTTCGAAGGAACCATCACAGGGAACTGTGACAACTTCTTCTGGCGCGAGCGCTCAATGAAGAGGCAACCCGAGCCGGTTTGGCTTATTTGGCCTTTGGCTTTTTCGCACCGTACTTGGAACGCGACTGCTTGCGGTCTTTCACGCCTTGCAGGTCGAGCGAGCCACGAACGATGTGGTAACGCACACCGGGCAAGTCCTTGACACGACCGCCACGAACCAGCACCACGCTGTGTTCCTGCAGGTTGTGGCCTTCGCCGCCGATGTAGGAAATGATTTCAAATCCGTTGGTCAGGCGCACTTTGGCGACTTTACGCAGAGCGGAGTTGGGCTTTTTAGGCGTCGTGGTGTACACACGGGTGCACACACCGCGGCGCTGCGGAGAATTCTCCATCGCAGGGCTTTTGGACTTGATCTTTTCGACCTCGCGCCCCTGACGGACTAACTGATTGATGGTTGGCATTGAAAAACGTCCCTAAACGTCTGAAAACTGATCACCGCGGTTGATGCGCGGACACAAATATTTCCCGCAACGTGCGCGGAAAAGCCTTCTAGTATAAACCGGATAGTGAAAAGGCTCAAGCCATGCCTCGGCTCGCGAAGACAGCCGGCCGGACGCGGGGCCCGCCTGCCCGCCCTTGCTGCGTCATGACGAATCCCAGCCGCGTCAACCTTCGGATTCTGCAAATCCAAAAGTCAGCGCACACTCTCCAAATTACTTGATCCAGAGGCGAATGGCATCCCAGGCGCGGCCCAGGATACCCGCCTGCTCGACGGCTTCGAGCGCCACCAGCGGCACTTCGGCCACCGGCGTTGGGTTCTCACCCACCAGCACCTTGAGCGTGCCCACCGGCTGGCCTTTGATGAAAGGCGCCACCAGGGGATCCGGCCGCGCCACCTGGGTCTTGATCCTGGCGGCGCTGCCTGCCGGCAGGGCCACCACGATGGCTTGCGGCCGGCCAAGATTGACCGTGGCGGACTTGCCTTTCCAGACCGCCGGGCTCACCACCGCTTGCCCACCGTCAAACAGCTTGACCGCCTCAAAGGCGGTGTAGCCCCAGTTCAGCAGCTTTTGCGATTCGGTGGCGCGGGCGCTGTCACTGGTGGTGCCCAGCACGATGGACAGCAGGCGCCGCCCGCCCGGCGCACCCGCGGCGCCCAGGTTGGGAAAGTCCCGCCTGGCGGTGGCGATCAGGCAATAGCCGGCCGCGTCGGTGTGCCCGGTTTTGAGGCCGTCCACGCTCGGGTCGCGAAACAACAGCGTGTTGCGATTGGTATCGTTGGCCGCCGGCGTGCCGGGATAGCGGTATTTCTTGATGGCCGAATACGCCACGTAGTCCGGAAAATCCGTCATCAGGCGGGTCGCCAGAATGCTCAGGTCGCGCGCAGTGGTCGTGTGGCCGGGCTCGGTGAGGCCTTCCGGGTTCTTGTAGGCGGTGGATTTCATGCCCAGCGCCTTGGCCTGCTCATTCATGAGCTGCACGAAATGCTCCACCGTGCCGCCCACGCCCTCTGCCAGGGCCATGGTCGCGTCATTGCCCGACTGCACCACCATGCCCTTGATCAGGTCTTCCACTGGCACCTGCATTTTCGGGTCGATGAACATGCGGGAGCCGGGCATCTTCCAGGCGCGCTCACTGACGCCAAAAGTCTGCTTCAGGTCGATTTTTTTGGCCTTGAGTGCATCGAACACCAGGTACTCGGTCATCAGCTTGGTCAGGGAGGCGGGCTCCACCGGCGAGTCGATGTCCTTGGCGGCCAGGATCTGGTTGGCCGTCACGTCCAGCAGCAAATAGGAGCGCGCGGCAATTTCGGGGGGCTGTGGCGCCTGGGCATGGGCCACCGGCGCGGCAGCCAGGAACACCGCGCAAATCGCTGCACTGAAACGGCGCAAGCCGGGCATGGCCCGAAAGGCCTGGGAAAGAAGTGGCATGTGGGAAGGTGGGTTGGAGGTCATGGGAGGCAGTGAGGCCGCTGCGAACTGCCAAGGGGCCGCTGCGCGCGCTTGCGTGCAGGCCCCGAAAACACTCAAACAGTGGCCGAAGACAGGTGGCGTACCACCAAACTTTTCAGAAGGGGCAATTGTCCATGAAAGAAATGGCCGCCTCCGGGCACGACCGTAACAGGAAGTGATTGCGGGCGGGCCCAGTCCATCACCGCCGGCAGCAGCACGGTGTCGTCCTGCTCGCCGTGCACCACCAGCGTCCTGTCGTGCGCGGCAACATCAACCGGCGCGGCCGGCGCACGGCTCACGCTGGTGCCGACCAGCACCAATTTCTCGATGGCCCGCGCAGGATACAACCGGGCGAAGGCATGCGTCGTGACAAACGCTCCGAACGAAAAGCCAGCCAACGCCAGCACACCCGCCTCCGGTCCTGCGGGCGACGCGTGCGCGACCACCGCCAGGAAATCCTCCAGCTCGCCGCGGCCCTCATCGTGGTTGCCCGCACTGCCGCCGACGCCCCGGAAGTTGAAACGCACGGCCGTCCAGCCGCACTGGATGAACGCACGGGCCAGCGTCTGCACCACCTTGTTGTCCATGGTGCCGCCGAACAGCGGATGCGGGTGGGCGATCACCGCCACGCCGCGCGAGGCGCCGGCTGGCCGGTCCAGCGCGATTTCCAGCGGGCCGGCCGGACCGGCAATGATTGATTTTTCGGTTTGGGCGTTCAAGGTGTTCGGGTCTGAAAACTGCGTGCTCAGCGGCCCAGATGCGGCGGCGTGCGCAGCCGCTCGACGACTTTGCCGTTTTTCAGGTGCGACTCCACGATCTCGTCAATGTCGCCCTGGTCCACATAGGTGTACCAGACCGCCTCGGGGTAGACCACCGCCACGGGGCCGGCCGCGCAGCGGTCCAGGCAGCCCGCCTTGTTGACCCGGACCTGTCCGGGGCCCGACAGGCCTGCGGCCTTGACCTGGGATTTGCAGCGGTCAAAGGCCTCCTGGGCGCGGTGGTCGGCACAGCACTCTTCGCCACCCTTGCGCTGGTTCAGGCAAAAGAAGATGTGGCGCTCGTAATAGCTGGCCGGTGTATCAGCGGGAGATGCGGATGGAGCACTAGCGGGAGGTGATGCGTGGGTCATCGCCCGATTTTACGTTTTCCCCTGCCGCCGGCTGCTCGCGGCCAGACAGGCGCACCACCACATAGACCAGAGCCGCATAGGGCCACAGCCACCCCAGCCATTGCACCAGTCCGTGAAAACGGATGAACCTGCCCTGCTCCCAGGTCTGCAGCGTCTGCGCAAAGTAGGGGTCTGCCGGCGCCTGGTTGAGCAAGGCCAGATGGGTTGCCAGCGCCAGCAGGCCCAAGGCCGCCGCCCCGCGGCGTGGCAGGGCCAATGACACAGCGGCCAGGACCACGGCCAGTGCCACGCCCGCCTGCACCGGCACGTCCAGCCAGGCCCAGGCATGGTCTGGGCCGTAGCTCAGCGCCGCCGAGAGAGCCGAGGCCAGAATCCCCGCAGCGACCACCGAGACGGCAGCCACCGCACGCTGCCACGCGGTTCGGATCACGCAATACCCCATCAGGCACGGCACCAGCAGCCCCAGCGCCACGCACAGCAATTCAGCGGCCGGCACCAGGGGCTGCAGCTCCATGTCGCGCACCGGCATCCATTGCAGGAAAGGCGTGTCCAGCAGGGCATCGGCCAGCGCGGCTTCGAGCCGCTCGAACACCTGCCCCAGCCCCATGGGTACCGACGCAGGAAACAGCAAGGCCACTGGCCACAGCGACAGCAACACCAGCGCGCCGCGGGCGTCCCGTGCAAACCAGCGCTCGCGGAACTGACGCCAGAGCGCCACCAGACCCAGCCGCTGCAGCGCCCACGCCAGACCGGCACCCAGACACCCCCCTGCAGTGTTCAGTGCGAAGTCCACATTGGAGGGCACACGCGACGGCAGGTAGCTCTGGAGCGTTTCCATCGCGAGCGAAAGAAAGGCGCAAGCGATCGCCGAAGCGGTGACGGCCCGGCCCATGCGCCGGCTGCGCAAGGCTGCCAGGGCCAGCAGAAACCCCAGCGGGGCATAGCCCAGCAAATTGGCGCCCACGTCAAAACGCGTCCAGTACTGCGGCAGCGGCGCGGTCAGGAAGCGAAACGGCGAGATGCCCTGGTCACGCCAGTCGGCAAACGGATAGAGACTGGCATACACAATCAGGCAGATCGCTGCGAGGGCGAGTGGGCCCGCGGAACTGTTCGGTGCACCCCTATCGTTCTCACTGCGCTGCGCTTCGTGTGGCACCGCCCCCCCTTGCAGGGGACGACGCGTGGCGCCCGACGAAGCCGGTTCGCCCGACAGCTCACGCTCACCCCTGACATCCTCGCTCCGCTTCGCTTCGCGTAGTACTGCCTCCCCTTCCAGTGGACGACGCGTGGCGCCCGGCGAAGCCGGTTCGCCCGACAGCTCATGCTCACCCCTGACATCCTCGCTCCGCTTCGCTTCACGTAGTTCTGCCTCCCCTTCCAGGGAACGACGCGTGGCGCCCGGCGAAGCCGGTTCGCCCGCGTCTGCTGGATGGGGAGGCTTGTTCACAGGGCTGGCCGTTGGGCTGAACGGCTCCTAGAAGGGCTTGACGACGACGAGGATGACGGCAGCGACCAGCAGCAACACGGGAATCTCGTTGAACCAGCGGTACCAGCGGTGGCTGCGCGTGTTGCGGTTGGCCACGAACTGCTTGAGCAGACGGGCACACAGGTGGTGGTAGCCGAGGGCCAGCACCACCACGGCGAGCTTGGCGTGCATCCACCCGTTGCCGGGGCCGCGGCCCACGCCATACCCGAGGTACAGCCACAGGCCCAGGATCAGTGCAGGAATGGCGAGCAGCGTGGTGAAGCGCTTGAGCTTGTGCGCCATGAGGAGCAGACGCTCACGTTCGGCCACGCTTTCGGGCGGCACCATGGCCAGGTTCACGAAAATCCGCGGCAGGTAAAACAGGCCAGCAAACCAGCTGGCGACAAAGACAATGTGGAAGGATTTGACCCAAAGCATAAGGAAGTGTAGCCCCCACGCTTGTCACTTCGTGTATGCGCTGCCCCCCCCGAGGGGGCCGCTGCGCCTGCTGGCTTAAACCACCTCACCCGGCGTGCTCGTGCTGCACCGGAGCATGCCAAAAAAAATGCCCGGATGGCACAAGGCCAACCGGGCTCGCAAGCCTTTTTGCTGTCACACGCAAAGGCCCCGCTCAGGGAGGAAAAGCGGGATGCAGTTGCCAAATTGGTAACTACACATACGAATTTTAACCACGCGCCCAAACGCATGGCAATCACCATCGCAATCACTTCAGTGTGAACCAAATTGAACGGATTTATACGCATTTCCCCGTACGTCCGTTGGGCGGAGCGACTCGTCCGGGAGGGCCGGAAAGTACGGGTTTACCGCAGCAAATAGTTGGGGCTTGCGCCCAACCTTTGGCACAATTTGCCGATGACCATCCACGCCTCCAACTTCGCACCCTATCCTGCAGGCCGTCCCCGTCGCCTGCGCCGTGACAGCTTCACACGCAACCTGGTGCGCGAAAATTCGCTCACGCCGCATGACCTGATTTACCCGGTGTTCGTCACGGACGGACGCCAGCAACGCCAGACCATTGCCTCCATGCCAGGCGTGGAGCGCCTGAGCCTGGACCTGCTGCTGCCGGTGGCCGAAGAATGTGTGAAGCTGGGCATTCCGGTGATGGCGCTGTTCCCGGTGATCGACGGCAGCCTCAAGACCGTGGACGGCAAGGAAGCGCTGAACCCCGACGGACTGGTGCCGCGTGTCGTGCGCGAGCTGAAGAAGAATTTCCCCGAACTGGGCGTGATGACCGACGTGGCGCTGGACCCCTTCACCACGCACGGACAGGACGGCCTGCCCGACGCCAACGGCTACATCCTCAACGACGAGACCATCGAACGGCTGGTCCAGCAGGCCCTCACGCAGGCCGAAGCCGGCGTGGACATCGTCGCCCCCAGCGACATGATGGATGGCAGGATCGGAGCGATTCGAGCAGCGCTCGAATCGAGTGGCGCGATACATACAAGGATCATGGCCTACAGCGCCAAGTACGCCAGCGCGTTCTACGGCCCTTTCCGTGACGCCGTCGGCTCCGCCGGCAACCTGGGCAAGGCCGACAAGAAGGTCTACCAGATGGACCCGGGCAACACCGATGAAGCCCTGCGCGAAGTGGCCATGGACATTGCCGAGGGCGCCGACATGGTGATGGTCAAGCCCGGCATGCCTTATCTGGACGTGGTGCGCCGCGTCAAGGACGAGTTCCACATCCCGACCTTCGCCTACCAGGTCAGCGGTGAATACGCGATGCTGAAGGCCGCCGCACAAAACGGCTGGCTGGACCACGACGCCGTCATGCTGGAAAGCCTGTTGGCCTTCAAGCGCGCCGGCGCCGATGGCGTGCTGACCTATTTCGCGATCGACGCGGCCAAAAAACTGCGGCAGGGGTAACCACGGCGGGCGGGCGCCAACTGGCGCCCGGGACACTCAGACCCAGGGCCGGGCCAGGCCCTCGGCCTCGAACGCCCGGATCACCGCAGGCCGAGCCAGCACCCGTTGCAGGTAGGGGCCAAGGTGCGGGCGCTCGCGCGCCGGCTGCGACTTGAAGTTGCGCGTCCAGCGGCACAGCATCATGGCGTAGATGTCCACCGCCGAGTAGTGCTCGCCCAGCAACCATGCCTGCGGGTGAAGCGCCTGCTGCCGGGCGATTTCGGCATCGAGCTGGTCCAGCATCGGGCCGATGCGGGCCTCGGCATGCGCCTTCAATTCCGCCACGCCCGATGCGTTGCCTTCGTCCATCCAGCGCTCGGTGTAGAAATACACGATCAGTGTCGACTGCAGCGTGTTGGTCAGCCAGATCAGCCACTTGTAAAAGTGCGCCCGCTCGGCACTGCCCACCGCCGGTGCCAGGCCGCCCTGCGGATGTGTGTCGCACAGGTGCAGACAGATGGCAGCCGTCTCGTACAGCACCAGATCACCATCGACCAGCGCCGGGATCAGCCCGTTCGGATTGATCTTGCGATAGGCCTCGCTGCGGTGCGCACCGGTGGAGGTGTCGGTCAGGATTTTTTCGAAAGGCACGCCCAGTTCCTGCAGCAGGATGTGGGGTGCCATGGCGGCGCTGCTGGGGGAAAAGTAAAGCTGGAGCATGGTGGATCGCAGGATGGATATTCAGAAATTCAGGGGGGCGCGACACCGAAAATAGCAGCCGCATTGCCCCACGCGATCTTGCGCGCCACATCGGCCGGCAGGTCACCCAGCCAGACCCGGTAGCCCTTCATGGTGTCGTCGTAATACTGCCAGCGCTGGTTGACCCAGGTGTCGGAGCCGATCATGAAGCGATCCGGGTACTTGAGCAGCAAGGCGCGCCACTCGGGGCACAGCTTGCCGCCATCGCACGTCAGACCCGGCCGGTAAGACAACTCGCCCATCAGCAGCGGGTATTGGCCCAGCAACTGATCGACGCGCACTGACGGAACGCCACCGATGCCGGTGTGCGCCCAGATCAGCCGCGTCTTCTGCCCCTTGCCGGGGGCGTTGGCCATCAGCAGGTCAATCGCCACGTCGTCCACGTGGGCCAGGATGGCGAGCTTGTTTTCCTCGGCAAAGACCATCAGCTTTCTGGCTACCGGACCGTTGGCGTTGGCGCTGTCGTACAGATGGAACTCGCCGATGCCCTTGTACGGCCCGGCCTGGTCACCCGTCACGCCGCGTGCGAACTCGGTCTTCACCATCTCGAAAATGGAATCGTCCCGAAACCAGCTGTCGTAGTCGGCGCGGTTGCGATACAAGCGAATGAAAGGCACGACCGTGACGCCCGCTGCCCGGGTCTGCGGCGTGGCAGCCAGCGATTGGGTGCCGTCATTCGGCCGGGAGTTGGCCACGATGGCTTTGACGCCATTGCGCTGCATGCGGGCCAGCACATCGCTCACCGGGTGAGGGCCGGTGTTGGCCGCCTGCGGAAGGCCAAAAGCTTCCTCGTTGTAATGCAGGTGCGCGTCAAACAGCGGGCCGGTGTAGTCAGCCGCCAGAGCCGACGCGCAGGCGGTCGCCACCGACAGGCCCGCCAGCACGCGCCTGAGCCATGGCCAAATGCCGAGAGGCGTCCAACCAGGGCAGTCGAAGGCAGGCACGGCAGGCTCCTGAATCAGCCGACGTTGGCAGCGAAGAACGCCAGCGTGCGTTCACGCGCCAGATTGGCAGCGGCCTCATTGTAGGAGCCGCGCTGGTCGCAGTTGAAGCCGTGGTTGGCCGCATAGACATGCACCGTGACTTCAGGATGCGCCCTGGAGAAAGCCTCGACACCTTCCAGCGGAATCCAGTGGTCCTGGTCGCCGAAGTGGGCCATCACCGGGCACAGCGGTTGGCGTGCGATCTCTTCCGGCGCCGTCACACCACCCCCGTAGTAAGGCGCAGCAGCGCTCAGGCCCTTGAGGGTGCAGGCCGATTGCCAGGTGAGCAGACCGCCCCAGCAGAAACCGATGAGGCCGACCTTGCCGCCGCTGAGTTGGGCGGCGTGGTCAATGGCGGCCTGGATGTCGGGCAGCACGCCAGCACCGGGCAGCTCGGTCACGGCGGTCTTGAGCGCGAAGCCGGCGTTCATGTCGGCTTCGGTGTAGCCCAGCTCCACGCCCGCTTTCACGCGCTGGAAGGTGGCCGGTGCCACGGCCACATAGCCCTGGGCAGCAAAGCGGTCGGTCACCGCGCGGATGTGCGAGTTCACGCCGAAGATTTCCTGCAGCACCACGATGGCGCCGCGTGGCTTGCCATCGGGCATCGCCACATAGGCGGGTACCGTGGTGCCGTCGGCGGAGGTGAGGTTGGTGAATTGACCCATGATGAAAAGCTCCTTTGAAAAATGAAAACAGGGATTCGGTTCAGGTGTCCGCTCGGGCTTCAGGCCGATGCCGGAACGCCCAGCTTGCGCGCCACAAAGTCCAGCCTGTCCTGGCCCCAGAACAGTTCGCCATCGACGACATAGCTCGGGGCACCAAAAATACCGGCGCTGATCGCCTGCTGGGTGTTGGCTTCGTAGCGCTCCTGCACCGCCTGACTGTGCGACTGCTCGAGCCGCTGTGACGACAGTCCGCATTCGGTGAGGAGTTGCGCGAGGACTTTCTCGTCGGCAATCAGCCGCTCCTCGACCCACACCGCACTGAAGATGGCACCACTGATGGCCATCGCGGCGTCGGCACCATCGTGCAGGTCCACCGCGATGATGAGGCGGGCGGCGTCATCGCCGGCCACCGGAAAGTACTTGGGCTTCAGGTTGAGCGGCACCTTCAGATGGTCGGCATAGCGCTGCAATTCGATGAGGCGGTAGGCCTGCCGTTGGGGTGCGCGCTGGCCCAGGGGCAGGCCGCCGGAAATCGGGAACACCTTGCCGCCGAGGTCAATCGGCAACACCCGCACGGTGGCGCCGGAGGCCTTCACGATCGCAGTGAGCCGCCCGTGGCCCAGGTAGGTCCAGGGGCTTTGGGGCGTGAGGTAGTAATCCACTGTGCGGGGCATGGTTGTCTCCGGGAAATGATGGGCGCCGGTTGGGCAGTCTGAAAAGACCGCCGGTTGTCCCGAGTGTGGGTACAGTAGCAGGGCTCGCCCCATCCCCGTTTTTAACCGGGATTGGCATTTTTTGCAGGAGGTCTGGTTTGTCCAAGCTTGTTTTGATCACCGGGGGTTCCCGGGGTATTGGTGCCGCGACGGCCCTGCTGGCGGCCCGCGATGGCTACGCCGTGGCCGTCAACTACACCGCCAATTCGCTGGCCGCCGATGAGGTGGTCCGCCAGATTCGCAGCGCCGGCGGTCAGGCCATGAGCGTGCAGGCCGACGTGGCCAGCGAGGCCGACGTCCTCGCCATGTTCGAGAAAATTGATGCCAGGTTCGGCCGGCTCACGGCGCTCGTGAATAACGCCGGCGTGGTCGACCAGGCCAGCCGGGTGGACGCCATGAGCTACGCGCGCATCCGCCGCATGTTCGAGATCAACGTGTTCGGCTCTTTCCTCTGCGCCCGCGAAGCCGTCAGGCGCATGAGCACGCGCCATGGCGGTTCGGGCGGCAGCATCGTCAATGTGTCGAGCGCCGCGTCGCGCCTGGGCTCGCCAGGCCAGTATGTGGATTACGCCTCGGCCAAGGGTGCCATCGACACCTTCACCATGGGTCTGGCCAAGGAAGTGGCGACCGAAGGCATCCGCGTCAATGCGGTGCGGCCCGGCATCATCGAAACCGAAATCCATGCTTCCGGTGGCCTGCCCGACCGCGTCCGCGACCTGGCACCCCAGGTGCCGATGCAGCGCGCGGGATCGGCGGAGGAAGTCGCCCGGTCAATTGTCTGGCTGCTGTCGGACCAGGCGAGCTACACCACGGGTGCGCTGCTCGATGTGACCGGAGGCAGGTAGTGATGGACTTCAAACCGCTCGTCACCCTGCTGGCCATCGTCAACCCGCTGGCCATCGTGCCCTTCTTCATTCACTACACACAGGATTTCTCGCCTGCTCAAAGGCGGCGTACCGTGGTCACTGCCGCGTTCAGCGCGTTTGTGGTGATTGCCACCAGCGCACTGCTCGGCCTGCAGATCCTGGAGTTTTTCAGCATCTCGCTGGCGAGCTTCCAGGTCGGTGGCGGCATGCTGCTGCTGATCAGCTCCATGAACATGCTCAACGCCCAACCCGCCGAAGCCAAGCCCATGACCAACGAAATGGAAGACGGCGCCGCCAAGGCCGCACGCGGCGCCAGCATTGCCGTGGTGCCGCTCACCATTCCGCTGCTGACGGGCCCGGCCACGATGTCCACCGTGGTGATTTACGCCGAGAAGGCCAAGACTTTTCTGCAGCTGGCCACGCTGGTCGGCTACGGCGTGGTGATCGCCCTGGCGACCGCGCTGTGCTTTTCGCTCGCCGACCCGATTGCCCGCGTGCTCGGCAAGACCGGCATCAACGTCATGACCCGGCTGATGGGCCTGATCCTCGCCGCGCTCGCGGTGGAGGTGATGGCCGACGGTCTGGGCAAGCTGTTCCCCGCCCTGCATGGATGAAAGCCCACACATGAACCACGCCGCACTTCCCCCCTCACTGCAGGCCGTCGCCGATGCGTTGCTGAAGGCGCGCAGCCACCCCGCACAGCTGGCAGATGCCGCAGCGGCGGCCAGCGCATTGACCAGCGCCGACGAGGCCTACGCCGTGCAGCAGGCCGTCGCCCGCACACTCGGCTGGTTTTCAGCCCAGCCCGCCGGCCACTGGAAATCCGGCGGGCCTTCGCGCGACGCCGTGCTCACCCACGCACCGCTGCCGCCGGCAGGCATCTGGCCCAGCCCGGCCGCGACCCGCTGGCCGTTCACGATGCGCGGCATCGAAGCGGAAATTGCGCTGCGTCTGGCCGCGCCGGTGGACGCAGCCCGGGCCGCCAGCCTAACGCCGGAGAACGCACGCGCCCTGGTGGACGCCATGACGGTCTCCATCGAGATCGTGGACTCGCGCTGGTCACAGGGCATGCAGGCGCCGGCGCTGGCCAAACTCGCCGACCTGCAGTCGCATGGCGCACTGGTTTTGGGCCCGTGGGTGCCCTACGACGCATCGCGCAACTGGGCCACGCAGTCCTGCCGCGTGCAGATCGGTGACGCAGCCGCACAGGCTTTTGCGGGCACCCATTCGCTCGGCGACCCGGCCTGGCTGCTGCCGACCTGGCTTCGCCACGCGACCCGTGACGGCAGCACCGTCCCGGCTGGCACCGTGGTGACCACCGGCACGTGGTGCGGTGTGCTGCAGGCCCAGGCTGGAGACACCGTGGTGGCAACGTTCGACGGTGTGGGCGAAGCGCGCGTCACCTTCGGCTGAGCAGCGCCGGCGCCGCTCCCGGGCGTCCACTCAATCAGCGAGCGGGGGCCAGCGGTCCGCCCAGGGGCTCGCAGCCTCGAAGGCCGCCCCCAGATCGAGCAGCAGGTCATCGGCGCCATAGGGGCCAACCAGTTGCAAGCCGATCGGCAGGCCTTCACGCGAGGGCGTGCAGGGCAGCGCCAGCGCTGGCAGGCCGGCAGCATTGACCCAGCCGGTGTAGACCGCATGCCCGCGCGGGCCGACCTCTTGCCCGTCAATGCGGGTGGGGTGAGACTCGGCAGCGGGCCAGGGCAGTGCGGCCGTCGCGGGCGTGATCACCACGTCGACGCCTTCAAACAGCGCAGCCGCCCGGGCGCGCAGTGCCTCCACCTGTTCCAGCATTTGCCACAGCCGCGCTGCGCCCAGACGTTCACCCTCGGCGGCCATGAGGCGGTATTTCTCGCTGGCCGCCTCACCCCAGGCCGGGTGCGCGCGGAACAGCGCCGCCAGGCCGATCTGGCTGACCTGCGGCCACGCCTCGGTCCAGAAGCTCAAGTCCAGCGGCAGGTCGGCGGCCTCCTCTACCGCGTGCCCTGCGGCAGCGAACTGCTTCACCGCGCGGCGCACGCTGGCGGCAATCTGCGGATCCAGCGGTGCATCACCCCAGCGCTCTACATACAAAAGGCGCAGCTGTTTTGGCAAGCCGCCGTCGGTGCGCGCAGACGCAGACATTCGCCCGGCCGCCTGCGCCGCGGCCAGCGATGACCGGTCCACCGCCGACGGCCCGCGCAGCGCCTCAAACAACAGGCGCGTGTCGGACACGGTACGGCCCATGGCGCCGATGACCTCGAAGTCCAGCAGCAAGGACGGCAAGCCATCTGCCCTGGCAATCGATCCAATCGACGGCTTGAAGCCCACCAGACCGCCATGCGAAGCCGGCCGGCGCGTGGAGCCTCCACCGTCCGTGCCCAGCGCCAGCGGCGTGCACCCCGCGGCCACGCTGGCCACCGCGCCACCGCTGGAGCCACCTGGCGTGAGCGCCGTGTTCCACGGGTTGCGCGTGCAGCCATGGAGCGGGTTGCCGGTGAAGCCCTCCAGCGTGAACTCGGGCACATTCGTCTTGCCGACCAGCAGGGCACCCGCGGCGCGCGCCCGTGCCACCGGCAACTCGTCGTGATCGGCCGTGTACCCGCGCAGGCCACGCGTTCCCCAGGTGGTGGGCATGTCCTGCGTCAGCAGGTTGTCTTTGATGGTCAGCGGAACGCCGTCGAGCGCTGACAGCGGCCGGCCTTGCGCAAGACGCCGGGCCGAGGCCTCGGCATCGCGCAACACGGCCGCATCACGCCGCGCGACCAGCGCGTTGAGGTGGGGATTGACGGCGTCGATGCGCGCCAGACAGCTCTGCACCACCTGCACCGGCGTCAACGAGCCCTCCCGGTAATGGCGCTGCAACTGCGTCGCGGAAAGACGCCAAAGATCGGCGGTGTCATCCATGGCCGAATTGTCCCATGGCACTTCCGCGCATTTCCGCGCACCGTGCGCTCAGGGCACTCAGAGCGTTTTGGTGAGGTCCGGGCTGCTGCGCAGGCGCCTGACCAGCTGGTTGCTGGTGTTGCGCAGGCGCTGGGCCATCATCTGCGTGAGCTTGACCAGCAGCTTGGCGCCCACGGCCGGGTGATCCCGGATCAAGAGCGCCACGGCGCGCCGTCCCAGCACCGCGGCCTCCACCGCCTCGATGGCGATGCAGCTCGCGTAGCGCGGTTCGTTGTCCAGCATGGACATCTCGCCCACGCTGTGCCCGCGCTGGATCACCCCCAACCGCGACACGCGGGCCATGGCCTGGTCGTCCGCGCTCTCCGGTGCCGGCCCTTCAGCGACCTCCTGCCCGGGCAGCTCGATCCGCTTGGTCACATCGACCGTGCCTTTGAGGACCAGCATCATCCAGTCGCCCGATTCGCCTTCGCGGATCATCACCTGCCCCGGCTCCGCCCGCACCAGCAGCATGCTGGCGCCCAGAATGTCGGCCTCTTCCGGGGTGAAGTCCTCCAGCAGCGGGGCACTCTGGATCAGCTCCACACCGTATTCGCTCATGCGCTCGCAGCAGCCCGACACCACCAGGCCCGCAGCCGCGAGTTGCTCTTCCAGGGTCTTCATGTGCGCGCCCCGAGACTCACCGCGCGGGGGTTTGCTGCAGCCACTGGTCGATTTCCGCAATTGCGGCATCGGTCGCGGCGGTGAGCGCACGGACACCGCCGGGCGCATCGGCGGTGGGCGCCGGCCGCTGCACCACCACGCTGCGCTGGCCAATCAGTTTCTCGCCGGCCGGTGTGACCTCGACCAGCGTGGCGCGCAGGCGGATCAGCCCCACACTGGCGTCAGGCGCCGTGAAGAGGTGGCTGAACTCCTCCAGGTCCAGCCGCAGCAACAGGGGCAGCACGGCATTCTGGGTGCGGTTGAGCGCCAGGCCAGAGCCCGCCGTGAAAATCGCCCGGCGCTGGCCAAGCTGGTCGCGCACACGCTGGCGCACCAGCTGCGCGGGCGGCGCACTCCAGCGGGCCTGCGCATAGGGCTTGAGCTGCTGTTCATCGGCATAGCCGAGGCGGTAGAGCACGGCGGTGTTGTCGAGGGCACCGCCGGAGGTGGCGACGTCGTCCACCGCCAGAGGCGGCAGCGGCGCGATGCGGGTCGTGGGCGCCGTCACCAGCGGGCCGGGGCCGAAGTCGTACATGGCGGCGCGCACGGGCTTGTCGGGCAGGCCCGAGCAGCCGGCCAGCACCAGCAGGCAAAGGGTCATGCCAGCAGTCCAGGCAGCGGCGGGATGGGGACGGTCAACCTTCATTTCTTCACTCCAGTGGCGGAAAAACCGGGCTCGCCCGGGCCAGGCACGGGCGTGCCGTTGCCGAAAATCAGCGACTGCGGGTTGTCGTCCACCGCATTGACGGTGCGGCGCAGCTGGCGCATTGCGCGGGCGGTTTCGTCCGCCACTTCGCCCAGCTTGGGCAGGGTGGCGGCGCTGAAGGTCTGCACGCCTGACGCCAACGCCGCGCCGCCTTCGGCCAGCTTGTCGAGCGGGCCGCCCTTTTCATTGAGGCGGCGTGCGGTCACCGCGACCTCGTCCGTGGCCGAGCGGACGGAGGCGAGCGTTGCGGTGGCGTCTTTGGACAGCGCAGGCAGCGTGGCCACGGTCGGCTCCAGGCCCTTGGCCACGCGGTTAAGGCTGCCGGCGGCCTCGCCGAGCTGCGTCACCGCGCCCGTGACGGCGGCCTGGTTCTCATCCGACAGCAGGCGGTTCAGGCGCTTGCTGGCCTGCTCGACCTGGGTGAGGATGGCTTCGCCCTGCGTCAGCAGCTTGTCCAGCCCGCCGGGCTTGAGCGGAATGCGCGGCGGGTCGTCGTCGTTGGGCGTCATGCGTTCCGACGAGCCCCCGTTGTCGTCCAGCTGGATGAAGCCCAGCCCCGTCACACCCTGCGAGGCCACGGTGGCAAAGGTGGACTTGGTGACCGGTGCGCTGCGGTCGATCGACACGCGGATCAGCACATTGCCCTTGACCTTGGCATCAAAACCAATGAGCTCCACCTTGCCGACGGGCACGCCACGAAACCGCACCGCGGCCTGCGGCTGCAGGCCAGACACGGTTTCTGCCGTGCTCATGTCGTACAGGTCGCGCTGGGTGTTGTCACGCGTGAGCCAGAGGGCCAGCAGGGCCACCAGCGCAGTCACCACCAGCACAAATGCGCCGGCAGCCATGGCATGGGCTTTGTTTTCCATGTGAAGCCTTTCTGCTTTCGGTTCTGTTCAGACAGTGAAGGGGTATTCGCGCAACAACTCCATCGCGCGCTGACCCCTCTCACCGAGGAAAAAATGGTGAATGAAGGGGTGCGGGAAAGCCACCACCTCTTTCGGCACGTCGTTGACGATGACCTTCTGGTCGGCCAGCACGGCAATGCGGGTGCTGAGCTCGAACAGGGTGTCCAGGTCGTGAGTGACCATGACCACCGTGAGCTCCATGCCCTTGTGCAGGGAGCGCAACAGCGCACAGAAACTGTCGGAGCTCTCCGGGTCCAGCCCGGCGGTGGGCTCATCGAGCAGCAGCAACGGCGGGTCCATGATGAGCGCGCGCGCCAGTGCCACGCGCTTGATCATCCCGCCCGACAGATCGCTGGGCATCTTGTCGGCCGCATCGGGTGGCAGCCCCACCATCTGCAGCTTGACCATGGCCGCCTCGCGGATCAGGTCGGCCGGCAGGGTCTTGAGCTCACGCAGCGGAAAGGCAATGTTCTCCAGCACCGTGAAGGCCGAGAACAGGGCACCCTGCTGGAACAGCATGCCGACCCGGCTGGCCGCGCCGTGCTTGCCCAGCTCGGCAGCGGGCTTGCCCAGCACCGTGATCTCGCCCCGCGCAGGCTTTTCCAGCCCCAGCATCTGCCGCAGCAACACCGTCTTGCCGGTGCCCGAGCCGCCAACCAGCGACAGCACCTCACCGCGCGCCACCGTCAGGTCGAGGTCCTTGTGCACCACCGATTCCCGGTCGCCATTCTGGAACACCGTCCACAGCTTCCTGATTTCAACAACCGCCTCAGTCATTCCCACACCCATGTCCGAGAAGTGACGGCAGCTCGCACGACACAACAACCAGCGGAGAGCCAACGAAAGGCCAGCGGAGCCGCGGAACCGGCTTTGCCGGGCCGCAGGCGGATGGCCCCTTGAGGGGGCAGAGAGCCACACGCAGTGGGCGAACGTGGGGGCTCTTCATATTCCGACGTTTTTGAACAGCACCGCAAACAGCGCATCCACCAGAATCACCACCGTGATGGACGTGACCACCGAGGCCGTGGTGCCCTGCCCCAGGCTTTCGGTGTTGGGCCGCACGCGCAGGCCGTAGTGGCAACCGATCAGCGCGATCAGCAGGCCGAACACCACCGATTTCGCCGTGGCCAGCGTGAGGTTGGCCAGCTCGACTGCAGCGGGCAGCGAGTTGATGAAGTAGGACGGCGTCACGTCCATCGCCACATCGGCCGCCAGCATGCCACCGAGCAACGCAGCGATTGTGGTCCAGCCGCTGATCAGCGGCATCACCACCGCCAGCGCCAGGGCGCGCGGCATGACCAGGCGAAAGCCGCGCGCAATGCCCATCACGCGCATCGCGTCGAGCTCTTCCGTCACGCGCATCACGCCGATCTGCGCCGTGATGGCCGAGCCGCTGCGTCCGGCAATCAGGATGGCAGCGAGCACCGGACCCAGCTCGCGGATCAGGGAGATGCCCAGGATGTTGACGATGAACGCGTCCGCGCCGAACTGGCGCAGTTGCTGCGAAATCAGGTAAGCCAGCACGACGCCAATCAGGAAGCCGACCAGCGCAGTGATCGGCAGCGCGGTGGCGCCGATGTGGAACAGGTGACCGGAAATGTCGCGCCAAGGGCCTTGCCGCGGATGACGCAGCAGCCGCAGCACATCCAGCAGCAACTGCCCGATCAGCCGCACCACGCCCTTGAGGTGGTCCAGCAGGCTCAGCGCCCGCTCGCCCAGCACCCGGAGGGGTTCGCGCCAGTCCGGCGCGGGCGGCGGCGGCGGGGTACAGGTGAAGCGGGCCACGGTCTCCAGCAGCGCACGCTGGCCAGGCTCGGCCTGCAGTTGGGCAGGCCAGGCGCGTCCCCAGTGGTTCCAGAGGACCTGCGCACCCAGAAAGTCGAGTTTGCTGATGTCCGTCAGGCGCCATTGGTCGGTCTGGCCGCCAGCCCCATTGCCGGTGGCGACCGACGACGCCGGGCGCAGGCTGCGCAGCCGCGCGGTCAGCGCCTCCCAGACCACCTCGCCCGTCAGGTCTGCCGCAGTCCACGCGCCGCGCACCACCAGCACCCGACCTTCCGGCGTGTCCTGCTGTTCGATGTGTGGCGTGGAGTCTTCCATGAGCTTTCGATGAAGCCGGGCACAGACCGGAATGACACAAAAAAAGCCATGGTAACTGCTGAAAACAGCGCTGCAAGCACCTGCGGCAGCGTTGTCGCCCCAGTCCTACAAGCAGGGTTCAGGCCGGACGGGCCAGCGCGCCAGCGCCTTCCGAACGGGTAATCCCCGCGGCGGGAGCGCTGCGGTTTTGACACAATCGGAGCAGCCTGACCCCAAGAGACACCATCCCCATGCACGAAGACACCCAGCCTTTCGACTACATCATCATTGGCGCAGGCACCGCAGGCTGCCTGCTGGCCAACCGGCTGAGCGCCGATGCCTCCAAGCGGGTGCTGCTGATTGAAGCGGGCCGCAAGGACGACTACCACTGGATCCACATTCCCGTCGGCTACCTGTACTGCATCGGCAACCCGCGCACCGACTGGCTCTACCAGACCGAACCCGACGCTGGTCTCAACGGCCGCTCGCTGCGCTACCCGCGCGGCAAGACACTGGGCGGCTGCTCGAGCATCAACGGCATGATCTACATGCGTGGCCAGGCGCGCGACTACAACCGCTGGGCCGAGCTGACGGGCGACAGCGCCTGGCGCTGGGACAACACCCTGCCCTACTTCAAGCTGCACGAGGACCACTACGGCGGCGCCAACGCGATGCACGGCGCACGCGGCGTCGCGCCCGAGCTGATGCAGGACAAGACCAATCCCTACCAGAAGATCCTGCGGCACCGCAATGCCGGCGGCGAATGGCGCATTGAAAAGCAACGCCTGCGCTGGGACGTGCTGGATGCGTTCTCGGCCGCGGCTGCGCAGGCCGGCATTCCGGCCACTGCGGATTTCAACCGCGGCAACAACGAAGGCGTCGGCTACTTTGAGGTGAACCAGAAGGACGGGTGGCGCTGGAACACCGCCAAGGCCTTCCTGCGCCCGACCTGTTTTGCCCGGCCCAACTTCGAGCTGTGGAACAACGCCCAGGTGGCCCGGCTGGTGATCGAGCGCCAGCCCGACGGCAGCCAGCGCTGCACCGGCGTGAAGGTCTGGGACGGCCAGGAATACGTGACGGCACTGGCCACGCGCGACTCGGGGCCGATGGGCGAGGTGATTCTCTGCGCCGGCAGCATCGGTTCGCCGCAGATCCTGCAGCTCTCGGGCATTGGCCCGGCCGCCCTGCTGCAACAGCACGGCATCGCCGTGGTGCAGGACCTGCCCGGCGTCGGCGCCAACCTGCAGGACCACCTGCAGATCCGTTCGGTCTACAAGATCACCCAGCCCCCGGGCAGCAAGGGCTGGGGACTGACGCTCAACACCATGGCCAACTCGCTCTGGGGCAAGGCGCGCATCGGGCTGGAATATGCCCTGCGCCGCACCGGGCCCATGAGCATGGCGCCGTCGCAGCTGGGCGCCTTCACCCGCTCGTCACCGGATCAGGTGTATCCCAACATCCAGTACCACGTGCAGCCGCTGTCGCTGGACGCCTTTGGCGAGCCGCTGCACAGCTTCAATGCCTTCACCGCCAGCGTGTGCAACCTCAACCCGACGAGCCGCGGCAGCGTGCAGATCAAAAGCGGGCGCTTTGAAGACGCGCCAGCGATTGCGCCGAACTACCTCAGCACGCCCGAGGACCGCCAGGTCGCGGCCGATTCGCTGCGCGTGACGCGCCGCATCGTCAGCCAGAGCGCCATGGCCCCTTACCAGCCGGAGGAATTCAAGCCCGGCGCGCAGTTCCAGACCGACGAAGACCTGGCGCGGCTGGCAGGCGATATCGCCACGACCATCTTCCACCCCGTCGGCACCACCCGGATGGGTAATGCGCAGGATCCGATGGCCGTGGTGGACTCGCACCTGCGGGTGCGCGGCATCACAGGGCTGCGGGTGGTGGACGCCGGTGTGATGCCACTGATCACCAGCGGCAACACCAACTCGCCGACGCTGATGATTGCAGAGCGGGCGGCGCAGTGGATACGCGAAGGCGTCTGAGGAACCTGCGCACGGCTTGACGCGATCGTCAGCCCGGCGGCCTGTCAGCGCAGGCTTTTGATGTAGCGCGGCACGGCCGCATCGCGCGGCTTGCGCTCGCGGCCGGATTCGCTGTCACCAAAAATCGCGCCGAAGGTGGATTCGATAAAGCCGGACTCCGGGTAGACCTCGTCTTCGGTGTTGATGCTGCGTGCCGGGGTCTGCCTGTCGGCGGGCGGTGAGTGCATGACGGGCGCAGGAGGATGGCGCTCCTTCACCGCATCGGCCACGATCTTGACCAGCGGCACACGCGGCCGGGGGTCCGGGATGGCCATCACCTCTTCCAGCCTGTCAGCCCACACCGCCAGGTCCGGATGGCTGTCTTCTGCCGCTTTCTCGCGTGCAAACCGGACGATGGCTGTGGCGTACTCCGGGTTGCTGGCCAGCCATTCGGTGTCCGTGATCCGGCCGGTCTTGCGGCGCAGCAGCACATGCAGATGCGCCGCGATGGCTATTTTTTCGTTGGATGGCATGGTCTGGCTGTCCTCGTGAAAAGCTGCCGGCATCAGGTGCCGAGGCGTTCGGCGTGTTGGGTGATGTCCAGCCCGTCGCTTTCGGATCCTTCGCTCACCCGCAGGCTGACAAAGAGCGACGTGACCCACAGTGCCAAGGCCGTCATGAAGAGGCTGTAGAACATGACCGAGCCGGCGCCGATGAACTGGTTCAGCACGCTGCCCTCGGCGCCGGAGATCGTCTTGCTGGCAAACACACCGGTCAGCAGGGAACCCACGATGCCGCCCACGCCATGGACGCCAAACACGTCGAGCGAATCGTCTGCGTTGAGCAGCCGCTTCAGGCCGGTGGCGCCCCAGTAACAGGCCACGCCGGCCACCACGCCGAACACCAGCGCCGAGCGCGGCGACACAAAACCCGCCGCGGGTGTGATGGCCACCAGTCCGGCCACCAGCCCGGAGCACAGGCCCAGCAGCGAAGGCCGGCCGCGCACGGCCCACTCGGCGGCCATCCAGCCCAGCGCACCCGCAGCCGCCGCGATATGCGTCACCGCCATGGCCAGGCCAGCGCGGCCATCGGAGGCGACAGCCGAACCGGCGTTGAAGCCGAACCAGCCCACCCACAGCATGCCGGCACCGGCCATCGTGAGGCCAAGGTTGAACGGCGTGAAGGGCTCGCGGCCATAACCATGGCGTGGCCCCAGCACATAGGCACAGACCAGCCCGGCCATGCCGGCATTGATGTGCACCACCGAGCCACCGGCGAAGTCGAGCGTGCCGAGGCGGGCGAGCCAGCCGTTGGGCTCCCAGACCCAGTGCGCGATCGGCGCGTAAACGATCACCGTCCAGAGTGACATGAAGATCAGCATGGCTGAAAAGCGCATGCGCTCGACAAACGAACCCACCACCAGCGCGGCCGTGATGATGGCGAACGTGAGCTGGAACATCGCATAGACCGACTCGGGAATGTTGGGTGCGATGTGGCTGACGGCCACCTTCTGCGCATCCTTCAGGTAGTCGAGGCCTTCAAACCAGAAGCGCTCCGTCCCGCCGATGTAATGTCCTATGGCACCGGTGCCGGGGGTGAAGGCAATCGAGTAGCCGACGGCGAACCACAGCACGCTGACCACGGCGCAGATCGCGACCACGCAAGCCATCACATTGAGCACGCTCTTGCGGCGCACCATGCCGCCGTAGAAAAGTGCAATGCCGGGCAGCGTCATCAGCAGCACCAGCGCTGTGGACGTCATCATCCACGCGGTGTCGGCGCCATTGATCGTTTCGGTGCCCACTAGGCCGGGCTGGGTGAGCGGGGCCGGCGCAGTGACAGAGGCCGGCGCTGCCGGCACCACCGCGGCCTGAGGCGCCGGCGGCACAGCCGCAATGACCGGGGCCGCCACCGCTGTTGACGCCGAATCAGATGCACTGGCTGCCTGCGTTGCGGCGGGCACAGGTGCGGGCGGCATTTGCGCATTCGCTGCCAGACCCATCCAACCGATACCGGCCACCACCATCCCCACCACCCAGCTTTTCACATGCATACAGTGCCCGCCCTTGTTTCAACCCGCCAACTTTTAACAACTGGTAACAGGCATAAGTCGTGCCATGGCGGGTTTGAAAGGGCCGTCTACAGATGCAGGCACCACAACATGGGGGTGTTGGCAGTAGGGCGGCCCATGGATGGCCAGTGGTTGCAATGGTGAATAAGCACAGAAAAAGCATGCTGGATCGCGCACTGGCAAGACCGCTTCAAGAGCACTGGTGGGGTGCGGGAAACCCCCAATGCACTATGTCAGTGCGCGTATTAGGATGTTGGTCTTGCTTGCGGGCAGTGATGCCCGTCACGCGGGGAGCCGAGGAGACACGAGAGACAGACAAAAAAACGCAACTGAACATTCCAAAAGATGTTTATTTGACAAGAGAGCGCCAGCAATCCTGGCGCTTTTTTCATGGGCGGTCGAAAAGACCTGTGCTGGAGGCGCGAGGCCCGGGCACCGCCAGCGGCAGTGTGTTGCACCAGACCGACGCCATGGGGTTCGATGACACGACACCGGCTTCGTGCGGGTGGTGTTCATCGTGGTGGTCAGCGCCCTGATCCTGAAAACAGGTTTCGACGCCTTCCTGCAATCGGTTTGGCGGGGCCTGAAGCCCCCCCCCCGGCGGCCGTCAGCGCGGCGCCGCTGCCACCCTGACCACGGCTGCTGCCGTCGGCACCGCGGGCGGCGTCCTGGCGGCGGCCGCTGTACCACCGTCTGCCAGCTGGCTTCGGGTGGCCGGCAAGGCAGCGGGCGACATGCCCGCGACAGGCGGCACACCAGCAGGCAGTTGCGCCAGCATGTCGGCCACCCGGCGGGGTTTGCCGATGGGTGCGCCGGCCTGGCCTTTTTGCACCGCCGCCATGTCTTCCTCGCTGGGGTACTGGCCCAGCAGCAGGTAGTCAAAGGCCCGCCGCGCAATCGGTGCGGCAGAACCGGCACCCCAGCCGGCGTTTTCGACAATCACGGCCAGCGCGATCTTCGGGTCATCGGCAGGCGCCAGCGCAATGTACAGCGCGTGGTCGCGCTGGTGCTCTTCCATCTTGGCGCTGTTGTACTTGCCTTTGGCCGCCATGCCCACGGCCTGCGCAGTGCCGGTCTTGCCGCCGCTGACATAGCCGGCCCCAGCGAAGACCTTGGCCGACGTGCCGCCCTGGGCCACGCCCACCAGCGCCTTGCGGATCACCGCGACGTTTTCCGGCTTGAAGCCGAGGTCTTGCGCCGGCGCCAATGCCAGGGGCCGCATGACACGGTTCACCGGATCCTGGGTGCCAATGACCAGCCGCGGCTTGTGCTTGACGCCGTTGTTGGCCACCACGCTGATGGCCTGCGCCAATTGCAGCATCGTGAAGCTGTTGTAGCCCTGGCCGATGCCCAGCGAAATGGTTTCACCGGCAAACCACTTCTGCTGCTCGGCCCGCTTGAAGTAGCCGCGCTTCCAGTCCTGGCTGGGCAGCACACCACGCACCTCGCCATTGATATCGATGCCGGTGATCTGGCCGAAGCCCAGCGGCTTCATGAAGTCGTGGATGGCATCCACGCCCATCTCGTTGGCCAGCGAATAGAAGTAGACGTTGCTGGACTCCACGATGGCGCGGTTCATGTCCATGATGCCGCCCTTCTCGTTCTCGGGGCTGCCGAAGCGCCGGCCGCCGAACATGAAGAAACCGGGATCGTTGATCAGCGTGGTGGGTGAGCGCGCACCCAGTTGCAGGGCCGCCAGCGCCATGAAGGGCTTGTAGGTGGAGCCGGGCGGGTAGGTACCGCGCAGCGCCCGGTTGAGCAGGGGCTTGTCGATGGACTCGTTGAGCGCTTCCCAGCTCTCGGTGTCGATGCCGTCGACAAACAGGTTGGGATCAAACGTCGGCTTGCTCACGAAGGCCAGGACGTCGCCGGTCCTGGGATCCATCGCCACCAGCGCGCCGCGCCGCTCGCCGAACATGTCTTCGACCAGCTTCTGCAGGCCGATGTCCAGTGACAGCATCACCGTGTCGCCAGGGGTCGCGGGGTTGGTGGCCAGTTTACGCACCGCGCGGCCGCCGGCGGAGGTCTCTACCTGCTCGACACCGGTGGTGCCGTGCAGTTGCTGCTCGAAGCTTTGCTCCACGCCCAGCTTGCCAATGTAGTCGGTGCCGCGGTAGTTGCCCTCGTCGTCACTGTCCTCGATGGCTTCCTTCTCGGTCTGGTTGATGCGGCCGATGTACCCGACCACATGGCTGGCCAGCTCGCCAAACGGGTAGCTGCGGAACAGCCGCGCCTTGATGTCCACCCCCGGGAAGCGGAAGCGCTGTGCGGTGAAACGCGCCACTTCCTCATCGGTCAGGCGGGTGCGGATGGGCAGGGACTCGAAGTTCTTGGACTCTTCGCGCAGACGCTTGAAGCGCCGCTTGTCACGCAGCTGGATGTCCACCACCTTTTCCAGCGCGGCAATGGTTTCATCCAGATTGGCGACCTTCGACGGCGTGATCTCCAGCGTGTAGGCCGAATAATTGGTGGCCAGCACCACCCCGTTGCGGTCCAGGATCAGGCCCCGGTTCGGCACGATGGGCACCACCGCCGTGCGGTTGTTCTCCGCCTGCTCGCTCAGGTCCGTGTGGCGAAAGATCTGCAGATACACCAGCCGCGACGCCAGCAGGATAAACGCCAGCAATACCACCAGACTGGCCACCAGCACCCGCGCACGAAAGCGCGACAAATCGGCTTCAACATTGCGCAATTCAGTCATGGTGGTCCGACTCTACAGCCGCCAGAAAGTGCCCGCAAGCTAAACCCCTCCCGAAGAGGCAATGCGAAGCGAGCCGAATAAAGGCCAGCGGAGCCGCGGAACTGGCTTTGCCAGGCCGCAGGCAGACGGCCCCCTCGGGGGGCAGCGCATTACACGCAGTGAAAAGCGTGGGGGCCATATTCACAATGGTCGATTCTCATCCCGATCCGGCGCCCGCCGCTGCGGCGCCAGCAGCAGCACGCTGACCACCGGCCACAGCAGCGACTCGCCGATCGGCGCACACAACATGACCCAGCCCGGAAAAATGCCGCCGCCGGCCATGCGGATGAGAAGCTCCACCCCGTGCGCCACCGCAAACAGCGGCAGCACCTGCATCGCCTGCGAAGGCACCGTGAACCACAGCAGGCGGCGGTGGATCATCGTGGCGAAGAAACTGAGCGCCGTATAGGACAGCGCGTGCTGGCCGAGCAGCGACGACTGGTGCACGTCCATGCCCAGACCAAACATGAAGGCCACACCGATGCCGATGCGCAGCGGCTGGTGCACATTCCAGAACACCAGCACCAGCGCCAGGAAGTCCGGCATCCAGGGCACCCGCCCCAGCGGCAGCATGTTCAGCAGCAGTGCCGCGATCAGGCTGGCCCAGATGAAGAGCGGGTTGGCGGGCAGCAGCAGTTGCTGGCCTGATCGCATGATCATGTTGTCAGTCCTTGCATGATCATTTGCTGCCTTTCCTGGCCGGCAACTCGGGCGTCGGCTCGGGGCGGGGCGGAATCTGGCTTGCCACCGGCTTGACCACGATCACGTGGCGAGCGCCCGTGACGATGGCCTGCGGGGCGCAGTAAATCTTGGCAAAGGCCGATTCGGCACGCCGCTCGATGCGGCTGATTTTTGCCACCGGCAGGCCCGATGGATAAACACCGTCGACACCGCTGGTGGTGAGCAGGTCGCCCTCTTTAACATCCGAGTTGCTGCCCATGAAGCGCAGTTCCAGGCCGCTGCCGGCCGCCGACGGGTCGCCATACGCGACGCTGCGGGCACCGGTCCGGACATTGAGCACCGGAATCGCGAGGTCGCGGTCGATCAGCAGGGTGACCTCGCTGACCAGGGGGTGCACCCGGGTGACCTGGCCCAGCACGCCGGCCTCATCGAGCACCGGCGAGCCCAGGTCAACGCCTTGCGCCAGCCCTTTGTCGATGATCACCTTGCGGGTGTAGGGGTCGGCTGCGTCGTACAGCACCTCGGCCGCCATCACCGAGGCGGCCAGTTGCTCGCGCAGGCCCATCAGCTTGCGAAGGCGGTTGTTTTCCTGCGTGAGTTGCTCGACCTGGCCGGCGCGCAGGGACTGCAGCGCCAGCTTGCGGGCGGCCCCTTCGCTGGCCGACTGGGCTTCGGTCAGGCCGGTGAGGTACTTCCCCACGTAAAGCGCGGCATCGACAGGCTGCATGGCCAGCCACTGGACCGGGTACAGCGCCGTGGCAACGGTTGCGCGCAGCGGCTGGGTGATGTGAAAACGGGCATCGGCCACCATCAGGAACAGCGAGAAGGCGCTGAAAAACATCAGCTTGGACAGCGCCGACGGCCCCTGCTTGAAAAAGGGCGGCGGGGATCTGTCGAGTGTTCCTAAAGGCATGGTTCGCTGTCAGACCGGGCCCGCAAGACGCACCGTTGACTGCAGCAGGGCGGTGGTCCGGAAGTCCGCGTGGTTTTTATTCCGAAGTGAAGATGGAGCCCAGGCGGTCCATGCGCTCCAGCGCAATGCCGCAACCGCGCACCACGCAGGTCAGCGGGTCTTCGGCCACCAGCACCGGCAGGCCGGTTTCTTCGGCCAGCAGGCGGTCCAGGTCGCGCAGCAGCGCACCACCGCCGGTCAGCATCATGCCGCGCTCGGCGATGTCGGCGCCCAGCTCGGGGGGCGTCTGCTCCAGCGCGTTCTTCACGGCGCTGACGATGTTGTTGAGCGGGTCGGTCAGGGCTTCGAGAATCTCGTTGCTGGAAATGGTGAAGCTGCGCGGCACGCCTTCCGACAGGTTGCGGCCCTTGACTTCCATTTCCTTGACTTCGGAGCCCGGAAAGGCCGAGCCGATGCTTTTCTTGATGGCCTCGGCGGTGGGCTCGCCGATCAGCATGCCGTAGTTGCGGCGGATGTAGTTGATGATAGCCTCGTCGAAGCGGTCGCCGCCGACACGCACGCTGCCCTTGTAGACCATGCCGCCCAGCGAGATCACGCCCACCTCGGTGGTGCCGCCGCCGATGTCGACCACCATGGAACCGCTGGCTTCCGACACCGGCAGGCCGGCGCCGATCGCCGCCGCCATGGGCTCTTCAATCAGGTACACATCGCTGGCGCCGGCGCCCAGGGCGCTTTCACGGATGGCGCGGCGCTCGACCTGGGTGGAACCGCAGGGCACGCAGATGATGATGCGCGGGCTCGGCTTGAAGAAGCTGCGCGGGTGGACCATCTTGATGAACTGCTTGAGCATCTGCTCGGTCACGGTGAAGTCGGCGATCACGCCGTCTTTCATCGGGCGGATGGCCTCGATGTTGCCGGGCACCTTGCCCAGCATGGCCTTGGCTTCGTGGCCGACGGCCTGGATGGTTTTCTTGCCCTGCGGGCCGCCTTCGTGGCGGATGGCCACCACGGACGGCTCGTCCAGCACGATGCCGCGGTCGCGGACAAAAATCAGGGTGTTGGCGGTGCCGAGGTCAATGGCCAGGTCGGTGGAAAAGTACCGACGGAATGCTTCAAACATATGCAGGAATCCGGTTGGGGCATGGGCACACTTCGGTGCCCTATCGCCTTTTTATGATGAGTCAATTCTGGGGCGCTGGCGCCGCCGCCGTGCGAGCGACTGTTTGAGGCCCTGAAAAGCGCCCAAAGAGTGCAACCCTCCCGGATTCGACACCAAAGGCGGGATAATAACGCATCCCCCCTGTACCCGGCCCGTCAGGCCGCCTGATTTCAGACCTTTACACCCTCGCGGCAGGCCTGGATTCAGTCGGTTTTCCGGTACCCGGCCATTGTCCGTTCATTGTCCGATTTTGACCCCCACACCCATGTCACTGACCTCTCAAGACATCGCACGCGTTGCCAATCTGGCGCGGCTGGAATTGCGTCCGGACGAGACCGAACGCACCCTGAAGCAGCTCAATGGCTTTTTTGCCCTGGTCGAGCAGATGCAGGCCGTGAACACCGACGGCGTGGAGCCGCTGGCCCATCCCGCCGCCGTGCTGGGCGACGTGGCCCTGCGTCTGCGCGAGGACATCGCCAGCGAGCCGAACCAGCGCGACATCAGCCAGGTGAGCGCCCCCGCCGTGGAACGCGGCCTGTTTCTTGTGCCGAAGGTGATCGAATGAGCGCCTCCCTCACCACCACCGCCGACCTGCATGATCTGGGCGTGGCCGAGCTGGCCGCCCAACTGGCTGCCCGCAAGGTGTCCAGCGTCGAAGTGACGCAGCACTTCCTGGGCCGCATCCAGAACGAACAACTCGGCGCATTTCTGGCCACCGACGCCGAGGTGTCGCTGGCGCAGGCACGCGCCGCCGACGCTCGCCTGGCCGCCGGCGAACGCACGCCTTTGCTGGGCGTGCCGCTGGCGCACAAGGACGTATTCGTCACGCGCGATTTCCCCTCGACCGCCGGCTCGAAGATGCTGGAGAACTACCGCAGCCCCTTTGATGCCACCGTGGTGAAGAACCTCGGCGTGGAAAGCGCGGGAATCAAGGGCGCCGGCATGGTGACCCTGGGCAAGCTCAACTGCGACGAATTCGCCATGGGCTCGGGCAATGAGAACAGCGCCTACCAGCCGGTGAAAAACCCCTGGGATATCTCGCGCGTACCGGGCGGCTCCTCGGGCGGCTCGGCCGCGGCGGTGGCGGCGCGCCTGGTACCGGCGGCCACCGGCACCGACACCGGCGGCTCGATCCGCCAGCCCGCGTCGCTCACCGGCATCACCGGCATCAAGCCGACCTATGGCCGCTGCTCGCGCTACGGCATGGTGGCCTTCGCCTCCAGCCTGGACCAGGCCGGCCCGATGGCGCGCAGCGCGCTCGATTGCGCCCTGCTGCTCTCCGCCATGGCAGGCCCCGACCCCGACCGCGACTCCACCTCGCTGGACCTGCCCGCCACCGACTACGCCGCCCCCTTGATGGCGCAATCGGCAGGCGCAGTCAAGCCGCTGGACGGTCTGCGCATCGGCCTGCCGAAACAGTTTTTCGGCGCCGGCTGCGCACCTGACGTGCTGGCGGCCGTGCGCACCGCGCTGGCCGAGTATGAAAAGCTGGGCGCGCGGCTGGTCGAAGTCGACCTGCCGCTGACCGAGCTGTCGATTCCGGTGTACTACGTGATCGCCCCGGCCGAGGCCAGCAGCAACCTGAGCCGGTTTGACGGCGTGCGCTACGGCCACCGTGCGGCGCACTACACCGACCTCAACGACATGTACAAGAAGTCGCGCTCGGAAGGCTTTGGCGACGAGGCCACGCGCCGCATCATGATCGGCACCTATGTGCTCTCGCACGGCTACTACGACGCGTATTACCTCAAGGCGCAAAAAATCCGCCGCCTGATCGCGCAGGATTTCCAGACCGCCTTCACGCAGTGCGACCTCATTGCCGGTCCGGTATCCCCCACCGTGGCCTGGAAGATCGGCGAAAAATCCGACGACCCGGTGGCCAACTACCTGGCCGACATCTACACGCTGTCATCCAGCCTCGCGGGCCTGCCCGGCATGAGCGTGCCGGCCGGCTTTGGCGCCGGCGGCATGCCGGTCGGACTGCAGCTGATCGGCAACTATTTCAAGGAAGCGCAACTGCTGGGCGCCGCCCACCAGTTCCAGCTGGCGACAGACTGGCACACCCGCGCGCCCGGAGTCTAAGCATGAGCACGACCACCCACACCACGACATCTTCCCCTCTCGTTCAGGGCTACGAAGTCGTCATCGGCTTTGAGACGCACACGCAGCTCACCACGCAGTCGAAGATCTTCAGCCGCGCGTCCACCTCCTTCGGTGCCGAGCCGAACACCAACGCCTCGGCGGTGGACTTTGCCCTGCCCGGCGCGCTGCCGGTGATGAACAAGGGCGCGGTGCAGCGCGCCATCGAGTTCGGCCTGGCGGTCAACGCCCACATCGCCGAGCAGAGCGTGTTCGCCCGCAAAAATTATTTCTACCCCGACCTGCCCAAGGGCTACCAGATCAGCCAGTTTGAAATTCCGGTGGTGCAAGGCGGCGTGGTGGAGTTCTTCCTGGGTGGCGAGAGGAGATCGGTTCGCCTGGTGCGCGCCCACCTGGAAGAAGACGCGGGCAAATCGCTGCATGAAGATTTCATCGGCCAGAGCGGCATTGACCTGAACCGCGCCGGCACGCCGCTGCTGGAGATCGTGACCGAGCCCGACATGCGCTCGTCTGCCGAGGCGGTGGCCTATGCGAAGGAACTGCACAAGATCGTCACCTGGATCGGCATCTGCGACGGCAACATGCAGGAAGGCAGCTTCCGCTGCGACGCCAACGTGTCGGTGCGCAAGCCCGGCGCCGAGCTGGGCACACGCCGCGAGATCAAGAACCTGAACAGCTTCAAGTTCATGCAGCAGGCGATTGACTATGAAGTGCGCTGGCAGATCGAACAGATCGAGGACGGCCGTGCGATCCAGCAGGCCACGGTGCTGTTCGACCCGGACACCGGCGAGACGCGCAGCATGCGCACCAAGGAAGATGCGGCCGACTACCGCTATTTCCCCGACCCGGATTTGCCGCCGCTGGTAATTGGCCGCGACTGGGTGGAAAAAACCCGATCAGAGATGGCCGAGTTGCCGCGCGTGATGGCCGCGCGCTTTGTGGCCGATTACGGATTGCCTGAATACGATGCGGGCCAACTGACACAGAGCAAGGCCATCGCGGCTTACTTTGAAGCAGTGGCCAACGCCAGCAAGCAGCCAAAGCTGGCCAGCAACTGGGTCATGGGCGAGCTGTCACGCCGGCTCAATGCCGAAGAAAAATCGATTGAAACCTCGGCAGTGAGCGCCGCCCAACTGGCCAGCCTGATTGGCCGCATTGCCGACAGCACCATCTCCAACAACGCTGCCAAGCAGGTGTTTGACGCACTTTGGACTGGCGAGGGCACCGACGTGGACGCCATCATCGAAGCCACGGGCCTCAAGCAGATGAGCGACACCGGCGAACTGGAAAAAATCATCGATGACGTACTGGCCGCCAATGCCAAGAACGTCGAGGAAGTCAAAGCCGGCAACGCCAAGGCGATGAACGCGCTGGTCGGTCAGGCCATGAAGGCGACCAAGGGCAAGGCCAACCCGGCGCAGGTCAACGAGCTGTTGAAAAAGAAACTCGGCTGACCCAGCACAGGTCAGCGGGCCGTCAGAGGGTGCGGCGCAGCGCCTCGAAGAACAGCTCCGACTGCAGGCGCTCGCCCAGCGTTTCGGCGGCCACCCGCTGCGCAATCTCTGCTGCCACCGGCTGCAGAGGCCTGCCGGTCGATTGCGCCAGCACCTGCAGCGTGCAGGCGCGCTCCAGGTAATACAGGTCGTCGTAGGCGTGGTCGATGCGGTCGCCGCACACCACCACGCCGTGGTTGCCCAGAAACACCACCTCGGCGCCGCCCATGGCATGGGCGATCCGCTCACCTTCCGAGGTATCAAGCGCCAGCCCGTTGTAGTTCGCATCGACCGCCGTGCGGCCATGAAAGCGCATGGCGTTCTGCGACAGCATGGTGTCCAGCGCGCGGTCGGCGGTGAGCGTGAGCGCCGTGGCGTAAGGCATGTGCGTGTGCAGCACACAGGCCTTGCCGACGATGCGGTGGATGGCGGCGTGGATGAACATGGCGGTGGGCTCCACCGCATGGCGGCCAGCCAGTTTGCGGCCTTCCACGTCGATCAGCACGATGTCATCAGCCTGCACCTCGCGCCAGAGCAGGCCGCGCGGGTTGAGCAGAAACCGGTTGGAGCCATCGGGCAGCTCCAGGCTGAAGTGGTTGCACACGCCTTCAGCGAGCCCATGGTGGGCCGCAGCGCGCAGGGCCAGCGCCAGATCAGTCCGCAGGCGGGTGACGCCGTCAGAGCGGTACAGCGCCTGGGCGTCGTCGTTCAAGGGCATCACGTCAGCGCTGGCGTGCGGTGCCCGCGTCAGTGCTTCACCGCGGGCCTGGCCGGCGCCGTGACGTTGCTGCCCGCCATGGCCCAGAGCTGCTTGAGCTTGACCAGTTCCTCGTCAAAGCGCACGTTGACGCGCTTTTTCTCCTGTTCCTGGTCCTGAATGAACTTCTTCTGGACCACGGTGCTGCTGTCGTTCTCTTCCAGCTGGCGTTTCAGGTTCGGGGGGATCTTGCCCGGGTCCTTGGCATAGAACTCCAGCTCCACGTTGATCGCCTTGCGCTGTTCGGCCAATTGCGTGGTCCGGTTGCTGGCCGCCTTGATGACCTCGTCAATCTGGGCCAGCGCCGTGGTGCGCTCCTGATCGTGCACTGCACGGTTGGGGTAACGCAGCAGCAGAGCGCGGTCGCGCCGCTTGTCTTCTGCCTCGCGGGCGCGCACTTCCGCCGCGAGCTTGTCTTTTGCCTCCTGCTCCGCACGCTCATCGGCGGTCAGCGATGGGCCCACCTGCCGCTTGACCAGACCGGAGCGGCTCAGCTCCTGCTGTGTGCGGTCAGTGCATTCCGCGATGGGGCGGTCTGCCGTGATCTTGCGGCCCTTGCCATCCACACAGGTGTAAATGCTTTGCGGCGGCGCGCTGGGTTGCGCCGCCACCTGCCCGATCCAGCCGCTGACTGCCAGCAGCCCGAATACCCACAGCGTTTGAAAGCGCATCCAGTTCCTTAATCCACGCCGTAGCGTTCGCGATAAGCCAAAACCGACTCGTACTGTGTTTTCAGTGCCAGGGCATCCGGCGTGCCGGCGCCCTTTGCACTGCTTTGCATATGCAGATAGTGCAGCAAGTCGGTCAGACGCGCAATCGCACAGACCTGCAAGCCCAGCTGTCTGGTGACATATTGCACGGCGCTGTAGTCCACATCGCGCCCGTTCTCGGTGGCTTTTTCCTGCCGGTCCAGCGCAATGGCCACTGCGTGCGGCGTCGCACCTGCCGCCTGGATGATGGCGATCGACTCCCGTGCGGCCGTGCCAGCCGACATCACATCGTCGATGATGAGAACGCGCCCTTTCACCGGCGCACCGACCAGTGTGCCGCCTTCGCCGTGGTCTTTGGCCTCCTTGCGGTTGTAGGCAAACGGGAAATTGCGCCCCATGCGCGCCAGCTCGATGGCCACCGCCGCCGCCAGCGGAATGCCCTTGTAGGCCGGGCCGAAAATCATGTCGAACGCCAGCCCGCTGCGCTTTTCTTCTGCCAGCAGATGGCGCGCATAGAATTGTGCGAGGCGGCTCAGCTTGGCCCCGTCATCGAACAGGCCGGCATTGAAAAAGTAGGGACTCATGCGCCCAGCCTTGGTCTTGAATTGCCCGAAACGCAGCACGCCGGATTCCACCGCAAACTGCACAAACTCCTGTGCCAGCGTGTCGTCTGTGGGTGCTGTGCTGTTGCTGCTGTCCTGTTGTCCCGCCGTGCTCATTGAACGCCTTCTGTGAAAACCCGATGTTTAAATTGACCAGCCTCAACCTCAACGGCATCCGCTCCGCCACCAGCAAGGGCCTGGAGGACTGGCTGGCCCAGTATCAGCCGGATTGTATTTGCGTGCAGGAATTGAAGGCCCAGGCCGACGACGTGCATGGCAAGTTCGAGGAACTGGCGGGCCTGAAGGGGCACTTCCACTTCGCCGAGAAAAAAGGCTACTCCGGCGTCGGCATCTACACCCGACACGAACCCAGCGACGTGATCATCGGCTACGGCTCCGGCGAATTCGACGCGGAAGGCCGCTATGTCGAGCTGCGCTTTGACCGCCCCGGGCGCAAGCACAGCCCCAAGCTCTCCATCATCAGCTGCTACTTCCCCAGCGGGTCTTCAGGGGAAGAGCGCCAGGCGGCCAAGTTCCGCTTTCTCGCGGAGTTTTACCCACGACTGCTCGAACTCAAGCAAACCCGCGACTTTGTGCTGTGCGGTGACGTCAACATCGCCCACCAGGAAATCGACCTGAAGAACTTCAAGGGCAATAAAAAGAACAGCGGCTTCCTGCCCGAAGAGCGCGCCTGGATGACACAACTGTTAGCCCCCACGCTCCCCGAGGGGGCTGCGCTTGCTCGGGGCGGCCCTTCGCGGCGCGCGGCATCTCCATCTGCTGAAGCCGTAGAAGAGATCAAGGAAGACGCTGCCGAAGCCAATCAGGCCGCCGACCAGTTGATGGCTCCGGGGGGCATGGTGGACGTGTACCGCAAGCTGCAGCCCACCACCACCGACGCGGCCTACACCTGGTGGAGCAACCGCGGCCAGGCCTACGCCAAGAACGTGGGCTGGCGGCTCGATTACCACCTGGCCACGCCCGCCTTCGCCGCGCTGGCGCGCACCGAGCATATTTATAAAGATCAGCGCTTTTCAGACCACGCGCCGATGACCGTGAACTACGACTTCAGCCTGTGATGCGGGCTGGGCCGGCCTCGTCACGAAAGAGTTGAAACAGGCCGTCAGACCTTTTCAGCGGGGTTTGCTGCGCATGGCCAGATAGGCCTTGCATGCGGCAATAACCAGCGGCACAGCGCCAAACACGATGAACACCACGTCACCCGGCATGCGCATCCACTCGATCAGGTGCGAGCGGTCGCTGCCGATGTAGTCCATGCTTCGCGCGTGCCAGTAGCCGTTCTGCATCACGTCCCAGACCTGCAGCACGCCACCCGGAAACATGCTGAGCAAGATCATCAGGGCCAGGCCAGTGTTGGTTCCGAAAAACGCAACCTGCACGTATTTCTCAATGCCCGGCCAGTGCGCCTCGTCGGTGGTCTGCCGCATCACGAAGACCATCAGGGCAATGGCCAGCATGCCGAACACGCCCATCAGCGCGGCATGTCCGTGGTTGGGTGTCAACACGGTGCCCACTTCGTAGTAGCTGACGATGGGCAGGTTGATCAGGAAGCCAAACATGCCCGCACCGACAAAGTTCCAGAAACCCACCGACATGAGGAAATAGAAAGTCCACTTGTGCGGAATCGCCAGGGCTTTGCCGTCGGCGTCACGGTCCCCGCGCGTTGTCTTGACGAAGTCCCAGGCATCGAGCGTCAACAGGGTCAGAGGCACCACCTCAAGCGCCGAGAACAGGGCCGAGAACGCCATGTTGGCGTGGGTCTGTCCGGTGAAGTACCAGTGGTGCCCGGTACCGATCAGGCCGCCCGCGAAATACAGGATGGCATCGAGGTAGATCACGCGCAATGCAACGTTGCGGCGCGTGAGCCCGAGCTGGTAAAAAGTGAGCGCCACGATGGTGGTGGCGAAGAACTCGAAGAAGCCTTCGACCCACAGATGAATGATCCAGAAACGCCAGGTATCGACCACCGTGAAGTTCGTCCGGGCACCAAAAAAAAGCGCGGGAATGTAAAACACGGGGATCGCCAGCGCTGCGACCAGGAACATCGCCACCAGCGGCCGGGATTCCGGTCGCTCAAGGGCACGCGTGCGCACCAGCGCCCACAGCACGGCGAACCACGCCAGAAGGCCCAGCACCAGCAGGATCTGCCAGAACCGGCCGAGTTCGAGATATTCCCAACCCTGGTTGCCAAACCAGAACCATGCACGGCCCAGCATTTGGGCGATGCCCAGCCATTCGCCGAGCAGGCTGCCGGCGATCACGAGCGCAAAGGCTGCAAACAGACCGTGCGTGGCCGGGACCAGCCACCGCGGTTCGTCCGACCGCAGCGACCGCGCGAGGAACAGGGCCGCGGCGACATAGGCGGTTGCGATCCAGAAGATGGCCATCTGCAGGTGCCAGGTGCGCAGCAAGTTGCTGGGCAGGAACTGCCCCAGGTCGAAGCCGTAGAAGCTACCCGGGTCGGCCCGGGAATGCGCAACCGCACCGCCTATCAGCGTCTGGCACAGGAACAGCAAGGCCACGACCACGACGAACTTGACGAGCGCATCCTGCCCACGGCTGGACACACCCGGCACCAGACAGGCTTGCGCACGCTGTCCGCGCGAGAACCAGCCCAGGTAGTCGAATTTTCCGAAGGCCAGCAGCACCGCCGCAATGCCCGCCAGCAACACCAGCAGGCTGAGCCCGCTCCAGAGCAGTGCGCCGGACGTGGCCACGTTGCCTACCGTGGGGTCGTAAGGAAAGTTGTTGGTGTATGAAAAGCTTTCCCCAGGCCTCGCTGCCACTGCAACCCAGGCGGTCCAGGTCACAAAGGCGGTGAACTGGCGCAGTTCCGTGGCGTCAGTGATCAGGTCAGCCTTCAGGCCGCCGTTGCGCTCCGGGTGGCGGAAGTAATCGGTCCAGTGGGCGATCTCTTCGCGGTAGGCCGTGGCTTGCGCGTTGGTGAAGCGCAGAACGTCGGCTGCGGCATCGTAGCGGTTGGTCTTCAACGCAACAGCTGTTTCAGCCTGGATGGCCGCCCGCTGCGACGCCGTCAATGCGGCCAGCGGCCGCTTCAGTTGCGCCTGTGCCAGCGCCTCGGCTGTGACCTGCCCCATGCGGTGCAGGGCCGCCGCCGAGAAGTCTGGCCCCAGATAGGCGCCGTGGCCCCAGATGCTGCCATTGGCCATCAGGCCATAGCGCAAAAACACCGCCTGGCCATCACCCACATCGGCGGCGCTGAAGACCGGTGCACCCTGCTCGTCCACGACTTGCGCAGGAATCGGTGGCGCGTTGTGATACGCCAGCAGCGTGATGGCGATCAGGCCGGAAAAACCCAGAGCCATCACCAGCAGGACGGCGCGCAGCCACCATGCCGACAGCGCCGGTTCGGCGTCGGTCAGGGGAAGTGCTGCAGGAGTCATGTTTTGCCTTTCGCGTCGCGCGGCACGGGACAGGGCAGTCGGGTGGGTGGGCCCATCCACTGGGCGCCCGGCATGGGCTTGATGGTGGTGCGCTACGCCCGCGCTGTCGGTGCGGCAGCGAACCCAACACGCGCTGCAGGTGTTTCAGGTGTTGGATGGTGGCCAGCCCCTGCAACGACTGACCGACCTCCCGATCGAACCTCTGGTCGCCGCCGTTCAGGGTTGACCCAAGGCGCCGAGTTCGCCTGAATCCAGCTGCTTGAGCAGCAGGTCCAGGGCTTCCGCGTTGCGCGGGTCTTCGGCGGTGGCCAGGGCGTCGAGCAGCACGTCGCGGATGTCGACGGCGGTGACCAGCTCCATGTCCCAGTCGGGGAACAGGCGTTCACGCACCTCTTCGCTGCTGGTCAGCAGCACGATGCTTTCATGGCGGGTGTCGGCCTTGAGGGTGGCCAACAGCTCCATCACGTTGTCACGCGGTCCTTCAAGCCACTGGAAGAAGATGCCGCCGCCGAACACCAGCATGCCGGTGATGCCGCGTGCGGGATTGTGGCGGCGCGAGGAGGCGATGATGCGGTCCACGTCGGCGTCATCCACACCCGGGGCTGCGCGGCTGCAGTACACCATGTTGTAGAGCAGCGGCAGGCCATGGCCCGAAAACGGTTCATCGCTCTGGGCGGGGTATGGAGCGCTCATGGTGGAGGTCTTTCAGGGAATACGCGGTCCGGGGCTCTCACCCTGGGGACAAGAGCGCAGGATACATCAGACGGGTAGCGGTGGCATGACCACCCCGCCCGAGACGGAACAGGCCGCCCGGGATCAGCCCAGCGAGGCCCAGATGCGCTGGATCTGTGCCGACAGTTCCATCGGGTCGAAGGGCTTGGGAATCACCTCGATGGCGCCCAGGCTCTTGTAGTGGGCCACCTCGCTCGCCTGCACCTTGGCGGTCATGAAGATCACGGGCGTGTTGGCTGTTTCTGGCAGCGCGCGCAGCGCCTGCAACGTGCCGGGGCCGTCCATGCCCGGCATCATCACGTCCAGCAGCAACAAATCAGCCTTCGCGCCGGGGGCCGCAGCCACGGCCTCCAGGCCGGAGGCACAGGCGATCACCGTGAAGCCCCCCACGGCCTCCAGCGCCATCTGCGCCACCATGCGGATGTCGGGTTCGTCTTCGGCATACAGGATGCGGCTCAGCGGTGTGGGCATGTCGGTCAGTCAGTTGAAGCAGTGGAATCAGCGGCGGCGCCAGGGTTTAGCGAAATCCTGAGCGCCTGCTGGATTGTAGTGAGCAGTTCTTCGTTGGAGGTGGCCGCCTTCACCAGCATGGCCTGCGGCCGGTGGCCTTCGGGCCGCTCGGCATCACTGGCCGAAAACACGATCACGGGGGGTCGCGGCTGAAGGCGGTCAATGTCCTCAAACAGCGCCCAGCCAGACTCATCGCCCAGGGCCAGATCGAGCAGCACCAGGTCGAACCGCCGCTCGCGCAGCCGGGCACGCGCCTGCGCGAGCGTGGCCACAAACTCGAACTCGGCGAGGTCCTGCGCGATGAACGCCGTGATCTGCTGCACGTCCAGATCGTCCTCCACATGCAGGATGACGGGCTTGCCATCCGGTACGCTGGCAACGGCGCGGCGCACGCTCTGCACCAGATGGCTCTCGTTGATCGGCTTTTCCAGCCAGTCGGACACGGCCAGCGGTTTGTGGCTCAGCTGCAGCTCGCCCGATGCGGCCAGTGCCGAGATCACGATCACCGGCAGGTCGCGTGTTTTGTCATTGCCGCGCAGGGCCTGCAGCAGCGGCGCGCCACCGGGGCCAGCCAGCTTCATGTCCACCGTGACGGCGTCATAGTGGCTGCTGGCCACCTTGTCCAGCGCTTCGGTTTCGTCATGCGCCATGTCGGAGGCGAAGCCGGCTTTCTCCAGCATCATGCTGATGAGCCTGGCCACATCGGCGTCGCTTTCGCAGATCAGGATGCGGGGCTTGGCAGCCATCAGCGGCTCAGGCGCTGTGGTCGCCACGGGCTCCGTCCACTCCGGCAACTCGAAGTAGAACGTCGAACCCGCACCGGCTTCGCTGTGGAAGCCGATGGTGCCGCCCATCTTTTCAACCAGCGCGCGGGAAATGTTCAAGCCCAGGCCAGTGCCGCTCTTTTGCCGGACATCGGAAGCGTCGGCCTGGGAGAACTTCTGGAAAATGCGTCCGCGGAATTCTTCAGGAATGCCAGGGCCATGGTCGACCACCTCGACCCGGACGCGGGAATCCTGCCGCTTGACGCGCACGTCCACCGTGCCTTCAGCCGGCGAGAACTTGGCAGCGTTCGACACCAGGTTGGTCACCACCTGGATGAGCCGGTCGGCATCGACGCGCACAAAAACGGCATCGTCCGGCGCCTGCAGCGCCAGCTTGACCTGGTGCTGCGCCGCGAAACCATCGTTGGCGGTCAGTGCCTGCTGGATCAGTGGCCGCACATCGACGGACTGCAGCTCCAGACGCATCTTGCCGGACTCGATCTTCTCGCTGTCCAGCAGGTCATTGATGAGCCGGATCAGCCGCTCGCAATTGCTCTTGGCAATACCCACCAGATTGCGCACCGGCTCGGGGATGGTGCCCGCCACGCCCCCCGCAATCAGGCCCAGCGAGCCGCGGATCGAGGTCAGCGGTGTGCGCAGCTCGTGGCTGACGGTGGAGACAAACTCGGTCTTCATGCGGTCAATCCGCTTGAGCTCGGTGATGTCGGTGCCAAGCGAGAAGAAGCCGATAACCTCATTGCTTTTCGGCCCCTCGCCAAAGCGGGGGAAGTAATCCATCGCATACTGGCGGCGCTGGCCATCCGGCGTCAGCCACTGGCGCTCGTAGTGCGCCTTCTCGCCGCCCAGCACCTTGGCCACCCGCTCCTGCGCGATCGCGTAGCCGGCTTCGCCCAGTACATCGACCAGCCGCCGGCCGTCGATCTGCTGGTCGGACAATCCGAACACATCGCGATACGCCCGGTTGTGGAAGCGAAAATACTGCTCATGGTCGAGGTAGGCGATCAATGCCGGAACGGCGTCGGTGATCTGGCGCAGCCGCAGCGCGTTTTCGTTCGCCTTGTAGACGGCGATGTTCAGCGCCTGATTGGAAATCTCCGCACTGACCAGATCGCCCAGATCGGTCAGCGAGCGCACGTCTTCCGGACCGAAATGGCGGGGCGAAGGGTCCAGCAGGCAGAGCGTTCCCACCTTGTAGCCCTGGGGACCGCGCAGCGGAATGCCGGCGTAAAAGCGGATGTTCGGCGCGCCAGTGACCAACGGGTTGTCGGCAAACCGCGGGTCTTCGGTGGCGTTCTCGATGACGAAGGGCTCGTCCTTGAGGATGGCATGGCCGCAAAAAGAGATGTCCCGGGGTGTTTCGCTGGCATCCAGCCCCTGTCGGGACTTGAACCACTGGCGCTCGCTGTCGATCAGCGACACCAGGCAGGTCTGCACACCAAAAAGCTGGCGCGCCAGGCGGGTCAGCCGGTCAAAGCGCTCCTCCGGCGGGCTGTCCAGCAACCGCAGGTTCAGCAACTCGTCCAGACGGGCATGTTCGTCGACCGGTATCAGGGGTGGGAGCATGGGGCCTTCATGGGAACAGGGGTGAAAACAGGAAAACTCAACAGCCGGCCGCTTGATCCTCGCGCCAACCGGGATCATGCACCACATCCGGCGCACGTCCCGTGCGAAAGTACGCAAACCTGTGTGACCTGGATTCAATCAAATCAAAATTTTCGGCGCAGGGCCCTTGTCATGCGTGGTCGGGGGCGTCCGGGGTACTTGCCAGAAGCGCTGCCATGGCCTGGCTGATCTGGTGCTGGGCCTCCGCGTCCAGCGGCGGCCCCGCCACCGCCCAGGGCTGCACCGCCAGCTCCACGGCGCGCGCCGCCCGACCCATGGCAGCCAGCCCGAAGGTGGCGCCAGAGCCCGCCAGTCCGTGGCTTTGCCGCTCCAGGTCCGCCAGCGTGGCGGCTGTCGCCTGGCCGGCCAGCACCTGAGCCCAGAGCAACTGCAGGGCGTCCAGACGCGCAGGCAGCGCCTGCCGGTACTCGGCCTTCTGGGCTTCCAGCATGGCAAGCAGGGCGGGCGGGAGCGTGGCCATCAGGACGGGCCAGGGCCGGCGCTAGCCCGGTCCCCGTGCGCGCAGGTACAGGCCCTGCACCTTGGGCACGTTGGCCTGCAATTGCTGGATGCGGTCGGGCCCCGAGGGGTGGGTGGACAGGAAGCTGGGCCCGCCGGCACCACCGCCCGCCTGCGCCATTTTTTGCCACAGGCTGACCGCCGCCTGCGGGTTGTAGCCAGCCCGGGCGGCCAGCTCCAGCCCGACCAGATCGGCCTCGGTTTCGTCTTCGCGGCTGAAGCGCAGCGTGAGCAACTGCGTGCCGATGCTGGCAGCCACATCCCCCAGTTGCCCAAGCCCCAATAGTTGCGAGCCCAGCGACAACAGCGTGCTGGTGCCCTGGCTTTTGGCGATGCGGGCGCGGGCATGTTCGCGCAGGGCGTGGGCCATCTCGTGGCCCATCACCATCGCGGCCTCATCGTCGGACAGCTTGAGCTGCTCCAGGATGCCGGTGTAGAACGCGATCTTGCCGCCCGGCATGCAAAAGGCATTGAGCTCCTTGCTGCCGATGAGGTTGACCTCCCATTTCCAGGACCGCGCGCGATCATTCCACTGGGCAGCCTGCGGCACCAGCCGGTTGGCGATGGCACGCAGACGCTGCAGTTGCGGATGCGAGGGCGGCGCCAGCGCACCCTGCGCGCGCGCCTGGGCCAGCAGCTTGCTGTATTCCTGGGTCGACGCGGCTTCAAGTTCATCGGCCGGCACGAGTTTGCGCAAACTGGAGGCCGGCCCGACATCCACCTGCGCAGGGGTGACGCCCGCAACGGTCACGGCAGCCGTGCCTGCGGCCAGCCGCAAAAAAGCCCGGCGACCAGGCCAGGCGGGGTGTTTGACATCGCAGAGAAAGCACATGCGTCAATAATAGTCACAAACCCCACCGGCCATGTCAGACAAATCCACCGCTTCCGCCTCCCCTCTGGCCCACACCGCCACGCCAGCCGCGCCGGCAGCACCCGCTGCCCACCGCTGGCGCGATGTCTGGCATGTGTATGCCGAAGCGGCCACGCTGCGCATGCTGCTGCTCGGTTTTTCGGCCGGCCTGCCACTGCTGCTGGTGTTCGGCACCCTGAGCTTCTGGCTGCGCGAAGCCGGCATCGACCGCACCACCATCGGCTACCTGAGCTGGGTCGGCCTGGCCTATGGCTTCAAGTGGGTCTGGGCACCGCTGGTGGACCGCCTGCCGATCCCCCTCTTCACACGCCTGCTGGGCCGCCGCCGCAGCTGGCTGCTGCTGTCGCAGGCGATGATCGTCGCGGCACTGGTCGGCATGGCCCTGACCGACCCGAAGCTTGCGCTGCAGCCGGTGGTGTGGTGCGCGCTGGCGGTGGCCTTCGGCTCGGCCACGCAGGACATCGCCCTCGACGCGTTCCGCATTGAATCGGCCGGCACCGAACGCCAGGCCGCCCTGGCCGCGGCCTACCAGACGGGCTATCGCATCGCCATGATCTGGGCCGGCGCCGGCGCACTGTGGATTGCCGCCCGGGCCGAGGTGAGCGACGGCACCACCTACCAGCACGCCGCCTGGCAGACGGCCTATCTGGTGATGGCCGGCTCCATGCTGCTGGGCATGGCCACCGTGCTGCTGTCGGCAGAACCTGCGCCGCGGCAGATCCCGCCCTCGCGCAACGTGGCGGAATGGCTCAAGGGCGCGCTGGTGGAGCCGTTTGCCGACTTCCTGCACCGCTATGGCAAGCAGGCCGTGCTGATCCTCGCGCTGATTGCCGTCTACCGCATCAGCGATGTGGTGATGGGCATCATGGCCAACCCCTTCTACGTGGACATGGGCTACACCAAGGACGAGGTGGCCGCCGTCACCAAGATCTACGGCGTCATCATGACGCTGGTTGGTGCGTTTGTCGGCGGTGCACTGGCGATGCGCTTCGGCGTGATGCGGGTGCTGATGCTGGGTGCAGCGCTGAGCGCCGGCAGCAACCTGCTGTTCGCCTGGCTGGGCACGCGCGGCCATGATGTGAATGCGCTGATCTTCGTGATCTCGGCCGACAACCTCTCCAGCGGCATTGCGTCGGCTGCCTTCATTGCCTATCTGTCGAGCCTGACCAACATCAATTACTCGGCCACGCAGTACGCGCTCTTCAGTTCGATGATGCTGCTCGCGCCCAAGTTTCTGGCGGGTTATTCCGGCAAGTATGTGGACGCATTTGGTTACGCCCATTTCTTCACTGCGACCGCCCTGCTGGGTGTGCCGGTGCTGTTGCTGGTTGCGCTGGCGTCCCGCTTGAAACCGCCGCCCAATCCATAACCAGGGTGCAGCGCCGCCGGGCTTGCTGCCCTGGCCCGCCCGGGGTACCCTTGCCGGTTTACCGTAACTTTACGGCGCGTTCAAGCGCACTTGGCCCGGCCGGCGCACCATGGTGTGGCGTGGCGTTCACCTGAATGCCCCCCGGGATGACCTCTCTCACAGCGGATCCGACCATGACACAGCAGCTTTTGATGATTGAAGACGACACCCGTCTGGCCACCATGGTGGGCGAATACCTGCGCCAGTCCGGTTACGGCTTCACCCACGCCGCCGACGGCACCAGCGGCCTGGCCGCGCTGGAGGCCAGCCCACCCGACCTCGTCATCCTCGACCTGATGCTGCCCGACATGGATGGCCTGGAAGTCTGCCGCCGCATCAAGGGCCAGTCTGGCGCCAGCAGCAGCGCCAACACCGCCGTGCTGATGCTCACCGCCAAAGGCGACCCGATGGACCGCATCGTCGGCCTGGAGATCGGCGCCGACGATTACCTGCCCAAACCCTTCGAGCCGCGCGAGCTGCTGGCCCGCATCCGCGCCGTGCTGCGCCGTGGCGGTGAAGCGGCCACGGCAGCGGCCAGCGGCCACAAGGTGATGCGCTTCGGTTCGCTCGAAATCGACCGCGATGCGCGCACCGTGTCGGTTTCCGGTACGCCCTGCGAGCTGACGTCCTACCAGTTCGACCTGCTGGTGGCACTGGCCGAGCGTGCCGGCCGCGTGCTCAGCCGCGACCAGATCATGGAAGCGGTGCGCGGACGCGAGCTTGAAGCCTTCGACCGCTCCATCGACGTGCACATGGGCCGCATCCGCAGCGCCATCGAGACCGATGCGAAAGACCCCAAGCGCATCCTCACGGTGCGCGGTGTGGGTTATGTCTTTGCCAAGCAGCAGGACTGACGCCCGGTGATCTGAAAAAAGCAGGACTGGTTTTCCCATGTGGCTCCGTTTTACATCGCACCTCTATGTGCGCATCTGGCTGGCCGTGGTGGCCACCGTGATCGTGCTGACTTTTCTGGTCGGCGCCTCCTGGAAGCTGACGCGCGACCCCCCGCAACTGCCGATCCGCGAAGTGCTGGTGCACAACAAGGCTGGTGATGTCATCGGCACAGCCCAGACACGGCCAGGCCGAAAACCCGGGGACGGCCTTGAGTTCGACGTCGTGACCACCGACGGGCAGGAGCTGAACCTCGTGCTGCCCCGGCCCAAGCGGCCACCACCCAACCCCTGGAACCGTCCACCCTTCGGCTTTGGCTGGATGCTGGCGCTGGTCGGCCTGGCCGTGGCGGTGGGCGCCTACCCGGTGATGCGCCGCCTCACGCTGCGTCTGGAAGCCCTGCAGCGCGGCGTGGAACGCTGGGGTGCCGGCGACCTGTCGGCGCGCGTGAGTGCCGAGGGCCATGACGAAGTCGCCTTTCTGGCCGAACGCTTCAACCACGCGGCCGAGCGCATTGAAACACTGATGGATTCGCACAAGTCGCTGCTGGCCAATGCCTCGCACGAACTGCGCTCACCCCTCGCACGCATCCGCATGAGTCTGGAATTGCTGGCCCCAGCGCTCGGCACCGGCGTGTCCTCCATGGCCATTTTGCAAAGAGAAGAAATCTCCCGCAGCATCAACGAGCTGGACCAGCTGATCGACGAGATCCTGCTGGCCAGCCGGCTCGATGCCAGGCAGGCCGATGTCGAGCCCTTTGAAGCGCTGGACCTGACCGGTCTGGCTGCTGAAGAATGCTCACGCGTGAATGCCGAGTTGAGCGCCGAGCTGGGCTCACCGCAAACGGCTGGTCTGGGTCTGGACGCCAACAGCCACACCCTCACGCTGCGGGGATCGCCGCGCCTGCTGCGCCGGCTGATCCGCAACCTGCTGGAAAACGCACGGCGCTACAGCCACGGCGAAATCAGCCTCGAGCTGGCGCAGACCCGGCTGGCCGGCCAGCCTACGGCGGTGATCAAGGTTCACGACCGCGGGCCGGGCGTGCCGGCCGATCAGCGGGAACGCATTTTCGAGCCCTTCTACCGGCTGCCCGGCGCCAGCGAGCGCGAAGGTGGCGTGGGCCTGGGGCTGGCGCTGGTCAAATCCATCAGCCAGCGCCATGGCGGCACCGTGCGCTGCGAGGCACGGCCCGGTGGCGGGGCCTCTTTCATCGTCGAGTTGCCGGTATCGGGTCAGGCCGGCTGAAGCAGGCCGATGGCGCGACGGATCAGTCCTGGGTGTCGCTATTGGCCGGCACCCCGGCCAGCTCACGCGTGAGGCGGGCCGCAGGAACCGCCTTGCAGCTGCTGTAGTTTTGCCCTGCCCACAGCGGTGAAAAGTCGCCGCTGCCCAAACTCTCGGCCCGGGCACGCAACGGTGCGATGGCTGCCGTGGCCAGCGGGAATGCCGGGGGCGTGCTGCCCATCGGCCCCAGTTCGCGCATCAGCCGGTTGACGATGCCTCTCGCAGGCCGGCCGGTGAACAGGTTCGTCAAGGCCGTGTGACCCGACGCCTTGCTGGAGAGCGCAGCGCGGTGCACGGGGCTGGTCGTGGCTTCCGGGCACAGCAGGTAGGCGGTACCAATCTGCGCGGCAGACGCGCCCAGCGCCATCGCCGCCCGAACACCCGAAGCGCTGGCAATGCCGCCCGCAGCGATGACCGGCACGCTGACCGCATCGACCACCTGTGCCACAAGCGCCAACGTGCCCAGCTGGGTGTGGAGATCGTCCGTGAGAAACATCCCGCGGTGCCCGCCGGCTTCCAGCCCCTGCGCAATCACGGCATCGACGCCATGCGCCTGCAACCAGAGCGCCTCGTCCACCGTGGTTGCCGAAGAAAAAACCAGCGACCCCCATGAGCGAACCCGGGCCACCAGCGCCGGGGACGGCAAGCCGAAATGAAAACTCACCACCGCTGGCTTGAATTCTTCCAGCACTTCCGCCGTGGCCTCGCTGAACGGCACACGCCCTGCACCAGCGGGCGCTGCGTAGGGGTCCATGCCGAACTCCGCGTAGTAAGGCGTCAGTGCAGCGCGCCAGCGGGCTTCGCGTGCGGCATCGATCTGCGGCGGCAGGTGGCAAAAAAAGTTGACATTGAAGGCCTTGTCCGTCTGCACCTTGAGCACAAGCAGCTCCGCGCGCAAGGTCTCGGGCGACAGCATGGCGCACGGCAGCGAGCCCAACCCGCCGGCGTTGCTCACGGCAACGGCCAGTGCACTGCCCTGCACGCCAGCCATCGGCGCCTGGATGATGGGCCATGTGAGGCCGAGCGACTGTTGAAGCGAATTCATGCGGCACCTCCTGCGGGATGTGTAGCGGTGAAAGACTGCGCATTCAGCGCGTTCAACACGCGCTCCGCGCTGATGTCGTTCAGGCAGCGCGTGTGGCCCAGCGGGCACTCGCGCTCGAAGCAGGGCGCGCAGTCCAGCGGCGGCTGGTAGGCCGCGTCGCTCTTGAGCCAGATCACCTGCGCCTGATCGCTCAGCGGCGGTGTGTGCAGCGGGCTTGACGAACCGAAAATCGCCACCTGCGGCACGCTGAAGGCCGCCGCCACGTGCATCAGGCCCGAATCGTTGGTGAGGGTGCGGTGGCTGGCGTTGATGAGGCTCAGCGCCTGCAGCAACGAAGTCTTGCCCGCGAGGTTGATGCCGCGACCGGCATGCAGGGCATTGACAGGGGCTGCGATCTCTTCGCACAGCGCCGCTTCCTTGCCGGAGCCCAGCAGCACCGCGGACCGGCCGCCCCGCGCAACGTGCAGTGCCACTTCCGAAAAATGCGCCGCAGGCCAGCGCTTGGCGGGGCCGAACTCGGCGCCGGGCGCCATCACCACATAGCCGCCGCGATGCAGGCCCAGTGCCAGCAGCACCGCATCGACAGCGGCCGTCTCCAGCCGAAGCTGAGGCCGGTCGTCTGCGACGTCGCGCTCGCCGCTGAGCGCTGAGTAAAACGCCACCATGGGCGGCTTGTTCCTGGGGTTTTTCAGCCGGTGCGTGAGCAGGCCGACACGCGCCTCGCCAAGGTAGCCGATGCGCTCGGGAATGCTGGCCAGAAAGGGCAGCAAAGCGCTTTTCAGGGAATTCGGCAGCACATAGGCACGGCTGAACTGGCCTTCAATGCGCTTGGCGAGGCTGCGGCGCGCCTTGAACTGCAGGCCGCCATGCTGGAAGGGGAACTCGATGACATCCGCCACCTGCGGCATGGCGCGGTAGACGGGCGCCACCCACGGGAGCGCACCGACAGTGAGGCGCTCGCCGCGCGCAGCCAGTCGGCGCAGCAAGGGCTCCGTCATGACGGCATCACCAATCCACTGGGGAGCAATGACCAGCGAATCAACCCGGGCAGTGTTCTGCATGAAATCCGTTCGCCCTGAGCTTGTCGAAGGGTGTCTTGAAATGATCATGCCGGGGCCAGGCTTCGACAAGCTCAGCCCGAACGGACCATGGAAACAGGCTTAATGACCTGCACCAAACTGCTCGCCAGCCTTCAGCGCATACACAGTGCCGCAATAAGGGCACTTGGCCTGCCCAGTGCGCGCCACATCGAGGTACACCTTCGGGTGGCTGCTCCAGACCTTCATGTCGGCCTTGGGGCTGGGGCAGTACACACCGCCCTGGGCATTGAGGTCTGCAGCCAGCAGTTCAACAGTGGAAGAGGTGCTCATGTCAGACCTTCGCCAGCCAATGAGCGTACTTCGGATTGCGGCCATTGACGATGTCAAAGAACGCAGTCTGGATTTTCTCGGTGATCGGGCCGCGTGAGCCGGCGCCGATCTCGATGCGGTCGAGTTCGCGGATGGGCGTCACTTCAGCGGCGGTGCCGGTGAAGAAGGCTTCGTCAGCGATGTAGACCTCGTCGCGGGTGATGCGCTTTTGCACCAGCTCCAGGCCCAGGTCCTTGCAGATGTGCATCACGGTGTTGCGGGTGATGCCGTTCAAGGCGCCGGCCGACAGGTCGGGGGTGTAGACCACGCCGCCCTTGATCACGAAGATGTTCTCGCCGGCGCCTTCGCTGACGAAGCCGGAGGCGTCGAGCAGCAGCGCTTCGTCGTAGCCGTCGTCCAGCGCTTCCATGTTGGCGAGGATGGAGTTGGTGTAGTTGCTCACCGCCTTGGCCTGCGTCATGGTGATGTTGACGTGGTGGCGGGTATAGCTGGAGGTCTTCACGCGGATGCCGCGCTTCATGCCCTCTTCGCCCAGGTAAGCACCCCAGGCCCAGGCCGCCACCATCAGGTGGATCTGGTTACCCTTGGGCGAGACGCCCAGCTTCTGCGAGCCGATCCAGGTCAGCGGACGGAGATAGCCACCATCGAGATGGTTCTCGCGCACCACGGCTTTTTGCGCTTCCATGACTTCTTCCTTGCTGAAAGGAATCTTCATGCGCAGGATCTTGGCGCTGTTGAAGAGGCGCTCGGTGTGCTCTTCAAGGCGGAAAATCGCCGTGCCGCCGCCGTCCTGCTTGTACGCGCGAACGCCTTCAAAAGCGCCACAACCGTAATGCAGCGTGTGGGTCAGCACGTGGATCTTGGCGTCGCGCCACTCCACCATCTGGCCGTCCATCCAGATTTTGCCGTCGCGGTCTTCCATGGAGGGTGCTACTGGGGACATTGGTGGAATCCTGTGTGATGGGTCGTAAAAAGGGGATTGCGGTGCGTGCGCGCCTCGTCACGGATGACGAAGCGAGGCCGAAAAGCTGATTTTACGGCGCCGGCGGCAGGGCATCGGCCACGGCGCCGGAATCCGGCTCCACCGGCCTGAAAAGCTCGTGGTACTGGAGCTTGCCTTCGACAAACGTGCAGGTTACGTGCGATCCGCCGTTGTCGGTCCAGCGAAACAGCTCCGGCTGCACGTTCTCCTCGGTCAGGGCCTTGCCCAGCGAGCGGGTCATGGCCAGCACGTGCATCAGCGTCATTTTGGGCTTGAGCTTGGCGTTGAACATGACGGCGCTGTCGATGTACCCGATCGGCCGGTTCGCCGCCCGCTTCAGGACCTGCATCATCTGGTTGAACCACAGCAGCACCCACATCACCAGGCCTGTGGCAACGGCAGCTACACCCGCCCAGCCGACAAAGCGGTAGGCCAGCACGATCGCCGAGATGCCAATGACGGGGATGATGATTTTCTGGACATTCATACACTTATTTTCGCAGGCTCTGAGACCGGGGGTGGTGTGGTGAGTGCGTATCGCGCACGCTCAGCCCGGCGGCCTGCCTCAGGCCAGACTGCGCACCACTTCCATGGCCTGCTCCACCCGCTCCACCGCGTGGATGGTCAGCCCCTCGATGGGCTTTTTGGGCGCATTGGCCTTGGGAACCACCGCCACACTGAAACCCAGCTTGGCGGCTTCCTTCAGGCGCTCCTGCCCGCGCGGGGCCGGCCGCACCTCTCCCGCCAGGCCGACTTCGCCGAAGGCAATGAAGCCCTTGGGCAGCGGCCGGCCGCGCAGCGACGAGGTGATCGCCAGCATCACGGCCAGATCGGCCGCCGGCTCGCTGATGCGCACACCGCCCACGGCGTTGACAAACACGTCCTGGTCCATGCAGGCCACACCGGCGTGGCGGTGCAGCACCGCCAGCAGCATGGCCAGACGATCGCGGTCCAGGCCCACACTCAGGCGCCGTGGGCTGGGGCCGCCGTTGTCGACCAGCGCCTGAATCTCGACCAGCATGGGCCGCGTGCCTTCCAGCGTCACCATCACGCAACTGCCGGGCACCGGCTCGCTGTGCTGGCTCAGAAAAATCGCGCTCGGGTTGGTCACGCCCTTCAGGCCTTTTTCGGTCATCGCGAACACGCCGATTTCATTGACCGCGCCAAAACGGTTCTTGATGGCGCGCACCAGCCGGAAGCTCGAATGCGTGTCGCCTTCAAAGTACAGCACGGTGTCCACCATGTGCTCCAGCACGCGCGGCCCGGCGAGAGCCCCCTCCTTGGTGACATGGCCCACCAGCACGATGCACACGCCGCTTGACTTGGCCGCACGCGTGAGGTGCGCCGCGCATTCGCGCACCTGCGCCACGGAGCCCGGCGCCGAGGTGAGCTGGTCGGAATACACCGTCTGGATGGAGTCGATCACGGCAATCGCCGGCCTGGAGGCTTCGAGCGTGGCGAGGATTTTTTCGAGCTGGATTTCGGCCAGCACCTTCACCTGCGAGCCGTCTAGCCCCAGACGCCGCGCACGCAAGGCCACCTGCGCCCCACTTTCTTCGCCGGTAACGTAAAGCGTACTCAGCCCAGTGCGTTGCAACGAGTCGAGCGCCTGCAGCAGCAAGGTCGATTTGCCAATGCCCGGGTCGCCGCCGATCAGCACCACGCCGCCCTCGACAATGCCGCCACCCAGCACGCGGTCCAGCTCTTCATGCCCGGTGGGCGTGCGCGCCATGTCGGTGGCTTCAATGTCGGCCAGCGGCATGACCTCTGACGCCTTGGCCAGCGAGGCGAAGCGGTTCTTCACCGGTGAGCTGCTTTCAGCGACCGACTCGATCAGCGTGTTCCAGGCATTGCAGTGCGGGCATTTGCCCAGCCACTTGGGGCTGATGCCGCCGCATTCGGTGCAGGTGTAAATCGTTTTGTCTTTGGCCATCAGGCTAGTGTATTGAAGCCACACAGGGCGCCGACACCGCCCGTCGCAAGGTTGTACGATGAACGCTTTCCCCCGACCGACACCTCCCATGCAACTGCCCACCAACCACTTCAAGCAGGCATTGGCCGCACACCAGCCGCAAATCGGCCTGTGGCTGGGCCTGGCCGACCCTTACAGCGCCGAGCTGTGCGCCGGCGCCGGTTTTGACTGGCTGCTGATCGACGGCGAGCATGCGCCCAACGATTTGCGCAGCATCCTCGGCCAGCTGCAGGCGCTGGCGGCCTACCCATCGCAGGCCGTTGTGCGCGTGCCGCTTGGGCATGGCGAGGCGGGCACGGCTCTCATCAAACAGTACCTGGACCTGGGCGCCCAGACCCTGCTGGTGCCCATGGTGGACACCGCCGCGCAGGCGGCAGCGCTGGTGCAAGCCATGCGTTACCCGCCGCAAGGCATCCGGGGCATGGCTGGCGCGCGGGCCTCGCGCTGGGGCACCTACACCGGCTATGCACAGCAGGCCAACGGCCAGGTCTGCCTGCTGGTGCAGGCTGAAAGCCGCACCGCGTTGCAAAACCTCGATGCGATTGCCGCCACCGAGGGCGTGGACGGTGTGTTCATCGGCCCGGCCGACCTGTCGGCATCGATGGGCCACGTGGGAAACCCCGGCCATCCGGAGGTCGCGGCGGCGATCGAGGGCGCCATCGTGCGCATTACGAGTGCCGGCAAGGCCGCCGGTATCCTGACCACCGACGAAGCGCTGGCGCGCCACTACCTGTCGCTCGGCGCCACCTTTGTGGCCGTTGGCCTCGACACCAACCTGCTGGTGCGGGCCACCCGAACGCTGGCAGCGGCGTTCAAGACTGGCATCGCGCCAGCGCCGGCCGGAAAAACCTACTGAGACCTGCTGACCCGCGGCCTTCACCCCGCACCCCACCCCACGAGGACATTTCCATGACACTTTCCCGACGCCACCTCATCCAATCCACCAGCGCTGCAGCACTGCTGGCCAGCCTCGGCCAGCGCGCCTGGGCACAGGCCCTGGAAGGCACCAAAGTCATCGCTGGTTTCGCACCCGGCGGCACGGCTGACATCGTGTCGCGCCGCGTTGCCGACAAGCTGCACCCGGGCTATGCCAAAAGCGCCGTGGTCGAGAACAAGACCGGTGCCGGCGGCCAGATCGCGGTGCAGTTCGTCAAGAGCGCCGCACCCGACGGCGCCACGGTGCTGCTCACGCCCATGTCGATGCTGGGCATCTACCCGCACACCTACAAGAAGCTGCCTTATGACCCGGTGGCCGACCTGACGCCGGTGTCGGCCGCCGCTGTGTTTGACTACGGTTTCGCCGTTGGCCCCATGGTGCCCGCCAGCGTGAAGAGCGTGCCTGACTTCCTGGCCTGGTGCAAGGCCAACCCGACGCTGGCCAACTTCGGCTCGCCCGCCGCCGGCTCGTCGCCGCATTTCATAGGCGCGCTGCTGGGCCGCGCCGCTGGCGTCGATTTGCGCCATGTCGCTTTCCGCGGCACGCAGCCGGCGGTGCTCGACATGATCGGCGGGCAGATCGCCGCGGTGTCAGGTCCGACCGGCGAATTCACGCAACATGTGGCGGCGGGCAAATGCCGCCTGCTGTCCACCAGCGGCCCCAAGCGCGGCAAGTTCACGCCGGGCACGCCAACGCTGCAGGAACAGGGTTTCAAGGACATGGCCTTCACCGAGTGGTTCGGCTTTTTCCTGCCCGCCAAGGCGCCACAGGACGTGGTGCAGCGGCTCAACACCGCCATCCGCGCGGCGCTGGCATCGCCGGACGTCATCGACGGACTGGCTGTGTCCTATCTGGAGGTGATGCCGACCTCGCCAGCCCAACTGGCCGCGATGCTGAAAGCCGACACGGAACTCTGGGGGCCACTCGTCAAAGCGGTCGGCTTCACACCAGAAGGCTAACCCCATGAAAGTATGCATTTACGGCGCGGGCGCCATCGGCGGCTGGATCGCCAGCGGCCTGGCGCATGCCGGCTGCAGCGTCAGCGTGGTGGCGCGCGGTGCCACGCTGGAGGCACTGCAGATGCACGGCCTGCGGCTCAAGCAGGGTGGGCAGCTCAGCTCGCAGGCGGTGGCCTCCAGCGCCGAGCCGGCCGACATCGGCGTGCAGGATCTGGTGGTGCTGGCCGTCAAGGCGCCGTCATTGCCCGAGGTCGTGAAGCAGATCGCGCCGCTGCTGGGGCCGCACACCACGGTGCTGACCGCCATGAACGGTGTGCCCTGGTGGTTTCTGCAAGGCTTTGGCGGGCCACTGGCCGGCACACAACTCAGCAGCGTCGACCCTGGCGGCACGCTGGCAGCGGCGATTGCGCCAGAGCGCCTCATCGGCTGCGTGGTGCATGCCAGCTGCTCGCTGGAAGCGCCGGGCTTCGTGAAGCACCACTTCGGCAACAAGCTGATCGTGGGTGAGCCTTCGGGCGCACGCAGCGAGCGCGTGCTGGCGCTGGCGACACTGCTGGAAAAAGCCGGCTTTGAGGCGCCCGTCTCCGACTGCATCCAGAAAGACATCTGGTTCAAGCTCTGGGGCAACATGACGGTGAACCCGGTCAGCGCCATCACCGGCGCCACCACCGACCTCATCATGGGCGATGCACTGGTGCGCGGCTTCATCTCCAGCGTGATGCTGGAAGCCCGCGACATCGGCACGCGCATCGGCATTGCCATCGACCAGCAACCCGAAGACCGCCACGCCATCACACGCAAGCTGGGCGCCTTCAAGACCTCGATGCTGCAGGACGTGGAGGCCAGCAAACCCATCGAGCTCGACGCGCTGGTCACCGTGGTGAAAGAGCTCGGCACGCTGACGCAGGTGGCCACACCGTTCACCGATGCGCTGCTCGGTCTGGCGCGGCTGCATGGCCAGGTGCACCACCTGTATTCCCGAACCGACGCATGACCGTTTCACCCATGACCGACCCACGCAAGGCCATCAGCGGCACCGCCTTCGCCACCCTGCTGCTCATCGCCCTGATGATGGGCGCCAACCATGTGGCGGCGCGCATTGCCTTCAACAGCGGCGTCGATGTGGCCACGGCGGTGGTGTTCCGCAGTGCGGTGACCGCCTCGGTGATTGCGCTGCTGCTCACGCTGCACGGCACGCGGGTGCGCTTCACGGCGCGGCACAAGCGCATCCTGCCCGCCATCGGCCTGCTGGTCGGTGTGCAAAGCCTGTGCCTTTATTCAGCGGTGGCACGCCTGCCGGTGGCACTCGCCCTGCTGGCCTTCAACACGTACCCGATCTGGACGGCGGGCTGGGCCTGGCTGATTTACCGGCAGCGGCCCGAACGGGCTTTGCTGCTGGCCATGCCGGTGATTCTGGTCGGACTGGGTCTGGCGCTGGATGTGCTGGGCGCGGCCTCGGGGCTCGGTGCTTCAGGCCAGTGGGCGCGCATCGGCGCAGGCGTGGGTTTTGCGCTGGCTGCCGCGGGTACCTTCGGGCTGGCACTGGTGCTGACACAGCACGAAGCCGCCGATGTGGACGGCCGCGTGCGCACCGCCACCACCATGTGCATGGCGGCCGGCGTGGCGCTCATCATGGTGGCCAGCCAGGGCGGCTTTCATTTCCCGCAAGTCCCCTCGGGCTGGTGGGGGCTGGCGGCGCTGACCTTTTTGTATGGCACCGCCTTCACCATCATGTTCACCGTGCTGCCCAAACTGGGCGTGGTGGGCAACTCGGCCATCATGAATGTGGAACCGGTGTTTGCGCTGGTGCTGGCCTGGCTGATCCTGGGCCAGAGCATTGCGCCGGTGCAAGTGGCGGGCGCGCTGCTGGTGGTGGGTGCGGTGATGACGCTGGGTTTGCGCAAGCGCTGAACACCCGGTTCAAGCCAGGTTTCAGTTCACCGCAAACGGCACGCGCGGCGCCACTGCACACATCAGCTCGTAGCCCACGGTGCCGCCCGCGCGGGCCACCTCGTCGATGGGCATCAGGGCCCCGCTGGACGCCGCGCCCCACAGCGTGACCTCGCTGCCGATGCCGGCCTGCGGCACCGGCGTGAGGTCCACCGTGATCATGTCCATGCTGACGCGGCCCACCATGCGGGTGCGCACGCCCTGCACCAGCACCGGCGTGCCGGTGGTGCAGTGGCGCGGGTAGCCGTCGGCGTAACCACAGGCCACGACGCCGATGCGCAGCGGCCCCTCGGCCACAAAGCTGGAACCATAGCCCACGGTATCGCCGGCCACCAGGTTCTGCACACCGATGATGCGGGACGCGAGCGTCATCGTTGGCTGCAAGCCCCACTCGGCGGCGCTGTGCTCGGGAAAGTCGGGCGCGCTGCCGTACACCAGAATGCCGGGCCGGATCCAGTCGGACCGGCTCGCCACGGCGTCCGCATGGCGCAAGGTGGCCGCGCTGTTGCTCAGCGTGCGCTCACCGGGCAGGTCGGCCGTGACGGACTCAAAAGCCTGCAACTGCGCGGCAATGCCCTTGGTGCCATCGGCATCGCTGAAGTGCGTCATCAGCGAGATCTCTTCGACCTGCGGCAAGGCATTGAGCCGCGTCCAGGCTGCGCGGTAGCGCTCCGGCACAAAACCCAGCCGGTTCATGCCGGAATTCATCTTGAGGAACACGCGGTGCGCCACCTGTGTCTTGTGGGCCGCCAGCATGTCGATCTGCTCGTTGCAGTGGATGGTGTGCCACAGACCCAGCCGCGAGCACAGCTCGAGGTCGCGCGCGTCAAAGCAGCCTTCCAGCAGCAGGATGGGGCCGCGCCAGTCGAGCGCGCGCAGGCGCTGGGCTTCGTCCAGGTCCAGCAGGGCAAAACCGTCTGCGCTGCGCAGGCCGTCAAAGGCGCGCTCGATCCCATGCCCATAGGCGTTGGCCTTGACGACTGCCCACACCCGCGCGTCCGGGGCGGCGGCGCGCGCCCGCGCCAGGTTGTGGGTCAGGGCGGCGGTGTGGACAGTGGCAAGGATGGGACGTGGCATGTCGGATAAAAGTGTGGCAGACGAGTGTGGCAGAGCCCGGCGGAGCGTAACAACTGAAAGACCCAACCCGGGCAAAGTGCACGCACAGTGGGCATCTGCAGGGTCTTTCCACATTCTGGCACTGCCCCCCATGCTATAAACCTGCATCAACTGGAGACATTCACTGTTATCTCGTCACATCAGATCGGCTGATGCGTGCGTGCAGTGAGCCCACAAGTTTAATGAAGCGCGGTTTTTACACCATCATGGCGGCCCAGTTTTTCAGCTCGCTGGCTGATAACGCCCTGTTTGTAGCCGCGGTGGAACTGCTCAAGACCAGTGGCGCCGCCAAGTGGCAGCCGGCGGCGCTGGTGCCGATGTTCGCGCTCTTCTATGTGGTGCTGGCCCCGTTCGTGGGGGCCTTTGCAGACGCCAAGCCCAAGGGCAAGGTGATGTTTGTGAGCAATGCCATCAAGGTGGTCGGCTGCCTGATGATGCTGTTCGGCTCACACCCGCTGCTCGCCTATGCCATCGTCGGCCTCGGTGCCGCGGCCTACTCGCCCGCCAAGTACGGCATCCTGACCGAGCTGCTGCCGGCCTCGCAACTCGTCAAAGCCAATGGCTGGATCGAGGGGCTGACGATCTCCTCCATCATTCTGGGCGTGCTGCTGGGTGGCCAGCTGGTCGGCCACACGGTGTCCCACCTGCTGCTGTCTTTTGACTTCCCGGTCTTCGATACCGGCATTGACACGGCCCCCGAAGCGGCGATCTCGGTGCTGATCGTGCTGTATGCCGTGGCCGCCTGGTTCAACACCCGCATCCCCGACACCGGCGTCGAGATGCGCCCCATGCCGCGCAACAAGCTCGAGCTGCTGCCCGACTTCTGGAACTGCAACGCCGCCCTGTGGCGCGACAAGCTGGGCCAGATCTCGCTGTCCACCACCACGCTGTTCTGGGGTGTCTCGGGCAACCTGCGCTACATCGTGCTGGCCTGGAGCGCCGCCGCGCTGGGCTACAGCACCACACAGGCCTCGTCGCTGGTGGGTGTGGTGGCCATCGGCACTGCGGTGGGCGCGGTGCTGGCCTCGATGCGCATGCGGCTGGACCAGGCCACCAGCGTGATGCCGCTGGGCATTGCCATGGGCGTGCTGGTGATCCTGATGAACTTCATCGGCAATGTGTGGGTGGCAGCGCCCTTCCTCATCCTGCTGGGCGGGCTGGGCGGCTTCCTGGTGGTGCCGATGAACGCGCTGCTGCAGCACCGCGGCCACAACCTCATGGGCGCCGGCCGATCGATTGCCGTGCAGAACTTCAACGAACAGGCCTGCATCCTGAGCCTGGGCGCTTTCTACAGCCTCTCCACCGGCATGGGTCTCTCGGCCTTCGGCGCCATCACCGCCTTCGGTGTGGTGGTGGCGGGCTTCATGTGGCTGATCCAGCGCTGGCATAAAAGCAACTGCGTCAAATACAAAGAGCAGGTCGATCACCTGATGAGCATCGCCCGCAGCGACAAGTTGCACTAGGGCCTGTTCACGCATTGATGCCGGCCGCCGAGTCACCCGCAGGGCCCGACCAGACCCTGACCGCCGCATTGGCGATTGTCTTCAACGCCCTCGTCTGGGGCGTGTCGTGGTGGCCGCTGCGCGAGCTGCAGGGCCATGGCTTGCACCCGCTGTGGGCCACCTCGCTGATGTACCTGCTGGTTGTGGCGGTGCTGCTGCTGGTGCAGTTCAAGGCCGTGCACGGCTTCGTCGCATACCCGCAGCTGTGGCTGCTGGGCGCGGCGGCGGGCCTGACCAATGTGGGCTTCAACTGGGCCGTCACCACCGGCGATGTGGTCCGCGTGGTGTTGCTGTTTTATCTGATGCCGGCGTGGTCGGTGATCGTGGCCTGGGTGATGCTGGGTGACAAGCCCACCCCCGCGGCCTTGCTGCGCCTGGCGCTGGCCATGGCCGGTGTGCTGGTGGTGCTCAAGGCGCCCGACTCGCCGTGGCCGATTCCCCAGGGTGCAGCCGACTGGCTGGCACTGATGGGCGGCCTGAGCTTTGCCGTCACCAACGCCTTCCTGCGCAAGTTCGGGCACACGCCCGGCGTGTCGCGCATGCTGGCGATGTTCGGTGGCAGCGGCTTGCTGGCGGCGGTGGTGGCGGGTATTGGCATGATGCAGCACCTGGTGCCGGCCCCGTCGCTGGCACTGGCCGGCGTGCCGGTGCTGCTGGGCCTGAGCCTGGCCTTCATGGCCAGCAACGGTGCGCTGCAGTTCGGTGCGGCGCGTCTGGCCATCGGCACCACCGCCATCCTGATGCTGACGGAAATCCTCTTTGCCAGCGCGTCATCGGCGCTGCTGGGTGCGGCTGACCTCAGCCCGCGCGTGCTGGCCGGTGGCAGCCTGATCGTGCTGGCGGCCGTGCTCGCCGCCATCGCCTCTGCGCGCGAACGATAACCCCGCCGCAGGTGCGTGCACGGCGCTGCGCTACGATGGCCGACTGCACCCTCACCACCGGAGACCGCCATGAGCACTGTGTACGACTTCGAAGCGCGCCAGATCGACGGCAAAACCGTGTCGCTGTCAGCCTTCAAGGGCCAAGTCCTGCTGATCGTGAACACTGCCAGCGAATGCGGCTTCACGCCGCAGTTTGCCGGCCTGGAAGAGCTGCACAAGAGCCACGGCGCCAAGGGCCTGGCGGTGCTGGGCTTTCCATGCAACCAGTTCGGCGGCCAGGACCCGGGCCAGGACAGCGAGATCGCCAGCTTCTGCCAGGTGAACTACGGCGTGAGCTTTCCGATGATGTCCAAGGTGGACGTCAACGGCGCAGGCGCCCACCCGCTGTACCAGTGGCTCACCGCCGAAGCGCCCGGGCTGCTGGGCAGCAAGGCCATCAAGTGGAACTTCACCAAATTTCTGGTGGGCAAGAACGGCGAGGTCATCAAGCGCTACGCCCCCACCGACAAACCGGCCAGCCTCGTCAAGGACATCGAGGCGGCGCTGGCGGCTTGAGCATCATCCGTTCGCCCTGAGCTTGTCGAAGGGCTTCGACAGGCTCAGCCCGAACGGTGATGAGCGTGCCATGGTGATTTGACAGGGATTCAACCCCGCAGGCACACAACAAACCAAGTACCTTGGTCCTTCGACAAGCTCAGTGCGAACGGTATGAATGAGACTCAGGGCGAACGGGTAGGAATGACTACAGCCTCAACGTGAAGCCAGCGCATCATCCAGTACCTCAACCCAGTGCCGCACCGGCGTAGCGGTACCACTTTGCAGATGCGTGATGCAGCCGATGTTGGCCGACACAATCACCTCGGGCGCCAGGTCTTTCAGGTGGCCCAGCTTGCGGTCGCGCAACTGGTAGGCGATGTCGGGGTTGAGCACTGAATAGGTGCCCGCCGAGCCACAGCACAGGTGCGATTCGTTGGTGCTGATGCGAATGTCAAAGCCCAAGGCACCCAAAGACTTTTCCACGCCACCGCGCAACTGCTGGCCGTGCTGCAGCGTGCACGGCGGGTGAAACGCCAGCTTGGGCGCGCTGGCCGCCACGCGCTGGGCCATGCGCGGCTGCGTTTCCTGCAGGCCACTCACCATGGTGGGCAGCAGCTCGCTCAGGTCGCGCGTCAGTTCGCTGATGCGCGCCGCCTTGGCTGCGTAGGCCGGGTCGTCTTTCAGGATGTGACCGTACTCTTTCACAGTGACGCCGCAGCCCGAAGCGTTCATCACAATCGCTTCCACGCCCGTGCCAGAAGCTGGCGCCACATACGGCCACCACGCGTCGATGTTGCGGCGCATCTCGGCCTTGCCGCCGTCCTGGTCGTTGAGGTGGAACTTCACCGCGCCGCAGCAACCGGCCTTGGGCGCCAGCACCACCTGCACACCGGCCGCGTCGAGCACGCGGGCGGTGGCGCTGTTGATGTTGGGCATCATCGCGGGCTGCACGCAGCCTTCGAGCATCAACATCTGGCGGGCGTGGCTGCGTGTGGGCCAGGCGCCTGAGGGTTGTTTGGCCGGCACCTTGTTCTTCAGCGCGGCGGGTAACAGGCCACGCACCGCCTGACCGGCTTTCATCGCCGGGCCAAACAAGGCCGAGGGCAGGCCTTCTTTCAGCGCCCAGCGCAAGGCGCTTTCGCCCGCGGGGCGCGGCACACGTTCATCGACCAGCTTGCGGCCGATGTCCACCAGATGGCCGTACTGCACGCCGCTGGGGCAGGTGCTTTCGCAGTTGCGGCAAGTGAGGCACCGGTCCAGGTGCATTTGCGTCTTGCGCGTGGGCGTTTCGCCTTCGAGCACCTGCTTGATCAGGTAAATGCGGCCACGCGGGCCGTCGAGCTCATCGCCCAGCAGTTGGTAGGTGGGGCAGGTGGCGGTGCAGAAGCCGCAATGCACACACTTGCGAAGAATCGCTTCGGCCTCCTGGCCGTCGGCGGTGTTCTTGAATTCGGGGGCGAGGTTGGTTTGCATGGAAGTCAGGTCACCAGTTCAGGACGCCTTGGGAAGAGGCTTGGATTTCGGTTTGGGTTTGCGTGGGTACAGGCGCTGCAGGTCGCCATAAAGCGGGGGAAGGCACAGTGCCAGCAGCAACAGCGCAAGCGGCACCACCCAGACAAAGCCGATGTATTTGAAGCCTGCAGCGCCCACCACACCGCCCAGCACAAACATGCCCAGCAGCGTGGAATAAAGGCGCAGCTTGAATCGGTTGGCACGCACCCGCGACTCGGCCGGGCTACCCGCACGGTTCCAGTACAGCAGCTTGCCCAGCTCGATGCCCAGGTCGGTGATAACGCCCGTCATGTGGGTGGTGCGAATTTGCGACGACGAAATCTTGCTCACCAGCGCGTTCTGCAGCCCCATGGTGAAAGCCAGCACCAACACGGTCAGCGGCACGGCAAACGGCGTCTGCCGCCCCAGCGTGGCACCGAGCAGGCCGAACACCAGCATCAGCAGTGCCTCGAGCAGCAGTGGCAGCGCGTATTCGCTGCGCAGATGGTGCTGCCGCGCCCAGTTCACCAGCACGGCGGTGGTGGCCGCACCCGCGGTGAAGGCTAGCAACGCGCCCACCGCGCCCAGCACCAGCGTCATGTTGCCCAGCACGAGGTTGTCGGCCAGCAGCGAGGCAAAGCCCGTCATGTGCGAGGTGTACATGCTGACCAGCAAAAACCCGCCCGCATTGATGGCGCCTGCGTTGAAGGCCAGCAACCCGCCCAGCAGCCGATCGGTGGCGGCTGTGCGGTGTTGGCCCGTGAGATGACGCAGGCGTCGCATGGCTTGAGTGGCTTACCAGTGGGCCGACATGCGGCCGCGGTTGAACACGCCGGCCGGGTCAAACTCGCGCTTGAGCTCGCGGTGAATGCGCTCCAGCGGCGGCGTGAGCGCATCAAAGCGCGGCACGCCGGTAGCGCCTTGCGCCTCGGCCGGCTTGAACAGCGTGGCATGCCCGCCAGCCGCAGCCGCCACGGCGCGCAGCGTGGTCGCGTGCGCGGCCGCAGCCCGCACCCAGCGCTGGCCGCCATGCCATTCGACCAGCGGCGTGTCGGGCAAGTCCAGCACCGGCGCGGTTTGCGGCACTGACAGCCGCCACAAATCCTGCTCGGGGGTGCGCTGCTCAAACCACGGCAGGCGTTGGTCGCGGCAGGCCAGCCAGTCGGCGGCCACCTTGGCGTTGTCCTGGCGCTCACCGCCCAGGCGCTCGCACGCCGCCGCAACAGCCGCCTGCGCACCGCGCAGCCGCAGGTAGAGCGTGCCAACGCCCTCGTCTTCCACCCAGCAACTGGCGTTGAGCGGCAGCGGCTGACCACCCCAGGCGTTGAGGCGCTCCAGCGCTTGGGCCTGGCTGCATTCAAAGCGCAGCGTGGCCTCGGCCGGCGCAACCGGCAGCACCTTGAGGCTGACCTCCACAATCACGCCCAGCGTGCCCAGGCTGCCCGCCACGAGACGCGAAACGTCGTAGCCCGCCACGTTTTTCATGACCTGGCCACCAAAGGTCAGCAGCTCGCCGCGACCATTGAGCAGCACCACGCCCAGCACATAGTCGCGCACCGCACCCACGCTGGCCCGTGCCGGGCCGCTCAAGCCACTGGCGACCATGCCGCCCGCGGTGGCGCCGGGGCCGAAATGTGGCGGCTCAAACGGCAGGCACTGACCCTGGCTGGCCAGCAGCGCCTCCAGCTCGGCCAGCGGCGTACCGGCGCGAACCGTGACGACCAGCTCGCTCGGCTCATAGCTGATGACGCCGCGCAGGCCAGAGACATCCAGAACCTCGCCCTGCAGCGATTCACCGTAAAAGTCTTTGCTGCCCCCGCCCCGGATGCGCAGCGCCGTGCCGCTGGCGGCGGCCTGGCGGACGCGGTCAACGAGGGTGGGGAGTGTGCTGCTGTCGGCCACGGGGGTGCCTGTTTGCTGTTCTGAAACCATGGCTTTGATGGTACGCGTGCCCGTTGGCCGCGGGGTTGATTGTTTTGGGGGCTGGGGATTGAGATTTTTTCAGGCTGGAGATAAGTCAGGGAGTCAGTGAGATAAACAGAACGAGCGATAGGGAAGCAATTGTCACTGGCTCCGATCTGCCCCGCTCCGGCGACGACTGAGCGCTGCATTGATGGATCAGGATAAGGTTTTTGCCGCGCTGGCCGCTAGTATGAGTACGGTGCACCGTATCTCTACGCGGGAAGCGAAGTCGACGACTCGTCTAACGCTTATGTGGTGTGATCTTTGGAGCCATATTGGCGACAAATCGAGAGCTAACGCTCATGCAACGCGTATCAATATGGCCCTAGCGATACGTCTACTTCTCAATTTGGTCTTGGCAGTCCTTCGCTTCGAGGTAGTTTTATGTGTAGGGCGGATAGTCCTAGAGATATAAGTAGTCGTTCAATGGAGAGTGTTTACTAACTTCAGAAGTTTTTACTCCGATCCTTATAGATGGCGTAAAACTAGATTTTTTTTCATACGCGGACCCTGCAAATGTTCAATGCCCTAATCGATACATGCGTTTGGCTGGACATAGCCGCGAACCCAAAAAGCGGACAGCTGCTTGATGCGGTGGAGATGATGCTGGCAAGTGGGCTTGTGCGCTTGATAGTGCCGCGCATAGTCCTTGAGGAGTTCAAAGCCAACCGCGTTCGAGTTGCCAAGAGTAGCGAGAAAAGTCTTAACACCCACTTTAATTTGGTGATGGACGCGATTCGTAAGGCCGATGGGGACCAGCGGCAGAAAGCCCAAATCATCGGTTATCTGTCGAATGTTGATTACCGCATTCCGCTCATAGGCGGCGCTGCTAAAGCCACCTTGGATCGTGTCGAAAAGATTTTGTATTCAGTTCCACCAGTTGAGATGTGCGACGCTGCAAAGCTGCGGGCAGCTGACCGGGCGCTAAACCGTAAAGCCCCATGTCATCAAAACAAGAATTCGATAGCCGACGCCCTGCTTATTGAAACCTACTTCGAATGCGTAAAGTCTGGCCGGCCTGGAGAACGGTACGCGTTCGTGACCCATAACTACACAGATTTCAGTCAGGTGGGTGCTGATCGCAGGCTACCGCATGTTGATCTAGCCACAGGATTCAGCAAAATAAAGTCGCTGTATTTCAACAACATCACGGATTTCTTCCGCCGGGTTGACTCGACACTTCTGACCGATGCAATGCGCGCGCTTGGCTACGACATGCCACCCCGCAGACTTGATGAACTGCTTGATGCTGAAGATCGTCTACAAACGCAGGTTTGGCACAACCGGCATATGAACCTTCAACACGCTATTGACCAAGGCAAACACAAGATCGTCGGCCGGAAGGAATGGGAGGCGAACCAACACCAGAAAGGCTACGGTCAAACCCACACAATTGAAGAAATTTGGAAAGGGGCTCAGAAAGCGCGTCGAAAAGCAGAGCGCGAACTAGGCGAAGGGAACTTCGGCCCTTACTCACAGTTCGAGTGGGGCATGATCAATGGCAAGCTTTCCGCTATTCGCTGGGCGCTTGGCGACGACTGGGACATGCTTGACACGTGACGCTTTGGCCGCTGGGCGGCTACAGATGTACTATTCGGCTTCACCTAACGCGGCGCGATCGAACGTAGGAATACCAATATGCCCATGGACTCCCAGCAGTATCAGACATGATGGGAAGATGTCCACCCATGACTGGTCGGTATGTGGATTGACCGGATTTAGTTCTAGCTCAGTCTCCAAAAAAATTCACGGGCAACCCCGACCGGTCCACCCGCGCAAAAAACACACACCCCGACTGCGGATAAGCAGCCAGCTCTGCCGCACTGCGGTTGTATCGCGCAGTGGTCACATACAGCGTACGCCCATCCTCACCGCCGAAGCAGGGCATGGTCGGGCACTGGGCGGGTAGGGCAATCTCTGCCAGCACAGCACCGGCAGGCGACAGCTTCAAAATGCGCGCGCCTTCAAACATGGCGACCCAGTAGTTGCCATCGACATCGACCGCCGCGCCATCGGGCCGGCCGCCGTAGGCGGGCATGCCAAAGGCCCAGCCTTCGGGTTTGCCGGGCCATTGGGCAAAGACGCGCATGTTGCTCATGGCGTTGGTTTGTGCGTTCCAGTCCCAGGCGCGGATGATGTGGTGGGTGGTGTCTGCCCAATAGACTGTTTTGGCATCGGGCGACCAGGCGAGGCCGTTGGCGATGATGGCGTTGTCGGCCTTGCACTCCAACACTGGCGCCTTGCCGTCAGCTGAACCGCGGCAATCGAGTGAAAAGAGCTGCGCCTTCTTTGCGTCACGCGGCTCGTACATGGTGCCGGCCCAGAAGCGGCCCACCGGGTCGGCCTTGCCGTCGTTGAAGCGGGTGGTCGCGGTGTCGTGTGTGGCGCGGGCGATCTGGCGCAGCTCGCCGCCCCATTCGGTGGCGCGGTAGATGCCGTCGCGCAGCGCAATCACGTAGCCGCTGTTCACACCGCCTGTTCGCGCGGGGGCGATACAGCCTGGCTCCAGCGGCATGGCCCAGCGCTCTACCGTGCCCATGTACACATTGGCGCGGTGGATGGCCTGGCCGGGAATGTCGACCCAATAGAGCATCTGCTCGTCGGGGTGCCAGAACGGGGATTCGCCCAGCTCAAAGGTCTGCGGGCTCAGGGTTTGCCAATCCATGCGGGTGCTCCAAGTGGGGACTCGCCGGGTGGCGGGCCATCCAGCTGCAAAGTGTACGGGTGAGATGTGGCCGGTCTGTCCCCTGGGCTTGTGGTGTTGCTTCGGTGGGCGCTGAGCCCTTCAACAGGCTCAGGGCGAACGGATTTTCAGATTGACGTGCTTTTCCACCCAAACCCTTCGACAAGCTCAGGGCGAACGGCCGAGGAAACTATGCAGCGCCCTGCCACTCCAGCACATCCCACTGCGATGACGAATTGCCGTAATCGACTTCTGCAGTCGCCGTATCAAGCAATCGAGGCGCGAAGGTGAACAACTCACCTTCCAGCGGGCGGATGGTGGAGCGCTCCACGCGCCACTGGGTGCTGGCCATACCTTCGCGCACAGCAAACGAAATCTCAAACGCCGGGCCGGGCTCGGGTAAAGGCTTGACCCGCATCAGGTACAGACCAGCGATGAGCACGCGCGTGCGCTGTGCGCCCTCGCCTGCTCCGCGCTGCGACAAGGCAATCAGTGGGCCTGTGGATTGCGGCAAGCGCTCCCACACCTCGCGGTACACACCGTGAATGCCGGTTTCAATCACGCGCTCAGGAGTTTCGAACACCATCTCGCCGATGTCGGGGTCGGGACGCGGGGGCTGGTAGTCCACCACGCGGTGCCACTGGCAGGTTTCGGCTTTGCCGTCGTAGGCTTCGATGACCTCGGTCACGCCGCTGAAGCCTTGAAGCGGGTCGGCTGAGTTAACTGGCACACGCACATCGGCGTGCAAGCTGCCCAGCTGCATCCAGCGGACAAAGGTGGTGTCGTCGCGCAGCGTCGGGGTTTCGAGCAGGGTGCGCACCCACACGCCGTGGTAGCGAGCGGGCACTGGCGCCACCAGCGGTGCGGCGCGCATCGTCCACGCGTCAGGATGAACGGGCTTACTCATACGCAGTGGGGAAGGCCTGCAACGAACGGTAAAACGCCATGTCGTGGTTGGGCCAGATCCAGGCGCCGGTTTCTTTGGCGAGTGACTTGAGCTTGCGAATGCTCTCTACCGCCTGCGCTTCGCGGCCCTGCCACAAGCCGCCGGGTGCGATTTCGTCGTCAAGGTTTTCCTGCAAATCGGCCGCGTCACCAGCCAGCAGCACGGGCGGGCCTTTGGGCAACTCGACCAGCATCGACATGTGGCCTGCGGTGTGCCCGGGCGTGGCTACGGCCTGAATGCCGGGCACCACGCTGTATTCGCCCTTGTGCAAACGAAACTGCAGCGGTGCGCCCGCGTCGTCCACCAGGTCGTCGGCAAACACGGCCTTGTCGGCGCCGCTTTGCGCGGCGGCCAGTTCGTCGTGCTGCAAATGAATCTCGGCACCGCAGCCACAGCGCCGCAACTCCTTCAGGCCACCAGCATGGTCGAAGTGCAGGTGGCCGACAAAGATCACGTCCACATCGGCGGGCGTGAGGCCCAGGCGCGCGAGGTGATGGGGAATGCGCTGCGCTTCAGTCATCTCGGGCGGGCCGAAGTCAAACATGGCGGGGTTGTAGTGCTGGGCGCAGGCCACCGGGTCGTGAATCTTGGTGTAGTCGCAGCCCACGTCATACAGGATGCGGCCGTTGGCGGTGTCCATCAGGTAGGCGAGGATGGGCGCCTCGATCATCTGCCCCAGGCCGCGCTGGTAGGTCGAGATGGACTTGTCGTAGCGGTGGGTGGCCGTGAGCAGTGGCCAGAGCTTGCGCACTTGCGTCATGGAGCTTCCTGTGCGGTGGCCGGGGTTCTCGGTGGCAAGGCCTGCCAGCGGGCAATCAACGACTGACTGGGCATCACCTCGCCCATGATGCCGCCTTCCACGCCCAGCATGTCGAGTGCGGGTTGCTGCAACTGCGGCTCCGATGCGGCGCACGCATCGGCAACAGTGATGCAGCGGTAACCCAGGTCGGTTGCCGCGCGCACGGTGCTGTGCACGCACACCTCGGTGGTGACGCCGCACACCACCAGGTGGCGAATGCCGGCACTGCGCAGAACCTGTTCCAGATCGGTCTGGTGGAAGGCGCTGTAGCCCGGCTTGTCTAATACGAGCTCGCCTTCGGCAGGTGTGATTTCGTCGATCAGATCGTGGCCATGCTCGCCGCGCACCAGCAGGCGGCCGAGCGGCCCACCAGAGCCGATGGTGGCGCCTGCGCGCCGGCTGCGCGCCAGCTTGGCGGGTGGGCAGTCCGACAAATCAGGCCGGTGCCCTTCACGGGTGAAGATCACCCGCACGCCGATGCGATGCGCCGCTTCACGCAAGGCCAGAACCGGACGGATGGTGGCGCGCAGCCGCGCGACGTCCAGCCCTGCCAGGGCGGCGTAACCACGCGGGTCGAGAAAATCGCGCTGCATGTCGATGACCAGCAGGGCTGTGTGGCTGGCAATCATTGGGGCGTGGCCGGTGGAAACTCGTGCAGCACGGCGGCGGCCATGCGGGCGGCCAGCTCCTTTGCCATCACCGCACCCTTGTCGGCCGTGGAGCCTTTGGCTGACGACAGCACACCCGACAGCGGCACCCAGTGCTGGCGCGTGGGGTACACGTCATAGGGCGGAAAGTCGGCAGGCCCGTCGTCGGGAATCAGGTCGATGCGCACCAGGCTCGGGTGGTAGTGCAGCATCATCGAGGTTTCGATGACGGCTGCATGCTCCAGTGCGAAGCCGGGGAAGCCCTGCGGGAACACACTGGCGAGCGTGGCTTCCGTCAGGAAATCCCAGTACTCCAGCCGCATGACCTGCAACTGCGTGCCCGGCCCCACATCGCGCAGGCCGAGGTCTATGCCTTCGATCAGGAACCACTGGTTTTCATAATGGCCGTTGACGATGACCAGCTTGGTCGCACCATGCCGTGCGAACTCGCGCACTGCATCGCGTACCGAGCCGATCAGCGTGGCGGCATCGACGCTGGTGGTGCCGCAAAAATGCTGGCCGCCGCCGCACTTGGGTTGCGACTTGTAGCCGTACGACAGCGTGGGCGCCACCAGCCCGGCCGTGAGCGCGGCGGTATCGGCTGCCACCGCAGCCGAGAGCAGGCCGTCGGTGCCCAGCGGCAGGTGCGGGCCGTGCTGCTCCAGCGCGCCGACAGGCAGGAAGATGGGAGGCTGCTCGCTTTTCAGGCGGGCTTCATAGTCGACCCATGAGAGTTGGTTCATCCAGACAGTGCTCATGCGGGTTCCTTTGGCGATGAAGGGTTTGCGGTGGGCGGGATGCCCGGGTCGGTGGCTTCCAGCAAAGAGGCGGCAGCGATCAGCCCACCGCCCAGCCACATGGCGGGCAACATCTGCTCGCCACCAAACCAGGTGACCGAGGCCACAGCCACGACCAGTTCGGTGATGAGGATGACGCCGGCGCGGCCGGTTTCGACATGCGTGACACCGTACTGCCAGGTGGCGGTGGCCAGCAGCATCCAGACAAAACCGTAGGCCAGCAGCGCTGCGGCCAGCGACAGCGTGAACGCCGGCAAAGGCAGCGTCTGCCAGACCACCGCGAGTGCCGACAACATGCCGCAGCCCACAAACACAACGACGGTCTTTGCAGTCATCGGCAGCGACGGCGTAGCGCGTGAAATCAGGTTGTTGCCAGCAAAGGCCACACCGGCCGACAGGGCCAGCAGGTCCGACAGGCTGAGCGGTGAGTTGAAGGCATTGGCCCCGCCGATCACCAACCACAGGCCACCCAGGGCCAGCGCCACGGCGAACAGGCGGCGCGGCCCGACGTGCTCGCCCAGAAAGATGCGCCCGCCGAGCACCGACCACACCGGTGACAAATAGAACAGCAGCATCACACGCACCACATCGCCGAGCAGCAGTGCATTGATGAAGGCCGTGTTGGCCCAGCCACCTACCAGCGCCAGCAACAGCAGCAATTTGAACTGCGGGTGGCGCACCACGCCCGAGCGCCACAGCCACCAGAGACCGCACACACCCACGGGGCCATAGCTGAACAGCGTGAGCGCCGGGCCTGACAAGCCCGCTGCCGCAAAAGACTTGACCGGCCACCAGGTCAGCCCCCACAAGGTGGCCGAGAAAAACAGCAGCCCGACGGCGAGACGTGAATTGCCCGGGGTCGCTGCAGCGGTCATGGCATCACCGAACCACCGTTGGGCCCCAGCACCTGGCCGCAGTAAAAGCGCGACAGGTCACTGGCCAGAAACAGTGCCGTGCCGGCAATTTCGTCAGGCTCAGCGATGCGATGCTGGGGAATCTCCAGCTCCTTGGCCAGCGCGGCCGGGCTTTGCGTGGCCAGCGAGACCATGGCGGTGTTCACCGGGCCGGGCGCAATGGCGTTAACGCGGATGGCCGGCGCAAACTCGCGCGCCATGGCCCGCGTGAGACCAATGACGCCAGCCTTCGCCGCCGAGTAGGCCGCGAAGTGCTCGCGCCCCAGAATGCCAAGGTCGGATGCCATGTTGATGATGACGCCGTTACCTCGATTGAGCATTGCAGGCAGCACCGCACGCGAGACGAGGAACACCGATTTGAGGTCCACCGCCAACATGCGGTCCCAGTCGTGTTCGGTGATGTCGAGAAAGGCCTGCTCCTGCAAGATGCCGGCGTTGTTCACCAGCACATCGACGGCGCCAAGCTGCGCCTGCACCTGCGCCACCATGGCGTGGATCTGCTCGCTGTGCGTCACGTCTGCCGCTACGGCCAGTGCCCGGCCACCGGCGCGGGTGATCTCATCCACCACCTCGGCGGCGCCCGCCGTATTGTCGAGATGGTTCACAGCCACCGCCGCACCGGCGTGGGCCAGCCGCAGCGCGATGGCGCGACCAATGCCGGTGGCGGCGCCGGTGACCAGCACCACGCGGCCGTGCAAGGCCATGCTCTGGGGCATCGCGGCCATCAGTGCATGACCTCGCCACGGCTGGCCACCAGGCTCTGGCCGGTGAGGGCACGGGCATCGTCGCTGGCCAGGAACAGGTACACGCCGGCGATGTCGTCGGACGACAGCATGCCCGGCAGCGCCTGACGCTTCAAAATCTCGCGCTCCACATCGGCCTCGGGCCGCCCTTGTGCGGCCGCCATGCTGGCGAGCGAGCGCAGTGCGGCGTCGGTGCGAATCCAGCCGGGGCACACCGCATTGACGCGAATGCCGCGCGGCGCCAGCTCCCAGGCCAGCGAACGCGTGAGGCCGATCACCGCATGCTTGCCGGCGCTGTAGGCCGAAAAATCGGCCACGCCGGTGTGGCCCCAGATGGACGACTGGTTGATGATGCTGGCGCCTTCGGTCATCAGCGGCAGCAGGGCGCGGGTGAGTCGCACCATGGTGGTCACGTTGTTGTCGAGCAGTTGCGACCAACGCGTCATCGCATCGGGCGACGCATCAGACAGCGGTGTGGGGTATTCCACGCCGGCGTTGTTGACGAGCGCATGCAGGCGGCCAAAGCGCTTTTGCACAGCAAACACCAGGCTGGCCACTGAAGCGTCGTCACTCAAGTCACAAGGTACAGGCCACAGCCTGGCGGCATCTGAAGCGTTGACGATGAAGCTTTGCAGTGCGGAGGCATCGCGATCTACGGCGACCACCTGCGCACCTTGCGCCGCGAAGGCATGGCACAGTGCCTGGCCAATGCCGCCCGCGGCGCCTGTGACGAGGACAACCCGGCCTTCCAGCGCGTAACGCGCGCTCACCTCACACCGCCGTCAGGAAGGACACGCCGACCGCGCCCACGAACCCGTCGGCGCGGCCAGGCTGGCCGGGAGCGCGCACTTCACCGTAATCACTGGCCAGCACGCGCCTGACGCGGTTGATGTGAAAGCTGCGCAGCAACTCGCCCACGGTGATGACCTGCGCGTAGTCGCCGGGGAAGAGTTCGCGGTGATAGGCCGGCAGGCGGTACCAGGGCACCGTGGGGCGTTCGTGGTGGGCATTGTGAAAACCGAAGTTGAGCCACAGCATGTTGAGCCAGGGCGTGTTGAGCCCCACCACGTCGCTGAAGGTGTTGAGCTGCTCGTAGCTGCGGTCACGCACCTTGTCGGCGGGAATCGGCGCGTCACCCAGAATCGGATACGCGTCGTAGGTGTGCTGAAAGCAGTCGGCAAAACGCAGCAGCGTGATGAAGACAAGAAACGCAGCGAAGTACAGCACCAGCGCCTTGAGCGACAGCAGGCCGAGCGCGACCCACGCGCCCACGCGCACCAGCGCAATCGCCAGAATGCGCAAACGTGAGGCGGCACTGCCGCCGGAGCGGAAAGGCATCAGGATGACGAAGCCGCGCATCAGGAATTCGACCGCCGGAAAGTAGGCCCATTCCAGCGCCAGCACAGTGTTGCGCTGCCACGCTGGCGCCTTCAGCAGAAAGCCGCGCGCGTCAAACGTGATGACGTCGGCCCGCTCCACATGGTGGCGCATGTGCTTGCGCCGCATGTCGTCAAAGCGCGCATAGCAGCTGCCGTTGATCCAGCTCATCAGCGTGCCCCAGCGGGCGTTGGCAGCCGGCGTTTTGAAGATGGCCTGGTGCGCAAACTCGTGAATGAAGTAGGCCGACCAGGTGAGCGTGAGCACCACCAGCGCAAAGCCTGCGATGTTCGATGCCCACGAAGGGCTCACCAGCAGGGCGATGCCCAGCGGGTAGCCGAGCACCGTGAGGCCGAGCGCGAGCACATTGGGCATGACGCCATCAGGGTAGCGGAAGGTGTGCGAGATCATGGCCATGCAGGATGGGTTCCGGGGGTGTTGATCAACCGGGCATGCGCCCCTTCACCGCCCGCGCGGTGAGGGGGAACGCATTCGAAGAGCGGTTTACTTCTTGGTCAGTGCGGTGACGAACTGCGCGTCCATGGTGGCTTCGGTCGCCGGCACGGTCTTGATCTGGCCCTTGGCTTTGAGCAGCTGGCCGATCACCTCGCCACTGCCGTAGTAGGACGTGGTGGCAGTGGACTTCATGAAGGCCTTGGGCATCTCGGCCAGCGGGATGTTGTACACGCCGGAGAGCTGTTCCTTGACTTCCTTGGCGCTCACGCCCATGAACTTGCCGATGATCTTGGCGGCTTCGTCCGGCTTGGACTTCATGTAGGCCATGCCGTCAAGGTAGGCCTTGGTGATGCCGGTGATTTCGGTCGGCTTGGCCTTGATGACTTTCTCGTCAAACACCAGCACGTCGGCGATCAGGCCCGGGGCGTCCTTGGACGAGAACACCACCTTGAACTTCTTGCCGCCGCCCTGGCTGAGAATCTGCGACAGGCTGGGCTCGTAGGTCACGCCAATCGGCATCTGGCCGGAGGCCATGGCAGCCGGCACGGCTTCCGGGGTCATGTTCACCGGGGAGATGTCCTTGTCGGTCAGGCCTGCGGTCTTGAGGGCATACGACAGCAGGAAGTCGGAAGGCGACAGCGGGTTGAAGCCGATTTTCTTGCCCTTGAAGTCGGCCACTTTCTTGATGCTGGCATCGGCCACGATGGCGTCGCCGCCGTTGGAGTAGTCGATGGGCAGCACCACCTTCTGGGCCTGGCCGGCAGCGACCTGGCCGACCACCTGGTCATATGTCAGCATGCCGCCGTCGACGGCGCCGCTGGCAATGGCGGCAGGAATCAGTGCGGGGTCAGAGAAGACCTGCAGCGAGACCTTGAGGTTGTACTTCTTGTAGAGGTCGAGCGCGTCGGCCACATAGAAGGGGCCGTAGCCGATCCACACCACGGTGCCGATCTTCATGGAGGTGACCGGACCGGCCGCAAACGACGCGGTGGCCGCAAGTGCCAGCGCCACCGTGGCGAGGGGTTTGAACACGGCGCCCAGCAGTTTGCTTGCGCCGAATGAGGTGACAGGGAAACGCGATGAGCCCATGGTTTAACTCCAGAAGTGAAAGAAAAAAGGCAGGAGAAGACGATGCGTACGTCGTTCTCCCGGGCTTTTATCCCTCCGTGGAGCCTCTGATGAGGCCGGCACACTCTCGGACCAGACATCCTGCGGATTCAACACCCGCGGACCGGAACCCTAGTGCACCTGAGTCAATGTATCAATGCCGGGCTTGCCCCACACCGAAACCTCTAACCTGCTGCAGAACATCGAGCAAAATGCGTGCCATTCATGGAGCCGCCTCGCGGGGCCTGAAACGCACCAATGTGGGCCGCTGCCAACGTCAAACGCGCGACTTCAGGAAGGCGCGCCATCCGCCGTGGTGCGTGATGTCCTCGGCCTGCACGGTGGCCAGTGCCTCGCAGACAAAGCCCTGCACCGCACTGCCGTCGTCCAGCTGCACCATGCCGATGCCCAGCGGGGCCGGAATGCCGGCCACAAAGGAGCCGAATTCGGTGGCGGGCATTTCCCACACCTCCATCGCAATCGCTGCGCCGCCTTCGGCCACGCGCACCATGCCGGGCCGCATCGGCGGGCCGCCGGGCAAGGCGTAGAGCTTGTACACCGGTGCGCTGTTCACCGCCGCCTGCAGGCGGGCGCCGCGCGTGGTCAGCTGGTGGTTGAGCGGCAAGCCACTCAGGTGCGCGCCGCACACGGCCACCCGCACCTGGCCCGAGGGGAAGGCCGCGCCATCCGGCGCACCGGCCGTGAGGTGCGGCGCATGCGGTGTGGCACCAACCGTGGTGACCGTGGACGCACTGGCAGCATGCAGGCGCGCGGCCAGCGTCAGCAGCGAAAAGTCTTGCCCGCAGCGCGCCAGCAACGTGACGCCCCAGGGCATTCCGGCGGCCTTTCCCTGCGCCATGAAACCGGTCGGCACGGCGATGCCTGACAGATCGAGCAGGTTCACGAAGTTGGTGTAGTGGCCGAGGTTGGAGTTGAGGCGGATCGGATCGGCCTCAACCTCGGCAATGGTGTACGCCGAGCCCGCCGTGGGCACGACCATGCAATCGATGTGGTCCCAGGTGGGCAGCGTCTTTTGCTGCAGGGCTTTCAGGCGATACATGGCGGCGAAGGTGTCGGGCGCCGAGAAGCTGATGCCTTTTTCGGTGATGGCGCGCGTCACCGGGTGCAGTGCCTCGGGGTGCTTTTCGATGAAGGGGCGAATGGCCGCATAGCGCTCGGCCACCCACGGGCCTTCGTAGAGCAGCTGGGCGACGTCACGGAAAGGCGACAGATCAATCTCGACTGCCGTACCGCCCAGTGCCTGCAGGCGGGCGACCGCTTGCGCGAACAGTGCGGGCCCTTCGGCATTGCCATGAAACTCCAGGTCTTGCTGGCGCGGTACGCCAAAGCGGAAAGCCGCTGCCGCGCCGAAGTTGAAGCCAGTCGGTGGCATGGCGCGCGAGTAGGCGTCTTGCGCGTCCACGCCCTGCGCAGCAGCCAACACGGTGGCGGCGTCGGCAGCCGTCAGGGCGAACACCGAGATGGTGTCGAGCGTGCGGCAGGCCGGCACCACGCCGGTGGCTGACAGCCGCCCCAGGCTGGGCTTGAGGCCCACCAGGTTGTTCAGGCCCGCCGGCACACGGCCGGAGCCGGCCGTGTCGGTGCCGAGCGAAAAGCTCGCCATGCCCAAGGCCACCGAGACCGCCGAGCCGGACGACGAACCACCCGACACATAGTCAGGATTGATCGCGTTCTTGCAGGCGCCGTAGGGCGAGCGCACACCCACCAGCCCGGTGGCGAACTGGTCGAGGTTGGTCTTGCCGACCGGAATGGCGCCCGCATCGATGAGCTGTTGCACCACCGTGGCACTGCGCTCCGGGGTATAGGCAAAGTCGGGGCAGCCGGCGGTGGTCGAAATGCCCGCCAGATCAATGTTGTCCTTGATGGCAAACGGAATGCCGTAGAGCGGCAGCTCGCGCGCGTCGCGCCCGTCCAGCGCCTGCGCATAGGCGCGCAGCTCGTCCAGCGTGAGCCGGCGAATCCAGACGTTGCGCTTGAGCGCCTCGTCTTCTGCCAGCATGTGCGCATGGAGCGACTCGATGAGTTGCAGCGGCGTGAGCTGGCCACCGAGGTACTGCGCCCGCAGATGGGCAATGGAAAGATCAGGACGCATGGCTCACTCCGGTTTCAAAACATTCACTGCTGTCTCCAGGCGCCCTCATGCGGCACCTGTTGAGAGTTCCACATTCAAAATACCTCACCATTCCGTTTGCCCTGAGCTTGTCGAAGGGTTCTTCTTCAAGCTCAAAACAGGCTTCGACAGGCTCAGCCCGAACGGTGAACTTTCATGGTTCATGAATAGATCATCACGACACCAGCACCAGCGCCTGGCCCGCGCTCACCGGCTGCCCCTCGGCACACAGCACCTGGTGCACCGTGCCATCACCGGGCGCATGCACGGTGATCTCCATCTTCATCGATTCAATCACCATCAGGGGCTGGCCGGCCTCCACACTGTCGCCAGCGCTGACCAGCACCGACCACACGCCGCCCGAGACCTGCGACACCACCACCTCGCCCGCAAAAGCCTGTGCTGCCGCATCGCCGGCAGCGGTGTCCACCGCGGTTGATTCGTCGGGGGTTTCCGACAGACCAGCAAGGCGCCAGCGCTCGCGCTCGGCCTCAAACGCGGCCTGCTGCCCCTGCTTGAAAGCGGCAATCGGCTCCGCGTTCTGCTGCAGGTAGTGCTGATAGTCCGACAACCGGAACTCGCCTTCTTCGATCTTCAAGCCAGTGCGGCCTGCGACAAAGTCCTGGCGCCACTCCAGCAGCTCGTCGGCACTGACGGGGAAGAAGCGGAGCTGGTCGAAAAAGCGCAGCAGCCACGGCTTGCCGGATTCGAACTCGCGCGTCACGCGCCAGCGGTTCCACATCTGCACCGTGCGGCCGACAAACTGGTAGCCGCCGGGGCCTTCCATGCCATACACACACAGGTAGGCGCCGCCGATGCCGACGGCGTTTTCTGGCGTCCAGGTGCGGGCCGGGTTGTACTTGGTGGTGACGAGGCGATGCCGCGGGTCGAGCGGCGTGGCCACCGGTGCCCCCAGATACACATCGCCCAAGCCCAGCACCATGTAGCTGGCCTTGAACACCGTGTCGTACACCGCCTGGATATCGGGCAGGCCGTTGATGCGGCGGATGAACTCGATGTTGCTCGGGCACCAGGGCGCGTCGGGCCGCACCGACTGCATGTATTTGTCGATCGCCAGCCGCGTCGCTGCATCGTCCCACGACAGGGGCAGCCAGACCGTGCGGCTGGGCACCGCAATATCGTCACTGGCGGCCACGCTGCCCTGCGCCTGCAGCAACAGGTCAATCAGGTGCTCCAGCGAAATCTTCAGCGGGTCGTAATGCACCTGCAGCGAGCGGATGCCTGGGGTCAAATCCACGATGCCGGGCAAGCGGCCCTGCTGGCGCCACTGCTGCAGGCAACTCATCAGCGCATGCACCTGAAAGCGCAGTGCCAGGTCGAGCGTGAGCTCGCCAAACTCGATCAGCACATTGCAGTCGCCACTGCGGCGAAACACCAGTTCGGTCTGGCCGGGCCCTGTGACCGTGCGGTGCAGCACGGCCGCGTCGGGTAGCACGCGGGCGGCCGGCAGCAGCGCCGGCGCCGTGGCGGTGGGGCTGAGCACTTTCTCTTGCGCCAGCGCGATGGCATTGGCCTGCGCCAGTGTGACCGGCACAAAGCGCACGGTGTGGCCGGGCAAGAGCTGGCCGACCTTCCACAGCTCGCCGCGCACCACAGTAGCCGGACACACGAAGCCGCCCAGGCTGGGACCATCGGGCCCGAGGATCACCGGCATGTCACCGGTGAAGTCGATGGCGCCCACCGCGTAGGCGTTGTCGTGGATGTTGGAAGGGTGCAGCCCGGCTTCGCCGCCGTCGCTGCGCGCCCAGCCCGGTTTGGGGCCGATCAGGCGCACGCCGGTACGGCTGGAGTTGTAGTGCACTTCCCAGTCAGTGGCGAAGAACATCTCCATGTCGGCTGGCGTGAAAAAATCAGGCGCAGCATGTGGCCCCTCCAGCACGGCGATGTCCCAATGCGTGCCGTAATCGGGTTTGAGCTGCAACACTTCGCCCGCGTCCACAGGCTGGGCGGCACGCGCATGACCGACATGCAGCACGTCACCCGCGCGCAAGGCCCGGCCACCGTGCCCACCGAACTGGCCCAGCGTGAAGGTCGCGCCGCTACCCAGATACGCTGGTACATCGAGCCCCCCTTCCACCGCAAGATAGGCGCGGCAGCCGTTACCGTTGCTGCGGCCCATGCGCAACGTTTGCCCGGCAGCGACCTGCACCACTTCCCACAAAGGTACCTGTCGGCCGTCGAGCGACAAATCCATCGGCGCGCCGGTCACCGCGATGCGCAGCGGCGTGCGAAAGCTGATCGTCGGGCCGGCGACGGTGATCTCCAGCGCGGCTGCCGACTCCGCATTGCCGACCAGCGCATTGGCTGCGCGCATGGCGAGTGAATCCATCGGCCCCGAAGGCGGCACGCCCACATCCCAGTAGCCGAGGCGGCCCGGCCAGTCCTGCACCGTGGTGTGCACGCCGCCGCTGACAATGTCGAGCGCGCGGCTGGGCGGCAGAAAGTCGCCGAGGCTGCGCGTGGTGTGCGTGGCCGAAACAAAAGGCTCGAAGGCCATCAGGCCGCGGAGGTAATCGAGGTTGGATTCGAGCCCGGCCACGCGCGTCTCGGCCAGGCCCTGCTGCAACCGGGCGATGGCCTGCTCGCGGTCGTTGCCCAGCGCGATGATCTTGGCCAGCATCGGGTCGTAAAACGCGCCAACCTCGGTGCCGCGTTCCACCCAGCCATCGACCCGCAAACCGGCAGGGAAAACCACTTCCGTCAGCACGCCGGTGGACGGCTGAAAATTCTTGAATGGATCTTCGGCGTAAAGCCGCGCCTGGATGGCGTGGCCACGTGGCTGTACGCTCAGCGTGCCCAGCGCCGGCAGCTCGCCAGCGGCCTGGCGCACCATCCATTCCACAATGTCCACACCCGTCACGGCTTCGGTGACGCCGTGCTCCACCTGCAGGCGCGCGTTGACTTCCAGGAAATAAAAATCCTGCGTGCGGGCATCGACCACAAACTCCACCGTGCCGGCGGAGCGGTAACTGACGCTCTGCGCCAGGCGACGCGCGGTGTCGTGCAGGGCCGCGCGCACCTCGGGCCGCAAGCCGGGGGCCGGGGTTTCTTCCACCACCTTCTGGTTGCGCCGCTGCAGCGAGCAGTCGCGCTCGCCAAGCACCAGCACCTCGCCGGCGCCATCGCCGAACACCTGCACCTCAATGTGGCGCGCGTCGGTGATGTAGCGCTCGAGGAACACGCCCGCGTCGGAGAAATTGGCCTGCGCCAGCCGGCTCACGGTCTGGAACGCGGCCGACAACTCCTCGGCATGGCGGCACATCTGCATGCCGATGCCGCCGCCGCCCGCGCTGCTCTTGAGCATGACCGGGTAGCCGATGCGCTCTGCTTGCGTCAGGGCCTCCTGCACATCGGCCAGCAGGCCGGTGCCAGGCAGGAGCGGTACCTTCGCCTCGGTCGCTAGCGCGCGTGCCGAGTGCTTCAGGCCAAAAACGCGCATCTGATGCGGCGTGGGGCCGAGAAATACCAGGCCCGTCGCCTCGCAGGCTTCAACGAAGGCCGGGTTCTCGGAGAGAAAGCCGTAGCCGGGGTGGATGGCCTGCGCGCCGGTTTGCAGTGCCGCGTCGATGATGCGCTGCATCGCCAGGTAACTGCTGGCCGCCGCAGCCGGGCCGATGCACACCGACTGGTCGGCCATGGCGACATGCATGGATTCGGCATCGGCTTCGGAATACACGGCCACCGCACCGACACCCATGCGCTGCAGGGTGCGGATGATGCGGCAGGCGATCGCGCCGCGGTTGGCGATCAGGACTTTGGTGAACATCGGTGACTTCAGGGCGGTGCAGGTCGTCCTGCGTCGTCAGGGCGCGGTGCGGGTCGTCCAGCACGCGTGCGAGTCATGCTTAAGAAGCGTCCCACACCAGAAAGCGCACCGGCGTGGGGTTGTACGCATTGCAGGGGTTGTTGAGCTGCGGGCAGTTAGAGACCAGCACCATCACATCCATCTCGGCGCGCAGCTCCACATACTTGCCGGGCGCCGAGATGCCGTCTTCAAACGTCAGCTTGCCTTGCGGCGTGACCGGCACGTTCATGAAGAAGTTGATGTTGGAGATCACGTCGCGCTTGTCCATCGGCTGATCGGCATGCGCAAGGGCCACGAGGTAGTTGTCGCGGCAGCTGTGCATGAAGCGCTTTTCAATCGCGTAGCGCACGGTGTTGCTCTCGCTGGCGCAAGCGCCGCCCAGGGTGTCGTGGCGGCCGCAGGTGTCGGCGACGATGGTCAGCAGCGGCCGGCCTTCGTTGCTCATCAGCCGGGTGCCGGCACTGAGGTACAGGCCACCCTGCGCCTGGATGGTGTGGGTGAGGCTGTAGCGCTCGGCCGGATCGGCGGCGTTGTAGAAGATCGTGTCGACGGCCTGGTTGCCTTCCAGATCAACGATGCGCAGCACCTGGCCTTTGCGCAGCGGCTTCATCCAGGGCTCGCCGGCGGGGTGGGTGTCATCGAGCACGGCACGCGCCGGGTCGAGTTGGCTTTCAATCAGTTGTGCAGACATGGGGGTCGCCTTTGTACAGAAATGCAGAATTCGCGGTGACTGGCTTTACAGGAAGTAGCGTTCGGTGTTGATGAAGCCGCGGCCGTTCTCGGCGCACGACAGGCGGCACACGTCATCTGCGCCCGCCGTACCTGAACGCCATGCGGTGAGCTTCACCGCCTTGGGGTCGTAGCGGGTGGCCGGGTCGAACGGATGCGGCGCCGACGACAGCACCACCAGCACGTTCATCTCGAAGCGCAGGTCCACATGCTGGCCAGGCGCGCGGTGAGCGGTGTCGAAGTGCAGCTGGCCCACGTCGTCGGTCACGGCCTTGCTGAAGAGGTTGAGGTTGGCCACCACGTCGCGCTTGCCCAGGCCCCACTTGCCCATCTCGATCAGCAGGCCGTCCATGCCGTTGCGGTACATGGCATTGCGGTGCTCCTGGTAGCGGGCCTCGCCATAGCGGGCGCGCAGGCCTTCGGCATCCAGCACGCCGCACACGGTGTCGTGCCAGCCACAGGTGTCTTCAGGAATCGAGCACAGCACGCGCCCCATGTCGGAATAGCAGACGTTGCCCTGGGTGAGATAGGCGGTGTGCTGCGCCTTCAGGGTGTCGGGCATGTTGTAGCGCTCGGTCTTTTCTTCCTGGTTGAAGAGCAGCACCGAGACATTGGCCGCACCGTGCAGGTCGGTGACGCGCAAGGTGTTGCCGCGGCGCAGCACGCCCGACCAGTGGGCGCCCCCGGGCATGAGTTCTTCCCACAGCACAAGCGACGGATCAAAGCGGGTTGAGTGATCGGGCACGGCGGCGCGGGCCAGTGGTGTGAGGGTGGCGAAGCTGGTTTCCATGGCGGTTCTGGTGAGGTTTCAATCAATGGTGTGTATCAAGCCTGCTCGGCGGCATGGTTGAGCTTGCCGAGCTGGTCGTGGTCGGTGGCCATGCCCGAGCTTTCGCGGATGCGCGCGAGGATTTCGGTCTTGAGCGCGCGGAATTCTGTGGAGTGCTTCATCTCCTGATCGCGCTGCGCCGGCAGCGGCACCGGGTAAATGCTGTGGATGCGGCCCGGGCGCGGCTGCATCAGCACCACACGCTGGCCGAGGTAAATGGCCTCCTCGACATCGTGCGTGACGAAGACGATGGTGGTTTTCTCGATGCGGTGGATGTGCAGGATCAGGTCGTGCATGACCTCGCGCGTCTGCGCGTCGAGCGCGCCGAAGGGCTCGTCCATCAGCAGCATCGCAGGCCGCCCCATCAGCGCGCGGGCAATCGCCACGCGCTGCTGCATGCCGCCCGAGAGCTGGTTGGGGTAGGCGCCGGCCACCTTGCGCAGGCCGATCAGGTCGAGCAGCGCATCGGCGCGGCCGGAGGCGGCTTCGACATCGGACGACGTGAGGTGCTCCCGGTTGACGCGCAGTTGCCGGCTGAACTTGATGTTGCCTTCCACCGTGAGCCACGGGTAGAGGCTGTAGTGCTGGAACACCATGGCGCGGTCTGCACCCGGGCCGGTGATGGGCTGGCCGTTGCAATGGGCCGCGCCAGAGGTGTGCGTTTCCAGCCCGGCCAGGATGCGCAGCAGCGTCGATTTGCCGCAGCCCGAGGCGCCGACCAGGGTGACGAATTCGTTTTCTTCGACGGCGAGCTGGATGTCTTTGAGCGCCGGAGGCACACCGGCAGGGGCGGTGGCAAACACCTTGCCCAGTTGTTCGATCAGGACTTTGGACATGGTGTCAGCTCCGCCCGTGCAGCCAGGGGAAGGAGCGGCGGTGCAGCCAGCGGAAAGCCTGGTCCATCAACAGACCGATGAGGCCGATCAGCAGAATGCCGCCGAAGATGGTGTCGGTCTTCAGGAAGCGCTGGGCCTTGAGGATGGTGTAGCCCAGCCCCGAGTTGGCCGCCACCAGTTCGGCGACGACCAGGTACGTCCAGGCCCAGCCCATGGTGATGCGCAAGGTGTCGAGGATGGCGGGCTTGGCCGACTGCAGCAGCACGAGGCGGATCATTTCGTAGCGGTTGGCGCCCATGGTCTGCGCCGCCTCGATCTGCGCGCGCGGCACCAGGCGCACGTTTTCGGCCACCATCAGCACCATCTGGAAGAAGGTGCCGATGAAGATGATGGAAATCTTGGCGCTCTCGCCGATGCCCAGCCACAGCATCACCAGTGGAATGAAAGCCACCGCGGGCATGTAGCGCACAAAATCGGTGAGCGGCTCCAGCAGCGCAGCCACGGGCCGGAAGGCACCGATCAGCAGCCCCAGCGGCAGCGCCAGCACCGCCGACAGCACAAAGCCGGCGGTGACGCGGTACATGCTGATGGCGGTGTCCGTCATCAGTTCGTCTTCCATCAGCCAGAAGTAGAGGCGCTTGAATACCTCGAGCGGGCCGGGCATGAAGACCGGGTCGACCCAGCCAGAGGCCGACAGCGCAATCCACGCGAGGAAGGGGGTGACCAGTCCGGCGCCTGCGAAGAACCAGTACTGGCCCCGCGAGATGTCGGAGGCAATGGCCCAGATGCCTGGCCGGGATGGTGGTGGTGACCTGTCTGACAAATCGGGCTCCCCTGGTGACGAACGCGAGAAAGTAACGTCGGCTTGCGCCTTGACCTCCCGGGCTTTTGTCCCTCCGTGGAGCCGCAACAATCTGCAGCCGACCGCTCTCGGACCAGACGGTCAGACCTTGGCCTGACCCGGAACCCTAGCTGTCTTGGGCGACAGTACCGGCGCACCTGTGGTGCGCGCGGCTTGTCACCTGGCAAACATCAAGCAAGTATGGTGCCACGCGGTGGTTAGGCAGCGCCCAAAAAAAAGCCCGCCGGAGCCGAAGCTCGAGCGGGCTGAACATCCAAAGGAGACTCTCTCTTAACGCAATCGGCTGTCGATTGGCGAGGGCCGGTTCGTGATCGGGTGGGATGACGAACCGGCCTGTTGCAAAGTGCACTCCATGGCGCTGACCCGGAAGGATCAGCGGCTTGTGATCAACGGTTGTAGGCAGTCTCGCCGTGCGAGCTGATGTCCAGACCTTCGCGCTCGTCTTCTTCGCTGACGCGCAGACCGATGGTCAGATCCACAATCTTGTAGGCGATGAAGGACACGACACCCGACCAGACGATGGTGATCAGCACGGCCTTGGCCTGGATCCACACCTGGGACACGATGGAGTAGTCGGCAGCGGTCACGCCGGTGGCGGTGACCCAGTCGGCCACGAAGCCAGGGCCACCCAGGCTTGGCGAGTTGAACACGCCGGTGAGCAGGGCGCCGATGATGCCGCCGACGCCGTGCACGCCGAACACGTCGAGCGAGTCGTCTGCACCGAGCATCTTCTTCAGGCCGTTCACACCCCAGAGGCAGGCGAAGCCGGCCACCAGACCGATGATCAGGCCGCCGCCGATGCCGACGTTGCCGGCGGCAGGCGTGATGGCCACGAGGCCGGCCACAGCGCCGGACGCAGCGCCCAGCATGGAGGCCTTGCCCTTCATCAGCGCTTCACCCACGCACCATGCCAGCACGGCAGCTGCCGTGGCCATCAGGGTGTTGATGAAGGCGAGTGCGGCGAAGCCGTTGGCTTCCAGGGCGGAACCGGCGTTGAAACCGAACCAGCCCACCCACAGCAGTGCAGCACCGACCATGGTCAGCGTCAGGCTGTGAGGTGCCATGGATTCCTTGCCATAGCCAATGCGCTTGCCGACCATGAAGGCGCCGACCAGACCGGCCACGGCAGCGTTGATGTGCACGACGGTACCGCCGGCGAAGTCGAGGGCGCCCATCTGCCAGATGTAGCCGGCCTTGCCGTTCATGGCGTCGACCACTTCCTTGCCGGTGTAGGCGTCAGGACCCATCCAGAACCAGACCATGTGGGCGATCGGTGCATAGCTGAAGGTGAACCAGATGGCCATGAACATCAGCACGGCGGAGAACTTCATGCGCTCGGCGAAAGCGCCGACGATCAGCGTGCAGGTGATGGCAGCGAACGTGGCCTGGAAGGCGGCGAACACGATCTCAGGGATGACGACGCCCTTGCTGAAGGTGGCGGCGTTGGCGAACGTGCCAGCGGCGTTGTCCCAGATGCCCTTCATGAAGAGACGGTCAAAGCCGCCGAAGAACGCATTGCCCTCTGTGAATGCCAGGCTGTAGCCGTACAGGGCCCACAGCACCAGGATCATCGAGAACGTCACCATGACCTGCATGAGGACGGACAGCATGTTCTTGCTGCGGACCAGGCCGCCGTAGAACAGGGCCAGGCCCGGAATGGTCATCAAAATGACCAGCAGGGTGGACACCATCATCCAGGAGGTGTCGCCCTTGTTCGGCACGGGGGCAGGGGCTGCAGCAGCGGAAGCGGCAGCCGCCGGCGCTGGTGCGGCCGCTGCAGCAGCGGCAGGCGCAGCAGCAGGTGCGGCGGCGGGGGCTGCGTCAGCAGGCTTGGCTTCGGCAGGAGCCGACGCGGCGGGTGCAGCTGCCGGGGTCTGCGCCGAAGCGGCAGCACCCAGGGTCAGCAAGCTCATTCCCAATACGAGGGAGGCAAGTAGTTTTTTCATGTCGATGTTCTCTTTATTGGAGGGTGAGCCTTACAGCGCTTCCTTGCCGGTTTCGCCGGTCCGGATACGCACCACTTGTTCAAGGTTGTAGACAAAGACCTTGCCGTCGCCGATCTTGCCGGTCCGGGCTGCGCCCTCGACTGCTTCGATGACGCGGTCGACGAGGTCGTCAGACACAGCGGCTTCAATCTTGACCTTGGGCAGAAAGTCCACCACATACTCTGCACCGCGGTACAGCTCGGTGTGGCCCTTCTGACGACCGAAGCCCTTGACCTCGGTCACGGTGATGCCCTGCACGCCAATACCGGACAGCGCTTCCCGCACTTCGTCCAGCTTGAACGGTTTGATGATGGCCGTTACTAGTTTCATTTTCAGATTTCCTCCAAGGATGAATGGGAAAGCGGCACCTGGGGGCACCGCTCCTGCCGGATTACAGGGCTTCTGTGAATTGCTACCTCGCTCATGGATAGCCCTCAGCACAAGCTCCGAACATTACTCACGTACGCGGTAGGGGCTTAGCATGTAACGTGCCAAACACCACGCCCGCCCTGGCGAGCCGCACGCAGCTTTGGGGCGCCAGACAGGCACTGTGGCGCACCCCATCCACTACGCGCACCAATAACACGCAGCCATAACGCCTCGTATTGGTGCATACATGCTGAAACTTGTCGAGCCCGCATGTATTGGGTGCATGAAAAGTGCCTTATTGGGGCTTGTTTCGCCCGGTGTGGCACCGCTGGCCGCCAGCCTGGAGGCCGTTTGGGCGATGTTTGGGTACTCTTTCCATCGGCCGGCCAGGACCCGTTTTATCCCGCGCCCGTAGGCGATACTCGCAGCATAAAAACAGGACGCTGGCCGCCTGCCGGGACCACCGGGAGCGGTTTTAGCGCCCGCCATGAGGGAGCCGAGGTCCGAGATGAGTCTGTCTTTAGTGCACAGCCGCGCCCTGCTGGGCTTGCAAGCGCACCCGGTGCGGGTCGAAGTCCACCTGGCCAATGGCCTGCCCAGCTTCACGCTGGTGGGCCTGGCGGAAACCGAAGTCAAGGAAGCCCGTGAACGGGTGCGCTCGGCCATCCAGAATGCTGGCCTGGAATTTCCGGGCAACAAACGCATCAGATGTAGTCAAGAACTTTCTTATTGATTCGAGCAAGGTAAATGGGTTGTAGGCTTTCTTGGCAGTTACTGCTGCTAAATACTCGAGAGACGAGACTAGTCAGATCCACAGCACCACCAGATGATCCTCTATCGGCGAGCCCGCGCACCGAGTTCTTTTTTTGAGCGCTTGGTAATGTTTGCGACAAGTTCCACAGCATCCACCTCTAGGGCATCAGCCAACTGAAACAATACAGTAAAGGATGGCTGGGTCTGTGCGACTTCTAGTTTTCCTACAAACGTACGGTTCAGCCCAGCCCGATGCGCTATTTCCTCCTGGCTAACACCAAGCCCTAATCTCAGACTCTTGATTTCCGCCGCCAATGCTTTAAGCAGGCTTTGGTTTCGGGGCTTTTTCATCCCCCGACTTTCCTGTTGTAGACTACTTTATGCACCCGCTTTTATGGTGCAAAGTAAAATTTTTACGCTTACCGGAGAACATAGTGAGCCTGAGCACTCTTCGCCCTACACAGCCAACTGACCTAACGCAGCTATCAGACTTTTTGCGGCAGAGAAAAGGCAGGCAGGGCGCCTTTCCAGCGTCATTAACAGAGCCCATGCTCCTGTCTGTTGCGCGTGACCTTCGATCGCTCGAGGAGGGGGATGACGTAGAGCCCGCGCCATCAATTGCTGCTCCCATGATGCTGGTCATTTGCTTGGTTCTGGGTACGGCCAAGCCGGGAGCTAAAAAAGATGAGATGACGGTGAGCGAAAGTGCGCTCTGGGAGTTAATGCGGGTATATCAGTGGGCGGTCGAACGTGAAATCGTGACCCGAATAACAGGTATTGGCGGCGACGACGAAGAAAGCCTTCTTGAGCAGTTGTCGCTTGTGGCTCATCATTAGTAAGCGCTGGAGCGGAGACTTTCATCTCCATGTCGTCATCAAAAACTAGGAAGTGCTGCATTTGGCCTAGCCAAGGCTCAGTGCCAGTGCGCCGCATAGGCATAAACATGCGCTAAATCCCATGTCGCCGCCGACCGCGCCCCTGCTCAGTATTCCTTCGACGCGTACCCCTTGAAAGTTAGTTCTATGCCGCTTGACCCAACTAAATACCCCGGAATCCCTGCAGACTTTCCAGTCGCACCTCTACCCTTTGCCCTGGCAGGCGCCCAGCCGAAAATGGCGATGGTTGAGGAAGCTGGGATTTACTACGCTGAGGGCATGGCTCCATCTCAGGTGCTTGAAGCGTATGAAGTTTGCGAGGATTTGGCGAGGCAGTTTGTGGACCACTGTCTCAAAAAAGAAGGTTCTCAGCTCGGTACCCGTGAAACAATTTTGAAACGGGTACTCGACAGCCTTCTAACAAAAGACTGGTGCACGAAAGCGCAGTGCAGATGGATAGTCAACCGGACCGCAACCCTGCTCGGTTGGGAATATCCCGGTTGAACCGTCACGAGCTCCAGCATCTGAGCACAGACGCCCAAAAGTGCGAACATCTGAGCCGCGGACAGCACACTTTGTTAAGGCGGTCGATCAAGGCCCGGGGGGGGGTAGTAAAAATCTCAACTGACTGCAAAGATGTCCCCCAGCATGGAGAGCGCCTGATGAGCATCCGGAAAAATAAGCGTCGGATTAGCCAGCTGCGTAATGGCCAGTTCAACCGAAAAGTCTGGCCGTGGTCCGCCGAAGAGCAAGCATGGCTCGACGTAGCACCTGTAGGAAGAGAATTTGGCAGCCCGGACTATGAACGCCTGGAGATACTGGATTTGTATGAGGCAGGTGAGATAAGCGGTGACGATGCGATGGAGAAGCTGGGACTTGGTAGTTTGGATGATTTAAACCGGCAGATAAAACGGCGCTGAGTTCCTGCGCATTCCGGAAATCACGAACTATCAATCCGGGAATTCCTGACCGGCTTACTTGTAACAATCAATACTGCTTGGTGCAAACCAATGCCCCTGACAGAAATCGATCGTTCATGAACGACTGCTTCCGACGACAAAGCGGAAGTCCAAGTGTCTGAACTGGCCGCCATAAAGCAGACATTCACCATCGCTTGTCGACAACTCTGGTGCCGGGCTCAGATACAAAATATGTGGTCGCTCAAGTTTGACGTTTGAACGACTATGGCAAAAAACAGCCTGGGTGTCACCGAAGCGTGCGAAAGAACCGGTGCCCACATCAATGACGGTTCTCGGTACGCCATCAAACAATTCAAGGTAGCTGTTGCCAGCGCTGCCAGTCGTTCGTGAACCACCCAAGCCGAACGCCACCAGTTCCAGTGGTGCAGCGCTTGAAGTTTGAGCCGGATTCCCGGAAGCTAAAGGTGCTGGCGGCCCCGCAATGGCAAGAGTCGCTATCGCAGCGTGACAGCCAGCCTTGTCAGAGCCTTACAGCGGCCTCTATCTTCACGCTGTACCGGACAACGCTCACTTCGACTGCTCGTTGCCGTAGGTTTTGGCCAGGTAATCCACGATGAGCGGAATGTCCGCATCGTCTACCGGCGCCTTGAACACGGTCTTCATGCGCTTGACCATGGCCTCCCAATAGGGACGCGCCGCCGTTGGCGGCTGGTACTGCATGTATTCGGCGGAATGGCAGGCCGCGCAAATGGCCTGCGCCTTGGCGTAGCCCGGCAGGATACTGGGCTTGAGCTGCACGCCATCAGGCGGCAAGTCAATGGATTTGGAGCCAGCCTGGGCCAGTGCAGACACCGCGAGAAGTACAACTGCAATCAGGGTTTTGGGCATAGGGTACCTTGAAAAGTGGGACATGCTCATGCTCCTTAAACTGCGGTGACTTTGACGGACTCGACCACATTGCGCATGTAACCGGCGGGCTGCCACAGCGCTTCCATCGGCTGGCTTTGGCCGGAGCGGTTCCAGGCACGCACACGCAGATCGTGGTTGCCCTTTTCCGGGGTGAATGCGAAGGTGAACTCGCGAAAGGAATAGCGACCCATGTCGGCACCCAGCCTGGCGCCGCGCCAACTCTGCCCACCATCAGTGGAGTAAGCCACTTCGCGAACGCCCTGCCCGCCATCAAAGGCGATGCCCCGCACCACGGTCTGCTCACCCGCCCGCACCCGGCCACCGTTCTGGACCGAGGTGATGAAGGAGCGCACATTGAAGCGACCGATGGGCCGCGTCGCCGCTGGTGCCGTCCCCGGCTCGACACAGGCGCAGTCGTTGTCGGGAATGCGGTAAGCCGGCTTCATCCAGAAGCCCTCGAAGCTCTGGTCCACTACCTCGATCTCGGACAGGTGCTTGACCCAGTAGGTGCCGTAATAGCCGGGCACGATCAGCTTGACCGGGTAGCCGTTCAGCAGCGGAATGTCCGCGCCGTTCATCTGGTAGGCGATCATCACTTCGCCATCCATCGCGTGGTTCATCTCAATCGACTTGACGAAATCACCGCCGCCAAACAGCGCCTGATCCAGGCCGTTGAAGGTGACCTCGCGCGCACTGTTCTTGAGCTCGGCGCGGGCCAGCACGTCCTTGAGCGCCACACCCACCCAGCGCGCATTGCCCATGGCGCCATTTGAAAGCTGACCGCCCGTGACGCGCGGTGAAAAATGGCCGCGGCTGTTGCCTGAGCACTGATTAACCGCCAGGTACTCGATGGGTTTGAACTGCGTCTTAAGATCGGCCAGCGTCAGCTCATAGGGCTTGCCCGCCGCATTGCCGCCAATCTTGATCACGTGTTTGTCCGCATCAATCGTGGTCGGGATGCCGGCATTGTGATAGCGTACAAAGAAAGCGTCGTTGGGCGTGATCAGGCCATCGTTGAACACCTCAAACGGCGTTTCCAGTTGTGGTGGCCGCGACGTCAGCACAATCAGGGGGCGCTTTTCCGGATAAGCGACCAGATTGCGCTTGCCATTGACGAAAGGCAGCTCAACCCCGGCGCTTTGCGCCAAAGCACTTCGACCAAAGGCAGCTGCAGCAAGGGCGCCGGCGCCTCCGGCGAGCAGCCTGCGGCGCAGCAGGTGTTTGGTGTTGTGACCATCTGTCATGGGTGTCTCCTTGTGGTTGGTGAACTGAAAGTGGGTGGCAAAACGCTAAGGGGGTGACTGGGCCGGATCTGCTGGCGAAAATGTGGCTTGAGCGACCGACAGCGCATGCTTTTTCTGCGCCACCATGACCAGCGGCTTACCGTCACGCGACGCCACCACCTGCCAGTACACATTGCCCCACCAGCCGTGGTCTTCGCTGAGCTTCACCGGCTGGTCAAAGGCGAACACCGTCACCATGCCGCCTTTTTCAAAAAAAGTGGTCAGGTGATAGACCAAATGGCCTTCAATATCGCAAGGCCGCATCAGCTGCGGGTAGCCGGGGAGGGTCTGGGATTGACGCAGTCCCAGATGCTCCAGGATTTTCCGGCCTTCCATGAAGTTGCCGCGCAGCGTTCGCTCGTAGTACTCGTGTTCAATCGCACCACGCACCAGCTCTGGAGGCCGCATGGCGAACACGGCACCGACGCCGGTACCCAGCAACAACAAAGCTGCGATCGCGCGCTGTACCGCGGGACGCAACAGCCAGCGACTCTGCCGGAACAGGCTGGCGGGCGCTTGACCCGGCGCGTAGGCCAGTGCCAACTCGGCGCGAGCGCGCAGATCAAATTCGCTGTCGTCGAAGGGCTTCAACCCGATGGTTTCTTTCATGGTCAGGACTCCCGGCTTTTGCGCAGCAACGTGACCTTGCTGTCCTCGGCATAGTCCCCCGCTGCCTGCTGGTCTGTGGATTTCACCGGCGTCATGGCCGCTTTTAGCGCATCACGCGCGCGCGCCAGCCGCGACAAAACCGTGCCGGTCGCCACTTCCAGCGCCTCCGCCATCAGGGCGGTGGGCATGTCGTCAAAGTAATAGAGCACCAGCACTTCGCGGTGGATGGGGGCGATTTTTTGCAAGGCGCGCACCACATCGAGACGGTCGTCAATGCCGGACGCCGGTGCGGCGCGTGAGGCTGCATCCAAATCCAGCGCGTCGTTGTCATCCAGCGAGAGCAGGCCGGGCGCCATATGGCGCAGCGCGCTGCGGCGCATGATCTGGAACAGCCAGGCGCGGGCGAGTTCAGGTTCCCGGAGCTGGCTGCGGTATTTCCACGCACTGGTGAAACAATCCTGCACCACATCCTCGGCCACGGCGCGCGAACCGCTCATGGCCCACGCGCTGCGCATCAGGAATCGGTAGTGGTCACGCACCCATTGGTTGTAGCGGGACTCGGCTGTGTCGAACATGCGTATAAGAGCAGTGGTCCAGGGCGCACATTCCATTGCCCCAGAAAATATTCGCAGGGGTTTACCCGCAGACCTGGAGGCGCGCTCAGCCACCACCCCGGACAGCACCGAGTGCCGGATAACCACCCGGCTCTGGGTTGGGCCCGTTCCGCAGCACCGCCATACGCCCGCGCATAGCGGCGATCTCCACAGTCTGGCTGGCAATGATGTCCTCGGCAATCTGACGCACCAGCGGGTCGCGGCCATGAATCAACACCAGCCGCGCCATGTCCACTGCACCCTCGTGGTGGGGAATCATCATCGCCAGAAAGTCCGCATCCGGGTTGCCGGTGTAGCCCGGCCCGTGCATGTCCTGCATCATGCGGGCCATGCCGGTAGCCATGTCGGATTCAAAGCTGTTGCGCCCTGCCGTCGTAACACCGGGAGCCGCGTGCGCGCTGTGGTCCGTCATGCGGTCTGCCCCTTGGTCCCCGGCCGCACGTAGACCAGGTTGATGCTCTTCTTATTGCGCAATTCGCCGGAAGGCAGTTTGAGTGCGCCCAGCGGAATCTGGGTGATGAGCTTGGGCTCCAGCGGCGACGACACGTCGAAAGCGGAGCAGACTACTTGACCGGCATTGGGAGTGCCGGGCAGTTCGTCCTGTTCATGCGCCACGTAGAGCAAGTTGTTGGCCGGGTTGGTCCAGAGGCCGTGGGCCTCGCGGCCGCCGGTATAGACCATGCCCACCACTTTTTGCTGGGCCACGGGCACCGAGCGGTCGATGATGGCCAGGCGGCTGGAGGCGGCGCCGTTCGGGCCCCCGTCGTCCACACGCGCCAGGCTCATATAAGTCACCTGGCCGCGCGCATTGTCCACAAACTCCAGGTGATTGGGGCGTGCCAGCTCACCTAGCGCAATCGTGCTCAACACCGTGCCCGGGTCTTTCACCGAGACGATGGAAACCGCATCGGCCAGCTTGTGCGACAACCACATCTGGCTGCCGTCCGGCGAGAGTTTCTGGAACGGCGTGAAGGCGGGCTTGTCCTGGCTGCTCAAGTCCACCAGGCGCAGGCGTTTGGGGCGTGAATGGCCTTTCGCGTCGGCGTTGACCTGCAGAATATCGAGCTGCGCGGTTTTTTGGCTGATGACAAAAGCCAGCGTGCCGTCTTTGGAAAACCAGACCTGGGCCGGGCCGTTAAGCGTGGGAATGTACGCGCGAACGGCTTGCGCGGGTATGCCGGTCGGGCTGGTCAGCTGTTGGGTGGCCTGCGCCACGTCGATAATGGCGATGCGGTCTTCACCGCGCAGCGTGACCCACAGCTCCTTGCCATTGCGGGTGAAGGTGGGCTCGTGCGGCTCACGACCCAACAAGATGCCGCTGGACAACCGCTCCGGGTTGGTGGTGGCGCCAGCCTGCGGATTGGCCACATTGCCCACCACGCGACGGTTCACCGCGTCAATCAGGTAAATGTTGCTGCTGCCTCGGCCCGAAGTGGCCAGCAGTGTGCCGTCCGGGTTGGGCACCGCGCCGTGGGCGTCAATGCAGCCGTGGTACAGCGGCTTGTGGATCATGGCGGCATGGGTAGGCATGACGCCGCCCGTGACAAAACGAAACGGTGGCCGCACGTCCTCGTCAAAGCTGGTGAGGTTAATGGTGGTGTCCACTGTGTTGCTGGCTGGATTGATCACGCTGATCGTGTTGGAGTCCTCGTTGGTGATGAAGACGCGATCTGCGGGAGCGATGTCTGCGCTGGCAGAAGCATTCATCGTGGACGCGGGGGCGGATGAGGCACCTTGAGCCAAAGCCCACGGTGCCGCTGCGACAGCCGGGATTACAGCAGCGGCTTTCAGAAAGTCGCGGCGTGAGTCGTTGAGTGGGTCGGTCATGGGGTCTTTCGGGAAGTTAAGAAAACGGGTTTGGCCAAAGTGCAGGCCAAGCACAGCGCTGGTGTAAGCCAGCGGGATGGACCGTCGCGCTCTTGATCGCGCCAACGGCTGTCAGGTTTGTTCGATGAATCGGGTACAGAGTGTGGCTAGCGTGCCTTTCGCAGTCAACGCAATCGGTGTGGTAGGTACGTTCAGCGCGACGCATCGAGCTGCCGGTATACCTCGCCGGACACCCGCGCGAGCTCGGCCTTGTCGGCGTCGGCCGAAATGGCATAGCCGAAAGGTCCATTGACCCAGTAGAAAACATTGACGCCGCCTTCCCGGGCAAAGCGGAAGGCCGTTTCCTGGTTTTTCTGGCCCTGCGCCGCAGCACCTACGGCATTGACCTCATTGGACACATACAGAGTCAGCTTGGCACCGGCGTTGTCGTGGTACATAAATTGCGCGACAGGCCCCTTGTCGCCCGGCAACAGCCGGCCACCGTCGAGCGCGTAGCCCAGGGTTTGCAGATGGGGTGGCTTCATGGGTGAGCCCATGCGCTTGGACAGCCAGGCCACGAGCTGGTCTTCATGGTCGGCACCGACCTCCACGGCCCGCCTCACGTCAGGGCTGTAGACCGCATGGGCAATCGCCGCGCGCTGCGCAAACCCGGTGGCCGACGCGACAGTGATGGCACTGGGCGTGCGCTGGGCCACCATGCCGGCACCCTGCTCGGCGCCCAGCCCGCCGCGCAGACCCCAGCCTGCAACGCCACTGACCACGGCAATCGCGATGCCGGCCGCCATGCGCTGAAGGTACCACGGCGTACGAGGCCTGGCGGCCTCCCGCAGCCGCTGCGGCAGCGGTTCTTCGAGCACCGGATTGAACAATGCGCGCAGTTCGCGCTTTTGGGCCAGATAGCTTTCAACGCGCTGCGCCTCTTCGGGACGCCGGGCCAGATACGCTTCGATCTCGCGCTGACGCTCCGGCGTGAGTTGACGATCCACGTAAGCTTGCAATTCAGCTTCGGTGACGGGCGTTGGGGGGGGCATGACAGGGTTCATGACAGGCTATTCATTTAACGACTTTGAGGCGAACGGGATCAGGTTGGCCTTCCATGAGAGAACGCAAGCGCTCGCGACCACGCGACAGGCGCGACATCACCGAGCCGATGGGGATACCCAGGGTAGCGGCCACTTCGGCATAGCTCATGTCTTCCAGCGCAATCAGCAAAATAATCTCCCTTTGCTCCACGGGCAGCTTCTCCAGCGCCGCCTGCAAATCCATGACGGCCAGACTTTCACCCTGGGTCGCTGCGACCGGTACCTCGGGGGTGTCGTCATCCAGAATTACGGTGTGCAGCTTGGGCCGCCGGACACCGTCCACGTGCAGGTTGTGCATCATGCCGAACAACCAGGCCCGCATGTCCGAGACACCCCGCCAGAGCGCCGATTTGGCGAGTGCCCGCTCCAGCGTGTCCTGCACCAGGTCATCGGCGTCCTCGCGGTTGCCCACCAGCGCCCGCGCGTAACGGCGCAGGCGCGGCACCCAGGTCAGCAGGTGGTCGTCACCGTTCTCGTCGTAGAGGTCGTTTTGCACGCCATTACCTGGTTGTCTTGCCGGTCTGAAAGTCAGCCCATCATTCCTTGATGATGTGCCAGACGTCCTTGAAGTTGTCACCTGTGCGGTCGCCCGCTTTCTGGTCGGCTTTGTAAAAGTACACCGGCTTGCCCTTGTAGGCCACCTGGCGCGCGCCATCGTCGCGCGTCACCACACTGTACTCCCCGGACGGCTGATCAGCAGCCAGCAATGGCGGCCACAGCCCGGCGCAGGGGCCATTGCAAGCGCTTTTGCCGCTGCCGGCCTTGTCCGCGTCAAAGGTGTAGAGCGTCATGCCGTTGGCGGCAACCAGTGCGCCGCCAGACATCTTGGCCGGCGCATCGGCCGCTACGGCAGACACGCTGACGGCCATCGAGGCTGCGCTGATGGCAAGGGTCGCCAGAAAAAGCGGAATTTTCATACTGTTCTCCAGGGAAGGTGTGTGGTGAGCTGGCGATCAATACGCAGCCACTGACAGCTTGGGGTCAATCTGCCAGGTTTCGCTGACGATCTTGCCTTCACGGAAGGTCAGCACGTAGCGAACCTTGATGGGTGCCTTGCCTTCGAACTGCACGTTGGCCGAAATGGTGGAACCTTTTGGATTGGCGGACTCTTCCAGCTTGTCGACACTGACCTTCAGCGGACCTTGCGACTTGGTGAATTTCTCCCACACGCCGCGGATGGCATCCGCGTTGGCGTATGTGCCATCCAGTGGACCACCTACCCAGTTGAATTGGGCCTGGTCGGCATAGCCACGCATGACGATGGACAAGTCGCCCGAGCCGATGGCCTGGAAGTGGGTCTTGGCGTCATCAGCCGGTGCGGCCATGGCGCCAGAGGCGGTAAGCAGCACAGCGGCGGCGCAAGCGGTCAGGGAAAGGGTTTTGAACATGAAAAGCTCCTGTGTAGGTGAGACGAGTGAAGTTGAGGTAAGGACTTGAACTTGGTTGCAGCAGCCAATTGCTGCTGTCATGGAGGTAGACGGTTCGCGACAGCGGTTTATTCCAGAAGCCTGAAAATAATTAACCGATCAGGGCAAACACCCACCGATTGATCAGCGCACCGCCCACCACCAGCCAGGTGAAGAGGATCAGCGCCAGCAAGAGAGGCTTGATGCCTGCTTTGCGTATGGACGATATGTGGGTGGCAAGACCCAGCGCTGCCATCGCCATGGCCAGCAAAATGGTGTCGACCTCGGTCGTTACAGCCACGACACTTGGCGGCAGCAGGTTCAACGAGTTGAACAGCACCACACCGACAAAGGCAAAGGCAAACCAGGGCACAGCCAGCTTGGGCTTGATGGGCGCCTCAAGACGTGCAGTGTGCTCATTGGCAACCGGTACAGAAGTCATTCGCACGGTACGCCTGGCGTCGTCCCGCGCCAGCCAGGCCGACAGCATGATGAGAAACGGCGCCAGCATCATCACACGTACCATCTTGGCAATGACAGCCGTGTCGGCCGCGTGGGGACCCACTGAGCGCGCCGCGGCCACCACTTGGGCCACCTCGTGAATGGTGGAGCCGACGTAGATGCCGAAGCCGTCGGTGCCGCCCGGAACCAGCTGCCACTGACGATTGAGTTCAAACAGCAGTGGGTACAAAAAGATGGCGATGGTGCCGAACACCACCACGGTGGCCACAGCGACCGTCACCTGCTCGGCGCGCGCTTTCACCACCGGCTCAGCGGCCATCACGGCAGCAGCGCCACAAATCGAGCTGCCGGCACCAATCAACATCGCCGTCTTGCGGTCCATGCCGAGCCAGCGGATGCCGATGACGCATGCCAGCGCAAAGGTCGAACCCAGCACCAACGCATCGGTGGCCACACCCGCCAGGCCGACGTGGCCGATGTCCTGCACCGTGAGCCGCAGGCCGTACAGCACCACACCCAGGCGCAGCAGGTTTTGTTTGGAAAAATTTACCCCTGCGCCGCTCATGCTGGCCACACGCGGATAGACCGTGTTGCCGACCAGCATGCCCAGCACGATGGCGAGTGTCAGGGCGCTGAAGCCATGGTCCTGCAGCCAGCCGATGCGGCCCAGCGCCATCGCGAACGCTGCCAGCGCACCGCTGATCAACAGGCCAGGCAGCAGACGCAGCAACGGGTCCATCGCATTTCCAATGGCTCCGCCAGACGCAAGGGCTGGGGCGGAAGAGCGGGAGGGTGCGGCGGTGGTCATGGTGTTCTCCATCGGGTTTGGTTCGTCAGGGTCGAATGTAGGGTTCTGACATTTATCTGTCCAACAACTTGTTTGAGTAAGATATAGCTGTTTTATAGATAAACGAACCACTCGGGGAAATCAGCCATGGACGTACTGCGCCTGACACTGCGCCAACTGCAAATTTTTGTGGCGGTGGCCCAAACCGGCAGCACGACGGCAGCCAGCACGCAAATTGCCCTGTCGCAGTCGGCGACCAGCGCGGCCGTCAAGGAGCTGGAGCGCCTGCTGTCGCTCCACCTGTTCGACAGGGCAGGTAAACGCCTGCTGCTCAACGACAACGGACGGGCCCTGCTGCCGCGTGCGCAGGCTCTGCTGGACGGCGCGGCCGGGATCGAGCAGATGTCCCGTGATGCCATGGCGCAGTCCCAGTCGCTGCGGATTGGCGCCAGCACCACGATTGGTAACTACGTGCTGCCCCGGCTTCTCAGACAGTTTCTTCGTGGACGGCACCAAGACATCGCCACCAGTTGGCATTCAAGGGTGGTCATAAACAACACTGAAGCAATATGCGACGCAGTGGACCGGTTCGAACTCGATGTGGGGCTGATAGAAGGCCCCTGCCACCATACGTCACTCATAGTCACCCCATGGATGCAGGACGAGCTGGTGGTGGTGGGGCGCCCGACTCTTGCAAATGAATCGACGCAAGGGCGCGTGTCGCTGAAAACATTGCGCGATTGGGTCTGGCTGCTGCGCGAGGCGGGCTCGGGTACCCGAGAGGCAACAGATCAATTGCTACTGCCGCATCTCACTTCCTACCGCCACAGCATCGAACTTGGAAGTTCAGAGGCGATAAAACACTCGGCTGCAGTAGGACTTGGAGCGGCGTGCCTTTCGCAATGGGTCGTAAGCGACATGCTAGATGCAAAACTCTTGAAGTGCATCGATACCACGCTGCCGAAAATGACCCGCCAGTGTTACATGGTGATTCATCGAGGCAAACAACATACGCCAGCGTTACTGGACTTTATCGATCAAGCCACATCACTTACAAAATCTAGAGAGAAATAGAAATGTTCTGCGAAAAGTGGAGCGGAAGGTGGTTCGCATCCTTGATTCGTGGATCGAGGGACTTCGGTTCGATCAAGTCGCCTATAGAACTCACAGCATGCGAAAAACTAAAGCGTCCTTGATTTACCGCCGCACGAAGAATATTCGACGGTCCAATCGTTTCTGGGTCATACCAAACTCGAAAACACCGTGCGGTACCTCGGCATTGAGGTAGCAGAAGCCATGTAGCTTTCATAGTAGACAGCGATTTGCCAGAGTCAACATGGCTGCTGGTTGAATGATTTTTGACTTCCAGTTACCGGTCGTTCCGGTGCGTCCGCTTTTGGCCCAAAGCAGCCGTTGCAGCGATAGATAGCTCGCAATTTCTGCAAGCTGCTGGGCGTTCACATCTACTGAAGCCCAGTGCATCTCAGGAGGTCCCGGCGGAGCCCTAGCTGTTCGGATACTGTCTGTGCTGGAAGGACAGGTGGCTAGCAAAGGTCGCGCAGCAAGTGCCCACGAACGCTGACAGAAGCTCCTTGGGATCCGTTGGCATGGGCTCCCTCCGTGGCGCACTTAGTTTCTTCAAGTAGTCGCTCAAGGGCTGCAAAGACTCAAGGTCAAGGTTAATTTCTAGCCGGTGACTGATCTTGTTCCTCAGAGCGTTCATGTGCTTGATCGCCGGGATGGGGTCGAACTTCTGATCGTTCACAAGAACTTCCCATGTGAGAAGGTTAACGCGCTGCCCAAAGGTCAGTCGCGGCTTCTCCCAATCGAGCCGGGGAATAGTGGCTTTCAAGTACTCGTCCATGTAGTGCTCAATGAGCAGATGGCAGGTCAGGAAGTAGCCAAGCAGCTCATGGTCGATGTCCACGATGCGCTTCCACACCACTGAACCGTCCTTCACACCGTCGAACATTGGTGGCAAGTGCGGTCGTTTCATGTCGGTCATAGTGAACACCCCTACTCGCCGTCAAGATTACCCTGTTGCTTCCTGAGGTTCGACAGCACCGCCCCAAGGACACCAGTGACAGTCTTTGCAGATCGGTAGTAGTCCATTGCATCGTCGACTGAAGGCTCCCAATCCCGTGCATGTGCTACTCGATTGCGGAGCGTGCGCAGTTCGTGAATCAAGTGAGAAGTCTTTGTGTCAATAGTCCCATCTCGTTCCAATGCTCGGGACCAGCTAGCTGGGTTCTTGGACTCGATGGGTTTCACGTATGTTCCCTTGGTGGCAATCAAGTCCAGCATGACCTTCTCCACGTCGCGCCAAGCGTCAACGATCAGCGCTGCTGGTCGGTCTTTTAGCAACGCCCAGAGCCTGTCACTTTCCTCCTGAGGGGCAGGATGGTCTAGGCCTTGAATCGGATCGAACTCAGGGGGAGCAGCTTCAACTACCTGCTTCGTTTCCTCTGCAACCTTGGCGACTTCCTCCGAGAATGAAGCCTCGATGCCGCCCGGAGCCTTTAGCGACTTCATCTTGTCAAGCAGCTTCCGAACCTGCTCTCGAAACATGAAGCCCAGAGCCACCGCAGCAAGCGGCCATGCCAGTGAACCGATCACGCTCGAAATAAATTGAAGCCAGTCCATGCCTTCCCCCCCTTCCCCAATGGTATCGTTTCTGCATTATGGTTCGCTCCAGACCGTGCACAAGAAATGCGAGATTGCTCAGCAAAATGCAGTGCGAGATCCGCTGCACTCGTTCCTGCACCACCTCTGTCTATTATCAGAACGTTAGCTCGACTTGCGTTTGATTCGCTTTTGGTGGGTGGCAAGTTGCGCCTTGAGATCTCGTATCTCTTCCCGTTGCTGAGAGATCAATTTACTTCTATCTGCAGCTATACCCGCCGAATTCTTGGATTGAGCATACGCAACATAGGGGAATAGCGATTTCCAGTTCTTCTGGCCCAATTTCGTGGCGACAGCCTGCGCAATGGATTTGGTGGAAGTGTCACCACCGTCGGCCCTACGTGTCTCAAATTCTTGTTCCACCATGTCGACCGCGAATTTACTCCGCAGAACATGTATGGCGTTTCCCTTCGGCACACCGATTGCTCTCATATGTGGCGAAATTTCCTGTGACATTGATCTATTCAGAATGGGTCGGCCATTGCGAGAGGAGAGGAAAATTCGATTCTTGTGAACTCGCGCAGTTATGGACTTCTCCTCGATCAACTGCTTCCGGTAGGTATCTATAAAGTCGCAGACTCTTAACGCCAACCAAACTGGAAACTCAAATACATCTGCATAAGCAAACTTTTGAGAACTGGGACGTATCGAGACAGTTGAGCCACTCAATTGCTCTAGCTCCTGTCGATTAAATTGCAAGGTGGTTAGCGAGTTGATTGAGCCTAGCCGAAAACCAAGCGTGGCTCCGATATCAACGAACAACTGATTACGATGAGCGGTAAAAGGGGCCTTACCAGATGTCATGATCAGTTGATTCAAACGATCCAGCTCGGTTTCAGACAAAAGATGTGGTGACTTGTGCTTGCTTGAACCATTCGGTAAGCGAAATAGCAACGGGTAGAACCGATTACTTTGAAAACTCTTTCCTTGTCGAAATTCCTCAGCTGCAGCGAGCTCCGGAGCAAATACCTTTGACCCTATACCCCCAATGGTCTGTTGAGGTAGTTGCTTCGTTTTCTGAAGCCATAGAACCCACTGATATATGCGCCTCAGCTTATCGTTTACGGTTGCCTGATTGGCGAATTCATCGTTTTTGGAGATTTTTTGCCCCGCCACTTGCTCCACATCCCACGTTCTGTATTTAGTGAGCAGTCCATCATCAATGTCGCTCAACTTCTTCCCATTTGTGGATAAGTAGGCGAAGAACTGTTTCAGCAGGCCAATCTCCTTCGTTACGGTGAGTTCCACGAGCTGATGCTTTTCTACAAGCTCTAGCGCATAGTCTGTTAGGGGTAAGACCAAACGCCTCATTTGAATGTCATAAACAAAGACTGCGAATCCGCTCGCATCTCGGACAACCGTCTGTTTAAACCTTACTTTGTACATTTCACTTAAGCGGATAGACTGTTCGAACAGTCTTTGTGAGTGCGGAATTTTGTGCCCGCAGATGCTCTAACTCTTGCAACATCGAATCACTTTGCTTACGAGCTTCAACTGCTTGAGACTTAAGTTGAGTTTCCAAAAGTTCAATTTTCGTTCTAAGTTTGATCAATTCCTGCCTGCTCAGCTTAAGCTCTCGCTCGGCGATCTCTCGAAGAGTTTTCTGTAACCTGGACTCCTCCCGGACTCGCGCGAGACTTCGCTCCTTGTTCGGTCGCTCTTCACCTTCAGCACGAGCTTTAGCTACGATCGCTTTGAGGGTTGACTGTATGGATGCTAGTTCCGCGGGATGTTTATTGAGAGTGTCGTTTGCATTTCTCGAAAATCTTGGTAGATCGTCCCCCCCAACATTCTCTATATCTTCGTAACGCCAACTATTGAACCTTCTTACTGAGCTTGGAACCGAGGCGTAGTCAATTTTCCCAGTCGCATCTACGAATGGCCCACGCCCGACCAAGCACTCCCGAAGCAGCAATAACTTCGTCTTAATATTTTCTAGCGCGGCATCGGCCAAGCGAAACGCTACCGCTGGTTTACGTTTACCCGCTCTTTTATGTGCCGCTGGCGTTTGCCCCCTTCCAACACCTTTGCGCGAATTACTATTCATTGCCCAGCTTCTTTTCGTGAATGACGATTATTCTTTTCAGATTCTGTAGCTCTTGATGCTGAATCTTGTTCTGCAGCGTTAGTGGCTCTGAGTTCCTTGACATATTTTCTAACCTCTCGACATCTCGCCTCAGATGCTGAAGGTGCGTTATCGTGCATGCGTGATATATGCAATGCCCACAGGTATGTGCTTTCGCTCGCTCTCTGGCAAGCTCATGCCTTTCAGGCGAGTAACAGCGACCGAGGCGCTCTCTACCTGAGGCCATGCATGTTCCGTGAACCATTGGCTTGGGATGGTGACCCTTCGCGATCACCATCTGCGAGACCAGTTCTGCCTTGCGGGTTGTGTCTAGTTCCTCATAAGCCACGCGCAAGCTTAGCTTCCTGTTAAAGCGGTTAATAAGTTTTTCATACCCTCCACTTATACGTGCACCACCATCGAGGATCGCCCGTATCAACTCTTTAAGTTTTTCATCTCCGACCTCTCTGACTTGCTCATCGATCTCCGCGAACTCCTTCTCATAGACTCGTGCGCTTAGCGCAGTTGGTTTCCTCCAAAGCGCGGCACCAGTCTCCTGTATAGCCGTAAGTTCGGAATCAGTGACATAGGTTCGCACTTGAGAAAGGTCGAAATGGCCGTACTGTTGTGCCAATGCATGAAGATCTCCATGCTCATATCTGTAGTGAAATAGCAGGCCATAGGCTCTTCGGGCCATGTGGGGACGCACTTTGAACTCCTTCGCCGAGCCTAGGGCGTTTCGTAAAAATTCATTGGCCCCGCCGTCCGAAACCGAACTGAAATCGAAGAAAAGTGGCCCACTACTTTTTTGACCCACAAATGAGGGGAGACAAAATATCTTTCGATCGCGATACGTTTTCTCATTGAAATCAGCGTTACCAGCTATGAAGTTAAGCGTCCAGGCTACATCACTGACCTTTTTCATGATCTCAATGCTTTTTTTGGTAGCAGCATTTACGTAGAACGGAACGTAGTCTCTTACTGATTTTTCGATATAGAACTCACACAGATTTAGTCCCAGATTCTCATCAACAAGGGTTAGTGAGTTCGCATGTAGGCCAATTGATCGATGAGAAACCTCATCTTTTCGTCTAGCGTTCATTAAAGCAATCAGGAAGAAACAGGCAGCAGCGAGCTGCATAACTATGTTTTTTACCGACGTTTCGCCCGATTTGCAGTTCTTGGCTACGAAGGTAGTAATCTTCAGCCCGAGAGTTTCTTGAAGAGCCATTGCTCCGTGTGATTCGGCTAAATGTTGTTGAAACCGTTTTCTTGCCCATGAGTAGCTCAGATGATCGGTCTCTATTGCGAGCTCTCCCAGGCTTTCCAATAGATCAATTACTTGGTCTGATAGCTCCTCTACCCAATAGAACGACTGCTTTAGTAACGTCGCCAGAGTGTCAGGCGTGAAGTTCTTTGTTCGATCCAGAGTTCGGCCGTTCCCAAGCGAATAACGCCAAGGGTTTGCGGTGGGAACATGATCCAAGCCTAAAGACGAGGGGATGTCAGCCAATGTATTGAGATGCATTAAATCTTGCCGAAGCAATGATGTTGACACGCGCCTTAATGGTTCTACGGATCCTTCTTGGGAGTAAATCGACTCTTTTCCTAGCCTGCGCGCCTCGTAGGTTGACTCCACGATTTTGCGCACCAAGTTGACCTCACGACCAGCAACATTAGTCCCCAGTTTTCTGAGGAATGAACTCCGTAAAGAGAATTTGTGCCCCGTACTCTCATGTGAAGGAGCGAGGTACGAACCAATCTCTTCAGTTGGCATTTTTGTAAGCAAATCGTGAGTTCTTCTTTCAATTTCTAGCGCGTAGACCCAGCCACCCTGCGACAGCCTATCTCGAAAGGAGTCCCAGAAAGCCGGTTGCCAATCTGACAACGAATAGATTCCATTGAGCCAACTATATTCAAGAAATTTGGCAATCACATTTGTCTGAGCAGTCAAAGTCAGATGGGTGCTCTTCGTCGGCGCGACCCTAGCTAGGTAAACATCACAGGCAGCGACTAAAGCAAGTACGAGCTCTCGCCGATTGCTCATGGAAGTGGGTTCGGGATTTAGAGGTGTCGCTGGAAGCACCTTGTTTCGGATTTCTATCTTCGCCCACTGGTTCTCATCAAAACGAGATATATGTTTTCGAATGAGAATATTTCCGTCATCGTCAATTCGAAGGTTTTCACTTCCTATCTCATAATCCGCGCATGAGGTGGACTCATCGCTCGGTGAGGATTTCTTACTTATTGCCTCGAGTGATTTCATTTCGACGCGGCCTCCAGTACACTCCGGTATAAATGGCGGTAGGGCCCTTGCTCCAAAATTGTTTGCAAGCCAAAATTGAGGATCATTGAAGGCAAATGATGGTGATGAAATGCATCTGGATTGCTGTTTGCTAAATACGTCCAATTGGTTTTGTAGTATTTGGCTGTTCTCACAATTTCTTCTAAGCGTTCCGCATTAATGACAATCCGGCGATTGGGACACCCGTCGCCCGTGTGGCAATCTAGTCCCCTGCAGATTGCATCCTCCAGCATCTCTGCATACGGCGGCTCTCGTGGGTCAATGCACGTTGTACCGTCACCGATTGGCATAGGTTTCAATTGCTGAGGCTTTCGACTCTCAGTGTTGCGAAAATCTAAGATTGTTGACGCTTCAAGACGTCGCTGAAATTCAAGATTTATGGCGCTATTCAATCTCCTCAGTAATATCGAATCAATATAGTGACCAGTCGTACTTATTGATTTATGTCCGGCAAGGTGCTGCGCGCCCTGAATACCCGTTTTTCCTTGCGAGGTCAGCGCCAGAACTTGATTGCGAACCTGCTCTAGAGAAAACTTTGGCAAGTTGTTCCTTGCAATGAATCTCCGCAGGGTGTCTCCCCAGCCCACGTACTGTCTGCGTGTGTTAATTGTCCGAAGATATGGATTCACCCATAACCGATCCTCAGTTTGCAGAACTAAGTTCAAGCGTTTCATTTCCATCAGACGCTTACGAAGAAACATCAAGCTATACACAACCCATTTGTCACCTTGCTCCACAAAGGAAACGGGAGTGTGATCTGCAGTTCGTGTTTTTATGGACTGAATCCTGTAAGGTGGTGCTGCCCCTTGAATATCAGAGTCCTTCAACATCAACACTGAGTTCACGTTCCAGCCCGTATGAAACTGAATTAACAGAAGGCAGGCCAAAAGTTCCCGCGTGGTGCCCAGCAAATCGAGTTGAAGCATGTGGCTCAAATTTGCGCCGTCGTAGGCAATTTGCGCCGTCAAGATTGTCTTAAGCGCCGCCCCATACGGGTAGCTCAATCCGCCGGGTCGAAATTTTCGCGGTGGTGTTTGAAGGTAGTAAGTGAGCAAATCATCTTTGTCTATCGGTCCTGTAACAAACTCGATCTTTTTAAGTGTCCATTTTTGAGTAGCGGCTTCTTCAAATCGCTTGATGGAGGCTCTGCCCATCTTGAGCGCGGTAGCTCTTCTGTCCCTCATCTTCTGGCATACCAATTCGAAGTCTTGTAGCTCCTTGACACACGCCGCGGAAATGAGGTCCACGTCGCTCTGTAACCTCTCCAGTGTCTTTCTCTTTAGATCATCAATATTCTTATGCGGCATTGCCTCTAAGGGATATTCAGTGTCGAAGGGGATATCGCTAATCAATCCTCTATTGGGATAATGTGCGGTCAGCTTCGTCTTGAAGAGTACCTTCACTCGGCCGAGGGCAGTTGCTCCAGGCAATCGCCTTATGTAATCCGTTATCAGCCTACGGCAGCTGGCCGAGGTTTGGCCCTTAACGATTTCGGTTAAATTTTTGGTGGCTATCAAAGCATTTTCGAAATGCTGGAATAACCGGATGAGGTCGTTTACCTCTACTCCCTCTAGGCTTTCAACTGGCAACTTCTTCCAAGCTAGCAAGCTGGTAAGTATTGGCAGCCCTCTTTGCAGGTTGAGAAACTCACCTACCAAAATACCTTGGAACTCACTTTCTTTTGCTACATCTCCTAGAGCCTCAATCAACCAGCCGCGCTTTCCAAGTCCGAGTTGGGCCGTATCTAGGACCTTCTCACTCAAATACGTGTGTTGGTGCAGAACAAAACGGGTTTGAAAAGTCAGATTCATACTTGACTCGAGCTAGGTAATGAAGGTTCAGGTTTCCCTCGGAAGGTTTACCCTGTACATTTGTTAATACTACATCTACGTCCACCGTGAACCTGGCGCCAGCGGATTTGCCCAAGGATTCGGGCCGCTTTGACCTGGCTATCGCGCTCGGCATCCTCGCCGCCAGCGGACAGGTCGATGCCGCCCGGCTGGCCGGCTACGAATTCGCCGGGGAGTTGTCATTGGGCGGTGACCTGCGCCCCATCAAGGGGGCGCTGGCGATGAGCCTGGCCACGGTGCAGCAGGCGCGGGATCTGGCCACACCCGCCCCCAAACTGGTGCTGCCTGAAGGCAGCGCGCAGCAGGCAGCCCTGGTACCCGACGCCGAAATCTACTGCGCCCACCATTTGCTGGACGTGGTGCGGCAGTTTCTGCCCGGCGGCGAGGCGCCCGAAGCGCTGTCGGGCTGGACGCGCGTGGCGCCCACGCCCGCCACCCCCGCGGCGACCTGTGCCGACATGGCCGACGTCAAGGGCCAGGCCGCGGCCCGGCGCGCGCTGGAGATCGCCGCGGCGGGCGGCCACAGCGTGCTGATGATGGGACCGCCTGGCTCGGGCAAGTCCATGCTGGCACAGCGATTCGCCGGCCTGCTGCCGCCGATGACCACGCAGGAAGCGCTGGAAAGCGCTGCCGTGGCATCGCTCGGCGGACGCTTTGCGCTGGAGCACTGGGCGCAGCGCCCGACCTGTGCGCCGCACCACACGGCCAGCGCGGTGGCGCTGGTGGGCGGCGGCTCACCGCCCCGGCCTGGCGAGATCTCGCTGGCCCATGGCGGTGTGCTGTTTCTCGATGAATTGCCGGAGTTTCCCCGTGCGGCGCTGGAGGCGCTGCGTGAGCCGCTGGAGTCAGGCAGCATCACCATTTCACGCGCGGCGCAGCGGGCCGAGTTCCCGGCGCGCTTCCAGTTGATCGCGGCGATGAACCCCTGCCCTTGCGGCTACCTCGGCTCCCGGTTGCGTGCCTGCCGCTGCTCGCCCGACCAGGTCAGCCGCTACCAGGGCAAGCTCAGCGGCCCCCTGATCGACCGCATCGACCTGCACGTGGAAGTGGGCGCGCTGGCCGCTGACGAGCTGGTCAACACCCCGCCGGGAGAAGCCAGCGCCAGCATCCAGGGCCGCGTCACCGCCGCCCGCGAACGGGCCATGGCGCGCCAGGGCAGTGCCAATCAGTCACTGGCGGGGCGGGCGATCGACGCGCAGTGCCAGCTGGACGAGAGCGCCGCCAAATTCCTCAACACCGCAGCGGCCCGACTGGGGTGGTCGGGGCGCAGCATCCACCGCTGCCTGAAAGTGGCGCGCACCGTGGCCGATCTGGCTGGCGCCGCGCAGGTACAGATCAGCCATGTGGCGGAGGCTGTTCAGTACCGCCGCGCGCTCAAGTCAGGCGGCTGACAAGCTGATCGACTGACAAAAGGGCCAAGGCCGGATCAGCGGTTCGGATAGTCCTGCGAGGGTTGTGGTGCAGCGACGGGCGCAGGCGCGGGTTTGGGGCCGTAGCTGGCACCGTCGCTGGTACGCAGCGTTGAGCCTTCCACTGTGACGCGACTGCCGACGCTGGGCGCGCTGGCGACCTCCACCATGCGGTGCGAGCCGTCTTCCATGCGCACACTGACCTGGTACACCGTTTCCTTGCGCATCTTGCCCTCGATCGCATTGCCGGCGAAGCCGCCGCCCACGGCGCCCAGGATGGTCGCCGCGGTGCGGCCCCCGCCGCTGCCGATCTGGTTGCCGATGACAGCGCCCAGGACGCCACCAGCGACTGTGCCCACCCCCACGCCGGGCGGTTTGGTGGAGCGCTCCACCGGGGTCACGGATTCCACCGAGCCACAGACAGCGCATACCGCCACAGCAGGCGCCGGGGCCGGAGCTGGCGAGACGCCCGAGTAGCTGGGGGCCGGCGCCGGTTTGGGCACGGGCTTGACCACCTTCCTGGCCGGCGCAGGGGCGGGCTTGGCTGCTGCAGCAGCCGGCTTGTCGGCCAGGTCATCGGCGGCCGTGGCATTGGCCGCTGGCGTGGACAGTGCCGGCGGCGCCGGGGTCGCTGTGGCGGATGTCGCCGATGTGGCCGCCACGGTGGCTGGCGCCATCTGCGCGCGCTGGTTGGAGAGCATCATGGCGCCCATGCCGAGCACAGCGACGCCAAGGATGATGACGGCCGCCCACAAGGGCTTGTTGCTGCCGCTGGCGGGCTGCTGGCCGGGCTGAAGAGAGTCCACGGAGGTGTTCATGTCGGTTCCTTCCTGATCATCGCGTCGTCACACACAGGCTCACATACGGGGATCGGGCTGCCGCAGTGAGGCATGGGGCACAAAGCCCGGCGCGTCACCCCGCGGCGCGAACCTCAAGACTACGCGCTGCTTTCAAAACGTTCAAGCGCCCCAAAAGGTACACAGGCGCCCGTGCCCTCCGGTGTTTTTTTGTAAAGCCTTGGAAAACCTTACAGATTCGGCGCCAGCAACCGCTGCAGGTCTTCCGCCCTGGCCCCACGGCGCCGGGCCAGGTCCTGCAGCTGGTCGTCGCCGATCTTGCCGACGTTGAAATAGGCGCTGTCGGGATGGCTCAGGTAAAACCCGCTGACGCTGGCGGCCGGCGTCATGGCCAGGCTTTCGGTCAGGGCCATGCCGATCTCGCCGGCCTTGAGCAGCTCGAACATCTCTTTCTTCACGCTGTGGTCGGGGCAGGCCGGATAGCCCGGCGCGGGGCGAATGCCCTGGTATTTTTCAGCAATCATGTCTTCCATGCCCAGCGACTCGCCCGGTGCGTAGCCCCAGAGGTCGGTGCGCACGCGGTGGTGCAGCGCCTCGGCAAAGGCTTCGGCCAGCCGGTCGGCCAGCGCCTTGAGCATGATGGACGAGTAATCGTCGTTGTCGTCGAGGAAGTACTTTTCCTTTTTCTCGGCGCCAATGCCGGCAGTCACAGCGAACAGGCCGATGTAGTCGGGCAGCATGAAAGTGTTGTGGCCTTCCTGGCCCGCATGGCCGGCGCGCACCGCCTTGGCTTCGGCGGGCAGCACCTTGGGCGCCACGAAGTCGGCCAGGCAGCGGCTAGGGCGCATGTGGTTTTTGCCGTCGGCGCCGGGCACCGCCGTCTTCTCGGCCTGCTGGCGCAAGCCGTGCCAGGTCATGGCCACTTCGCTGCGGGTTTCGTCGGTGTAGATCTCGATGTCGTCGCCCACGCTGTTGGCCGGGTACAGGCCCATCACCCCGTTGGCGGCGAGCCAGCGGCCTTCGATCAGGCGCTTGAGCATGCGCTGCGCATCGGCATACACGCGCACGGCCTCGGTGCCCACCACCTCGTCTTTCAGGATCGCCGGGAACGGGCCCGCCAAGTCCCAGGTCTGGAAGAACGGACCCCAGTCGATGTACTGGGCCAGTTCGGCCAGATCAAAATTCTTGAACACACGCCGACCGGTGAACTTGGGCACCGGCGGGTTGTAATGCGACCAGTCGATGCGGGTGGCGTTGGCGCGGGCTTTGGCCAGCGGCCACATCGGCGTCTGCTTCTTGTTGGCGTGCTGGACGCGGACTTTTTCGTAGTCGGCGTTGAGCTCGTCGATGTATTTGGTGGCCTGCTCGGACAGCAGGCTCTGCGCCACGCTGACGCTGCGCGACGCATCGGGCACATAGACCACCGGGCCTTCGTAATGCGGCGAAATCTTCACTGCGGTGTGCACACGGCTGGTGGTGGCGCCGCCGATCAGCAGCGGAATCTTGCGGATGCGGAAGTGGTCGTCTTTCTGCATCTCGGCCGCCACGTACTGCATTTCTTCAAGGCTGGGCGTGATCAGGCCCGAGAGGCCCACGATGTCGGCGCCTTCGACTTTCGCGCGCGCCAGAATCTCGTGGCAGGGCACCATCACGCCCATGTTCACCACCTCGAAGTTGTTGCACTGCAGGACCACGGTGACGATGTTCTTGCCGATGTCGTGCACATCGCCCTTGACGGTGGCGATGATGATCTTGCCTTTGGGCTTGACGTCGCCGCCGCCGGCTTCGAGCAGCAGCTTTTCGGCCTCGATGTAGGGCAGCAGATGGGCGACGGCCTGCTTCATCACGCGGGCACTTTTGACCACCTGTGGCAAAAACATCTTGCCCTGCCCGAACAGGTCGCCGACGACGTTCATGCCGTCCATCAGCGGGCCTTCGATCACGTGCAGCGGCCGGCCGCCTTCGGCCAGGATTTCCTGGTACACCTCTTCGGTGTCGGCCACGATGTGCTCGTTCATGCCGTGCACCAGCGCGTGCGACAGGCGCTGGCGCACGGGCAGGGCACGCCACTCGTTTTTCTTGCTGTCGTCCTTGGCGCCACTCTTCGCGGTTTCGGCCACTTCGATCAGGCGCTCGCCCGCGTCAGCTCTGCGATTGAGCACCACGTCTTCGACCCGCTCGCGCAGCGTGGGCTCGAGGTCGTCATAAACCCCGACCATGCCGGCGTTGACGATGCCCATGTCCATGCCCGCCTGAATCGCGTGGTACAGGAACACGGTGTGGATGGCCTCACGCACCGGGTCGTTGCCACGGAAGCTGAAGGACACATTCGACACGCCGCCGGACACCTTGGCGCCCGGCAGGTTCTGCTTGATCCAGCGCGTGGCTTCGATGAAATCCACCGCGTAGTTGTTGTGCTCCTCGATGCCGGTGGCAATGGCAAAGATGTTGGGGTCGAAGATGATGTCTTCGGGCGGAAAGCCCACCTCGTCGACCAGCACGCGGTAGGCACGCTCGCAGATCTCGACTTTGCGCTGGTAGGTGTCGGCCTGGCCCTGCTCGTCGAACGCCATCACCACGGCCGCGGCGCCATAGCGCTTGAGCAGCTTGGCCTGCTGCTTGAAGGTCTCGACGCCTTCCTTCATGGAGATCGAATTGACAATGCCCTTGCCCTGGATGCAGCGCAGACCGGCCTCGATGACGCTCCATTTGGAGCTGTCGATCATGATGGGTACGCGGGCGATGTCAGGCTCACTGGCGATCAGGTTCAGAAAGCGCACCATGGCGGCCTGGCTGTCCAGCATGGCCTCGTCCATGTTGATGTCGATGATCTGCGCGCCGTTCTCGACCTGCTGGCGCGCCACCGCGAGAGCCTGCTCGTACTCGCCATTCAAAATCATGCGGGCGAAGGCCTTGGAGCCGGTGACGTTGGTGCGCTCGCCGATGTTGACGAACAGGCTGCCGCTGCCGACGAGCACGGGCTCAAGCCCCGACAGCTTCATGGGCGGGACGGAAACGGATGGGGAAACGGAATCGGAAGAGCTGGAACCGGACATGCGCATCACCTTCAGGGCAAGGTGAGCGTCGTTGCAGCAGAAACATCGTCAGGGCTTGCAGGCCCCGGTATCTGGATCCCAAGCCTGACGAGACGCCGGTCTCGCTGCAACGCTCCTTGGGAAGCCAGTATTTTAGTCTGTCTGCGTCGGGTCCCGGTCAGGGGTCGCGCAGTTCGAGCAGCATCTGCTCGACGGCGTAGCCGCAGTCCCGGGCGCCGCGCAGGCAATGCTGGGCGATCGGGTCGACGGCGACTGCCTTGGCCGGCATGCCCGGACGCTCCACGCGGAGCTGCCCCGGCGCCGTCACGGTCACTGAATACGTGGGGTACTGGCCCGTGATTTTGCCCGCCAAGAGGCTGTCCCAGGAAGGCGGGCTCTGGCCGCAGGCCGCCAGCAGTGCGGACACCAGCAGCACGACCAGGGCGAGCCCGGGCCGCACCCCGGGCGCCGGGATCACGCCGCCTCGCGGTAGAAAAAACCGGTGGTCACACCGCGTGCGGGCAGCGGCGACACCGCGTTGGCAATCGCCTGGATGTGGTCGGGCGTGGTGCCGCAGCAGCCGCCCACGATGTTGACCAGCCCCTCGTCGGCAAACTCGCGCAGCAGGCGCGAGGTGACATCGGGCGTTTCGTCAAAGCCGGTGTCGCTCATGGGGTTGGGCAGGCCGGCGTTCGGGTAGCAGCTGATGAAGGTGTCTTCGGCCACCTTGGCCAGCTCCTGAATGTACGGACGCATCAGCGTGGCGCCCAGCGCGCAATTGAGGCCCACCGCCAGCGGCCGCGCGTGGCGTACGCTGTGCCAGAAGGCGGTGACCGTCTGCCCGCTTAAGATGCGGCCGGACGCATCGGTCACGGTGCCGCTGATGATGAGGGGCAGGCGTTCGCCGGAATTGTCGAAATATTCGTCGATCGCGAACAGCGCGGCCTTGGCATTGAGCGTGTCGAAAATCGTCTCGACCAGCAGCACGTCGCTGCCGCCTTTCACCAGCGCCTCGGTCTGCTCATAGTAGGCCTTGCGCAGCTCTTCAAAACTGGTGTTGCGCGCGCCGGGGTCGTTCACGTCGGGGCTGATGCTGGCAGTCTTGGGCGTGGGGCCCAGCGCGCCGACGACAAAGCGCGGCTTGTCGGGCGTGGAGAACTTGTCGCAGGCGGCACGGGCGATGCGGGCAGACGCGTAGTTCATCTCGACCGCCAGGTCGGCCATGTCGTAGTCGGCCTGGGCCACGGTGGTGGCGCCGAAGGTGTTGGTCTCGATCAGGTCGGCGCCGGCGGCGAGGTAACCCTCGTGGATGTCGCGGATGACATCGGGGCGCGTCAGGCTCAGCAGCTCGTTGTTGCCCTTGATGTCCTTGTGGAAATCCTTGAAGCGCCCGCCGGTCCCACCGGGGCCGGCATAACCCTCTCCGCGGTACTGGGCCTCGCTGAGCTTGAAGCGCTGGATCATCGTGCCCATCGCGCCGTCGAGGATGGCGATGCGTTGTTCAAGCAAGGCGGGCAGTTGCTGGCCGCGGGTGTAGACGATGGGCTTCATGCTGCCATTTTAAGGGGCCGCCCTGCTTGCATGGACAATAAGCCCATTCCACCAACGCCCATGAAAAACCTCCCCCCTCAAGAAGCCTGGAACTGGTTGCAAAGCCACCCTGACGCACTGTTTGTCGACGTGCGCATGGAAATCGAGTCGCTGTATGTGGGCCGGCCGCCCGGCGTGGTCAATGTGCCCTGGTACGAATACCCCGACCTGCAGCCCGACCCGGTGACATTTGCCGACGCGGTGGCGCGCGAGGCCTCGGGCAAGGACCAGCCGCTGCTGCTGATCTGCCGCTCGGGCAAGCGCACGCTGGACGCCGGCAAGGCACTGGAGGCCGCAGGCTTCACCAACGTGCAGCATGTGGTGCACGGTTTCGAGGGCGAGCTGGACGACCATTTCCGGCGCTCCACGCTGTCGGGCTGGCGCTTCGAGGGCCTGCCGTGGGAGCAGATGTGAGACTGGCGTCCATGACGATGCACCCTTCCCGTCCGGATTGCCTGCCTTGAGTCTTTCACCCACCACCGAGCGGCCCACGCCGGCCGACGTCCTGCGCGATGTCTTTGGCTACGACAGCTTTCGCGGCCCGCAGCAGGCCATCGTCGACCATGTGGTGGGTGGCGGCGATGCGCTGGTGCTGATGCCCACTGGCGGCGGCAAGTCGCTGTGCTACCAGATTCCGGCCATCGTGCGGCAGAACGCGGGCCACGGCGTGACCATCGTGATCTCGCCGCTGATCGCGCTGATGCACGACCAGGTGGGCGCGCTGCACGAAGCCGGTGTGGCCGCGGCCTTCCTTAACTCCACCCAGACTTTTGACGAAGGCAGCCAGCTCGAAAAGCAGTTGCTGCGCAACGAGCTGACATTGCTCTATGCCGCGCCCGAACGCATCAACACGCCGCGCATGAAGGGCCTGCTCACCTCGCTGCACGAGCGCGGGCTGCTCAGCCTGTTCGCGATCGACGAAGCGCACTGCGTCAGCCAGTGGGGCCACGACTTCCGGCCCGAGTACCGCTCGCTCAGCCTGCTGCACGAGACCTTCCCCGATGTGCCGCGCATGGCACTCACCGCCACCGCTGATGCGCTGACCCGTCAGGACATGGTGGAGCGGCTCCGGCTGGAAGACGCGCGCCAGTTTGTCAGCAGCTTCGACCGGCCCAATATCCGCTACACCATCGTCGAGAAAACCAACCCGGCACCGCAACTGCTGCGCTTCATCCAGAACGAACATGCGGGCGAGGCCGGCATCGTCTATTGCCAGTCGCGCAAGCGCGTCGAGGAGATCGCCGACATGCTGCAGGACGCGGGCATCCAGGCGCTGGCCTACCACGCCGGGCTCGATGCGGGCGTGCGCCAGCAGCGGCAGGACCGCTTCCTGCGCGAAGACAGCATGGTCATGGTGGCCACGATTGCCTTCGGCATGGGCATCGACAAGCCCGACGTGCGCTTTGTGGCCCATGTGGACATGCCCAAGAACATCGAAGGCTATTACCAGGAGACCGGCCGTGCCGGCCGCGACGGCCAGAGCGCCGACGCCTGGATGATGTACGGACTGCAGGACGTGGTGAACCAGCGCCGCATGATAGACACCAGCGAGGTCGCCAGCGAGGAGTTCAAGCAGGTGATGCGCGGCAAGCTCGATGCGCTGCTGAGCCTGGCGGAAGACACGCGCTGCCGCCGGGTGAGCCTGCTGCATTACTTCGGTGAAGACAGCTCGAACTGCGGAAATTGCGATAACTGCTTGCAGCCGCCAGCGGTTTGGGATGCGACCGACGCCGCCCGCAAGATGCTCAGCTGCATCTACCGCGTGCAGCAGGCCAGCGGCATCAGCTTCGGGGCCGGGCACATCATGGACATCCTGCGCGGCAAGAGCACCGACAAGATGACCCAGTACGGCCACGACGCGCTGAGCACCTTCGGCATCGGTGCCGACGTGGCCGAAGCGCAGTGGCGCGGCGTGCTGCGCCAGCTGATCGCGCGCAACATGGTGCGGGTCGATACCGAAGCCTTCAGCACGCTGCAGCTGCTGCCGGATGCGCGGCAGGTGCTCAGGGGCGAGGTCAGCCTGGTGCTGCGCGAGCAGGCCCTGGGCGGCAAGGCCGACCGCCGCAAGCGCGTGACCAAAACCTCGGTCAAAGGCCTGGCCGAGGCCGCGCTGAATGCCGGCGCGCTGGAGCGCCTGACACGCCTGAAGGCCTGGCGCGCAGAAGTGGCACGCGAGCACAACCTGCCGGCCTTCGTGATCTTTCACGACGCCACGCTGCGCGCAATTGCCGAGCGGTCACCCCAGGGCATGGCCGATCTGGAAGGCATCAGCGGCATGGGCGCCAAGAAACTGCAAGCCTACGGCGCCGAGGTGCTGCGGGTGTGCGCCGCCGCACCCTGACCCACCGACGCCACACCGTGGCCCGCGCGCCCCGCCTTGGGGCATGAGCTTATGCAAATCTGGCTCGGCGCCTTGCCCCATACTAGGGGCTTGCCCTGAGGTGGGGCATGCAGCCCTTGGGCTAGCATCCGCCCATTGGCATGTTTCGTGCTGATCTGCAACCAATACCCAACCATTCATTGACTGGAGAATCCCGTGCTCAAACTCGCTCAAAAACATGGTCTGACGGCGCTTGCCGTTGCCGGCCTGACGATGGCCGTGATGGCGCCTGCCCATGCCGGCAAGACATTGGATGCCATCAAGGCCCGCGGTCAGGTGATCTGCGGCGTCAACGTCGGGCTGGCCGGGTTTTCCGCCGCCGACAGCAATGGCGCGTGGACCGGCCTCGACGTGGACACCTGCAAAGCCATTGCGGCCGCCACGCTGGGTGATGCCAACAAGGTGAAATGGGTGCCGCTGAATGCGCAGCAGCGTTTCACCGCCCTGCAGTCCGGCGAAGTGGACGTGCTGGCCCGCAACACCACCTTCACGCTGACCCGTGACGCGTCGCTCGGCCTGAACCAGACCGCCGTGACCTACTACGACGGCCAGGGCTTCATGGTGCCCGTCAAGAGCAAGATCAAGAGTGCCAAGCAGCTCAAAAACGCCACGGTGTGCGTGCAGTCCGGCACCACCACCGAGAAAAACCTGACCGACTTCTCCAAGGCCAACAACCTGGGCATGAAGCCGGTGGTGTTTGAAAAGCAGGAGGCCGTGAACGCCGCCTACTTCTCCGGCCGCTGCCAGGCCTACACCACCGACGCCTCGGGTCTGGCCTCGGTGCGCAACAAGGAAGCCAAGAACCCGGCCGACCACGTCATCCTGCCCGACCTGATCTCCAAGGAACCACTGGGCCCGCTGGTCCGCCGTGGCGACGACGAGTGGTTCGCCATCGTCAAGTGGGTCATTTACGGCCTGATCGAGGCCGAGGAATATGGCGTGACGCAAGCCAACGTGGACGCCATGGTCAAGGACAGCAAGGACCCGGTGGTCATGCGCCTGACAGGCAGCGGCGAGGACACCGGCAAGCTGCTGGGTCTGGACAAGGAGTGGCTGGTGCGCGCCGTCAAGGCCGTGGGCAACTACGGCGAAATCTTCGAGCGCAATGTAGGCCCGAAAACCCCGCTGGCCCTGCCGCGTGGCGCCAACAACCTGTGGACCAAAGGCGGCCAGATGTACGCTTTCCCGGTGCGCTGACCTGACCGCTCCGATGCGCTGAACGCAACGGGCCACTCGCCACCATCCTGTGGGCGAGTGGCCCGTTCTTTTTGGGCCCTACCTCATGACCTCACCATGTCCGAACATTCGCTGATCCCCGCACGCACGGCCCCCGCGAGCCGGCGCAAGGGCTTTTCCTGGCGCAGCAAGCAGGCGCGCGCGCTGGTCTACCAGGTGGTCGCCGTCGGGGTGATTGCCCTGATGGTCTGGCTGCTGGTGACCAACACCCTGACCAACATGAAGGCCCGCGGCATCCAGAGCGGCTTCGATTTCCTGATGCAGCCCGCCGGTTTCGACATCGGCGAAGGCTGGCTGACCTACGACTCCAACAACCCGTACTGGCAGGCCTTCCTGGTCGGACTGGTGAACACGCTGCGGGTGGCCATCGTCGGCATCGTGCTCACCTCCATTCTGGGCACCTTGCTGGGCGTGGGCCGCTTCTCGCGCAATGCGCTGGTGCGCGGGCTGTGCTACGGCTATGTCGAGCTGTTCCGCAACATCCCGGTGCTGCTGCAGTTGCTGATGTGGTACCTGCTCTTCACCGAATACCTGCCGGCCATCGAGGACGCGCTGCACATCGGCAACCTCGTGTATGTCAGCAAGAACGGGCTGTCGTATCCGTCGCCAGTCTGGCAACTGGGTCAGACGCTGGCGGTGGTCGGCGTGGCAGCGGGTGGCGTGGCGAGCTTTTTCTATGCCAAGGCGGCACGCCGCCACTTCGACCAGACCGGGCACGCCAAGCCGGTGCTGGGAGTGTCGCTGGCGCTGCTGCTGGCCGGGGCCGTGCTGGGCTGGCTGGCCGGCGGCGCACCCAACGAGTGGAACCTGCCCAAACTGACGGAAACCCAGGTCGAAGGCGGCGGTGCGCTGTCGCCCGAGTACCTGGCCGTGATGCTCGGGCTGGTGCTGTACACCTCGTCGTTTGTCGCCGAAGTGGTTCGCGCGGGCATCGCCTCGGTGTCGCTGGGCCAGCACGAGGCCAGCGCGTCGCTGGGCCTGCCGCGGGGCCTGTCGATGCGCCTGGTGGTGCTGCCGCAGGCCATGCGGGTGATCATTCCACCGCTGACCAACCAGTACCTGAACCTGACCAAGAACTCGTCGCTGGCCGTGGCCGTGGGCTACCCTGATCTGGTGTCGATTGCCAACACCTCGCTCAACCAGACCGGCCGAGCCGTGGAGTGCATTGCGATCATCATGCTGATCTACCTGACCACCTCGCTCATCACCTCGGCGCTGATGAACTGGTTCAACAGCCGCGTGGCCCTGAAGGAGCGATGAACATGGAACAGACTTTTGTCCCGGTCCAGCCGCGCATCGCACCCGTGCGCATGAGCGGGCCGCTGGCCTGGCTGCGCAACAACCTGTTTTCGGGCATTGGCAACAGCATTGTCTCGGTGGTGGTGCTGGTGGTGTTGACTTTGGCCGCCTGGTCGGCTCTGCAGTGGGGCGTGTTCCATGCCGTGACGGCAGCCGACGCCGACACCTGCCAGGCCGCGCGGGGTGTGGGCGCCTGCTGGGGCGTCATCAACGAAAAGGCCCGCCTCATCCTGCTGGGCCGCTACCCGCAGACAGAGCACTGGCGGGCGGAGCTGGCCACCTTCATGCTGCTCGGGCTGGTGGTGGCGAGCTGCAGCCGCTGGTTCTGGAAGCCGTGGCTGGCGGCCTTGTGGGTGGTGGTGGTGTCGGCCTTCTTCGTGCTGATGAGCGGCGGCGTGCTGGGCCTCGTCAAGGTGCCCACCGACCAATGGGGCGGCCTGCCCCTGACGGTGATGCTGACGGTCATCTCGATGACGCTGGCCTTCCCGATTGCCGTGGCCGTGGCGCTGGGGCGGCGGGCCCGCATGCCGGCCATCAAGACCCTGTGCGTGATCTACGTGGAGCTGATCCGCGGTGTGCCGCTGATTTCCGTGCTGTTCATGGCCAGCTTCATGTTCCCGCTGTTCATGCCGGTCGGCAAATCGCCCGATGTGCTGATCCGCGTGATCGTGGGCATCACGCTGTTTGCTGCCGCCTACATGGCAGAGATCGTCCGCGGCGGCCTGCAGGCACTGCCCAAAGGCCAGACCGAAGCCGCGGCCAGCCTGGGGCTGGGCTACTGGCAGACACAGATCAAGATCGTGCTGCCGCAGGCGCTCGGGACCGTGGTGCCCAGCATCATGAACAACTTCATCTCGCTGTTCAAGGACACCTCGCTGGTGACCATCGTCTCGCTGTATGAGCTGACCGGCGCGCTGTCGCTGGCCGTCGGGTCGGATCCGAACTGGCGGCCCTTCAAGATCGAGGCCTATCTTTTCATTGCCGCCATCTACTTCACCTGCTGTTTTGCGATGTCGCGCTACAGCCTGTGGATCGAGCGGCGTCTTGCCGTGGGCAAAGCCCGCTGAACAGGAAATACACCCATGACAGATTCCATCATCCGTTTCGACAAGGTCAACAAGTGGTACGGCAACAACTTTCACGTGTTGCGCGACGTCAACCTGAATGTCAAACAGGGCGAACGCCTGGTGATCTGCGGGCCCTCAGGCTCCGGCAAGTCCACGCTGATCCGCTGCATCAACGCGCTGGAGGAATACCAGGAAGGCACGCTCACGGTGGCGGGTTCGGTGCTGGGCGACGACATCAAGGCGATTGACGCAGTACGCCGCCAGGTCGGCATGGTGTTCCAGCAGTTCAACCTGTTCCCGCACCTGACCGTGCTGGAGAACCTGACGCTTTCCCCCACCTGGGTGGGCGGGCTGTCGAAAAAAGAGGCGGTAGAGCGTGCCATGCACCAGCTCGAGCGCGTGCGCATCGCCGAGCAGGCCCAGAAGTACCCGCTGCAGCTCTCGGGCGGACAGCAGCAGCGCGTGGCGATTGCGCGCGCACTGTGCCTCACGCCCAAGATCATGCTGTTCGACGAGCCCACCTCGGCGCTCGACCCGGAAATGATCAAGGAAGTGCTGGACGTGATGGTCGAGCTGGCCACCCAGGGCATGACCATGCTGTGCGTCACGCATGAAATGGGTTTTGCCAAGGCCGTGGCCGACCGCGTGATCTTCATGGACCAGGGGCAGATCGTCGAGGAGAACGCGCCGGAGGCCTTCTTCAACAACCCGCAGACTGACAGGGCGCAGGACTTTTTGTCCAAAATTCTGGGACACTAGTCTGCCTATGTGCCAACTCCTCGGGATGAACGCGGCCAAGCCGGCCGATCTGCGGTTTTCATTCACCGGTTTTGCGGCCCGGGGCGGCCTGACCGACCACCACGGTGACGGTTTTGGCATCGGTTTCTTTGAAGACAAGGCCTGCCGCATCTTCCTCGACAACCACCCGGCGGCGACCTCGCCGGTGGCCGAGCTGCTCAAAAGCTACGCCATCAAGTCACGCAATGTGGTGTCTCATATCCGCAAGGCCACGCAGGGCGACGCGCTGCGGCTGGAGAACTGCCACCCCTTCACCCGCGAGCTGTGGGGCCGGCAGTGGCTGTTTGCCCACAATGGCGACCTGATCGATTACCAGCCGACACTCGAAGGCAACTACCAGCCGGTCGGCACGACCGACAGCGAACGCGCTTTTTGCGCGCTGCTGGAGAAGCTCAAGCAGATCAGCCCGCGCGAGCCCTGCTCCCTGGACACCGTGTTCGACACCCTCTGCAGCATGAGCGAAAGCACCGGCGAGTTCGGCGTGTTCAATTACCTGCTCTCCAACGGTCAGGCGCTGTTCGCGCACTGTTCGACGCGGCTGTATTACCTGGTGCGGGAATGGCCGTTTTCCAATGCCCAGCTGGTCGACGCCGATCTCAGCATCGACTTTGCGCAGACCAATGCCCCCGAAGACCGGCTCTGCGTGGTCGCCACCCAGCCGCTCACGCGGGGCGAGAACTGGCAGCAGATGCAACCTGGCCAGCTGCTGTGGATGGAAGGCGGCAAAATCGTGCGCCAGGCGCAACTGCGCGTGAGCGAAGAAGTGCAGAAGAAGAACGCGGCCAACCTGGCCTGCGTCTGAAACAGCGTCGCTGCCGCTACTGCAGGAACCCCATGCCGCGGCCATCGCGGCCCTCCCGCACCTCGGGCTTGATGCGGTGCTCGGCCTCCAGTTGCGACAGGAACTCGTCGGCCGACAGCTCGGTGGCCAGAATCTCCACCTGCCGCTTGACCGCCGCAAAATCCCCCGGGCACAGCTGGGCCAATTTGCCGAGGCGATCGCACAGGTCTTTCGTCAGCAGCGCGCGGTCACCGGCCAGAGCCTCCGTGACAAACATCGCTTCGCGCTGCAGCGCCGTGAGCGGCATGAACCTGATCTTGAAGGTGAAGCGCCGCAGCGCTGCCTGATCCAGGCTGTCGAGCAGGTTGGTGGTGCAGACGAAGATGCCGGCAAAGCGTTCCATGCCCTGCAGCATCTCGTTGACCTCGGTCACCTCGTAGGTGCGCTGGGCGCCGCGCCGGTCCTGCAGGAAGCTGTCGGCCTCGTCGAGCAGCAGCACGGCTTTTTCGGCTTCGGCATCGCGGAACATCGCCGCCATGTTCTGCTCGGTCTCGCCCACGTATTTGCTCATCAGGTCGCTGGCCTGGCGGATCATCAGCGGCTGGTCCAGCGCCTCGGCAATGTGCTCGGCCAGCGCCGTCTTGCCGGTGCCGGGCGGCCCGTAGAAACACAGGCTGCCGTGGCCCCGGCTCTTCAGGGCCTCGACGATGCGGGGCACCGCAAAGCGTGACTCCACATTGAGCATGGCGAGGTCATAGGTGGTGACGCTCAGGCGCCCGGTGGTTTCGGCGCGGTTGCCCAACGCCACATCGGCGTTGCGCAGTTGCCGCTCGATCAGCGCCTCCATCTGGCGCGCCTGGGGCACCGGGCCTGTCAGATGGGGCGCCTCGCTCGCCAGGCTGGCAAAGCGCACCGCGGTACGGATCTGCGCGGGTGTGAGGCCCTTGCGCGAGGTGAGCCGCGCAACAAACGCGTCGCTGACTTCAACACCCTCCAGCGTCTTGCGGACCACGCCTTCGCGCGCCCCGGGCGGCGGCGAACGCAGCTCAAGGTGGTAGGCAAAGCGGCGGCGGAAGGCCGGGTCGATCTGCTCGATGCGGTTGGTCACCCACAGCGTCGGCACGGTGTTGGACTCCAGGATCTGGTTGACCCAGGCCTTGCCGCTGACCGATCCGCTGGCCGGCACCGCCAGTTGCTCGGAGCGGGCCATCAACTGGGCGGCCTCGCTCGACAGCGGCGGGAACACATCTTCCACCTCGTCGAACAGCAGGGCCGCATGGGTGCTGCCTTTCAGGAAGACCTGCGCGATCTGCAGCGAACGGTAGCGGTCGCGGCCGCTGAGCGAGTTGCCGTCGCGGTCGGCGTATTCCACCTCAAAGAGGTCCAGCCCGGCAGCTTGCGCCACGACCTTGGCCAGCTCGGTCTTGCCGGTGCCGGGCGGGCCGTACAGCAGCACGTTGACGCCCTGCTCGCGCGTGGCCACGGCGTTCCTCAGCAGCGACACCAGCACCTGGGCGTCTTCGTGCGCGAATGCGAAGTCGGGCAGGCCCAGCAGGCTGCGCGCCGCCGGGCGGGTGAAGACAGCCATCAGCTCGTTCTGGTCGCGGTATTCCCGCATCAGCACCGGCGGCAGTTTTTCGCTGACCTTCATCAGGTCGGCCAGGTCGGTGATGTTGTGCTCGGAGATCAGGTTCTCGACCATGCCGATGCGCTCCAGGCGCGAGCCGGCGCGCAGGGCCTCGGCCACCTCGGGTGCCTTGACGCCGGCCACATCGGCAATCGCGGCGTAGGCTTCCGGCGCGTTGTTGACCTTGAACTCCACCAGCAGCGAGCGCAGATCGCGCTGATAACGCGCGAGGGTTCCATACAGCAGCAGCGCGCGCTCGGCGCGGTTGAGCTGCAGCAGGTTGGCCAGCGCATCGATGTTCTTTTCGACCAGCGTGGACTGTTTTTTCAGCGCATGGGTCAGCCACTCGCCGGTGGCTGCCAGCACCGACAGCAGGTCCTTCGGCTGGTCCTTGGCGTATTCATCAAGGTAGAAAAACAGCGTGCCCTCTTCGTAGGGGCCACGCCAGGCGCCGTGGCGCGTCATGAACTCGGCGTCGGCCAGTGCCTCGTGGCCGCGCCAGAGTTCGTTGTCCTTGCAGCGCCGGCCGAGGAATTCGCGCAGGCGGGCGATGGCAGGCAGAGGCCAGACCAGATGCCGGCCCGAGAGCGAAAGCAGGCTGTTGAGGTCGCGGCGCACATTGAACTTGGCGCCCTGCCGTGCAGCCAGCGTCAGCACAAAATGGGAGCACATCAGGTCCAGCACCGGCGCCTCTTTCAGCCCGGGGGACAACAGCCACTGCTGTGAATGCTCAGCCACGGAACGCTTGCTCATCGACAAACCTCCCTCATGCAAGAACCCAAGAACACCAGGAACACAATGGCCGAAACAGACCGCGGCGACGGATTGTCACGCCTCCACCCTGCACCGCAGGGCCACCGTGAGACTGCGCCGATGCCCGCAGGTTCCCGCGCCAGCAGGACTCCACCATAACGCAGCTTGAAGCATCATGGAAGACGCTACTTGAAGGCCATCGTTTGATATGCACCACAAAGTCGTGGGCAAAGCCCTTCAAAATAAGAACTTGGACTGACAGTCCTGTTCCACACGCGCCCACACGCCCTCACCCGACTGCCGCGGAGACACACCATGATCAGCCTCGCCGACATAGAACAAGCCGCCCGGCGCCTCGAGGGCCATTTGCTGGACACGCCCTGCGTGGAGTCCAGAACGCTGTCGCAATTGACGGGCGCGCAGATTTACCTGAAGTTCGAGAATCTGCAGTACACCGCCTCCTTCAAGGAGCGCGGCGCCTGCAACAAGCTGGCGCAGCTGTCGGCCGACGAACGCCGGCGCGGCGTGATCGCCATGAGCGCGGGCAACCATGCGCAGGGTGTGGCTTATCACGCGCAGCGGCTGGGTTTGCGCGCCGTCATCGTGATGCCGCGCTTTACACCGGGCGTGAAGATCGAGCGCACCCGCGGCTTCGGCGCCGAGGTGGTTCTGCACGGCGACACGCTGGATGAGTCCCGCAGCCACGCGCTGCTGCTGGCCGAGCGTGACGGGCTGGTGTTTGTACACCCCTATGACGACGAGGCCATCGTGGCCGGCCAGGGCACCGTGGGCCTGGAGATGCTGCATGCCGTGCCGGACCTCGACACGCTGGTGGTTGCGGTTGGCGGCGGTGGACTGATCGCCGGCATTGCCACGGCGGCCAAGGCGCTCAAGCCGGGCATCGAGGTGGTGGGGGTGCAGACCTCACGCTTTCCCGGCATGGTCAACGCCATCAAGGGCACCGACCACCCGCAAGGCCATTCGACCATTGCCGACGGCATTGCGGTCGGCACGCCGGGCGAGATTCCGCGCGCCATCATTGCCGAGCGGGTGGATGACCTGCTGCTGGTGGACGAAGGCGACATCGAGCAGGCCATGGTGATGCTGCTGGAGATCGAAAAGACGCTGGTGGAAGGCGCGGGCGCCGCAGGTCTGGCCGCGCTGCTGAAGTATCCGGCGCGCTTTGCCGGCAAGAAGGTGGGGCTGGTGCTGTGCGGCGGCAACATCGAGCCGCTGCTGCTGGCCTCCATCATCGAGCGCGGCATGGTACGAGCCGGCCGGCTGGCGCGCATCAAGGTCAGCGTGCGCGACGTACCGGGGTCGCTGGCGCGCATCACCGCCATGGTGGCCGACGCAGGCGCCAACATCGACGAGGTACATCACCAGCGCGCGTTCACCATGCTGTCGGTGCAGAACGTGGAGATCGAGCTGGTGATCCAGACCCGCGGCCGGGCCCACATCGAGCAGGTGCTGGCCGTGCTGAATGCGGCAGGCTACGAGGCCAGCGAGCAGCACTGAGCCGTGCGCCGACCGCGCGCAGCCTCAGTTCCAGCCGATGATTTCCAGCCCTTTTTCGCTGACGCAGCGCTGCACGAAGTTGCGGTAAGTCGGATTCGGACGGTCGTTGTGGAAAGCGCCCGAGACCGCGCCGGCCGACCCACCCACCGCGGCGCCGGCCGCACCGGCCCGCAGCACCCCTTCGCCGCCGCGACCGGTGATCAGCGCCCCGACCACCGACGCCACGCCGGCCGTG
>CALRSS020000012.1:0-93592 GCA_943370905.1 Synechococcus sp. UW140
GTTGTCTGAGCCGAAGGCGAGTTTAGCCAGACCCCGCCTGGACCGAGCACCGCAGGTTGCCCCGCAGCGAAGCGAAGGGGACGCAGGCACCAGGGTCGCCTTTCTTTTGCTTACTTTTCTTTGGCGAAGCAAAGAAAAGTGAGTTGCCGTCGGGCAACCCCCGGCCTCAGCCCTCAGCAACTATACAAACTACAAACTAACAACGCAGCAAGCTCAACCCCCAACCTGCAACCGAAAAGCCACCCGCCTCTCCCCCACCAACACCCCCCGCGCATTGACAATCGCCGCCGCCCGCCAGGGCTTGAGCTCTTCGCGCTGCGCATCGTCCAGCCAGCCGAGCTGGTCCAGCACTTCCACGGTGGCCGCGTGCAGCGCGACCTTGTTGGCGTCGAGAATTTTCAGGGCCACGGCCTCGCCGCGGCTTTTGCTGCCCACCACCTGCACGCCGTCGGCGCCGATCTTGGTGACCCAGTCGCCTCGGCCAGCGCGCATGAAGGCCAGATCGTTGCGACCGGTGCCCGACACCAGCTCGGGGTGGGCGGTCATGGCCTCGCCGAGGGCCGAGAAGCTCTCGCCGAACTCGGCGTCTCGTCCACCGCTGGCCAGGCGCGCATAGCTGTAAGCGAGCCTGGACAAGGGCAGCGCGTAGTTGGGCGCCGAGCAGCCGTCGATGCCCATTGTCAGGTCGCCCGCGTCCATGCCCGCCGCACGTGCCACGTCGCGGCGAATCGCTTGCTGCAGGGGATGTTCGGGCGCGATGTAATCGTCCAGGCTCAGGCCGTGTTGCACGCAATAAGCCAGAAAACCGGCGTGCTTGCCACTGCAGTTGTTGTGGCGTTCATCGAACACGGCGCCTGCCGGTGGTGCTGTTTCCGTCTGCGCAAAAATCATGGGTACATGGCAGCCGCAGCGCATCGCCTTGTAGGTGAGGCCGGCTTTGTCCAGCATGCCCTGCGCTTCGGTCACATGCATTTCTTCGCCGTTGTGGCTGGCGCACAGCATGGCCAGTTGGCGTGTGCTGAAGTCGAACTGGCGGTGGCCACCGGCCTCGACAAACGGCAGTGCCTGCAGCGCCTTGAGGGTGGAGCGCGAGAACGACAGCCAGTGCGGATGACCCGCGTGGGCGACGAGCTGACCGCGGGTGTTCACCACGGCCACAGAGCCCAGATGCTGACACTCCAGGGTGCCGCCGCGCGTCAATTCAATGAGGGGGATGTGTTGCATGGTGGGATTGTGGCGCAAACCCCCGCCACCCCTGCATGCACCCGGTCACGTTGAAACGGGCAGTCCCTGCATGAAGATTTCCAGTTCGTCGATGGGCAGTGCCCTGGAAAACAGGAAGCCCTGGTAGCACGTGCAGCCATAGCGTGCCAGCAGGTCACGCTGCTCCACGGTTTCCACGCCCTCCGCCATCACGGCCAGACCCAGGCTTTGGGCCAGACCAATGATGGTGCGTGCAATGGCTGCATCGTTCGGGTCGGTGAGGATGTCTTTCACAAAGGTACGGTCGATCTTGAGCTGGTCCAGCGGAAGGTACTTGAGGTACGACAGTGCGGAATAGCCCATGCCGAAATCGTCAATGGCGAGCGTCAGGCCGGCTTCTTTCAGCACGCCCATCTTGGCAATCGTGACTTCGATGTTGGTGGCCAGCAGGCTTTCGGTGAGCTCCAGTTTCAGCCGGTGTGCATTGATGCCAGCGTTTTTGATCGCGGCCATCACCAGCTCCACGAATTCGGGGTGACGAAACTGGCGGACGCTGACGTTGACCGCCACGCTGAGCTTGGCCGTTTCGGGGCGCTGGGCCCACAGTGCCAGTTGCGCACAAGCCGTTTCGAGCACCCATTTTCCCAGCGGCAGGATCAGCCCGCTGTCCTCTGCCTGCGGAATGAACTCGTCAGGAAAAACAAGGCCCCGTCCCGGGTGCCGCCAGCGCAGCAGCGCTTCGACACCAAACATGTGGCCATCGTGCCCCACCTGCGGCTGGTAATAGAGATCGAAAGCGTGGTCGCGCAAGCCTTGGCGCAGTTCCAGGTTGAGTGCTGCCCCGGCGGTGGCGGCGGCCTGCATGCGCGGATCAAAAAAGCAGACCGAGTTGCGGCCTGCCGCCTTGGCTTCGTACATGGCGAGGTCCGCCTGCTTGAGCAGGTCGCCAATGTTTTCGCCTTGCCGGGCGAATGTGGTGATGCCGATGCTGCAGGTAGCGTGGTGGTCGGTGCCTGCCAGGTCGTAGGGCTCGCTCAGCGCGACCAGGATTTTTTCGCCAACCACGCGGGTTCGAGCCGTGGCGACGGTGATGTCGTCGCCCTGGTCGTCCAGCATCACGACAAACTCGTCCCCGCCAAGCCGTGCCACGGTGTCGGTGTGCCGCACGCAGGCACTCAGGCGGCATGCCACCTTCTGCAGCAACAGGTCGCCCTTGGCATGGCCCTGGGTGTCGTTGATCACCTTGAAGTGATCGAGGTCGATGAACATCAGCGCGCCGACGCGGGGCGGCACGGCGCTTTGCGACAGCGTTGATTCCAGACGTTCCATCAGCAACTGGCGGTTGGGCAACTGGGTCAGCGCGTCGTAGAAGGCCAGCCTCTCGATGTCTTCCTTGGCCACGCGGCGCTCGGTGATGTCGCGGAAGTACACCGCCAGGCCTTCCTCGAAGGGGTAGGCGCGCAGCTCCAGCCACTTGCCGACGCTGGCGTAGAACTCCTCGAACTCCACCGGGTGTCCGTTGCTGAGTGCCAGGCGCAGCTCGCGGCGCAGCCGTCCGCCGGCAATGCCGCTGAGGGTATGCCACAGGGTCTTGCCAAGCAGATCGGTACTGACGCGGCCCAGCAGCCGTTCGCTTTCTGCGTTGAGGTAGGTGAACCGGCCGTCGGTGTCCAGCGTCACGAAGGCTTCGGTGATGCTGGCCAGCGTGGTGCTGAGCCGCATGTTCAGGCGCACCGAAGCGGCTTCAGCCTGCTTGCGTTCCGTGAGGTCCTGCACGACGCCGTGAAGACCGGTCACGTCGCCACGGTCGTTGCGAACAGCCTCGCCAACGGCGCGCACCCAGATGCGCTGGCCGTTGGCCGACGCAACCTGCACCTCTTCGTCGAAGGCGTCGCCATACACCAGGCAGTCCTGCAGCAGGAGCTGCATGGTGTCCCGCGCCTCGGGCGCGTAGAGCATGAACAGCTGATCGAAGGGCGGTGGCGCCGCGCCGGGCATGCCAAAAAGCTCCGCCAGGCGGGGTGTCCAGGTGAGGGCCTGTTCAGGCAGGTGTAGCGTCCAGGCGCCGACGCTGGCTGTGCGCTCCAGCAGGCCCTGCAGCGGATGCGACATGCCAGGGCTGGCCGCAGAGGTGGATGACGAAATAGAGGAAGAAAGAGGAGCCGGAATGGAGGGAGTCTGTGTCACGGTGGACTCTTGAGCGTCATGGGGTATCCCGAAGGAGGTGGCAGGCTGCTCGTGCAGCTTGCCGAGGGTGGAGGGACCCTGTTGCCGGGGGCCGTGTGTCGTGATGGCTACTCGCGCCGGAGGTGGTCGTGACGGCTGCGTTCCTGGTGGAGCGCACGGTGCAGTTTTTCCAGGGCGTTCACGCTGTCCAGCACACTGTCGCGAACCTTGTCAGCGGCATGGAGCACATCAAACCCGGCGCTCAGGCCGTTGTGCTGCCCCAGCACGGTGGCGCACAGGCGTGACTGGATGGCTTCAAACAGCAAATCCCAGTCGCCCATGTCAATCTGCAGCGGCGGCGTCTCGGAGTGGAGGGGTAGCCGGGAGTCTGTGGGCGACAGTGCGCTGATCGCGTCCGGGGCAACAAGTCGCTGGCTGCCATGGCTGTAGCCGTTGGTCGGTGGGCGTGGCTGGAGTGGCATGGAAAGCCCTCACTGGGTTTGTCGAAGTGCGACGCCACGGATGGCGAGGTTTTGACCTCATTTATAGGATTGTCAATCACCTGCGTCAGTGCGCTACCGAACACGCCGGGCGCCAGTCGTCCACCGCAGGGTGGGCGACTTTTTGCCCTGCTCGTGCTTGATCAGCGCAACTGCTCCATGTACATCCGCCGCTCGGCTGCGTAACAGCTGCAGGCGGCGGCCTCCAGTCCGGCACGGTCAAGCACCGTGATATTGCCGCGGTGGTAGTCGATCAGGCCGCTCCTTTGCAGTGCACTGGCTGCCGTCGTGATGCCGACGCGGCGCATGCCCAGCATGTACGCCAGGAACTCATGGGTGACGTGAAAGCGGCTGGAGTGGGCCCGGTCCTGGCTCATCAGCAGCCAGCGCGCCAGACGCTGGCCCGTCAAATGGAAGCGCAAGCACGCTGCCGCTGCAGACTGCTGCGCCATCAGAACATACAGGTAGCGGTTCATCAACTGCTGCAGCGGTGCGCTCCGCTTGAGCTCTCGTCGGAAGGCAACGGCGCCCATGCGCCACGCGGTCCCCGGGCCCTGCACCACTGCGTGCAGGGGTTCCCGCTTGATACCCAGTGCAAGGTGCGCGCCGAGCATGCCTTCGCGGCCGACCATGCCAACCTCTACGCCCGGACTGCCTTCGACGAGAGCAACCAGCGACACAAAGCTGTTGATGGGGAAATACACATGGCCTGTGGCCTCGCCTGGCTCGCCGAGCACTTGGGCGAGCGTCAGTTGAACTGGCTCGCACGCAGCCAGTACTCGAGCGCGTGTGGCGCTCGGCAAGAGCTCGAGAAGGTGGTTTTCGGCAGAAGCCAAGACGGCGCTCCGGTGGCGGATGCCTCTCCAGCGTAAAGAGGCGAAATTTTGGCCGTGGGACTGTCGAAGGCAGTTGGACTCGGTGTCCGAGTATGCACGAGGGGTATGCGTGCGCCTGTTCGTTAGCGCACGTGGGTCTGGTTCCCGTCGTACGACGCCAGCCGTCGCAGCCAGCCCAAGAGGTGTCAGACCGACTCTTGCTGGGGCAGCAGCCGGTCGTATTCCTTCTTGACCACGGCATAGCATTCGCAGGTGCGCTTTTCCAGCCCCGGGCGGTCCACCACCAGGATGCGGCCGCGGGTGTAGGTGATGAGACCCGCTTTCTGCAGCTTGAGCGCGCCCTCGGTCACGCCTTCGCGGCGAACCCCCAGCATGTTGGAAATCAGTTCCTGCGTCATCACCAGTTCGTTACCGTGCAGCCGGTCGAGGCTGAGCAGCAGCCAGCGGCACAACTGCTGGTCCAGCGAATGGTGCCGGTTGCACACCGCGGTCTGTGACATCTGCGTGATCAGTGCCTGGGTATAGCGCAGCAGCAGGTGCAGAATGGGCGCATGGTTGAAGTCTTCCTTCAGAAAGCGCGCGGGCAGCCTGAAGCCCTTGCCCGCACTCTGGACCACCGCGCGGCTGGGTGTGGATTCGCCACCCATAAAGAGCGAGACACCCACCAGGCCTTCATAGCCCACCACCGCAATTTCGGCCGAGGCGCCGTTTTCCATGACGTAGAGCAGCGAGACGATCGAGCTCGTCGGGAAGTACACATGGGCCAATGTAGCGCCCGACTCATACAGCACCTTTCCGAGCGGCATGTCTATGTATTCAAGGTTGGGAAACCAGCGCTGGTATTCCGCATCGGGCAGCGCTGCGAGGAGCTGGTTCCTTCTCGGGTCGGGGGCGGCGGTCATGGCAAAACTCCAGTGCAATTCGGGCTCTGAGTAATGCCTCTGACAGAGGTCTCGCACCTGACAGCGAGTATAGGCAGCGCCTGTGCTGAAGTATGTACGCTATCGAACCAATCAGCAGGCTACAGCATCGTCTTGAGCGCGCGTTAGCGGGCGGGCAACAGGCTGCAGTCGACAGCCTGCCGACCCAGTACATCAGGGCATGACGCTGCGCAGATGGCGTGCCACCGCATCGTGCTCTGCCTGCTGGGCCGGTGCTGTTTGCACGTGCAAGGTGTGTTGCCGGCAGTAGGCGAACAGCGCCTCGAGTTCACTGGATTTGTCAAACACCGCATCCGCTCCCAGCTCCTCGGCGCGTCGTCGGATGTCGGCTGTCGCATAGTTGGTGAGCAGCACCACCTTTTGGTAACTCTCGCGGTTACGACAGCCGGCGAGAACACCCAGCCCGCTGCCCTCCTTGAGGAAGAGATCGACGATAGCCAGATGCCAGCTGCCGTCATGCACCGTCAGCCACCGGCTGGCTTCAGCCTGGGTGGCCGAGTGCGCGAGCACGATGACCTCGGTGATCTCCTGCAAGGTAGCCACCAGGCTCTCAAGGATGGTGTCATTGTCTTCCGCAAGGTAGGTGATGAGTGCCATGGGATATCTCTTTCGTTGCGAACGACGTGGTGCCGTTCAATAAGGCTTGCGCGCGGTGCCTTCCAATACACCATGGGTCACGACTGAACACTGCAAGCCATTGGCGTTGCCGCAAGTAGGACAGAGGTGGGTCGGTCTGCGCCCTCGAAGTCTCACCCTCTGTTGGGCATCGGTGGTGTCCCGGTCGCTTTGCCTTTTTTGTTCGATACCGAACAGACGCGGAAATCCGTCCAGCGCATTCTGACGATCAGCCAAATTGACGAGTGCAATCTCTTGGTTGAAGAACAAATAGATAGTGGGGAGTTCGACTGAGAACCTGCCAGGTGCCGTGCCGCGGTGAGTGCACAACTGCCTGACCGATATCAGCAAGCGTCCACCCTGGCAGTTTCATGGCTCAGTGCAATCGGAACATATGTCCACACCGTTGACCAAGTGCGTGATACGTACCTGCAGATGGCTGGCGTTTGCTCGCGCGTCTTTACGCTTTGTGCCGCGTAGGCGTCCTACGCCCGAGAACGACTTTGCCTTCGGTTCAAGGCGTTCCGGCACTCCTACATTGGGACTCCCGCTTTTGCTTGCATAAGCACCGATTCACGTTTCTCTTTAACAAAGCGACCGCGATCATGAATTACCTGCTTGCGTCACTGAAAAATTGCACGGATATCCATACTTTGCGACTGGCAGTGCAGACCCTCTGCGAATCGTTCGGCTCCATCGCGCGGCTGGACATCGTAGCGGCCAGCCAGTCTGGCAAGCGCCAGGCGCTGTGCTTTCTGCGCATGGACTCCGAAATGCAGGAACTGCGCCTGATGCAGGCGCTGGGCATGGGCCGCTTTGGCGGCGACCTGGTCCTGGTGGTGGACCTTCAGCCGTCTGCCGCCCCGTTGATGAATGCCATGTCTTCCTCTGAATCTCCTTTTTACCAAGGTCTGAAACCACACCATGCACCCCATCCTTATCGTCTCGGGAACTCGTCCTGAAATCATCAAGCTCGCGCCGGTCTACCACGCGCTGTGCGACGCGGGCTGGGCCCGTGTACGCTGGCTCCACACGGGCCAGCACGATGAAATGGCCAGCCAGATCCTGGCCTGCTTCGATATCGTGCCCGACATCACGCTCAAGCGCCTTGGCACCAGCCTGATCGAGTTCAGCACCGGCTGCCGGCAGCAACTGGACGTGGTGCTCAACCAGCAACCCTGGTCGCTGGTGATGGTGCAAGGTGATACCGAAAGCGCATTCCAGGGCGCGCTGGCGGCTTTCTACAACGGCATTCCCGTGGCCCATGTCGAGGCGGGCCTGCGCACCTACAACCTCAACCGCCCGTTTCCCGAAGAAGGCTTGCGCCAGATGATCAGCCGCCTGACGCAGTTCCACTTCCCGCCTACGGTGCGCTCACAGCTTGCGCTGGCCGACGAAGGCATCGCCGACGACAAGGTGAGCCTGACCGGCAACACCGTGATCGATGCCCAGCAGTGGACTTGCAAGCACCGCGGCGTCAAACGCAATGTCGAGGGCCGTGGCCACCTGCTGGTCACCGTGCACCGCCGCGAGAACTGGGGCCACGACGTGGCCGAGATTTGCTACGCCATCGCTGAAATCGCTGCGCTGCAACCGGATCTGCAGGTGCTGTTTCCGGTGCACCTCAACCCGGTGGTGCGCGGCCCCGTCAATGACATTCTGGGCAGCATTGCCAATGTGCGCCTGACCGCCCCGCTGGACTACACGCAGATGCAGCAGGCCCTGGCCGATGCCTGGCTGGTGCTGACCGACTCTGGCGGTCTGCAGGAAGAAGCGCCTACCTTCGGTGTGCCGGTGCTGGTGCTGCGCGAGGAAACCGAGCGGCCCGAGGCGGTAGACGCGGGCTGCGCCCTGCTGATTGGCCCGACACGCATCGCCATTGTGAACGAAGTCACGCGGCTGACGGCCGATACGGTAGCCTACCAGCGCATGGCGCAGGCCGGCAATCCGTTTGGAGATGGCACCGCTTCGCAGCGCATTGTGAACGTGCTGGCACGCCACTTTGCCCACCAGCCTGATGCGCTGGCTGCGGCGGCCTGATTCATGTCACGAGGAATTCACACCATGTCATCTGCTGCCGCGCGTGATCGATTGTCAGCGTTTGGTTCGTCCCGGGTGCTCAGCGGCATTGCGCCGTGGGTGAGCCGCGCCGGGCTGGCGCTGGCTACGGGGCTGTTGACCAGCCTGCCCGCGTTGGCGCAACCCGACGAGGGCGTGGCACTGGTGCCGTCATTCAAGGACTACCCGGTGGCGTCGGTGATGGCAATGCTGCTGTTCATCATCGTGGCGATCATGATGGTGTACGGGGTGCGGCATTTTGTCTTCACGATGAACCGGCTCACCGCACGGCAACGCCATCCGTACATCGACATCGTGGTGGCCAACTGGCCGATGATCACGGTGTTCATCGCGGCGCACAACGAAGAGAAGGTGATTGCCGGCTGCATTGAAGCCCTGCTCAACACCGACTACCCGGCCGACCGGCTGAAGATCATTCCGGTCAACGATCGGTCCAAGGACGGCACGGGCGCCATCATTGACAGCTATGTAGCGCGCTTTCCGTCGCGCATGTCGCCCTTCCACCGCACCAGCGGCAAGGCTGGCAAGTCTGCCGCGCTGAAGGATGCGCTGGCGTTTGCCGAGGGCGACATTGCCATCATTTTTGATGCGGATTACGTGCCCGGTCGCGGCCTGCTCAAGCAGCTTGTCGCTCCGTTCTTTGACCCGGAAGTGGGCGCCGTGATGGGACGCGTGGTGCCGATGAACAGCGGCGCCAACCTGCTGACGCGGCTGCTCGACCTTGAGCGCTCGGGCGGCTACCAGGTTGATCAGCAGGCGCGCATGAACATGGATCTGCTGCCGCAGTATGGCGGCACGGTGGGCGGTGTGCGTCTGTCGGCGGTGGAAGCCGTGGGCGGCTGGCACGACGACACGCTGGCAGAAGACACCGACATCACCTTCCGCCTGATGTTCAACGGCTGGAAGACGATTTACACCAACCGCTCGGAATGCTACGAGGAAGTGCCCGAGGAGTGGAGCGTGCGCATCAAGCAGGTGACGCGCTGGGCCAAGGGCCACAACCAGGTGATGGCGCGCTACGGCTGGAAGTTCGCCATCAGCCCTTACCTCACGTTTGCGCAGCGCATGGACGGCCTGCTGTTGCTGTTTGTGTTTGTGATCCCGCTGGTCATGCTGACCGGCTGGTGCCTGGCGCTCGGCCTCTACTTCCTGAATGCCGGGTCTTTGCTGTCCAAGCTGATCCCGGTGTTTGCGCTGATGGCCTACGGCACGCTGGGCAACTTCGCGGCCTTCTTTGAAATCGTGATTGCCGTGCTGATTGATGGCAACCGCCGTCGGCTGCGGCTGCTGCCCTTCAACCTGCTGGGCTTTCTGGTCAGCCTGTTCGCCATCTCCGGCGCCGTCTGGAGCCTGTTGCTGGACCGGGTGCTGAGCCGCGAGATGGTCTGGGACAAAACCATCCGCTACCGCGGGGAGGCGACCAAATGAACAGCAGCAATTACCTGACCTATGTCGCGTTCTTCGCGGTGTGTTTCCTGATCCTGACCTTGCCTTTCGTACCGGCGTTCCGCGAGTGGCTCTGGCCGACAGACATTGCCGCCTTGCCGGTGTCGGCCAACTACACGAGCGACATCGACCACTTCGCGCGGCGACTGCGCGGTGACGCGGCGGCAAACCAAGGTCTCGGCCCTGCGACCGGCCACGAGGACTTCCAGCTGGTCGATGGTCTGGAGCCAACCCTGGACTGGAGCCAGGCGACACGCCGCCTGATGGCCATGGGCAATCTGCAAACTTCCCGTGCGATTCGCACCAGCCAGCCCGTTTACATCGACGGTGATTTCGAGGCGGGTGGCGACTCGTCGCTCACGGCGGTGTACGCCACGGGTGACATTGCACTGGGTGCTGCCAGCCGCGTTGCCGACTGGGCCCATGCCGACGGTGTGCTGAAGATGGGCAAGGGCAGCGTGGCCCTTCGCCGCATCTCTGCCGGGCAGGCGATCGAGCTCGACATCGACGCCTGGTTCGAGCGCCTGAGCGCGCCCCTGCTGCGCTTCGGACAACGCCGCAGCGGGGTGCTGCCGCCCACCGGTGCTGAACAGACGCCTGAAAGCTATGCCGATTTGCCGGGAGCGGTCGAACAGACGCCAATGCTCTACATGATCCGCGGTGACTGCGCATTGCCCGCTGCGCGAATCTACCGCGGCTCGCTGGTGGTGACGGGCTTTCTGACGATTGGTGCAGCGACCACGGTCCACGGCGACATCAAGGCGCGGGACGGTGTGAGCCTGGGGCACCGCGCGTCAGTCATGGGGGCCGTCACCTGCGAAAAGCGGATTTACATCTTTCCCGATGCGCAGGCGTGGGGACCTGTCATTTCGGAAAGCGACATCCTCATCGGGGCCAACGCCCTCGTCGGCTTGCCAGAGGCACAAACCACGGTGAGCGGCCTCAATGTGATCGTGGAAGACGGCGTGGTGGTGCACGGTGCCGTCTGGGCGCACGAAATCGGCATGGTCAAGTCCGCATGAAGTTCAGGCGACTGGTCTCTGCAGGTGCGCTGACGGCGTTGGTGGCCCTGACCGTGCTGGCTGACACCACCCCCAAGCTGGACCTGACGGGCTACCTCGACAACAGCGGCGCCATCACGGTGCTGCACAACGGCGACTCCACAGACCCTTACTTTGCGATGCAGGCATTGCTGCTGGCGCACGAGAACGGCATGGACGTGGCGGTGCCGGCTGAGAAATTCGTGAACTGGCTGCTGCCACGCCAGAAACCCGATGGCACCTTCGACCGCTTCTGCCGCAGCGGGGGCGCCAATTGGGTAGCCTGCAAGACAGCCGATGCCGACGACTCGCTGCTGGCCATCTGGATGAAGCTGCTCGAGACCATGCCGGCCATGCTGCGCAAAAACGCGGCATGGGCCAAAAGCTACCAGATCGCCAAGGCCTCGCTGGACCATCTGCTGCAGCCTTCGCGCGGCATCTACATGGTCTCGCCGGTCTATCTGCATGGCCTCTTCATGGACAACCTGGAAGTCTGGTCGCTCAAGAGCCACCTGAAGCGTCCCGAGGCGGCCGCGGAAGCGACCCAACTCGCCAAGGCGATTCACAGCACCTTCTGGGAGCCCGTCGACAAGCGTTTCCTCGTGTCCACCCAGCTGGAGCAGCGCTCGCAGAAGCCGGCGTTCTACCCGGACCATGTGGCGCAGATCTTTCCGCTGCTGGTCGGCTACACCGACCTGCCCGAGCCGGCGGCAGCGTACTACCGCCGCTGGATGACCGCGCACCGTGCGGAATGGCTCAAGCAGAGCGAAACCGATTACCCGTGGGGCTTGCTGGCCGTGCTGGCGCTGAACCAGAAGGACACGGCCAGTGCCCGCTGCTGGTTGCGGGACGCGGCACCGCTGCGGCATTCGCCGCGCTGGTCGGTGACCGACGAAGCGGCGCAACAGATTCTGACGGGTCGGGGCCTGAAGCCCGCGACCCGCGATACGGCCTGCGCATGAGCGCAGCGCCAGTCACCGTCATTTCAAGAGGAGGTTTCACCGTGTTCAACAAACCCTTGTGGGCCGCACTGGCCCCGATTACCCTGGTGGCCCTTTCGGCCATCACGCCCACAGCGCAGGCACAGACCCTGTCGCAGGCACCCGATGTGGCGATCACCGAGCCGCCCGTGTTGCCGGTGCCGCCTGCAGAAGGCGATATCCGCAGCCTGGAGCTCAGCGTCGGTGCGCAAAAGCTCAGCGCAGGCCTCGGCAACTGGCGCGAGATCAGTCTGCGCGGTGCCTATGGTGTGGGCCCGCACCTGCTGCAAGGCGAGTTGTCTCAGAACCGCCGCTTCAACCAGGACGGCACTTTTCTTGGCGTGAGTGACACCTACACCTTCAATGAAGACTGGTTTGGCTCGGTTGCGCTGGGGGTCGGCGATGGTGCTTTCTATCTGCCACGCTGGCGGGCAGACGCGACCCTGTACCGCAAGCTGCTGGCCGATCGGCGGCTGGTCGCCTCGGTGGGTGTGGGGTATTACGACGCGCCGGACGGCCACACCGACAAGAGCCTGTCGCTGGGTGCGGCTTACTACTTCGAGGCACCGTGGGTGATCGAAGGCGGCGTACGCTTGAACCGCAGCAACCCCGGCGGGGTGAGCACCCAGCAGCAGTTTGTGGCCGTCACCTACGGCCGCGACAAGCAGGACCTGGTCACGGCACGCTACGGCTGGGGGGGAGAAGGCTACCTGGCCATTGCCGCCAACACGCAACTGGTGAATTTCAAGAGCCATGAGGCCAGCCTGTCCTGGCGCCACTGGCTGAACCCGCGCACCGGCCTGCTGCTGGCTGCCAACCGCTACACCAATCCGTCGTACCGCCGCAGCGGCATCACGGTTGGCATCTTCCACTCGTTCTGAGGTCTGCCATGAACACTCCGGCACATTCTGTTTCGGCCCAGGCGCGCGAGCATGACCGTGTCTTCCACGCTGCGTTTGCGGCGGCCCGCAAGGCCCGCGGCGAGCTGGTCACGGTGCGGCCACACCGCTCCATCACGCCGCTGAATGTCACGCCCTTCCTGCTGGCACAGGCGATTGTGCTGCCCCTGCTGCTGTGTGGACTGCTGATCTGGGGCAAGCCGCTGATCTTTGATTTCTGGCGTGATTGCATCCTGTTCTGGTCGAGCGGGCTGGACTTGCCTTTCAGCCTGTCCACGCGCATCAACGAGTCGGGCCAGTACGGGCTGAACCTGGGAGGCGGGTCAGAGACCAACGTCATGCCGGGGAAAATCACGCTGATCGTCACGGGGGTGTTGATGTTGCTGGCCCTCGGCGTGTCTTCGCGCATGACCCATGCCAGGCTGCCGCTCAAATACCCGGTGCGGATCGTGGCGGTGCTGCAGCTCATCACGGTTGCGTATTTCTGGCTGTCGCCAACGGCGTTTCCGTACAGCATCGGCCGGCACAGCGAAGAGCTGATGACCATTGGCTATGTGGTCATGGTCTCCACGCCGGTGATGCTGGCGGTGGGCTACTACATCCTCAACCAGAACCTGCTCATCAAGCTGCTTCACACGGCGCTGATCCTCGGCTTCTTCACCCTCATGGTGCCGCACCAGGTGCTGATGCAGGCCTTCATCATGCAGCACCTCTCGGTGCTCTTCATGCCGGTGCTCTACATCTGCTTTGGCGCGGTGTTTGACGCGCTGGTGTTCGTGGCGCTTTATTCATGGGCCGTGAGCGACGCGCCGATGGACGCCACCACCTGAATGCTGCGCGAATGTAAGAATTAATTTCGTTACCTCTCTTGCATCGACGGGAATCTTTTGCGCAGATGCAGACGTACCATGCGTTCTTTTTTGAAGGAAGTCACATGGCAACACCGTTTTTTGGCAAGCGAGAGAATGAGACCCCGAATGCCCTGCGCACTGGCGCGGTCAGCCCTTACGGCGGCTCGAATGGGAATGTGAACTCTTCCGGCAACGCCAATGCCTCACAGAGTGCCGCGAAAGCGCCTGTTGATCCAGTCCCTGCCAGCACGACGGTGGCTCGCGAAGGTGGCAGCAAACTGACGGTGGGCCCCAACATCAAGCTCAAGGGTGTCGAGATCACCGACTGCGACACCCTGGTGGTCGAGGGCCTGGTCGAAGCCACGATGGACTCGCGCGTGATCCAGATCTCGGAGCAGGGCGCGTTCAAGGGCTCTGCTGAAATTGACGTCGCTGAGATCCGCGGCGAGTTCAGCGGCAACCTCACGGTGCGCCAGAAGCTGGTGATCTACTCCACAGGCAAGGTCACCGGCATCATCCGCTACGGCAAGCTGGTGATCGAGGAGGGCGGTCAGCTCTCCGGTGAGATCCTGTTCGGCGCGCTCGGCGCTGTCGTCAAGCCGGTGGTGCCTGCCAAGCCCGGCCTCCAGGCGGTGTGACGTGAACGGCGGCTGACCGGCGCTCGTCAGAGCAGCTTGAAGGCCAGTGGAATCAGCGCTGAGGCCAGCACCACCTGCAGGCCCAGCGCCAGCCCGGCATAGGCGCCCGCGTCGGCATTGACCTGCAACGCGCGCGCCGCGCCAATACCGTGCGCAGCAGTGCCCAGTGCAAACCCGCGCGCTGCCCAGCCGGCCGGGTCGGTGGGAATGCGCAGTGCGTCAAACAGGTATTTGCCGCAGAGCGCACCGACCAGGCCAGTCATCACCGCAAACACGGCGGCGAGCGCCGGAATCCCGCCGATCTGTTCCGCAATGCCCATCGCCACTGGCGCGGTGACCGATTTGGGCGCCAGCGACAGCGTGACTTCCTGCGGCAGACCCAGGGCCCAGCCCAGCAGCAGGGCGCTGCCGCCGGCACTGATGCCGCCCGCGAGCGCCGCCACCAGCAGGTTGCCCCAACGTTCCCGCAACTCCTCGCGCCGCTGCCACAGCGGCCAGCCGAGCGACACAACCGCGGGGCCGAGCAGGAAGTGGATGAACTGCGCACCGGAGAAATAGGTCGGGTAAGGCACGCCGGTGGCCAGCAGTGCGCTGGCTAGAACCACCACTGTCCACAGCACCGGGTTGGCCCACGGCGCCTGGTTCACCCTGGCATACGCCGCTTGCGCCAGCACATAGACGACCAGTGTGGCGGTCAGGCCGAACAGCGGTGTGGCCGAGAGATAGACCCAGAGCTCGACGAATTTAGGCACGCGGCACCCCTTTTGGTGCGTGGTCTGGGGGCGGCATTTTGCGTTTCTGCAAGGCATGCAGGGTGACCACGGTGACCCCCAAACCCACCAGCGTGGAGAGCACGACCACCGCCAGCATCTGCACACCGTAGCGTGCGACCAGCGAAAGATGGGTCATCACTCCCACCCCCACGGGCACAAAGAGTAACGAAAGGTGCGAGAGCAGGAAGTTGGCAGCGACCGATACCGGCTCGCGCACCACCGGCCAGCGCAGCGCAAAGAGCAGCAGCATCATGCCTATCACCGGCCCGGGCAGCGGCAGGTGCAGACCGCGCGCCAGCAACTCGCCCGCAGATTGCAAGGCCAGCAGCCAGGCGAGGCCACGCAGTCCCTGCATGGTTCAGTCAGGCCGGCTCGAAGTGGCGAGCGTGGGGGCCATCAAAACCTGGGGAGGTCCGGGTGCGAAATCTGGCCGCCACGCACCAGCATCTTGCCGTACTCGGCGCAGCGGTTCAGTGTCGGAATCACCTTGCCGGGGTTCAGCAGGCCCTTGCTGTCGAAGGCGCGTTTCACGCCGAACATCTGCTCATTTTCTGCCGCCGAAAACTGCACGCACATGGAGTTGAGTTTTTCCACGCCGACACCATGCTCGCCAGTGACCGTGCCGCCCATGGCCACACTGGTTTCCAGAATGTCGGCACCGAACAGCTCGCAGCGGTGCAGCTGGTCGGGGTCGTTGGCATCGAACAGGATCAGCGGGTGCAGATTGCCGTCGCCCGCGTGGAACACGTTGGCGCAGCGCAGCTGGTATTTTTTCTCCATCTCGGCAATCGCCAGCAGGATGTCGGCCAGGCGCTTGCGCGGAATGGTGGAGTCCATGCACATGTAGTCGGGGCTGATGCGGCCCGATGCGGGGAAGGCGTTCTTGCGGCCGCTCCAGAAGCGCAGGCGCTCGGCCTCACTCTGGCTCACGGCAATCGCGGTGGCGCCGCAGCGCGTCAACACCTCGCTCATGCGGCCGATTTCTTCCTCGACTTCTTCCGGCGTGCCGTCGCTTTCGCACAGCAAAATCGCGGCGGCATCGAGATCGTAGCCGGCGTGCACGAAGTCTTCCACGGCTGCCGTCATCGGCTTGTCCATCATCTCCAGGCCGGCCGGGATGATGCCGGCGGCAATCACCGCCGCCACCGCGTCGCCAGCCTTGCGCAGGTCGTCAAAGCTGGCCATGATGCAGCGCGCCAGCTGCGGCTTGGGCACCAGCTTCACGGTGACCTCGGTGGTCACAGCCAGCATGCCTTCGCTGCCGATGACGATGCTCAGCAGGTCGTAGCCCGAGGCGTCCAGCGCATCGCTGCCAAACTCGACGGCATCGCCTTCAATGGTGAAGCCCTTGACCTTGAGCACGTTGTGTACCGTGAGGCCGTACTTGAGGCAGTGCACCCCGCCCGAGTTCTCGGCCACGTTGCCGCCTATGGTGCAGGCGATCTGGCTGGACGGGTCGGGCGCGTAATAGAGGCCATGCGGCGCCGCCGCTTCGGAAATGGCAAGGTTGCGCACGCCGCCCTGCACCAGCGCCGTGCGGCTCACCGGATCAACCTTCAGGATCCTGTTGAACTTGGCGAGCGACAGCGTCACGCCCAGCTGGTGCGGCATGGCGCCGCCACTCAGGCCGGTGCCGGCGCCGCGCGCCACCACCGGCACATCGAGCGCGTGGCAGGTCTTGAGCACGGCTTGCACCTGTTCGTAGGTTTCGGGCAACGCCACCGCGAGCGGGCGCTGGCGGTAGGCGGTCAGGCCATCGCATTCGTAAGGCGTGGTGTCTTCCTTCTGCCAGAGCAGGGCGTGGGCCGGCAGCACGGCCAGCAGGGCCTGGGTGACCTGGGCCAGGCGCGCAGCCCGCTCCTGCTGGGCCAGGGCTTGTTGCTGAAGGGGTGAGACGGGTGCGTTCATGGGGTGTCCTGCGATGAACTCAAACTGTAGTCCAAGCCGGCCGCCCCCGGTTGAAGAAATTTAATGCCCGGCGTGAAATGCCCGGCCTGCCGGGGCCTGAAGGGGCCGGACGCGGGGCTCAGCCGAGGCTTTTGCGCAGCCAGTCGGCAAAGGCTGCGCATTCCCAGCGGTCCATGGTGCCGGTGCGCCAGCACAGGTAGTGCGCGTGCGGGCTGGGAACGTTGTCGCCGAACACCGCATTGCTGCCGAGGCGCACCAGCGAGCCGTTTTCCAGCCAGGGTGCACCCAGCTTCAGCCGGATCAGGGCAATGCCCATGCCGGCAGCAGCGGCATCGCACATCAGGCCGATGTCGTTGAACTGCGAGCCATCCACCGGCTCGGGCCAGTCGAGCTGATGCGCGGCAAACCAGGTGCGCCAGGGCTCCAGCGGGGAGCGCAGCAGGCTTTCGCCCTCCAGGTCTTCGGCGCTCTCGAACGGCCCGTGCTCCCGCACAAAGGCCGGCGAGGCCAGCGGCGTGACGTCGTCGCGGCTGATGCAGACATGTTCCATGTCGGCATAGCGGCCGGTGCCAAAGCGCACGATCAGGTCGGCGTCTTCTGCGACCACATCCAGCAAGGGAATGGAGACCTGCAGCGTGAGGTCAATCTCGGGGTAGGCCTCGGTGAACTGGCGCAGCCGGGGGATCAGCAGCGAACGCGCAAAGGTCGGCGTGACGGCCAGGCGCAGCTTGCGTTTGCCGGGCGTGCCGCTCTGGCCCGCCGCCCCCGGAAACTTCTGCAGCGTGGCGAGCCCTTCGCGCACATGCGCCAGGTACTCGCTGCCTTCGGTGGTGAGCGAAAAATCAGCCCGGCCGAACAGCTTGGTGCCGATGATCTGCTCGAGCTGCTTGACGCGGTGGCTCACCGCGCTGGGCGTGACGCACAGCTCCTCGGCCGCCTGGGTGGCGCTGCGCAGGCGGGCGAGCGCTTCAAACGTGAGCAGGCACTGGATGGGGGGGATGCGTGCGGTCATGGGGTGCCCAAAGCCAGGCCCTGCTGGCGCAGCCATTCGTCCATCATCGGGACTTCGCGCAGGTACTGGCCGTGGCCCAGCCGCGAGATCAGCCCCTTGTTTTCCAGCCGCACCAGCGCCTTTTGCGCCGTGGCGCGTGAGAAACCACCGTCCTGATAGACCTGGAGGGAACCCTCCGAGAACGGTTCCTGGTCATGCAGCAACTGCAGATAAACCGTCTGGTCAGGGGCGCCGAGGGCATTCCATTGCTGCTCGCACCAGCCGTCGGGGCCGGTCATGCTCTCCGAAATCTCGCCCCACATGGCCTTGACGTCGGTCGTCCGGAAGATGATCAGCCTTTGTGTCAGGCCGGTCAGCAGATGGGCGTTGCGCCCCGTCAGCTCAAACAACCGGCCCAGATCACCGGCCGGCAGCCGCAAGCCGGTGATCTGGTGGAAGATGCCTTCGAGGTGCGTCACGAAGTCGTGGCTCATCGGCTGGAACTGCAGGATGTCGGCGAACTGGAAGAAGGGCGCCTTGTTGCTGGTGAAGAGGCGCTGCAGGTCGGCATGCGAGGACCCGGTGAACACCACATGCACCCTGGGGGGCGCCATGTCCAGCAGGGTGCGCAAGGTGGCCGCGAAGGTGGCAAAGCGGGCCGAGGTGGCGAGGTGCTGTATCTCGTCGAAAACCACCAGTGCTGGCTTGTTTTTCAGAGTCCCCAGCCAGTTGCGCCAGGCGGCTGTCAGCTGCGCCAGCTCCTCCGGCGAAGCGGCCTGGGGCCTGGCGGCCCGCTCCACTTCAAGCTCTGCCTCGGCGATGTCGGGCAGGCTGAGCTGAAGGCGCCCCTTGAGGCTGGCCCCTCCGGAGCCGGGTGTTGCCCTGGCCAGCGCCTGGGTGATGCTCAGGTGCGGCTTGTCCTTGAACTCCCACAGCGAGCCATACAGGGTGGCGGCCCCGCGCGCGGCGGCGGCGGGGAGCAGGTCGCGCAGCAGGAATTCGGTTTTTCCGATGCGCCGCCTGCCAAAAAACGCCAGCCGGCGCACGCCCTGCACCAGCAAGGTGTCCAGGTAGGTGGCCGCCAGCGCGGGGCGGGCGAAGTGCCAGTCGATGGAGGGTGGTGGGCGCGGCTTCATTGAATACACCTTGACGGTATATAGTCAAGTATATACCGTATGGGTATAAATTCAAGATGACATTTTTGCCGTGCCCTATTTGAAGATCACGGTCTTGTGGCCATTGAGCAGCACCCGGTGCTCGCTGTGCCACTTCACCGCCCTGGCCAGCACCTGGCTTTCGGTGTCGCGGCCCATGGCGGTCAGGTCGTCGACGGTCTTGCTGTGGTCGGCGCGGGCCACGTCCTGCTCGATGATGGGGCCTTCGTCGAGGTCGGCGGTGACATAGTGGGCCGTGGCACCGATCAGCTTAACGCCGCGGTCGTGTGCCTGGTAGTAGGGCTTGGCGCCCTTGAAGCTGGGCAAAAAGGAGTGGTGGATGTTGATCGCGCGGCCCGCCAGCTTGCGGCACATGTCGTTCGAGAGAATCTGCATGTAGCGCGCCAGCACCACCAGCTCGGCGCCTTCGGCCTCGATGATCTCCAGTTGCCGTGCCTCGACCTGTGCCTTGGTGGTCGCCGTGACGGGCAGGTGGTGAAAAGGGATGTTGTAGCTGGCCGCCAGCTGGTAGAACTCGCGGTGGTTGGAGACGATGGCCCGGATGTCCAGCGGCAGCAGGCCCGATTTGCAGCGAAACAGCAGGTCGTTCAGGCAATGACCTTCCTTGCTCACCAGAATGACGGTGCGCATGGGCTGGGCGGTGGCGTGCAGCTTCCAGTCCATCTGGAAGGGGGCGGCGAAAGCGGCCAGTGGGGCCTGCAGTTCGGCGTGGCTGAGCTGGTCGCAGGCAAAGCGCACGCGCATGAAAAAGAGGCCCGTGTCCGGGTCGTTGTACTGGGCGGCTTCTTCGATGTTGCCGCCGTTCTGGAACAGAAACCCCGAAACCGCATGCACGATGCCCCGGCGGTCCGGGCAGGACAGGGTGAGGATATAAGCGTGATTCATAAGGGGTGAATTGTCGCAGGAGGTGCGCCCGGCCGCCCCCGGCTGGCGATTGGCTGCTGCACGCGCATCGCAAGAGTGCCAGAATGCAGGAACGACAGGTCAAAGCGCCTTTGCCCTACCGACACCCCCCCCCGACCCATCCCACTGTTTTCGACCGAGGAGTCCGTCATGGCCTATCAGGATTTCACCATGGAGCACCAGTGGCTCCCCTTCACTCCGAACCGCAGCTTCAAGAAGGACCCGCGCGTCTTTGTGGCGGCCGACGGCATGCACTTCACCACCCACGACGGGCGCCAGGTGCTCGACGGCATCTCCAGCCTGTGGTGTGTCGGCGCGGGGCATAACCGCAAGCCCATCAACGAGGCCATCAAGCAGCAACTGGACACGCTGGACTACGCCACCGCCTTCCAGGCCAGCAATGACAAGGCTTTCATCGCTGCCGACATGATCGCCGCGATGGCGCCGGGTGACCTGAACAAGGTGCTGTTCTGCAACTCGGGCTCCGAGGCGGCCGACACCTCGCTGAAGGTGGCGCTGGCCTACCACCGCGCCCGCGGCGAAGGCCACCGCAATGTGTTCATCGGCCGCGAACGGGGCTACCACGGCGTGGGCTTTGGCGGCATGAGCGTGGGCGGCATCCCGGCCAACCGCAAGGCGTATGGCACGGCGCTGCTGCCGCGCGTGGACCACATGCGCTTCATCCATGATCCGGTGAACCACGCCTACATCAATGGTGTGCAGCCCGAGTGGCAAGAAGACATCCTGCTGGAGCTGGAAAACCGCATCCTGCCGCTGCACGACCCGAGCAACGTGGCCGCCGTCATCGTCGAGCCGGTGGCCGGCAGCGCCGGCTGGTACCTGCCGCCCAAGGGTTATCTGAAGCGCCTGCGCGAGATTTGCGACAAGCACGGCATCCTGCTGATTTTTGACGAGGTCATCACCGGCTTCGGCCGCATGGGCACCAACTTCGGCGCGGACTACTACGGCGTGGTGCCCGACATGCTGAACTTCGCCAAGTGCGTGACCAACGGCGTCATTCCGCTGGGCGGCGTGATCTGCTCGGACCGCATCTACGACAGCATGATGAACGCACATGCCGGCAGCCCCGAGCATGCGGTGGAGTTCTTCCACGGCTACACCTACTCCGGCCATCCGGTGGCCTGCGCCGCAGCGATTGCCACGCTCACGCTGTTCCAGCAGGACAAGCTCTTCGAGCGCGCCGGCACCATGGGCACCGTGCTGGGTGACGCGATGCACAGCAGCTTCAAGGGCTTGCCCAACGTGATCGGCATCCGCAGCCTGGGCCTGGCCGGCGCGGTGGAACTGGCACCGATTGCCGGCGCCCCGGGCAAGCGCGCCTATGACATCTTCATGGACTGCTTCCACCACGGCGTGCTGGTGCGTCCGGCGGCAGACAACATCGTGATCTGTCCGCCCTACATCGTGGAGAAAGAGCATATCGAGCGCATCGCCAGCGTGGTGGCTGACTCGATTCGCAAGAACGCCTGATGCCTATCGGCCCATGGCGCCGTTCGGTGTAGCGGCGCCGGGTGCGAGTTGCTGCTTGAGCTGCTCGCAGTAATCCACCGGCGGCACGGCCGGCGTCGACCACACGGAGTCGAAGGCCTCGGCCCTGTCGCTGGCCTGCGCCTCGCCTGCGCGCAAATGAATCGCCTTGACCTTCAGGTCAATCGGCAAGTGCTGCGGCACGCCCAGTTGCCGGTCCACATGGCCATGGCCTGCCAGCAGCAACACCACCTTGCCCGCCATGCTGGCCTGGTGGAGGGTGTGGGCCATCGTGATGTCCCGGGAAATCTGGATGCGTGTCATCGGCGTGATCTGGCTTTCGGGCAACAGGCCGCAGTGACCGATGCGGATGCCCTGCTGCTGCGCCTTGAGGGCCGGGCCGGGCAGCTTGCCGTCCAGCTGGGTGTCTGCCATGCTGCTGCGCATCTGCTCGCGCGGCAGGTTGGCGCCCAGCACCGGGACCTCGGCCCGGACCGCGGTCATGATGGCGGGCCCGTAGTCCGCCCAGGGCCAGGCGTTCTCGGACCACTTCAGGGCGTTGCGCACCTGCTGCTCGTTCGCGCTGGGTTTCAGGGTGGCGGTGCTGACGCCCGAATCGGCCATCTCCAGCGTCACGGCGGCGAGCAGCCCGCGTGCGGCCAGCAAGGCCACCACCTGCTGCTCGATCTGGTGGTGGGCGGCCACATCGTGCTGCTCGCCGAGCAGCAACACGTCGGCCGGCAGCACCGCGTCCAGCCTGACAGCGGTTTCGCTCGCCAGTTTGCCAGCCGGTTGCTCCAGGATGGGTGCCTCGGGGCGGCCGGCGCACCCGGTGAGCGAGCCTGTCAGGGCGATCAGGCCGGCGGTGCACACCAAGGCGGCGCAGCGACGGGCCATCAGGGGCGGCAGGTACAGCAGGGACGGGCACATGCATGGATACTAAGGCTTTCAATATGTCCTCGTGTCAGCATCGGTTTCATCCGTTCAATGCTGCCGTTACTGCCTCGTTTTTTGCGCCATGTCTTCCCAGCCGCCACCCTCTCTGTCCCCTCTGCCCCCTTCGTCACGCTTGTCCAGACTGCGCGCGCGCGTCTTCTCCGGGGCCGCTTCCCGGGTGGTCTTCACGCTGGGGCTGGCCTGGGCGGCTGCGGCGCTGTGCCTGGCGCTGCACACGCCGCTGCCGTGGATGATCGGTCCGCTGCTGGCGACTGCCACCATGTCCATGCTGGGGGGGGCGACCGAAAGCTGGACGCCGCTGCGCAACACCGGGCAATGGACGATTGGCTGCGCGCTGGGCCTTTACTTCACGCCGCAGGTAGTGGCGTTGATCACCGGGCTGTGGTGGGCTGTGGTGCTGAACATCGTGTGGGCTCTGTTGATGGGGCTGCTCTTCGGCGTCTGGCTGTACCGGGTGCACCATGGCCCCGGGCCGCTGCACGTGAAGGGCCTGACACGCATCACCACGTATTTTTCAGCGCCGATCGGTGCGGCGTCGGAAATGACCATGATCGGCGAGCGTTACGGTGCGCAGACCGACCTGGTCGCCTCGGCGCACAGCCTGCGCGTGCTGCTGGTGACGCTGATCATTCCCTTCGGTTTCCAGTGGGCTGGCTTGCACGGGCTCGACACCACCCTGCCCGGCGCCCGCGTGGTGCAGTGGCCGGGCCTGGCCTTGCTGGCGCTGTTGACGGGCCTGGGCTGCTGGACGATGGTGAGCCTCAAGCGCACCAACCCCTGGTTCATTGGCGCGCTGGCCGTGTCGCTGGTGGTGACGGCCTGCGGCGTGACGCTGTCGGCCATTCCGCAGTGGCTGAGCAATGCCGCGCAACTGGTGATCGGCATCAGCCTGGGGGTGCGCTTCACGCCGGGCTTTGCCCACATGGCACCCCGCTGGCTGGGGTCGGTGGCCGTAGCCACCGTGGCCATGATTCTTCTGTGCGCGGGTTTTGCGCTGGTGGTCGGGCGTTTTGCCGATCTGCACTGGGCCACCCTGCTGCTCGGCACCTCACCGGGCGGTATCGCCGAGATGTCGATCACTGCCAAGGTGCTGCAGCTGGGCGTGCCGGTGGTGACGGCTTTTCACGTCACACGGCTGGCGGCGGTGCTGCTGCTGGTGGAGCCGGCGTATCGGTGGCTCCATGGAAAAGACGCCGACGCCAGCGCATCAAAAGTGAACTAGCGTCAGATGAATCGCCGTTTGCCCTGAGCCCATCGAAGGACCCTTCGACAAGCTCAGGGCGAACGGAATTCAGTGAGCGGTCGTAGTGGCGTGTCTTCACCAGCATGAGCCGTGGAACCGGCTTAGCCGGGCCACAGGCGGACGGCCCCCGAGGGGCTGGAGCCTGCGGCTCCAAAGCTGCTTGAGCAGCTTTGGACAGGCGACAGAGGCGAAGCGTCTCGCGAGCCGCGGCCTGCAAGGCCTCGGGCGCTACACGAAGTGAGCGACCGTGGGGGCCCTTTTTAATGCAAGGAGACCGGCGTATTCGCCAGCCCGCTGTAGCCTTCCAGCGTGTCCTCGATTTCTTCTTGCGTCGGGGTCTTCTGCGCCCACTCGCTCAGGCGCTGCTGGAACATCTCGGCCCAGGAACCGTCCAGGTACACCTCTTTGCCCGAGCGCTTGTCGACGATCTCGAAGCCGTACAGCGCCAACTGCGGTGCCACCGGTGCCGGCGCGGACTCTTCAGCCGCGTTGGCATGGATCTGGACCACGACGAAGGACTCCGAGTCGTAAAGCATGTGCATGGTGTTGTCCGTTGGATAGATGTCCATGACATAGCAACGCATGTGCCGGGTTTCAAGAGGACAGGGTTGACCGCGAATCGGTCCGGTCGGCTGTAAAGAAGTAGCCGCTTGACATGGCCTTGGCCGCCCGTCTCAAGCCTCAAGTGCGGCGTCCAGGCTGCATCCAGGCTGCGTTCAGGGCCGTTTCAGGCCATCGAGCTGCTGGTCAATGAAATCGCCGTTGGGTTGGGTGATCCGGTTGCGCACCGGCAAATAACCCAGCGACGGGGCGTACCAGATCTCCACTTTCTGGTCGAACTCGCGCCGCGGCTGCCGGCTGAGCCTGACGGTCTGCAATTCGCCGAACGGCAGTTGCAGTGTTTCCGCTGGTTCGACGGCAAACGTCCAGGTTTCGGCTTCCCTTGGCCCCACGGTGTAGAGGGAAATGGTGCTGCCGGCCGGAAAGGCGGCGGGATTGCCGGCCAGCATGCCGCCCAGTTGCATGAACACGCTCACACGGTCCTGCGCACCCTTGGCCCATGGTGCACTCGGCGTGTTGGCACTGAAAGTGATCTGGCCCTTGTCGGGCTCGAAGTGTGCGGCGACTTCGGTGCGCGACTTGTCGAAAAAACGCGTCGGTGCCAGGCCCTCGGCGCTGACCTGGCCGGTACTGGCCATGCTGCGCGAGCCGAGGAAGAGTGCGCTGACGGTCATCCGCACGTCGTACTGGCTGCCCGAGGTGCTCCAGGCCAGGGTCGCGTTGGCATGGTAGGTCAGGCCTTTGGCCTGGCCGGTCATCGCGTACGCCAGCTGAACGCTGGGCGGCAGGTTCATCGCGGTGACGGGTGTTTGCGCCGGGCCAGCGGGTGCCGCGGAGACCACGGGTGGCACCGGGGTGCTGGCGGCAGCGCGTGCGGCGGTCGCGCCGGCATCTGCCATCGGCTCTGCAACACCTTCAGCGGGGGGCACGCTGGTGGATTCGACCCCTGAGGCGGCAGGCGCCTCAGATGCAACCGTCTCCGGTGCCACGACAGGCGGTTTTTTGCGGGGTGCCACGCGCGGACGGGCCGGAGGTGGCGGTGCAATGGCCGGCGCAGCCGCCTCGACGGGCGGCTGAACGATGCGGCGCGTCACGAAGGCCTTCATCGGCTGCTTGTCCGGGTCCAGCGCCGGCCCGATCCGGGAAGGCGTCGTTTGCAACACCAGCGTATGCGCCAGCAGCACGGCCGCCGCCAGCCAGGCCAGGGTCGGCCACGGTGGGCCAGCCGGAGTGGCGCCGTGGCGGGGCATGGGCAGGGACAGCGTTGCGTTCATGGGCGTGACTAGAATTTCGGATGACGCACCGTGGCGGCATCCGGCGATCATCGTAACCCGCCGCCCCTTGTTGACGCTGTACGGGACGCTGCACAGGGGCGCGGCACAATGGATGCCAGGCGCCCAGCCCTCTCTTCAGGATACCGATGAAACTAGCCACCTACAAAGACTCCTCGCGCGACGGCCAGCTCGTGGTGGTGTCGCGCGATCTCTCGACTGCCCACTACGCCACCGGCATCGCCGGCAAGCTCCAGCAGGTGCTGGACGACTGGAACTTTCTGTCGCCCCAGCTGCAGGACCTTTATGAAACGCTGAACCAGGGCAAAGCCCGGCACGCCTTCCCCTTCGAGCCGGCGCAGTGCATGGCGCCGCTGCCGCGGGCGTACCAGTGGGCCGACGGCTCGGCCTTCATCAACCATGTGGAGCTGGTGCGCAAGGCGCGCAACGCCGAGGTGCCCGAGAGCTTCTACACCGACCCGCTGATGTACCAGGGCGGCAGCGACGACTTCATCGGGCCGTGCGATGACATCGTGGCGGCTGACGAGGCCTGGGGCATTGATTTCGAGTCCGAAGTGGCGGTGATCACCGGCGACGTGCCGATGGGCGCCAGCCCGGCGCAGGCGCTGGACGGTATTCGCCTGCTGATGCTGGCCAACGATGTGTCACTGCGCAACCTGATTCCCGGCGAGCTCGCCAAGGGCTTCGGCTTTGTGCAGAGCAAACCGGCCACCGCCTTCAGCCCGGTCGCGGTCACGCCTGACGAAGCCGGTGATGCCTGGACGGGCGGGCGTCTGCACCTCACCCTGCAAAGCACCTGGAACGGCCGCAAGGTCGGCATGTGCGAGGCCGGCCCCGAGATGACGTTCTCGTTCGGCCAGCTGATTGCCCACCTGTGCAAGACGCGCAATGTGCGTGCCGGCAGCGTGGTGGGCTCCGGCACAGTGAGCAACAAGGACTGGAGCCATGGCTACAGCTGCATTGCCGAGAAGCGCGCGATTGAAACCATCGAAGACGGCGCACCCAAGACCGCCTTCATGACGTTCGGCGACACCATCCGCATCGAGGTGAAGGGCAAGGATGGCCAGTCGCTGTTCGGCGCGATTGACCAGAAGGTGGTGGCGGCGCGCCGAGGGTGAGGGCAGTGGCGCTCAGCCCGCCGCGCCGATCTGCGTGACAAAGAGGCGAATGCCGCGCAGCAACATTTCCACCGCAATCGCCACCAGGATCAGGCCCATCAGCCGCTCGAAGGCCATCATCACGCGGTCCCCCGCGAGGCGCTGGATGCGCTCGGACAGCACCAGGATCACGGCGCAGACGGTCATCGTCACGCACAGCGCCGCCACCCACTCCAGCCGCCGCGCCGGCGCCTGCGACACCAGCAGCATCACTGTGGCCAGTGCCGAGGGCCCGGCCAGCGCCGGAATCGCCAGCGGCACGATCAGCGGCTCGCCCTGCATCGGTGGGGCGTCCGACGGCGGGGGCGGAAAAATCATGCGCAGTGCGATCAGGAACATCACCACCGAGCCGGCGATCTGCAGCGACAGCTCGCTCAGGTTCATCAGGTGCAGGAAGCCGTCGCCGACAAACATGAAGGACAGCAGCAACAGGAAGGCGATCAGCACCTCGCGCAGGATCACCCGCATCCGCCGCTCGGGTGCCACGGCCTTGAGCGCATTGACAAAAATCGGGATGTTGCCGAACGGGTCGGTGATCAGCAGCAGCAGGATGGTCGCCGAGGCGAAGGTGTAGTTCATGGCGGGATGTGTGTGTCTGGTTCAGCCAAGGCGTCGAGCTTATCAGGGCCGTCAGCGGTCTTTCAGGTGTCAGAAGTGGCGCGACAGGTCGCCACGATGGCAGCTCAGCCGAAAAAAGCGGTTGACGCGCCCGCGGGGCGCTGCACAATGAACGGGCACTGACACCACGATCAATACCTACTCAATACCTACACGCCAGGAGACAACCATGAGCGACTCGGACAACCCTTCCTTTGCAGGTTTTGGCAAGCTGGTCCCCGGCTTTGACTTCCTGCAGAACCTGGCCAAACAGGCGGCAGGCAGTGCCAGCCAGAGCATTCCGCAGTTGCCCAACCTCGGCAACTGGGTAGCCCCCACGCTGAATGTGGAAGACCTGGAAAAGCGCATCGACGAGCTCAAGGCCGTGCAGTTCTGGCTGGACCAGAACGCCACCGCCCTCAAGGCCACGATCCAGGCACTGGAAGTGCAGAAGATGACGCTGGCCACGCTCAAGGGCATGAACTTCAACATGGGCGATGTGGCCAATGCCTTCAAGCTCAAGGTGGCCGACAGTGTGGCCGGTGGCGTGCAGAAGGTGGCCGACAAGGCCCGCACCTTCTCGGGTCTGGAGATTCCGCCCTCGGCGTTCGATGCAGCCCGGGCTGAAAGCCAGGCCGAACCACCCGCCAAAGCGCGGGCCCAGGCCAAGCCGAAACTGGCCAAAGCCAGCACGCCTGCCCCGGCACCTTCCGGCGGCGTGGTGGACCCGATGCAGTGGTGGGGGGCGCTGACGCAGCAGTTCCAGACCATCGCCGCCGACGCCATGAAGGACGCCGCCAAAAAAACCGCCATGGACACCACCAGGAGCCTGGCCACCGGGCTGGCCAAGGACGCCATGAAAAGTGCGACGGGCATGGCGAAGGGCATGGCCAAAAACATGACCGAAAGCGCCGGCAAGACCATGGCTGGCGGTGCCCGTGCCGCCATGAACACCGCGCTGCGCAGCACCCAGGCCTGGCCCACCCCCGGCAAGGCGATTGCGTCTGCCGCTTCCCGGGTGGCCGCCAAGACGCCTGCCCGCAAAGCGCCCGCCAAGCGGGCCCGCGCTGCCACCCGCAAATAAGCTGTTTCATTTGCTATGTAGGTTGCGATCTACTTTTGGTGAATATGAAGAAAGTGACGCAGTGGTTTCCTTCAACCACTAATCCTGTGAGAGTTGGTATTTACCAGAGAGAGCATGTAGCAGGTATCTTGTATTCATACTGGGACGGTGAGCGGTGGTCGCAATTTGCCGTCACTATTGAGCGGGCATACGAGTTACAGCACAAAATTGGAAGCCAGCACTGGCGTTGGCGAGGACAACGCGAAAGGTTGGTCTGAATTAGGATTCGATATCAATGAAGCTCTTCCCCTATGGCCATGCCACCCATCCGCAATGGCAGATGGCCGCCGGTTTGGTGCTGGCCCAGCTGCGGGCCTATCTGGCGTTGCCTGACTACGCCCAGTCGCCCACACTGGCGCTGCTCTACATCACCGACCATTACGCAGTTGATGCGCAGGAGATCCTCGACCACCTGAGCGCCGAGCTGCCCGACATCACCGACTGGAGCGGTACCGTGGGCGTCGGCATCGCATCGAACAACGTCGAGTATTTCGACGAGCCCGCGATGGCCGTGATGCTGTGCGAACTGCCGCATGACCAGTACCGTGTGTTTTCCGGCGTGTCGCCGCTGCCCGCTGCCGGCACCGGACGCTTCAAGGCGCATACCGCGCTGGTGCACGCCGATGCGGGCACGCCCGATGTGGCAGAGCTGATCGATGAAATGGCCCAGCGCACCGACAGTGGCTATGTGTTCGGAGGGCTGGCCTCCAGCCGTTCGCGCACGGTGCAGTTTGCGCTCAGCGGGCACGGCAACGTCAAGGGCCAGGGCGCAGCCAGCGGCGTCTTCAGCGGCGGCCTGAGTGGTGTTGCGTTTGCGCGCGACGCGTCGGGGCGGACGGGCCTGATGTCGCGCGTCACCCAGGGCTGCCGGCCGGTGTCTGCAGACCATGTCATCACCGCCTGCGATGCCAATGTGGTGACCGAACTGGACGGCCTGCCTGCACTGGACGTGCTGCTGACGGATCTGGGGGTGTCGCTGGATCAGCCCCGTGAGGCACTGGCCAGGGTACGCACGACACTGGTGGGCCTCAGCCGGCCTGGCGACGGGTTGCACGATGCAGCCCACAAGCACGCCGGGCAGTTCGGCGCCGATGTGTTTGTGCGCCACCTGATCGGGCTCGACCCATCGCGTAAAGGCATTGCGATTGCCGATGTGCCCGCTGTGGGCATGACGCTGGCGTTTTGTGAGCGCCACCGCGAAGCCGCACGCGCCGACCTGGTCCGCGTGTGTGCCGAAATCCGTGAAGAGCTCGAACCCGAAGAAGTCACGCTGGAAGTCGCCGGGGCACTGAACGCGCCGGAGGCGGAGTCCCGTCCCCATGCCGCGCGGCGCATCGCCGGCGCCATTTACGTCAGCTGCTCTGGCCGTGGCGGCCCGCACTTTGGTGCGCCCAGCGCCGAGCTGCAGATCGTGCGGCGCGCCCTGGGCGATGTGCCGCTGGTCGGTTTTTTCGCGGGTGGCGAAATCGCACGCCACCATTTATACGGCTACACCGGTGTGCTGACGGTGTTCACCGCACAGGACGAAGCGGGCTCTTGAAGGCACCTGCCGCAGGGTGCGGTCGCTGGTGTGCGCTTGGGTGTTGTAGCCGATTGCCCTGGTGAATCAACGCCTGAGCGCCGCAAACGCTGCAAATTCCCAGCTGCGCATTGCCAGCAGCAAGGTGTAGCCCTCACGGTCTTTGGCCGCCAGCTTCTGGTCGGTCTGATGCTGCTGCGCGAAGTCCTGCGCTACCCGCTGCATTCGCTCCATAAACGACGGCGCCAGGCTGCGGCTGATCGAGCCGTGCACCAACAGCAGGCCTTCGCCCTCGCCGTCAAAGCCGCCTGAAAAGTAGTCCAGCAGCGCGTTCTCGCGGAAGTAATCCATCACCGGCCCGTGTGGCCGCCAGCGGAAGGTCTTGGCCAGCTTGAGTCGGTAGCGGTTCAGCGGTCTGAGCTCGATGATGCCGATGCGGTCGAGCTGCGCCAGGTACTTGATGCACTCGGCTTCGGTCATGCGGTACTGGCTGGTCATCTGTTCCAGCGTCCACTGCGAGAGCACGCAGATCGCGGCAAGCAGCAGCTTCTTGTCGGCCACCACGGCCTTTTCCTGCGCCTCGGTCAGCTCTGCCAGCAGCGGCTGGGCGTCGGCCACGCGGCGTGCCAGCTCGGCGAAGTCGAGCTTGAGCGCGCGGCAGATTGCGTCGACCCGCGACAGCGGCATGTCGCCCTTGGCCAGCATGCGCTTGACACTGGACTCGGCCATGCCCATGGCTCGCGCCAAGTCTGCGTAGGTCATGTGGGCGGTCTTGAGTTCCTTTTTCAGGACGGTGACGAGGTCGGCGCTGGTGCTCATGAGTATTGTTTTTTAGTACTTGAAGATCTAAAAATATAAACCAGTCTACTTTTCGAGGGCTCTTGCAACCACTCCGGTGCACAGTCGCAACACTTTCACCACGGAGCTGTTCGCATGATGTCTGACCATCCCATGATCGACCAAAAGGCCGGAAGTCGCCTGTCGCAGTCCCTTATCGACAGTTCACGCGCACGTCCACAGCCCTCTTCTCGCGAGAGCTTGCTGGCGGCCGTTCTGATGGTGCTGCTGGTCCTGGCCGCTCTGGGTCCCGCTGTGACCCAACCAGCCAGCTACCACCAATTTGCGGATCAACGCGCCTGGAGCTTCATGACAAACGCCATGGACGTCATCAGCAATTTGCCGTTCGCGCTCTGGGGCCTGTGGGGGCTCGTGTTGAGCTGGCAGCAACTGCTTGCAGGCGCTGATGGCCGTGTGACCGCCTGGCTTGCGGGTCTCTTTTTTACCGGACTTCTGGTGACGTCGGGTGTTTCTTCTTACTACCACCTTCAGCCTGACGATGCGGGCTTGGTGTGGGACCGCTGCGGGATGGTGCTGGCATTCGCTGGACTGCTTGGGCTTGCTACCGTCCGGGCAGTCAGTCAACGCGCTGCTGTTGTACTGGCACTGATCATCCTGGCCTGCGGTCCACTGTCCGTGGCACTGTGGGCCACTTCAGGAAATGTATTGCCATGGGCCGTACTGCAATTTGGCGGCATGGTCCTGATCACATGGTTTGCATTCATGCAGGCGGTTGACCTGCAAAACAACCTGCGTATTAACTGGTGGATCGTGATGGCGGTCTACACGGCGGCCAAATTACTGGAGTTGGGCGATCACACGGTCTTTGAATGGACGAATCACCTGATCTCGGGACATAGCCTGAAGCACATCGTGGCCAGCTTTGCAGCCTATCCCGTGGTGTCTGGCTTGCTGAGATGTCAAAAAATCCGGGCAGAATCTGCGAGGCAGACTGCCGCTCGGCGGTGAAGCCGCCTTCAGAGCGAGTTGATTCAAAAAACTAATCAGTGGAGTTTTGCATGCAGGTTGATTCATCACAAACCGCGTCGCCGGTCTCGGGTTCCGTGGCACCAGATGCTGCAGCGACTGCAGTGCATGCATCGCACCCCAACCAGTTCGCCCTGCTGAAGCAGCGGCGCTTTGCACCCTTCTTCTGGACGCAGTTTTCGGGCGCTGCCAACGACAACCTGTTCAAGTTTGCCTTCACCGTGATGGTGACCTACCAGCTCAGCGTGGGCTGGCTGCCGCCAGCGCTGGCCGGGCTGGCGATTGGCGCGCTGTTCATCCTGCCCTTTTTGCTGTTCTCGGCCACCAGCGGCCAGCTCACCGACAAGTTTGAAAAGACCCGCGTGATCCGCTTCGTGAAGAACCTCGAGATCGTGATCATGGGGGTGGCGGCACTGGGCTTTACCGCGTCCGACGCCGACCTGCAGGCGGTAGTACTGCTGGGCTGTACCTTCCTGATGGGGCTGCATTCCACCCTGTTCGGCCCGGTCAAGTTTGCCTACCTGCCACAGGCGCTGAGCGAGCGCGAGCTGACGGGTGGCAACGGCATGGTCGAGATGGGCACCTTTGTCGCCATCCTGATGGGCAATGTCGTGGGTGGCCTGATCGTGGCCATTCCCGGTGTGGGCCCGCACTATGTGGCGCTGGCCTGCGTGCTGCTGGCGCTGGCCGGGCGGGCGGTGGCGCAGTTCATCCCGCTGGCCCCGGCCACCGACCCGGGCTTGAAGATCAACTGGAACCCGGTCACCGAGACCCTGCGAAACCTCCGGCTCGCGCACGGCAACATCGTGGTGTTCCGCTCCATGCTGGGCATCAGCTGGATGTGGTTCTTTGGCGCTGTGTTCCTCAGCCAGTTCCCGAGCTTTGCCAAGGAGGTGCTGCACGGCAACGAGCAGGTCGCCTCGCTGCTGCTGGTGGTTTTTTCCATCGGCATCGGCACCGGCTCGCTGCTGTGCGAAGTGCTGAGCCGCCGCCATGTCGAAATCGGCCTGGTTCCGCTGGGCGCCATCGGCATGAGTGTGTTTGCGATCGACCTGTACTTCTCGTCGCGCGGCCTGCCGCCTGCGGAAGTGATGAATGCCGCCGCCTTTCTCGCGCAAGCAGTCCACTGGCGCGTGATGGCCGACCTGGCGCTGCTCAGCCTGTTTGCGGGTCTCTACAGCGTGCCCATGTATGCACTGATCCAGTTGCGCAGCCAGCCCACGCACCGCGCCCGCATCATCGCCGCCAACAACATTCTCAATGCACTGTTCATGATCGTCAGTGCCATCCTGGCCGGCGCATTGCTCAAGGCCGACTTCAGCATTCCGCAGATCTTCCTGTTCGTGGGCCTGGCCAATGCAGTGGTGGCCTTCTACATCTTCATGCTGGTGCCCGAATACCTGATCCGCTTCATCGCGCTGATGGCGTCCCGCTGCGTGTACCGCTTCAAGGTGCGTGGCGACGAGCACATTCCCACGCAGGGCGCGGCGGTGCTGGCCTGCAACCACGTGAGCTTTGTCGATGCCGTGCTGCTGATGGCTGCCAGCCCGCGCCCGATCTACTTTGTGATGGACCACCGCATCTTCAAACTGCCCGTGCTGGGCTGGCTGTTCAAGCTGGCCAAGGCCATTCCGGTGGCGCCGCAGAAGGAGGACCCGGCGGTGTACGAAGCCGCCTTCGAGCGTGCCGCGCAGGTGCTTCGTGAGGGTGATCTGCTGGCCATCTTCCCTGAAGGCGGCATCACCAAAGACGGTGAGCTGCAACCCTTCAAGGCTGGCATTCTGAAAATTCTGGAGCGTGCCAAAGCCGATGGCGTGAACGCCCCGGTGATCCCGATGGCCCTGACCAACCTGTGGGGCAGTTACTTCAGCCGCGTCGAAAAAGGCAACGCCATGGTGCGGCCGTTCAGGCGTGGCATGTTCAGCCGGGTGGGACTGAATGTGGGTGTGCCCCTGATAGCGGCTGAGGTTCAGCCAGACAGCTTGCGGGAAAAGGTGGCGAGTCTGCTGGCCTTGTGACCACAGCCAGGTCGGTGGTTGTGCCGGCACCGCGACGTCGATGAATACAGAACAGGGAGAAAAACATGAGCAAAACCTTGCGGCTGACAGAACAATGGATGCGCCGCGGCCTGTGGCTGGTGGCGGTGGTGTTTGCCGGCTTCCTGATTGGCCTGGGCGGTACGGTGGTGGGCGACTTGCCCAAAGTCGAAGCCACGCTGTCGCTTGACGACTTCATGGACCGCACGGCCGCCAATGTCTTGCGCGCCAGCATCAAAAACGCAGCGCGCGCCGAGCAGGATGCTGATGCCGCCTTGCAGCAGGCGCAGCTCAAGCAGCGCGCGGCGCGGGCCGATTCTGCCGCAGCACGCGAAACCTTCAACAACTGGCTTTCGACCCGGCGCGCCACGCAGCAGGCAGACCAGGACCCGGAACTGATCGACCGCACCCGCGCGCTGGATGCGCTCAAGGACAAGGAACGTGCAGCTGGTGTAGCCGTCGAGGCGCAACAGCAGGCTGTGCTGGACGCCCGGCAAGGTGCCGACCGCGAGCGGCGCAAGCTCGGCGAGATGGAGCAGGCCGCGCAGGAAAAACTCAGCGCCGAGCAGCGGCGCGTGGAGCTGCGCGTCTTCCTCTACCGGCTGGCGCTCACGCTCCCCCTGCTGGTGGCTGCGGGCTGGCTGTTCGCCAAAAAACGCCAGAGCACCTGGTGGCCGTTTGTGTGGGGCTTCATCTTCTTTGCGCTGTTTGCGTTTTTTGTGGAGCTGGTGCCCTACCTGCCGAGCTACGGTGGCTATGTGCGCTACATCGTCGGCATCGTGGTGACGGCGCTGGTCGGTCGCCAGGCCATCGTCTCGCTCAACCGCTATCTGGAGCGCCAGAAGCTTGCCGAGCAGTTGCCTGATGCGCAGCGGCGTGAGGAATTGAGCTACGACACGGCGCTGACCCGATTGTCCAAAGGCGTGTGCCCGGGCTGCGAGCGCGCGGTGGACCTCAAGAACCTGGAGATCGATTTTTGTCCACACTGCGGCATCGGGCTTTTTGACCACTGCGGCAGGTGCAGCACGCGCAAGGGTGCCTTTGCCCGGTTCTGCCATGCCTGCGGCGCGAATGGCGGCTCTCATGGCGATGCAGCAGGGATTGCCGGCAAGCACACATCGCCGGTCACGTCTGCGCCCTGAGCCTCGCCCGCTCGCCCGTCGCCTGAAGCCTTACCCCGTTTCACCCTCTTCGCCTACAGACGGGCGCAGGCACCAGGCGCACATTTGGAGACCTAACTTACAGGCCCAAGATGCCAAAGGTCTCATCATGAAATCACTTCTTCGTCACCACGCCGCGGCCCTGTCCTTGTCGTCCTCATTGGCCGCTTCCTTGCCGGCCTTTCTTCTGCTGCCGGTCGCTGCCGCCTTGCTGGCATCGCCAGTCGGCGCGATGGCGCAGCAGTACAACCCCGAGCTGCGTTCGCTGCAGGTCACTTCTGACGGCGGTTTGACCGCTGGCGCCGACTTGCAGTTCACCGTCGAGGCGACGCCTCGCGCCCAGGTCAGTCTTCGCATCCAGGGCGTTCAGCGCAACATCCCATTGCGTGAAACCGCACGCGGCGTCTACACCGCCGAATACACCATCAAGCGGCAGGACCGCCTCACGGGCAGCAGCCAGATCCGCGCCACCGCCAAGCTGCGCAACCGCAGCGCTTCGGGCGATTACAGCTTCCCTGCAGCGTTTTCCGGCTCGCCGGTAGCCGCTGCACCTCCTCCTGTGGCCCTGAAGATCGACCGCTTCGCCGTCGCCCCCGTGGACAAGATCGAGCCCGGTGCGGAGTTGCGCTTCATGCTCAATGGCATGCCCGGTGCGGTCGCGACCTTTACCATCCCCGGCGTGGTCGACAACGTGCCGATGCGTGAAGTTCGGCCCGGTGTCTATGAGGGCAGCTACACCATCCGCCGCCTTGACAACCTGGCGCCGTCACGTCCCATCGTGGCCACCTTGCGCATGGGCGACAAGGCCGTGACGTCCAACCTCAGCCAGCCGCTCACGGCCGATGCAAAAGCACCCGTGCTGCGCAACCTCAGCCCGCGGGAAGGCGAGCTGGTCGCGGGCAATATGCCCACCTCGGTGTCGGCTTCGTTTGACGACGCCGGCGGCGTGGGCGTGGACCCGAAAAGCGTCCGTATCCTGCTGGCCGGTCGCAACGTGACGGCCGACAGTAACATCAATGCGCAGTTCTTCAGCTACCGTGCCGACCTGCCGGCAGGTCGCTACACCGTCGATGTTTCCGCCAAAGACATGGTGGGCAACACCATGAACAAGGTCTGGAACTTCGAGGTTGCCGGTGCCGCCGCTGCACTGCCTGTCACCGTGCCGCTGCAGGTCACCAGCCACACCAACAACGCCATCGTGGAAGGCAACAGCACCACGGTGCGCGGCCGCACCGCACCCGGTGCCGTGGTCGAGGTGAAGGTGCAGGCGATTGCGCCGCTGGCCGGCCTCTTCGGCGTGACGCAGGAAGTGCTCAACGAGCGCATTCAGGCCGATGGCGCAGGCAACTTCACCTTCACCTTCTCGCCCAAGCTGCCTTTGCCCGGTACGCGCTATGAGGTCGACATGGTGTCGACCAAGGCCCAGCTCCGGACCGAATCGCGCCTGGTGCTGTTCCAGAAGCAGGGTTGAAGCAGCGGGGCGTGGGTTGACCACGCCTCTTTGCTACCCTTGCCTGCAGTTCACATCGGCCGACCGAAGAACGGGTAGGCCGGGTCGTTGTAGCCGGGGCTGGACGAATGCCCTGGCACCACCAGCGCGTTGATGAAGGCTTCGTCTTCCGCGTCCAGCGTGAGGTCAGTCGCGCCAGACACATCTTCCAGGTGCGAAAGTGTGCGCGGCCCGACGATGACCGAGCTGATCAGCGGATTGGCCAGTACCCAGGCCGCAGCAAACTGCCCGGGCACCCAGCCTTTGGCTTCGCAGCGGGCCTTGATCTTCTGCGCAATCACCAGTGACTCTTCGCGGAATTCGGTTTCCAGAATGCGCTTGTCGCCACTGCCGGCACGGGTGCCTTCTGCAGGCGGCTGGCCGGGCGGGTATTTGCCGGTGAGCACGCCGCGCGCCAGCGGGCTATAGGGCACCACGCCCAGGCCGTAATGGCCGCAGGCCGGCAGGATGTCAGTCTCAGGTTCGCGGTTCAGCAGGTTGTAGTAAGGCTGGCACACCACGGGCAGCGGCACGCCGGCCTTTTCGCACAGGCGCGCCACTTCGGCAATGCGCCAGCCGCGAAAGTTCGACAGGCCGAAGCTGCGAATCTTGCCGGCGCGGATCAGGTCACCCACGGCGCGCACGGCTTCGTCGAGATTGGCCTCGTGGTAGTCGCGGTGCAGATAGAGGATGTCGAGGTAATCGGTCTGCAGCCGCGCCAGGATGGCCTCGGTCTCCTGCATCAGCCAGCGCCGCGAGTAGTGGCCCTCGTTCAGCGCCTCGCTCACCGGGTTGCCCAGCTTGCTGGCCAGCACCCAGTGGTTGCGCTGGCCTTTCAAGATATTGCCCAGATCGATTTCCGACTGCCCCTTGTTATAGACATCGGCGGTGTCGACGAAGTTGATGCCGTGTTCGCGTGCCGAAGCGACGATGCGGCCCGCGTCGTCAAACGGCGTCTGCCGGCCAAACATCATGGTGCCCAGGCACAGGGCCGAGACTTTGAGGTTGCTGCTGCCGAGGCGGCGGTACTGCATGGAGACTCCTTCGAAAAAATTTCAGTGGAATGCGTGGCTCAGGGTGACGTGCGCTCGACCAGATATTCCTTGGCAAACCAGAAGGTTTCCGGCGAACGGAAAGCGCCCAGCGTGCCCTCCTTTTCGTCCTGCCGCGAGCGCAGATCCCAGCGCTCGTCGATGACGCGGCAGGGCTCGCAGGGTTTCTGGCCGACGCGGCGCTGCACCAGCGCGTAGCGGGTGTTCTTGAAAAGCGCATCCACATCGGTGTAGTCCACTGGTTGCGCGGCGAAATAAGGCACGACCTTGGCGCCGGTGATGATGAACTCGTAGCGCTCGAAATGTCCGTTGAAGTTGCTGGGGACCGACACCGGCTGGCCCTGCAGCAGCTGCAGGGTGGTGGGTTTGAATTCACCCAGGCTGCCGTTGAAAGGCTGCGTCACCCACGCGAGCAAAAACAGCACCGCGAAGCTCGCCAGCGTGCCCACCGGTTTGGTCAGGGTCTTGCGGACCATGCCGGCCACGCAGGCCACGGCCGTGCCCGCGACAAACAGCCAGAACAGCGGTGAATACAGCCACGGGTCCTGAGTGGCGCGGATCGCGCCGTAGGCAATCAGCACCATGGCCAGTGTGCCGATCAGGCAGAACACCAGCGTGATGCCAAACCAGATGCGACCGATGTGGTGCCAATAGAGTGCGATCAGGATGCCGAGCGCCGGCATGGCTGGGATCAGGTAGCGGGTGGAGCGCTGGTTGGGCAGCATGAAGACCAGCGCCAGCGCCAGCATCCACAGCCACAGCACCTTCTCGGCAGGGCTCACCACCGCCCCCTGGCGGTAGCTGCGCCAGGCGGCCCAGAAGCAGCCGACGGCCACGGGCAACAACAGCCCGGCGTTGGAAAAGTAGCCGGTCAGGATGACCAGAAAACCGCTGGTGCCGCTGAAGGCGACATTGAAATAACCGGGTGATGATTTGAACTTGCCCGCGTTCTCGCCGACTACAAATTCACGCCACACCTCGCCCGGTTGCGGGTCCACCGCAAACCACAGGCCGAACACCGCCAGTGCCAGCAGGCAGATGGCCGCCACCTTGAGGCCGTCGCCCACGACGCCGCGGCGGAAAATCTGCCACGGCGCCTTGCCGGCGCCCACCGTCTGGTAGCACAGGGCCAGGCCAAAGCCCACGGGCACCACCATGGCAAACGATTTGTAGAGGCAGCCGATGCCGATGGCCAGGCCGGCCAGCAGCGGGAACTTCCAGCGCGAGGCCAGCAATGTCACTGGCGACCACGCGATCGCGAAAAACACACCAAAGAGCCAGAAGGTCTCGGGTGCGCTGGTCAGGTAGGGCCGGCCGTAACGGTAGCTGCTGAAGAACGACAGGTAGGCGATGGCCGCCACCGCCCCCAGCATGACGGCCTGGTGCGCGTGGTTGGCCGCGGCGGCACCGTTGAAGGCGGAATGGGTGGTCAGCGAGTCGCTCTCCCGCACGGTTTTCCAGGTGAGCAGCCCCACCATCGCGGCAATGGCCCACGAGTAAAACAAGCTGGGCAGCCGCAGGTTGAACAGCGTCCAGTGGTCGCCCCAGCCGCCCGCCACCATGGCCTGCCAGAACAGCACCGGCGGCTTGGTGTTGCGCATGAAGTCGTAGGAGCTGACCAGCGGTAGCCAGTGGTCGCTGGCAACTGTCAGCCGGGCGATGTGGGCGTACACCAGCTCATCACCATTGCGCGGAATGTGGTCGCCGCCCAGGCCGAACAGATAGCCCAGCGCGACCAGCGCAGCGGCCGCCAGCCACAGCAGGTGAACCGGGTAGCGGGATGAAAAAGAGTCGGTTTGCGGTGTGGACATCGGTCGGGTTCAGGGCGCTTCGTCCGGCGGTGCCGCCGGTGCAGACGGGGTGGTCGGAGCAGGCGTGATTTTCGCGTGCCGACGCCGGAATGTCATGCGGTCGTTGGCCACGAAGTTGCACACGCTGGCCAGCACGATGGCCAGCAGGTTGGCGAGGATGTAGTGCATGTGCAGCGCCAGCCATTTGGTCAGCAGCGACTGTACGGCAATCGACAGGCCTGCCGCCATCACGTACTTGGCGAACAGATAGAGCGCCGAGTGGTGCACCTCGTGCCGGCGGTCGCGCCAGGTGAGGCGCCGGTTCCAGTAGAAATTGCTGATGGTGGCCAGCGTGATGGCGACCGCAATCGAATAGTTGAGCCTGACGTGAAAGTCTTCAATACCCTTGAGCAGGAACTCCTGCATCAGGTAGAGCACGGCGATGTTGACCACCGTGCCGCTGGCGCCAACGACGCCGAACTTGATGAAGCGCCAGCGCACCATGGGCTGCAGGCGTTCCGGCAGGCGGCGGATCACCGCCTCGGCAAAGGTTCTCAGGGCAGACATCAGCTCGCTTCCGGCGCCGCAAGGCATTCACGCGCCTTGGCCAGCACGGTGTCCGGTGCGATGACTTTCAGGCACTGGTTGTCGCCGTCGCAGAAGGAGGCGCGGTGGTTGTACGCCGTGAGGCACGGCGAGCAGGGCCACTGGCTGTAGAACGAATGGCAGCGCGGCGTGAGCGGCGCGTAGAGGCTCGGTGTTTCGGGGCCGAAGAGCATCAGCGTCCAGATCGGTGTGAGCGCCGCAAACTGGCCGGGGCCGCCGTCGTTGGTCACCAGCAGGCGCGCCACATGAAAGAGCGCCAGCAGTTCAGATATGGAGCGCGTGTAACCCGTCAGGTCAATGATGGCCCCCACGCTCCCCACTGCGTGTGGTTCGCTGCCCCCCGAGGGGGCCGTCCGCCTGCGGCCCGGCAAAGCCGGTTCCGCGGCTCCACTGGCCCCCGCGCTCTCAACGGCATGTGATTCGCCGTCCCCTGTCTGGACTGCGCGGACCAGTTGCTGGGCCAGTTCGCGGTCGTCCTTCAGGCCGATCACGGCCACCGCGCAGCCGTCGGCCACCAGGCCTTCGCACAGCGCGGTGTAAGAAGCCAGCGGCCAGGCGCGGATCGGCAGAATACCGCCGCCCGGGTAGACCAGCACCAGCGGCTTGCCGGCAATCGCGGGGAAGTCCTGCGCCAGGCGTTGCTGGATGCCTGCTTTCAAGGCTGGGTCAAGCTGCACATGTGGCGGGGGTTTCACTGCCGCCATCACCGGTGGCGTGGATGCGGGCAGTTTCGATTTGGGCACGGCGGTGGAATCAATCGCCCGCGCCAGCGTGAGGAACTGCGCGCTGATGTGGTGATAGGGGTTGTAGGGCACCGGCCGGTTGATGTGCGAGCCGCGGTACAGGCCCTCTTGTGTGTGGCGGTGAAAGCCCACGCGCACCGAGGCGCCGCTGGCATAAGACAGCAAACTGCTGATGCGCGAGAACAGTTCGCAGTCAATCGCGACATCGACCCTGGCGCGCCGTAACTCGCCCACTGTGCGCCACAGGCTGCTGAGCAGGCCGGTGAGCGACTTGTCGTCCACCGTGTGCACATGGGCCGGGTTCATCACCTGCATCAGGTCGAGGATTTCGCGGTTCTTGCCAAACAGCAGGGCGTGCAGCTCGGCCTGCGGGTAGCGTTGCTTGAGGCGCGTGAACATGTCGTGCGCCAGCACCAAGCTGCCCATTTCCGACAGCAGAATCACGACGATGGCGCGCGGCGCCTGGTCGGCAGGCGCCTTGGGGCTGAAGGTGCGCATGACAGCGTCGAAGCCCGAGACCGCCGCGCACAACGGAATGCCGACCCAGCGGTCAATCCAGCGTTGGATATTGATGTTCATGGCTCAGATGCCCCGCTGCCGGTCGGCGCGGAACTGCGCAGCAAATTCACCGAAGCGCCCGGCGTCCAGCGCATCGCGGATTTCCTGCATCAGGTTCAGGTAGTAGTGCAGGTTGTGGATGCTGGCCAGCATGGGGCCCAACATTTCGCCGCAGCGGTCCAGGTGGTGCATGTAGGCGCGGCTGAAGCCGCCGGTGGTGCTGCCATCGGTCTGCGTGCGGCCACGGCAGGTGTAGCAGGTGCAGGTCGGGTCCACTGGCAGCTCGTCGGTCTTGTAGCGGGCATTGCGGATTTTCAGGTCGCCAAAGCGGGTGAACATGTGGCCGTTGCGCGCGTTGCGGGTCGGCATGACGCAGTCGAACATGTCCACGCCCGAGGCCACGCCTTCTACCAGGTCTTCCGGTGTGCCCACGCCCATCAGGTAGCGCGGTTTGCCCGCCGGCAGGCGGTGCGGCGTGTGCGCCATGATGCGCTGCATTTCTTCCTTGGGCTCGCCCACGCTGACGCCGCCGACAGCGTAGCCGGGCAGATCAAGCGCCACCAGCGCATCGAGCGATTCCTGGCGCAGGTTTTCAAACATGCCGCCCTGCACGATGCCAAACAGTGCGTTGGGGTTCTCAAGCTTGGTGAATTCGTCGATGCAGCGTTTGGCCCAGCGCAGGCTCAGTTCCATCGAGCTGCGGGCTTCGCCTTCGGTGGTGATGTGGCCCTTGGTGTCGTAGGGCGTGCACTCGTCGAACTGCATCACGATGTCGCTGTTCAGCACGGTCTGGATCTGCATTGAGATTTCTGGCGTCAGGAACAGCTTGTCGCCGTTGACGGGTGAAGCGAACTTCACACCTTCTTCCGAAATCTTGCGCATTTCGCCGAGCGACCAGACCTGGAAGCCGCCGCTGTCGGTGAGGATGGGCTTGTGCCAGTTCTCGAAACCATGCAGGCCGCCGAACTGCCGCATGACGTCGAGGCCCGGCCGCATCCACAGGTGGAAGGTGTTGCCCAGGATGATCTGCGCGCCCATGTCGTGCAGCGACTGCGGCATCACGCCCTTGACCGTGCCATAGGTGCCCACCGGCATGAAGATGGGCGTCTGCACCACGCCGTGGTTCAGCGTCAGGCGGCCGCGCCGGGCGTGGCCCTCGGTCTTCAGTAATTCAAATGTCAGCATCAGGTTTTGGCAAAGTAATTCACGCCCGGCAAGCCTTCAAAGTGCTGGTCCTGGGTCCAGAGTGTCGCGCCATGGGCCTGTGCGGCGGCATAGATCAGGCTGTCCGCCAATGGCAGCGTGTGCGCCACGGCAAGGCGGCACAGAGTAAGGTCAACGTCAACGACCTGGCCCCGGCACATCACGGCCTCGGCATAGGCGGCAACCCTTGCACTGATTTCACGGCGGAGTTTTTTGGTGACTTCATAAATCGTGACGATGGGCACGATGAGCTGCTCAGGATTTTCGGCTGCGCTGGCAAACAGCTCAGCCCTGGGCGTGTCCCTCAGGTATTCGATCCAGCACGACGAGTCCAGCGTGATCCAGGCCGGCGATGCGGCAGCTTTAGCGCGGGTCACCATCAGAGGCGATCAGGCTCGTTGGGAATGTCGCTGTCTTTCAGGGCGCGCGCAATTCCGCGGTAGGCACTCACCGGCTTGAGTGGTACCAGATGCGCCGCCCCGTCGAACTCAATCCAGGTCAGCTTGGCGCCCGGCTTGAGGTTCAGGTGCTCGCGAACCGAACTGGGAACGACGACCTGGTACTTGCTGGACAGCGTCACGGTGTTGCTTGCGGTTTTCATATCGATGATTATATCGCTTTACCTGATGTTGTTCGATCAAGCAACATGGCGTCGCCATAGCTGAAAAAGCGGTAGCGCTGCGCAATCGCGTGCCGGTACAGCGCCATGATGTGCTCGTAGCCCGAGAAGGCGCTCACCAGCATCATCAGCGTGCTTTTGGGCAGGTGGAAGTTGGTCAGCAGTACATCCACCACTTCAAACTCGAATCCGGGGGTGATGAAGATGTTGGTGTCGTTGCAGCCCGGGCCGAACTTGGCGCTCGATTCGAGTGCCCGCACGGTGGTGGTGCCCACGGCCACCACGCGGCCACCCCGGGCCTTGCAGGCGGCAATCGCTTCGTGCGTGGCTTGCGGCACCTCGAAGCGCTCGAAGTGCATGGTGTGGTCGGCAATGCGTTCGGTCTTCACCGGCTGGAAGGTGCCGGCGCCCACATGCAGCGTGACGCTGGCTGTGGCAATCCCGCGCGCGGCCAGGTCGCCCAGAACGGTTTCGTCAAAATGCAGCGCGGCCGTGGGGGCGGCCACCGCCCCCGGGTGTTTGGCAAACACCGTCTGGTAGCGCTGCTCGTCGTCGGTCGAGTCGGTGTGGGTGATGTAGGGCGGCAGCGGCACATGACCGTATGTCGCCATCAGCGCATAGGGGTCGCTGCTGAGCCTGAAGTGGTAGAGCGGCCCGTCTTCTGCCGGCCAGCGGCCCAGCAGGGTGGCGGTGAAGCCGCCGACCATTTGCAGCACCGCGCCCGGCAGCGGCTTCTTGCTGACCTTCATGTGCGCCGCGACCTCGTGGCCCGCATCGGCATGCGGCGACAACACCCGCTCGATCAGCAGCTCCAGTTGTCCGCCGCTGGCCTTTTTGCCAAAGAGGCGTGCCTTGACCACCTTGGTGTCATTGAATACCAGCAGGTCACCCGGGGCAAGCAGGGCTGGCAGTTCGGCAAAACGCCGGTCAATGGCCTGGCCGGCGGTGCGGCCGTCCAGCAGGCGCGAGGCGCTGCGCTGCGGGGCGGGGTGCTGGGCGATGAGTTCTTCCGGAAGCGCGAAGTCAAAATCACTGAGGCTGAAAGACGTGTTCATGAGGGCACAATTGTCCCATGCCACCTTCCGGCGCGTCCCTCCGAAAAAAAGCGGCACCCGCAGCCGGGGCGCAGCTTTCCTCGGTGTCAGAATCCCTGGTCAGCCCGCCAGCGGTGAAGGCCGAGCCCAAGTCCCCTGCCCAGAAGGCGCTGGAAAAGCTCGGCCTGCGCCGCGACATCGATCTGGCCCTGCACCTGCCGCTGCGCTACGAGGACGAAACCCGCATCGTGCGCCTGGCCGATGCGCGCGATGGCGACCTGGTGCAGATCGAAGCCCGGGTGACGAACAGCGAAATAGCCTTCCGTCCGCGCCGGCAATTGCGCGTCACGGTGGACGACGGCAGCGACACCTGCGTGCTGCGCTTCATCAACTTCTACCCTTCACACCAGAAGACCCTGAGCGTGGGGGCCCAAGTGCGGGTGCGCGGCGAGATTCGCGGCGGCTTCATCAGCCGCGAGATGGTGCACCCCAGCTTCAAGCTCGCCGGTGGTGAATTGCCGGGCGCGCTGACGCCCGTGTACCCCACCGTGGCAGGCCTGCCCCAGGCGTATTTGCGCAAGGCGGTGCTGGGCGGACTGTCCCGCGCTGATCTGAGTGAGACCATTCCTGCGTCCCCGGCGGATGCGGGAGCACCGCCGCCGATCTGGAGCCTGCGCGACGCGCTGCAGTTTCTGCACCACCCCACGCCCGATGTGTCGCTGGCCACGCTGGAAGACCGCAGCCACCCGGCGTGGCAGCGTCTGAAGGCTGAGGAGTTGCTGGCGCAGCAGCTGTCGCAACTGCAGGCGCGGCGCATCCGCGCGGCCATGCGGGCACCATCGCTGTCGGGCCCGGTGGTGCGCGGCACCCAATGCACACTGCATGAGCAACTGCTCGAGCGCCTGCCGTTCCGGCTGACCGCCGCGCAGCAGCGGGTGTGTGCCGAGATCGAGGCGGACCTGAAGAGAAACGTGCCCATGCACCGGTTGCTGCAGGGCGATGTGGGCGCGGGCAAAACCGTGGTGGCGGCGCTGGCTGCGGTGCGGTGCATTGACGCGGGCTGGCAATGCGCGCTGATGGCGCCGACGGAGATTCTGGCCGAGCAGCATTTCCGCAAGCTCATCAGCTGGCTGGAGCCACTGGGCATCACCACCGCCTGGCTCACCGGCAGCCAGAAGACCAAGGAGCGGCGCGAAGCCCTGGCCTTGATCGAAAGCGGCGCGGCCGCGCTGGTGGTGGGCACGCATGCCGTCATCCAGGACAAGGTGGTGTTCAAAAACCTCGCGCTGGCCATCATCGACGAGCAGCACCGCTTCGGCGTGGCCCAGCGTCTTGCACTGCGCAGCAAGATGACAGAAGTAGCTGATGGGGAAGAATTCAACCGAAGACACCGCGGAACCGGCTCAGCCGGGCCGCAGGGTGTCGCCCCCTCGAGGGGGGAGGCGGCTACACGCAGTGAGCCCGCAACGGGGGTGGAACCCCACCTCCTGATGATGACCGCCACGCCGATTCCCCGCACGCTGGCGATGAGTTACTACGCCGATCTGGATGTGTCCACCATCGACGAGCTGCCACCCGGGCGTACGCCCATCGTGACCAAGGTGGTCAATGACGCCCGGCGCGACGAGGTGGTCGAACGCATCCGCGGGCAACTCGCCGAAGGGCGGCAGATTTACTGGGTCTGCCCGCTGATTGAAGAAAGCGAATCCATCGACCTCGTCAACGCCACCCAGACCCATGAGGCGCTGAGCGCCGCACTGCCGGGCGTGGCGGTGGGCCTGCTGCACTCCCGCATGCCGGTAGCCGAAAAGAAGGCCGTGATGGCCGAGTTCACCAGTGGAAAGATGGGTGTGCTGGTCAGCACCACGGTGATCGAGGTCGGTGTGGACGTGCCCAATGCGTCGCTGATGGTGATCGAGCACGCCGAGCGTTTTGGCTTGTCGCAACTGCACCAGTTGCGCGGCCGGGTCGGGCGCGGCGCGGCGGCGTCGGCCTGCGTGCTGCTGTATTCCACCGGCGACGCGCCCCGGCTGGGCGAGATGGCCCGCGAACGCCTCAAGGCCATGGCCCAGACCAACGACGGCTTCGAGATCGCCCGGCGCGATCTCGAAATCCGCGGCCCCGGCGAGTTCCTGGGCGCCCGGCAGTCGGGTGCGCCCTTGCTGCGTTTTGCCGATCTGGCGACCGATACCGAGCTGTTGGCCTGGGCGCGCGCGCTGGCGCCAGTGATGCTGGATCGGCGAGCTGAGCTGTCGCAGCGGCATATTTTGCGGTGGCTGGGGGGGAAGGCGGAGTTTTTGAAGGCTTAGTTTTGGGTGTTTTTCTGGTTTTGGGTGAATTGCTGAGGCTTGAGGCCGGGGGTGGCCCGGCGGCCAGTAACTTTCTTTTGCTTCGCCAAAAGAAAGTCACCAAAGAAAAGGCGACCCGAAGTCTGGGTCCCTACGCTGCGCTGCGGGCAACCTGCGCTGCTCGATTACGGCGGCGGCCCACACAACTCGCCTGCGGCTCAAACAAGTGCGGCCCGACCCTCCGCCTCCATCTGCGCTGCTCGGCCCAGCCACACGGGGCAAGCGGGTACGGGAGCGGGGACAGAACACAAAGACAAAACCAAGAGACAAGGACACGCCATGGCGTGTCCTTGTGGGGCCCGATTCCGGTTTTCTGTCTCTCACCCCCTTGTGAGTGCGCCGAGGAGCGCAGGGCCAGGCGGATCAGGGCTGGCGTTGTCTGAGCGAAGCGAGTTTAGCCAGACCCCGCCTGGACCGAGCACCGCAGGTTGCCCGCAGCGCAGCGAAGGGACGCAGTCACCAGGGTCGCCTTTTCTTGGGTTACTTTCTTTTGGCGAAGCAAAAGAAAGTGACTGGCTGCCGGGCCACCCCGGCCTCGGGGCTCAGCAACCACCCCCGCCCCCAAACACAACACAAAAGCAGCACAATCACCCCATGACGCTGACCGAACTCAAATACATCGTCGCTGTGGCCCGCGAAAAACACTTTGGCAGGGGCGCTGACGCCTGCCATGTGTCGCAGCCTACGCTCAGCGTGGCGATCAAGAAGCTCGAGGAAGAGTTGCAGGTCAAGCTGTTTGAGCGCAACGCCAACGAAATCGCCGTGACGCCGTTGGGCGAAGAAATCGTGCGTCAGGCGCAGAGCGTGCTGGAGCAGGCCGAGAACATCCGTGAGATTGCCAAGCGCGGCAAGGACCCGCTCGCCGGCGCATTGCGCCTGGGGGTGATCTACACCATCGGCCCCTATCTGCTGCCGGACCTGGTGCGCCACGCGATTGCGATGACGCCGCAGATGCCCCTGATGCTGCAGGAAAACTTCACCGTCAAGCTGATTGAAGAATTGCGCATGGGTGAGATCGATTGCGCCATCCTGGCCGAGCCCTTTCCCGATGCCAACCTCGCGATTGCGCCGCTCTACGACGAGCCTTTCATGGCCGCCGTGCCGAGCTCGCACCCGCTGGCGCAGCTCAGCAGCATCACCGCCGAAGAGCTGAAAAAGGAAACCATGCTGCTGCTGGGCAACGGCCACTGCTTTCGCGACCACGTGCTCGAGGTGTGCCCGGAGTTCGCACGTTTTTCCAGCAACTCGGACGGCATCCGCAAGAGCTTTGAGGGCTCGTCGCTCGAGACCATCAAGCACATGGTGGCGGCTGGCATGGGCATCACGCTGGTGCCGCGCCTGGGCGTCCCCAAGGAAGCCATGGCGCCGTCGCGCGCCGCCAAAAAAGGCAGCAAGGGCAAGGCTGGCGCAGACACCGACATGCCGTCCTTCGTGAAGTACCTGCCGTTTGACGGGCATGTACCATCGCGCCGCGTGGTACTGGCCTGGCGCCGCAGCTTCACGCGCTACGAAGCCATTGCGGCGCTGCGCAACGCCATTTACGCCTGTGAACTGCCCGGGGTGACGCGTCTGTCCTGAGTGTCGCGGTGAAGTCTGCCTATGGCGGTGATATGTCGGCGCTGTTGCGTTGGCTGATCGTGTTTTGTAAAGTCGTGGCCTGACTATTCCTCAAACACCATGGCCAAATCCTCTGCAAAAGCGCCGGGCAAAGCAGCCCCTCCCATCAACATCGGCATCAGTGAAAAAGACCGGGCGGCCATCGCCAAGGGCCTGAGCCGTCTGCTGGCAGACACCTACACGCTCTACCTCACCACCCACAACTTCCACTGGAACGTCACCGGCCCGATGTTCAACACGCTGCACCAGATGTTCATGGTGCAGTACACCGAGCTGTGGGCGGCGGTGGACCCGGTGGCCGAGCGCATCCGCTCGCTGGGCCATCCGGCGCCGGGCTCCTACGCGCAGTTCGGCAAGCTGGCATCGGTGCCCGATGCGCCCACGGTGCCGCCCAAGGCGCTGGAGATGGTGCGCATTCTGGTGCAGGGCCATGAGGCCGTCGCCCGCACTGCGCGCGAGCTGTTCCCGCTCGCCGACAAGGCCGGTGACGAGCCCACCGCCGACCTGCTCACGCAGCGCCTGACGGTGCACGAGCAGACCGCGTGGATGCTTCGCTCGCTGCTGGAAGAGTGAGGTCTGCGCCAGCGGCCTTTTGGCGATGCCATCAGTGATGCCAGAATCGGCAGCGTGAAAAGCACGCTTCAAACCCAACTCGGCCTCTACCTGGACCTGATCCGCTGGAACCGGCCCGCGGGCTGGCTGCTGCTGCTGTGGCCCACGCTGTCGGCCCTGTGGATTGCCTCGCACGGGTTTCCGGGCTGGCATCTCGTGCTGGTGTTCACGCTGGGAACCATCCTGATGCGCAGCGCCGGCTGCTGCGTCAACGATGTGGCCGACCGCGACTTCGACCGCCACGTCAAACGCACCGCGCAGCGGCCGGTCACCAGCGGCGCCCTGTCGGTGCGCGAAGCGCTGGGTCTGGGCGCGGTGCTGGCCCTGCTGGCGTTCGGCCTGGTGCTGACCACCAACACGGTGACGGTGCTGTGGTCGGTTGCCGCACTGGCGGTGACGCTGGCCTATCCGTTCGCCAAGCGTTTTGTGTCCATGCCGCAGGCGGTGTTGGGCGTGGCGTTCAGCTTTGGCATTCCGATGGCGTTTGCCGCCGTACAGTCGCGCGTGCCGTCGCTGGCCTGGCTGCTGCTGCTGGGCAACCTGTTCTGGGTGATTGCCTACGACACCGAATACGCCATGGTGGACCGCGACGACGACCTGAAGATCGGCATGAAGACCTCGGCCATCACGCTGGGCCGCTTCGATGTGGCGGGCGTGATGGCCAGTTACCTGCTGTTTCTGGGTCTGTGGGCCTGGTTGCTGCGCGATGAGGCCGGCTTTGGCGTGATGGCGGCCGGGCTGGGCATGGCGCTAGCGCAGGCGCTGTGGCACTGGCGAATGATCCACCGGCGTGAGCGTGATGGCTGCTTCAAGGCCTTCCGCCTGAATCACTGGCTGGGCTTTGCGGTGTTTGCCGGTGTGGCGCTGTCTTACGTGGGCCGTTAAGCGGTCGACAGCAGTGGCGCCAGCCCGTCACGCCTTGCCGAATTCATCACCCAGTTCGACGGCGCGCTGCCGGGCCGCTTCCAGTGCCCGCATGAAGTGCTGCTTCACGCCGTCCTGCTCCATCGACGTGAGTGCCGCGTAGGTCGTGCCGCCCTTGGAGGTGACGCGGGCGCGCAGCACCTCGGGCGGGTCGCTGGAGGCCTGCGCCAGCGCCGAGGCGCCGACAAAGGTGCCGACGGCCAGCTGATGGGCTTTCTCGCGCGACAGGCCCATGCCCATGCCGGCGTCGATCATCGCTTCCAGAAAATAGAACACATAGGCCGGCCCGGAGCCTGAGAGAGCGGTGACCGCGTCGAGCTGGGTTTCGTCGTCCAGCCACAGGAAGTCGCCGGTGGTGTGGATCACGCGCTCCACGGCGAGCCGGTCGTTCGGCGTCACGGCAGGGCGCGCGAACAGGGCCGTCATGCCCTTGCCGACCAGCGCTGGCGTGTTGGGCATGGCGCGCACGATGCGCTCGGTGCCCAGCCATTGCGCGATGCTGTCCGAGCGGATGCCGGCGGCCACGCTCAGGTGCAGGGCGTTGGCGGTGTGCGCCCGGCTCTGCCCGGCCGCGTCGCGGAAGGTCTGGGGCTTGACGGCCCAGACCACCAGACCCGCCTGGCCCAGTGCAGTCCCCGGTGCTTCGTGAACCGTCACGCCGAATTGCTGCGTCAGCTTCTCGCGCTGCTCGGCAAACGGCTCCACCACCTGGATGTGGCTGGCCGGCAGGCCCCGGCTCAGCAGGCCGCCGATGATGGCGCTGGCCATGTTGCCGCCGCCGATGAAGGCGACATGCTCGTGGGTGGCGGGGGTGGAATGGGGAATGTATGCCATGGTGCCGGGGGTTCAATTCAGGAGCGCAGGTTCTGCTGGGGCGGGAGTGTTGAGGAATTGTCGCGCATGCGGTCATTCGCTCATTCGCAGGTGGCTTGTCGCACAGCATGTTCCCAGCCGGCCATCAGTGTTGCCGCGCGGTCGGCCGCCATGGCGGGCACAAAAGTGCGATCCGCCCGCCACAGACTGGACAACTCCGCCGTGCTGGCAAAAACGCCGCACGACAGCCCGGCCAGGTAGGCGGCGCCCAGCGCGGTGGTTTCGGTGACGGCGGGGCGGATCACCGGAATGCCCAGCAGGTCGGCCTGGAATTGCATCAGCAGGTCGTTCACGCAGGCGCCGCCGTCCACGCGCAGCTCTGTCACCGGGGCAGCGCCGGCGGCCACCGCATCGCGGCTCATGGCCAGTAACAGGGCGGCGCTCTGGTAGGCAATGCTTTCCAGCGACGCACGCGCGATGTGGGCCAGCGTGGTGCCGCGTGTGAGACCCGTGAGCGTGCCGCGCGCATGCGGCTTCCAGTAGGGCGCGCCCAGCCCTGTGAAGGCCGGCACCATCATCACGCCACCGGAATCGGGAACGCTCTGCGCCAGCGCCTCGACCTGTGCGCTGCCTTCAATGGCCTGCAGGCCATCGCGCAGCCACTGCACCACGGCGCCGCCGACAAACACGCTGCCTTCCAATGCAAACTCCGGCGTCGGGCCAGTCTGCGCGGCACTCGTCGTGAGCAGGCCATTGCGCGAGGTTTCGAACGCGCTGCCGGTGTGCATCAGCATGAAGCAGCCGGTGCCATAGGTGTTCTTGGCCATGCCCGCTGAAAAGCAGGCCTGGCCGAACAACGCGGCCTGCTGGTCGCCGGCCACACCGCCGATGGGTATGGCGTGACCCAGCAGGTCGGGGCGAACTTCCCCGTAATGCGCGCTGGAGGGCAGCACCCGTGGCATCAGAGAAGGCGGGATGCCCATCAGTGCCAGCAGCTCGGTATCCCACTGGTTGGTGTGCACATTGAAGAGCATGGTGCGCGACGCATTGCTGACGTCGGTGGCATGCACGCTGCCCCCGGTGAGCTGCCAGAGCAGCCAGCTGTCCACCGTACCGAAGGCCAGCTCGCCGCGGTCTGCCTGCGCGCGGGCGCCATCGACGTTGTCGAGCAACCATCGGAGTTTGGTGGCCGAAAAATAGGCATCGACCAGCAGGCCGGTTTTTTCCCGGATCAATGCTTCGAGGCCCTCCTCGCGCAGCCGGGCGCAAGTGGTTTCGGCGCGCCTGTCCTGCCAGACGATGGCGTGGTGGATGGGCGCGCCGGTGCGCCGGTTCCAGACCACGGTGGTCTCGCGCTGGTTGGTGATGCCCAGTGCGCGGACCTCGCTGGCGGCGATCCCGGCCTTGTGCAGCGCCTCGCGGGCCGTCGCCAGCTGGGTTTGCCAGATGGCCATCGGATCGTGTTCCACCCAGCCAGGCTGTGGGTACATCTGCGGCAACTCCTGCTGGGCCATCGCCACGACACGGCCCTGCCCGTCAAACACGATGCTTCGCGAACTGGAGGTGCCCTGGTCCAGGGCAAGCAGGTAGGTCATGGTGAGCGGGCCTTGGCGGTAAGGTCTGGGGTGCGCAGCGCGCGCTTTTCGCTTTTGACGCGCCGGTCGATGGGACTGTACTGGAACGCAGGCCTGTGTGAAACCGCCTGACAGGGAAAACACCGTGTCCGTCCAGTGTGCAAACTTCACCGCTACAGTTGACGTTTCAAGTTGCGCTGCGCCGTAAAGGCTTCTATCCCACTAAACCATGGACACGTTCCGCAACACGCCCGCCAATGCCCCGGCGCCGACCGAGCGCCAGGCCCTGATACGCCAGCTTGCCGAGCCGCGGCTGTACGACATGGTGGTCATTGGCGGGGGCGCCACCGGGCTGGGGGTGGCGCTCGATGCCGCCGCCCGGGGTCTTTCGGTGGCGCTGGTGGAGTCGCACGATTTTGCCAAGGGCACCTCGTCGCGCGCCACCAAGCTGGTCCACGGCGGCGTGCGTTACCTGGCGCAGGGCAACATCGCGCTGGTGCGCGAAGCACTGCACGAACGCACCACCTTGCTGGCGAATGCGCCGCACCTGGCGCAGCCGCTGGCGTTTGTCATGCCCTCCTACCGCTTCTGGGAGAAGCCGTTTTACGGCATGGGCCTCAAGATTTACGACGCGCTGGCCGGAAAAGCCGCACTGGGCGCGACTGAATTCCTGAATCGGCAGGAGACGCTGGGGCTGCTGCCGACGGTGCAGCCCCACGGTCTTCAAGGCGGCGTGAAGTACTGGGACGGCCAGTTCGACGATGCGCGGTTGGCACTCGCCCTGGCCCGCACCGCCGCTGCGCGGGGTGCGCTGCTGGTGAATTACTGCGCGGCCACGGGCCTGGTGCACGAGGGCGGCAAGGTGGTGGGCCTGAAGGCCCGCGATGAGGAGTCGGGCCAGGTCTTCGAGCTGCGCGCGCGCTGCGTGGTGAATGCGGCTGGCGTGTGGGTGGACCAGTTCCGGATGCAGGACGGCGACGCTATTAACCGACCGACCCGGCCCATGGTGGCGCCCAGCCAGGGCGTGCACATGGTGGTGGATCGGGAGTTCCTGCCGACGGATCACGCCATGCTGATTCCCAAGACCGCCGATGGCCGCGTGCTGTTTGCCGTGCCCTGGCTGGGCAAGACCATTCTGGGGACCACCGACACACCGCGCCATGACCTCGCACGGGAGCCGTTGGCGTTCAAGGAAGAGGTCGATTTCATCTTGCGTGAATCAGGCCGTTACCTCAGCCGTGCGCCGGGGCCGGCGGACATCAAAAGCATCTGGGTCGGCCTGCGCCCGCTGGTCAAGCCACCCGACGAAGAGGGGGGCAGCACCCAGGCGCTGTCGCGGGAGCACACCGTGCTGGTCAGCAAGAGCGGGCTGGTCACGGTGACGGGCGGCAAGTGGACCACCTACCGGGCCATGGCGGTCGATGTACTCGACCGCTGCATGGAGGCTGGCTTACTGCCAAGGGATTCTGGCGCAGTGACCGCTCACCTCCCGCTGGTGGGTGCCCAGGCCTCGACCGCGAAGATCAGTGCCCCGCCGGGCCTGCACCTCTACGGCAGCGAGGCCGCGGCGGTGGCATCCCTGCCCGGTGCCGACCGCGCGCTGGGTGGTGGGCTCACCGAGGCCATGGTCCGTTTCGCTGCGCGCTTTGAGTACGCCCGCCGTGTTGAAGACGTGCTGGCCAGACGCTCCCGGCTGCTGTTCCTCGATGCCGCGCTGGCGCGCGAGCTGGCACCTGAGGTGGCGGACATTCTGCGCGAAGAAACGGTCGCTGACCCTCGGCTGGGCGCCTTTTTGGCCCTGTGCGGCCAGTACCTGCACCTCCCGGGGAAATCCTGACGGCTTTTGTGCGGCAGGTTTGCAATTTGGCCGGGCTTGCGTGTTGACGGCCCGCCAGAGTTCGGTTATAGTCGAGGGCTTCGCTTCAGAAAAGCGGAGAAATCTGACTTAAACAAAGCCTAATTGGAAGCATTGCAAGTGGTTTGCAGTGTGGACGACGGGCCCAAGACTGACTGGATCGCGATGCGCAGTTTCTGCGCGTGGCAACCGGTGCAAGTTGGGACTAAATACATGATTCAAACGCAATCCAAACTCGATGTTGCTGACAACACGGGTGCCAAATCCGTGATGTGCATCAAGGTGCTGGGCGGATCCAAGCGCCGGTACGCCAGCGTTGGTGATGTCATCAAGGTGAGCATCAAAGAAGCCGCTCCGCGTGGCCGCGTCAAAAAAGGCGAGGTTTACAGCGCTGTGGTCGTCCGTACCGCCAAAGGCATCCGCCGCGGCGACGGCTCGCTCGTCAAATTCGATGGCAACGCAGCTGTGTTGCTTAACGCCAAGCTGGAGCCCATCGGCACCCGCATCTTCGGACCGGTCACGCGCGAATTGCGCACCGAGAAGTTCATGAAGATCGTGTCCCTGGCTCCTGAAGTTCTGTAAGGACGCGCCATGAACAAGATTCGCAAAGGCGACGAGATCATCGTGATCGCAGGTCGTGACAAGGGCAAGCGCGGCAAGATTTCGCTGCGCAAGGACGACAGCTACGTGCTGGTGGACGGGATCAACCTGGTGAAAAAACACACCAAACCCAACCCTCTCAAGGGCACCACCGGCGGCATCGTCGAGAAAAACATGCCGATTCACCAGTCCAACGTGGCCATTTTCAATGCCGCCACGGGCAAGGCGGATCGGGTGGGCATCAAGCTTCTGGCTGACGGCACCAAAGTGCGCGTCTTCAAGTCCAGCGGCGAAGAAATCAAGGTTGCATAACATGGCAAAGACCGCACCTGTACAAGCTGCTGCGCAGGCCCGCCTGCAAGCCCAGTACCGCGAAAAAATCGCGCCCGGCCTGATGGAAAAATTCGGCTACAAGTCGCCGATGCAGGTTCCCCGCATCACCAAGATCACGCTCAACATGGGCGTGAGCGAGGCCGTCGCCGACAAGAAGGTCATGGACAACGCCGTCGGCGACATGGCCAAGATCGCCGGTCAGAAGCCTGTCGTCACCAAGGCCAAGAAGGCTATCGCCGGTTTCAAGATCCGCGAAGACCTGCCGATTGGCTGCATGGTCACGCTGCGCGGCGTGCAGATGTATGAGTTTCTGGACCGTTTCGTGACCGTGGCCCTGCCGCGCGTCCGTGACTTCCGTGGTATCTCCGGTCGGGCCTTCGACGGCCGCGGCAACTACAACATCGGCGTCAAGGAACAGATCATTTTCCCCGAGATTGAGTACGACAAGGTGGATGCCTTGCGCGGTCTCAATATCAGTATCACCACGACGGCCAAGACCGATGAAGAGTGCAAGGCGCTCCTCACCGCCTTCCGTTTTCCGTTCAAGAACTGAAGGCGCAAGATGGCAAAACAAGCTCTGCTGCAACGTGAACTCAAGCGCGAGAAACTCGCCGCCAAGTTCGCCAAGAAATACGCTGAACTCAAGGCAACGTCCAACGACGCCAAGCGCTCCGACGACGAGCGTCAACTGGCCCGCCTCGAGCTCCAGAAGTTGCCCCGCAACGCGAACCCGACCCGTCAGCGCAACCGCTGCTCGATCACCGGCCGTCCGCGTGGCACGTTCCGTCAGTTCGGTCTGGCTCGCGCCAAGATCCGTGAACTCGCATTTGCTGGTGATATCCCTGGTATCACCAAGGCAAGCTGGTAAGCATAGGAGAACCACAAAATGAGTATGAGTGATCCTATCGCCGACATGCTGACACGCATCCGCAATGCACAAATGGTTGAAAAAGCTGTTGTGCTGGTGCCGTCGTCAAAAGTCAAGGTTGCCATTGCACAGGTTTTGAAGGATGAGGGCTACATCGATGGCTTCTCCGTCAAGACCGACGAAGGCAAGTCCCAGCTGGAAATTGCCCTGAAGTATTACGCAGGCCGTCCCGTGATTGAGCGCATCGAGCGTGTCAGTCGCCCAGGTCTGCGTGTGTACAAGGGCCATGGCGCCATTCCTCAGGTCATGAATGGCCTTGGTGTGGCAATTGTCACCACCCCCCAGGGTGTGATGACTGATCGCAAGGCGCGCGCTACCGGCATCGGTGGCGAAGTGCTTTGCTACGTGGCCTAAACGGCGGCATTGAGGAGAAACTGAAATGTCTCGTGTAGGAAAAATGCCGGTCGCCGTCCCACAGGGTGTGGACGTCGCCATCAAGGAAGACCAGATCAACGTCAAGGGCACCCTCGGTGCCCTGGCGCTGGCGCAGAACGCGCTGGTCACCGTCAAGATCGACGCTGGCAAGCTCACTTTCGTGCCTGCCAATGATTCGCGTGAAGCCAATGCCATGAGCGGCACGATGCGTCAGCTCGTGAACAACATGGTGACGGGTGTGACCAAGGGTTTCGAGAAGAAGCTCAGCCTGGTCGGCGTGGGTTACAAGGCCCAGGCGCAAGGCGCCAAGCTGAACCTCACCGTGGGTTATTCGCATCCTGTGGTCATGGACATGCCTGCTGGCATCACCGTCGCAACCCCGACCCCCACCGAGGTGGTGATCAAGGGTTCCGACCGCCAGCGTGTCGGCCAGATCGCCGCTGAAGTGCGTGCCGTGCGTCCTCCCGAGCCTTACAAGGGCAAGGGCATCCGTTATGCGGATGAGAAGATCACGATCAAAGAAACCAAGAAGAAATAAGGAGCTGCATCATGTTGACCAAAAAAGAGCAGCGCCTTCGTCGTTCACGCCAGACCCGTATCCGCATTGCCACGCAAGGCGTTGCCCGTCTGACGGTGAACCGTACCAATCTGCATATCTACGCCAGCGTGATTTCTGGCGACGGCACCAAGATCCTGGCTGCCGCCTCCACTGCAGAAGCCGAAGTCCGCAAGGAAATCGGTGCTTCCGGCAAGGGTGGAAACGTTGCTGCTGCGCAGGCCATTGGCAAGCGCATTGCCATCAAGGCAAAAGCAGCAGGTGTTGAAAAAGTGGCGTTTGATCGCGCCGGTTTTGCGTACCACGGCCGCGTCAAAGCGCTGGCTGATGCGGCACGCGAAGCTGGTTTGCAGTTCTAAGCAGACTGGAATTAAGTATGGCTAAGTTTCAAGCTAAATCGCAAAACGACGCTCCAGACGATGGTCTGAAGGAAAAGATGATCGCGGTCAACCGCGTGACCAAAGTGGTGAAGGGCGGCCGTATTCTCGGTTTTGCCGCACTCACGGTGGTGGGTGATGGCGACGGTCGCGTCGGCATGGGCAAGGGCAAGTCGAAAGAAGTGCCAGCAGCCGTGCAGAAGGCGATGGAAGAAGCGCGTCGCAACATGACCAAGGTCTCGTTGAAGAACGGCACGATCCATCACAACGTGTTCGGCCACTGGGGTGCTGCCAGCGTCATGATGGCGCCGGCTCCCAAAGGTACCGGCATCATTGCCGGCGGCCCGATGCGCGCTGTTTTCGAAGTCATGGGCATCACCGACATCGTGGCCAAGAGCCATGGTTCGAGCAACCCGTACAACATGGTGCGCGCCACCATGGACGCCCTGAACAACTCCACCACTGCCTCTGAAATTGCAGCCAAGCGTGGCAAATCAGTCGAAGAAATCTTCGGCTAAAAGCTGAGCTTTGAGGAGCATTGAAATGACCAAAGAAACCAAAGTCAAAGTCCAGCTGGTTCGCAGCCCGATTGGCACCAAGGAATCGCATCGCGCCACCGTCCGTGGCCTGGGCCTGCGCGGCGTAAACAGCGTCAGCGAACTGCAGGACACGCCTGCCGTGCGCGGCATGATCAACAAGATCAGCTATCTGGTCAAGATTGTCTGAGCGGAGACTCATCATGGAATTGAACACAATCAAGCCTGGTCAAGGCGCCAAGCACGCCAAGCGCCGCGTCGGCCGCGGCATTGGCTCTGGCCTGGGCAAAACGGCTGGTCGTGGCCACAAGGGTCAGAAGTCCCGCGCTGGCGGCTACCACAAGGTTGGCTTTGAGGGCGGTCAAATGCCCATGCAGCGTCGCTTGCCCAAGCGCGGCTTCAAATCGCATCTGCTCAAGTTCAACGCTGAAGTCACCCTGACTGCCCTGGAGCAGCTCGGTCTGGCGGAAGTGGATCTGCTGGCCCTGAAGCAATCGGGTCTGGTTGGTCAACTGGCCAAGAATGTGAAAATCATCAAGTCCGGCGAACTGTCGAAGGCTGTCAAGCTGAACGGCATCGGTGCGACTGCTGGCGCCAAAGCTGCTATCGAAGCCGCTGGCGGCTCGGTGGCCTGAGTCCTGACAAACTGACGGAACCCATCAGTGGCAACCACTCCTGCTCAACTCGCGAAAACCGGCAAGTACGGCGATCTGCGGAACAGGCTCGTGTTTCTGTTGCTGGCGCTGGTCGTGTACCGCGTGGGCGCGCACATCCCTGTCCCGGGCATCGACCCAGGCCAGCTCAAGGAGCTGTTCAAGGGCCAGCAGGGCGGCATATTGAACCTGTTCAATATGTTCTCCGGCGGTGCGTTGTCCCGGTTCACGGTTTTCGCGCTCGGCATCATGCCGTACATCTCGGCCTCCATCATCATGCAGTTGCTCACCTATGTGGTGCCAACATTCGAGCAGATGAAGAAAGAGGGCGAGTCCGGTCGCCGCAAGATCACGCAGTACACCCGTTATGGAACACTCGCTTTGGCGCTGTTCCAGTCGATGGGTATTGCGGTGGCGCTGGAGAGCTCGCCCGGTCTGGTGCTGGCGCCTGGCTTCGGCTTCCGGATGACCGCAGTGTTCAGCCTGACGGCGGGCACGATGTTCCTGATGTGGCTGGGTGAGCAGATCACCGAGCGTGGTCTGGGTAACGGTATTTCGATCCTGATTTTTGCCGGTATCGCAGCCGGTTTGCCAAATGCCCTGGGTGGCTTGCTGGAACTGGTGCGAACCGGCGCCATGAGCATTCTGGTGGCGATCGTGATTGTGGCGGTGGTGGTGCTGGTGACCTACTTTGTGGTGTTCATCGAGCGTGGCCAGCGCAAGATCCTGGTGAACTATGCCCGCAGGCAGGTGGGCAACAAGGTCTACGGTGGTCAGTCTTCGCACTTGCCGCTGAAGCTGAACATGGCCGGTGTGATCCCGCCGATCTTCGCGTCGTCGATCATCCTGCTGCCGGCAACCGTCGTGGGCTGGTTCAGCACCGGTGAAAGCATGCGCTGGCTGAAGGACATTGCGGGCACGTTGACCCCAGGTCAGCCGATCTATGTGATGCTCTACGCCAGTGCGATCGTGTTCTTCTGCTTCTTCTACACGGCGCTGGTGTTCAACAGCCGCGAGACGGCAGACAACCTGAAGAAAAGCGGTGCCTTCATCCCCGGGATCCGTCCTGGCGACCAGACGGCCAAATACATTGACAAGATTCTCGTGCGCCTGACGCTGGCCGGTGCGGTGTACATCACCTTCGTGTGCCTGCTGCCCGAGTTTCTGATTTTGAAATACAACGTGCCGTTCTACTTCGGTGGAACGTCGCTGATGATTATTGTGGTGGTCACCATGGATTTCATGGCCCAGGTACAGAACTACATGATGTCGCAACAGTACGAGTCGCTTCTTAAAAAGGCGAACTTCAAGACGTCACTGGGCGGTTAACTGGGTACTTGATGGGATATGTCCAAGGACGATGTGATCCAGATGCAAGGCGAGGTGGTAGAAAACCTCCCCAATGCAACCTTCAGGGTGAAGCTGGAAAACGGTCATGTGGTACTTGGGCACATTTCAGGAAAAATGCGGATGCATTACATCCGCATCCTTCCGGGCGACAAAGTGACAGTTGAATTGACGCCGTACGATTTATCGCGTGCACGAATTGTTTTCCGTGCCAAGTAGGCACTGAGTGAAAGTTTAGGAGAAAGAAATGAGAGTTTCAGCTTCGGTCAAGAAGATTTGCCGCAACTGTAAAATCATCCGCCGCAAGGGCGTGGTCCGTGTGATCTGCACCGACCCGCGCCACAAGCAGCGCCAGGGCTGATTTTCAAGAGATTTAGAGGACGCATATGGCTCGTATCGCTGGTATCAACATTCCGCCGCAGCAGCACGCCGAAATCGGCTTGACTGCAATTTTTGGCATCGGTCGCACCCGTGCTCGCAAGATCTGCGAAGCATGCGACATCGCCTATGCAAAAAAGGTCAAAGACCTGACTGACGGTGATCTCGAAAAGATCCGTGAGCAGATCGCCTTGTTCACCATTGAGGGTGATCTGCGTCGTGAAACCACGATGAACATCAAGCGCCTCATGGACATCGGCTGCTACCGCGGCTTCCGCCATCGCCGCGGTTTGCCCATGCGTGGTCAGCGCACCCGTACCAATGCCCGCACCCGCAAGGGTCCGCGCAAGGCCGCGGCTGCTTTGAAGAAATAATTGAGAGGTCGTCATGGCAAAATCACCCAATAACAGCGCTGCACAACGCGTGCGCAAAAAAGTTCGCAAGAACGTGGCCGACGGCATTGCCCACGTCCACGCGTCTTTCAACAACACCATCATCACCATCACCGACCGTCAGGGCAACGCATTGTCCTGGGCATCGTCGGGTGGTCAGGGTTTCAAGGGTTCGCGCAAATCCACGCCTTTCGCAGCACAGGTTGCTTCGGAAGTGGCTGGCCGCGCTGCCATCGAGCAGGGCATCAAGAACCTTGACGTCGAAATCAAGGGACCTGGTCCGGGACGTGAGTCTTCCGTGCGTGCACTCGGCGCACTCGGCATTCGCATCAACTCGATCGCCGACGTGACTCCGGTTCCCCACAACGGCTGCCGCCCCCAGAAGCGCCGCCGCATCTAATCGCGTTGCCTGGTCCGGGTCGCTTGCCCTGCAAGCGGTCTGTACCGGGCGTTTTCAATGAAGCCCACCGCCGGCAGGTCACGACCTCCGGCTCCTGCATGAACTGCAGCAGATGACATAAGGAAACTCAAGTGGCACGCTATCTCGGCCCCAAGGCCAAACTCTCCCGCCGTGAAGGCACCGACCTGTTCCTGAAGAGCGCACGCCGCGCTATCAGCGACAAGGCCAAGTTCGACTCCAAGCCAGGCCAGCATGGCCGCACTTCTGGCACCCGCACCTCCGACTTCGGTCTGCAGCTGCGCGAGAAGCAGAAGGTCAAGCGCATGTACGGCGTGCTGGAAAAGCAGTTCCGCCGCTACTTCGAAGAGGCTGACCGCCGCAAGGGCAACACCGGTGCCAACCTGCTGTTCCTGCTCGAGTGCCGCCTGGACAACGTTGTCTACCGCATGGGCTTTGGCTCGACCCGCGCCGAAGCGCGTCAGCTGGTGTCGCACAAGGCCATCACGGTGAACGGCCAGTCGGTCAACATCCCGTCTTACCTCGTCAAGACCGGCGACGTGATTGCCGTGCGTGAAAAGTCCAAGAAGCAGACCCGCGTGACGGAAGCTCTGCAACTGGCACAACAAGTCGGCCTGCCTGCATGGGTCGACGTGAACGCCGACAAGGGCGAAGGTACCTTCAAGAAGGTGCCTGACCGCGACGAGTTTGCCGCCGACGTCAACGAATCGTTGATCGTCGAGTTGTACTCCCGCTGATTTTTCGTTCCTGCGGTACGGGGCACCGTACCGCCAGGGTGTGCTTCACCAGCCTTATCGGTGTAACGAACCGAGGGTATTGAGAGGAAGACTGCATGCAGACCAATTTGTTGAAACCCAAAACCATCAATGTCGAGCAGCTTGGCGCCAACCGCGCCAAGGTGACTCTGGAGCCTTTCGAGCGTGGCTACGGCCACACGCTGGGCAATGCCCTGCGCCGCGTTCTGTTGTCGTCCATGGTCGGCCATGCCGCCACGGAAGTGACGATCGCCGGCGTGCTGCACGAGTACTCGTCGATCGACGGTGTGCAGGAAGACGTCGTCAACATCCTGCTGAATCTGAAGGGTGTGGTGTTCAAGCTCCACAACCGCGATGAAGTCACGCTGAGCCTGCGCAAGGATGGCGAAGGTCCTGTGACTGCAGCCGACATCCAGACGCCGCACGACGTGGAAATCATCAACCCTGAGCACGTGATCGTGAATCTGTCGCACGGCGGCAAGATCGACATGCAGATCAAGGTGGAAAACGGCCGTGGCTATGTGCCAGGCACGATGCGCCGCTACGGTGACGAGTCGCCAAAATCCATCGGCCGCATTGTGCTCGACGCGTCGTTCTCGCCCGTCAAGCGCGTGAGCTACATCGTTGAAAGCGCCCGCGTCGAGCAGCGTACCGACCTCGACAAGCTGGTGCTGGAGATCGAAACCAACGGCGCCGTGACTGCAGAAGATGCGGTGCGTGCGTCGGCCAAGATCCTGGTGGAACAGCTCGCCGTGTTCGCACAGCTCGAAGGCAATGAACTGGCCGCATTCGATGCGCCGGTGCAGCGCAGCTCGCAGCAGTTCGATCCAATCCTGCTGCGCCCGGTCGACGAGCTCGAACTCACCGTGCGTTCGGCCAACTGCCTGAAAGCCGAAAACATCTATTACATCGGCGACCTGATCCAGCGCACTGAAAACGAGCTGCTCAAGACGCCGAACCTGGGACGCAAATCCCTGAACGAAATCAAGGAAGTGTTGGCTTCCCGCGGACTCACCCTCGGGATGCGCCTTGAAAGCTGGCCACCGGCCGGTCTCGACAAACGCTGATCAAACGCTGATATCGAAACCCACAAGATCCGCCCCAAAGGGATCTCGCACGGGCAGTACCTGATACGGCTGCCTGGATTTTAAAAAAGGAAACACCATGCGACACGGACACGGACTACGCAAACTCAACCGCACCAGCGAGCACCGCCTCGCCATGCTGCGCAACATGATGAACTCGCTGCTGCAGCACGAAGTCATCAAGACCACCCTGCCCAAGGCCAAGGAATTGCGCCGCGTGGTGGAGCCCATGATCACGCTCGGCAAAGAGCCGACGCTGGCCAACAAACGCCTCGCGTTCGACCGCCTGCGTGACCGCGACATGGTGGTGAAGCTATTCGCTGAAATCGGCCCTCGCTACAAGGCCCGTCCTGGTGGCTATACACGTATTCTGAAAATGGGTTTCCGTGTTGGCGACAACGCACCCATGGCACTGGTCGAACTGGTCGACCGCCCTGAAGTGTCGGAAGACACTACTGCTGACGCTGCCAAGGCAGAGTAAGCTATAATTCAACTCTTAACGCGCGGTGGAGCAGCCTGGTAGCTCGTTGGGCTCATAACCCAAAGGTCGTAAGTTCAAATCTTGCCCGCGCAACCAACATCCAAGCCGTAGAGGCTGGTAGCAAACGCCCACTTCATGTGGGCGTTTCGCTTTTGTGACGGGGTTTGTGACGAGGTCTGTGTCGTCACATAATCCACCATATTTTCAATTGACCATTGGGTTCGTGACTGAATACTGAGCGGCCATGAGTATTGAGGCTGTGTTTCTAGGTTCTGGCTCAAAATCTCGGATCATCTGAAACCCGAGCGACCGCAAGCGCGCCAGAAGCGGCCTCCCTGAACGACCGGCATTAGGCCGCCAGTTTGTTAGCCGATGCAGATCAATTGAAAGATAGAGCGGGTAGTCAGTCAGAAGGCGACACCAAGTGAGAGCGCAAATCGGCTTACTCAGGCTATCTCCCGCAGACCTTCACTGCGTTTCGCGCAAGCAAATCACTTACTCTGGTACGTGCTCCAGAAGCCGTCACCGCCTCACCCTCAACTACCGGATTGACAAGCGCAGCGCAAGGACGCGCGAAGGCGTCAGCGAGGGATACCGAATGGGCGAGACGCCATGAGCGGCTCGATGCTCATCACGACAGCGTGACCTAGCGATGGCCGGGTGACGCACAATTTGGGATCCTACCTAACGTTTGACGAAATTAAAATCGCTATTATCTATTTTAAACGAAATAATTTCAAGATAGAATCTTTGTCAGTGAAACCCAACTGGAGCCTATATGTTGCCATTTCCTTCGGAGTCCATCCCTGACCTACTGGTCCGTAATGTACCGCGCGGGATCGTGATGGCCGTGGAAGAAGCCCTTGCGGTGGGGGCTCAACGTGCGTACGTCGCTGCGAAGGGCATGGATGAAGGACACCTTCCTCATGTGGTTGGGCAACTGCGGCATTTCCAGATGAATGAATTGTTTCATCGTGCACTCGCGATGGGGGGTGCATCCCCAACCAATATTTCAGGCAACGGGATTGTCAGCGGACGGTCCGGCGTATTCACGTTGGCGCGTTTCAACATACCCGAAGGCTTCTGGATCAATGGTCGCCGCAGCCAAACCCGCCGCCAGATGTCCTTCGCCAACAAGGCCATCGAACCGTTGGTGCAGCCTGAGCTGTTCGATCAGTACACGCCACCATCTGATGCTGTGGCATTTTTTGTGGCGTGCTTCTCGGGCTCGCTGCAAATCCAGCCGGAGTCGCCTCTGTCGGTGCAGATTGCGGTCCCGGATCGAGACATGCGTGGATGGCTTTTTCGGGAACCCGTGAGTACGTTTTTGCAGCGCTACGAGCACACGCCTATGGTGCAAGACGACCTTGCCAAACCCAAGCTCAAGAAGATCAAGAAGCAGAGCAACGACGGTACGCAGTCATGAGTCGCGGTGGCATTCATGGCTTTGAAATCGGGCGGCTGAGTCAGGTCCTGGCGGCCCGACGCTTGAGCCAGGCGCAACTTGCCGCGCTGGTTGGCGTGTCGCCAGCGACGATTAGTAAATGGCGATCAGGTAGTCAAGCTCCTGAGCGCGACACGCTGGCGCGGCTCGCTGGCGTGGTGAACGTCACCCCCGAATGGTTCACCAGGGCGCCTTCGGTCAAAGTATCGCTTCCTCTTTTTCGGAGCAACGCATCGGCGCATGTCGCTGCGCGTGCGATGCTGGAAGCCCGGGTGGAGTGGGCACAGGATGTCGCGCTAGCGCTGTCGGAGTTCGTGGATTACCCGGTCCTCAATTTGCCGACAAGGCAATTCACAGATCCGGATGAAATCACGCCCGATGAGATCGAACTTGCCGCTAGCGAATGTCGCGACCTCTGGCGGATCGGGCGTTCGGCCATTCCAGACCTGGCGCTAGCGATTGAAGGTGCTGGGGTTATCTTGGTTCGCGAGGAAACCGGTATCTCGCAGATCGAGGGCTTGTCTGCCTGGAGCGAGGAGCTGGACCGTCCCCTCGTGCTGCTTTCCGCCGATAAAGACAACGGCTATCGAAGCCGCTTTGACCTTGCGCATGAGCTTGGCCATCTGATATTGCATCGTCACATTCCTCAACCAACTGAGCGCGAGCGCCACAAGCAGATGGAACAGCAGGCGCATCGATTTGCGGGGGCGTTCCTGCTGCCTGCCGAGACTTTTGCAAACGAGGTGCGCACGCCTGTGACGCTCGACGATCTGTTGTTGCTGAAACGCCGGTGGGGCGTTTCGGTGGCTGCTATCGTAATGCGGCTGCGCGCCTTGAAGATCGTCGACGAAGACGGCGCTCAATCACTGTTCAAGCGCCGCTCTGCGCGGTGGGGCGCTAAGTCGGAACCTGGCGACGGTGACCGAACCCCTGAGCGTCCACGCCTGTTGCGCCGTACGATCGACCTGCTGGTGGAAGAGAACGTGATGCCGCTCGATTCGATCCCTCGTCATATTGGCTTAGCTGCATTCGATATCGAAAAGCTGACGGGCTTGCCGGAAGGCTATTTCCATGGCAAGCCAAACGTTGTTCAACTCGCTCGCCTACGGCCTGCAGCCGGCCTTTCGATGAACTCCGTGATACCGGAGAGCGGTACTGTCGTGCCGTTTCGGTTTACGCCGAAACGCTGATCGGAAAACGGAGGTACTAGAGTAATGAATGACATTGACGCGGTGCTAAGCAGTAAGCCGATCTCGCCTTCACGGGAAATGGGAGCGTATGAGGCGTTGTGGGCTCATCAAAAGACAACCTTTAAGACCATCGCTGACTGTTTTCGCAACAGTCCCGACGCGATGCCTTCGGAATTGGTTTCGGAAGACGAGATTGATACGGCACTGTCAAAGGTTCTAGATGAGTTTGCGCGCACCAGGATTCAGGACTTTGGTGTTCGCGTGAATGGCTCGGAGGATTATCCAGACCGTCTTCGCGATGCTGCACATCCGATCGAGCTCTTGTATTACCGCGGCTGGTGGGACCTGATTGATTCGCCAAAGCGCATTGCCGTCGTCGGTTCGCGTAACGTGTCGGAAGAGGGCATACGCAGGACTCGCAAGCTCGTCAAGCTCTTGGTCCAAGACGGCTATACGATCGTCTCCGGCTTGGCAAAAGGTGTGGACACTGCCGCGCACACGACTGCCATCGAGAATGGCGGGAGCACCATTGCCGTCATCGGTACGCCTATCACTGAGTACTACCCGCCAGAGAACAAGGACCTACAGGATCTGATCGCGGAGAAGTTCCTACTGTTGAGTCAAGTGCCGATTTGGCGCTACGCCACACAGGACTACCGCAGCAATCGCCTGTTCTTTCCCGAGCGCAATGCCACGATGTCGGCAGTCGCCCAAGCCACGGTGATTGTGGAAGCCAGTGATACATCTGGCACGCTCGCGCAGGCGCGAGCGGCACTCCAGCAAGGTCGAAAGTTGTTCATCCTGGACAATTGCTTTCGTAATCCCAAGTTGACCTGGCCAGCGCGCTTCCAGGAGCAGGGCGCAATTCGGGTTACCGGCATCGACGACATCAAGGCCGCGCTTGGCTAAGCGCATCCTCAAGATCGATGCGCTGACGCTTCCGGATCACCACTATCTGGATGCGCAGGACATCTGCTACTACGCGGGCGAATACACCGCGGGTGAAGGACATGCCTATAGCGAGACCAATCAGCTGATCCACAACTTCAAGAAGACTGTGGACAAACGAGGCACCCCGCAGTGGCAATACAAAGAGCGTGCGATTCTGCAAGCGGCCAACATCTTCCGCGCCGCGATTAGAGCGGACGCCCAGATCACATTCGTGCCCATTCCTCCTTCTAAGGCAAGAAGCGATCCGATGTACGACGACCGGATGCTGCGCATGCTGCAGTTTGTCTGTAGGGGGCGGCCGACGGACATTCGTGAACTTGTGGTGCAGACTCAGTCAGCTGCTGCGGCGCATTTATCCGAGTCAAGGCCGAGGCCGGACGACCTGATTGCGAACTACGCGCTTGTTGAGAGCCTCGCCGAGCCAACGCCGGCGACCATCTTCATTGTCGATGATGTCCTGACGACTGGCTGCCATTTCAAAGCCGTGAGGCGTGTACTAGAGCAGCGTTTTCCCGACGCGAACATCGTCGGTCTCTTTATTGCCCGCCGGGCACCCAAATCCGTGGATTTGGACTTTGACATCCTTGAATAAGCGGGACAGGGAGGTGACTGAATGCTGATACTCATGACATCGCCGGATGCCATTCTGCGCAACAACCAACCAGATCCTCAACTCGCGCAGGTGTTGGTCAATGCGAAGGCTGCTGGAAACCCGGTTGGGCTGATTTCCAACCATGGAGAGCCGGCTTGGTTTCAAGGTACGTTCGGGGGTAGCGGCGTGCAGTTTCTGCAAAGCAGGGGGCGTCAGTCCGGTGAGATCGTGTCCCAGAACGCAAAGAAATTTGCTCTAAATCCTTTCGATGCGCTTGTGCTCGCTGCAAAAGACGAGGACGTGCAGATGGGGAAGAATGGTGGTGCGATTTTGGTTGCTGCGGGGTGGTCTGCCGCACCGCAAGTGCAGGCCTTGGGCATCCGTGTCGACTCGGCCGCGCAGTTCCAAGAAGTCATCAATCTGACCGCAGGTTGGACCGGAAAATGGTGGTTCTCCGCTGACGGAGCGCGATATCGCGTCAGAGCCCTGTCCGACTTGTCCGGCTATGGTCAGGCTGTCACGCAGCAACTGTTTGCGCAGCGGCTCACTGCAACTGTGAAGGGCGGTGGTAGCCGGCTGAACGCGCTGCTGGCGGTCTCGGCGCGCTCACTACTGATGGAGAAGGTGAACGAACTGGATGGTTTGGTCTGGGGTGTCTATCCATCATCGAACAGCGCCAACGATGATGACGAGATCCTCAGTGACTTTACTCATCGACTCAGGACCACGGTCTCCCGAGTACGCTTTTCCAAGCGCGATGAGCCGTTGTTCATTCGGCACACCCCGTCGCCGAAACGGTCTGCTGGCGGCGGAGGGGACCGGACTGATCCGACAGGCCAGATTGTTTCGATTCACCTGAATCCGTTCTACAAGCAAAGCGGGCGGCTCGTCGGAAAACATGTGGTTGTGATCGACGATGTTACGACCTACGGCGTCTCCTTTGGAGTTGCCGCCGGGTTTCTTCGAAAGGCTGGCGCTGCATCGGTCACGGGCATTGGACTTGGAAAGTTTGGCAATCAGCTGCGATACTTCGAAATTGACGTCAAGACCGATCCCTTCAAGCCAGTGGTAGCAGGGGGCTTCAAGGTCGCTGCGGCGGCCTGGATGCCCGGTACAACAAGTGCAGTCGCCCAACAGGTGCTGTTGACATTGATCCCCTGATCATGGCGCTTCCTTGGACGTGAGACCTGTGCAGTGAAAGCCACCATCCGTTTACCGAGCCGATGGGTCAGTGCGTCAAGCCTCGATGACTCCCTGATGTACCAGACTGCCATCCATCGTCCGGGAGTTCTTGAAGTGGAGATTGTCTTTCCTTCCGGATGCAAGGTGATGGTGGACGCGGGTACTCGGCTGCTGTCCCTTGTCAACCAGGCGGCGCACGCGGCCAAGCGCGTTCGACTCGTCTTCGAAGACGGTACGAACGGGACTATGGGCTACCTGCAGCGCATGGGTTTCTTTGAGTTTCTCGACACTTCAGTGCGAGTGCAGCCCGAGCCGGTTGCCCAAGACATCAGCGAACATCGCCAACATCGCGCGCTAGTAGAATTCGCGCGCATACATCCTTCGCGCAAGGACGAGAATCTGCCCAAGCAACTAGCTGATCGGATAAGACGTGGCGCAGGCTCAATGACGGCTGACCGCGCGCAAAAGTTGGAAGATACCGCTTGGCACGTGTTCGCTGAACTGATTCAAAACATCTATCGACATGCACAGGCACCGATCGACGGCTACGCGGCGCTCCAAACCTACAAGTCGCCCAGGGGCCGATGCGCGGTGGTCAGCGTGTCTGATTCGGGCCTTGGTTTGTTGAGCACATTGCGCCAGGGCTTGGAGGGCCGACAGGCAAGGACGGCCGGCTTGTCGGATGCGGCTCTCCTGCTTAAGGTCGTCTCGGAAGGAGTTTCCCGCTTCGGCGGTGGCAATGGTTGCGGAATCTGCACCAGCGCCCAGAAGGCGCTCGCGTTCGACACGACCTTGGACTTCCGGTTGTTCGACTCCAGCCTTCACCTCGAGCCCAAGCCGGGCAGCGGATTCGCTCTGGCCAACCATCGGGAAGGACTGAGCCCTATTTGGGGCACCCACATCGCGTTCGAGTTCAGGCTTGACAGCTGATGCAAGATCTGCTTCAATGTAGTCAATGAACGAGATTGTCCGTCTTAGGCTAGCTGATTTCATCGGCGGCGAGCCAGAAGCTTGGGGCAACGACCGCGGCCGGGAGGTGTTTACCCAGTTACTTGCTGAGGTTGAGCGTCAGCCTGGGGCGTTGGTATTTGAGATTTCACTTGAGGGCATCCGGCGAACAGATGCATCTTTTCCGCGCGAAAGTGTGGTGGAGTTGGCTCGCAGGTTTCGTAAGCAGTTTGCTTTCGTGGTGACTGATGCGACCAACGAAGATTTACTATTCAATTGGGATGCGGCCGCGATTAAGAAGGAGCAGCCCTTGTTCGTGAAAGGCGCAGACGGATCTTCCAAGTTGTTGGGCCCACAGTTGTCATCGGCTAAGGATCGGCTGTTGGAGTACGTGATGAAGAACAAAAAGGTGCGTACCGCCCAGGTCGCGGGGGATTTGTCATTGAAGATCAGCAACGCGAGCACCCAACTTCGCGATCTTTGGGAGATGGGCTATGTGCTTCGACGTGAAGAAGTCGCGGACACGGGGGGCGTAGAGTTTGTGTATTTATCGGTTGTGTAAATTTATGTTCTATTCAACTGCTTCATTGAAACAGAATTTCCGGGCGGCTTACCGTTTGGAGAGGTGCGCCTTAATTTCTTCTCGCTTCAACAGCTTCATTGAAGCAGTGTGTTTTGTATTTTTTGCGCGGGACGGGCCGCTGGGGCCTGTAAGGCTGCGACTCTTACCGTCAGATTCCGGATCACGAGCACGCAGCAGGCTTCCTCGTCAATCCATTCCCATTCATAGGTAAAACATGCAAACTAATACTGAAAACGCAAACCCCGGGTCCAGCCTGCACAGCGCAGGCTGGAAGATCAAAGTGCTCGACGAGCACTTCAACCAGCGCGACCTCTCGTTCGACGACCCCAAGGTCACCGGGCGGCAGATCGCGCACGAAGCAGGCTTCCGCCCGGCGGACGACGCAATCGTTCTGCAGCAAACCAAGGACGGCGGCATGGAGGAAGTCCGGCTCGAAGAGCTGGTCGACCTGAAGGCGCCTGGCACTGAACGATTTTTCGCAATGACGGGCGACCGCACCTACCGGCTCATGGTCGACGGGCTGAGGCTGGAGTGGCCGCGCGCGCAGTTGACCGGCTGGGCGATCCGCAAGCTGGCCGGCCGCGACGACCAGTTCGAGGTCATCCAGGAGTTGGAGAACATTCCGGACCAGATCATCGAAGATGAAGAGGTGGTCAGCCTGCAGGGAGGCGGCACCGAGAAGTTCAAGACCCGTCGCGCCGTGCGCCTGGTTACGGTGTTCTACGGCGAGCAGTCCCACGAGATACCGCGCGGCGTCTACAGCACCGAGCAGCTGCGCACCGAGTTCAAGGTGGAAGCCGGTTACGTGCTCGCCCTCATCGCCGCGGACGGCTCCTTCGACGAACTGAAGCCGGGTCAGAAGCTGCGCCTGAAAAACGGCATGAAGTTCGTGAGTTACGCACCCTGCGGGCAGTCGTCATGAGCAGCGCGCAGTTCAATGCCTTGAAGGCGTTCTACCCCTCAGCCGAATGCTGGTCCGAGGGCGGCCATGAGGTGGCATTCATCCCCGACGTCAAGGTTCAGGCCGCGGGCGGGCCGGTGCAGGTGAACCTGCTGCTCCACCCGCAGGCGAAGGACGGTTACGAGACTCGGCTCTACGTCGACCGCCAGATCGCTGCGCCCAAGGGCTTGAACTGGCAGGCTCACACGGTGTGCGGCGAGACCTGGTGGGCGTGCTCGTGGCGAGGTGTTCAGGCGCACCTGCCCTGGGTGCAGATTCTGGCCAACCACCTGAGGGCGTTCCTGTGAAGGCGCACATCAAGATCGCCGGCGCGCTCTTGAGCGCCATCCGCGCCGACCTGCACCGCGAGCATTCGTTTGCCTTCGAGCGGGTCGGTTTCCTCACCGCCGGCGCGCGCTGGACCGGTGACGGCAACCTCGCGTTGCTGTGCCGGGACTACCAGTCCGTCGCCGACGAAGACTACGAGCGCAGCAGCAGCGTGGGCGCCCGGATCGGACCGAATGCAATGCGCAAGGCCCTGCAGGCGGCCTACCAGCACAAGTCCGCCATCCTGCACATCCACACCCATGGAGGGCGGGGCCGGCCGGAGTTCTCCTCGGTCGACCTGAATAGCGCCCAGGACTTCGTGCCGGGTTTCTTCAATGCCTTGCCGCAGATGCCGCACGGCATCGTGGTCCTCAGCAACGACTCAGCGCGATGTCTGCTGTGGACCGGGGCAAAGGACCGCCCACGTTACGTCGACGGCTTCCAGCAAGTCGGTGCACCCTTGATCAAGTTTGGAGCAGCACATGAGCCAGCATGACCGGCAGAGTTTTCTCGGGCCTAGCAGCGAGCAAGCCCTCGCGGGCATTACCGTCGGTATCCTGGGCTTGGGCGGCGGCGGCTCGCACGTCGTGCAGCAGCTGGCGCATCTGGGCGTAGGCGGCTACGTCATCGCCGATCCCGACACGATTGACGAGTCCAATCTCAACCGGCTGGTCGGCGGCACGCGCGCCGATGTCGAGGCGAAGGAATTGAAAATCCGGATTGCCGAGCGCGCCATCCGCGGTGTGTTACCGACTGCCCGCATCGCCGCGCATGCCAAACATTGGCAGGAAGTCGCCGATGAGCTGAAGTGCTGCGACGTTCTTATAGGCGGCCTGGACTCCGTAATCGCGAAGGACGAGGCCGACCGCTTTGGCAAGCGGTTCCTGATCCCCTACATCGACATGGGGATGGATGTGCACAAGCTCGGCGACCGCTATCTGATCGCGGGCCAAGTGGTGCTGACCCTGCCGGGCGGACCGTGCCTGCGCTGCATGGGCGTGGTGACAGAGGCTGCGTTGGCCACCGAAGCTCGCCGCTACGGCGCGGCCGGCGGCAAGCCTCAGGTCGTCTGGCCGAACGGCATGCTGGCGTCCACAGCAGTGGGCCTGTTCACGCAGCTGGTCTGTCCGTGGCATGACAAGCCGATGACGGCGGCGTACCTAGAGTACGACGGCAACAAGCACACGGTGGTGTCGAGCATGCGCTTGGCGGCGGTCGCCAACCGGCCCTGCAGCCACTACCTAGCCCACGAGGTGGGGGAGCCGCGCTTCGATATCCGCATGCCGCCCGCGTTAATGAGCCCGCAGGCTGGGCTGCCTGACATGGCGGCGCCTACATGGTGGCGCGCGCTCGTAGCATTCTTCAAGGGACGCTAGATGCTGACTCAGGACGATCTGGCTGGCTTGAGGCGCTGTCGCTAGCAATACCTGCGACAGCGCGACAAGCTGCGCCCCAACACGCCGGAGCACCGTTTCTTAGCCGATGCGACCGACTTCGGTGCTCACGCCTGCCGGCAATACAGCTTGTTTCCGATGCCTTCCGCCTCGCAGATTGCAATCAACTTGCTTCATCAGGGAGGTGCTCCATAAGGTCTTGAACGTCGCATTTGAAGTACTCACATAACCGATCAATTGTTTCAGTGCCAGTACCGTATCCCTTTTGATTGAGGATTTTCGATAGCGTCATCCGATTCAGACCGGTGGCCGTGGCTATTTCGTTGATCGTCACGCGCCGTCCCTCAGCGAACTGCTTTTTTTCAATCATCTCGCCGAGCTTGAATCTGATCATGACGTTAAAAAACAGCGAAAGATAATAATATTTATCAAAAGACTTGAAAAAATGGCTTTAATGCGTATCATGAGTGTCAAGTGATAAAAATAATTATCGCTTGCAACTCTGATTGTAAAGGAGCTACTGATGACGGGTCAGACCTATCTCACCACAGACGAGCTGTCGTCGAGGATCAAATATGACGTTCGCACCATTCGCGAGCGTCTTAAGGACAGCGTCTTAATTGAAGGCGTGCATTACCTGCGACCCTTTGGCGGGCGCAAGATATTGTTCGTCTGGGAGGCGATTGAGCGCGACATGAAAATCGCTTCATTCCAACAGCCTGTCGGCCTTGGGGCCATTCCTATGGCCAATGGAGCGCTCCTCCATGGCTAAAGTTACCGTCCGAAAGGAAACTGGCAAGTTGGTTATCGACTTCACCTTCCGGGGAGTGCGGTGCCGGGAGCAGACAGCCTTGGCTGACTTGCCGCAAAATCGAAAGCGCGTCGAGGGGGTAGTTGAAAAGATCAAGAAGGCCCAGCGAGAGGGAACATTCAAATATCGGGATTTCTTTCCTGAAAGCACTCTTTCCGAACGCTTCGATCCTATTGCAGTGACTTTAGCTAGCTCGGCCATTGACCCAAGTCACTCTGCAGAACGCGATACCCCTAATTTCAAAGACTTCGCCAACCAGTGGGTAGACGAGCACAGCATCGAATGGCGGCGCAGCCACATTCGGTCGCTGGTCTCCACCCTGAACAGCCGTCTCATTCCTCACTTCGGAGGAAAGGCGGTCGGCCAGATCACCAAAGCTGACATTCTTGCTTTCCGCGCCACACTCGCCAAAGTTAAAGGTCGCGGAGACAAAGAAGGACTCTCACCCAAGCGCATCAACGAGATCGTTGGTTTGCTCAGCCAGATCGTGGACGAAGCAGCCGACCGATTTGAGTTCACGTCGCCGACCACCAACATAAAACGACTGCGTTTGCGTAAAACCGATGTCGACCCCTTCAGCCTGACCGACGTCCAGCGCATCTTGGCGACAGTGCGCGCTGACTACAAGCAGTACTTCGTCGTCCGTTTCTTCACCGGGATGCGGACTGGAGAAGTCCACGGCCTCAAATGGAAGTACGTCGACTTTGACCTGCGCGTCATCCGGGTAAGGGAAACCTTTGTCCTAGGCGAGGACGAGTACACCAAGACCGATGGCAGCCAGCGCGACATCCAGATGAGCCAGCCGGTGTTCGATGCCCTGCAGGAACAGTTCAAGGTGACGGGCCAGGCGTCGGAGTACGTGTTCTGCAACTTGGCCGGCGAGCCGCTGGACAACAAGAACTTTTCGGACCGGATCTGGTACCCGCTGCTGCGCCACCTCGGCCTGCAAAAGCGTCGCCCGTACCAAATGCGGCACACGGCTGCCACCTTGTGGCTGGCGTCCGGCGAGGCACCGGAGTGGATCGCCCGGCAGCTGGGTCACACCAGCACCGAGATGCTGTTCCGGGTCTACAGCCGCTATGTGCCCAACCTGACCCGGCAGGATGGTTCGGCCATGGAGCGTCTGCTCGCCAGCCGCTTGTCTACTGGTTCGCTGGTGGCGATCGAGGAGGGCAAGGCACCAGGCGGGCAGGTCGACCAAAACGGGCAGGGCGAAAAGAACCGCAGTGGTCACCACACCAGCAAATCCGGTGGTGTTGTCTACATCCCTGCCGCGGAAGTGCCGCCTCAGCCTATCCCTAAGCCGCGAGGCGTCTATGGCGCTCGCCGGAGCCACTCCGTTCGCCGTTCGAACGACACCGACGTCGTCCGCAAAGACGATTACGGCGGCAGTGAACCGCAGCCGCCGCCCAGGTGGCACAGGGCGATGGTGAGGCCCGCCAGTTCACTGGCGCGCATGACCCACTAAGCACCCACTTTCAGTTCCGCTTCCAACCACCCGCCGCGCGAAACGAATTGTAGCGGTGCTGGGCGGAGCTTTGCCCGAAATCCCTCCAAGGCTTTTTAGCCAGTTGTTTTATCAAGGAATTCATCATGACAACAGCCAAACGAAACACAGCCAAACGTCAAACATCCACGCCCAACTCAGTACCTCCAGGCTCTGAACTGGCCACCGCCCGTGTTCATGACCTCGTGGGCCTTGCAGCGGTTGCACTGCCCTCAGAGCTGCGGGGCATCTTCGACGACAAGACCTATCAGAAGATCCGCCGTGAGGTTGAGGGCTGCCTGATGACGGTCATCATCCGCGAGCCAGGCCACATCGTCTATATCCAAGCGCATCTGACGGCGCTGGACGTGGATGCTCCCGCTGGAAGCGCGGCATCAGCGACGCGAGCCCATGGGTCAGGCGATGCCTCCATCAACACCCCCACCAAAAGCTCTGCCAGCACCACTCCCCGAAACGCGGTGAGCCCGGTGAGCAAGGTGGCTGCGAAATTCAAACCTCGCACAGGTACCGCCAGCGCCACAAAGCGTTCCAGCACCCAACAGCCTCCAGCAAAGCAAACGCGTGCAAAGGCTGACAAGTCTTTCCGCCGCCAGCCGCAGGGTAAGGTCTGAAGCCCCAGTTTGTTGACTGATCTATCCAACCCACAGAAAGCTCATCATGGCAAAACTCCCTCCCAAATTCACGTCCCAATTCCCACCTGCATCTAACTGGGTCGAACTGCTGAATCCGGGCCAGCCTTACTACGGCAACCGGAACATCGAAGGCATGTACCGCATGCTTTTTGGCAACCCCTACCTCGATCTCGCCTACAACTCCCCGAGGGTGATTCCGGGTCTGACCGACCCAGCACATGAAGCCCAGGCAGCCCAGACCGCTGGCCCTGCGTCCGGTGCTCCGGCTCTTCCCATGGTTGCGCCGATGGCGTTGGTCCTGAAATCGGCCCACCAGGCTGCCCATTCGGGGATGGTCAAGCCGTACGAGCGGGCGTTGGTGCACCTGGCTGCCATCGTCTCGCCCTGCGGTCTTCTTATGGCCACCCACGATGTGGAGCATCCCGAGAAATCCGCCACACCGTCTTGGGATGAGATCGATTTCACCCGTATGTACATGCTCTCCAAGCCGCTCATCAAGATCAAGGCGGTGGAAGTCGCGATGGGCAACACCCTGGCAGCCGTTCTGGGTCAGAGCTATGAGCAGGAGGACGTGGACGTTGACCAGGTGACCCGGCTGGCAACGGCGGTGCGACTGTCGGACACCAAGTTGGCGAGCTACTGGGCGGGCTGTATCAAGACAGCGCCGCGCAAATGCCCGCTTCACTGAGCCCTGGGTGCAAAGCACCGGCCCCAGTGAATCACGACATCCCAACCTAACCCAATCGAAACGAGATATAGGTATGCCAACCCAACCTCCAAAACGCTTTCCGACAGATTCTTACGCTTGGATTCCGGAGCCAAAGGTCCCGAGCTCCATAGATCCACCACAGGTGGACCCGCCAGAAGAGTCTTCCACGCCAATCAATCGTCACACCAGCCGGCCTGAACGTTTCCTGCACCGCCTGTTTCTGCTGCTGATCGCCTTGGCCGTGTTGTGTGTGCTGGTCTTGCTCGGCTTTCAGCCGTACAGCGAGGTGGTGTCACGCCAGCCGATCGGCCACTTCCAGCGCATGAGCGGACCTGGTGGCTGGCCGGGCCGGGTGGTGATCGAGACCGAGTCGGGTTCTTACCCCTTATGGGGGACACCTGTCATCGCCAAAGGCACGCCGCTGGTGCTGGAAACCCGAGCTTCCGGTAATCGCTACATCTGCGATGAGTCAGGCAGCTTGTGCCTGGAAACGACGACCCAAGAGTTCAAGCGACCGGAGCCGATTCCGAGCACGGCCACTCCATCCCAAGGACAGACGCCATGAAACTTCTACCCTTACTGTTCTTTCTGTTTGAGGTCCAACTGAGCGCCCGGCGAGCCCGTTATTTCAGGGTAGGACCTGATTCGGGTACGTATCTGACGGATATACCTCATCGCTGGTCCCCGTTCCCGGAGGTACTGGCATGAGCGCTCAAATCTTTCCCCACCAATTACAACCAGACGTACTGCACATCCGGCTGGATCTGGAACCGTCCAAACACAACACCAGCGCGTTGATCGCTGAAGAGCAGGGCGAGGTCATGGATGCTCTGGCTGCGTGGTGCGATGCAGAGCAGCTGTTTATGGGTGGGTCGGTGATTAATGCCGTGGTGTATTCGCCGCTCAAGCCCATCTCCCCCCGGCAAATCCAGCGACTGCGTCGGTTGATCCTGTCGCAGCCGGGTGTTACAGGTTGCCAGATGCAGTTGCTGCTGCTGTTCTATCTGCAATCTGCTCCAGAGAAAGCAGCCTGTCTGGAAGCCTTCAGCCAGGCCCAGCGCTATCTGGCGGAAAAGCTGGCAGAGGGTGCTGATGCCCTGGCTCTCCTGATGCCAGCGGGGCCGAGATGTTGGGCGGCATCCGTGACCGAGGGGGGTGCGATGCTGGTACTTGAGCACATGCGGCTTCAAATCTCGCTGTCCATTGCCGCGTTAGGCACCCCCGATGATGAAAAGCGTGTGGCAGAGTTTGCGCGTTTCAACAAGCAAATCATCTCACTGAGCGATATCCAGGAGTCCATCCCTGACTGGCTGGACATGCACTGGACAAAGGTGCCTGAGCATCCAGAGGCTGATCTGTCTGTGGGCCGCTGGCAAGCCGAGAGCCGTGGCTGGCGGTTCTGGATTACTGGCAACCCGTCGGCGCAGCTGACGCATCGGGAGGTGATGCTGCGGTGGGTCGGGGCTGTGGGGGTGTCTTGAGCCGCACTTGGGCATCCATCCTTGACCGCCCGTCTCCCCCATCCTGGATTAGCGCTAACGCCGTCCACCTGACACCCGGCCGCGTGAAATGGGCTGGGCCGAACGCACCTTGGCCGGGGGCTTGGGGCTGGGTGAGGGCGGTTGGAGGAGCGCTATGACGTCCACCCCCAGGCCCTCGGCCAGGGTGTGCAACACGGTCAGCGTGGGATTGGCCAGGCCGGACTCAATCCTGCTCATGTACGTCCGGAACAACCCGCAGCGCTCGGCCAGCTCTTCCTGTGTGAGAGAGAACTCGGAGCGCAGCTGCTTGATGCGCAAACCCAGCGCTTGTCGGGGATCGGATGGAGTGACCACCCCTGAACTATCAGATTTGTATACTCATTCATACACACACGGATTCGTACATTTAAGCTTTTAAGTTGAACCAAGACAACTGAACCCGGTGTAGCCCCACTTCATCAACCAAGAAGGAGAAAGACGTATGGAACAGGGAGTCAAAGTACAAGGTGCCGATCAGGCACCGGCCCAGAAGTATTGCGCCCAATGCGGCACACCGGCGTGGCTGGAGGCCCGGTTCTGCCAAAGCTGCGGGCTGGACTTGGTGGCGGCGACACCTGGTGCTCAAAGTCAATTGGGTGCCGACACGGGATCCATGACCAGTGGTCAAGACATGGCGCCAGAAGCGGGTAAATCCGGGATGAGTCTCGAAACTGCCTGGATGATCTACACGGTGGCGATGCTGGTCTGGATCGGGACCTTGGTGCTGCCTGTCGGCCCCTTCTTCTTGCCGATCTACCTGGTCAGCGGCTTTGTCATGACGCGCTTCGTGATGCGGGGCGTCATCGAGTTCCACCCCGTCTACAACACGGTCCAGAACGTTTTTAGTGCCAAGCTCTGGATGTTTCTGCTCTGGCCGCTGCAGATGGGCATCTTGCTGTTCAAGCTCACTTTCAACAGCACGATGTGAACGGGGAAATCATCATGACGACTACTTGCATAAATTTCCCCAGCAACCGTGGCCGAGTACTTCTGTCGGTTCTCCTGTCTACCCTGACGCTTCTGCTTTGCTCGCCGGCACGAGCAGAAAAGACCATCAGCTACTACACCGACAACATCGTCGAGCGGCTTGACCGTGTCCTCGCCTGCAGAGACGGCGCGGAAGATCCTCTTTCGTTGGGCTGCCGCAATGCCAACGCAGCGCAGGAAATGGATGTTCAGCTGGCGAGCCGCCACCAACGGCGCATGGAGTTAACCAAGTGGCAGGCGGAGAATGAGCCCAACAAGCGCCCACTCCTGGTACTCAAAGCCATGGAGAGTGTTCGCAATGCGCTGACGAATATGGCCTGTGTCAATCTGACCAGTGGCCAGCCTCCTACCCAGTCCGTGAGCAAAAACAGCCTGAAGGTTGCCCTGGAGGAGCGGTTCATCGAGCCGATCGCTGGTCAGTCAGGCAAGTACAAAGTGACAGCCCGTGGTGAGGAGATGCTTCGTGCCCAGCAGAGAACCAGCAAAAGCGGGTACTTTTGTCCCACCACGGCGCAGTTCGATCCGGATGTCAAGATCGTTGAAATTCAGGACCTCACTGCGCAAAACAAAGGTAAAAAGTCCGCGACAGGGAAGGTGGTCAAAACCATGGCTATTGCCACGGTGGAAATGAACCTGACCAGTACCAGTTCCAGCGCCTGGTATGCGAAGAAGGTGTATTCGACAACCTCACCGGCAACTGGCTTGGCGAGAGGGCGTTATTTGATTATTCAGTACATCGATAGCGATGCGGTGATCGCCGCAGGGGGCATCATCAGTGCCAATGGGAAAGCTATAGAGGATTTCAATGCGGAGCAGGTCATTGAGAAGTACTACAAGTGAACGCACTCGATCGTGCCCTAAGCCAGAAGTGCAGATCGATTGGACAACTCATTCACTAATAGGTCGGCGACCGCTTCCGAGACAAAGCGGAATTCGATACACGGGAAATCAGCGCTGCAAAGCGGACATTTACGAAGTTGCATATTGGTCAGGAAGGCGACTATCCGTATCTACCAACTGCGTATCGCGAAGGCTTCCGGCAGAGCAGGCAGATCTGCCACACCGGCCTCAGGAAGTGCCGATGCACAGCGATCCGTGATTAGCCTAAGCGCGGCTGGAGCGCGTCATCACGAATGACTCGACTTCCTGCATTGACGACAGCTCCAGGGCGATGTCGCTCATCGAGGCCGAGTGATCGGCGCCGCTGGTGAAGATCAGGGCCTCCAGCTCGAATTGCCGATGGCTGAATTTCAGCGTCATGCTCTCGGGGGGCAGGCTCAACCCCCACGCGGACAGGTAGTCGCGGACGACCTCTACAGACGGCTGGTAGCCCTCGCGGAACTTCAGTGTGCTCGAGAAGGCGGAGCTGGCGGGAAGCCGGCGTTCAAGTTTCGGCAGCACCTCCATGGCGATGACGAACAGCGCCGTCAGCGCGATGGCCGGAAGAAGAAAGTCCACGCCCACGAGGATACCTAGCGCGGCCGCGCCCCAGATGGAGGCAGCCGTGGTCAGGCCGCGCACATTCATACCAGTCTGTACGATCAGGCCCGCGCCGAGAAAGCCGATGCCAGTCAGTACGGCGCTGATCACGCGGCTCGGGTCGCCGACACGGAAACCTGGGACGTCTGCGCCAATGCCGCCATACCAAAGCTCCGGATAGCCGGCCAGTAGCGTGACAGCGGCCGACGTGGCACTGACGAGGCAATAGACCTGACTGCCGGCTGCGCGGCCACTGAAGAAGCGCTCGTAACCGACGACCCAGCCGAGTAGCATGGCCAGGCCGATGTGGGCAATGATGTTGAGGCTGGACATCAGCCAGGGAATGTCGATCGGCATGGGTAGTCACTCCTTCGCAGCGGCCGCAGTGGGCGGCTGAAGGCTGCGCAGCATGGTGCGGAACTCCGGCGATGACCGCAGGCGTTGCCGCGCGTGGGTGCGCAGCAGCGTCACATCGGTCGCGGGCAACTCCAGCGTCGTGGGGATGGCCTTGAGCCGTTCGCTGAGGACGGGGTCGGGCGTGTCCAGGCTGACCTCGATGAGGTGGAACTCGACGTCCTCTGCGAACGGCGTATCTTCGCCGCGCGCTTGCGCCTGTTGCACTTCGTCCCGCCAGGCCTGTACCGTCGCCCGCATCTGATCCAGGGCGACATCGGAATTACGGTTGATAGGAATGTCGGCCAACGCGAAGGCAGTGCGAAGCGGCCCGGGAACCTGCGCACTCAGGTCTTCAGGCGAACGGACGCTGGTTTCCGCATTAACGACGATGAAGACGACTCGGCGCAGGCGCCGGTAACCCGCGAACCGCGCGCTGCTGACGATGCCACCGAACTGACCAATGTAGTCAGTCGGGCCGCGGGCGCTGACGTTATCGGCCAAGCCGCCGTCCACCAGATGGATGAAGGGCCGACGTAGTTGGCCAGCCCGTAAATCGCGGTAACCCTCGAGTTCCATCAGCCGACGGCTGTTCGCGTGGCCAAACTTCGACCGGGCGGCCTGGCGCAGCAGCGGCTGCCCGCAGTCCTTGCCTGGGGCAGCACCCGTATGGTTCCAGAACGTCACCGGACTCAGCAACAGGGGTACAGCGCTGGAGGCCGCCACCGCGCGAGCGAGCGTGACACCGTCGAGGTCGCTGCACAAGAAGTCGAATTGTTCCTGCACGAACTCGAATCGGCCGCCGCTGACCATGTCGGCCGCGTAGATGACGGCGAAAGGCTTGCGCGGCTTAAGGCTCAAGTCACCAAAACTAGTACCCTTAAACAGCCGGTCGTCAAGAAATCGCTCGAAGGCATCGCTGCGACCGTAGTTCGGCGAGGTCAGCCGCCACAGGGTCGCCGGCGTGAGCAGGCCGCTCAAGAAGTCCGTCTGAGGCGTTCCGTGCAGCATGGCCTCCTCGAAGCGCGTCAGTCCCGCTTCGCCACCCATCGCAAGGGAACCCACCAGTATGCTGCCGCCAGACAGACCCATGACGATATCGATCTGGTCGAAGAGACGCTCGTCCTTGCCGGCCCAGTGGATGGGCGTCTCGCGCAGCTCATCCAGCACTCCAAGCCCCAGCGTGGCCGCGCGCAGACCACCACCCGAGAAGGACACGTGAAGCAGCAGGCTGTCGTCCGGGTCCTGCGCAACAAAGCGTTGCAGCCGGTAGCCCTTGCCTGATTCGACCTGCGCCAGCGGAGGATTGATTGCATAGTGCGTGCTGGAGCAGGCTGCCAGCAGCAGGCACAGCGCGGCACTGGCCCAACGCACCATCCGCAAGACGGTCGCCATCACGGTGACACCCCCGACCAACCGCCGCCCAGCGCACGGAACAGCGCGACCTGCGTCTGCAGCAACCCCGATTGTTGGCTGACGACGCCCTGCTCCGCAGCGAAAAGATTGCGCTCGGCCAGTTGCTCGTCGAGTGCGGATGCATAGCCTTCTCGGTAGCGCCGCCCGGCGATGCGTAGCGCCTCGGCCACCGCCTGGCGCTGGGCCAGCGCCTCGCGCAGCTGGATTTGCTGCTGCTCGTGGCTGTTCAGCTGGACCTCGACTTCGGCCCATGCCCCCAGCACCGTGCGTTCGTAGGCGGCCAGGGCCTGATCGCGGCGCGCTTCGCTGGCCTTGGCGAGCGCCTGCAGGCGTCCGCCGTTGAAGATCGGTGCCAGCACACTGCCGCCCAGGCTCCAGATAGTGAACGGGTCGCCGCGGAGCACACTGGCGCCAATGCTGCCGAGGCTCGCATTCAGCCGAAGCGACGGCAGCCATTGCGTACGGGCGGCAGCCAGCTGCGCGTCGCTGGCGGCCACCTGCAGCTCGGCTCCATGGATGTCGGGCCGCCGGCGCAACAGCTCCGAGGGCAAGCCCGCATCCGGCAGGACGCAGGGGCGCAGCGCGGCCAGATCGCCACCCCGCTCCACCGGCCCGGGCGGGCGCCCCAACAGCAGATTGAGCTGCGCCTCCTGGCGCTCCAGTGCGCGCGCCAGCAGCGGCAGCGCCTGGGCGCTGGCGTGTCGCTCTGCCTCGACCTGGGCGAGCTCCATGCCGCTGGCATAGCCGTGTTCGCGGCGCTGGCGCATCAGCTCGACCGTGCGATCCCGCGAGGCCAACAAACGCCGGGCCAGATCCATCTGCGCATCGAGCTCGAGCAGTCCAATATAGGCCTGCGCGACGCTGGCCGCCACGCTCAACGCCACCGTATCGCGTGCAGCGCGGCTGGCTTCCTCGCCCAGATCGGCGGCACGGGCCAGTGCGTCGATGCGGCCCCATAGATCCACTTCGTAGGAGGCCTGAAACAGCTCCTGGTGACCCGTGGAGAGGTAGGGCTTGAGCGTCACGTCGCTGATGCTGCGCGAGCGTGCTGCACCGGCGCCGAAGTCCAGGCTGGGCCAGAAGGTCGCGTGCTGCGCGGTCGCCAGTGCGCGCGCCTCGGCCACGCGTGCTGCGGCCTGACGCAGGTCCTGGTTGTGCGCCAGCGCCTCGCCAATGAGCTGCGCCAGCTTCGCGTCGCCAAAGCCCTGCCACCAATTTGCCTGCAGCGCGGCGGTACCGGCCAGATGGCGCCAGCCGGCGGGAGCCGCTGGTGCGGTGGCGGTCACCAGCGGGCGATCAGCGCAGGCGGTGAGTGCTATGGCGGCGGCCAGGGCGATGGGAAGTGAGCTGAGATGCGGCTTCATTGGTTTTGCGAGCCCGTGTCGACCTCGGCGATCACCGACATTCCGGGGCGCAGCCGGCTGGCCAGCGGATCGTTCGCATCCACGGCGATGCGCACCTGCAGTCGCTGTGGAACCTTGGTGAAGTTTCCGGTCGCGTTGTCAGCGCGGATGACGCTGAACTCCGAACCCATGGCTGGCGCCAGCCGCTCCACGCGACCCTTCAGACGCGCGTCACCCAGACCATCGACTCTCAGCTGTGCCGCCTGGCCCGGCGCCATGCGAGCGGTCTGGGCTTCCTTGAAGTTGGCCACCACCCAGACCTGGGACGGCACCAGGGCGAGCAGTTGTGTGCCTGGGGTCACGTACTGGCCAAGCTTGACGCCGATCTCACCGGCGCTGGCGGCGCGCGGTGCCCGGATGAGGGTATTTTCAAGATCGATCTCCGCGAGCTGGACGGCCGCTTTGGCGCCTTCAATTGCGGCCTCAATGACCTGCTGGTTGACGTCGACCGAACGCAGCTCCTGGCGCGCCACCTGGATGGCGGCTCGAGCCTGTTCGGCATGGGCGTCCGCCTGGCGCTGCACTGCTTCCGCCTGGCGCAGGGCGCTCTCTGCCTGCTCCTGTTCTCGCTGGGACACCGAACCATCGACCACGAGGCTCCGTGTGCGCCGCTCGTCTGCCTTCGTGCGGGCCAGCTGGGCCGCAGCACTTGCCTGCTGGGCCTCGGCCGCAGCGAGTTGGGCCTGTGCATTGGCGACGCCCGCCTCCCGCACGCGGCGGGCCTGCGCGACGTTGGCCAGGTTGGCCTGCTGCGCCGCCAGCGCGGCCTTGGCCTGGTCCAGGCGCTGCCGGTAGTTGCGATCATCCAGCCGGACCAGCACCTGGCCGGCCTCGACGGTGGCGAAGTCGCGCACCAGTACTTCGGCGACATAGCCATCGACCTTGGGTGCGATGACCGTGACGCTGCCGCGCACATAGGCGTTCTCGGTGGACTCCATGTCACCACGGAATGGCGGCAACTTCCACGCATGAAGCACCAGGGCGACACCGGCAAGGGCAGCAGCAGCGACAACGAGATTGGAGAGGTGCGGGAATTTGCGCATGATGGGATGGCTTTCAGGATCGGGCGGCAGACTGGCGGCGCAGCCCGCGGATGGCGAGGACGCTCAACCACAGGAGCATGGCGGCGGCAAGGACGGCCGTGCTGGCAAACAGATCGTTGTAAGCCAGCACGATGGATTCACGGCTGATTTGCTGATGCAGCAGCTTCAGGCCCTGCCGGGCCCGTGCAGCAGGGTCGGTCACGACGCGTGCCACGGATCCGGCGAGCTGGGCCAGGCGCAGGGCGACATGCGGATCACCGATCTGCAGATGCTCGGCAAGGGCCGCGTAGTAAAAAGACTGCCGCTGGGCCACCCAGGTGCTGACCCAGGCCGAGCCCAGCAGACTGCCCAGGAACTGCGCCGCGCTGAACGCGGCCAGAAAGCTCACCAGCTGGCGCCCGCCGTCCTCCATCACCGGGCCGAAACCTTGCAGCAGCGAGGCGGAGAAAAAGACGCCGAGGCCAACGGCCAGCAGGGTCTGGCTCACAAAGAACTGCTCGGGTCGGCTGAGGGACGTAGCGTCGCTGTCCATCCATGCGGCGCACAGCACAAGGGCCACCGCGACGACCGACAGCAGCGGCGTGCCGCGCCTGACCGCGATCACAGCGGCCAGCACAAAGCCCGCCAGCAGGCCGGCGCTGGCCAGGCCGAACAAGGTCTGCATCTGCGCGTTGGACTGACCAAGTGCCGACATCAGCCCCACGACGCCCACCGTCTGCTCAGACAGCACTATCCGAAACAGCAACACGGCCAGCACGAAGCGCAGCATGTAGGGGCGCGTCAGCCAACGCAGGTCGACCAGTGGGTTCGGCCGGTTCAAGTCGATGAGGATGTAAAGAGCGATGCACATGATGGCGAGCGCCATGCACCAGCCAAGCCACGGCGCATCGGTCCACCATGCGAGGCGGCCTTGTGAGACGGTCACGCACAGTAGAGCCAGGCCTGTGGCGTACAGCACGAAGGGCAACAGGTCTGCTGCCTGGAAGGCGCGCTGCCGTGGCTGCGGCTTCAAGGGCAATGCATGAATCGCCACCACGCTCATCGCAGCCAGAGCCACGTCGAGCAGGAACAGCCCATGCCAGCGGCCAGCGGCCAGCAAATCGGGCGAGATCACGCGGCTCAGAGGCCCCGGCAACTGCAGGCAGGCGAAGCCAATCAGCAGCGCCAGCGGGGCGAGCTTAGGGGGAAGCGCCTCCATCATGTAGAAGACCGCCAGCGTGCTCAACGGGGCGGCGGCGAGACCCAGCGCCGCGCGTACCGCTATAGCTGATCCGAGCGTGTTGGTCAGCAGGTGCAGCGCACTGATGCCCAGAAACAGCCAAAGACTCGCGACCGTGAACGCGCGCAGTCCGAAATGCAGGCGCATCTTGGTCACGAGCAAGGTGGCCCACAGCGCCGTCGCAAAGTAGGCCGTAGTGAGCCAGCTGGCCTCTGCACTGGTCGCGCCCAGGGAGCCCTGGATGTCGCTGAGGTTGTTGGTGACCAGATAGAGACCAAAGCCCTGCGTCAAGCCCAGCAATACGCCGGCGGTCGCTCGTGCGAGCGCCAGCGCTTTCGGGGAATGCAGGCCGGCCGCCAGGTCGGGCGGCGCCACGCGGGTGAGGTCTGTGGTCATGGCGGTATGTCCTTGACCCAGAGTCTCGCGCTGCGGCGCCATGTCGGCCACATCCGCATCGGACACTTTGGACATCGATTCGGACAACTTGACCCGCTACCTGACCGCAACATGGCCGCCAGATCACGCACCAGTACATTAAGGGCGATCCCTCTGCCGCAGGTCTTTGTGTGCGGACGGTCCGACGCCGCAGTGGTCAGACCAACCCGGGCGTTCTACGGGCGGTAATCTGTGGGTGACTTGCCCGACCAGCGCCGGAAGGCCTGCCGGAAACTGTTCGCGTCGCTAAAGCCAAGTGCTGCGGCGATGTCTTCTATCGACAGTTGCGTGTCCCGAAGGTAATCCAATGCCAGCGCGTGGCGCACGCGCGCCAGCAGGTCGCTGAAGGTCGTCCCCTCCGCCGCCAGCTTACGACTGAGTGTGCGCGAGGTCATGAACAACGATGAGGCCACCTGCTCGATGCCTGGGAACCGACCCGGCGTACGCATCACCTCTTCGTAGACCCGGCGCGTCAACCCAGCCTGCAACGAGATTTTTTGCATCAGGATTTCACAGCTCTCGGACATCTGGGCCGCCGTGATCGGGTTGGCCATGTGGGGTGCACGGTCCATCCACTGGAGCGGATAGTGCAGCTCATTGCGGGGGTGTGCGAACACAACGGGACATTCCAGCACGCGCTCGATCTGCTCCGCATGGGCCGGCATGGGCATGGCATAGAAGGCCTGCGCTGGCACGCACCAGGGACCCATCGCATCCTTGAAGAGCGTGGCATGCAGGGCAAACTGCATGTCGAGGAAGAAGCCGAACTCCTCGGGACTCAGGCCGAGCAGGCCGACTTCGTCCCGGGTCGGAAGTCGCAGGATGGCGCGGTCGCCTTCCACTGCTGTCGACAGCGGCATGACCGGTGTCGCAAGGCCGTGGTATCTGAGCGACATCTCCAGCCCGTGCCGCATGGTGTCTGCACACAGCATGGCGTATCCATACAGCCCATAGCTCGTCACGTGCAGACGTTGCCCCACGATAAGGCCCAAGCCGGGCGATGGGCTGAGCCGGACGGCATGTCGGCCGACCTGCAGCAGTTGATGCACAGAGGTGCGGGCGGCCGGATCGCGAACCTCCTCAAGGCTCAGTCCGGTACCGGCCAGAGCGTCTGCGGCTGGCACGCCGCATTCTGACAGGGCCTGCAGCACCGTCAGGATTTTCGCAGGGCCATAGACCCGCTCACGCAGCGTCACGGCGGTGAGGGGCATGGAACTACTCCCCGGGCTGATGCGGGCTGCGCTGTGTCGGGTTCGGATGGTCATGGGCTTGAAGGGTCCATACGGCTACCACGTGAATTCAGCGGGGGCGCGAGCGCGATGCCCTCAACACCCTCCAATCAATGCACCCCCGTTTGGCGCGGACGAAGTTGTCCGAATCGATGTCTAAAGTGTCCGGCGCCAATGTGGCTGAGACGGGGCCAAAACCCGAGACTCTGGGCAGTGCAACGCGGAGTTGGCCCCGGCACTCTTTCTGCCAGCTTACTGCGCGAGATTGCACTGGATTTTTGACCGGCCACCCTATGAACTCAACCTTATGCCGTCAGCAGCCAATACCGGAAGGGGCGAAAAAACCGCCACCGTCGGCGCACCGGCACAACCTGGAAGTACCGCTATGAAAGACCTTTTCTGCGTGGCGCAACTCGTGCCGCGATTCGATACGCCGGACAAACCCGGCAAGCACCGAGAGCGCCATATCAGCATCACGCGCGGCGAGTCGCCCGAGGTTTCCCAGGGGAGTCCACACCATGGATGAACTTCTTGCCATGCGCACTTTCAGCCAGGTAGCCGCCTGCGGCAGCTTTGCCAGTGCTGCTCGCGCACTCGACTGGAGCCCCGCCGTTGTGACCCGCGCCATCGCCGCGCTGGAGACCTCCCTCGGCACACGCCTGATTACCCGAACCACGCGTCGCATGGCACTGACGCCGGTGGGCGAGCGTTACCTCGAGCGCGTACGCTCGATCCTGCATGACGTGGCCGAGGCCGAAGCGATGGCGCGTCAGTCACAAACAGTCCCTCATGGCCTTCTGCGCGTGATTGCGCCACTGACCTTCGCGTCTCACCAGCTGGCGTGGCGGCTGCCGCGCTTTCATGCTGCGCACCCGCAGGTCACGCTCAAACTGACCACTGCCGAATCGGTGGAATCGATCGACGAGGAACATGACATCTCGATCGTGGTCACACGCCCTGCGCTCGACGGCGACTTCATTGCGCGTCGCCTCGCGCGTTCCAGGGTGATTGCCTGCGCAACGCCCGACTACCTTGATCGGCACGGCCGACCGCAACATCCGACCGATCTTGCAGCGCACGCGCTGATCATCTCGTCGCGCTGGCTGGATGAGGAATCAATGACATTTCGCCGTCAGCCAGCAGGTATCGACGTCGCGGAGACGAGCGACCACGTCACGGTATCCCCTTCGCGGCAGCCGCTGAGCAGCGCCAGCCACGAACTGCCCCACGCCAGCGCGCTGGCGGGCAGCGGGATCGCGGGTCTGGCCAGCTTCAGCGCCGATCAGGCACTGCGCGATGGGCGACTCGAACGCGTGTTGCCCGAATGGCACCTGTTTGACCTGTCGATCTGGGCGTGCATGCCCTCGCGTCGCCATGTGCCAGCCGGTACGAAAGCGTTCATGGAATTTCTGCTCAAGGAATTTGGCGAGGCGAATGTTGATCCCTGGATTTCGCCGCCGGTCCCCGATGCGATGGCCCAGCTGTTGAACGTCCGCGTCCCGAGCCACCGGCAGGAAGGACGCTCCGCGAACTACAACGTCTCGCCTACGTTACCGGCCACCCGACGCTGGCGCTCCACCCGCCGTCAACAAGGAGAACATGCATGAGTACTGTCAGCATTCTGATGTCAGCCTTCGTCCTGTCGGTGGCTGCACTTCTGGCGTTCATCTGGACCCAGCGCAGCAGCATGTTCGAACGCGGCGCCGGCAGCGGCGGCGAAGTCATCTTCGCGCCGGGCGAGATCGGTCAGGCCGAAGACCCAGCCGTCGGTACCAGCCCCGCTGCAGAGAACGAGGAAATGACCCGGCGTGTCGCCGCCGACGCGTCGACTGCACCGGTTGTGTTCTTTTTCTTTTGCTGTGCCTTTGCCTGGCTGCTGGTCGCATCGGCCGCCGGGCTGACCGCCTCCATCAAAATGCACGCGCCGGACTGGTGGGTGACGCAGCCCTGGTTGACCTTCGGCCGAATCCGTACCATCCACCTGAACGCCGTGGCCTATGGCTGGGCTCCCATGGCGGGCCTGGGCATCGCGCTCTTCATCATCCCGCGGCTGCTGAAGACCGAACTGGTGGGAGCGAAGTATGCCTTCCTGGGCGCAGGCTTGTGGAACGCGGCACTTATCACCGGCCTGGGTGCCATTGCCGCGGGCTTCAGCGATGGCCTCGAATGGCTGGAGATTCCCTGGCAGATTGACATCCTCTTCGTCATCGGCGGCGCCCTCGTCGGTATGCCGCTGGTGCTGACGTTGCTGCAACGCCGGGTGGAGCACCTCTATGTGTCCGTCTGGTACATCGGTTGCTCGCTGTTCTGGGTGCCGGTGCTCTTTCTGGTGGGTAACGTGCCGGACCTGCACCGGGGAGTTCAGCAGGCGGCGATGAACTGGTGGTTCGGTCACAACGTACTGGGCCTGTTCTACACGCCGCTGGCGCTGGGAGCGATCTACTACTTCCTGCCCAAGATCATCGGGCGACCTGTACAAAGCTACAACCTGTCGCTGCTCGGCTTCTGGGGACTCGCCTTCTTCTACGGTCAGGTGGGTGGCCATCATTTGATCGGCGGACCCGTGCCGGGCTGGTTGATCACGCTGTCCATCGTGCAGAGCGTCATGATGGTTGTTCCTGTCGCCGCGTTTACGGTCAACCAGTATCAGACGCTCAAGGGTCACTTCGGCTCATTACGGACGTCGCCCACGCTGCGCTTCATTGGCTTTGGCGGCTTGATGTACACCGCCTGTTCGGTACAGGGCAGCCTGGAGGCCCTGCGCAGTGTGAATGCGGTGGCGCACTTCACCCACTTCACCGTCGCGCACGCCCACCTCGGTCTGTACGGCTTTGTGACGATGGTGTTCTTCGGCGCCATCTACTTCATCACCCCGCGCATTTGTGGTCGCGAGTGGCCGTCACGGATCCTTATCGCAGTGCACTTCTGGTTGGCTGCTGCTGGGATCACGATTTATTTCGTGTCGCTGACCATCGGCGGCTGGTTACAGGGCCTGGCCATGCTTGACGAAAGCCGGCCCTTCATGGAGTCCGTCGCATTGACCCTGCCCTACCTGAAGGCTCGCACTGTCGGTGGCGCGCTGATGGCGCTGGGGCATGTGGTCTTTGCGGTTCACTTCCTGATGCTGCTGGCCGACCGCTCCGAGGGACGACGCGAGCCCACCTTGCTGGCTGCCCGTTGAGAGGATTTACGCAATGAAAAACGAAACCAAACTGATCGCCGGCGGCATGACGATGCTGAGCATCGCCACCAGCATCCTTGTGGTGGTGCCCTACATGACCGTGCGGGACGTAAAGGCACCAGAGAATCTGAAGCCTTACACCGTTTCAGAGCTTCGCGGCCGCGAGGTCTATATCGCCAATGGCTGCGTTTATTGCCACTCCCAGCAGCCGCGGGCCAGGGGCCTTGGGCCCGATGCCGCACGCGGCTGGGGGCGGGCCAGTGTCGCGGCGGACTACGCCTACGACACGCCGCATCTGCTGGGCACCATGCGCACAGGTCCCGACCTGTTCAACATCGGCGCGCGCCAGCCAAGTACCCAGTGGCACCTCGGCCACCTTTACCAGCCCCGGGCCTATGTACCGGGCAGCGTCATGCCGAGCTACCCCTTCCTGTTTCAGGCCCGCGACAAGCTCGATGCCAGCGACGTCGAGGTCCAGTTGCCGCCGGGCTTTGCACCGCCCGGTAAGCGCGTGGCCGCCAGCCAGGATGCTCTGGATCTGGTCGACTACCTGAAGGCGCTGGACCATACCTATCCAGTCGCTACCGAGCGCTGACCGAACGCCACGAAAAGAAAGCGAAAGGATTGTCGATGAGATCAGAATTCCAGATCACGCCGCAGCAGCGGCGCGAGAAGCCTGACCCACATGAACAGGCGCGTCCCATTCCAAAGCCGCTGCTGATGTTGGTGGCGCTGCTGGTGGCCTCATGCGCCGCCTACATCGCTTTGTCGGATATCGAGACTCCCTCGGACTGGGGCGATGGCCGGCGGGCGGAAGAGCTCGCAGGTATCAAAGGCCAAGGCACCGCTGCAAACGATGGGCCGGCCTTGTTCGCCTCCATGTGCGCCGCCTGCCATCAGGCCAATGGGCAAGGCCTGCCGGGTGTGTTCCCGCCGCTGGCGGGAAGCGAATGGGTCAACGGCAAGGACAGCACAGCCGCAGCCATCGTGATAAACGGCATCACGGGCAGTCTCTCTGTGAAGGGCAGCAGCTACAACGGCGCGATGCCGGCGTTCGGCACCCAGCTGAGCGACGAACAGATCGCTGCGGTACTGAGCTACGTGCGCACCCAATGGGGTAACAAGGCAGCGGCGGTGACCGCCGAAACGGTGGCCCTGACGCGTGAGGCCCACAAGGCGCGCACATCGCCATTTGCCGGCGACAAGGATCTGCCACCTCATGACTGACGGCTGCCACCAATGAGTCCCCCCGCAATGTCGATGCCGCAAGCGGTGCAGCGCCAGACAGGCCTCACGCTGACCGCCTGCGCATTGGTGACTGTCGCGTTCTTTGCAGTGCTGGGACATCTCACTGCGGGTTTCGAATATTGGACCTTCGAAGCAAGGCGCCGGCATGACGCCGCGACCGGCCAGATGGAATTCCCGGCCATGCATCTGGTGGACGACGCCGGCCGCGCATGGCATCTGCCGGCAGGTGGTACCGGGCGGGTGATGCTGGTGGCCTTTATTTACACCAGCTGCCCGACCGTGTGCCAGTCCCTCGGCATTGAGTTCTACCAGGCCCAGCAGCGCATCCAGAGCGTCGGGTCTGGCATTGGCCTGCTGTCGGTGTCCGTCGACCCTCTCCGGGATACCCCGGCGGCGCTGGCAGGCTACGCTCGCATGCATCGCGCGAACGCACTCATCTGGCGTATCGGCGCACCTATGTCGGTGGACGAAGGGCAAAGGGCGCGCCGCGCGCTGGGGGTCATCGCTGTGGATGACGGCAGCGGAGGCTTTGTTCACAACGGGACCATCCACGTCGTCGATGCGCCCGGCCGTGTCGCTGGTATCTTCGAAACAGCCGATTGGCAGTCCGCAGTGGCGCTGGCTCAAAAACTGGAGGCGGCCGGATCATGATCGGCTGGGTCCGCCGCGGCCTGCCATGGCTGTCCGCGCTGCTGGTGGGCATGCCCGCAGTCCGGGGCTGGCTGGAAAGCCGCATGAGCCTGCACATGGCGGTGGAGCTGCCTGTACTGCTGGCCTGCGGGTGGCTGATTGCCGGCACCCTGAAAAAACGCAGCGCAATGCTCGAACCCATCGACGACGGCGGGCTGCTGGCAGCAACCACGGCGTCCTGCGTACTCGCATTCTGGATGGTGCCGGCTGCGCTGGATCGAGCGATTCTGGAGCCCGGCGTCGCCTTACTGAAATACGGCATGTGGGTAGGCGCCGGAGCGCTTCTGCAGTCGGCCCACTTGCGCGTCACACCGGTTATCCAGTCGTTTTTTCTTGGTAATGCCGCGTGGATGACGATCACGGCGGGATTGCTCTATCTGGATGCCGAGCAACAGCTTTGTGTGAACTATCTCATCGACGATCAGCAGGCCACCGGATGGTCTCTCGTGTGTTGGGGCACAGCGCTTGGGGTCTGGGCTCTGTATGCCCTGAGACCCCTGCTGCAGGGCGAGTACCGCACGCCCTGACCAGCCACTGAAAGTCGTCAGTCAGTGCCGGGAAGTGGTCGTTGCACCGGACGGGAACCGATCCTCGAGCCACGCAACCAGCGCAGCGATCACCGCGTCGCGCTCGGGTTCGTTGAACAGTTCGTGATAAAGGCCCAGCCAAGGCTGCGCAGTGACGACATTGCCGGGGGCTGATGCGGCAAAGGTGGCGCTACCAGCGGGATCAACGCAGCGGTCAGCGCCCGCCCACATCAGTAGCGTCGGCGTGCGCCAACGCGCGGCATGCCTCCGTACATGGGTACCGGCGTCGAAGATAAAGCCAGCCAGGCGCGGGGTGATGCGGTCGTGGTTCAGCGAATCAGCGGTGTAGGCACGCACAGTGGCAGGGTCGCGACTGACCCACTCAGGCGCCAAGCCGTTTCCCAGCGCCAGACTGGGCAGCAGCGCGCGGCCAATGGCCAGCTGTAACTGCTGCGCCCACGACAAGCGGGCCGCCAGCGCGGGAGAAGACAGCACCAGACCATCAAATGGCCGCGACCACGCTGCTGGCGCAGAGCTCAGCGCCTCGGCCACGAAGCGCGACACGATGGCGCCACCCATGCTGTGACCCAGAAGCACCTGCGGGCCCGACACGGGAGCGCTGCTGCGCCAGTGGTCGGCCACCTGCGCCAGGTCAACCAG
>CALRSS020000013.1:0-85113 GCA_943370905.1 Synechococcus sp. UW140
CGGCCGTGGCCGCGCCCTCGCCAGCCCGTCGGCCCACCTCATTGCTGTTCTGGGCGGGCGACAGGCCCGCGGCGGCAGCGCGCGACATGCAGGCGCTGACCTCCGCCTGGGCCTGCGCCTCACCGATGCGGCTGACGGTGGCGTTCGGGTAGAGCACGGGCCGGGCGGCAGCGCTGTTTGGACCTGAAGCCGCGCAGCCACTGAAAGCCAGGACGGTCGCGCAGACCGCCGCAAGCCAGGGGACAGACACAGGGCGCAAGACAAAGACCGGTGGATTCATGGGTTGGCCTGAAAAAGGTGGCGTCCCCAGCTTAACGCGGGTCCGCGGCGCCGGACGACGGTACCGTGTGTCAAAAAGGTAAAATGCCGAAAGTTGTCCCCGTTCATCAGGAATCACCATGTCCAGCCCCGATCACGCCACCCACACCGCCCACAGCACTTCCGCCCCCGCCACGGAAGAGCCGATTGACGCGATCGTGCCGATGATCCCCATCGTGCTGCCACTGGTCGGCGGCGTGCTGATGTTTCTGCTGGCCTTCATCGCCGTCTTCATGGCGTGAGCCTTGCGCCGGGCATACCGGCGCGTCATCAGGCATCAGGGGAGCATCAGGACCGTCAGGCTGGCTGATGCCCCAGCACCGGCATGATGTGCACCGCCTCCGGCGGCACATGCAGGGCCAACCGGCTTCCACGTACAGCCCCCAATTGCCGCAGCAGGGCCGTGGAGAGGTTGAGCGTCAGGCACTGGCCGGCAAGGGTGTCCGGGACGAGACTGCAGACACTGATCTCCCCCAGCGGCAATACCTCGGTCAGGGTGCAGGCCAGCGTGTTGTCGCGCTCTGGCGATCCTGTGGCGGCCGTCACATCCAGGTGTTCGGCGGCCAGTACCCACGACACTTGGGCACCGTCGCTCAGCCGGCCCTTGTCCACCACCCGCAGCGACACCGATTCCGACCAGGCCAGGCGACCCCAGGCCTGCGGCCCCTCGGTGCGGCCCCGGAAAAACTGGCCGCGAAACAGGTTCTGGATACCCACCAGTTCGGCCACGCGGGCATTGCGCGGGCTGGAGAACACCTTGGCGGGCGTGCCCACCTGCAGCGCCTCACCGGCATCGAGGATCACCACGCGGTCGGCCAGCCGGCGCGCCTCGTGCAAATCGTGCGTGACCAGCACCATCGGAATGGCCACGCTCTGGCGCAGGATGGCCAGTTCGCGGTACAGCGCCTGCCGGGTGGGCGCATCGACCGCCGAAAAAGGCTCGTCCAGCAGCAGCACCTGCGGCTCGCGCGCCAGCGCCCGGGCCAGCGCCACCCGCTGCTGCTGCCCGCCCGAGAGCTGCGACGGCTTGCGGTGCTCCAGGCCTGCCAGACCCATGCGCTGGAACAGATCCTGAAAATAAGCCTCGCCCTTGACGGGGTGCGTGGCCAGCGCCACGTTCTGCAAGGCATTGAGGTGCGGGAACAGTGCATAGTGCTGAAAGACCAGCCCGACACGGCGCTGCTGCGGCGGCAGATGAATCCCGCGCGCGCTGTCGAGCCAGCTGTCCTGGCCGCCTTCCTTGCCACCCTCCGTGCGGCCGACCCGCACGTGCCCGGTCAGCCCCGGACTGTCCAGCAAGCCGGCAATGGCTCTGAGCACGCTGGTTTTACCGCTGCCCGACGGCCCGACCAGCGCAAGCAGCTCGCCCGGCGCGCAGTCAAAGCTGGCGTCAAGCCGCATCGGGCTGTGGTTGCGAAGCTGGACCTCGAGCATGGGCGGTGGGGTGTAAACGCGCAGGGTGCCGCGCTCACCGCTCCTGCAAAGGCCGCGCGCGGTTGGACGCAAACACCAGCGCCAGCGCCAGCAGCGAGCACAGCACCAGCACCAGCGCCATCACGTGGGCAGCGGCCATGTCGAAGGCCTGCACGCGGTCGTAAATGGCAATGGAAAGCGTGCGCGTCTGCCCGGGAATGCTGCCGCCGACCATCAGCACGACGCCAAACTCGCCTAGCGTGTGGGCCATGGTGAGCGCCACGCCCGCCAGCAGGCCGGGCCAGGCCAGCGGCAATTCGATGGTCCAGAAAGCGCGCCAGTGGCTGAGGCCGCACACCCACGCCGCTTCGCGCAGGCTGTGGGGAATGGCGGCAAAGGCGCGCTGCAAGGGCTGCACCATGAAAGGCAGGTTGACCAGCACGCTGGCCAGCAGCAGGCCCTCAAAGCTGAACACCAGCCGGAGATCGAAGCTGCGCGCCAGCCAGGCACCGACCGCCGACCCCTGCCCGAGCGCCGTCAGCAGATAGAACCCGATCACCGTGGGCGGCAGCAACAGCGGCAGCAGCATCAGCGCCTCCACCGCAGGCCGCCCACGCCACGCGGTGGTAGCCAGCCAGCGCGCCAGCCAGACGCCCAGCGGCAACAGCACCGCCGCCGTGATCACGGCCAGAAGCAGGGAGACGCGGGCAGCTTGCCAATCCATGGCGCCTATTGTGGCGGGCAAATCAGGTTGCGGCCGGCCGGCCCGCGGGCCATGGCGTCATTGGTAGCCGTAGCGCGCCAGAACCGCTCGCGCGGCTGGCGTCTGCATGAATTCGTAAAAGCCGCGGGCCGCCGCGCCCGCGTTCTTCATCAGCACCATGCGCTGCCGGATCGGGGCGTGCAGGTCCTCGCGCACCAGCACATAACGAAGCTGCTCCGACACCCCGGGCGCCAGCACCAGCGACAGCGCGGTGATGCCCGCCTGCGCTGCCCCGGTGCTTACGTACTGCGTCGTCTGCGCGATGTTTTCGCCCAGCACCAGCCTGGGCTGCAGGGCGGGCCACAGCCCCTGTTTCTGCAAGGCCTGTACCGCTGCCTTGCCATAGGGCGCCAGCTCGGGATTGGCGATGGCGAATTTGCCGAGGCCAGGCGCGGCCACCCTCAGGCCCTGCAGTTCGGCGTCCAGCGCCAGTGTGGACGCCCTGGGCGTGACCAGCACAATGCGCCCGGTGGCATACACCGCGCCACGGTCCAGCGTCAGGCCGGCGTCATGCAGGCGCAGCGCGAAGTCCTCGTCGGCCGAGAGAAACAGTTCGGCCGGCAAGCCCTGCTGGATTTGCCGCACCAGGTTTGACGAGGACCCCAGGCTGAGCGTGATGCGGCCGGACTGCGTGCTTTCAAACAGCGGCGCCAGCTCGGCCAGCGCCTGCTGCAGGTTGGCTGCAGCGGCCACCAGCGCCGGCTTGTCCGCGCGCGCCGTCGGCTGCGCCGCAGCCAGTCCCGGCAGCGTGCCGAGCAGAAAACAGAGCATCGGCACCACGCCAAAGCAGTGCGCCCACACCCCCCAACGTCCTGGTGCACACCCGTTTTTTTTCATTGAGATCCCCTGCGTCATGACAGCCCGAACCGGAACATACCATATGCATAAACCTATGCAAGTTCTGCATATCTTTTGCCTGTTCCCCTGATGTAACTTCACGCGATGTTCTTAAAATGAATTTTCTGGCCGACCCGTGGAGCCCGAAAAGCCTGCCAAAAACCGCTTTTCCGGGGCTCGCGCCGCAGCATCACCGTGGCTGCGGCCCCGCTCGCCGACCGGGACCTGTCCCATGGTAAGCCGAGACGCAGGCATGTTCTCCTGAACACCTGGTCAGCTTTATTCCGACAGATGTCTCAAGGCCGTGGCCCCCGGTGGGCCTCATGCGGGCCACCGAGACACCTGTCGAAATAACGCTTTTTAACTTTGGAGTCTTTCGATGAACCACCCCGTGATGCAGGGCCTCAACCAGGCTACGCCCAGCTATGTGAAGAACGCCAAGCTCATCGCCTGGGTCGCCGACATGGTGGCGCTGTGCAAGCCCGAGCAGGTGTACTGGTGTGACGGCAGCGACGCCGAATACGACCGCCTGTGCCAGCAGCTCGTCGACGCCGGCACCTTCAAGAAGCTGAACCCGGCCAAGCGCCCCAACAGCTTCCTCGCCCACAGCGACCCGAGCGACGTGGCGCGCGTGGAAGACCGCACCTACATCTGCTCGGCCAAGAAAGAAGACGCCGGCCCCACCAACAACTGGATGGCTCCGGCCGAAATGCGCGCCACGCTGCAGCCCCTCTTTGACGGCTGCATGAAGGGCCGCACCATGTATGTGGTGCCTTTCAGCATGGGCCCGCTGGGCTCGCCGATCGCGCACATCGGCATCGAGCTGTCTGACAGCCCTTATGTGGCCGTCAACATGAAGATCATGACGCGCATGGGCAAGGCCGTGTTTGACGTACTGGGCGTGGAAGGCGACTTCGTGCCTTGCGTGCACACCGTCGGCGTGCCGCTTGAAGCCGGCCAGAAAGATGTGAAGTGGCCGTGCAACAAGACCAAGTACATCGTGCACTACCCCGAGACGCGCGAGATCTGGTCGTACGGCTCCGGCTACGGCGGCAACGCGCTGCTGGGCAAGAAGTGCTTTGCGCTGCGCATCGCCTCCAACATGGGACGCGACGAAGGCTGGCTCGCCGAGCACATGCTGATCCTGGGCGTCACCAACCCGCAGGGCAAGAAGTACCACGTGGCAGCGGCCTTCCCGAGCGCGTGCGGCAAGACCAACTTCTCGATGCTGGTACCGCCGGCGGGCTTTGAAGGCTGGAAAGTCACCACCATTGGCGACGACATCGCCTGGATCAAGCCGTCTGCCGATGGCAAGCTGTTCGCCATCAACCCCGAGGCGGGCTACTTCGGCGTCGCTCCCGGCACCAACTTCCACACCAACCCGAACTGCATGGCCAGTCTGGACAAGAACGTGATCTTCACCAACGTCGCGCTGACCGACGACGGCGACGTGTGGTGGGAAGGCATGGAGAAAGACACCGGCGGCCAGCCTGCGCACCTGATCGACTGGCAAGGTAAGGACTGGACGCCCCAGATCGCCAAAGAGACTGGCGCCAAGGCCGCGCACCCCAACGCCCGCTTCACTGTGGCTGCCATCAACAACCCGGCGCTCGACAGCGCCTGGGACGACCCCAAGGGCGTGGCGATTGACGCCTTCATCTTTGGCGGCCGCCGCTCCACCACCGTGCCGCTGGTGACTGAAGCCCGCGACTGGGTCGAGGGTGTGTACATGGCCGCGACCATGGGCTCGGAGACCACCGCCGCCGCCACCGGCCAGGCCGGTGTGGTGCGCCGCGACCCGTTCGCCATGCTGCCCTTTGCCGGCTACAACATGGCCGACTACTTCCAGCACTGGCTCGACATGGGCAAGAAGCTCGCTGCATCGGGCGCCAAGCTGCCGAAGATCTACACCACCAACTGGTTCCGCAAGGGCGAAGACGGCAAATTCGTCTGGCCCGGCTACGGCGAGAACATGCGCGTGCTCAAGTGGATGATCGACCGCATCGAAGGCACCGGCAAGGGCGCGGAGCACATCACCGGTGTGAGCCCGGCCTATGAAGACCTGACCTGGACCGGTCTCGATTTCACCGCCGAGCAGTTCGCCACCGTGACCAGCATCGACAAGGCCGCCTGGCTGAAAGAGCTGGAGCTGCACGCAGAGCTTTTCAAACAACTCGAGCACCACCTGCCCAAGGAAATGGGTGAGACCAAGGCGGCCATCGAGCGCCGCCTGGCGGCCTGACGAGGCACTGCCCTCACAACAAAAACGCCACCCGAGGGTGGCGTTTTTTATTGGCAGGTCCGGGTAACTCTCATGCCCGGCGCGCGAGCGCGGCTCAGATGTAGTAACCGCGGCGCCAGGCCTTGGGGAAGCCGTCTGTGCGGTGGGCTGCGGCGGGCGAAGTTGACGCGGTCTCGGGTGACTCGACCACATCGGCGCGGGTCATGGCCGACTGCAGGTCCGCCATCACGCGGGCATCGGTCCGGGCCATGGCCCACAGGCGCTGGTCTGCACGGGCTTCGGCGATGCTGCGCGACCAGGCGTCCAGGCTGCTTTTGAGCCGTTGCGCCAGGCTGCGCGCCGTGCTGGCGAACAGGGCCAGTGCGGCGAAGGCCACGCCCCACATCGCAATCCAGATCACCAGCAGATGACCTTCGGCCACACTGTCCATGACCTGGTAGGCCACCACCATGATGGCCGCCGCAAAAGCCGACAGCAGCAGCGTGGCCACGCCGCGCACACCGTAGAAGCTGTGACCGAGCTGCTTTGCGGCGTCAATCGCCGACTCCACGCGGACGACGCCGGGGTGCTGGTTCGAATACTTGACATTGACAAAACTGGTCATGATGGGCTCCCTAAGTTGAATGACATCCGCCAGACTGATTTGCTGCGGATGGGAGAATATTAGGGTTAGTACTGATGTTATTCAACTTTATCTTTATGATGTGAGTTATTCACATTGGTGATAATTAAGCAGTCGCTGCCTCACCCAGGCCGCCCCAGCCGGTTTTTTTCATGGCGACACCCAACTTCCGCACCCTCGACCTCAACCTGCTGCGCGTTTTTGACGAGGTCATGGCCGAGCGCAGCCTGACGCGGGCGGCCCGCAACCTGTCGCTGACGCAACCCGCCGTGAGCAATGCGCTGCGCCGCCTGCGTGAGACGCTGGGGGACGAATTGGTACAGCGCAGCGGCCAGGGCATGGCGCCGACCCCGCGCGCACTGGCTCTCTGGCCGGCGGTGCGCGAAGCGCTGCGACAACTGGAACACTCGCTGGTGCCGCAAGCGTTTGTGGCGGCAGAAGCCACCTCGATCTTCGTGCTGGCCATGGCCGATGCAACCGCCGCAGAGCTGATTCCAGGGCTGACAGAGACGCTGGAGCAGGAGGCGCCCAACGTGTCCCTGCGCGTGGTGCCGCTGACCACGCGCGACCCCCGCAAGTTGCTGGACGAAGAAGCCTGCGACCTGGCGGTGGGCTACTTCCCCTCGGTGCTCGCCGACCTCACCGCCCGGGCCCAGAGCGGCGAACCCACGCCTTTCCTGCACCAGCGGCTCTACGACGGCGAGTATGTCTGCGTGATGCGCAAGGGACATCCGCTGGCCCAGGGCCCCCTCACGCTGAACCGCTTCTGCGCGGCGCGCCACATGCTGGTGAGCTTTTCCGGCCGGCCGTATGGCTTCATCGACGAATCGCTCGCCTCATTGGGCCGCCAGCGCCGCGTGGTGCTGACCGTGAACCAGTTCTTCACCGCGGGGCGCGTGGTGGCCAACTCCAACCTCCTGACGGTGCTGCCCCGCCACTTTGTGCGCGTCACCGGCATCGCCGACCAGTTGGTGCTCAGGCCCCTGCCGTTCGATGTGTCGCCAGTGCACGTGGACGCCGTGTGGCACCGCCGCTCGGAGCCACTCGGCGCGCATGCCTGGCTGCGGGGCGCGGTGGTTCGCGCGGCGGACCGGGCGTTTTCGCCCGACAGCCCCTGACCCGGCCGAACGCCGCCGGCCGCGGTGGCCAGGGGGTTCCCAGAGGCATGTTTATTGCATACAGTTTTGCACACAACTGGAGGACTCTGCCATGCCCCACCGCTTCATCGACGCGACGCCGCGCGCCAACCCCACCCGCCGCACCGTCCTTCGGGGGCTGGCCGCCGGCGCTGCCGCCGTGGCCTTGCCCGCGCTGGCGGCGTGGCCGGACAAACCCATCAAGATTGTCGTGACCTTCCCGGCCGGCGGCGCCAGCGACATCGTGGCGCGCGTCATGGCCGAGCAGCTGGGCCGCAAGCTCGGCCAGGCCGTGGTGGTGGACAACCGCCCGGGGGCAGGTGGCAGCATCGGCGGGCTGGTGGTCCATCAAGCCCCGGCTGACGGCTACACATTGATGCTGAGCAACTCCACGCCGATTTCCATCGGACCCTTCGCGCTGGACAAGCTCCCCTACGACCCGGTCGAGGGCTTCACCCACATTGCGCTGATCGGCAGCGCGCCCTGCGTGGTGATGGCCAACCCGGCGGCGCCCATCAAGACCATCACGGACGTCGAGGCGCAGGCGCGCAAGGCCGGCCGGCTGGATTTCGGTTCCGGCGGCCCGGCCTCCATCGGCCACATCTATGGCGAGCTGATGAGAAAGGCCATGGGCGTGAATCTGGTCCACATTCCGTACCGCGGCGGCGCACCGATGACGACCGACCTGATCGCCGGCGTGGTGCCGATCGGCATCGACGTGCTGACGGCTTACGTGCCGTACTTCAAATCGGGGCAGCTCGTGCCACTGGCCGTGACCTCGGTCAGCCGCTCGCCGCTGGTGCCGGACGTGCCCAGCGTGGTCGAGTTTGGCTACCGCAAGCTGGTGCTGGACAACTTCTTCGGGCTCAGCGGGCCGGCCCACGTGCCCGCCGACGTGGTGGCGCGCCTGAATGCCGCCTGCAACGAGATCCTGGCGGGCGCAGACATCCGCAAGAAAATGCTGGAGCGGGGCATCACCACCAGCCCGGCCAGCCCGACCACCTTTGCCAGCTATGTGAAAGACCAGGTCACAGCCCTGGCGCCCACCGTCAAAGGCGCCGGCGTCAAGCTGTAGCCCGGCGTGTAGCCCCGCGCAGCCGGGGGCTCCCGGACGCCGCACCCCTTTTTCGGGCCCGCCGCTTTATGATGGCCGTCGCGCTGCGACCCTGATGGTTGCACGCTCGACCCTCCATGACCACGGCCCACCCGCAACACCCGACAGACGAGACCCGACGCCTTGCACGCCTGAAGGCGCTGATGGTCATGGACACAGAGGCCGAGCCGATCTTCGACGCGCTGGCCCGTGCGGCATCGGCCGTGTGCGGCGTGCCGATCGGCCTGATCACGCTGATCGGGCAGGACCGGCAATGGTTCAAGGCACGTGTCGGCATGGACGTGGCCGAGGTGCCGCGCAGCATCTCCTTTTGCGCGCAGACCATCCTGGGCGATGCACTGGTGGAGGTGCCGGACGCGGCGGACGACGCCCGTTTCTCGGCCAACCCGTTGGTGGTGAACGCCCCGGGTTTGCGTTTCTACGCCGGCACGCCGCTGGTGATGTCCAGCGGCGAGCGCGTCGGCACCCTGTGCGTGCTGGACACCACGCCCCATCACCTCAATGACGCCCAGCGCACGGTCCTCAAGGAATTGGCGGCCGCCACGGTGCTGGCGCTGGAGCAGCGGGAACGTGCCCGCGAGATCGCCATCGCCGGATCAGACCCGAAGTTCCAGGCGCTGTCCGATGCCTGCCCGTTCGGGATTTTCCACACCGATCTGGCGGGCAGCTGCAGCTACACCAACCCGCGCTGGCAGGAACTCTGGGGGATCAGCTTTGAAGAGAGCCTGGGCGATGGCTGGGCCCGGGCGCTGCATCCCGAGGACCGCGCCAGCGTGGCGGCCGAATGGCAGCGCTGTGCCGCCAGCGGCACCGAATTCGACATGGAGTTCAGGGTCCAGCACCGGTCCGGCGCGGTCTTGTATCTGCGGTCCAAGGCGCGTACGCACACCGATTTTTCAGGCCGCGCCGTGGGCCATGTCGGTGCCGTGTATGACGTGACGCAGCGCCGCGAGGTCGAAAACCGGCTCCGTGCCAGCAATGCCTTTCTGGACCGCGCCGAACGCATCGCCGGCGTGGGCGGCTGGGAGCTGGACCTGGAGGCTAGAACCCTGCACTGGACGGATCAGACCTGCCGCATCTACGACCTGCCGGCCGGCTACCAGCCCACCGTCAACGAACACCTGCGCTATTTCGACGCGGGCGCCTGCGCCGTGATCGAACGCACGGCGCTGGAGAGCGCGCAGTCCGGCAAACCCTGGAACCTGGAACTGCCGATGGTCACGCAGGCGGGTCGCAGCATCTGGATCCGCTCGGTCGGCCAGGTCATCAAGACCGTCGGCGGGCAACCGGTGCGCCTGGTCGGTGCCCTGCAGGACATCACCGCCGAGAAGGCGCTGGAAGACGAGCTGCGACGGTCCAACGGCCTGCTGGCCACCATGCTGGAGAGCCTGCCGTGTGCCGTCAGTGTGTTTGATGCCAACCTGACGCTGGTGGCGCACAACCAGAGTTTCCAGACCCTGCTCGGCTTCCCGGAGCAGCTGTTCGCCAACCCGCCCGTGCACTTCGAGCGCTTCATCCGCTTCAATGCCGAACAGGGCGAGTACGGCGAGGGCGATGTCGACGCGAAAGTGCAGCAGATTGTGGCGCGCGCGCGGGAGCCGTCCACCCATCGCTTTGAGCGCACACGACCGAACGGCGTGACACTGGAGGTCCAGGGCGCACCCATGCCTGGCGGTGGCTTTGTCACCACCTACACCGACATCTCCGAGCGCAAGCGCTCCGAGGAAGCCCTGCGCACCAGCGAAGAGCGTCAGACGCGGGCGCTGGACGCCACCGGGCTGGCGCTCTGGGATTGCGACCTTGTCACCGGGCAGGTGTACCTGTCGGACCGCTGGTCGGAAATGCTGGGCGGGCCGCCAGTGGCCACCGTGAGCACCTTTGACGCCGTGATCCAGCGGCTGCCGCCGGAAGACGAGCAGAAAGTCCGCGAAGCGTTCGCCGCCCTGCTGGAAGGTGCGACCACCGACTACCACATGGAGCACCGCGCCTGGCACGATGACGGCTCGCTGATCTGGGTGCAGAGCGAAGGCCGGATCACGCGCCGCGACGACAACGGCAAGCCGACGCGGCTCGTCGGCACCAACCGCGACATCACGCGGCAGAAGGAGCATGAGCGCCACCTGCAGGCAGCCAAGGATGCGGCCGAGCAGGCGATGCAGGCCAAGACGGCCTTTCTGGCAGCCATGAGCCACGAGATCCGCACGCCGATGAACGGCGTGATCGGCATGACCACGCTGCTGATGGACACCTCGCTGAACGAGCGCCAGCGGGAGTTTGTTGAAGTCATCCGGCAAAGCGGCGAAGGCCTGCTGGTGGTCATCAACGACATTCTTGATTACTCGAAGATCGAGTCGGGCCACATGGAGCTGGAGCAGTTGCCCTTCGACCTGCAGGAAACGGTGGAGAGCAGCGTGGAGCTGCTGGCGCTCAAGGCCCAGGAGAAAAACCTCGATGTGCTGTGCGACATCGCGCAAGACATTCCGCCATGGATTGAGGGCGACTACGCCCGCCTGCGCCAGGTGCTGGTCAACCTGATTTCCAACGCCGTGAAGTTCACCGACCAGGGCACGGTGAAGGTCTGCGTGCGCCAGGTGCCGGTCGCAGCCGGTGCCCACAGCCTGCCGCTCGAGCTGGAGTTTTGTGTCTGCGACACCGGCATCGGCATTCCGGCGGACAAGCTGCCGCGCCTGTTCCAGGCGTTCTCCCAGGCCGACTCCAGCACCTCACGCAAGTACGGCGGCACCGGCCTCGGGCTGATCATCTCCAGGCGCCTGGTGGAGGCGATGAAGGGCCGCATGTGGGTCGAGAGCCAGGAGGGCCAGGGCACCCGGTTTTTCTTCACCCTGCCCACCTCGCCAGCCATCGCCATGAGCGCCCCGCCCACGCTGGCGCTGGACCGGCTCAAGGACAAACGCGTGCTGCTGGTGGACGACAACCCGGCCTGTCTGGAGCAGCTGGGCCAACTGGCGCGCCGCTGGGGCATGCAGGTCAGCTGCCTCGGGTCGGCCACGGACGCGCTGGCGGCGCTCAAAGGGAGCGCGCCCTGCGATCTTCTGGTCACCGACCTCACCATGCCCGGCATGGATGGCCTTGCCCTGACGCGCGCGCTGCGCGCGTCGCGGCCGGCGGCCGGGCCGCACCTGCCGGTGGTGCTGTTCTCGGGTGCCGGCATGCCGGCCAGCGCGGACGCTGGCCTGTTTGAGGCCGTGGTCGTCAAACCGGCCCGGATTGCCGTCATCGCGCAGAGCTTCATTGACGCACTGGCGGAACGCGGCGCGGCCAATGCGGCGCCGGTCGTGAAGGATAGACAGTTCGATGCCAGCCTGGCCCGGCGCTACCCGCAGCGCATCCTGCTGGCCGAAGACAACGAGATCAACCGCAAGGTGGCGCTCCAGATGCTCAAGGGCTTCGGCTACCGCGCCGACATCGCCGCCAACGGCCTGGAGGCGGTGGACGCGGTGCGGCGCCAGCCTTACGACCTGGTGCTGATGGACATCCAGATGCCGGAGCTTGACGGCATGGACGCCACCCGCATCCTGGTTAAGAACCGCCCGTTCGGCGGCATCCCGCGGATTGTCGGCATGAGCGCGCACGCCATGCGCGAGGACATCGATGCCGCGCTGGAATCCGGCATGGACGACTACATCGTCAAGCCGGTGACGGTCGAGGCGCTGCGCGAAAAGCTGGTGTATTTCGGCCAGCGCATGGCCGGCACGGCGAACCGGAATGCAGATGCCCCGCTTGAAGAGCAGGTCCCGCTGCAAGCCGGGCCCGAGCGGGCTGCGCCTGTCGCAGCGCAAACCTCTGCTGGCCAGGAGCTGCTGGACCTCAAGCAGGTGCGCAGCCTGATTTCGCTGGACCCGAGCGGCAAGCTGATGGGGCAGCTGATCAGCAGCTTCGGGCCAAAGACCGGCAAGCTGCTCGATGAGCTGCGGGCTGCGGCCCAGGTGCAGGACGCCGACGCGGCGGGGCGTCTGGCGCACCAGCTCAAGGGTACGGCGGGCACACTCGGCATGCGCTCGCTGGCCAGGCATGCCGCAGAGATGGAAGTCTCGCTGGCCGCAGGCCTGTGGGCGCAACTGGGCGAGCAGCTCGCCAGTGCCGACGACCGCTGCACCAGCAGCCTGTCGGCGCTGACACTGGAGATTGCCGCTGCCCAGCCTGCGCTGGCTGCCGCAGCCGCCGATGGCGTCAGCGAATGACGCTGAGGTAGGCGTACGCCGCGCGGCGCAGCTCACGGGCCTGGCGCGGGTTGCGGCCAGCGCGGGCCTCGGCGCGCTCCATCAGGTGTTGGGCCACGCCTTGCAGCGGCGCAGCGGCGGGAGCAATGGCCGACAGACGGCGGACGATTCGGGAAAACAGGGAAAACATGCAAAGGTCACCGCGTGAACGGCGAAAAGTGGGGACAAGCCAAGATTAAGGGTTTTCCCTAGGTTTTCAAGCGTTCGGCGCTGAGATGTCATGCAAAAAATGCATGGTCAGCCCTACGCACCGCATGAGGCCTCCGGATTTACCGGGAGTCTGCGGCGCCGGTACCGCAGGTATGCTCACACCGATGTCCGCCGCCCCACCTGACGCGATCCAGCCTGCACCAGCAGCCCTGCCGGTGCCCTTGCAGGGGGAGTTGCTGCTCAAGCAGATTGCCGCCAGTATCGACGCCATGCTGTGGTCCTGGGACCCGGGCACCGGCCGCATCACCTACACCAACCCCGCCTTCGAAGCCTTCTGGGGTTCGTCAGCGGAGGCACTGGCGAGCCGCCCCTGGGCCTGGCTGGACCAGGTCGAGCTGACCGACCGGGAGCGCGTGCGCCAGCTGCAGACCACCCCCCACCAGCACACGCTGGATTACCGGGTGCGCCGGCCCGGCGGCGAGGTGGCGCGCCTGAGCCAGCGGACGGTGCCCATCCACAGCCCGTCGGGCCAGTTGCTGCGCATCATCCATCTGGCCACCAACATCACCTGGCAGCTCGACACCTCCAAGCGGCTGCGGGTGGAGATCGACCGCCGCGCCGACTCAGAGGCCAAATACCGCGCCGTGGTGGAGAACGTGAGCGAAGGCATTCTGGTCACCGCCGCCGGCCGCATCCTTTATGCCAACCCCCGGGCGCTGGCACTGACCGCGCTCGACGAGGCGACGGCGAAGTCCCGCCCATTCATCGACTTCATCCATCCGGACGACCGCGAACGGGTGCTGGGCAACCACCTGCGTCGGCTGGGCGGCGAGCCGGTCGAGAACCACTACCAGTTCCGCGTGCAGCACCCCCAGTGCGACACGCGCTGGCTGGAAATCAGCTCCGTGATGTTCGAGTGGGAGGGTACGCCCGCAACGCTGAACTTTCTCACCGATGTGACCCTCAAGCGGCAGGCCGAAGACGACATGCGCAAGGCGCTGGCCCATGAGCGCGAGCTGTCGGAGCTCAAGTCGCGTTTTGTCGCCGTGACCTCGCACGAATTCCGCACGCCCCTGGCGGCGATTCTCTCTTCGGTCGAGCTGCTCGATGCCTACGGCGCCACCTTCCCGGCCGACGAACGGCGGGAGCTGCTGGAGCAGATCAAGACGGCGGTGGCCCGCATGAACGGCATGGTGGACCAGGTGCTGCTCACCAGCCGGCTGGAGCTGGGCACCTTCAGCTTCGACGCCGCGCCGCTGCTGATGCCGGACTGGCTGGTGCGGGTGATGGCGGAGCTCGAACGTGGCAATCCGCAGGCCGCCCGCATCTCGATGACCTGCGACGGCCTGGACACGCCGCGCATGGCCGACCAGCAACTGCTGCGCCACATCGTCGTCAACCTGCTGGGCAATGCCCTGAAGTACTCCGACCCGGACACCGCGGTGGAGTTTGCCGCCAGCGGCGTCGGTGAGCACATCCTGCTGCGCATCAGCGACCGCGGCATCGGCATTCCGGAGTCCGACCTGCCGCGCCTGTTCGGCAGCTTTCACCGCGGCACCAACGTCGGCCACATCTCGGGCACCGGCATCGGCCTGCATATTGTCAAGGAATGCATCGAACTGCACCAGGGCACGGTGGAGGTCAGGAGCCAGCCCGGCGCGGGCACCACCTTCACGGTGCGGGTGCTGGCGCCACTGGCCTGAAGCCTGGCGGCGGCACGCCGTCATCCCGCACAATCGGCGGGTGAACATCCAGCTGCTGTCCGATCTCCATCTCGAATCCAATCCGCACTTCCAGGCCACGCCCAACCCCAGGGCGGACCTGCTGGTGCTGGCCGGTGACATTGGCTCCTACCAGCCCGGCTCCCAGCTCACGGCGCTGGCCATCCCCGACTTCGGTCTGGGGCGTTTCTCACCGCTGCCTGCCAGCCAGGGCGGCGCAGGCTGGCCGACACCGGTGCTGTTCGTTCCCGGCAACCATGAATACGACGGACTGGATTTCGATGCGACCCATGTGCGGCTGCGCCAGACCTGCGAACGGCTGGGCATCGTCTGGCTGGAGCAGGAAAGCCTGGTGCTGCAGGGCGTGCGCTTTGTCGGCAGCACCTTGTGGTCGGACTTTGACGCGTTGCTGGACCTGGCCCCCACTGGCGGGCGCATGGCCGCGCGTGAAAAGGCCTTTCGCGCCGCCAATTTCTACCTGAGCAAAAACCATGCGTTCCGCCACGGTGCACCGCTGCTGGCGGTGGATGTGCGCGAACAGGCGCTGAAAAGCCAGGCCTGGCTGCGGCAGGCGCTGGCGCAGCCGTTTGACGGGCCCACCGTCGCCATCACCCACTTTGCGCCCAGCCTGCTGAGCGCCGACCCACGCTATGGCCTGACGGCCGGCACCGCCGGGTTCTGCAATGCGCTGGACGCGCTGCTGCCACTGGCTGACGTGTGGCTGCATGGCCACCTGCACTGCCCGGTCGACTACGTGAAAAGCGGCTGCCGTGTGGTGGCCAACCCGCTGGGTTATGCGCGCAAGGGGGAGCAGGAAGGCTTCAAGCCGGACCTGCTGGTCAAGGCCGCGCTCAGCGTGCGCGGAGACCGTCAAAGCAGGTCGTCAGCACCAGCTCGATGATTTCTTCATCGCTGTGCTGGCCACCGGCCCGCATGAATTCCAGCACCGGATCACAGGCACGGGCATACAGCGTGTAGAGCACCAGCATGGGCGGCAGGCTGGTGTTGAGCTCGCCCGACTGCAGCGCCTGCTCGATCCAGCCGCCGATCTGGTCGCTGATCACCACCAGCCCGTCCAGGTAGGCCTTGTTGCCCATCAGCGCAGCGCGCAACGAGGAGTTCTGGCTCGGCAGCGAAGGCATGTCACCGGCCAGCTGCATCTGCATCATCCAGCGGGCCACCGCCTTGAGCTGGACCAGTGGCGCAGCAACAGGCAAACCGTCCATGAAGGCGCGCGCCTGGCCCAGCACCCGCACCATGGCCGCCGCGGCGAGGTCTTCCTTGCTGGGAAAGTGCTTGTAAAGGCTGGCCTTGGCAATGCCCACGTCGGCGGCCACCTGGTCCACCGTCATCAGGTCAAAGCCCTTTTCTGCCAGCAGGCGATTGGCGGCTTGCACGATGGCCTCCTCCCGCGCCTGGAGCATCTGCGCCTTGAACGAGACCTTGACCGGCGCGCCCGCAGGCGCTGCTGAAATATGTTGGGTGACCATTCCGGCATTCTAGGCACATCGTGGCCGCACCAGTACAAACCTCAAACGCACCCTCTTTTTTATGACGCTGATGGGTAAAACGTGTGCGCCGCCTCCATGGCCTGTACGGCCTTCGTGGATATGACGTGGCCATGGCGTCGCGGACCCGAACAGCCTTATAGTGGGTGGCCCTAAAGGGCAACGCCCTCATTGACTGGACACCATGGCCAACCACCTCGCCGAAACCAGCCTGCCCGCGAAGCTTCGACTGGACGCGGAAGCCCGCATCCAGCATGGCAAGGCACCCGCCACACAGGGCTGGACGCCTGGTACGGATGCGCTGACCTTGCTCTACAGCCTGGCCAGCGACCCGTCCAGCGCTGCAGATGCGCTCAAGCTGCTGCACGAGCTGCAGGTTCACCAGGTAGAACTTGATCTGCAGCATGAGCACATGGAACACAACCAGCAGGAGCTCGAAGGAGAATTGAGCCGCTACAAAGCGCTGTACGAATCTGCCCCGGCAGCCTATTTCGTGGTCAACCCGGAAGGCAGAATCCTTGAAGCCAACCCCCTCGGCGAGAAGTTGGCGGGCGTCGAGCCGGAAAATCTGGCCGGGTACCCACTGGAGCGTGTGGCGGCGCCCGACGACAGGCCTGCCGTCGCAGCACTCCTTCAACGCACACAATTGCACACCGCCGTTGGCCGCTGTACGGTGCGCACGGCCACCACCAGCAGCCCTCCACGTCGCCTGTGCCTGTCGGCAGGTGTCGCACCGGGTATGGCCGGCTGGCTGGTGATGGCCGTCGACACCGACGATGGCAGCCATCAGGCGCTGGATGCCTGAAGCGTACGGCGGGACGGCCGGGGGTGGCCTCCATTTTCAGCAGCAGCTCCCCAGTACGTGAGGCTTGTCATGGCCCCCTCGCCAGACCTGAGACCAACTTTGAAGCCGCTCAACCAATTGCTGGCTGGCATGCCGGCGGACGCCTGGCTGCGCCTGGTGCCCCATCTGGAGAAAGTCAATTTGCAGGCCGGGCAGGTGCTGCACGAGGCGGGCGTGGAGCTCACCTGTCTTTATTTTCCCGAAAGTGCCATCGTCACGCTGCTCTGCCAGACCGCCAACGGGACATCGACTGAAGTCGCTCTGGTCGGCAATGAGGGCGTGGTGGGTGTGACCTTGTTTCTGGGTGGCGCCAGCACCACCAACAGCGCGGTGGTGCACAAAGCAGGGCGCGCGTTCCGGTTGCGGGCAGCGCCCTTGCGCCAGGAGTTTGAACAAGGTGGCGTGATGATGCACCGGCTGTTGCGCTATGCCCAGTGCCTGATCACGCAAATTGCGCAGGCCGCCGTCTGCAACCGCCACCACCTGATCGGACAACGCCTGTGCTGCTGGTTGCTGATGAACCTGGACCGGCAGGACAACCAGGAATTGACCGTGACCCACGAAACTGTCGCAGAACGGCTGGGTGTACGGCGGGAAGGCATTACCGAGGCGCTGGCCCTGCTGAAACAGCTGACACTGATTGACACGCACCGTGGTCAGATTGAGGTGCTGGACCGTCAGGGATTGCAATTGCGGGCGTGCGAGTGCTATGGCGTGATCAAGCGAGAGACCGATCGGCTGCTGCCGGCCGCGCCGCCCCCACAGCCTGACGAGAAAGCCGTGCACACCCCATGATTTCGCTCGCCGCCGCAGACGCGCCCCACTACCCGGGCGAGCGCCCGCCCAATGGCGTGCGCATTGTCGGCATCGGTGCCTCCGCGGGTGGCCTGACGGCGCTGGAGCAGTTCTTTACCGCCGTACCCTCAGGCAGCGGCCTGGCCTATGTGGTGGTGCAGCACCTGGACCCAACCCAGAAAGCCATGCTGCCCGAGCTGTTGCAGCGCGTGACGCCGATGCCAGTGGTGGAGGCCGGGCTCATGATGCCGGTACGGCCTGACTGCGTTTATGTGATACCCCCCAACACCGAACTCAGCCTGGTCGGCGGACTGCTGAACCTGAAACGGCCAACGGAGCCGCGCGGCATGCGCCTGCCGATCAACATCCTGTTTTCATCGCTCGCCAGCGCACAGGGCGAAAACGCGATCGCAGTGGTGCTGTCCGGCATGGGGTCAGACGGCACGCTGGGCCTGCAGGCCATCAAGGCGCTGGGCGGGTTGATCGTGGTGCAGCAACCCGAGTCTGCGCAGTTTGATTCCATGCCGCAAAGCGCCATCGCAGCAGGGTGCGCCGACATCGTGGCGCCGCCTGGGGAACTGCCCGGGCGCATCCTTGCCTACATGGCCCGTTTGCAACCAGCGGCCGACCGGCGCGAAGCGGCCCGGCACGCCGCACGAAATGAAGGTGAGAACGCCAGCGAAGACGCCAAGGCCATCGGCACGCTGGCAGCGACCAGGCCAGCACCCCACCCCCTGCAAGAGATTTTCAGCGCGCTGCAAAGACGGACGCGTCACGACTTTTCACTCTACAAGCCCAGCACGCTGCACCGCCGCATCGAGCGACGCATGGCCATCCATTCGGTGGCCACGCTGCCCCTCTATGCAGAGTTCCTGCAGCACAACGTCCAGGAAATCGATCTGCTGTTCAAGGAGCTGCTGATTGGTGTGACCAGTTTTTTCCGCGACCCGGCGGTCTGGCAACAGCTTGCCGATGTGACGTTGCCGGCCTTGCTGGCGCGGGGCGAAGGCACCCAGCAACGACTGCGCGCATGGGTGGTGGCCTGCTCGACCGGTGAAGAAGCCTATTCGCTCGCGATGGTCTTTGCCGAAGTGGTGCAGCGGCTGCCGCAGTACCAGGATTGCCAGCTGCAGATTTTTGCGACTGACTTGAGCGCAGACGCGATTGCCACCGCCCGGCGCGGCCAGTACCCCGCCGTGATCAGCGAAGTAGTGTCACCTGCGCGGTTGGCACGCTTTTTCACGCCGCACGACGGCCATTACCGCATTCACAAAAGCATCCGGGACACGGTGCTGTTTGCGCAGCACGACGTGGTGCTGGACCCGCCTTTCACGCGGCTGGACATGCTGTCCTGCCGCAATCTGATGATCTACTTCGACGCCACGCTGCAGCGCCGGCTGCTGCCGCTGTTCCATTACAGTTTGCGGCCCGATGGCATGTTGCTGCTGGGCAGTTCGGAAACCGTGGGCCGCTTTGGTGACCTGTTCCTGCCGACCGAGTCAAAGCTGCGGCTGTATCTGCGCCAGAATAAGGCGCCAGGCAATGACCACGACTTGTTGCTGAAATCATTCCCGCCGCTGTCACGGCCCCCCAAGGAAGTCCCCATGCCAACGCCCACCGCGCCCGCCCCTCTGGCCGAAAACCTGCAGTCTGCTGCCGACCGGGTGTTGCTGCAGGTCTTCGCGCCGGCGGCCGTGGTCGTCAACGGCGCAGGTGACATCATCTACATCAGCGGCCGCACAGGCAAATACCTGGAGCCCGCGGCTGGCAAGGCGAACTGGAATTTCCATGCCATGGTGCGCGAGGGACTGCGCGCGCCGCTCGCCGAGGCGCTCAAGCGCGCTGCGACACAGGCCGAACAGGTGCAACTGCGGGGCCTGCAGATGGGGGGCGCTGAAGGGGCCTACGCCGTCGATGTCACGGTACAGGCGCTGAACGAGCCCGTCAGCCTGAGCGGCATGCTTATGATCGTGTTCCGTGACGTCCCGCCAGCGCACCGGGGGCGGCGCAAGGCGCCGAGCGCGCTGGAGGCCTCCCACGCAGCGGAAATCCAGCATTTTCGGGATGAAATCCAGACCTTGCGCGAGGAAACCCGCGCCTCCAGGGAGGAACTGCAGTCCACCAATGAAGAACTGCAGTCCACCAATGAGGAGCTGCAGTCGGCCAACGAGGAGCTGACGACGTCGAAGGAGGAAATGCAGTCCATGAACGAGGAGCTGCAGACCATCAACGCCGAAATGCAGACCAAGCTGGATGACCTCGCGCTGGCCCAGAGCGACCTGAAGAACCTGCTCAACAGCACCGACATCGCCATCCTGTTTCTCGACAAGAAGCTGAATGTCAGGCGCTACACGGAGAGGGCCGCCAAGATCATCAACCTGCGGGAAAGCGACATCGGTCGGCCGCTGAGCGACCTCACCACCAGCTTGCAATACCCCGAGCTGAGCAACGATGCCAACGAGACCCTGCGCACCCTGGTGTTCTCGGAAAAACAGATCCTGAGCAGCGACAGCCGCTGGTTTTCGGTGCGCATCATGCCGTACCGCCGGCTGGACAACGTGATCGACGGGGCAGTGATCACGTTTGTCGACATCACCGCCACCAAAACACTGGAGTCCAAACTCCGCGCGGACTCGACCCATTGACGCCCCGGGACCGACAACCCGCCAAAGGACATCTTCCTGGCGCGCCCCCGATACGGTACAGCGCTGCTCTTGCCGACCGCTCTTCTCCTCCATCTGGAGGAGGCCACGCTTGCCGCGCTAACAATTTGCATCAATTATTCCCCGAACTTCACGGGTGTTGACTGGAACCTGCAGGCCTTTGCATGTATCTTGCTATTACGGTGGTGTGTGTCGCGGTATGTCTCGCGGTATGCACCAAATCGTGCAGGGAGAGAACCATGAAAAGCAATGCCCCCTATGTCGGTGCCTGGCTGATGGCCGCGGCCCTGACGTTCGCCATGGCTGTGTTCAGCCCCGATGAATCCAGCGTGATGGGGCGCATGCCCGACTTCATGACGCAGACGCTGCTCAGGCAGCCAGTGACGCTGCCCAGCGGTTTCCCCTCTGAGAGGACGCTGGCGCTGATCACCTTCAAGCGGGACCACCGCTCAGACGCCGAAAGCTGGATCGAAGGCCTGGGCCTGCGGAACGACACTTCCATAGCCTGGGTGCGCATGCCGATCGTCACCGACCCCGGCACCGAAACCGGCCGCACAGCCTTCGAAACCAAATTGCTGCAGCACTACCCGGCCGAGTCGGAGCGGGCCAGACTGGTGCCGGTGTTCACCGACCGCGCCAGCTTTGTGCGTTCGGCGGGCCTGAGCGGCGTGGATCAGGCGTACGCGGTGGTGGTCAACCGCAAGGGCGAGGTGCTGGCGCGTGCCGAGGGGCATTTTGACGCCGACAAGGCGCAGAACCTGCGCGAGACACTGCAGGCCCACGACCTGTAGCATTCTCGGTGGCATTCACTGCCCCTGCGGCACCGTCCGCAGGCACGGCTACAGCGTCGCCACCCCCAGCGTGAAATAGAACGCAGCCCCCTGGCCGATGGCCGCTTCGGCCCAGACCCGCCCGCCGTGCCTTGCCACGATGCGCTGCACCGTGGCCAGCCCGATGCCGGTGCCCTCGAACTCTGACGCCCCGTGCAGGCGCTGGAACGGCCCGAAGAGCTTTTCGTAATAAGCCATGTCAAAGCCCGCGCCGTTGTCGCGCACGAAAAACACCTTTTCACCGTCGGCGTTGATGTCCTGTCCGAAGGTGATCTCGGTGTGCGGCTTCTTGGCACTGAATTTCCACGCGTTGCCCAGCAGGTTGTCCAGTACCTGCTTGAGGAGGCGCGGGTCGCCGTTGGCCACCAGCCCGGGCGCGACCTGCAGTACCGTCCCGGCACGCGGGGCATGTTCCTGGAAACCCTCCAGCACCTCGTTGGCGAGGGCGCTCAAGTCCACCTGCTCCCAGCGCAAGGTCGAGCGGGACACCTGCGCCAGCGCCAGCATGGCGTCAATCAGCTCCCCCATCTGGGCCACCCCGGCCCGGATGCGCGACAGATAGTGCTGGCCGCGCTGGGCGACGGGATCGTCTGACGCCTTGACCAGCGTGCGTTCAAGCAGGTTGCTGAAACCGTCGATGGCGCTCAGCGGCGTGCGCAAGTCGTGCGACACCGAGTACGAATACGCCTCGAGCTGCTTGTTGGCAAACTCCAGCTGGGCCGTGCGCTTTTGCACGCGCTCCTCCAGGCTGGCGTTGAGCAGCATGATTTCGTCGCGCGCGCGGTGGCGCTCGCGGATGTCGGTGTTGATGCCCAGCACCCCCGTGATGCGGCCCTCGTCGTCACGCACCACCGTCCAGCGCGCCTCCACCAGCACCGGCTTGCCGTCACGGGCCACCTGTTCCAGCTCGCCGGCCCAATCGCCGTGGTTGGCCAGCGTCTGCGCCATAGCCGCCTCAAGCACCTCGGGGCGGCTGTACATCTTGTCGTCCATGGTCTTGCCCAGCACCTCGTCTGCCGTCCAGCCATAGAGGCGCTCGGCCCCCTTGTTCCAGTAGCTGATGGTGCGGTCCAGCTTGCGCACCATGATGGCATCCTGTGCGCGGTCCAGCAGCGACGCCTGCTCGCGCAGCTTGGTGTCCACTTCCAGCCGCTCCAGCTCGGCTGCTGCGCGGGCGGCGAATATCTTCATGGTGTATTCCATGAAGGTGGTTTTCTCCAGCGGCTTGCGGAACAGCACGAACAGCACACCCACCGCATGCCCTTTCGCATCCTCGAGACAGCGGCCGACATACGACACGGCCCCGAGCGACCGGACAGCAGACGAGTTCGGCGCGACGGACGCGAGATCGCCGTTGACGATGACGCTGTCGGAGGTAAGCAGTCCGACGCACGGCGAGTCGGCCAACGCGTAGTCAAACCCGGGAACCGCCTGGCCATCCACCGTACCGGCCACCGTGCGCGCCATCAATGGCTCGCCTGGCAGCATGCGCGCCACAAAGCCGGCATCCGCGCCCAGCGCGTCAGCCATGTTGTGCACCAGCTCCTGGAAGAACACACCGCCGCCGCTGGCGGAAACGCCAGTGGCCATCTTGAACACCGCCGCCTCGATGCGTGAGCGCTCCTGGCGCGAGCGCAGGGCGCCCAGGCCAAAGGCCAGGTTGTCCGCCAGTTCCTGCAGCAGCCCCACTTCCTCGTCGGCAAACTGCTGGGGCTCCGACGCATAGAGGCCGAGCAGGCCGAAGCTTCGCTGGGGATTGCGAAGCGGCAGAAAGATGGCGCTGCGGTAGCCGCGTGGCAGGGCTTCGGCGCCCCCATGGAACTGGTTCTCTGCCCTGGCGATGTCACCGCTCAGGCGGGCCTGCCCGGTGCGTATGCATTGCCCGGCCGGACCCTGGCCACCCGGGGTCATGTCGTCCCAGCTCAGCGGAACCGCTGCCAGATAGCCCTCGTCATACCCGGCATGCGCCATGGGCTGGATCGTGCGGGCCGCGTCATCCAGCGCATAGCCGACCCAGGCCATGCGGTAGCCGCCCACCTCAGCCGCCAGGCGGCAGATTTCCGCCAGCAGTGCCGCCTCTTCTTCAATCCGGGTCAGGGCCCGGTTGCATTCGCTGAGCATCTGCAGCGCCCGGCTGGAGCGGGCCAGCGCCAGGTCGGCGAGTTTGCGGGCAGTGACGTCCCGCGCGGTGCCCACCACGCGCTCCAGCTCGCCCAGCGGACCCATCACGGGATAGGCGTGATCGTGGATCCAGCGTGTTTCGCCGTCAGGGCGGAGGACCCGGTACTCCACATCCGTGGGCTGGCCGGCCTGGTTCAGCCGGTCTGCCGTGATGGCCTTGACGCGGTCGTCGGGATGGATGCTCTCGATGTAGGAGCGCGGGTCGGCGTACAGGCTGTCGCAGCTTTGCCCCCAGACAACCGCATAGGCCGGGCTCACATACGCCATGCGGCCAGTCTTGGCGTCACGGTTATAGAAGACGTCCTCGATGTTTTCTGCCAGCTCGCGAAAGCGCATCTCGCTGCCCAGCAGGGCTGCTTCGGCCCGGTCTTTCTCCAGGGCAATCCGGGCCAGGCGCACAGCCGTGTCGAGCAGGGCCATGTCCTTCGGATCGGGACGGCGGGGCTCGCGGTGGTAGATGGCGAATGTGGCCATGACCTCACCGGTCGATGACAGCACCGGCGCCGACCAGCACGAGCGGAGCTGGTAGTTGCGGGCGACATCCCGGTAGTCCTTCATCAGCGGGTCGGCCTGGACGTCCTCCACGATCACTGCCTTTTTGCGGAACGCGGCCGTGCCGCAGGCACCTGCCTCGGGGCCGATGGCCATGCTCTCCACCACCCGGCCAAAGCTGACCGGCATGCGCACGGACGCACAGTGGCGCAGGCGGCTCCCCTCGACCAGCAACACGGTGCACAGGCTGTCGGGCGCCACCGACTCGATCAGGCGCACCACGGCCTCCATCGAATGCGGCAAGGCCACGCCTGTGGCGATCAGCTCCAGCACCTGCTCCTGGGCCTGCACGAAGTCCTCGGTCGCCTTGCGCTCGGTGATGTCGCGGAACACCGCCAGTCCGCCGACCAGCTCGCCTTGCGGGTCCCGCAGGGGACGCAGGTTCATGCGCAGGATGTGGTCACGCTGGCCGGGCAGGCGCAGCATCACGTCCCAGTTGTTCACCTGTTCACCGCGCAGGGCCCGGCTCATGGGGCGTTCGTCGGTCGGGTACGGTGTTTTGCCGTCGAGGCTGAGGAAGGTGTGGCTTTGCCGCCAGGTGCTCAGCAGACCGTCCGGGGGAGGTTCTGGAAAGAGTTTGCGGGCAGCCTCGTTGAACAGCAGGAAGCGGCCCGCAAGGTCCACCGCAATCAGGCCCTCGCCCATGCTGTTGACGATGAGTTCCAGGCGCGAATGCTCCTCGCCGACGTGGCTCAGCACCTGGTCCAGCTCGGAGCGGCGGGCCTGCAGCGATTCGGCCATGTGGTTGAAGGTCTGGGCAATTGTTCCCAGCTCACCGGTGCCGGCAAAATCGGCAGGAATGCGCGCCGACAGGTTGCCCTCGGCCAGCGCATCAGCCTGCCGGGCGATGACGGTCGCTGGCGCCACCACCAGGCGCCCTCCCGCCCACCAGGCGCAGCCGATGCCGAAGGCGGTCACCGCCAGCAAGGCCAGCAGGTCAAAGCCCAACACCGCGTCGGGACCAGCGGTGATGGCCTCCCGCGGCACGCTGATGGCCACGAACAAATTGGCGCCCGCATCACCACCAACCGGGGCCAGCGCATAGACCTGCTCGACCTCCTGCGCGTCGGTGGCGCGCCAGAGGCCGAACTTGCGCGCCGTCACCGCGCCCAGCACCACCCGGTCGGGGTCCGGCTTGCCCAGCCAGGCGTCGGCTGCAGGATGCGCCGCCAGCACCGTTCCGCGCCGGTCCAGCACACGAAGCCGGGAGCCCGGGAGAAGCGGCTGGCTGTCGATCGCCGCGCCGAATGCCGCGATGTCCAGGGCCGCAAAAGCCACGCCATTGAGCGAGCCGTCGTCGCCGTAGACCGGCATGCCGAAGCCCAGCCCCGGCCGGCCGCTGGCGCGGCCTATGGCGTAGTCGCCGACGGCGAATTTCGCCCCGCCCCTGACCTGCTGGAAAAAGGGTCGGTCGCCTGCGTAGGGGCTGGTGGCAGGATCCCTGGCCTGGCAGGTGACGCGCCCGTTCAGGCCCACCACGCCGAGGTTGGCATACGAGCGGTCCTGGGCCTGCAGATTCTGCAGATAGGGCACACACAAGCGGATTTGCGTGTTCCTGATGGACGGGCCGCTGGCCATGTCGCGCAGCAGCTGGGCCACCTTGTCGATCAGGCGCTGCTGGTAGGCGGCGGCCAGACGGGTGTCCGACTGCAGGTTGTTCTGGGCCAGCTCCAGCGCGGCCTGGCGGCTTTTGGCCGTGGAGTACGTGAGCAAGCCGAAAACCGGCAAGAGCGCAGCCACCACCAGCAACACCAGCCGTGAACGAAGCCCCCCCCAAGCCTGCATCAAGTTGCTCCTTCCACGCGATCAGGGATCAGCGGTCATCATGCAACAGATTGTGAGGCAAGAACGGTCTGCGCAGGGGGCGCTTGCGAGGCGGCAGAGCTGGCCCTCAGGGAATAGCCGGCACGGGGGCGGCCGTGCGGGCGGAGGGGCGGCGGCCTTACTGCTTGCGCTGCACGAAGAGATTGCGCTTGGCGTCCTCGGGGTAGGCAAAGGTCACGCCGCCGCTTTTCACCATGCCCATGACCAGCATGTTGGGCGTGAGGGCATCCTTGCTTGCCGGGTTGAAGGGCTGGTCGTACGTCGCGACCACGCCGTAATACGTGCGGTTCTTGCTCTCCAGTGCGGCCTTGACGGCAGGGCCCGAGAGGTTGCCGTCGCGGATGCCAAGGAGCGCGTACACAAGGATATAGACGGCGTCGTAGCCTTGCGCGGCGGCCATCGGCACCGGAATCCTTTTCACATTGAACTTGCGTGCATAGCTGGTCAGGAAAGACGCACGCCGCTCGTTGCTTGGCTCTGCGATGAAGGTTTGCGCCATCAACGCGCCGTCAGCCGCCTCCTTGCCGCCTTCAATGAAGAACGGGAAGGACAACGTCCAGGCCCCCACTTGCGGCACCTTCCACCCCAGTGACTGGCGGCCCTTGGCGATCACGGCGTTCTCGGGGCCAACGGTGTAGCTGAACACCACATTGGCCCCGGCCGCCTTCGCGGCCTTCAGCTCGTCGGTCAGGTCTGTCACGCCCAGCGCGAAGCGGGACACGTAAACCGGTTTCTGTCCTTTGGCTTCCAGTGCCTTCTCGACGTCCTTGAGGCCCGCTTCGCCATAGCCGGAGGTGTCGGCAAACACCGCCACCTTGTTCCAGCCACGCTTGAGGATGTCATCCACCACGAACGGGGCCTGGATGGCATCCCTGGCAGAGGTGCGGAAAATATAGCTTTCAGCCGCAGGGTATTTGGCGGTGAGCGGTGAACCGGTCGCGCAGGGAATGATCAGTGGCGTCTTGCCGGACTGGAACACATCGAGCGATTTCGCTGCAACACCTGTGTTGCAAAACCCGATGGTGGCGACCACTTTCTCGGCCAGCAGTTGCTGCGACATCTTCAGGCCCTCGTCGGGATTGGCCTTGTCGTCGCGGCGCACGATTTCGATCTTGCGCCCGAGATAGCCGCCCACGGCGTTGATTTCGTCAACCGCCTGCTGGATGCCGTTGAGCATGGGCACCCCAAAGTCGGCCGAGGCGCCGGTGAAGGGGCCGATCACACCGATCTTGATGGTGTTGGCAACGGGTGCCGGCTGCGCCAGCGCATGGCCGGCAGCGAGGGTGATGAGCGTGGCCACGGCCAGAAGCCTGCGCCAGCCCGCGGGGCGGTGGGTCTTTTGCATGATTTGTCTCCTGTGGGGCGAGAATAGGGTTGTTACACCCGCTTACACACAGGGTTTCCCTTGAGTCCGGGGCCTTGAGTCAGCCGGCCGTCAGCCTTGTGCCAGGGCCGGGAGGCGGCCGCTTCGCGCCTCAGAGCACCAGCGACCGCGACGCAGCCTGCTTGAGCGCGGCGGTCAGCGCGTCCAGCACCTCGGATTCGAGGTTCCAGCAGTGCCAGTAGAGCTGGATCGGCAAGGTGCAGCCGGGCGCCACATTCACCAGCAGGCCCTGGTCGATCAGGCCTTGCGCCAGCAGGCGCGGCACCACGCTCACACCCCAGCCCGCCAGCACCGCCCGCACCTGGCCTTCCGACGAGGGCACGAACAGCTGGTTCAGCGTGACGCGCTTGAGCCCGAAAGCCTTGGCGATGAATTCGCTCTGCATGTCGTCCTTGCGGTTGAAGGCCACAAAGGGAACGTCGCGGAAGTTGTGGGCGCTGAGCTGCGCCTCGCCGGTGCGGCCGACGCCGCCCGCCGCCGGCGCGCGCGTCAGGCGCTGCTGGGCGAACTCCGGCGTCGCCACCGCCACATAGGCCATCGCGCCAAGCGGCACCACCTTGCAGCCACGCAAGGCCTGCTTGAGCGTGGTGACGCAACCCAGCACCTGGCCCTCGCGCAGCCACCCGTGCGTGAAGTCCTGGTCGTCGGTGATGATCTCCATCGGCAGGCCCTGCCGGGCCAGATCGGTCAGCGCCTGCATGGCCCAGGTCGCGATGCTGTCGGCATTGATGGCAATCGAGATGCGCTCCTCCTCACGCGCACCGCCCAGCGAACTGGGTGCCAGCTCCTTGAGGTCGCGCTCGAGGTCGGCGCGCAGCAGGCGCAGCATCTTGGTGTGCTTGAGCAGCAGTTGCCCGGCCGAGGTCGGCTTGAGCGGCCGGCTGCGCACAATGAGCACGGTGCCGACCTGCGCCTCCAGTGCGCGCAGGCGCTGCGACACCGCCGACTGGGTGATGGACAGCCGCTGGGCGGCCCGCTCGAAACCGCCTTCTTCCACAATCGCCGCGAGGCATTCCAGTGCATCCGGGTCAAAAGTACTCATGCCGCACGTCCTCCATTAGTTGTGCTGATGTTTTCACTGAGAGTTTAATTTCGCTGTTAATCGAAAGCAACTTCCTTCACACTGACGGGCAGGAGAGTACGGCCATGAACGTTGTGGTGTTGGGTGCAGGAATCATCGGTGTCAGCACGGCCTGGCAGCTGCTGGAGCGCGGCCATGAGGTCACTGTGGTCGACCGCCAGAGCGATGCGGCCATGGAAACCAGTTTCGGCAACGCCGCGCAGATTTCCGTCAGCTATTGCGAGCCCTGGGCCAACAAGGACGCGCCCCTCAAGGCGCTGAAGTGGATGTTCCGCCACGACGCACCGCTGCTGTTCCGCCCGCAGTGGCCGCTTGGCGACGGCTGGCAGCAGTGGCGCTGGGGTCTGCAGTTTCTGGCGCAGTGCAACGACGCGGCTTTCGAGCGCAATGTGCAGCAACTGGTGGCGCTGGGCGCCTACAGCCACGCCGCACTCAAGGAGGTGGTGGCCGCCACCGGCATCGACTACAACCGCCTCGAACGCGGCATTGCGCACTACTACACCGACCAGAAGTCCTTTGACACCGCCGGCGAGGCTGCCGCGCTGATGCAGAAATACGGCGTGGCGCGCCGCGTGGTCAGCACGGCCGAACTGCTGGCCATCGAGCCAGCCTTCCGCGCGTTTTCCCACCGCATCGTCGGCGGCACCTACACCGCCAGCGACGAAAGCGGCGACGCGCGCGTGTTCACCCAGGCGCTGGCCCGGCGCTGTGCCGACCGCGGCGCCCGCTTCCTGTATGGCCACGACATCACCAGGCTGCAGACGCGCGGCGGCGCCATCGATGCCGTGTCGGTGCGTCCACGGCAGCCGGAAGGCGCTGCAGCACCCACGCTCGAGATCAAAGCCGATGACGTCGTTGCCTGCTGCGGCTCCTACACGGCGCCGCTGTTGCGCACCGTGGGTGTGGACCTGCCCATCTACCCCGGCAAGGGCTACAGCGCCACCTTCCGCCTGCTCAAGCCGGAACTGGCGCCGTTTGTCAGCACCATTGACGACGAGGTGAAGTGCGCGATGAGCCGCCTGGGCAACGACCTGCGGGTGGCCGGCACGATTGAAGTCGGCGGCTACGACCTGTCGCTCGACACCCCGGTGGCGCAGGCGCGCTGCCGCATGCTGGCCGACCGCATCGAGGAAGTGTTGCCCGGCGTCTGCGACACGCGGCTGGAGGCCGAAGGCGGCTCCCCGCGTTTCTGGGCCGGCCTGCGCCCCGCCACACCGACCAACATCCCCTACATCGGCAAGACCAAGGTGCGCGGCCTGTGGGTCAACGCGGGACACGGCACGCTGGGCTGGACGCATGGCGCCGGCTCCGGCAAGGCCATGGCCGAGCTGATCAGCGGCGAAGTGCCGGCCATGGATTTCGGCTTCTACGGCATCGAGGCGCCCGCACGCCGATCGCGCCGGGCCGCTACCATGCCGGCATGAGCTCTCAATCCGCCTCCACACACCACCTCTTTCTCACCACCTCGACACGCGAGCCCGGCGCGCTTGGCAACACCGAGTGGCTGGCGCGGCAGGCCGCCGCCGCGCTGCCCGACGGCAGCACGCAGACTTGGCTGTCGCTGGCACACCTGCAACTGCCGATGTTTGTGGACCAGCGCCACACGGCAGGCACCTATGCCGCGCCGGAGGGCGACATGAAAACCTTGCTGGAAGCCACGATGGCCGCCACTGACCTGGTGTTTGTCGCGCCGGTCTACTGGTACAGCATCCCCTCGCCGCTGAAGGTGTATCTGGACCACTGGAGCGCCTGGATGCGCATCCCCGGTCTGCCCTTCAAGGACGAGATGGCGAAGAAAACCCTGTGGCTGGTGACCACCAGCGGTGACCGCGCCAAGGCGCAGCCGATGATCGACTCCATCCGCCTGTGCGCGCAGTTCATGGCCATGCGCTACGGCGGGGAGCTGTGGGGCAAAGGCGGCCCGCCCGATGCCGTGCAGGCCGACGCAGGCGCCGTGGCGCAGGCCGCGACCTTCTTCACCGCACAGGACACCCGGTAACGCCCGGCGTTGGGCCGCGCCTGCCGCAAGCGCTGGCACCCACCACACAGCGTCGTCAGCGAAGGACGCCGCCGGCGCGCTCCCCCATGCGCTCGTGCACCCAGCGCAGCAGATCCAGCCACATCTGGCGCATCTCGGCATCCAGCGGCGTTCGCATGGCGTTGGGCAACTCGATGGTGACCACCGGCACGCCCTTGTGCACACCGCCGTAATTGCCGAGGGAGCCCGGGAAGATACCGACCTGGTCCAGGTAGAGCCGCCCCAGCCGGGACGGCGGCACCGACGGTCCGTCAAAATCCAGCACGCCGTAGGGCGCATGGATGCTCACGATGAGTTGCGGCTGGAAGCTCTGCATCTGCTCGTGCAGAAAGCGCGACTCCGGCTCCGACAGCGACGTGGCGCCGGGCCAGCGGCGCGGGTCCTTGCCGGTGCGTTTTTCCCAGTAGACCTTGGCATCCCGGTCCCAATGGGGTGTGGGGAAGTTACGGTTGAGGTCCACGCCGTGGGCGTTGACGCGGCGCGGCGGTTTGTGCATCAAGCCATCCGGATTGAGCGCGGGCACAAAGCGCCAGTGAATCACCTGCGGCGCGTCCTGCGGCGTCTGGCTCGCCAGCCGGATCCAGTGCAGGGCCACCGCGGCGGACGACAACTCGTCGCCATGAATGGCACCGACCACCAGCACGCGCATGGTGGCCTGGCCCGGGTCCACATCGCGCACCCACAGCGGCTGGCCATTGACCGAGCGCGCGCGCGAATCCTGCAGTTGCGCGCCATCGCACAGGGCGCGGCTCACATTGGGCAGCCGGGCAGACAATTCCGGGCAAGGCGTCGCCGCCCGCGCACTGACGGCCAACACGGTGGCGACCATGGCCGCCAGGATCTGTACGCTCGACTTCATCGCTGCAGTTTAGCGGTGCTGGCGGCGTCTCAGGTGGCCACAGGAGACCAGGTAAAACCGGGGCGGCACACCGAAAGCAGGCTTCAGTTAAATTAGCCGCTTATGCCTTCTTCCCGACAAGCCAGCCAGCCGAGTTTTTCCCAACGCGAGTTCCGTGCATCCCTTGCGATGTTTGCCACCGGCGTGACCATCGTCACCGCCCGCACGCCGACGGGTGAGCTGGTGGGCCTGACCGCCAACTCGTTCAACTCGGTCTCGCTCAACCCGCCGCTGGTGCTGTGGAGCCTGTCGCAGGCGGCAGGCTCCATGCCGGCGCTCAGCGCGGGCTCCCACTACGCGATCAACATCCTGGCCGCTGACCAGAAAGAGCTGGCCGAGCGCTTTGCCGGCAAGCGTGAGGACCGCTGGGACGGCGTCGCCTTCACCGACGGCGTGGCCGGTTCACCCCTGCTGCAGGGCGCCGCGGCCAGCTTTGAATGCTTCAACCGCAGCCGCTACGAAGAAGGCGACCACGTGATTTTTGTCGGTGAAGTCGAACGCTGCAGCCACCGCGTCGGCGCCGCGCCCTTGCTGTTCCACGGCGGCAAGTTCTACACCGAGCATCCGCTCTGAGCGCAAGCTGACGGGTCGCGTTGATGGGGTATCAAAAAATCTGATGCCACTTGCCACGTACTGAACGACGCGGCAGCATCGGCGGATGATGTTGCGTTGCCTGTTCGCCCCACTTCTGATGCTGGCGCCCGCTGCGGCACTGGCACAAGCGCAGATACCGGTACCCGACATCAAAAAGAACTGGTTCGAAGACCCGTTCTTCCAGGTGTCATCCGGCTTGCCTGAGTGCCCCGTGCCGGAAGGCCCGCTGCTGACCTTTGAGGAGCAGCGCAAGGAAGCCCACTGGCGCGCCGAGCGCGGCACCAGTTGCTGGCTGGCCGGAACATGCCGTGACAGCAACGCCTACCGCTACGACAAGGCGCTGGCGGGCCCAGTGCGTGACGCCCTGGCCGTTGTGCCAGGCGTGGCAGCAGACAGCGTCTGGGTCACGATCCAGCGGCGCTGGGTATTTCTCGAAGGTTGCGTGGCGTCGGACGCGCAGGCGCGGCGGCTGGAGGCCGCCGCCCGGGCCGTGCCGGAGGTGGAAACCGTGGTGCCAGCCCTCCATATCGGCACGGCTGGCCCGCCCCGCTACCCGGTGGCACCCGCCCGCTGAGGACTCACCCACGATGCGGCCGCCTGACCGGCGTGCCGCGACAGGGGCACATGACGCCCCAGGCGCACCGTGGTTACCCCCGGCCGCAGTTGCCGCACCGAGGGCATCACCAGCACGCAGTCGTCGTAAGGCGTGACGATGGGCTCGCCATCATCATGGGCGATCACCGTGCCGGCGCGCAGGATCAGTTCGCCCCCATGGAACTCATGGATGAAATGAAAGTGTGATGAGCGCGCCACCACGCGGTCGGTCACCACCACCGGCGGGCAGGCGGGCAGGTCTGCCTTGAGCCAGCCGGGCGGGATGTCGGCCAGGTCCAGCACACCGGCGCCGACCAGGAAGCGCATCAGCACATTGCGCGCCACCTGCAGCGAGGACAGCGCCCAGTGCTGTCCGGCCTCCAGCAGCAGCGCGATGCGGTCACCCGCGGGGTCGCCAAACGGGCCGTAGTCGCGCATCCGCACGCCGTCGGCATGGCCCGCGTCCACCACCACCTGGTCGCCGGTGCCCAGGCTTTGCGCAAAGTCGATGTTGCGTGGCAGCGTGCCGGTGACCAGCAGCGGTTCGCCGGGTTCATGCATCGAATGCAGGTCCAGCAGGTGCGTGGCGCGTTCGACAAAGGGGCGCAGCGCCCGTGCGCGTTGCAGCTCGGCGCTTTGCCGCGGACCCTCAAGTACCTCGGTAGACCACAGGCGGTTGAAGTCTTCATCGACAAAGCGGGAGGCGTCGGGCCGCAGCGCATCGAAGGTCTGGAAGGCGGCCGTGTTGCAAAACGCCAGCGTGATGCGGCCCCGCCGGGGCTGCAGTCCGCTGAGCAAGAAAGCGTCCAGCGCCCAGGCGCCGGAGTACTCGTTGCCGTGGACCAGCGCCGTGACCAGCACCTCAGGGCCCGGGACGGCCGCGCTGCGCTCATGCACATGCGGCACGCCGAGCGGCGACGCGGCCCAAAACGACAAACCGGGCGGCTCCAGCTTCACCGCATGGTGGGGCGGCGGCATGACCCTCACGATGCCGTCCCGGTGGCCACTGCCTTGTTCACCACCGAACGCACGCGCTGGGTTTCGGCGCGGACAAACGCGGCCAGCGCCTGCGGCGTGCCACCTTCGTTCGAGATGCCGGCCTTCTGCAGCTTCTTCCACACCGCCTCGTCACGCAGGACCTCGTTGAGTTCACGGTTCAGCCGGGCCACCATGGGCGCCGGCAGTCTGGCCGGGCCAAACAGGCCGAACCACACGTTCATGTCGTAGCCCTTGAGCCGGGGGCTTTCACCGAGGGCCGGAATCTGCGGTGCGGCACGGGAACGCGCAGCGGTGGTCACGCCCAGCGGCACCATCTTGCCGGACTCGATGTGCGGCAGCGCCGACGACAGCACCGAGACGCTGAACTCAATGTTGCCGCCCAGCAGGTCCTGCAGTTGCTGCCCAGCGCCGCGGTACGGCACATGGCGGAAGCTCGTGCCGGCCAGAAGGTTGATGAGCTCGCCCGAGACATGCAGCGGCGTCCCGATGCCCGACGAAGCAAAGCTGAGCTGGTTGCGCTCCTTCTTCGAGCGCGCAATCGCTTCATCCATCGTCTTGATGCCGGTGTTGGTGTTGGTCACAAACACCATGGGCGTCACGCCGATCAGGCCAACGGGGCTGAGGTCGGTCTCGCCGTCGTATTTGATGGCCGCATTGAACAGCTTCGCAATCGAGACCTCGCTGCCCGAGCCGAGCAGCAGCGTGTAGCCGTCGGGGTTGGCGCTGACGACTTTTTGCGCGCCGATGGTGCCGCCAGCGCCGCCCAGGTTCTCGATGATGACGGCCGTACCGAGGCGCTTGCCCAGCGGCTCCGCCATGATGCGGGCGACCAGGTCCACACTGCCGCCGGCGGGGTAACCCACCACCAGCGTGATCGGCCTGGCCGACGGCCAGGTCTGCGCCGATGCCGGGGACAGGCACAGCAGGCTGATCGGTCCCAGCGCCACAGCGCAAAGGCAGGCGCCGAGCTGTCGGCGGGTGAATGAGGCAAAAGAGGGCATGACGGGCTCCGGTTTGGAAAGGAAAACCCAGTCTAGAAGTGGCAGTTTCAAGTCACATGCGCATCACGCATGGCCGCATGCGAAGCGGCGCCGCACCACCCCGACAAGCTGTCAGGTACCCGACGGTGTGCTGGCCGACCAGATGCGCTGCAGCAGATCGTTGCGCGGGCTGCGGGGCCGGTACAGCCTGATCTCGAAGCGCACGCAGGCGCCCGGCGTGTCGGCCTCCACCAGCCGGCCGCTGCGCAAGTCGTCGCCCACCAGACCGCGCGGCAACCACGCCAGCCCCACACCCTGTCGGGCCTGCTCATGCAGTGATTCGGCGAAGTCGGATTCGGTCACCAAGTGCAGGTGCAGCTCGCGCGCGATGCGGCCCAGCCCGTCCTGCAGGATCTGGCTCAGGGCCAGTGTCGGGGCGTAGCCCAGTACCCGGGCCGGCTGGCGCGACGTACCGGGCAAGGCATGCAAGGGCAGGCCATCGGCGCGCGGTGCGCTCACTGCCACCAGCTCGTCGGTGCCCAGCGTGATGGCTTCGAAGGTCTGCTCGTCCAGCAGCAGCGGCAGGCGTGGATGGGTGAAGGACAGCAGCAGGTCAGCCGCGCCCTGCTCCAGGGCGGTCGCGCCTTCGTGGATGGAGCCGGTGAGGATGCGCAGGCGAAACTCACCGACCTCGCGCTGGACGCGGGCGAGCCAGCCCGGCACTGCTGTGCGCGAGAGCGTGCGCCCGGTGGCCAGCGTGACCCAGTCCAGTCCGCCCTGCGCGTGGCGGATGCGGTCACGCACATCCTGCAGGCTGACGGCAGCGCGCCTCGCCACCGGCAGCAGCGCCTCGCCGGCCGGCGTCAGGCCCAGCGGCAGCACGGCGCGGTTGACCAGATCGGCGCCGACCCACATCTCCAGCGCACGAATCCGCCGCGAGAACTGCGGCTGCGTCACATGCCGCAGCTCGGCCGCGCGCGAGAAGCTGCGCTCCCTGGCAAGGGCAATGAAATCTTCCAGCCACTTATGGTCCACAACAACACCTTCTACTTGCAAAAGGCAAGCCGCCCGGACGGGATAATGCCACGGCGGCCACGGCGGCCACGCGCCCTGCCGCCACGGCATCCGGCACGCCCGCCACGTCCACACCTTCCCCGCACCCGAACGCTCCACAGCATGACCGCACGCAAAACCCAACTCGACGCCTTCGCCATCACCCTGCTGCTGGGCTGCTGCCTGTTCTGGGGCCTTCAGCAGGTGCTCATCAAGGCGACCATTGCCGAGCTGCCGCCGATGTTCCAGGCCTCACTGCGGCTGGCGGGTGCCACGGCGCTGCTGTGGCTGTGGTGCCTGTGGCGTGGCATTCCGCTGTGGCAGCGTGACGGGTCGCTGCGTGCCGGCCTGCTGGCCGGTGCACTGTTCGGCAGCGAGTTCGCCTGCATCTACGTGGGGCTGCAGTACACCACCGCCTCGCGGCTCACAGTGTTTTTGTACACCTCGCCGTTCTGGGTGGCGGTGCTGGTGCCGCTGTGGGTGAAGTCCGAGCGGCTGCGCGGCCTGCAGTGGGTGGGCCTGTTATGCGCCTTTGTGGCCGTGGCCTTCGCGCTGCGCGAAGGCTTCACCGGAGACCATGCCTCCACCGCGCACGGCGACCTGCTGGCCTTGCTGGCCGGCGCGCTGTGGGGCCTGACCACGGTGGTGATCCGTGCGTCAACGCTGGCCAAAGTGTCTGCAGAAAAGCTGCTCTTCTATCAGCTGGCTGTGAGTGCGGTCAGCTTTCCGGTGCTGTCGCTGGCGCTGGGCGAGGTGTGGGTCTGGCACTTCAGCGCGTTTGCCGTGACCTCACTGTTTCTGCAGACGGTGGTGGGCGCCTTCATCAGCTACCTGGCGTGGATGTGGATGCTGGGCCGCTACCCGGCCACGAAGATTTCGGTGTTCGTGTTTTTCACACCGCTGTTTGCGCTGCTGTTCGGCGCGCTGTGGCTGGGCGAAGCCGTCACGCCCACGCTGTTGGCCGCGCTGGCCACCGTCGCGGTCGGCATTGTGCTGGTCAATCGCGCGCCGCCGTCACCGTCGGCACCGTGAGCAGGCGCCGCCTGCTTGGCGCATAATTTTTACGGATGAACCCAGCCCCACGCATTCCCGGTCACCGCTTTCTGCACTCTCCCGGGCCCACCCGGATCCCCGATGAAGTCCTCGACGCCATGCACCGGCAGCCGATGGACCTGGCCGACCCGCGCGTTGATGCCGTCATCGCCGCCTGCGAACACGGCCTCAAGCGCCTGTTGCACACGCAAGCGGATGTGTTCCTTTACGCCGCCAACGGCCACGGCGTGTGGGAGGCCGTGATCGCCAACATCGCCGCGCCCGGCCAGCAGGTGCTGGTGGCCGGCACGGGGCACTTTTCGGAGTCGTGGGCGATTCAGGCCGAGGCCATGGGCGTGACCGTGTTGCGCACGCCGTGGCGCGAAGGCTACCCCATCGACAGCCAGGCGATTGAGGCAGCACTGCGCGCCGACACCGCTCACCACATCGTCGCCGTGCTGGCCGTGCACACCGACACCGCCAGCGGCATGACCAGCGACATGCACGCCGTGCGCCGCGCCATCGACAGCGCTGGGCACCCTGCCCTGCTGGTGGTGGATGTGGTGGCCTCCCTCGGTGCCGCGCCGTTTGCGATGGATGCGCTCGGCGCCAACGTGGTGCTGGGTGCCTCGCAAAAAGGCCTGATGGTGCCGCCAGGGCTGGGCTTTGTGGCGGCCGACGCCAAGGCGATGGAGGTGGCCAGACGCAACACCGCGCCGCGTTTTTACTGGGACTGGGCTCGCCGGCAAAGCCCGCTCAGCTACCGCAAGTTCTGCGGCACGCCGCCGCAGAGCCTGCTGATGGGTTTGCAGGCGGCGCTGGGCCTGATCTTTTCAGAAGGTGTGGAAGAGGTGTGGGCGCGTCACCGGCGCATCGCGCGCGCCGTGCATGCGGCGGTGAATGCGTGGAGCGAGGGCGGCGCTTTCAGGTTGTTTGTCGAGGTGCCCGAAGCGCGCTCGGTGTCGGTGACCACGATTGCAGTGAGCCCCGGCGTGGACCCGGAGGCGCTGCGCACCGTGGCCCGCGAGCGCTTTCAGGTGGCAATGGCGGGGGGCCTCGGGCCGCTGGCCGGCCGCACCTTCCGCATCGGCCACTTGGGCGACATGAACCCGGCGATGATTCTGGGCTGCCTGGGCGGCATCGAAGCCGCGATGCAGGTGCAGGGCATCCCGACCGGACGCGGTGGCGTGCAGGCGGCGGTGGCCAGTCTGGCCACTGCTGACTGACGCACGACCGCCACTGCAGCTCAGGCGGGCGCGCTGGCCTGCCGCTTCTGCGCAAAGGCGACATACCAGTCCAGGCATCCAGGATTGGCCATGGCGTCGCGGTTCACCACCTTGTCGATGGGCTGGCCCAGCAGCAGCTTCTTGATCGGCAGCTCCTGCTTTTTGCCGGTGAGGGTGCGCGGCACCTCTGCCACCTGGAAGATGTCGTTCGGCACAAAGCGCGGGCTCAGCGCGGTCTTGATGGCGTGATTGATGCGGCCACGCATGGCGTCGTCCAGCACCTGCCCTTCACGCAAGACGACGAAGAGCGGCATGTAGCTGTCGCGGCCCAGGTACTCGAGATCGACCACCATCGAATCCAGCACCTCGGGCAGGGATTCGACCGCGCTGTAGAGTTCGCTGGTGCCCATGCGCAGGCCGTGGCGGTTGATGGTGGCATCGCTGCGGCCATAGATGATGCAACCGCCGTTGGCGCCGATCTTCAGCCAGTCGCCGTGGCGCCAGACGCCCGGGTACATGTCGAAGTAGCTGGAGAGGTAGCGCTTGTTGCCTTCGTCACCCCAGAAGTAAAGCGGCATGGAAGGCAGGGGCTCGGTGCACACCAGCTCGCCGACCTGTTCGGTCACGGGATTGCCGTTCTCATTCCACGCATAGACCGCGCAGCCGAGCAGGCGGCATTGCATTTCGCCGGCTGCCAGAGGCAGATCACGGTTTCCACCAATGAACGCCCCGGCAAAGTCGGTCCCACCCGAAATATTGCACCACCAGATGTCGAATGGCCGTTCGCCCTGAGCTTGTCGAAGGGCTTCGACAGGCTCAGCCCGAACGGTCGCGTGGAGACGCCGGAATTGCTCGGTGCCCCAGTTCTGCGCTTCAGCCGAGAGCGGCGAGCCAGTGGTGCCCAGCGCCCGCACCGCCTTCAGCCCGGGCAAGGCCGTGAGGTCCACGCCGGCCTTCAGACAATTGGCAAAGAAGGCCGCACCCGCGCCGAAGAAGGTCACGCCCAACTCGGCGGCGAAGCGCCACAGCGTAGACCAGTCAGGCTTGTCTTTGGTGCCACCGGGGTTGCCGTCGAAGATGCAGCAGGTGGTGCCGCTGAGCAGCCCGCTCATCTGGGCGTTCCACATCACCCAGCCGGTGGAGCTGTACCAGTGGTAGCGCTCGCCCCAACTGTTGGGCTCGTAGCTGCAGCCGATGTCGTTGTGCAGGGTTTTCAGCGCCAGCGCAACGACGACGGTGCCGCCGTGGCCATGAACAATGGGCTTGGGCAGGCCGGTGGTGCCGCTGGAATACACAATCCACAGCGGGTGCTCGAAGGGTAGCCACATGGGCTCGAAAGCACGGGTCTGGGCGTCGTCGCGCGCGGTGGCGGCGGTGAAGTCGGCATAGGGCGCCACAGGCTGGTTGGCGTCCAGGTTGCGGTACAGCAGCACGTGGCGCACGCTGGGCAGCGCCGCATGCAGCTCGGCCATCACCTCGCGGCGGTCGAAGTCGCGGCCGCCGTAGGTCACGCCGTCGCAGCCGATCAGGATGGTGGGTTCGATCTGGCGGAAGCGGTCCAGCACCGCCTGGGTGCCCATGTCGGGCGCGCAGATGCTCCAGACCCCGCCCAGGCTCACCACCGCCAGGAACGCCACCATGGCTTCAGGAATGTTGGGCAGGTAAGCCGCCACCCGGTCGCCCGGCTGCAGCCCCTGCGCCTGCAGATGCAACGCGAGCGAGGCCACCTGCTGCCGCAGCGCCGGCCAGCTCAGTTCGCGCACGCCACCGCTGGCGAGGGTTTTTTCGTTGTGACTGATCAGCGCCGGGAAGCCGGCGGCATGGGCCGCATCGACATGGCGGAACACCTGCCGCGCGTAGTTGAACTGCGCGCCCTCGAACCAGTGGGTGCCGGGCATGGTGCGGTGGGTGAGCACCGCGTGGTGCGGCGTGGGGGACTGCAGCTCGAAGTAGTCCCAGATGCTTTGCCAGAAGGCGTCGAGATCGGTGACCGACCACTGCCAGAGCCGGTCGTAGCTGTCGAACGACAGGCCCCGATGGGCGTGCAACCACTCCTGGTAGAGGCGAATCTGGGGAATGTAAGGCGCTTGCATGAGGGGCAGCTTAACCGCCCGCCGCCCGGCTGACCGCAGGAGTTTCCCCGGTAGGGTGGGACGCAGCTACCGACGCGCCGTCAGCACAGCGCTGTCAGCCGCCGGGGCCGGGGCTCCGCCATGACCACCCAGACACGCCATGCCGCCCGCGGTGACGCAGTTCCCGCTCTGCACATGAGGGCCACGCTGAACTTAGGCACTACCATGTCGCCACCGCAATCCAAAAGGGGGCTCCACACATGGGCATGTTCAGCTGGAAAGAAAAAAGCATCGCAGTGTTGCAACAAGGTGGGGTGATCGCACCCGACGAACGGCTACCGTGGCCGCAGACCGCGGTGATGGGCATCCAGCATGTCATCGCGATGTTCGGCGCCACGGTGCTGGCGCCGGTGCTGATGGGGTTTGACCCGAATGTCGCCATCCTGATGAGCGGCATCGGCACGCTGATTTTTTTCGTCATCACTGGCGGCAAGGTGCCCAGCTACCTGGGTTCGAGCTTTGCCTTCATTGGCGTGGTGATCGCTGCCACCGCCTACGCCGGCAAGGGCCCCAACCCCAACCTGGGCGTGGCGCTGGGCGGCATCATCGCCTGTGGTGTGCTCTACACGCTGATCGGCGTGGTGGTGCAAGCCATCGGCACGGGCTGGATCGAGCGCTTCATGCCGCCGGTGGTCACGGGTTCAGTGGTGGCTGTGATCGGCCTGAACCTGGCCAGCATTCCCGTCAAGAACATGGCAGCCGGCAACTTTGACGCGTGGATGCAGGTCGTCACCTTCGTCAGCGTGGCGCTGGTGGCGGTGATGGCGCGCGGCATGGTGCAGCGGCTGCTGATCCTGGTCGGCCTGATCGTGGCCAGCGTGGTGTATGCCGTCCTCACCAACGGGCTGGGTCTGGGCAAGCCGCTGGATGTGTCGGGCATTGCCGGCGCGGCCTGGGTGGGCCTGCCCGCCTTCACGGCACCCGTGTTCAGCGCCAACGCCATGCTGCTGATCGCGCCCGTGGCGATCATCCTGGTGGCGGAGAACCTGGGCCACATCAAAGCCGTGACCGCCATGACCGGCCAGAACCTCGACACCTACATGGGGCGTGCATTCATCGGCGACGGCGTGGCCACCATCGTCTCGGGCAGTGCCGGCGGCACTGGCGTGACCACGTACGCTGAGAACATCGGCGTGATGGCGGCGACCAAGATTTACTCCACGGCCGTGTTTGCGGTGGCCGGTGCGATTGCGCTGTTGCTGGGCTTCAGCCCCAAGTTCGGCGCGCTGATCCAGGCGATTCCGCTGCCGGTGATGGGCGGCGTGAGCATTGTGGTGTTTGGGCTGATTGCCGTGGCCGGCGCCAAGATCTGGGTCGACAACAAGGTGGACTTCTCGGACAACCGCAACCTGCTGGTGGCGGCCATCACGCTGGTGCTGGGCACGGGCGACTTCACGCTGAAGTTTGGCCAGTTTGCCATGGGCGGCATCGGCACCGCGACCTTCGGGGCCATCCTGCTGTGGGCGCTGCTGGGCCGCAGGCGCTGACCCCCTCCGCGCAGGAGCAGGCTATTTCGGCGCGGGCTTGCCGGTGGCCTTGGCCAGTGCGGCTTCGGTCTTGGCCAACTTGCCCTCGAGCTCGGCACGCTCGTCGATTTCCTGGGCCAGTGCCTCGTTGACCTGGTGCAGCTCCTGGGCCGAGTCCTGGATGCGGGTTTCGAGTTCGCTGGTTTTCTGCAAGGCCTGGGCCACGTCGCCCACCTGCACATGGTCCGGAATTTCCTGGTTCAGCACCGCGTTGACCATCACCAGCTCAGCGGCCGACTGCTCCACGGTCTCTTTCACGGCCTCGTTCTGGTCGAGGGCCCGCTCCAGCGGTGTGGCGTCATGGCGGGAAGTGGCAGGCGAAGCTTGGGACAAGTCGGGCCTCAGGAGGTTACGGGATTGAACACGGTCGGAACCCGCCCCCGCCAGCACAGCGTGAAAGGGTTCCAACAAACCGCTCGTATATTACCCTTGATACACATTTGCCCTGTAAAGACCTTGTACGCCAGGATTGCCGTCGGTTACAACTTGACAACGCCACTTACATCACCCCAACGCCCATGCGCATCTGGAAACAAGCCATCTCTGTCGAATTGCTCACCGCCTCGAACCAAAATACTGCGGTCGCCCACCTGGGCATCGAGTTCCTCGAGGTCGGTGACGATTTCATCCGCGCCCGCGTGCCGGTAGACCGCCGCACCGTCCAGCCGTATGGCCTGCTGCATGGTGGCGTGTCGGTGGTGCTGGCCGAAACCCTGGGCTCCTGCGGGGCTGCCTACGCCGCACCCGAAGGCCACCGCACCGTGGGGCTGGACATCAACGCCAACCACCTCAAGGGCGTGACCAGCGGCTGGGTGACGGGCACCACGCGCCCGGTGCACATCGGGCGCACAACCCAGGTCTGGGCCATCGAGCTGCGCAACGAAGCCGGCGAGCTGACCTGCGTCTCGCGCATCACCATGGCGATGCTGCTGCCGCGCGGCTGACGGCTCACTGACCAAACCCCGTCTGGCCTTTACCTCGGTCCCGGAGTTGGCGTTAATTGGCGAGCGCACATTGATACGACGTTTGATTTAGACTGCGCCGCGCAGGTGAGGCTTTCATGCGCCACACCGACAAGAAGACCGCTTACGTAGCCCCTCACTCTTTCTGGAGAACCTCATGGACTTGATGCAATACGGCCGCCAATCGCACGCATTCGACGGAACAGCCACAGAACCGGAATCAGGTGGCCTGCGCCGCCGCGGCTTTGTGATGACCTCGCTGGCAACAGGCTTTGCGGTGGCCACCTTGCCTGTTTCGGCACAAACCATCACCACCGACACCAAAGGCCTGGTCGCCGGTGAAGTCAGCATCCCCGTCAAGGACGGCAAGATCCCGGGCTACGCCGCACGACCGGCCAAGGCCGGCAAGCACCCGGTGATTCTGGTGGTGCAGGAAATTTTCGGCGTGCATGAGCACATCAAGGACATGTGCCGCCGTTACGCCAAGCAGGGCTACTACGCGATCGCGCCTGAGATGTACGCGCGCCAGGGCGATGTGAGCAAGATGACCGACATCATGGCCATCCTGTCTGAAGTCGTCTCCAAGGTGCCGGATGCACAAGTCAATGCCGACCTTGATGCCACGATTGAATTTGCCAAGGCCAGCGGCCACGCCAACACCGCACGTGTCGGCCTGGTGGGTTTCTGCTGGGGTGGCCGTGCCGCCTGGGTCTATGCCAACCACAACCCCAAGCTGAAGGCCGCAGTGGCTTATTACGGCTTGCTGGACGGCATGAAGAGCGAGATCAAACCGCAGGACCCGGTGGATTTTGGCGACAAGATCAAGGTGCCGGTGCTGGGCCTGTACGCAGGCGTTGACGGCTTCGTCAAACCGGAAGTCATCACCAAAATGCGCCACCAGATCGCACAGTCTGGCAGCGGCTCGGAAATTGTGGTGTTTCCGGACGTCAACCACGGCTTCAACGCCGACTACCGTCCGACTTACGACAAGTCAGCGGCGACCTACGCCCAAAAGCTCGCCAGCGAATGGCTCAAGGACCACGGCGTCTGAGCTCGCTGCTGCGCAGCGCTGACTGAGTGGGCCCACTCAGTCAGCGGCTGCGCGGGCCATGCGCTCGCTTTTCCAGTAGACGTCGTCGCCGCCGTTCATGCGGTTGAGCACGCGTGCCAGCACAAAGAGCAGATCGCTGAGCCGGTTCAGGTACTGGCGCGGTGCATCGTGCAGGGACTCGGCGGTGCCGAGCGCCACCACCGCGCGTTCAGCCCGGCGCGCCACGGTGCGCGATACGTGAGCGAGCGCGGCTGCGCGCGAACCGGCGGGCAGGATGAACTCGGCCAGGCGCGGCAGGGTGGCGTTGTAGTGGGACAGCGCGGTGTCCAGCTGCGCCACCGCCTCGGGCTTGAGCAGCTCAAACCCCGGGATCGACAGCTCGCCGCCTAAATTGAAGAGCTGGTGCTGCACCTCAACCAGCAGCTCGCGCACATCCGCCGGCAACTCTTCGCACAGCAGCACGCCGATGCCGGAGTTCAGCTCGTCCACATCGCCCATGGCGTGGACCCGCAGGTTGTCCTTGGACACGCGCGTGTTGTCACCCAGGCCGGTGGTGCCGTTGTCGCCGGTGCGGGTTGCAATTTCAGAGAGTCGGTTGGCCATGATGGAGGTTTGGTGAGGTGAGGTGAGGTGAGGTGGGGCACACACATGAAACGAAAAGTGCGTCAGCACCGGGTTACCCGGAGCAAGAAAATGTGTTCTTGTCAGCCCGCCTGTGAGGGAGGAAACACCCTGCAAGAGTACTGGCAAGCAACCGTCTTCCGCGCTGCAATGGTCGTCCTTTCAACTCTCAGGACAGACGCATGATGTTGTTCCGCTCCGATTCTAGGTCCACCACTCCATTCACGTCGGCACTGCTGCTGGGTACCGTCATCACCGTGGGCAGCAGCCCGGGTCTCCACGCGCAGACTGGCGCACCCGCCCCCGGCAGCCCCATGAGCCCGCCATCGATGGTGGCGCCTTCGCCCAACCCTGTCGCGGCCGTCGGCGCCATTGCGCCCAACAAGACCACCGCCAGCGATGTGGCGGCGGCCTTTGCCAGGGGCGACACCAACAAGGACGGCAGGCTCAGCCGCGAGGAGGCCGAGAAGTTCCCCGAGATCGCCAACCGGTTTGACCAGATCGACAGCAACAAGGACGGTTTTCTCTCCCTCGACGAGTTCAACAAGGCGGCCGGCAACTGACGACACGGTGCCTCAGGGTGCCCACCAGCGGCCGGGCACCACCCGGTGGCGGCGCCAGACTGCCCGGCGTAAACTGCGGTTTCACCACGGAGACACCCATGAATGCACCGCTGCCGCAGCACCTGATTCCCGAAATCCATCAGCGCGAAACACCGGCAGCGCTGATTGACGCCCTCAAGGCGCGCTTTGCCGACCGCTGCTCGACCGCCCTGGTGGTGCGTGAGCAGCATGGCCGTGACGAGTCCTCCTTTGCCTCACCGCCGCCGTCAGCCGTGGTGTTTGCCGAAAGCACCACCGATGTGGCCGATGCCGTGAAGCTGGCCGGCCAGTACAACGTGCCGGTGATCCCCTTTGGCGTGGGCACTTCCCTGGAAGGCCACCTGCTCGCGGTGCAGGGCGGCATCAGCATCGATGTGAGCCGCATGAACAAGGTGCTGTCCATCAATGCCGAAGACCTGACGGTCACCGTACAGCCGGGTGTGACGCGCAAACAGCTCAATGAAGAGGTGAAAAGCACCGGCCTCTTCTTCCCGATCGACCCCGGTGCCGATGCCACGCTGGGCGGCATGAGCGCCACGCGCGCCAGCGGCACCAACGCCGTACGCTACGGCACCATGCGCGAGAACGTGCTGGCGCTGGAAGTGGTCACCGCCGATGGCAGCGTGATCCGCACCGGCACGCGCGCCAAGAAGTCTTCTGCCGGCTACGACCTGACGCGCCTGATGGTCGGCAGCGAAGGCACGCTGGGCGTGATCACCGAAGTCACCGTCAAGCTCTACCCTTTGCCGGAAGCGATCTCGGCGGCCGTCTGCTCCTTCCCGAGCATCGAGGCCGCCGTGCGCACCACCATCGAGGTGATCCAGCTGGGCGTGCCGATTGCACGCGTCGAGCTGATCGACCACAACACCGTGCGCATGGTCAACACCCATTCGAAGCTGAGCTTGCGCGAGGAGCCGATGCTGCTGATGGAATTCCACGGCTCCCCCAGCAGCGTGAAAGAGCAGGCCGAACTGGTGCAGGAACTGGCCAGTGGCCACGGCGGCAACGCCTTCGAATGGGCCAGCACGCCGGAAGAGCGCACCCGCCTCTGGACGGCGCGGCACAACGCCTACTTCGCGGCCATCCAGTCCAAGCCCGGCTGCCGCGCCATTTCGACCGACACCTGCGTGCCCATCTCGCGCCTGGCCGACTGCCTGCTCGAATCAGTGGCTGAAGCCGATGCCAGCGGCCTGCCCTACTTCCTGGTTGGCCATGTGGGCGACGGCAACTTCCACTTCGGCTACCTGATCGACCCCGACATTCCGAAGGAGCGTGAAGTGGCCGAAGCGCTGAATCACAAACTGGTGAGCCGCGCACTGGCCCTCGAAGGCACCTGCACCGGCGAGCACGGTGTGGGTCTGCACAAGATGGACTTCCTCGTCACCGAAACCGGCGACGGCGCCGTCGAGATGATGCGCACCATCAAGCGCGCACTGGACCCGAAGAACATCATGAACCCGGGGAAGATTTTCTCGCTGTCCTGACGCGGCGACTGTGCCACGCCATGGCGGTGGCTAGAGTGCCTTCGCCGGCTTTTTCTTCAGCGCCTCCGGCATAGCAAAGGTGGTCTGGTCCCAGCCTTCGATCTCCAGGATTTTCTTCAGGCACTCCTCCATCAGCTCGTGCGACTTTTCGGTGGCGGCGGCAATGGTCTGGTGCACCAGCGCGTCATTGACCGAGTCGTTGGCGCAGTTCATCTGGTACTCGTACAGCTCTCTCAACTCGAAAATGGCGCTGCACACCTGTGCCGGACAGGCGCACTGGTAGACCAGCGCCTGGTCGATCACCTTGCTGATCTGGGCGGCATCAAACTGCTCTTTCATTTTCATGGCTCCTGTGGGATCGGTTCTGGGCCTTCATGGCTAAAGGCAACGCAATCGGTTTCGGTGTCAAACCCCCTGACCATCACCCCGGTGATAGGCCGCGGCACCGGGGACGTGATGCGTGCCGCCTTGTTGAGTCCGCTGGTGGCAATCACTTCGCCGCCGTTGGCCATCTCGCACAGACGCGCGGCCAGATGCACAGTGGCACCGACCACGTCGTACTGGCGCTTTTGCCCGGCCTGGCTGGAGTCGCCTATGAAGCCGGCCAGCACCAGCCCCTGCGCGATGCCGATGCCAAACGGAAAGGGATGCTTGCCGTTCAGCGCCCCCAGCGCCAGGCCGCAGCGCAGCGCCAGATAAGACCGGCCCATGCCGCGGAACACGGCCATCACACCGTCCCCGGTGTACTTGATGACGGAGCCCTGGTGGCTGCGCACCTGCGCCGTCTGGGCGCTGAGCAGGGTGTTCAGGTTCTCGAAGAAGGCTTGTGGCGGCATGCTGCGGATCAACTGCGACGAACCGCGGATGTCGGTGAACAGTACGGCCGCATCAAAAATTTCCGCTTCATCATGGAATTCACCGTCCATCACGGACAGTGCAGCGTCGGGCACCAGATTGGCCAGTTGCGCCACACGGGCATTGACTTCGCGCGAAGCGGCCTTGACGCGCAGCAACTCCATCACGGTGATGAAGAAGCGCTCGTCCGACAAGGGCTTTTCAATGATCACATCGACGCTGCTGGTCTGCTTGGCCCACTGACGAACCGCCTTGAGCGCCGGACCTGGCGAGGCAATGACCACCGTGGCGGCATGGGGCACCATCAACTTGATGGTGCTGCAGATGATCAGCTTGTCGGGCTGGTCTGAGTGGTAATTGAAGACCACGACATCGGGTTCGCCAGCCTCCAGGACGCGTGGCAAGTCCAGGGTACTGGCAACCCAATGGATGTAGTCCAGCCCACGTCGCCGCAAATCCTCCACCAGGACAGACGCGGTGTAGTCGTTGCTGTCCACCAGCATCAGTCGGGAATGGGTCATGTCAAAGAGGCGCGGGCTCTGGTGCGAACGAGCCCGCAACCATAAGCTCTCATACTAACGGAAACAAGGGCCCACAGCCGGTGTGCGGACATGGCGTTGCCGGGTCGTTGCGGTCCTGATGCAATCCTGATATCCCCAGTGGTACGCTCGTTTCATGCAGGCACCCACCGCCACCGGGGTTATCCAGCGCCACGCCGCACGTGACTGGGCGCAGGTGTGCGCCTTGCTCGCGCTGGCGACACTGGCCGGCCTGATGCTGGACAGGCACGTCTCCCTGGCCGGGCAGGCCATGGTGTATGTGCTGGCCGTGGTGGTCGCTGCTTACCGGGTGGCCTGGGTGCCGGCCGCTGTCTGTGCCGTGGGCGGCATGACGGCACTCAATTTCTTCTTTGTGCCACCCCGCTTCACGCTCGACGTGGCCAGCCGCGAGAACGTCTTTGCACTGGCCATCATGCTGGCGGTGGCGCTGCTGGTGTGCTACCTCGCCACCGCCTTGCGGCGTGAAACCGCCATGGCGCGGCTGAGCGAGGCCCGCGCGCGACAGCTTCAGGGGCTGGCGTCCGACCTCGCCGCCGCGGCCTCACCCGCCGACATTCAGGCCAGGGGACAGCAGGCGCTGGATGCGGCCTTTGCGATGGCCTGCACCCTGGCGCTGTCGGCCGACGGGCTGACACTGGTGGATGCCCACCACGTGCCCGAGACGCAGCAGGACGGGCTGCGCTGCTGCATGCGCGAAGCCGCCGTGCTGGGGCCGGGCACCGGCCGCTGGCCCGGGCTCAACGCCTGGTACCTGCCGCTGGAGGCCGGCGGACAGATGGTGGGCGCAGCCTGCGTGCCACAGGTGCAGGCCGCCGACACCGAAGGCCGCGAGCACGCGCAAGCGCTGTGCGCGCTGGTGGCGCAGGCACTGGAGCGGCTGCGGCTGGCGCGCTCGGTGCTGGCGGCTGAGGGCGAGGTGCAGCGCCAGCAACTGCAAAGCACCTACCTGGCAGCGGTCTCGCACGACATCCGCACGCCGCTCGCAGCCATCATGGGGGCGGCCTCGTCGCTGCAGACCCAGCGCGAGCGCCTGCCGCCTGCAGAGCAGGACCGGCTGCTCACCAGCATCATGCAGGAAGCAGACTACCTGTCGGACGTGGCCGAGAACACACTGCAGCTGGTGCGGCTGGTCAACAGCGGGCAGGCGTTGCGGCGCGACTGGGAGTCGCTGGAGGAAATTGTCGGCGCCGTGCTGGCGCGGGTGCGCCAGCGCGACACCACCCGCCGCATCACATCGAATGTGCCGGCCGGCCTGCCGCTGGTGCGCGCTGACCCGGTGCTGCTCGCGCAGATGCTGGGCAACCTGCTGGACAACGCGCTGAAATACAGTGACGGCCCGGTGACCCTGGCTGTGACGACGCAAGACCAGACGCTGGTGGTGTCGGTGAAGGACCGTGGCCCCGGCGTGGCCGAGGCCGAGCGCGCCACCCTCTTCGAGCCCTACGCGCGCGGCGACCAATCGGGCTACCGTGGGGCTGGCCTGGGGCTGGCCGTGTGCCGGGCGATTGCCGAGGCGCACGGCGGCGCGATCTCTGTGCGCCACCGCCAGGGCGGTGGCAGCTGCTTCAGCGTGACCCTGCCGCTGGACCCGGCGCAACCGGCCGGGGCGTCGGCATGAGGGACCCGGCGTTCCGTGAGGAGCTTCACCCATGAGCATGCGCATTCTGGTGGTGGAGGACGACCGCGAAATCCGCGCACTGATGCAGGCTTCACTGTCGGTGGAGGGCTTTGAGGTGCAGACGGCCGTGTCGCTGAGCGAGGCCTCTGCGCTGGTGAAGCACGCGCCGCCGGATGTGATCGTGCTCGATCTCGGGCTGCCCGATGGCGACGGCGCGACGCTGGTGCGCGAGGTGCGGCGCCAGCACACACTGCCCATCCTGGTGGTGTCTGCGCGCCATCAGGAGGCGCAGAAGATTGCCCTGCTCGATGCGGGCGCGGACGACTACCTGACCAAACCCTTCAGCGTGGCCGAGCTGCTGGCGCGCGTGCGGGTGGCGTTGAGGCATCGCGGCACCACGGTGGCGGCGGCGGTCACGCAGCACACGCTGGACGACCTGCAGGTGGACCTGGCGACCCGCAGCGTGCTGCGTGATGGCGAGCCGGTGCACCTCACACCCACTGAATACGAGTTGCTGGCGCGGCTGGTGCGCAGTGTCGGCCGCGTGGTCACGCACCGCCAGTTGCTGGCCGATGTGTGGGGGCCGGAGTTCACTGAACACACCCACTACCTGCGCCTCTACATGGCGCAACTGCGCGCCAAGATTGAGGCTACCCCCGCCGAACCCCGCCACTTGCTGACGGAAACCGGCGTCGGCTACCGCCTGGCCGACCATTAGGGCCTGCGCGTCAGGCCGTCCATATGCGTTCCTGATGCGCCTTCCGTCAGAGTCAGGGTCTGTTCATCCTCAGGCCCTTGCATGCAGATCTTCTCCCCCACGCCAAGCACCCCAGCCTCTCCAGGCACTGGCGCAACTGCCGTCACCCAGGCAAGCGTGACAGCGCTCACGCTGGGTGCCATCGGCGTCGTCTATGGCGACATCGGCACCAGCCCGCTGTACACCATGAAGGAAGTGTTCAGCCCCGCCACGGGCGTGCCGCTGTCGCCGGCCACGCTGATTGGTGTGGTCTCAGTGATCTTCTGGGGCCTGATGCTGGTCGTCACGCTCAAGTACGTGCTGCTCATCCTGCGCGCCGACAACCGCGGGGAAGGCGGCATCATGGCGCTGACAGCCCTGGCGGCCAGTGCCGCCGGCAGCAACGCGCGCAAACGCAATGCGCTGCTGTTGACGGGCCTGGCAGGTGCGGCGCTGTTTTATGGCGACAGCGTCATCACCCCGGCGATCTCGGTGCTCAGCGCGGTCGAGGGGCTGGAGCTGGTGGCGCCAGGGCTGGAGCGCTATGTGGTGCCCGGCTCGGTGGTGGTGCTGCTGGGCCTCTTCATGGCGCAGCGCCATGGCACCGGTGTGATCGGCAAGTGCTTCGGGCCTGTGATTGCGCTGTGGTTCGCCGTGCTCGCCATCACGGGTGTGCAGCACATCGTGCAGGAGCCGGCGATTCTGGCCGCGCTCAACCCACTCGAAGGCCTGGCTTTTCTGCGTGCGCGTGGCTGGCACCTGTTTGTGGCCGTGGGCGCCATCGTGCTGGCCTTCACCGGTGCCGAGGCGCTTTATGCCGACATGGGCCACTTCGGCAAGCGGCCGATCCAGCTCGCATGGATGGGGCTGGTGCTGCCCTCGCTCGCGCTGAATTACATGGGCCAGGGTGCACTGCTGATACACGACCCCAGCGCCCTCGAAAATCCGTTCTACCGCATGTTCCCACCCAGCCTGCTGATGCCTGCCGTGCTGCTGGCCACCGTGGCCACGGTGATCGCCTCGCAGGCGGTGATCTCGGGCGCCTATTCGATGACGCGGCAGGCCATGCAGCTGGGCCTGCTGCCACGCCTTCAGGTACGGCACACCTCGGCCAAAGAAGCCGGCCAGATCTACCTGCCGGAGGTGAACTGGGCCTTGCTGGTGGCGGTGTTGCTGGCCGTGGTGGGCTTTGGCAGCTCGTCGGCGCTGGCGTCGGCTTATGGCATCGCGGTGACGGTGACGATGTTCATCACCACGGCTCTGACCTTCTTCGTCATCCGTCAGGGCTGGGGCTACCCGCTGCCGGTGGCCCTGGGCGCCACCGGCCTCTTTCTCGCGCTGGATGCCCTGCTGGTGGTGTCGTGCTCGCTCAAATTTTGGCAGGGCGGCTGGTTTCCGCTGGTGCTGGGCGCGGCAATTTTTGTGGCCATGGCGACCTGGAAACGCGGCCGCGAGTTGCTGTTGGAAACCATCCGCCGCGACGACCCGGAACTGCTGCCCTTCATCACCGCCCTGTCGGCCGATTCGCTGCCACGCACGGCGCGCACGGCGGTCTATGCGGTGGCCAACCCCGACACCGTGCCGCAGGCCCTGCTGCACAACCTCAAGCACAACCAGGTGCTGCATGCGCGCAACCTGATCCTCACCGTGGTGTTCCACGAGTGCCCCTGGATTCCCTTCGCCCAACGTGTGCAGGTCACGCCGCTGGTCGCGGGCTTCTGGAAAGTGCAGGTCAACTACGGCTTCAAGAACACGCCGGACATCCCCAAGGCGCTGGCGTTGTGCAAGGCGCAGGGCATGGCCATCAACCTGTTCGAGACCTCCTACTTCCTCAGCCGCGAGATTCTGGTGCCGGGCCGCGGCCAGGGCATGGCACGCTGGCGCGAGGCGCTGTTCGCCGGCATGTCGCGCAACGCCGGCAGCGTGGCCGATTTTTTCCGCCTCCCGAACAACTGCGTGATCGAACTGGGGACGCGGGTGCAGATCTGATGTGGGGGTACGGACTACCGTGCCGCGCTGGTCCAATTTCGCCTCAAAAGACAGCGCTGCCAATTCTTGGCAAGATCAGGGGTTTGCGTCTTCTACCGAAAGCCCCCATGAGCCTGCTGTTTTCCCCTTACGCCATCGGCCCCCTCACCCTGCCCAACCGCATCGTGATCGCGCCGATGTGCCAATACTCGGCCGACAACGGCGATGCCAGCGACTGGCACATGATCCACCTCGGCCACATGGCGCTGTCGGGCGCAGGCCTGCTGATTCTGGAGGCCACGGCCGTCGAGGACATCGGCCGCATTTCCCCGGGCGACCTGGGCCTGTGGTCGGATGCCAATGAAGCGGCGCTTGGCAAGGTGCTCAAGGCCATCCGCAAATATTCGACCATGCCCATCGGCATCCAGCTCGCGCACGCGGGCCGCAAGGGCTCCAGCCATGCGCCCTGGGAAGGCGGGCAACTGATTCCGGCCGGCGAAGGCGGATGGGTGCCAGTTGCGCCGTCGGCCCTGCCACATCTGCCGCATGAGACGCCGCCGCTGGCGCTGGACGATGCAGGCCTCAAACGCGTGGTGAAGGCGTTTGTGGATTCCGCCGTGCGTGCGCACCGCCTGGGCCTGGACCTGATTGAGCTGCATGCCGCGCACGGCTACCTGCTGCACCAGTTCCTCTCGCCACTGTCCAACACCCGCACCGACGCTTATGGCGGCTCGCTGGAGAACCGCCTGCGCTTTCCGCTGGAGGTGTTTGACGCGGTGCGTGCGGCGCTGCCCGAAGGCTTCCCGCTGGGCGTGCGCATCTCCGGCACCGACTGGGTCGAGGGCGGCTGGGACATCGCGCAGAGCGTGGCCTTTGGCCAGGCGCTGAAGGCGCGCGGCTGTGCCTTTGTGCACCTGACCAGCGGCGGTGTGTCGTCGCAGCAGAAGATTCCGCTGGAGCCGAACTACCAGGTGCCATTGGCCGACCGCATGCGCAAAGACGTCGGCCTGCCGACCATGGCCGTGGGCCTGATCACGGAGCCCGAGCAGGCCGAGGCGATCTTGCAGGACGGCCAGGCCGACATGGTGGCGCTGGCGCGCGGCATGCTGTTTGACCCGCGCTGGCCGTGGCACGCGGCGGCGAAGCTCAATGCCCAGGTGGAGGCGCCCAAGCAGTACTGGCGCTCACAGCCGCGCGGCCTGAGCAAGCTGTTTGGCGACATCACCATCGGGCAGCGTTGAGCTACCGGTTACGACGTAGAGAAGTTCGTTCCGTACTGCTCCATCCCCCTCCGTTCGGGCTGAGCTTGTCGAAGCCATCCCCTGGCGCTCAGAGCAATACCCTTCGACAAGCTCAGGGCGAACGGTGAGGACGTATTGGCAAACGGCGGCAGATGGCTAGCAGACGACCTGCTCAGAACAGCAGCCACCAACCCACGGCCGTGGCTGCCGCCAGAAACGGCAGCGCGTAGACATGAAAGCCCAGCCAGACCTGGCGATCACCGGCCATGCGCAAGGCAATCAAGTTGGCTAGGGAGCCCAGCATCAGGCCAAAGCCGCCGACGTTGACGGCATAGGCCAGCACGCGCCAGTCTTTCGAGTATTCCGCCAGCGCAATGGCCGCGGGCACATTGCTGATGAGCTGTGACGCGCCAATGCCGGCGAGGTACAGGCGCAGCGGCTGCGCCAGATCCAGCGCGGTGATGGCGTGGCGCACCGCCTCCAGCCCGGCCATCAGGCGCAGGTCGATGAACATCAGCACGAACACCAGCAGCAGGCCCCAGTCCAGCCGCAGCAACAGGCGCGGCCGCAGCAGCGCCAACACCAACAGCACCGCCGCTGCCGCCCACCCGGCCTGATGCAAATCGGTGGCGATCAGGAAGGGCACATAGAGCAGCAGCGAGGTGATAAGCACCGGGGGGTCGAGCGCAGGCGGCTCCTCATCGCTGCGCAGCAGCGGCGCGGTGCCGCGGAACACCGCCCAGGTCAGTGCCAGCAGCAGCCCCATCAACACCGCCACCAGCGGCAGCATGTGCTGCACAAAACCGGCGAACGAGCTGCCCGACAGCTGCCACAGAAAAATGTTCTGCGGATTGCCGATGGGCGTGAGCGCGGAGCCCGCATTCACCGCGAGCGCTTCAAAGATGATCAGTCGGGTGGCCGGCAACCCGGTGATGCGGCACACGCCCAGGGTGAGCGGCACCACCACAAACAGCGCCACATCGTTGGTGAGCACGGTGGACAGGGCCGCCGAGGCCCCCACCAGGCACAGGGCTGCGCGGCGCTCGGTGCGCATGAAGTGCAGCAACCACACACCCAGCCGGTGCAGGCCGCCGCTGGCCTCCAGCCCCACCGTGAGGGCCAGCAGGCCGGTGAGTGCGGCCACCGTCGGCCAGTCCACCAGCTGCAAATAGCCCGCCGGAAAGCCCCCGGAAGGCGTCGGCGCGAGCGCAACCAGAGCGCCCAGCACCGCCAGCAGGATGAGCAGCAGCGGGTCGTTGGCGAGCGTCAGCGCCAAGCGCCGCAGGAACGACCTCACGTGCAGGGCCCTGCGCGTCAGCGGTTGCCGCGCAGGCGCTCGATCAGCCCGTTGAGTTCATCGAGCGAGCTGAACTGGATCGCCACCTCGCCCATGTCTTCGCGGCGGCCATTGCGCTTGACCTGTTTTTTCACGCGCACCTCGACCTCGGCCATCAGCAGGTCGGCCAGCTCTTCTTCCACCCGGCGGGTGTCGCGCGACTTTTCCTTGGTGGCTTTTTGCGGCTTCAGCGAGAACTCGGCACTGAGTTTCTTGACCAGGCTTTCGGCCTCGCGCACCGACATCTTTCTGGCGGCGATCTGGTTGGCGGCGGTGATCTGCGCGGCGCGGTCCAGGCCCAGCAGCGCGCGGGCATGGCCCATGTCGAGGTCGCCGGCCATCAGCATGGTCTGCACCGGGTCGGCCAGATTGAGCAGCCGCAGCAGGTTGGAGGCGGCGCTGCGTGAGCGCCCCACGGCCTGCGCTGCCAGCTCGTGAGTAAGCCCAAACTCCTTGATCAGCCTTTGCAGGCCTTGGGCCTCTTCGAGCGGGTTGAGGTCTTCGCGCTGGATGTTTTCAATCAGCGCCATGGCCGCGGCAGCCTCGTCGGGCACGTCGCGCACCAGCACCGGCACGCTGTCGAGTCCGGCGATTTTGGCGGCCCGGAAGCGCCGCTCGCCGGCAATGATTTCGTATTTGCCGTCGTTGGCGCCGGCTGTCAGCCGCCGCACCAGGATGGGCTGCATGATGCCCTGCGCCTTGATGGACTCGGCCAGCTCGTACAGCGCGCCCTCGTCCATGCGGGTGCGGGGCTGGTACTGGCCGGGCACCATGTCGACAAGCCGCAGCGACGCCGGCAGGCCCGGGCTGGTGCTGCTGCTGTTGGCGGTGTCGGCGCCTGCCGACTCGCTGACTTTGGGGCCCAGCAGGGCTTCGAGTCCGCGGCCCAGGCCTTTGGGTTTTTTGGTGACCATGTGTGTTTGCTCTCTTTTCTATCTCAAGGGTGTCAATTCATTCCTGCATGCTGCCGCCCAGCGAGCGCAGCACGCCGCGCCACAGCGCATCGCGTTCTTCATAGGGCTGGGAATCCTGCCTGCCGCTGGCGCTCTCCCAGACCGAGGTCAGCACCATCACCAGCCCGGACGACGGCTGCACGTAGACCGTCTGCCCGTGAATGCCCTGCAGCGCAAACGTCCGCTCGCGCAGCGGCATCAACCAGAACTGGTAGCCATAGCCAAAGTAGGCGGTGGCGCGGCGCGGGCGGAAGGCCTCGGGTTGGCGCGCCGGGTCGGTGGCGTCCAGCAGGTAGTCGCGCGGCACCACCTGCTCGGCGCCGACCTTGCCGTCCTGCGCCAGCAGCAGACCCAGCCGCCCCCAGTCGCGCAGGCTGGCATTGAAGCCGCCGAAGGATTGCTCCTGCCCGTCGCTGGAGACGCGCCAGAAGGCGTCGTGCTCGGCGCCCATGGGCTGCCACAGCCACTGCGTGGTGAGCTCGGCCATGTTTTTGCCGGTAGCAGCTGTCAGCACCCGGCCGAGCACATCGGTCTCGGCACTGGCATAGACAAACTTTTCCCCGGCGGGGGCATGCCTGTCGGTGATGGAGCGCAGCACTTCCACCGGTTTGCCGGCACCCGCCGCTCCGGCGCTGGCGCGCGACAGGCGGGCGATGTCGTCGCTGCCGTCGTAGCGCTCGGTGAAGGTCAGGCCGGAACTCATGCGCAACAACTGGCGGACGGTGGTGGCGCCGTAGGGGCTGCCGGCCAGCGCCGGTACATATTTCTCCGCCACATCGTCCAGCGAGGCGATGTGGCCCTTGGCCACCGCCAGCCCGACCAGCAGCGAGGTCACGCTTTTGGCCATCGAGAACGACAGAAAGCGCGCGTTGTCGCGGCGGCCATAGCGGTAGTGCTCGGCGACGATCTCGCCGTTCTTCAGCAGCAGCAGGCCGGTGGCGCGTTGCCGGTCCAGGTAGTCGGCCAGCGTGAGGTTCTGGTTGCGATAGCGGTACGTGATGGCAGGGGTCTGCGCGGCATGGGGCAACGGGCGGACTGTGCCGGACCGCGCCACCCGCCGCGTCGTGATGCCAGGCACGGTGTCGAGCGCCGACCAGGCACCGACGCGGTGGGGGTTGCTGTACCAGGTGCTGGCGTTGCCCACCGGGTAGTTCTGCGACTTGCCCAGCAAGTCTTCGTCCGGCTCGGCATGGGCTGCGGCGCCCACCATGCATGAGCCCACCAGGGAGGCCACGAGAGCTGCGCGGTAAAGCGGTCGCATCAATCCGCCCTCAGCCCGGCTGCGGCGACAAGGCCATCAGACGCAACAGGTGGGCATGGGCCGCGGGCCAGTCGCCCAGGCCGCTCTCGGCATTGAGGTGGCCGCGCGGGCCGACGTCGTACAGCTCGGCGCCCCAGGCCGCGGCAAACTGGCGTGCGCGGTCAGGTGCGCCAAAGGGGTCGTCGCTGCTGCAAAACACCACCGTGGGGAAAGGCAGTTTTTGCAACGGCACCGGTGCCCAGCCCGGCAGCGTCTGGCGCACGTCGCCCTGCTCCACATCGGGCGGCGCGACCAGCAAGGCGGCTTTGACGCGCCGCGTGTTTCGGGAATGCGACGCCCAGGCGGCGGTGAGCATGCAGCCCAAACTGTGCGCGACCAGCACGGCAGGTTCATCACAGGACAGCAGCACCTCTTCGAGCCGGGCGCTCCAGTCGCCGCGCAAGGGGCGCATCCAGTCGTGCTGCTCGACGCGGGTGTAGCCGTGGGCACGCTCCCACCGGCTTTGCCAGTGGTCGGGACCGCTGTTCTGCCAGCCGGGAAGGATCAGGACGTTCGCCGGTTTCACGAGTATCGCAACGGGAGTATGCTATTTATTTGATAGCAAATGATTGCTGTGTTCATGCGCTCTGCGTCACATCTTGCGGATGCGTTCGACCATTTCTTCGGCAAAGGTCACAAAGGCCTGTGCGCCCTTGGACGACGGGTCGAACACCACGCCGGGCAGGCCGTAGCTGGGCGCTTCGGCCAGGCGCACATTGCGCGGGATGACGGTGTTGAACACCTTGTCGGCGAAGTGCTGCTTGAGCTGGTCGCTCACCTGCTGCTGCAGGGTGATGCGCGGGTCGAACATCACACGCAAGAGGCCGATGATCTGCAGGTCCTTGTTGAGGTTGGCGTGCACCTGCTTGATGGTGTTGACCAGGTCGGTGAGGCCCTCGAGCGCAAAGTACTCGCACTGCATGGGCACGATCACGCCGTGTGCGCAGCAAAGGCCGTTGAGGGTGAGCATGCTGAGCGAGGGCGGGCAGTCGATCAGCACGAAGTCGTACTCCGCGGCCACCGCTTCCAGCGCAAGCTTCAGACGCTTTTCGCGGCGCTCCACGTCCACCAGCTCGACCTCGGCGCCGGCCAGTTCGCGGTTGGCGCCGAGCACATCGTAGCCACATTTCTCGCTGTGCACCCGCGCCTCGGCCACCGAGGCGGATTCGAGCAGCACGTCGTACACCGTGAGTTCGAGTTTGCGCTTGTCCACGCCCGAGCCCATGGTGGCATTGCCCTGCGGGTCGAGATCGATCATCAGCACGCGCTGGCCGACCTTCGCAAGACCCGCAGCAAGGTTCACGGTCGTCGTGGTCTTGCCAACCCCGCCCTTTTGGTTGGCAACGCAAAAGATACGCGCCCCCACGCTTTTCGCTTCGCGTAATACGCTGCCCCCCGAGGGGGCTAATTTCCCTTGGGGCGGCCCGGCGGGAAATTCTTGGCCATTGGTGTTTGTTGTCATAGTTATTTGGAAACAGCCAGCTTGATGCCGAAGCCGATCAGGAACACGCCCGCCAGCTTGTTCAACAGGCTGGTGATTTTCGGATTGGCGCGGATACGCTCGGCCAGAAAGTAGGTGAGCAGGGTCGACGTGAGGCCGTAGAGAAAGGTCAGGCCGGCAATCGTCGCGGCCATCACGGCAAAGGTCTTCATGCCCTGGTGCTGGGCCGGGTCGACAAACAGCGGGAAGAAGGCCATGTAAAACACGATGGCCTTGGGGTTGAGCAAGGTGATGACGAGCGCCTGCTGGAAGTAATGCCGGGGCTTGATCTGCAGGATGGGCGCATCACCGGGTTGGGCCATGAGCATCTTGATGCCCAGCCAGGCCAGGTACACGGCACCAGCCCACTGCACCAGATGGAAGGCCGTCGGGTACGCCGCCATCACGGCCGACACACCGGCCACTGCGGCCCACAGCAAGACCTGGTCTCCGGCGATCACGCCGAAAGTGGCGCCCAGCCCGCCGGGAATGCCGCCCTTGCTGGTCGAGGTGATCAGCGCCAGGTTGCCGGGCCCGGGGATCAGCAGGAAAACAATGATGGCGACCACAAACGCGCCATAGTCAGCGACGCCAAAAAACGAACCCGGCATGGAAATTCCCCCGAAACAGAAAGTCGAGTTTACAGGTGAACAGTGAGCCCCCTCGCTCCCCCTCTTCACAACTCCGTTCGCCCTGAGCCTGTCGAAGGGCGCCCCCCCGAGGGGGCCGCTCTGCCTGCGGTCCGGCAAAGCCGGTCCCGCGGCTCTACTGGTAAGCAGCCGCTACGTGCCGGAGGTAGCGAGGCGCTTCTTAATCCAGACGATGCAGCGCTCGGCATCCAGCCCGGGCACCCGCAACTGTTCCACGTGAAACAGCGTCACGTCGGCAGGCAGCGCGGCCAGTTCGTCATCCGGGTGTTTGCCTTTCATCGCCATCCACACCCCCTGCGGCGCCAGCGCGCTGGCCGACCAGCGGGTGAAATCCGGCAGCGAAGCGAAGGCGCGCGAACAGATCACGTCGAAGGGCGCAGTCGCCGGAGGGGCGATGGTTTCAACCCGGGCATGTAGTCCATGCAGGTTTGGCAGCTTCAGGGCCAGCGCGGCCTGCTTGATGAAGGCGGCTTTCTTGGCCACCGTGTCCACGCAGGTCACTGAAACGGCCGGGCAGCAGATGGCGAAAACGACGCCGGGCAGCCCCGCACCCGAGCCGACGTCGAGCAGACGAGCGGACGTCAGACCAGCCCGCTCCAGATAGCGCCGCAGCGGCACTACCGCCGCCAGACTGTCGAGCAGGTGGTGGGTCAGCATCTCGGCCGGGTCGCGCACCGCCGTCAGGTTGTAGACCTGCGTCCACTTGCCGATCAGGTCCTGATACGCCAGCAGACTGCCCACCTGCTCCTCGCTCAAGCCCAGCCCAAGCTCGGCCAGACCGGCCACCAGCGTGGCCCGCAAGTTCACGCCCGCCATCAGACCCGGGCCTGTTCTGCGGGGACCGGCACCTTGTTTTTCCAGAGGTTCTTTTTCAGGTGCACCAGCAGCAGCGAGATGGTGGCCGGTGTGATGCCCTGAATCCGGGAGGCCATACCCAGCGTTTCCGGCCGGTGCTTGGCCAGGGTTTGCCGCGCCTCGAAGCTCAGCGCCGTGACCTGCAGGTAATCCAGATCGGTCGGCAGCTTGAGGTTTTCATAGTGGGCGGCCCGCTCGACTTCGGACTTTTGCAGGTCGATGTAGCCAGCATACTTGGCGGTGATCTCGATCTGCTCGATAACCCCCTTGATCAAGGTTTTCGCCATGTCGTCACTCGCGGCCATTTCGGCAGCAAGCACGGGGTTGGCGTACTTGCCCTCCTCCAGCGACATCAGCCCGGCGTAGTTCACGTCGGGGCGGCGCAGCAGGTCGAGCAGGTTGTATTCGCGCTCGATCGACTTGCCCAGCACCCGCTCCGCCTCGGCCGCCGGCAGGTTGTTCGGGTTCACCCAGATGGAGCGCAGGCGCTCTGTTTCACGTGAAACAGCGTCGCGCTTGCGGTTGAAGGCGTCCCAGCGAGCGTCGTCCACCAAGCCCAGTTCGCGGCCTTTTTCGGTCAGACGCATGTCGGCGTTGTCCTCGCGCAGCATCAGGCGGAACTCGGCCCGGCTGGTGAACATGCGGTAGGGTTCGGTCACGCCCTTGGTGATCAGGTCGTCCACCAGCACGCCGAGGTAAGCCTCGTCGCGCTTGGGCAGCCATGATTCCTTGCCCTGGCACTGCAGCGCCGCGTTCATGCCGGCGAACAGGCCCTGGGCCGCCGCCTCTTCGTAGCCGGTGGTGCCGTTGATCTGGCCAGCAAAGAACAGCCCGCCAATCGCCCGGGTTTCAAAGCTGGTCTTCAGCGCCCGTGGGTCAAAGTAGTCGTACTCGATGGCATAGCCCGGCCGCAGGATGTGGGCGTTTTCCATGCCGGCCATGGAGCGCACCAGCTCGTACTGGATGTCAAACGGCAGGCTGGTCGAGATGCCATTGGGGTAAATCTCGTGCGTGGTCAGGCCTTCCGGCTCCAGGAAAATCTGGTGGCTTTCCTTGTCGGCAAAGCGGTTGATCTTGTCTTCCACGCTGGGGCAATAGCGCGGCCCCACGCCGTCGATCTTGCCGGTAAACATCGGGCTGCGGTCAAAACCGGAGCGGATGATCTCGTGCGTGCGGGCGTTGGTGTGGGTGATCCAGCACGGCATCTGCCGCGGGTGGGCGATGCCGCCGCCCATGAAACTGAACACCGGTACCGGCCCCTCGGTGCCGCCTGGCATGCCGTCGCCAGGCTGCTCGGTGCACTTGCTGAAATCAATCGTGCGGCCGTCAATGCGCGGCGGCGTGCCGGTCTTCAGCCGGCCCTGCGGCAGCTTCAGTTCCTTGAGGCGTGCGCTCAGCGACGCCGCCGGCGGATCGCCCGCGCGGCCAGCGGCGTAGTTGTTCAGGCCCACGTGGATCTTGCCGTCAAGGAAAGTGCCGGCCGTCAGCACCACGGTGCGCGAGCGGAAGCGGATGCCAACCTGCGTCACCGCGCCCACCACCCTGTCACCTTCGACCATCAAGTCATCGACCGCCTGCTGGAACAGCCACAGATTGGGCTGGTTCTCCAGCATGCGGCGGATGGCCGCCTTGTACAGAATGCGGTCGGCCTGCGCCCGGGTGGCGCGCACCGCAGGGCCCTTGGAGCTGTTGAGAATGCGGAACTGGATGCCGCCCTCATCGGTGGCCAGCGCCATGGCGCCGCCCAGCGCGTCGACCTCTTTCACCAGGTGGCCCTTGCCGATACCGCCAATCGAGGGGTTGCAGCTCATCTGCCCCAGCGTCTCGATGTTGTGACTGAGCAGCAGCGTCTTGCAGCCCATGCGGGCAGCGGCCAGTGCGGCCTCGGTGCCAGCATGGCCACCACCGACCACGATCACGTCAAATTCTTGCGGGTAAATCATGTCCTGCTTTCAAGCACTGCGGCGCATCACGCCGCTACCAGTTCCGTTTTAAGGCCGACGGCCTGCGCGGCCAGCGCCTGGCGGCGGTCCGCGGTAACGAACAAATCGACCCGGGCGGCCCTCGCCGTGCCGATGTGCAAGGCATCCATCGCGCGCAACCGGCTTATTTCCATCGCCGAAATCGAATGCGCTTCCACCAGTGCATTCAGCGCAAACAGCGTGAAGTCCGCAAAGTCGCCCTGCACATCGCGCATGATCCGGCCGTAATCCTCGGCATTGAGCAGTCCGTCATGGCGGTTGCGGTTGAGCGCCGACGCAATCTCCGATTTGCAATGCGCCGCGACCACCACCTCAGTCGCGCGGTCACCCGCGGCCAGCACCTGGTCACGCCCGGGCTCCATGTTGTAGCGCTTGTACAGCGCCGACGTGTCGAACAGGATTCGCATTACCAGCCACTCTCGCGCTCTTCAATGATCAGCTGGGCGCCGCTCTTTCCGTCGGGTCTGACGATATTCAGTGGCGTGATCGGTCGTTTCCAGCTCGGGATTTTCGAGGCGCTTTCCTGCCGCGGCGGCACCAGTTCAGCGACCAGCTTGCCATGCCGCAAAATCCGCACGGTTTCGCCCTGCTCAACCAGGTCAATCATGGCCGAGGCGTGCGCCCGGAATTCACTCAGAGGAATGGTGTGCATTTGTACAAAATAACGAGTTTTGTACATTTTACCGCATTCCACCCTGAACGGGTCATGCGCCACCAAGCCCACGCCGGCTGTGTTGAAATCGCGCGATGAACACACCCACCACCCCACCCAAGCTGCTGGTCTTTGCCGGCAGCACCCGCGCCAAGTCCTTCAACCGCCAGCTGGCCCATGCCGCCGCCGACATGGCCCGCGCCAGCGGCGCCAGCGTCACCCTGCTGGAGCTGGGTGAGCTTGACATCCCGATGTACAACGCCGACCTCGAAGCGCAAGGCACGCCACCCGACGTGATGAAGCTGAAGCTGCTCATGTTCGAGCACCCGGCCTGGATCATCTGCTCGCCCGAATACAACGGCAGCTACACCGCCCTGCTGAAGAACACCATCGACTGGGCCTCCAGCCCCGTGAAGAGCGACCCGACCTGGCAAGAAGGCTTCAAGTCCTTCACCGGCAAGGTGGTCGGCGTGCTCAGCGCCTCCCCCGGCGCGCTGGGCGGCCTGCGCTCACAAAGCCATCTGGTGCCGCTGCTGCTCAACGCACAGTGCTGGGTCGCACCCAAGGCCTTCGCGCTGGGACGCGCCGGCGAGGCCTTCAACGCAGAAGGCCAACTGGTGAACGAGGCACACCGCAAGAATGTGCAGGCGGTGATTGACCAGGTGCTGTTTGCGGCAGGGCGGTTGCAGAGTTGAGGATTCGCAAGCCGTATTTGCCTGGTCGAATTACTGTAGCTACAATAAAGCTTGCGGATTGAATTCGATCCGGCCAAAGATGCGTCCAACCAGGAAAAGCATGGTCTGTCACTGGCGCTGGCCTCGTTGCTTGATTGGGATGCCGCTCTGGTCTGGATCGATAGCCGGTATGACTATGGTGAGCTGCGCATGATGGCGTTAGCGCCTGACACCGGCATCCTGTATTACGTGGCGTTCGTGGACCGTGGCGAGGCGCGAAGAATCATCAGTCTGCGCAGAGCCAATCGACGTGAGGTGAAGCACTATGTCCAAACTTTCTAAACGGCCTGCGGTTCACATGCCGACAGTGGCTGAGGACAAGGCCATCAATGCAGCCGCCAAGGCAGACCCCGACGCGCAACCGCTAACGCCCAAGCAGTTGAGTGCCATGGTGCCGCTGAAGTCCCTGCGTGGTCGACCCAAATCGGACAACAAGAAGCTGCTGCTGTCGGTTCGCTACAGCCCGGAAGTCGTGGCGTATTTCAAATCAACCGGTGAAGGCTGGCAATCGCGCATGGATGGTGTTCTGCAGCAATACGTGGCGCGCCACTCGCGCCGCGCTTGAGGGTGTCCGCATTCAACCGCCGCCGCGTTGCATATACAGATCAAAGCGTTTCATGAACACATAGCGCTGCGCCTCATCCAGCCCATTGAACGCAAAGCGCACATGCAGCCGCGGAATGCGGGCGAGGCCGCCCAGCAGGCGGGGCTCGCCGGGTTGCCAATCGATGGTTAGCGTTCCCGGCGCGATCTGTATATGCACTGAAGTGCCCTCGCGCCGCCACGGATGGCTGCCGATGGCGGCGGGCAGCCAGCCCAGCCATTCGGTTTCGGTGCAGCCCATCTCGCGGGCGAAGGCTTCGGCGTAGAAGGATTGCACTGCTAACCTACCTGCCCTTCGACAGGCTCAGGGCGAACGGTGTAAGCACAAACGCGGGTCTTGGCCAAACAACTGCACGCACTAGCCCCCGGCAATCGGCGGCCAGATGGCGAGCACGTCGCCCTCGACCAGGGTGCGCGTCAGGCGCTGCTCGGGTGGGATATAGGTGCCGTTGACCAGCACCAGATGCACCAGCTTGTGCGGCATGCCGAAGGGCTCGATGATCTGGCTGATGCTGGCGTCGGGTGCCACGTCAAGCGCGACCACATTGCTGCGGCGAGACTCGGGCGGCAGATAGTCGGTCAGCGTGGCAAACAGCTTGAAGGTGATTTTCATGAAAGGTCTGCAAACACCACCATGATCAGCGCCGCCGCTGGTCGGCGGCGCCGGTCCATTCGCCCTGCCCCTGCGCGCTGCCGAGGTAGGCTTCCATCAGCTTGGTAGGGTCGCGCTGGAGCACGTCTTTCCACGGCCCCAGTTTCACTGCGCCTTCGACCAGCCCGCGCATCACACCGACGTGGTCGGTCCAGCCCACACTGTTGCAGCCCACCATCACATCGCCGCTGAACTGCAGGCTGAGGTGCCGGCCCATGCCACCCGCCGCGCTCCGGTCGGTCAGCTCCACCTGCTCGCCACCGGGCACGCCCTCCCAGTTGCCGAAGCTGGTGGAGATCAGCCCCAGCGTGTCGAGCACATTGATCTGCGTCACGCCGCGCAGGTCGGCGCGCTGGCCCACCATGTTCAGCGCCGCCACGCGCGCCTGCTCGGCCGCGTTGGGCTGGATGGCGCTCACAATGGTCTTGCCGCTCACCTTGTCAAAGGCTTCGGCGCAATCGCCCGCCGCGTAAATACCCGGCACATTGGTCTGCAGGTATTCGTCGGTCAGCACGCCCTGCAGACAGGTCACGCCGGATTTTTCGAGGAAGGCGATGTTGGGCTTCACGCCAGTGGCGCTGATCACCAGGTCTGCCTCTACCGTCTGCCCGCCAGAGAGGCGCACCTTCAGCGGGCCACTGCCATTGCCCGGCGCTTCGATGCCTTCGACCTTGGTGCCGGTGAACACCTTCACGCCCTGGGTCTCGCACCAGTCGCGGATCATGCCGCCCGCCGTCGGGCCCATCATGCGCGGCACCATGCGGTCGCCCATCTCGACCACACTCAACTCCACACCGCGCTGCTTGAGCGCTTCCATGATGATGCAGCCGATAAAGCCTGCGCCCATCTGCAGCACCCGCGCGCCGGGCTGGGCCAGCGCCATGATCTGGCGGGCGTCTTCCAGCGTCCAGCAGGGGTGCACGCCGGCGCTGTCGATGCCGGGAATCGGCGGGCGCATCGGGCGCGAGCCGGTGGCAATCAGAAGCTTGTCAAAGGCCAGCGTCTGGCCGTTGTCGAGCAGCACGGTTTTCTTGGCGGCATCCATCGCGCTGGCGCTCGCCGTGACCTGCTTGATCTTCAGGTCGGCAAAGTGGCTGTCGCTCTTGCGCAGGTAGGTGCCGCGTTCGTCGATGTTGCCCATCAGCAGGTAGGGAATCGCCATGCGCGAATATGGCGGCTCCTTCTCGTCGCCCACCAGCGTGATGGTGTCGTGGGGCGCGTGCTTGCGGATGGTCTCCGCAGCAATCACACCGGCAGGGCCTGCGCCCAGAATGACGTGGTGGGTCATGGCAATGGCTTTCTCAAACAATCCACTTGAACGTAGCAAGTAAAAAGGGTGGGCCTGCGTGCAGTGCCCACCCGTGTTCAAAGCGCAGGGGCGGTCAAAGCCCCAGCCGCTCCCGCGTCGCCTTGGTCGGCACGCCCTCGGCGTCCCAGCCGCGCGCGGCGTAGTACTTGGGCAGCATCTCGGCCAGCATGTTGACCTTGCCCTTGGCCGGGCCGGTCTTCGCGGCCTCGGTCAGCAAGCGCTTGGGCAGCGAGTCGTCTGCCTTGGTGAAACCGGCGGCATTGTTGAACTCGCGCTCCATGTTCCAGATGCGCTCGCCAATTTTTTCCAGCTCTTCGGTGGTGTACTGCTCGCCGCAGGCAGCCTGCAGCTGCGGCGCCAGATCGGCCAGCCCCCACGCGAAGGTGGTGAACACGCACAGGCCCGACGAATCGAAGGCTGCGGTCGCATCCTGGAAGGCCTTGACCAGCTCCGGCTTGCCTTCGTGCTCCAGCGGGTCGGTCTTGACCGGAATGCCCAGCACCTCCGATGCAATCGTGTAGCCGCGCAGGTGACAGCCGCCGCGGTTGGAGGTGGCATAGGCCAAACCGATGCCCTGAATGGCACGGCCGTCGTAGGCCGGAAACTCCTGGCCCTTGGACGACATCGACAAATCAGGGTGGCCGTACTTGGCCGTCAGGCGCTTGGAGCCCTGGCCGATCTCCTTGCCAAAGCCGCGGCCGTACACGGTTTGCTCCACCAGAAAAGCCAGCGCGTGCGCCGAGCCGAACGGCGCCTCGATGCCGATCTGCTCCTTGGTGAGCACGCCCATTTCATAGAGCTCCATCACCGCGCCGATGGTCGCGCCAAAGCTGATCGGGTCAATGCCTTCCTCGTTGCAGATCAGCGTGGCGTACTGCAGCGCCTCCAGATCCTTCACGCCGTTGGCAGCGCCCAGCGCCCAGGCCGCTTCATATTCGAGGCCGCCCGAGGCGCCCCAGTACTGCGGCTTGTTGGCCACGGTGAAGTGGCCGGCGTCCATCTTGCTGATGCGGCCGCAGGCAATGGTGCAGCCAAAGCAGGCCTGGTTGGTCAGCAGCTGGGCCTTGCCATCGGTCTCGCGCGGCGTGGCCATGGCTTCGGCCGAGATGTCTTTCGCGCCCTCAAACTGCACGTCCTGGTGGTTGCGTGTGGGCAGGCCACCGACTTCGTTGATCACGTTCATCAGCACCTGGGTACCGAACTTCGGCAGGCCCTGGCCGGTGACGGCGTTGTCATGCAGGATTTTCTTTTTCTCGAAGGTGACCTTCATGAAGGCCTTCGGGTCGCGGATGTTGCCCACGCCGATCGTGCCGCGCACCGCAATCGCCTTGAGGTTCTTGCTGCCCATCACCGTGCCCACGCCCGAGCGGCCCGCAGCGCGGTGCAGGTCGTTGACCACGGCCGCGTAGAGCACGCCGTTCTCGCCCGCTTTACCGATGCTGGAGACGCGCATCAGCGGGTCCTGCAGGCCCTTCTTGAGCATGGCCTCGGTTTCCCAGACGCTCTTGCCCCACAGGAAGGCGGCATCACGCAGCTCGGCCACGTCGTCGTTGATGTAGAGGTACACCGGCTTGGGCGACTTGCCTTCGAAGATGACCATGTCCCAGCCGGCCATCTTCAGCTCGGCGCCCCAGTAGCCGCCCGAGTTGGAGCAGGCAATCGCGCCGGTGAGCGGGCTCTTGGTGATGACGGTATAGCGGCCGCCGGTCGAGGCCATGGTGCCGGTCAGCGGGCCGGTGGCCCAGATGATCTTGTTGTCCGGCGACAGCGGGTCCACCTTCGGATTGACTTCCGAGGTGAGGTACTTGCTGCCCAGACCGCGCGAACCGAGATAGCTCTCGGCCCACTGCATGTTGAGGGGTTCAGATTTGACAGTGCCAGCCGTGAGGTTGACGCGGAGGATTTTTCCAGCCCAAGACATGATGTGCTCCTTATGACTCAGATTGGCTCAGATGGAAGACGGCTGGTTGCCCAGCTTGTCGGCCCAGGCCTGCATCTTGTCCAGACCGGTCCAGTTGGCGTCGATGAAGGTGATGGCGCCGGTCGGGCAGGCTTCGGCGCAGGCCGGCTCGCCACCACAGAGGTCGCACTTTTGCACCTTGCCGGTCTCCTGCACATAGTTGATGGTGCCGAACGGGCAGGCGATGGTGCAGACCTTGCAGCCGACGCAGGCGCTGTCGTTCACCACCTTGGCACCGGTGAGCTTGTCCAGCGTGATGGCCTCGACCGGGCAGGCATGCAGGCACCAGGCTTCGTCGCACTGGGTGCAGGTGTAGGGCACCTTTTTGCCAGTGTCATGGAAATCAAACACCTTGATGCGCGACTTGGCTGGTGCGAACACGCCGTAGTTCTCGTAAGAACACGCCATCTCGCACTGCAGACAGCCGGTGCATTTCTCCGGGTTGATGTGCAACACTTTTTGCATGCCGATCTCCTTGGGGTAGTGGCTGGAATACGGGCGGACGCAACGCACCCCATGAACGAACAGGGCCTATGAACCGACCTGCATACGATTGTTGGATTGCACCCCCCGATCAGACCTAGGGCAAACCCTGTTCGGCCAGATGGAATTCTCAAAATGCGACAGGCGCACTGACACATCTGCTCACAGGTCCCGTCCGTGCAAGCACGTAGGGCCAGACGCCCCGCGAGCGCCTAGAGTCAGGGTTTCACGCGTTACAGGGAGCCCCGCATGAACTCGTCCAGCGCCTGCTGCCAGGCACTTCGCAGTGGCCTGAAGTGGGGCGGCGCGCGATGAACTGCCGCCCCGGCTGCGGTGCCTGCTGCATCGCACCCTCCATCAGCTCGGCCATCCCCGGCATGCCCCAGGGCAAGCCGGCGGGTGTGCGCTGCGTGCAGCTTGACGCAGACAACCGCTGCCTGATCTTCGGCCGGCCGGAGCGCCCAGCCGTCTGCAGCGGGCTGGCGGCGGCGCTGGAGATGTGCGGCAGCGACGCGGAGGCGCACGCCCGGGGCAACACCCACGCCATGCTGTACCTTGCGCGACTGGAAAGTCTGACGACTCCGCAGTAAGCTGGTGGGTCACGCCCGGCTCAGGGCCCATACACAAGGAGACCCCCCATGCACATCCCCTCCCTCAAGGAAGTCGTCAGCGCGCAAGAGTGGCAGCTGCGCTGCGACCTGGCCGCCTGCTACCGGCTGGTCGCCCTCTATGGCTGGACCGACCTCGTCTTCACCCACATCAGTGCCAAGCTGCCCGAGTCGGTGTCGGGGCCGGGCGCGCACCATTTCCTCATCAACCCCTACGGCCTGATGTTCGACGAGATCACCGCCTCCAGCCTGGTGAAGGTGGACGAGCGCTGCAACAAGGTGATCGACTCGCCCTTTCCGGTCAACCCGGCGGGCTTTGTCATCCACAGCGCGGTGCACGAGGCCCGGCATGACGCGGGCTGCGTGCTGCACACCCACACGCGCGCTGGTGTGGCCGTCAGTGCGCAGAAGGCGGGCGTGCTGCCCATCAGCCAGCAATCGACCTTTGTGCTGTCCTCGCTGGCCTACCACGACTACGAAGGCGTGGCCTTCCGCGACGAGGAAAAACCGCGGCTGCAGGCCGACCTGGGCACGGCCAACTTCCTGATGCTGCGCAACCACGGGCTGCTGACGGTGGGCAAGACGATTGCCGATGCGTTCTTGAACATGAACATCTTCGAGAACACCTGCCAGATCCAGGTCAGCGCGCAAGCCGGCGGCAGCGAGCTGCAGCACGTCAACCCGCAGATCATCAAAGGCGTGTCCGAAGCGATGCGGGTGCAGACAGGCGGCACCGGCGGCTCGTTTGTCTGGCCTTCGCTGATCCGCAAGCTGGAGCGCATGGGCAGCGACTACGCCAGCTGAGCAGAGGCCAGAGGCGCCGACTCAGCCGACGGGCGCCAGCACCAACCCGGGTGAGCGGGGCACGGCAGCCGGACCGGGCACGTCGCCCTCGGCCACCAGCATGTCCTTGCGCAGCATCTGCACGCCGCCAAAGATGGTGGCAAAGGCCACGTCCTTGGCATCACGGCCGGTGCCCACGCGCACCAGCCGGTCCAGCGGCGCCATGCGCGTGGCGTCGAAAAGTACCCAGCGACCGTCCAGCCAGGCCTCGAACACGGCGTGAAAGTCCTCGGGTGGGTCCACAAAGTGCACATAGCCCACCACCAGGCGCGCCGGAATGTTCAGTGCGCGGCACAGCGTGATGCCCAGGTGGGCGAAATCGCGGCAGACACCGGCGCGACTCACAAACACCTCCTGTGCTGTGGTGGTCGAATTGCTGAATCCCGGCAGGTACGCAATCGAGTCATGAATCCACGACTCAATGGCGCGCACCCGCCCGATGCCCGGCGGCAACTGGCCGAAAAGCTGCTGCGCCGCACGGCTCATCACGTCCGACTCGCAGTAGCGGCTGGGCATCAGGTAACGCAGCACATCATCGGGCACCGCAGTCACCGGTGCCTCATCCAGATGCAGCGGAATGGCCGGCTGGTGCAGCTCCACGGTGGCGTGGTAGTTCACCGACAGCACACCGGGCGGCGCATCGAGCCGGAAGAAGCGGTTGCCGTTGCGCTCGTCTGAAAAGCTGCGCACCTTCATGCTGGGCGTGATGGTCAGACGCTCCTGCACGACGTGGTGGCCGTCGTCAAACGCGGCCTCGATGTGAAACAGGAAATGGGCGGGGGCGCTGACCTGGTATTCCAGCAGCAGGTCGATCACGGTGGTGTGCATGAGGTAGGGGCTGTTCAAAGACGGGGTCAGAGGCGGGTTCGGGGTTGGCGGTGTACCTGCGGCTCCAGCACGAACCAGTGCTGGCAGGTCACCCACACAATGCGCGCGGCGCGCTCGAGCACATCGGCCGATTGCACAGCGCGGCGACGGGCACGCAGGCGGCACACCAGCAGCAGCTCGGCCACGCCAGCCTGAAGGCGCATCAGCGCCCGGCGGCCCGGCCCTGACTGCCGGGCGGGCAGCAACGCTGGGGGCGTGGCGGGGACAGCGGCTAACGATGCACGCCTCACTTGAGCACCTTCTTCACGGCGCCCACACCCAGAGCCGCCAGCACCACAAAAATCACCGCCAGAATCAGGAAGAAGCCGAACAGCACCTTGGCAATGCCGGCCGCGCCCGCGGCGACACCACCGAAGCCGAGGGCCCCGGCAACCAGTGAGATGAGGGCAAAAACAATCGCGTACTTGAGCATCAGGGTCTCCTGTTCATCGTGCCCTGACGCGACGGCGAGGCGCCGGGTGTCAGGGAACATCACAGAGGAAGGACGCCCGGCCAGCGAGTGGCCGCGCAGGCCTGCAGGCAAAAGGCTCAAAAGCCGCCGTGGCGTCCGCCGGGCGGATCACCTCCGCCCCGTACCACCATGCTAAAAGCAGCGTCGCCCTGGCGCGCTCAGCAGCGCCCGCTTGGGCCTGTAGGACATGGCCGTCAGCCGCCCCGGAACAAACCGCCGACGGCCTATTTGCCGAACAGGCCGCGCAACCCCTCGCCCACGCGGTCGCCGATGTTGACACCGGCGCCAGTGCCCACGCCCGGCAGCAGCGCCGTGCCGATGGCCGCCCCCACCAGCGCCGAACGGGACAAGCTCACCTCGGGCTTGTCGATGGTGCCGCCCACCGTCAGCGGCACACCCACCGCACCGCCCAGCGCGCTGCCGATCTTGCTGTCGCCGGCCACCGCCACTGTCACGCGCCCGGTCAGTGCCTTGGCCGGCGAGATCGCGACATTGCCGGTGGCGCTGAGCGCGCCCGAGCTGGCCACCAGATTGCTCAACTGCGCCGCCTTGCCCTGGGTGGTGACCTGTCCGGCCAGGGTGTCGATGCGCGTCTGCCCGCCACGGCTCATGCCCACGGTCTGCACCGCCTTGGCCAGATCGATGCCGTCGAGCACCGCATTGCGCACCGTGAACGTGGTCTGCGTCTGCAGCGCTTCGGCCAGCGCGCCAGTGTTGGCCGCGCGCCCCTGCAGCGTGGTGGTGGCGTCCAGCAGGCCGGTGAGGGTCTTGCTCGGCGCGGTGAGCGCAGACACCTCTACACCCCGGGTCTTGAGCTGCCCCTTGAGCACCCACAGGGCAGACTCTGGTCGCCCTTCTGCGCCCGGCGTGCGCTGCAGGCCCAGCGGGCCCTCGACCGTACCGCCCCCGACATTCACCTTAAGGGCCCATTCGTGGCCCGTTGCCGCCAGGTCGGCTGCTGCGTCCTTTCGCACCAGCGTGGCCTGCAGACCCTGCAGGTGGCCCTTGAGCAGCTTGAAGCTCGCGTTGTCGGGCAGCCCGTCGGCACCCAGACGGGCCTCGGCCTGCACCGTGGTCCGGGCGCCGGCAGCACTGACCCAGGTCACATCGTCCAGCACCGTGCGGCGCGGCAGGAATGCCGTCACGGCCAGACCGCCAGACGGGTCGACCGGTGGCGGTGCGGGCGGCTTGCCGTCCTTCTTGCCGATGGCCGCGTCGGTTTTTTTCTTCTGCATCGCCAGCATCACCGCGTCCACACCCTGCTGCGGGATGACCGCACGGCGCACCAGCAGCGTGGCCACCTCCAGCCGCCCCGACAGCAAGGGGCGCCACAGCGGGCGCACCTCCACACGGCCCACGGTAACAGGCGCGGCGGTCTTGACCTCAATGCCGCTCACCGCCACCGCCGGCAGCGGCCACACATCCACCGCCAGGCCGCCCAGCACCACCGGCACACCCAGCGCCGCAGACGCCTCGCGCTCGATGCGCTGGCGAAAATCGTCGGTGGCAATCCACCGGTGCAGCGTGAAGGCAATGGCCGCCAGCAGCAGCATCAGCGCCAATGCGGCGATCACCAGCCATTTGAGAACCTTGGTCATGATGCTATTGTGGCGCGCCCAGGCCCCGCACGTCCAACCCACAGCACGGAGCAGGCAATCCGGCTAGCATCGCTGTTTCACTGAGTTTTTCCCGTCGGCTGGCGCACCCCGCGTTCGCCGCATTTCCCAAGGAGTCTTTCCATGAAGCTTTATTACTCCCCCGGCGCCTGTTCGCTGTCACCCCACATCACGCTGCACGAGTCAGGTCTGAAGTTCCAGCACATGCTGGCACCCACCAAAACGCACCAGCTCGAGGACGGCACCGACTACTACACCATCAACCCGCTGGGCTATGTGCCGTTGCTGGAGCTCGACGACGGCACCCGCCTGGCCGAAGGCCCGGCCATCGTGCAGTACATCGCCGACCTGGTGCCCGAGAAAAAGCTGGCCCCCGCCAACGGCACGCTGGCGCGCTACAAGCTGCAGTCGTGGCTGACCTTCATCGGCACCGAGCTGCACAAGGGCTTCAGCCCGCTGTTCAACGCCGCCACACCGGCCGAGTACAAGCCCATCGTGATCGACCGCCTGATGTCGCGCCTGAAGTGGGTGGATGCCCAGCTCGCCGGCAAGCATTACCTGATGGGCGACGCTTTCAGCGTGGCCGACCCCTACCTCTTCACCGTGACCAACTGGGCGCCCCGCGTCGGTGTGGACATTTCGGGCTTTGCCAACCTCGCGGCTTTCCGTGAGCGCGTGGCGGCCCGCCCGGCGGTGCAGGCGGCGATGCGGGAAGAAGGCCTCATCAAATAAGCGCCTGAGTCAGCAGCTGTACAGGGGTGGGGCCCCTATCACGAACTGAACAGCCCGTGTTGTGCGCAGTCATTGCATGACGCGCACACTACGCCTCTTTCGTTCCCAGGGAGCTTTTGATGACCACACTGTTTGACCCCACCCACGCGGGCGACCTCGCGCTGGCCAACCGCATCGTGATGGCGCCGCTGACGCGCAACCGCGCGCCCGACGCCGTTCCGACGCCGCTGATGGCCGAGTACTACGCCCAGCGCGCCTCGGCCGGCCTGCTGATCACTGAAGCCACCGCCATCAGCCACCAGGGCCAGGGCTACGCCGATGTGCCGGGCCTCTACGGCACCGAGCAGCTCGACGGCTGGAAGCACGTGACCCACGCCGTGCACGCAGCCGGCGGCAAGATCGTGGTGCAGCTTTGGCATGTGGGCCGTGTCTCGCACACCGATCTGCAGCCCGACGGCGGCAAACCGGTGGCGCCCTCGGCCATCACCGCCAAAACCAAGACCGTGCTGCTGAAAGACGGCGCGCCGGTGTTTGTCGACACCTCCGAGCCGCGCGCGCTGAAGGCCGAAGAACTGCCGGGCATCGTGCACACCTACCAGGCCGCAGCGCGCAACGCGGTGGAAACCTGCGGCTTTGACGGCGTGGAAATCCACGGCGCCAACGGCTACCTGCTGGACCAGTTTCTGCGCGATGGTTCCAACCAGCGCACAGACGACTACGGCGGCAGCATCGAGAACCGTGCCCGCCTGCTGCTCGAAGTGGTGCGCGCCGTGACGTCTGCCGTCGGCGGTGGCCGCACCGGCATTCGCCTGTCACCCGTCACGCCGGCCAACGATGCGCGCGACAGCAACCCGCAGCCGCTGTTCGAACACGTGGTGCGCGAACTCGCCACGCTGAACCTGGCCTACATCCATATCATTGAGGGCTCGACCGGCGGTCCGCGCGAACTGCCCGATGCGCCGTTTGACTACGCGGCACTCAAAGCCGCCTACCGCACGGCCGGCGGCAAAGGCGCCTGGATGGTGAACAACGGCTACGACAAGGCACTCGCTGAGAAAGCTGTGGCCGCCGGTGCCGATCTGGTGGCGTTTGGTGTGCCCTTCCTGGCCAACCCCGATCTGGTAGAGCGCCTGCGCAAAAGCGCTGCGCTCAATGCGCCGGACAAGGCCACTTTCTATGGCGGTGGCGCCAAGGGCTACACCGACTACCCGACGCTGAAAGCCGCCTGAGCCGGCAGGGCTTGAACCCCCTTTCTCTTCGCCTTGGCACGCACAGCGCCTTGCGCCCTGACATTCCAGGGGCAAGGCGCTGTTTTTGCGCCTGCCCTGATTCAACCGTGGCGGCCAGCCAGTCGCAAACCTTCCAGCGCCGCCTGCTGCGGGTCTGCCGCCTGCGTTACCGCGCTGACCACCGCCACGCCATCGACGCCGCAGGCCATCACGCCAGGCATGCGTTCCAGCGAGATGCCGCCGATGGCCACCACCGGGTAGGGCGCACCGTCGGCCGCCCACAGCTTCAAACGTTCCAGCCCCACCGGGTCATAAGGCATCTTCTTGAGGGTGGTCGGGTACACCGGGCCAATCGCCACATAAGAAGGCTGCGCCGCCTTGGCCCGCGCCAGCTCGGCCGGCGTGTGCGTGCTCACGCCCAGGCGCACACCCGAAGCCTGCAGCGTGTACAGGTCGGCCGCCGACAGCGCGTCGAGGTCTTCCTGCCCCAGGTGCACGCCATACGCGCCCGCAGCCAGTGCCGCCTGCCAGTGGTCGTTGATGAACACCTGCGCGCCCGGCACCGCGCGGCCGGCCGCAACGGCAGCCTGCACTTCACGCTCAATCTCCTCCGGCGTATGGCCCACGGCCTTGAAGCGCAACTGAATCGTGCGCACGCCCCAGCCGAGCAGGCGTTGCACCCATTCGGCATCCGGCACGACAGGGTAGAAGCCGATGGGGGCGATCAGGGGGGCAAAGGCTTTGGTGTTCATGGCGGCAATCGGGCGGTTGATTTTTCCGCTCTTCGCGGCAGGTATTGTGAGAGGTATTTATGACCGTTCGGGCTGAGCTTGTCGAAGCCTTGCGTGACAGGCACACCCTTCGACAAGCCTGTCCTGAGCCCGGTCGAAGGGCTCAGGGCGAACGGGTATCCGAGTAAGACAAATCACGAGTTATGCCAAAACGGCACTCCCACCGTGGGGGTCGACGCCTGCGCGGCCGCGCGCTCCGGCATGGGGGTGGATTCATACGCCGCGCGGCCTGCGGCCACGCCATCGGCAAAGGCGCGCGCCATGCGCACCGGGTCACCGGCCTGCGCCACCGCCGTGTTGAGCAGCACCGCATCAAAGCCCAGCTCCATCACCTGCGCCGCATGCGAAGGCCGGCCCAGACCTGCATCGACCACCAGCACCGCATCAGGAAGGCGACGCCGCATGGTCTCCAGCGCGTAGGGGTTGAGCGGCCCGCGGCCGGTGCCGATGGGCGCGGCCCAGGGCATCACCGCCGCGCAACCCGCCGCGTGCAGGCGCTGCGCCATCACCAGGTCGTCGGTGGTGTAGGCAAACACCGCAAAGCCGTCTTTCGCCAGCGCCGTGGCGGCTTCCAGCGTGGCCACGGTGTCGGGCTGCAGCGTGTAGTCGTCACCAATCACTTCCAGCTTGATCCAAGCGGTGCCGAATATCTCGCGCGCCATCTGCGCCAGCGTGATGGCTTCCTGCGCCGTGTGGCAACCCGCGGTGTTCGGCAGGATGTGGCACTTCATCGCCTGCACACGCTGCCAGAAGCTGTTGCCGCCGCCGCTCTCAGGCTGCAGCCGGCGCAGGCCGACCGTCAGCACCTCGGTGCCGCTGGCCCGCACTGCATCGCCCAGCACCTGTGGCGAGGGGTAGTGCGAGGTGCCCAAAAAAAAGCGGCTGCGCAGCGTGGTGCCAGCCACTGTCCACGGCTGGCCGTGGGCAATCGAAGATGCAGCAGAACTCATATCGGTACTCCGGTTATGCCAGCAAACGCCGCGGAACTGCCTATGCCTGTCCTGAGCCCAGTCGAAGGGCCAGGCCGCAGGAGTTGTCCCCTGCAAGGGGCTGAGGGACGCGGCTCCAAGCCTGCCTGCGCAGGCTTGGACGACCCGAAGGGCAAGGCCTCTGGCCGCAGCACGTGAGTCGTACACGAAGTGAGTGTCCGGCAGGGGTGCTCCACCTCTAGCCTCCTTGTATGGGGGTGATGACGTCAATCTTGTCGCCGGGTTGCAGTGCGCGCTCCGGCCACTTCGCCCTCGGCACAAAGGCGCTATTGATGGCGCAGGCAAAGGCCGCACCGAGCTGGTAGCCGCGCGCCAGCAGCAAGTCCTGCAAGGTCGGCGCCTCGGTCTGCATGCGCTCGCCATTGAGTGAGATTTCAAACGTGTTCATGAATGCACCTCATGGGCCTCGGCCTGCTCCGCATCAGGAACATGGCCGGGCTGAAGAATGTGATGGGCCAGATCGTCCACCAGTGCGGGCGCGCACAGGTAGCCATGGCGGTACAGGCCGTTGATGTGCCACACACCATCGCGCTGCAGCACCACCGGGCGGTGATCGTCCAGTGCCGGCCGCAGGGCAGCGCTCATGCGCAGCACGCGCGCCTCGCCAAAGCCGGGGTGCAGGCTGTGCAGCGCGCTGCCCAGCTCCAGCATAGAGCGAACCGTCACCGGCCCGGCGTCTTCCGACTCCAGTTCGGTCGCACCGACCACAAACTGGTGATCAGGACGCGGTGCCACATAGAGCTGGTAGCGCGGGTGCATCAGGCGCACCGGGCGTTGCAGGCTCACACCCGGGCACTCGACCCGCAGCACCTCGCCGCGCACACCGCGCAGGGGGTTGCCTGCGGGCCACTGTGCCTTGCTGCCCACACCGCGCGCGTCCACCGCCACATCAACGGCATGGCTCTGGTCTTTGCACACCATGCGGTGCGCTTCCACACGCTCCACCGTCACGCCATCGTGCCACTGGCCACCGAGCGCGTCAATCGCCCTGGCCAGCGCCGCCAGCCATTGGTCATTGGCCAACTGACCCTCGCCGTCGAGGAACAGGCCCTGGCCAAAACGCCCTGCGAGCGCGGGCTCGTGGCGCGCAACACCCGCCGCGTCGAGTGCCTGCACCTGCGCGCGGCTGGCCGCCGGCAGCTTGTGCTGCAAGAGGCGTGTGAAGTGCTCCAGCGAGGCCTGATCCGGCGCATGCGCCACCACCAGCGTGCCCTCGCGGCGGAAGTACACGCGGCCTGCGTCAGCCTCAGCGAGTTCATCAATCCACCGGGGCCACAGCTGCATCGAGCGCTGGCCGAGCGCAAACACCACCTCGTCCGACACCGCCAGCTCCGCCAGCGGCGACAGCATGGCCGCCGCCGTCTGCGAGGCGGTGGCCAGGTCGTCGCGCTGATGTGCATCGAACAGGCTCACGCGGCAGCCGGCGCGCAGCAGGCGCCAGGCCAGCGTGCGGCCTGCGAGGCCGGCGCCGGCAATGCCGATGTGGGGTTTACTTGTCATGGGTATGCATCCAACGGGATCGTCCACCCGTTCGGGCTGAGCTTGTCGAAGCCTCTCTTCTGCTCGTCATCTGCAGAGGGCCCTTCGACAGGCTCAGGGCGAACGGTTGGCTGTCAGGAATAAATCTCGCTGCCGCGCTGGCGGAACTCCTCGGCCTTTTCTTCAAAGCCGGCCTCCACCACCGCCACATCGGCCGGAGCCGCGGCCGCACGAATCGGGATCACGCCCGGCGCCAGCGTGGTGCTGGCCGGGTTCAGGCGCGCGAAGTCACGCACCTCCTGCGAAATCTTCATCGAGCAGAACTTCGGACCGCACATCGAACAGAAATGCGCCACCTTGGCGTTTTCCTTCGGCAGCGTTTCGTCGTGGTACTTCATCGCCGTGTCGGGGTCGATGGCCAGGCGGAACTGGTCTTCCCAGCGGAACTCGAAGCGCGCCTTGCTCACCGCGTTGTCCCACATCTGCGCGCCGGGGTAGCCCTTGGCCAGGTCGGCGGCGTGCGCGGCAATCTTGTAGGCGATCAGGCCCTGCTTCACGTCGTCGCGGTTCGGCAGGCCCAGGTGTTCTTTCGGCGTCACATAGCAGAGCATGGCGGTGCCATACCAGCCGATGTTGGCCGCACCCATGGCCGACGAGATGTGGTCGTAGCCGGGCGAGATGTCGGTGATCAGCGGGCCCAGCGTGTAGAACGGCGCCTCGTAGCAGGCCTCCAGCTGCTTGTCGACGTTTTCCTTCACCAGCTGCAGCGGCACGTGGCCGGGGCCTTCAATCATCACCTGCACATCGTGCTTCCAGGCGATCTGGGTCAGCTCGCCCAGCGTGTGCAGTTCGGCAAACTGCGCTTCGTCGTTGGCATCGGCAATCGAGCCGGGGCGCAGGCCGTCGCCGAGCGAGAAGCACACGTCGTAGGCCTTCATGATCTCGCAGATCTCGTCAAAGCGCTCGTACAGAAAGCTCTCGCGGTGGTGCGCCAGGCACCACTTGGCCATGATGGAGCCGCCGCGCGAGACGATGCCCGTCAGGCGGTTGGCCGTCAGCGGCACATAGGCCAGGCGCACGCCGGCGTGGATGGTGAAGTAATCCACACCCTGCTCGGCCTGCTCGATCAGCGTGTCGCGGAACAGCTCCCAGGTCAGGTCTTCGGCCTTGCCATTGACCTTCTCCAGCGCCTGGTAGATCGGCACCGTGCCGATGGGCACCGGCGAGTTGCGCAGGATCCATTCGCGCGTCTCGTGGATGTTCTCGCCGGTCGAGAGGTCCATCACTGTGTCGGCGCCCCAGCGGATGGACCACACCAGCTTGTCGACTTCCTCTTCAATCGAAGAGGTCACCGCCGAGTTGCCGATGTTGGCGTTGACCTTCACCAGGAAGTTGCGGCCGATGATCATCGGCTCGCTCTCGGGGTGGTTGATGTTGTTCGGAATCACCGCGCGGCCGCGGGCCACTTCATCGCGCACGAACTCGGCGGTGATCTGCTCGGGAATCGAGGCGTTGAACGAATGCCCTTTCTTTGGCATGCGCTCGGTGGCCAGCCGCTCTGCGAGTTGCGCGCGCACCAGGTTCTCGCGCACCGCGATGTATTCCATCTCGGGGGTGATGATGCCTTTGCGGGCGTAATGCATCTGCGACACATTGGCGCCGGCCTTGGCGCGGCGCGGCACCGGGGCATGCGCCATGCGCAGCGCACTCAGCGCCGGGTCGTTCAGGCGCTCGCGGCCGTAGGCGCTGCTGATGCCGGGCAGGGCCTCGGTGTCGCCACGCTCGTTGATCCAGGCACCCCGCAGCGGCGCCAGGCCGCGGGTGATGTCGATGGGTTGCGCCGGGTCGGTATAGACGCCAGATGCGTCATAGAGCCGCAGCGGCGGGTTGGCCTCGCGGCGCGGCTCACTGGCGCCTTCATGGACCAGCGTGTCGGTCAGCGTGACTTCACGGAAGGGCACCCGGATGTCTGGGCGCGAGCCTTCGAGGTAAATCTTGGCCGAGCCAGGAAAGGGCGCGCGCGTGATGCGGCTGGTGAGGTCGTTGGTGTCGACGGTGAGGCGGGTTTTGGCCATGGCTTTGTTCTCCAGAACGTCCAGCAGTTCCACAGTGTGTGGGCGGTGCTTGCCTGGGAGGCCGGGAGTCCTTCGGGGTGCGTTGAAGGTGCCGGAGCCAAGTGCCTTGTTTCCTACGCGGGCATGATCCCGATCAGGTTCAGCGGGTCTCGCATCTGCGATCTCAGCCCTGAAAGAAACTTCCTGGGCACCCCGACAAGCTGCAGCCATTGTATGCAGCGCTGCGGTGGATGGCAAACCCTGCGGACACCCCCTTTCAGGCCGCACCCCTACACGGCTTTCACCCAACTTTACAAAGCATCACGCCACCCTCATGGCGCCGACACAGCTGGCGGCCACACTGACTTCCAACCTGACGCCACATCTCGTATGTCACGGGCACCGGCACCAGGCACCACTTTCTGAAAGGAAGTTTTCCATGTCATTCACATTCAAACGTTCCGCCACCTTCAACGGTCTTGTGCTCGCCGGCCTGCTGGCCACTGTGGGCGCCAGCGCCATGGCCCAGAACGCCCCCACGGCACCCGCCAACGCACCCGCCGCCGCAAGCAAGCCAGGCCAGCCCGGCGAGCGCATGGGCCGACACGACCCGGCCAAGATGCAGGCCATGATGGCCAAGCACATGGCCGACCTGAAGACCAAGCTGAAGATCACACCGGCCCAGGAAGGCGCCTGGACCACCTTCACCGCCGCCATGCAGCCGCCCGCCGGCCAGGGCGCGTGGGGCCAGCGCCCAACCGCCGAGCAGCGCGCCGAGATGGACAAGCTGAGCACGCCCGAACGCATCGACAAGATGCGCGCCGTCCGCGCCGAACGCACGGCCGCGAGGAATGCCGCCATGACCAAGCGCGAAGACGCCGTCAAGACCTTCTACGCCACGCTCACCCCAGAGCAGAAGAAGACTTTTGACGCCGAGCACAGCAAGATGGGTCGGCATGGCGGCCACCACGGTGGCATGCACAAGGGTTGACACCGCCCCGCCAGCGGCTTGGTGCCGCTGACACGGCCATCAACACCCGCCCCAGCCTCCTGCGAGGCCCGGGCGGGCTTTTTTGTGCCGGCTCAAACCTGAGGCAGGCTGTCGGCCGGCCTGACGCAAACATCCCCATCGGCCAAACAGGTTACCGTCCTACAGAAGCCCGCCAAGGCGCAGAATGACAATCGTCGATTAGGTCCACCCCCTCATTCATGCACGCCAAGCCTGTCACGCCTTCAGCCAACGCCCCGCCACCCCCCACGGGCGCCACACCGCCGCGCACACTGCCCGATGACATCGGCATCGCCGCCACGCCGGAGGTCCTGAGCCATGTGGACATGGCCGCCGTCGATGCCGACACCCGTACCGCCATGGCCGCGGTGAGCCGCGATTCCACCTTCTCGTTCAAGGTGCTCACGGTCAACATCCACAAGGGCTTCACCTTCTTCAACCGCAAGTTCATCCTGCCCGAGCTGCGTGAAGCCGTGCGCCAGGTCGGCGCCGACGTGGTGTTCCTGCAGGAAGTCACCGGCAACCACGAGAAGCACCCCGACAAGTTCGACAACTACCCCGAGACGCCGCACTACGAGTTCCTGGCCGACACCATCTGGCCGCAGTTCGCCTATGGCCGCAACGCGGTCTACACCAACGGCCACCACGGCAATGCGGTGCTGTCCAAGTTCCCCATCGTGCGCTTTGAAAACCTTGACGTCTCCATCAGCGGCCCCGAGCGGCGCGGCCTGCTGCACTGCGAGCTGCAGATTCCCGGCCGCAGCGTCAACGTGCATGCCATCTGCGTGCACCTGGGCCTGATGGAGTCGCACCGCGTGCAGCAAATGCAGATGCTCTGCGACCTGGTGCGCAAGGGCATCCCGCCGCACGCCCCGGTGGTGGTGGCCGGCGACTTCAACGACTGGCGGCACCGCGCCCATGCCCTGCTGGAGCAGGGTGCCGACCTGCACGAGGTGTTTGTGCAGGCACACGGCCAGGCAGCACGCACCTTCCCGGCGCGCCTGCCGCTGCTGCGGCTGGACCGCATCTACGTGCGCAATGCCATCGGCCATGCGCCAGTGGTGCTGCCCAGCCGGCCCTGGTCGCACCTCTCGGACCACGCGCCACTGGCGGCTGAAATCGAGCTGTAACCGCCCCACAAGGCCTTTCCGGGCCCAGCGCCAGGTCGCGGGAAAACCACACCCCGTGCAGCCTCATGCCAAACACTGTATATTTGCACAGTGCTTATCCAGCAGAAACTCGCCATCCTGGCCGATGCCGCCAAATACGACGCCTCGTGCGCCTCCAGCGGTACCAGCGCGCGCAACTCCGTGGGCGGCAAAGGCATCGGCTCCACCGAAGGCTCGGGCATCTGCCACAGCTATGCGCCCGACGGCCGCTGCATCTCGCTGCTGAAAATCCTGCTCACCAATTTCTGCACCTACGACTGCCTGTACTGCGTCAACCGCGTCAGCAGCAACGTGGCCCGCGCCCGCTTTACCGTCGACGAAGTGGTGCAGCTCACGCTCGATTTTTACCGCCGCAATTGCATCGAAGGCCTGTTCCTGTCGTCGGGCATCATCCAGAGCCCCGACTACACCATGGAGCTGGTGGTCGAGGTGGCCCGCGTGCTGCGCGAAGAGCACGACTTCCGTGGGTACATCCACCTCAAGACCATCCCCGACGCCTCGCCCGACCTGCTGGCTCGCGCCGGGCGTTACGCCGACCGGCTCAGCATCAACATCGAGCTGCCCACCGCCGCGGGCCTGGCGGCACTGGCGCCCGAGAAAGACGGCGCCGCCATCACCCGCTCCATGGGGCAGCTGCGGCAGCACATCGACCACGCGCAGGGCGAGTCGCGCGACGCCCGCCGCCACAGCATCATCGCCATGCCGCGCAGCCGCCTGGCACCCGTGCAGAGCCCGCAGCCACCGCGCTTTGCACCGGGCGGCCAGAGCACGCAGATGATTGTGGGCGCCGACAGCGCCGACGACCGCACCATCCTGCAGACCAGCGCGGGCCTGTATGGCGCCTACCGCCTGCGCCGGGTGTACTACTCGGCCTTCAGCCCTATCCCTGACGCCTCGGTGCACTTGCCGCTGCGCCAGCCACCGCTGGTACGCGAACACCGGCTCTATCAGGCCGACTGGCTGATGCGCTTCTACGGCTTCACCCACGACGAGATCGTGCCACCTGAAAGTGCCGCAGATGCCGCAGACGGAACCAGTGGCATGCTGGCGCTGGACATGGACCCCAAGCTCGCCTGGGCGCTGGCCCACCGCGGTCAGTTCCCGGTCGACCTGAACCGCGCACCGCGCGAGATGCTGCTGCGTGTGCCCGGCCTCGGCGTGAAGGCGGTGACCCGCATCGTCGCCGCGAGGCGCGTGCGCCAGTTGCGCGCCGACGACCTGCTGCGTCTGCATGTGCCGCTCAAAAAAGTCATGCCTTTTGTGTTGCTGGCCGACCACCAGCCCGGCAGATCGCTCGATGCCGCCGACCTTGCAGTCCGCCTCGTGCAGCATCAGCCAGGGCTTTTTGACGAGGCCGAGGCGCCGCTGCACGCTGGCGCCAAACCAGACCGGGCGATTGGCGCCCTCGCCGTCACCAGCGTGCGGCCAAGGCCTACGCCCATGGCCGCGCCGTTCACGGCACCATCCGGTTCATCGCCTGCCCCAATGGCCGCACAAGCCGCGGGTCGGGTGAGCCACAGCGAAAGGAGCTTTGCATGGGCGTGATGAATGACCTGCTGACCACCGACCTGTTCGGCCACATGCTGCGGCCCGTCACGCTGCAGGGACCCACCGACTTCGAGGGCTTCCGCCGCTCGGCGCGCGCGCTGCTGGCGCAGCAGGTGCCGCCCTCGGGCGTGAGCTGGCACTGCAGTGACACGCGCGCGCAGGATCTGTTCGCGGGTTCTGCCGACGCATTGCCGGCTGACGCCCCACCGACGCACAACGCCCCCGCCGTTTCCGTGCCACCCGACTTCATGGCGCTGTTGCAGAGCGTGATCCTGCACCGCGACCCGGGCCGCTTCGACCTGATGTACCGGCTGCTGTGGCGCATGGTGCACGAGCCGTCATTGCGCCACGACCCGCTCGACGCCGACCGGGTGCTCGCCGGACAGATGGCGCAGGCCGTGCGCCGCGACATGCACAAGATGAAAGCCTTCGTGCGCTTTCGCACCGTGCAGGACGACACCTTCCGCACGCACCCCGAAGGCGGGCCGCTGCATGTGGCCTGGTTCGAGCCCGAGCACCACATCGTCGAGGCCATCGCGCCCTTCTTCACGCGCCGCTTCACGCAGATGCGCTGGGCCATCCTCACGCCCGAGCGCAGCATGGACTGGAACGGCGCCACACTGCACGTCGGCCCCGGCGCACGCCAGCAGGACGCGCCCGAGGCGGACGCCAGCGAGCAACTGTGGCTCACCTACTACCAGCACATCTTCAACCCGGCGCGCCTGAAGCTCAAGATGATGCAAAAGGAAATGCCGCGCCGTTACTGGAAGAACCTGCCCGAAGCGCAGCTCATCAGCACCCTGGCCGGGCAGGCCGCCGAACGGCACCGGGGCATGATCGCGCAAACCCCGGCAGCGCCGCGGCGCCGCATTCCACGCAACCGCAAGGCTTCACCCCACAGCGCGCCCGTTGCGGTTGCGGCAACACCCGTCAGGGCTTGAGTCCGCCGCCAGGCGCAGACGCCGGTCGATAGGGCGCCACAGGCGTGACCGGGCGAACGGTGGAGTCGCGGGGGTCGGCCGACGGAGGCACCTCCTCACTGGCTTTGGCACGCCGCGCCGGGTTGCGGTTCAGCGGGTTTTTCAGCGGCACGGTTTTGTCTGCCTCTGCTGGCGGCTTGTTGATGGCCGTGGGCTGTGCCTGTGCGCTGGTCATGTGAAGGCTTGCGAGCAGGGTGAGGATAAGGATGCTGCGGGTGGAGTGCATGGTGGGCTCCTTCTGTGTCTCTTGCTTTGGTGACTCTACTCTTCAGGGCTCTTTTGGAGTGGTTGGGTCTGGGTTTTTTGAGGTTTCGGGGCCGGGACTCGCCCCGGCGAGCGAGGCACTTGTTCTTTGCTTCGCCAAAGAAAAGTACCCAAAAGAAAGGCGACCCGAAGTCTGGGTCCCTGCGCTTCGCTGCGGGCAACCTGCGCTGCTCGATTACGGCGGCGGTCCGCACAACTCGCCTGCGGCTCAAACAAGTGCGGCCCGACCCTCCGCCTCCATCTGCGCTGCTCGGCCCAGCCACACGGGGCAAGGCGGGTACGGGAGCGGGGATAAAACACAAAGACAAAGCCAAGAAACAAGGACACGCCACGGCGTGTCCTTGTCGGGTTCGGTATTTGTCTTTTGATTTCTTGCCCCACCCCCTTGTGAATGCGCCGAGGAGCGCAGGGCCAGGCGGATCAGGGCTGGCGTTGTCTGAGCCGAAGGCGAGTTTAGCCAGACCCCGCCTGGACCGAGCACCGCAGGTTGCCCGTAGCGCAGCGAAGGGACGCAGGCACCAGGGT
>CALRSS020000014.1:0-78770 GCA_943370905.1 Synechococcus sp. UW140
GGCGAACTCGGCGAAGGCGCGATCTTGAAGCTCGCCGAAGCCCTGGACACCTACATCCCCCTGCCAGAGCGCGCAGTGGACGGCGCCTTCCTGATGCCCGTCGAAGACGTGTTCTCCATCTCCGGCCGCGGCACCGTCGTGACCGGCCGTGTCGAGCGCGGCATCGTCAAGGTCGGCGAAGAGATCGAGATCGTCGGCATCAAGGACACCCAGAAGACCACCTGCACCGGCGTCGAGATGTTCAGGAAGCTGCTCGACCAGGGTCAGGCTGGCGACAACGTCGGTATCTTGCTGCGCGGCACCAAGCGTGAAGACGTCGAGCGCGGCCAGGTGCTGTGCAAGCCCGGCTCCATCAAGCCGCACACCCACTTCACCGGCGAGATCTACGTGCTCTCCAAGGACGAAGGCGGCCGCCACACCCCATTCTTCAACAACTACCGCCCCCAGTTCTACTTCCGCACGACGGACGTGACCGGAGCGATCGAGTTGCCAGAAGGCAAAGAGATGGTGATGCCAGGCGACAACGTGTCGATCACCGTCAAGCTGATCAACCCGATCGCCATGGAAGAAGGCCTGCGCTTTGCCATCCGCGAAGGCGGCAAGACCGTCGGCGCCGGCGTCGTGGCCAAGATCATTGCGTAATTTCTGAAAACACCGAAGGAATTACCATGGCCACCAAGCAAAAAATCCGCATCCGCCTCAAAGCGTTCGACTACAAACTGATTGACCAGTCGGCCGCCGAGATCGTGGACACCGCCAAGCGCACCGGCGCGATTGTCAAGGGCCCTGTGCCCCTGCCAACCCGCATGAAGCGTTTTGACATCCTGCGTTCGCCGCACGTCAACAAGACCAGCCGCGACCAGCTGGAAATCCGTACCCACCAGCGTCTGATGGACATCGTGGACCCGACGGACAAGACTGTTGACGCCCTGATGAAGCTTGACCTGCCCGCTGGCGTGGACGTCGAAATCAAGCTGCAATAAGCAGACGCGTCCTGAAGGCCGGACGAAAGTCGGGTTTTCAGGCCGCAAATAGTGGAGTCCTGGCGCAGACTTGCCATTACTGGCAGTCTGCGCTATACTTTTGGGCTGTCCCGGATTTGCAATGCAGACCCGGGTCAGTTTTATTAACTCTCTTTCACATCAAAACGTCTGCGGCCAATTGAAGTCGCAGCGGTGGAAGTAACGGAGAAAACAATGAGTCTGAGCAACTCCCTCGGGTTGCTGGGCCGCAAGGTGGGCATGATGCGTCTGTTCACTGATGATGGGGACACTGTTCCTGTCACGGTGGTGGATGTGTCCAACAACCGCGTGACCCAGGTTAAAACCGAAGCAAATGACGGCTACGATGCCCTTCAAGTGGCATTCGGCGCACGCAAAGCATCGCGTGTCACCAAGCCGGCCGCCGGCCACCTTGCGAAAGCAGGCGTTGAAGCTGGTGAAATCCTGAAAGAATTCCGCGTGACGCCTGACGTCGCAGGCAAGTATGCCGCTGGCGCCGTGGTGCCCGCAGCCGACGTGTTTGCGGTGGGCCAGCTGGTGGACGTGCAGGGCACTTCCATTGGTAAAGGCTACGCCGGTACCATCAAGCGTCACAACATGAGCTCGCAGCGCGCGTCGCACGGTAACAGCCGTTCGCACAACGTGCCCGGCTCCATCGGCATGGCGCAAGACCCCGGACGCGTGTTCCCGGGCAAGCGCATGACCGGCCACATGGGCGACGTCACTGTCACCACGCAAAACCTCGACATCGTGCGCATCGACGAAGCCCGTCAGCTGCTGATGATCCGTGGCGCTGTGCCTGGTTCCAAGGGCGGTTTTGTCACGGTTCGCGCCGCGATCAAGGCCAAGTCCACCAACGCTGCCAAAGGAGCGAACTGATGCAGGTCGAACTCCTGAATGACCAAGGTCTGGCTTCGTCCAAAGTGGATGTGCCGGATACCGTGTTTGGTCGCGAATACAACGAGAGCCTGATTCACCAGGTGGTGGTGGCCTTCCAGGCCAATGCCCGCCAGGGTACCCGTGCCCAGAAAGACCGTGAGCAGGTCCGTCACTCGACCAAGAAGCCTTTCAAGCAAAAGGGTACGGGTCGCGCACGTGCTGGTATGACTTCTTCCCCGCTGTGGCGCGGCGGTGGTCGTATCTTCCCGAACATGCCTGACGAGAATTTCACCCAGAAGATCAACAAGAAGATGTACCGCGCCGGCATGGCGTCCATCTTCTCCCAGCTGGCCCGTGAAGGCCGCCTGGCTGTGGTTGATTCGCTGACTGTCGATTCGCCCAAGACGAAAGTCCTGGCCGACAAGTTCAAGGCCATGAACCTCAACTCCGTGCTGGTGATTGCCGATCAGGTCGACGAGAACCTGTACCTGGCATCCCGCAACCTGGTGAACATTCTGGTGGTGGAGCCTCGCTACGCCGACCCGCTGTCGCTGGTGCACTACAAGAAGGTGCTGGTGACCAAGGCCGCCATGGACCAACTCAAGGAGATGTTCGCATGAGCGCCAAAACATCCAATTTCGACGAAGGCCGCCTGATGCAGGTGCTGGTCGCTCCCATCGTGTCTGAAAAGGCCACGATGATTGCCGACAAGACCAATGCAGTGACCTTCAAGGTGCTGCAGGACGCTACCAAATATGAAATCAAGGCTGCCGTGCAGCTGATGTTCAAGGTAGACGTGCAGTCAGTCGCCGTTCTCAACATCAAAGGCAAAACCAAGCGCTTTGGCAAATCCATGGGCCGTCGGGACAACATCCGCAAGGCCTATGTGACGCTTAAGCCTGGTCAAGAGCTGAACCTCGGCGGGGAGACTGCGTAATGGCTGTCATTAAAATGAAACCCACCTCCCCCGGCATGCGCGGGATGGTGAAGATCTCCCGGGATCACCTGCACAAGGGCGAGCCCTACGCGCCGCTGCTGGAGCCACAATTCCAGAAAGCCGGCCGTAACAACAACGGGCACATCACGACGCGCCACAAAGGCGGTGGTCACAAGCACCACTACCGTGTGGTGGACTTCAAGCGCAACAAGGACGCCATTCCGGCCAAGGTCGAACGCATCGAGTACGACCCCAACCGTACGGCCCACATTGCCCTGCTGTGCTACGCCGACGGCGAGCGTACCTACATCATCGCCCCCCGCGGCCTTGAAGTCGGCGCCACGCTGATCAGCGGCTCGGAAGCGCCGATTCGCGTCGGTAACACGCTGCCTATCCGCAACATCCCTGTGGGTTCCACCATCCATTGCATCGAGATGCAAATCGGCAAGGGCGCGCAAATCGCCCGTTCCGCCGGCACCTCGGCAACGCTGCTGGCCCGTGAAGGCACGTACGCCCAGGTGCGCATGCGCTCTGGTGAGGTTCGCAAGATCCACATCGAATGCCGCGCCACCATCGGTGAAGTTGCCAACGAAGAGCACAGCCTGCGCCGCCTCGGCAAAGCCGGTGTGAAGCGCTGGATGGGTATTCGCCCGACCGTTCGCGGTGTGGTGATGAACCCGGTTGACCACCCGCACGGTGGCGGCGAAGGCAAGACCGGTGAAGGTCGCCATCCTGTCGACCCATGGGGCAATCTGACCAAAGGTTACCGTACCCGTAACAACAAGCGCACGCAGGTCATGATCGTGTCGCGTCGCAAGAAGTAAGGGATAGGCAATGACCCGTTCACTCAAAAAAGGTCCGTTTGTCGACCATCATCTGGTAGCCAAGGCCGACAAGGCCGTGACCACCAAGGACAAAAAGCCGATCAAGACCTGGTCGCGTCGCTCCATGATCCTGCCCGAGTTCATCGGCCTGACCATTGCCGTGCACAACGGCAAGCAGCACGTGCCTGTCTACATCACCGATCAGATGGTGGGCCACAAGTTGGGCGAGTTCGCACTCACCCGGACTTTCAAAGGTCATCCAGCTGACAAAAAAGTTGTGAAGAAATAAGGAAAGACCATGGAAACACGTGCAACCCTCCGGGGCGTTCGTCTGTCGGTCGACAAGGGCCGTCTGGTCGCTGACCTGATCCGCGGCAAGAAAGTGGATCAAGCACTCAACATCCTGAATTTCACGCAGAAAAAAGCTGCTGGAATCATCAAGAAGGTGGTTGAGTCCGCCATCGCCAACGCTGAACACAACGACGGTGCTGACATCGACGAGCTGAAGGTGAAAACCATCTACGTCGAGCAGGGCGCCACGCTCAAGCGTTTCTCCGCGCGCGCCAAAGGCCGCGGCAACAGCATCAGCAAACCCACGTGCCATGTGTACGTGGTGGTTGGCAACTAAAGGCAGGACCATGGGACAAAAAATCAACCCAACAGGCTTTCGCCTTTCCGTCAGCCGCAACTGGTCGAGCCGCTGGTATGCGAGCAACCGTGACTTCGCCGGCATGCTGGCCGAAGACATCAAGGTCCGCGAGTACCTGAAGGCCAAGCTCAAGAACGCCGCGGTGTCGCGCGTTCTGATCGAGCGCCCCGCCAAGAACGCCCGCATCACGATTTTCTCGGCACGTCCGGGCGTGGTGATCGGCAAGAAGGGCGAGGACATCGAGAACCTCAAGAAAGAACTGAGCCGCCAGCTGGGCGTGCCGGTCGCCGTGAACATCGAAGAAGTTCGCAAGCCTGAAATTGATGCCAAGCTGATCGCAGACAGCATCACCCAGCAGCTTGAAAAACGCATCATGTTCCGCCGTGCGATGAAGCGCGCCATGCAAAACGCCATGCGTCTGGGTGCCCTGGGCATCAAGATCATGTCGTCCGGCCGCCTGAACGGCATCGAGATCGCCCGCTGCGAGTGGTACCGCGAAGGTCGCGTGCCCCTCCACACCCTGCGCGCCGACATCGACTACGGTACCTCTGAAGCCAAGACCACCTATGGTGTGATCGGCGTCAAGGTCTGGGTCTACAAAGGCGACACGCTCGGCCGTGGTGACTCTCCTGGCGCCAAACTGGATGCCGCTCCTTCCGAAGAAGAGCGCAAGCCACGCGGCCCGCGTCGTGACGCACGTCCTGGCACCGACCGTCCAGCTCCCCGTGGTGCCCGCGCACCCCGCGGCGCTGCCGGTGGCACCAACACCGCGCCCGCCGATGGCAGCGACAAGCCGGCCGAAGCTACCCCTGGTAGCGAAGCCCCGAAAACCACCGTTAAGCGCGTCCGCAAAGCCGCGCCAGCTGCAGCAGCTGACGGTGCCAAGACCGAGTAATCGGTCTATTAACGGAGAATAAAAATGCTGCAACCCGCTCGCAGAAAATACCGCAAAGAGCAAAAAGGCCGTAACACGGGTGTCGCCACCCGTGGAAGTTCGGTTGCGTTTGGTGACTTCGGTCTCAAATGCACCGACCGTGGTCGCCTGACTGCTCGTCAAATTGAAGCCGCACGTCGTGCGATTTCCCGTCACGTCAAACGTGGCGGCCGTATCTGGATCCGTGTCTTCCCGGACAAGCCAATTTCCCAAAAGCCTGCTGAAGTGCGTATGGGTAACGGCAAGGGCAACCCAGAGTACTACGTGGCTGAAATCCAGCCCGGCAAAATCGTTTTTGAAATCGTCGGCGTTCCTGAAGAACTGGCCCGCGAAGCGTTCCGCCTGGCGTCTGCCAAGCTGCCGCTGCGCACCACCTTCGTCAGCCGCATGATCGGTCAGTAAGGGGAAATGAACATGACCAAATCCGCTGAACTCCGCCAAAAAGACGTTGCCGGCCTGAAAACCGAAGTCAAAGAGCTGCAAAAAGCCCACTTTGGCCTGCGCATGCAGAAAGCCACGCAGCAACTGACCAACACATCCACGCTGCGTTCCACGCGTCGCAGCATCGCTCGCGCCAAGACCATCCTGGCCGAAACCATCGTCAAGCAAGGAGCCAAAAAATGACGGAAGCTAAAAAATCCCTCAAGCGCACCTTGATCGGCAAGGTGGTGAGCGACAAGCGCGCCAAGACCGTGACCGTTCTGGTCGAGCGTCGTGTGAAGCACGAGCTCTACGGCAAGATCGTCTCGCTGTCCAGCAAGTACCACGCCCATGACGAAAAGGGTGAGTACAAGATGGGCGACATGATCGAGATCACCGAGAGCCGTCCGATCTCCAAGACCAAGAACTGGGTTGTGACCCGTCTGGTCGAGAAGGCCGCCGCCGTCTGATTCTGATCCAGCCGCAAGACCATCAGCAAAAAAGGCCCACCTCGGTGGGCCTTTTTTCTTGCCTGCTCGCCTTCCTTCCGGTCGACGGATGGGCTTGCCCCGACCCGAGGTCCGGTATTCATGCAGTGAGCGCACGCTCGCGGCCTTCGCACTACACTGCGGTGTTGGATTTTCAACCCGTCATCACTCATAAACGAGGAGCACACCATGATCAAAGTAGGCGATACCCTTCCGGCCACCACGCTGATGGAATTTTCGGAAGTCGAGGGCAATGGCTGCAGCATTGGCCCCAACCCGGTCGATGTGAGCAAGGCCACCGCCGGCAAAACCATTGCGCTGTTCGCTCTGCCTGGCGCATTCACACCGACCTGCTCCGCCAAGCATGTGCCCGGTTATGTCGAGAAGGCGGCTGAATTCAAGGCCGCCGGCGTGGATGAAATCTGGTGCCTGAGCGTCAACGACGCCTTCGTGATGGGCGCCTGGGCGCGTGACCAGAAAACCGACGGCAAGGTCCGCATGCTGGGCGATGGCAGTGCTGACTTCGCCAAGGCCACCGGCCTCACGCTGGACCTCACTGCACGCGGCATGGGTCTGCGCAGCAACCGTTATTCCATGCTGATCAAGGATGGCAAAGTGGCGGCACTGAACGTCGAAGCCCCGGGCAAATTTGAAGTGAGCGACGCCGCCACGCTGCTGGCCCAGGCCAAGGGCTGAGCAGGCGATGCCGAGGTGAGGCCTGTCCTCACAGAGTGAACGCGCAGCGATGCAAGACAGAAAGCCGCAGCACCCGGGTGCTGCGGCTTTTGTTTTGGCGGGCGGCTGCGAGGCCGCTCAAGCCATGCGTGTCAGAGCTCCGCCTTCAGGTAATGCGCACCGGCAATCGGGTTGTGATAGTAAGGCGGAATCGATTCGAAGCCGAGGTCGGTGTAGAGCGCCCGCGCGGCCTCCATGTCGTCCAGTGTGTCGAGCAAGACGCAGTGGTAACCGGCCATGCGTGCGCGGTCCAGTACGGCCTCGGCGAGTTGCCGGCCCAGGCCGATCCGGCGGAAGTCTTCGCGCACGTAGAGCCGCTTCATCTCTGCTGCATTTGGATAGTCCACAGACAGAAGCGGGCGAAGCGCGCAACAGCCGGCCACGCGTTCGCCGACCAGCGCCAGTAGCAGCGCGCCCTGCGGGCCTCTGTAGTCTCCGGGGAGGGCGGCCAGTTCGGCTCCGAAGTCCTGGAAGCACAGGTCAATACCCAGTTGCGCCGCATATTCCTCGAATATCAGGCGCGTGGCCTGTAATTCCTGCGGCGTGCTGGGGGTTATAAACTGGACGTTGAGTTGATGCACTGTGATGGTGAAGAGTTGCCCGACACGGCTGTCCACTATACAGACGCCGGCATGGCGCACTTCAGGCGGCCTGTGCTGCATTCAATTTGTGGGTGCTTTCCCGCAGGACACGGTTTCTGCGGAACTTGTCAGGCTTGCTTCATTCCATACTGAGGGGGCGTTGGGTCAATTCGCGAACTCGCCTCCCGTTGAAGCCGATTGGGTGAGCGAGTCCCGGTCAGCAACTGAAAACAACCAGGAAACGGAATGAATGAATTGTGGGACAACCCGGCGGTGCAGGCAGCGATAGCGCCTTTTGTGGTGGCCTTCATTGCCTCGGCCCTGCTTCACCGCAGCCGCCTGCTGGGCTTGGCCATAGGTGCGGGCTTCCTGACCGTGGTGTTTCTGGCTCTGGGTTTTTCCTTTGATTCGCTGACTTCCGTACGCAAGACCGTACTCGTCGGTACGGGGGCGATAGCACTCGTGCTCGTGCTTGAACTCCTGAACGTACAGCAGACTCCGACGGTACGTGCTGCCTTGGCCGCAGCCGCTGGCGGTGCCGCGATCTGGGTGATAGCGCGCGTACTCCAGCAGCGTGAGGCCGGCGGTGCTGTGTTGGCCGGGGTAGCTGCTGTTCTTTACCTGGTGGCGTTGGTCGAATCCGGTAACCGCACAGGAACTGATCCCGTGCGTGCCGCCTCGGCTGCCTTGATGCTGGGGCTGGGTAGCGGGGCGCTGGCCCTTCTGGGTGCGTCTGCCTCCATGGCCCAGACAGGAATTGCCGTCGGCGCCAGTGCCGGCGCGGCGCTGCTGATCCAGATGATCACCGGCAAGCGTGCTCCCGTGGGCTGGACACTGGCACTTCCGGCCAACGTCATCGCCGGCCTTGCGGGTCTGCTGGCAACCTTTACCGGCGTGTTGCCGTGGTATTGCCTGATTCCCACGCTGGCCGTTTCGTGGGCCACACGCCTTGTTCCGGCCAACCGATGGCCAGTGTGGCTCACCGCATTCTTGAGCGCCCTCGCGGCCCTCGTCCCCATGTTGCTTGCAGTGGCCATTGCATGGTTTACTGCGGGTTCATCGTCCACTTGAGTGGATTGTCTGTTGTAACCCTGACCAATCAAGAGGAGTCAATCTATGTCCCGTCTCTCGACCGCCCTGGTGGCTTGCCTGTTTCCGCTGTGCGCCGTGGCTGCGCCGACGACTTATGTCATCGACTCTCTGCATTCATTTCCGAATTTCACCGTCAACCATCTCGGCATGAGCACCATCCATGGCCGGTTTGACAAGATGACAGGCACGATCACGCTGGACCAGGCCGCCAAGACCGGCGTCCTTGAAGCAAAGATCGCAAGCGCATCGATCAACACCGGCGATGCAAAGCGTGCAGACGGGACCCGCGCGCGCGATGAGCACCTGCGCTCTGCCGACTTTTTCAACAGCGCCGAGTTTCCGGACGTCGTCTTCAAGTCGACCAAGTTCAATTTCAAGGGCGAAGATCTGGAAAGCGTCGACGGCAACCTGACGATGCTGGGCGTGACCAAGCCGGTCAAGCTCACCGTCACAGCGTTCAAATGCGCGCCGCATCCCTTCAACAAAAAACCCATGTGCGGCGCAGATGCACAGACCTCGTTCAAACGGGCCGATTGGGGTATGAAGTACGGCACGCCTGCCATCGCCGATGATGTCAAGCTGACCATCAACATCGAGGCCTATCCGCAGTAAGCTGCCCCGCGCAAGAGACCCGCACCCGTGTTCAGGTCTCTGCCAGCAGCTTCTCGATCAGCTGGTGCAGTGCAGCGAAATCGGGCTCGCCGACATACTGCTTGACGATCTCGCCGCGCTTGTTCACCAGGTAGGTGGTGGGCGTGAGCTGCACGTCGCCCCATGCCTTGGCGACCTTTCCGGTGTTGTCGATCGCCACCTTGAAGGGCAATTGCCGCGTCTGGGTGTAATTCACCACATAGCTGGGCGGGTCGTAGCTCATCGCCACGGCCAGGGTGTCGTACCCTTGACCCTTGTACTTGTTGTACGTGGAAATAACTTTGGGCATCTCCGCCACGCAGGTCACGCAGCTGGTGGCCCAGAAATTGACGAGCGTGACCTTGCCCTTGAGGTCTGCCGTGGTCTGCTTGCTGCCGTCGAGCAGCACAAAGGTCGACTCCGGGGCCGCTTGCGCGCCGGTGCAGCCGGGCAGACCCGACAGGCCGGCCAGCGCCAGCGCGGCGACCAGCGCCATGCGGCATACTGCCGGGCTGGATGTCAATTTCATTCGAAGGACCTCATCATGCAACGTCGTCATTTTAACCGGGTCAGTGTCAGCGCCTTGGGTGCACTGATAGGGGCCACTTACTTACAGGCCTGGGCGCTTTCGCTGAGCGACCTCACCAACCAGGAAGCCAGCAGCGGTTTGAAGACCGCGCTGGAAAAGGGCGCACTGGCGGCCGTGGCCTTGCTGGGCAAGACAGATGGATTCCTCGGCAACCCGAAAGTTCGCATTCCGCTGCCCGGTTATCTGGAAGACGCGTCCAAGCTGCTGAAAAACTTCGGCCAGGGCAAGCGCATCGACGAGCTGGTCACCTCGATCAATCGGGCAGCCGAAGCGGCGGTACCCATGGGCAAAGACCTGCTGGTGGGCGCTGTGCGCACCATGACGGTGACCGACGCCAAGAACATTCTGCAGGGCGGTGAAACCTCGGTCACCAACTTCTTTGCCGAAAAAACCCGCGCGCCGCTGGGCGTGAAGTTCCTGCCGGTGGTGACCAGGGCCACCGAGAAAGTCGGGCTGGCCAACAAGTACAACGAGTTTGCCGGCAAGGCGGCCGGCTTCGGGCTGGTGAAGAAGGAAGACGCCAACATCCAGCAATACGTCACCGGCAAATCACTCGACGGGCTCTACCTCATCATCGGCGAGGAAGAAAAGAAGATCCGCCAGGACCCGGTTGGCACGGGCAGTGCCATCCTGCAAAAGGTGTTTGGGGCCATGAAGTAGGCGGCGACTGGTGCCGCCCGTTGCGGGGCAACACCATCCGTTGAATGAAGATCGCCCTATTTTGCGGCGGTCTTCGGTGAGTTGGCAGACACCATGGCCGCAATAAATGCTGAATCGTCAAAGAGCGTCTTCATTGCATTCTCAAGTGCGCGGTCGAGCGCAAGCCTCGCATTTTCTCCTGACATCAGCTGAATTTTCGGCTCAATGCCTTGGGCAATGATCATTCGCGTGTACAAAATACTGCCACTTTTCGATTTCAATGACACAAGCATATTCAAGTCCGCCACTGAGTCGCCAGAAAAGAAGCCGGTTTTGTGGTCGTTGTAGAAGCGGCTCAAGTCGGCTGAAATCAGAACAAGTGCCGCGTCTGAACCAAGCGTGAATCCCCTCGCCTGAAGCTCACTCTCGATGGCTTTGCGAACGGTGGTGGCGACGTCCTCTGCGGCAAGAATGGGAGCCATCTCCATTCCATAGCCATTTTTCTTGCTGCTTACCTTGGTCTTGTCTTGCCGCTGGTCTATGACTGCAACCTTGACGGAGACATCGCTCGCGCCGGAAACCTTGGCAACTCCTTGTGGTTGTTTGTAGCGTAGTTCAATGGTTTCCGTGGTCAATGCACACCCGGTGAGTGTGAAAAACACAATGGCTCCAGCAGTCGCAAAAATGGCTCTTTTCATGATTTGGTTCTAGTAAAAATTAAATGATCAATCCCAGCGCTTGACGCCGACAGGTCTTGCGAACGTTGATGCCATTGGATGGCGGTTTTGTTTGCCTTTGTCTGCGCGAAAAGCCATGGGTTTATAACCTAATCTTCCCTGTCTGCAATCCCACAATCAGATGAGTTGCGCTCCGGTTTGATGACCGCGCTACACCAGTCCAATCAAGCGCGGCGCAACCGTCTCGCTCGGGTGAACCGCAACGGCGGCGGGCGCAAAGTGTGCCTTGCCTGCCCTGGAAGTGACGTCTCCGTTATAGAGGCACAAGCAAGCGCTTGCGCGCCGCGGCCAGACGCTCGTCCAGGTAGGCGCCGTAAAAATCCGGCACGGCCACGCCGATCAGCCGCTCGGCCAGGTCTTGTCCTTGCTTCCCGAGGAACAGCACCGTGGGCGTGAAGCCCGCTTTCCAGGTCTGCACCTGGGCCGATGCGGTAGTGGGCTGGCCGTCAAACCCCGTGAGCACCGTGCTGCGGTCGGTCACATCCAGTTGCCAGGTGTGCCAGCCGGACTCGCGCCGCCCAGGCAGCAGGTAGTTGCGCCGGACCAGCTCGCAGTAGGGGCAACCGGGCAGGCTGACCAGCAAAATCAGCGGTTCGCCCTGCGCCGCTGCGGCGCGCGCTGCGTCGGGCAACGATGCGGGCACCGGCAAGGCGGTATCGCGTGCTCGCGCCATGCCGCGCCCGGCCATCAGCGGCAGCGCCAGCCCGGTGGCCAGGGCAGCGCACAGGCGGCGCCGGTCCGGTGAGCTCACCGGAGGCTGTCCAGCAACACTTGCGAAAGCGCCGGTGCGGCACTCACCATCGGGTCGTGTCCGGTGGCGATCTCCACAAAGCGCGAACCGGGCAACCACGCACCACCCCAGCAGGTCGCATCGCGGGCGCGCAGACGGCTCGGATCAATGCTGGCCAGGGCAGGCTGTGTGCAGCTCACATAGGTGCGCGCCACGCTGGCCACACGCTGCACATCGAACTGGATCGGTGCCGGGTAGGTGTTGCCGGGGTGGGGCGTCTGGCGGCGCATCACCCAGTCGCGGTCGGCACCTTGCAGTCCAAACTTTTCCGGGTCCGGCGGTGGAAAGCTGAAGCTCGGCGAAGCCTGCGCGGCCGCCATGCGTTGCTGCTGTGTTGCGGCCGACTGCGTGCTGCTCCAGCTTTCGCCCGGCTCGGGCAGGATGGCATCGACATACACCAGGTGCCTGATTCGCTGCGGCCGTTTCGCCGCTGGGCCGCCCCAAGGCGAAACAGCCCCCTCGGGGGGCAGCGCATCACGCGAAGCGGAAAGCGTAGGGGCGCTTAACCTGTCCGTCACCGCAGTGCCCAGCAAGCCGGCATAGGAATGCACGGCCAGCACCACATCCTGCAGTTCCTCGGCTTCGATCAGATTGATGACGTCACAGATGTGGGTGTCCACCGTGATGCTGGGCGACAGCAGATGCGAACGCTCGCCGACACCCGTCAGCGTGACCGCATGGACGCGGTGGCCGGCCTGTTGCAGGGTAGCGGTGACGCGCTGCCAGCACCACGCGCCATGCCAGGCGCCGTGCACCAGAACAAAATTGGCCATCAGATCACCGCCTTCTGTTTCAGATCAGCCAGTTGCGCATCGGAATAATTCAGCACGCTGCGCAGCACCTCGTCGGTGTGCTGGCCCAGCAGCGGCGGCGGCAGGTCGGTGCGTACCGGCGTGGCGCTGAGCTTGATCGGGCTGGACACCAGCCGCAAATCCGCTTTGACCGGATGCTGCCATTCGGTCACCATCTGCCGCGCCTGCACCTGCGGGTCGACAAACACTTCGGCCAGGTTGTTGATGGCGCCGCAAGGCACCTTGGCGGCTTCCAGCGCGGCCAGCCAATCGCTCTTGGTGCGCGTCTTCATCACCGCTTCAAGAATCGGCACCAGTTGCGCGCGGTTGAGCACGCGGTCGCGGTTCTTGGCGAACAGCGGGTTCACGCCCAGCTCGGGAATATTCGCCACCTGGCAGAACTTCAGGTACTGCGAGTCATTGCCCACCGCCAGGATGAGGTGGTCCTTGCTGCCGTCCGGTGCGGCGGCGACCTCAAACACCTGGTAGGGCACGATGTTCTGGTGCGCATTGCCGGCGCGCCCGGGCGCCGTGCCACTCACCAGGTAATTGGCGCCCAGATTGGCCAGCATGGCCACTTGTGTGTCGAGCAGCGCCATGTCGACCTGCTGGCCTTCACCGGTTTTTTCAGCATGGCGCAGTGCGGCCAGAATGCCGACGGTCGCATACATGCCGGTCATCAGGTCGGCCACCGCGACGCCGACCTTCTGCGGTCCACCGCCCAGGTCGTCGCGCTCGCCCGTCACGCTCATCAGGCCGCCCATGCCCTGGATGGCGTAGTCGTAGCCGGCGCGCTCGGCATAAGGTCCGTTCTGGCCAAAGCCTGTCACCGAGCAGTACACCAGCCGCGGGTTGATGGCTTTGAGTGATGCGTAGTCGAGGCCATAGCGCGCCATGTCGCCGACCTTGAAGTTCTCGACAAACACATCGCAGTGCTTCACCAGCTCACGCATCAGCGCCTGGCCGGCGGGCTGGGCGATGTCGCAGGTGAGCGAGCGCTTGTTGCGGTTGGTGCCGAGGTAGTAGGCGGCCTCGGTATCGGCACCCGCTGCGTCCTTCAGGAAGGGCGGGCCCCATGTCCGGGTGTCGTCACCGCTGCCGGGGCGCTCCACCTTGATCACATCGGCACCCAGATCCGCCAGGGTCTGGGTGCACCAGGGGCCCGCGAGAACGCGGGACAGGTCAAGGACGCGAATGCCGGCTAGAGAGTTCATGCCGCCATTTTGCACGTCTGGCGCCACCTTGCTCCCGGCAGGGCCGGCAGGATGAAGACGTTCAGTAAGTCTTGTACGGCAGGAACTTGCCCGAGAGCACCACGTTCACGCGGTCGCCCTTCGGGTCGGGTTGGCGAACGATGTCCATGCTGAAGTCGATGGCGCTCATGATGCCGTCGCCGAACTCTTCGTGGATCAGTTCCTTGATGGTGGTGCCGTAGACGCTGACGATCTCATACCAGCGGTAGATCAGCGGGTCGGTGGGCACCGGCGTGGGCAGCGAGCCCTTGTAAGGCACAACCTTCAGCCACTTCTGTTCCTCAACCGTGAGGCCGAAAATTTTGCCGATGATCTTGGCCTGCTTGTCGTCGAACGTCATCTGGCCGAGGCAGCCGGCGGTGACCCACTCCTTGCTGAGGCCCACTTTCTTGGCCACGGAGTCCCAGGTCAGGCCCTTGGAAACTTTGACAGTGATGATTTTTTCGGTGACGTCGTTGCGGTTCATGGCGTGGGTGCTCCTGTGTGGGTATGAATGAAAAGTGGAATCGGGAAAAGACGAGGGCGTGAGCTCAGTGCGCACGGGCGCGCGTCACGAGGAAGTCGACGATGTGGTTGCGCAGGTCGTAGTAGCCGGGCAGGTGGTGCAGCGCGGCGCGCGTGCGTTCGCGCGGCAGCGGGTTGACCACTTCCTCGGCAATGCCGCCGGGCGCGTAGCCATTGGCGTTCTCGGTGCCGTTGCTCATCAGCAAAATGCGGTCGGCCAGCAGGATGGCTTCGTCCACGTCGTGCGTGATCATGAAGACCGTCTGGTGCGTTTCGCGCACGATGCTCATCAGCTCGTCCTGGATGGTGCCGCGCGTGAGGGCGTCGAGTGCGCCGAAAGGCTCGTCCAGCAACAGCATCTTGGGCTGGATGGCAAACGCCCGCGCAATGCCCACACGCTGCTTCATGCCGCCTGACAGCTGCGAAGGCTTTTTGTCGATGGCGGCGCTCAGGCCGACCAGCGCCACAAACTTTTCGACGTGGGCATTGACCTCGGCGGCTTTCCAGTCGGGCCAGCGCGAGTTCACGGCAAAAGCGATGTTCTTGCGCACGGTGAGCCAGGGCATCAGCGCATGGCTTTGGAACACCACGCCGCGTTCCAGGCTGGGGCCGGCGATCTCGCGGTTGTCCATGAACGCGTGGCCACCGCTGGCGGTGTCCAGGCCGGCCAGCACATTCAGGATGGTGGTCTTGCCGCAGCCCGAGTGGCCGATGATGCAGACGAACTCGCCCTTGTCGATGGTGAAGGACACATTGGCAAACACCGGCTTGTCGGCGACAAAGGCCTTGCTCAGCGCTTCAATCTTGAGGAATCCCTGCATGCTTCGTTCTTTCTTTGGAGCGGGTGTTTCGGCGAGTGGGGCGAGTGGCGTCACGACCTGCTCGCTGCGGACAGAAGATTCACTCCACATAGGTCACCCATTTCTGGAACTGGGCAAACGCGAGGTCCAGCAGCATGCCGACGATGCCGATCACCAGAATGGCGAAGATCACGTTGGTGAGCGAGAGGTTGTTCCACTCGTTCCAGACAAAGTAGCCGATGCCCGTGCCGCCCACCAGCATCTCGGCGGCCACGATCACCAGCCATGCAATGCCCATGGAAATGCGCATGCCGGTCAGGATGGTCGGCGCTGCCGCCGGCAGGATCACCAGGAAGGCCTTGCGCAGCGGACTCACTTCGAGTGTGCTGGCCACGTTGAGCCACTCGCGCTTGACCGAGGCGACACCAAAGGCCGTGTTGATCAGCATGGGCCAGACCGAGCAGATGAAGATCACGAAGATGCCGGAGATCGACGAGTCCTTGATGGTGTAGAGCGCCAGCGGCATCCATGCCAGCGGCGAGATCGGCTTGAGCACCTGGATGAAGGGGTCGAACGCGCGCCGCAGCAGCGGCGACATGCCGATCACAAAACCCAGCGGAATCGCCACCAGCGCGGCCAGCAGAAAGCCCAGACCCACGCGCGCCAGCGAATGGCTCAACTGGATCAGGATGCCCTTGTCGTTCGGGCCGTTGTCATACACCGGGTTGGAGACCTGCTTCCAGATCGCCGTGCCCATCTGGCCGAGCGTGGGAAAACCGGTGGTCTTGGTGTTGCCCGGGTCTTTGCCCATCATCTTCTGGTACTCGATCTGCTCAGCCGTCATGCCGGCGACCGACGCTGAAGGAGCGCCTGAAGGCGTCACCGTCGCGGCATACCAGATGCCCAGGAAGACGAAAAAGATCAGCAGCGAGACCAGGCCCGCCTTGAGGTTCAGTGACTTCAGCATGTCAGTTCATTTCCCGCTGCTCAGGCGATTTTGTTGATCGCAAAGCTCTTGGCGTACTGATCTGCCTTCGCGGGATCAAACTCCTTGCCCATGATGAAGTACTTCTTGTAGGCGCCTTCCGGTGCCTTGAAGCCTGCCAGCGCCATCTGCTTCTTGGCGTCGGTCAGCAAAAACACCTTTTCAGCGATCTGCTTGTAGTTCACCTCGCCCTTCACATAACCCCAGCGCTTCATCTGCGTCAGCATCCACACCGCCATGCTCTGCCATGGCACCGGGTCGAAGTTGGCGCGGTCCGGCACGTTCTTGATGTTGCCCAGGCCGTCGGCGAACTTGCCGGTGAGCACCTGCTTGAGAACCTCCTCGGGCTGGTTCAGGTACTGCGTGGGCGCAATCAGTTTGGCGATCAGTTCGCGGTCTTTCGGCTGGCTGGCGATGAAGGAGGCGCTCAGCACGGCACGGTACAGCGCTGCAAAACTGTTCGGGTTCTGCTTGATGAAGTCGTCGCTGACGCCAAAGGCGCAGCAAGGGTGGCCGTCCCAGATTTCCTTGGAGAGGATGTGGATGAAACCGACTTCGTCGTACACCGCACGCTGGTTGAAGGGATCGGGGCCGAGGAAGCCGTCGATGTTGCCGGCGCGCAGGTTCGCCACCATTTCTGGCGGCGGCACCACGCGCAGCTGCACATCGGTGTCGGGGTTGATGCCGTTTTCGGCGAGGTAGTAGCGCAGCAGGAAGTTGTGCATGCTGTACTCGAACGGAATCGCAAACTTGAAACCTTTCCAGTTTTTCGGGTCGCGGTTGTTCTTGTGCTTCACATGCAAGGTGATGGCCTGGCCGTTGGTGTTCTGGATGCTGGCCACGTTCATGTTGACCTGGTTGCTGCCCAGACCCATGGTCATGGCCAGCGGCATGGGCGACAGGAAGTGCGACGCGTCATGCTCCTTGTTGATCATCTTGTCGCGGATCAGCGCCCAGCCGGCGGTCTTGTTGAGCTGGACGTTCAGGCCCTCTTTCTTGTACAGACCCAGTGGGTCGGCCATGATCAGTGGGCTGGCGCAGGTGATGGCGATGAAGCCCAGCTTCAGGTCTTTCTTCTCCAGCGGGCCCTTGTCCTGGGCCATGGCCTGCAATGCACCCATGGGCAGCAGCGAGGCAATCGCCGCGCGTGCGGTGTTGGCGCCCACAGCCTTCAGGAAACCGCGGCGCACCGCATCGACCGGGAAGAGCGCCTTGACCAGCGCAGCCTCCATGAAGTTGTCCGACATGTCCTGCGTGCTGGCCATGACGGCGTCGTGCTGGTCGGGCGCATGGTTTTCACCGCAGGCGCAGCGCAGCATCAGCGGGCGGTCGGCATCGTAGGCATCAAAACGTTTGGACATTGCGGTTCCCCTTTTCAGGCCAATTGACAAATGAATGTCTGCCTCCATGCAAGGGGCGGGCCTGAATGTGCTGCGGCGCATGGATGGGCGGCAGAACGCAGTGCAGTTTTTGTAGGGGTGTAGGGCTGGCCCTACAAAACGGTCCGTGAAATCGGTCAGGACGGGGCTTTGCCGTGGCGTTCGGCATACAAGGCCAGCTCCACGTCGTTGCGGGTACCAGTTTTTTCGAGGATGCGCGCCCGGTAAGTGCTGACCGTGTTGGGTGCCAGGCTCAGCTGTGCACCAATTTCGCCCACGGACTTGCCCGCCGTCAGCAAGCGGAAGACCTGGTGCTCGCGGTGCGACAGGGCCTCGGCGCCGCTGCGGGTGGCGCTGCTGCCGACGGCGCTGGCCAGCGCCTCGGCGGCCACGGCCGACACATAGCGCCCGCCGGCCGCCACCTTGCGCACGGCCGCGATCATGTCGTCGGGGTTGGCGCTCTTGTTCAGGTAACCGGCCGCGCCCAGCTTGATGCAGCGCACCGCGTACTGTTTCTCCGGGTAGGTGCTGAGCATCAGCACCGGCAAGCCGGGCCAGCGTTCCTTCAGGACTTGCAGCACCTCGAGGCCATCGCGGTCGGGCAGGGCGATGTCCAGCAGGACGGCGCCGAGCGCTGTGGGGCCGGTGTCGCCACCCAGGGCTTCGACTTTTGCCAGAATCTCCGGTCCGGTCTCGGCTTCGGCCACGACGTCGATTTCCGGCGCGTCGGCCAGCACCTGCTTCAAGCCCTCGCGCACGATGCGGTGGTCGTCGCCGATCAGGATGCGGACAGTGTTCATCGGTGGTGTCTGGATGGGGTGGTCAGGAAGGCTGAAGATCAATGCGCAGGTGGAACACGGACCCGCGGCCGACTTCGCTCGAGATGGCGAGGCTGCCGCCCAGGTGCCGGGCCCGCTCGCGCATGCCCATCACGCCATAGGCCGTCGCGGCCTCGAAGGCGCTGGCGTCCGCGCCCTTGCCGTTGTCGCGCACCGTGATGCCGATGGCTTCGGCCGTGGCCTGGATCGCAATGGCCACCTCGGTGGCCTCGGCGTGCCGGCCGACGTTGCTGAGCATCTCCTGGAAGATGCGGAAGATGGCGATCGCCGACGGCTCGGGCAGCGGCGCCGCGTCGGCCACGTCCATCTGCCAGTCCAGCGCCAGTTCGGCCGACTGCACGAACTCATGCGCCTGCCAGTCGAGTGCGGCCCACAGGCCCTGGTGGTCCAGGATGCTGGGGCGCAGGTCGGTGATGATGCGGCCCACGTTGTCCACGGCCGCCTCGATGAGCCGGCTCATGTTCTGGCATTTGCTGCGCATGCGGTCACGCATGGCCTGGGCATCGTCGCTGCTGCGCTGCGGCTGCTCGCCCAGGCGCTTGTCGAGCCAGCCGACGTCCATCTTCAGTGCCACCAGCAGGCTGCCGAGCTCGTCATGCACTTCTCGCGCGATGCGGGTTCGCTCTTCCTCGCGCACGGTGTGGGTGTAGGCAGAGAGTTCGCGCAATTGCTGCAGCGCCTCCGACAGCGCCTGGGTGCGCTCGCTGACGCGCTGCTCCAGCACCGCGTGGGCCTGGCGCAGCGCGTCTTCGGCACGGCGCCGCGCCGAGATGTCTACGAAGGTGACGACGGCGCCCTGCACCACACCGTTTTCCACGATGGGGTAGGACGAGTACTCCACCGCAAAGGCCGAGCCGTCGCGGCGCCAGAAGAACTCGGTGTCGATGCGGCAAGGCAGCGCCATGCGGAAGGCGTTGAAGATCGGGCACAGGTGCTCGGGGTAATGCGCGCCGTCGGCGTGGCTGTGGTGGGCCAGCTCGTGCATGTTGTGGCCCAGCACCTCGTCGGCGGCAAAGCCGAGCTGCTCCGCACCGGCGCGGTTGATGAAGGTGCAGCGGCCATCCATGTCGATGCCAAAAATGCCTTCACCGGTGGACTCCAGCAACTGCGACAGCCGGTCGCGCCAGATGATCTGGCCCGCGCCAGGCAGGTGCGCCGGCGCCGCACGCCCTGGCGGGAGCGGCGTCAGATCAGGCAAGGCGAGGTCTTCAAACATGCTTCTGTTTAGCAAGCATCGTGCCCAGATTGGTGCGGACAACCTGGAATGGGTGGCGCCAAAACGGTGCATGGATGCGTCTGGGCCCTGCGGCAGGCCCCAAGGCGGCGCATGATTGCCTGTAAAGTCGTAGGTATGCTGACGAGTTACCGCACCCCATGCCTTCCGGCTGTTCTTGGCCTGCTGATGGCGGCCGGTGGTTGCAGTCCGGCTTTCAATTGGCGCGAGGTGCGACCCGACGACACCCGTCTGGCCCTGCTGCTGCCCTGCAAGCCCGACAGGGCTGAAAAACAGGTGCCGCTCGGTGGTCCGCCGACGTCTCTGGCCATGCTCGGATGCGAGGCGGGCGGCGCCACCTTTGCCGTGGCGGTGGCCGATGTCGGGGACCCGGCCCGTGCCAGCGAGGTGCTGGCGCAGTGGCAGGCCGTGACGCTGGCCAACATGAAGGCGACGCCGGGCACGACCCGGACACAGGCCTTGCGTTTGCCCGGCCTCAAGGCGCCTGCGCAGGCCACACTGGTCAGCGCAGAGGGGCGGCGGGCGGACGGCTCGGCGGTGCAGGGGCAGGCGGCTTATTTTGCCGATGGCAGCCAGGTGTTCCAGGCGGTGATGTACACCGGCAAGGTCAATGCCGAGCAGGCGGAGACGTTTTTTTCCAGCCTCAAGCTGGAATAGGCCGCAAACCCTGTGCGTGCTGACATGAGTTCCCGTGACCTTTCCACCGCATCGACGCCTGCTGCCGTCGCCGCGTCCGGCGCAGCCCGTCTTGATGTACGCGCGGCGGCGGCCGTCTTCCTCGCGTTTGCGGCGGCTTACTTCTGCTCGGCGCTGGTACGTGCCATCACCGCCACGCTGTCGCCGGTGTTGACGCAGGAATTTGCGTTGCATGCGCGGGATCTCGGCTTGCTGGCGGGCGGTTACTTCCTGGGCTTCGCGGCCATGCAGCTGCCCTTGGGCACGTGGCTGGACCGGTACGGTCCCAAGCGCGTGATCCTGTGTTTCCTGTCCCTCTCAGTGGTCGGGTGCCTTGCTTTTTCAGTGGCCACCAGCTTTGCCTGGCTGCTGGCAGCGCGTGTGCTGGTGGGCATGGGTGTCAGTGCCTGCCTGATGGCACCCCTCACCGGTTTTCGTCGCTGGTATGAACCCGGTGCGGTGCTGCGCGCCAATTCGTGGATGCTGATGACCGGCTCGCTGGGCATGCTCACGTCGACCCTGCCGGTGCAATGGCTGATGCCGCTCACGGGCTGGCGACCGATGTTCTGGATGCTGGCCGGCATGATCCTGCTGTCGATGGCGGCGCTGGCCTGGCTGGTGCCGCCGTGGCGCGTTGACCCGCCAGCTGCCGACGCTACCGCGGCTGAACAGCCCGCCACCATGGCCGCCAGTTATGCCGTGATCTGGCGCAACCGCTACTTCCGCCGCATGGCGCCGCTGGCGTTTTTCAACTACGGCGGCCTGGTCGCCATCCAGACGCTGTGGGCCGGGCCCTGGATGGTGAAGGTGGCCGGCTACACGCCGCTGCAGGCGGCCACCGGTCTCTTTTCCATCAACGCGTCCATGCTGGTGACCTTCTGGAGCTGGGGCATGGTCAACCCCTGGCTCACGTCCCGCGGATGGACCGCCAACCGCCTGCTCACCTGGGGCGTGCCCTTCAGCCTGGTGATGCTGGCGGTCAATACTGTGTTGGGCACGTCCACCGGCTGGCTGGGTTGGGCGTTGTTTTGTGTAGCGTCCAGCGTATTGGGTCTGGCGCAGCCTGCTGTGGGCATGGCGTTTCCGTCGTCGCTGGCTGGCCGCGCGCTGTCGGGCTATAACCTGATGATCTTCGGCGGCATCTTTGTCGTGCAGTGGGGCATTGGCCTGTTGATTGACGCTTTCGCTGCAGCGGGCGTGGGTTCCGTGGTGGCCTTCCAGGCTGCCATGGCGGTGTTTTTGTGTTGTTGTCTCGCCTCATACGGGTACTTCCTGTACGGCGACAAGGATAATGAGTCGCCATGAACGGCATTTTCATCATCGCCCATGCGCCCCTCGCATCGGCGCTTCGCCAGTGCGTGCTGCATGTGTTCCCCGACAGCGCCTCCGGCATTGCCGCGCTGGACGTGCAGCCCAACATGCCGCCGGAAGAAACCCTGGCACAGGCCCGCATCATCATGTCCCAGTTGGGCACCGCGCACATGCTGGTGCTGGCCGATGTCTTCGGCGCCACGCCCTGCAACGTCGCGCAGAAACTGGTCGATGGCGTGAACTCCAAGCTGATCACCGGCATCAACCTGCCGATGCTGCTGCGCACCGTCTCTTACCGCCATGAATCCCTGGACGCCCTGGTGGCGCGTGCCCTCATCGGCGCGACGCAGGGCGTGATGCAGGTCGCCATCACGGCACCCCAAAACCAGATACGTCGAGCCCATGATAAAGACCACCACGAACATCAGCAATAAGCTGGGCCTGCATGCACGCGCCTCGGCCAAACTCACCAAACTCGCTGGCAGCTTCCAGTGCGAAGTCTGGATGAGCAAGGGTGAACGCCGCGTCAATGCCAAGAGCATCATGGGTGTGATGATGCTGGCCGCGGGGTTGGGCAGCGTCGTCGAGGTCGAGACCAACGGTGTTGACGAGCAACTTGCGATGGACGCCATCCTGGCCCTGATCGCCGACAAGTTTGGCGAAGGGGAATAAATGGCCCCCACGCTTTTCACTTCGCCTTCGGCTCCGTGTAATGCGCTGCCCCCCGAGGGGGCCGCTGCGCCTGCGGCCCGGCAAAGCCGGTTCCGCGGCCCCTGCTGGCTTGGGCGGTGTGGTCATCGACGGTTCCCAGGCAAGCTCGAGCCGCAGGGCCGGCTTTGCCGGACTGCAGGCGGGCGGCCCCCTCGGGGGGCAGGGAGCTACGCGCAGCGAGCGACCGTGGGGGCTCCATGACTTTTTCTGTGCATGGTCTGGCGGTCTCGCGGGGCATTGCGATCGGCCGTGCCGTATTGGTGGCGTCCAGCCGGGCGGATGTGGCGCACTATTTTGTCGACCCCGACAAGATAGACGAAGAAATTGACCGCGCGCGCGTGGCGCGCAATGCCGTGTTCGAAGAGATCACCCGGGTGCAGCAGGACCTGCCCAAGGATGCGCCGCACGAGCTCGCCGCCCTGCTCGATGTGCACCTGATGCTGCTGCAGGACGAGCAGCTCATCACTGGCGTCAAGCACTGGATCACCGACCGCCACTACAACGCCGAATGGGCGCTGACCACCCAGTACGAAGTGATCGCACGCCAGTTCGACGACATGGAAGACGAGTACCTGCGCGAGCGCAAGGCGGATCTGGAGCAGGTGGTCGAGCGCATCCTGCGCTACATGAAGGGCGTGGCTTCGCCGGTGCATCCGGTGGGGCAGGCTGGCGCTGGCCGCAAGGCCTCCCAGCAGGACTTGCTGCTCGACGACACCATGGATGTGCCGCTGGTGCTGATTGCCCACGACATCTCCCCGGCGGACATGATGCAGTTCAAGCAGAGCCTGTTCGCCGGCTTCTCCACCGACGTCGGCGGGCGCACGTCGCACACGGCCATCGTGGCGCGCAGCATGGACATTCCCGCGGTGGTCGGCGCGCGCAGCGGCAGCCAGCTGATCCAGCAGGACGACTGGGTCATCATCGACGGCGACGCCGGCGTGCTGATCGTCGACCCCTCGCCCATCATCCTGGCCGAGTACGGCTTCAAGCAGCGCCAGGGCGAACTGGAACGGCAGCGGCTCAACCGCCTGAAGAACACGCCGGCCGTCACCATCGACGGCCAACGGGTGGAACTGCTGGCCAACATCGAGATGCCTGACGACACGGTGGGCGCCGTCAAGGCGGGCGCCGTCGGCGTGGGCCTGTTCCGCAGCGAGTTCCTGTTCATGGGGCGCAATGGCAACCTGCCCGATGAAGAAGAGCAATACCTTGCCTACCGCAAGGCCATCGAAGGCATGCGGGGCCTGCCGGTCACCATCCGCACCGTGGACATCGGCGCCGACAAGCCGCTCGACCGGCACGCCAGCAAGTCGCAGGAAACCCATCTCAACCCGGCGCTGGGTTTGCGCGCCATCCGCTGGAGCCTGGCGGACCCGCCGATGTTCCTCACCCAGTTGCGCGCCATCCTGCGTGCAGCGGCGCATGGGCAGGTCAACCTGCTGGTGCCCATGCTGGCACACGCCACGGAGATCCGCCAGACCATGGCCCTGATCGACCGCGCGCGTGCCCTGCTCGACAGCAAGGGCATTCCCTACGGGCCGGTGCGTCTGGGCGCGATGATCGAGATTCCGGCGGCGGCGCTCACGCTCAAGCTCTTTTTGAAGTACTTCGACTTCCTGTCCATCGGTACCAACGACCTGATCCAGTACACGCTGGCGATCGACCGTGCCGATGAATCCGTTTCGCATCTCTATAACCCCTGCCACCCGGCGGTGCTGCGGCTGATCGCCGACACCATCGCCGAATGCCATGCGCAGGGCAAGGGCGTGAGCGTGTGCGGTGAAATGGCTGGCGACGTCAGCATGACGCGTTTGCTGCTCGGTCTGGGCCTGCGCAGTTTTTCCATGCACCCGTCGCAGATTCTGATGGTCAAGCAGCAGATCCTGCGCGCCGATGCCTCCAAGCTGCAGACATGGGCGGCCGAGGTGCTGGCAAGCGAAGACCCGGCCGTACTGCTTCAGCAGCAGTGAGCCACCCTGCCGGGGTTCAGCCTTCGGGGCTCAGTCTTATTTGACCCGCGTGCCCAGAACCGCCGCGCCCACGATCATCAGCGCCGCCAGCCCGATGTTCCAGGTGAACGTGCGGCCGCTGACCACCATCAGCAAGGCGGTGGAGCCCAGCGGTGTGAGGTAACTCAGGATGCCGATCTGCCGCGCATCGCCCAGCTTCAGCGCCTTGTCCCACAGAAAAAAGGCAGCGCCCAGCGGCCCCAGGCCCAGCACGGCCAGGAGCCCCCAATCCTGCGCCGACAGGGCTGCAGCCGGCTCCATCGCCACGTGGCACAGCAGCGAGAGCAGGCCGGACACCAGCCCAAAGAGACCAATCGCTGCCGTGGGAAACGCCGGTACCCGCCGCGTCATCAGGGAATAGCTGGCCCAGATGAAGGCCGATACCAGTGCAGGCAGATAGCCCCAGTGCCAGCCGCCCGCATCGGCGCCACCAGCGTCGCTGCGGGCTCCCAGGATGGCAATGGCTGCACCTGCAAAACCCAGCAGCGCGGCCACCACATGCACCGGCCGCAGGCGCAGGCCCCGCAGGAACAGTGGTGCCATCACCACGATGAGCAGCGGCCACAGGTAGTTGACGAGATTGGCCTCGACAGCCGGCGCGTGGCGCAGCGCGATGAAGAGCAGGAAGTGAAAGCCGAACAGGCCATACACCCCCATGAGCATCGTGCGGGGCGCAATCTTCCACAGGCCCGGGTTGCGCACGACGACGGGCAGCGCCAGCAGGCTGCCGATCAGCAGCGCGATGCCGGTCAGCAGAAACGGCGGCACATGTTGAAGGGCGACCCCCAGCACCGCCAGGCTGGCCCACAGTGCGATGGCCCCGAGGGCATAAAGGTTGGCAGACATGGGTAGGGAGCATAAGCGGGATGGCGGACTGCCCATCCCTACGGTGTGAGGGCGCTATCAGGCTGGGTCGGGCTACAGCGGGCCGGAAACCGGCGCCTGACGGTACAACTTGCGACCAGCTTCACACGCCGGGTACACAAGCGACATGGCGGAGTGGTCCGCGCGGCGCCCAATGACTGTCACACAGCCAGCCATGCGTCTGGCTGCAGGCCTGCGTTGAAGGTCTCGCCTGTTCTGTCACCACGCTGTTTTTTGGAGACTCTGATGAAAAAACTGTCCATCCTGCTGATCATGCTGGTGGGTGCGCTCGGCCTGTCGGGCTGTGTGGTGTACCCGGTGGGTTACGGCGCACGCCCGGTGCAGTACCAGGGCCAGGGTTACTCGGGCTACCAGCACGACCGCGACGGTGACGGCGTGCGCGACCGCTATGACCGCCGCCCGAACAATCCTTACCGCTATTGAGCGTGCGCCCCTGCTGACGGGGTGAGCGTGGCGGCGTCGGCCTTGTCGGCGACGCCTGCCGCATGGGCCTGCTGGTCGGCGTGGTAGCTCGAACGCACCATGGCGCCCACGGCAGCGTGGGTAAAGCCCATCTTGTAGGCTTCCTGCTCGAACATCCTGAAGGTGTCCGGGTGCACATAGCGCCGCACCGGCAGGTGGCTGGTCGAGGGCGCCAGGTACTGGCCGATGGTCAGCATGTCGATGTTGTGCGCGCGCATGTCGCGCATCACCTGCAAAATTTCTTCGTCGGTTTCGCCCAAGCCCACCATGATGCCGCTCTTGGTTGGCACGTCGGGGTGCAGCGCCTTGAATTTTTTCAGCAGGTTGAGGCTGAACTGGTAGTCGCTGCCCGGCCGCGCTTCCTTGTAAAGGCGCGGCGCGGTTTCCAGGTTGTGGTTCATCACATCGGGCGGTGCGGCTTTCAGGATTTCCAGCGCGCGGTCATCGCGGCCGCGGAAGTCGGGCACCAGGATCTCGATGGTGGTAGCGGGCGACAGCTCGCGGATTTTCTGGATGCATTCGACAAAATGGCCGCTGCCGCCATCGCGCAGGTCGTCGCGGTCCACGCTGGTGATCACGACGTATTTGAGCTTGAGCGCGGCAATGGTTTTGGCCAGGTTCAGCGGCTCGTTCAGGTCCAGCGGGTCCGGGCGGCCGTGGCCGACATCGCAGAACGGGCAGCGGCGCGTGCACTTGTCGCCCATGATCATGAAGGTGGCCGTGCCCTTGCCGAAGCATTCGCCGATGTTGGGGCAGCTGGCTTCCTCGCACACGGTGTTGAGCTTGTTCTCGCGCAGGATCTGCTTGATCTCGTAGAAGCGGGTGGTCGGGCTGCCGGCCTTGACGCGGATCCACTCCGGCTTTTTCAGCACCTCGGCCTGCTCGACCTTGACCGGAATGCGCGACAGCTTGGCCGCAGCCTTCTGTTTGGCCAGCGGGTTGTAGGTTTCCTGGCTTTGTGCTTCGCGGACGACTTCGGGTGTGCTCATGGTGTGTAAGGTCTCTGGATCGGGTCAGGGCGTGAGGTAGGTGGCGAGCTTTTGGCCCAGCACGTCGGCGGCGTCCTGCCAGCTGGCTGATACCCCGATTGTAGAAAGGTCTGTGGTTTGCAGCCCCGCATAGCCACACGGGTTGATGCGCGAGAAGGGTTCCAGGTCCATCGCCACATTCAGCGCCACCCCGTGGTAGGTGCAGTGCCGGCTGACCTTGATGCCCAGTGCCGCGATCTTGCCCAAGCCGCGGAACGGGTCGGCGGGATGGGTGGGGCCGGTCAGCGCCGCATGCGAATGCGGGTCGTCCAGCCTTACATAAATGCCAGGCGAGCCGGCCACGCGGTGCCCGGTCACGCCAAAGTGGCCGAGGGTTTTGATGACCGATTCCTCAATGCGGTAGACGTATTCCTTGACGTAGTAACCGGCCCGCTTCAGGTCGACCAGCGGATAGGCCACCACCTGGCCAGGGCCATGGTAAGTGACCTGCCCGCCGCGGTTGGTCTGCACCACCGGGATGCTGCCCGGGTTCAGTACGTGGTCTGCCTTGCCAGCCAGCCCTTGCGTATAGACCGGCGGGTGTTCGCACAGCCACAGCTGGTCCGGGGTGCCTGAGGTCCGGTCCCGGGTGAAGGCCTGCATCGCATCGACGATAGGCAGGTAATCGACCCGGCCCAAAACCTTCAGGTCCATCTGAAGCTCCCCGTCATGCCAGTGCCACCGCGGAACCGGCTTCGCCGGGTCGCTGGTGGCGCCCCCTTGAGGGGGCTGAGCAGCCGCGGCTCCGGACCTGCCGGCGCAGGTCGGGACGGCAGCGAAGAGTCGGCGACTCTGGCGGCGACACCTCGCCGAAGGTGCCTCGGGGGTGTTTCATAAGACCACCTTGACCATGGGATGGGTGGACAGCGTGCGGTACAGCTCATCGAGCTGTTCGCGGCTGGTGGCGGTGACGGTGATGGTCACGCCCAGGTACTTGCCGCCCTTGCTCTCGCGCAGCTCGATGGTGCTGGCGTCAAAGGCTGCGTCGAACTGACGCGCGATGGACGTGATGGCGGCGACCAGCCCGTCGACCTTCTGACCCATGACCTTGATGGGAAAGAGCGAGGGGTAATCGATCAGGGATTCCTGCCGGGCCGCTGGCACATCGCTGAGCGGACCGGCCGGTGGCGTGGTGTCGGGTGGGGTGTTCATGGGTGAATGTCCTGGGTGGATTGCTTGGCCTGCTGGTAGGCGGCATAGAGGCGGGCGTACACCGGCCCGGGCCGGCCGGCTGCTGCACCGTGGCCCACCGGCTGGCCGTCGAGCAGCGTGATCGGCAGCACTTCCTTGGTAGCCGACGACAGCATCAGTTCGTCGGCCGTCAGTACTTCCTGGCGACTGATCCGGCGCAATTCGAATGGGATGCCGGTGGCGCGGCAGATTTCCTCAATCAGGCCGTAGCGTATGCCTTCGAGCACCAACTGGTCTTTGGGTGGGCCCAGCACCTTGCCATCCTTTACCACCCAGACGTTGCTCGAGGACGCTTCGCTGAGGTCATCGCCGCGGAACATCACCGTCTCCACCGCGCCTGCGTCCACGCTGATCTGGCGCGAAAACACCGCGCCCAGCAGGCTGGTGCTCTTGATGTGGGCTTTTTCCCAGCGGAAGTCGTCGGCCGTCACGCAGGCCACGCCCTGTTCGCGCTGCTGGGCACTGGGCAGCTTCATGGCGTTGCACATGGCGAACACCGTGGGTGTCAGGCCTGGCAGCATCGGGTGGTCGCGCATCGCCACGCCCCGGCTGATCTGGATGTAGATCAACTGGTTACCGGTTTCTGGGGCGATGCCGGTGGTGCGGGCATGCTCTGCAACCAGGCGCTCCACCAAGGTGCGCCACGCCTCGGGGTTCATCGGGTTGGCGATGCGCAACTCGGTCAGGCTGCGTTCCAGCCGTGCCATGTGTTGCTCAAAGCGGAACGGTCGCCCGCCGTAGGCCGGCACCACTTCGTAAATGCCGTCACCAAAGATGAAGCCACGGTCGAGCACGCTGATTTTGGCGTCCTTCAAGGGCGTGAACTCGCCGTTCAGGTAGCACAGGGTGTCGGGCAGAGGCTGGGGGGGCAGTAACGGCATGGGGTGAGGAAGAAGATTGGGCGGCGTGAGCGGGCAGAAAGGAAGTCAGGCGAGGACGGTGAGCGGGTGAAGGGCTTTGGAACAAGCAGCGTAGGGCTCCAGTATCCCGCGTGACGGGATCACTACGCCCAAAAAAGGTGAAACTCCTCGGACCCCGGGCCCCAGTCGCTCCAGATCACCGCAAAAGCATTGCATTCTGGGCTGTGGCCGCGTGAAAACCGCGTGACAGGATCTTGCATTTCATCAGACGAACATGACTGCCGGAAAGTGGAATTCATCGAGGCGTCGTCAGGGGCGTGGCACTGTTTTTCACGGAATCTTCAAGCTGCAATATATCGCCTCGGTGCGGCGTCCTGGGCGCGACGCGGCATTGCCCGCGAGCCTGTATGGCCTTGCTTGGGATGGCCGCGGTAATTCGGACCGTGGCTGGAGGGCATGTCCGTTGGCAGCGGGTTTCTACGTATAATCAAGGGCTTTGCTGAATATTGCCTTGTAACTTTGCCGTAATTTGTCATGTCCAAAATAGCAAATTCGGCGACCGGGCCTGCGCTTCGCGGCCCAGTCGAAGAAGTTGAGACGGAAGACAGGGGTTTCAAGCCCCTGACGCGTGAGGAAGCCCAAAAGCTTCGCGAGGCGAATCCTTCCGTATCCCCATGGGCGGTGTTGGCGGGGCAGTCAGTGGTCGGGCTGGTGGTGGCGTGTGCCGCCTGGGCCCTGACCGGAGGGCCGAATGCGGGCTGGTCCGCGCTTTATGGGGCGTTGGCGGTGGTGGTTCCGGGTGCGTTGTTCGCACGCGGCCTCACCAGCAAGGTGTCTTCGATGAATGCGGGCGCTGCGGTGACCGGATTTTTCGTGTGGGAGATGGTCAAGATTGGCCTCACGGTGGCGATGTTGTTCGCCGCGCCCCGCATGGTTCCTGATGTGAGCTGGCCGGCTTTGCTGGTTGGCATGGTTGTGACAATGAAAGTGGTCTGGCTGGTGCTCTGGTACCGGTCGAGGCCGAAAAAGTTAGCGTAATCCAAATAAAGAGTTGAGAGATGAGTGAATCTTCCGGACACGCTTTGACCGCTGGTGAATACATTGGTCACCACCTGACCCATCTGCAGACCCACAAGCAGTCGGGCATCGTGGATTTCTCCGTTTTCAACCTCGACACGATTTTCTGGTCCGTCACTCTGGGCCTGATCGGCATGTTCACGCTGTGGCGTGTGGCCCGCAGTGTGCACGCCGGCGTGCCCGGCCGCATGCAGGCTGCGGTCGAAATCCTCCTCGAGATGGTCGACACCCAGGCCAAGGGCATTGTGAAGAACGCCGAGTCGCGCAAGTTCGTCGGCCCGCTGGCGCTCACCGTCTTCATCTGGATCTTCCTGATGAACTCGATGGACTTCCTGCCTGTCGACCTGTTCCACACCATCCTGTCCGTCACCGGTCTCGAGCACAACATCGAGTACTTCCGCGTCGTGCCCACCGCCGACCTGTCGGCCACTCTGGGCATGTCCTGCGGCGTGCTGCTGGTCTGTCTGTTCTACAACGTCAAGATCAAGGGTTTTGGCGGCTGGGTGCATGAGCTCTTCTCGGCACCGTTCGGCGACAAGTGGTTCCTCTACCCCGTCAACTTCCTGATGCAGATGATCGAATTCGCTGCCAAGACCGTGTCGCACGGCCTGCGGCTGTTCGGCAACATGTACGCGGGCGAGCTGCTGTTCATGCTGATCGCCCTGATGGGTGCCGTCGGCTTCGGCTCCACCACCGGCGTGCTCCTCTTCATCGGCCATGTGCTCGCGGGCACGGGCTGGGCCATCTTCCACATCCTGATCGTGGCGCTGCAGGCGTTCATTTTCATGATGTTGACGCTGGTGTACGTGGGCCAGGCCCACGACCACCATTGATTCGCAGGAATCAGCAATTTCAATTTTCGGTTTGAGTTTTGGTTTCAGGTTTCGGTTTTTTTATTTTTGTTAGTTAGTTCAATCCATAGGAGCATTAAATGGAACACGTACTCGGTTTTGTCGCTTTGGCCGCTGGCCTGATCATTGGCCTGGGCGCTGTCGGCGCATGTATCGGTATCGGCATCATGGGCAGCAAATACCTCGAAGCAGCTGCACGCCAGCCTGAACTGATGAACGAACTGCAGACCAAGATGTTCCTGCTGGCCGGTCTGATCGACGCTGCTTTCCTGATCGGCGTGGGTATTGCCATGCTGTTCGCGTTCGCCAACCCGTTTGTGTTGAAGTAAATCGCACGCCTTTCTAGTCAACAACCTACAGAGGTGCAGTTGTGAGTATTAACTCCACATTCTTTGCGCAGCTCGTCGTGTTTGCGATCCTGGTGTTCTTCACGATGAAATTCGTGTGGCCCCCGATTGCAGCCGCACTCGACGAACGCGCCCGGAAGATCGCTGACGGCCTCGCCGCTGCCGACAAGGCCAAATCCGAACTCTCCGTGGCGAACAAGCGCGTGGAAGAAGAACTGGCCAAATCGCGCAACGAAGCCGCTGTGCGACTGGCCGAGGCCGAGCGCCGTGGTCAAGCCCTGATTGAAGAAGCAAAAGCCCGCGCCACCGAAGAAGGCAGCAAGATCATTGCTGCCGCCAAGGTGGAAGCCGAGCAGCAGACCGTCAAGGCCCGCGAGACCCTGCGCGAGCAGGTGGCCGCACTGGCCGTCAAGGGCGCTGAGCAGATCCTGCGCAAGGAAGTCAATGCCTCCGTGCATGCCGACTTGCTGGGTCGCCTGAAGACAGAACTTTGAACGTCATTGAGCGAGCACTAACATGGCCGAATTAGCCACCATTGCCCGTCCGTATGCCGAGGCGCTGTTCAAGGCGTCGGCGGCCGACCTGGGCGCAACCGCTGCCTGGCTCGACGAGCTGGCCGCCATTGCGGCCAATGAGCAGCTTCAGCGTTTCGCCGGCAACCCCAGCGTGACGGCAAGCCAGACTTTTGACGTGATCGCGGGCGTGGCCAAAACGGCCTTGCCCGAGGCTGCGAAGAACTTCCTGCGTGCAGTGATCGACAACAGCCGCATCAGCGTGCTGCCGGAAATCGCTGCGCAGTTCCGCACCCTGAAAAACGCGAAAAGTGGCTCTTCGGATGCCACCGTGTACAGCGCCTTCGCGCTGGAAGGCGCGGCGCTGGCTGATCTGGCCGCGACTCTGGAAAAGCGTTTTGGCCGCAAGCTCAACCTGAAGGTCGAGCTGGAGCCGGCGCTGATCGGCGGGATTCGTGTCGTGGTGGGTGACGAGGTGCTGGACACCTCGGTCAAAGCCCGTTTAGAGCAAATGAAAGTGGCGCTGATCGCCTGAGCGGCTGCGCCCAGGCGTGCCCCCAGGTTTTTAGCCAACAACATAGAAAGAAGGAAAGAGTCATGCAACTCAATCCCGCAGAAATTTCTGAACTGATCAAGAGCCGTATTGAAGGCCTGACAGCCAGCAGCGACGTCCGCAACCAGGGCACCGTGGTGTCCGTGACCGACGGTATCGTCCGCATCCACGGCCTGTCCGATGTGATGCAGGGCGAGATGCTGGAATTCCCCGCGACCGCCGACGGCACGCCCACCTATGGTCTGGCGCTGAACCTCGAGCGCGACTCCGTGGGTTCCGTGATCCTGGGCGAGTACGAGCACATCGCCGAAGGCGACACCGTCAAGTGCACGGGCCGTATTCTGGAAGTGCCTGTGGGCCCTGAGCTGCTTGGCCGCGTGGTGAACGCCCTGGGTCAGCCGATCGACGGCAAAGGCCCGGTCAATGCCAAGATGACCGACGTGATCGAAAAGGTCGCGCCCGGTGTGATCGCCCGTAAATCCGTGGACCAGCCGCTGCAAACCGGCCTGAAGTCCATCGACTCCATGGTGCCCGTGGGCCGTGGCCAGCGCGAACTGATCATCGGCGACCGCCAGACCGGCAAGACCGCCGTGGCCATCGACGCCATCATCAACCAGAAGGGCAAGGGCGTTTCCTGCGTTTACGTCGCGATTGGCCAGAAGGCCTCGTCGATCAAGAACGTGGTTCGCTCGCTCGAACAAGCCGGCGCGATGGAATACACCATCGTTGTGGCCGCTTCCGCTTCCGAGTCGGCCGCCATGCAATACGTGAGCGCCTACTCTGGCTGCACCATGGGCGAATACTTCCGCGATCGCGGCGAAGACGCACTGATCGTGTACGACGACCTGTCCAAGCAGGCCGTGGCCTACCGTCAGGTGTCGCTGCTGCTGCGCCGTCCGCCCGGACGCGAAGCCTACCCCGGCGATGTGTTCTATCTGCACAGCCGTCTGCTCGAGCGCGCCGCCCGCGTGAACGAGAAGTATGTCGAAGACTTCACCAAGGGTGCCGTCAAAGGCAAGACCGGTTCGCTGACCGCACTGCCGATCATCGAAACGCAGGCCGGTGACGTGTCCGCTTTCGTGCCGACCAACGTGATCTCGATCACCGACGGCCAGATCTTCCTGGAAACCAGCCTGTTCAACGCCGGTATCCGCCCCGCCATCAACGCCGGTATCTCGGTGTCGCGCGTCGGTGGTGCTGCCCAGACCAAGCTGATCAAGAACCTCTCCGGCGGTATCCGTACCGACCTGGCCCAGTACCGTGAACTGGCTGCGTTCGCGCAGTTCGCTTCCGACTTGGACGAAGCCACCCGCAAGCAGCTCGACCGCGGTGCCCGCGTGACCGAACTGCTCAAGCAGGCCCAGTACTCGCCGCTCTCCATCTCCAACATGGCTGCCACGCTGTTTGCCGTGAACAAGGGTTTCATGGACGACGTCGAAGTCAAGAAGGTTCTGGCGTTTGAACACGGCCTGCATGCTTTCCTCAAGGACAAGAATGCGGCGCTGATGGCCAAGCTGGAGGCCAACAAGGCCATGGACAAGGACGCCGAGGCGGAATTGAACGCGGCAGTCGCCGAGTTCAAAAAATCCTTCGCTTAAATCAACCTATGAGCGCACTGAACATCGTGGGTATCCGTCCCTGCCAGCAGGGGCCGCGGAACGGGCTTTGCCCGGCCGCAGGCGCAGCGGCCCCCTCGGGGGGCAGCGCAGTACGCGAAGCGACAAGCGTGGGGGCAATGTAAATGGCAGCAGGTAAAGAGATTCGCGGCAAGATCAAATCGGTGGAAAACACCAAGAAGATCACCAAGGCCATGGAGATGGTGGCCGCCTCCAAGATGCGCAAGGCGCAGGAGCGGATGCGCGCTGCCCGTCCTTATAGCGACAAGATCCGCAACATCACGGCCAACCTGAGTCAGGCCAACCCCGAGTACACCCACGCGTTCATGGAGTCCAACGACGCCAAGAGCGTCGGCTTCATCGTGGTGACGACCGACAAGGGCCTGTGCGGCGGCTTGAACACCAACGTGCTGCGTGCCGTGACCACCAAGCTGAAGGAAGGCCAGGCGGCCGGACATGACGCGCAGGCGGTCGCCATCGGCAACAAGGGCCTGGGTTTTCTGAACCGTGTCGGTGCCAAGGTGGTGTCGCATGCAACGCAACTCGGTGACAAGCCGCATCTGGAAAAGCTCATCGGCCCCGTGAAGGTCCTGCTCGACGCCTACAGCGCCGGCAAGGTCAACGCGGTGTACCTGTGCTACACCAAGTTCATCAACACGATGCGCCAGGAGCCGGTGGTCGAGCAATTGCTGCCCCTCACGGCAGACCGCCTGACGGCCGACAAGGACCAGCACGGCTGGGACTACATCTACGAGCCGGACGCACAGACCGTGATCGACGACCTGTTGATCCGTTACGTGGAAGCGCTGGTGTACCAGGCTGTGGCCGAAAACATGGCGTCCGAGCAGTCGGCGCGCATGGTGGCCATGAAGGCCGCCACCGACAACGCAGGCAGCGTGATCGGCGAACTCAAACTGGTCTACAACAAGACCCGTCAGGCCGCGATCACGAAAGAACTGTCGGAAATCGTCGCCGGTGCTGCAGCGGTCTAAGCCGCCTCACCAGATTCCAGATTTAAAGAAACGCAAGAACGAAAGAGGATTCAATCATGGCTCAAGCTCAAGGCAAGATTGTTCAGTGTATTGGTGCGGTGGTGGACGTGGAATTCGCGCGCGACCAGATGCCGAAGATTTATGACGCACTCAAGATGGAAGGCTCCGCGCTGACGCTGGAAGTCCAGCAGCAGCTGGGCGACGGCATCGTGCGTACCATCGCACTGGGCACGTCGGACGGCCTGCGCCGCGGTAACATGGTCTACAACACCGGCGCCAACATCACCGTGCCCGTGGGCAAGGCCACGCTGGGCCGCATCATGGACGTGCTGGGTGCGCCGATCGACGAGCGCGGCCCGGTCGACCAGACCCTGACCGCCCCGATCCACCGCAAGGCCCCTGCGTACGACGAACTGTCGCCATCGCAGGAACTGCTGGAAACCGGCATCAAGGTGATTGACCTGGTGTGCCCGTTCGCCAAGGGCGGCAAGGTCGGCCTGTTCGGTGGTGCCGGTGTGGGCAAGACCGTGAACATGATGGAACTGATCAACAACATCGCCAAGGCGCACTCGGGCTTGTCCGTGTTTGCCGGTGTGGGTGAGCGTACCCGTGAGGGCAATGACTTCTATCACGAGATGGCCGACTCCGGCGTCGTGAACCTCGAGAACCTCGGCGAATCCAAAGTGGCCATGGTCTACGGCCAGATGAACGAGCCCCCAGGAAACCGTCTGCGCGTGGCCCTGACTGGTCTGACGATCGCCGAATCCTTCCGTGACGAAGGCCGTGACGTGCTGTTCTTCGTGGACAACATCTACCGCTACACGCTGGCCGGTACCGAAGTGTCCGCACTGCTGGGCCGTATGCCTTCCGCCGTGGGTTACCAGCCGACGCTGGCCGAGGAAATGGGCCGTCTGCAGGAGCGTATTACCTCCACCAAGGTTGGATCGATCACTTCCATCCAGGCCGTGTATGTGCCTGCCGATGACTTGACCGACCCGTCGCCTGCCACCACCTTTGCCCACTTGGACTCCACCGTGGTGCTCTCGCGTGACATCGCTTCGCTGGGTATCTACCCCGCCGTGGACCCGCTCGACTCCACCAGCCGCCAGCTCGACCCGAACGTCGTGGGCGAAGACCACTACGCCACCGCCCGTGCGGTGCAGGGCACGCTGCAGCGCTACAAGGAACTGCGCGACATCATCGCGATTCTGGGCATGGACGAGCTGGCCCCTGAAGACAAGCTGGCCGTGGCCCGCGCCCGGAAGATCCAGCGTTTCCTGTCGCAGCCTTTCCACGTGGCCGAGGTGTTCACCGGTTCCCCCGGCAAGTACGTCAGCCTGGCCGAAACCATTCGCGGCTTCAAGATGATTGTGGCTGGTGAGTGCGATCACCTGCCAGAGCAGGCGTTCTACATGGTCGGAACGATTGACGAGGCTTTTGAGAAAGCCAAGAAGGTTTAAGGCCGGCGCCTCGAAAGGACTGCTATGTCAACCACCATTCACGTCGATGTCGTATCCGCGGAAGAGTCCATCTTCTCCGGCGAAGCCAAGTTTGTGGCCTTGCCGGGCGAGGCGGGCGAGCTGGGTATCTACCCACGCCACACGCCGCTGATCACCCGCATCAAGCCGGGCGCCGTGCGCATTGAAAAAGCTGACGGCACGGAAGAGTTCGTCTTCGTGGCCGGTGGCCTGCTGGAAGTGCAGCCCCACTGCGTGACCGTGCTGAGCGACACCGCCATTCGTGGCAAGGACCTCGACGAAGCCAAGGCCACCGAAGCCAAGGCCCAGGCCGAAGAAGCGCTGAAGAACGCCAAGAGCGATATCGACATCGCCATGGCCCAGTCCGAGCTGGCCGTGATGGCCGCGCAGATTGCCGCTTTGCGCAAATACCGCCAGAAAAAATAAGACCTTCCCGGTCTTCACGACAAAGCCCTTGAGCGCGAGCCAGGGGCTTTTTCTTTGGCCGTGTGCCAAGAGTCCCTGCGCACCGGCGGTGCCGCCGTGTCGTACCAGCAAGACGCTGCCACAGCCAGTACGATGGAGCGCTGTCGCACAGGGCGACGGGGGCCATGCTGGCGCCCCTTGCTGCCCGATGCCGCTTTACGCACACCACGCATGGACCTGATCGTTGCCCGGCCCGAAGGCCTGTACTGTCCTGCGGGCGATTTCTACATCGACCCGTGGCGGCCGGTGTACCGCGCCGTGATCACCCATGCACATTCCGACCATGCCCGCACCGGCCATCAGCACTACCTGGCGCACACCGACAGCGCCGGCATCCTGCGCGCGCGGCTGGGCCGCATCACGCTGCAAACCGTCCCCTATGGCGAGGTGGTCGAGCACCATGGGGTGCGCGTGTCGCTGCATCCGGCCGGCCATGTGCTCGGGTCGGCCCAGGTTCGCGTTGAGCACCGGGGCGAGGTCTGGGTCGCCTCGGGCGACTACAAGACCGAAGCGGACGGCACCTGCACCCCGTTTGAAGCGGTGCCCTGCCACACCTTCATCACCGAGTCCACCTTCGGACTGCCGGTGTACCGCTGGCCGACGCAGGCGGCGCTGTTTGCCGACATCAACGCCTGGTGGCGACGTAACGCAGACGAGGGCCGCAGCTCGGTGCTCTTCTGCTACGCCTTTGGCAAGGCGCAGCGCATTTTGCATGGCGTGGATGCCAGCATTGGCCCCATCGTCGTCCACGGTGCGGTGGAGCCGCTCAATGTGGTGTATCGCGAAGCCGGTGTTGCGCTGCCGGCCACGGTGCGGGTGAGCGATCCGGCACTGGATGCCGCGATGCTGCAGCGCGCCCTGGTGTTGGCGCCGCCTTCCGCACAAGGCACACCGTGGATGAAGCGCTTTGGCGCCTATGCCGACGCCTTCGCCAGCGGCTGGATGCAGCTGCGCGGCACGCGCCGCCGTCGCGGGGTGGATCGCGGCTTTGTGATGTCTGACCACGCCGACTGGCCGAGTCTGCAAAAGGCGATTGGCGGCACTGGTGCCGAGCGGGTGATGGTGACGCATGGCAGCGTGGCGGTGCTGGTGCGCTGGCTGACCGAGCAAGGGCTGCAGGCGCAAGGCTTCAAGACCGAATACGGTGGCGACGATGCGGCTGATGTGGTCGATGTAGCCACGCCGTCGCCGGTGGCCGAACCCGGTGCAGAGGGCGGCGCATGAAAGCCTTTGCCGCGCTCTATCGCGAGCTGGACGCCACCACCTCCAGCCTCGCCAAGCAGGCCGCACTGCAACGCTATCTGCAGGCGGCACCCGCTGCCGATGCCGCCTGGGCGGTGTATTTTCTGGCGGGCGGCAAGCCGCGCCAGCTGGTGCCCACCCGCCTGCTGCGCGAGCTCGCCCGTGAAGCGTCCGGCCTGCCGGAGTGGCTGTTCGATGAAAGTTACGAGGCGGTCGGTGACCTCGCCGAAACCATTTCGCTGCTGATCCCGCCGCCTTCGAATACGCAGGCGCTGGGCCTGGCCGCGTGGATGGAGCAGCACCTGCTGCCGCTGCGCCCGCTTGCCAAAAGCGCGCCCGATGCACTGGCCGCTGCTCTGCGTGCGCAGTGGCAACTGCTGGCCCTTGATGAACGTTTGGTGTATTTCAAGCTCATCACCGGCGGCTTTCGCGTGGGTGTCTCGCGGCTGCAGGTCACGCAGGCGCTTGCGGCAGTGGCGGGCGTGGACGCCAAGCGCATCGCCCAGCGGCTGATGGGCTACACGCACATCAGTGCCTTGCCCACGGCCACCGCCTACGCAGCGCTGATCGCGCCCGAAAGCAGCGGCGAGCTGAACCAGCAGACCAGTGGTCAGCCCTATCCCTTTTTTCTGGCGCACCCCTTCAACCAGCCGCTGGCGCAGTTCGATGCGGCACTGGGCCCGCCCGACCAGTGGGTGGTGGAGTGGAAGTGGGATGGCATTCGCGCCCAGCTGGTGCGGCGCGCTGGTCAGGTGTGGCTGTGGTCGCGTGGCGAAGAGTTGGTGACTGAGCGCTTTCCCGAGCTGGCGACATTGGGCGACGCCCTGCCCGACGGCACGGTGCTCGACGGCGAGGTCGTGGTTTGGCGCGAGGGCAGTGCCCAGCCCTTTGCCGAGCTACAAAAGCGCATCGGGCGTAAAACACTCGGCACCAAGCTGCTGCGCGACATTCCGGTGGTGCTGCTGGCCTACGACCTGCTGGAGTGGGAAGGCCGTGACCTGCGCTCGCAGCCGCTGACCGAGCGACGCGCCTTGCTCGACGCACTGGTGACCCAGCTGCAGCACCCGCAGCTGTTGGCCAGCGCGCAGCTGCAGGGCGACAGCTGGGCAGACCTCGCACGTCAGCGCGAGGCGGCGCGCAGCCTGGGTGTCGAGGGCATGATGCTCAAGCAACGGCAGTCGCACTACGGCGTGGGCCGCACCAAGGACGTCGGCACCTGGTGGAAGTGGAAGATCGACCCGCTCAGCATCGATGCCGTGCTCATCTACGCGCAGCGCGGCCACGGCCGGCGTGCCAGCCTTTACAGCGACTACACCTTTGCCGTGTGGGACGGCCCGCCCGGGCAGGCCGGGCGCAAGCTGGTGCCTTTTGCCAAGGCCTATTCAGGCCTCACCGATGCCGAGATGGCCAAAGTCGATGCGGTGATTCGCAAGACCACGGTTGAAAGCTTTGGCCCGGTACGCAGCGTGCAGCCCACGTTGGTGTTTGAGCTTGGCTTTGAGGGCATTGCTCGCAGCAGCCGCCACAAGAGCGGCATTGCCGTGCGCTTTCCGCGCATGCTGCGCTGGCGCGAAGACAAGCCGGTGGAAGAGGCCGATACGCTGGAGACGCTCGCGGCCTTGTTGCCGGCGACGGTGACAGCATGAGCAAGACGTCGCAAGCCACTGTCAAGCGCGCGCTGGACGCGTGGTTCGCTGCGCAGGGCTGGAAGCCCTTCAGCTTCCAGCGCGAGGTGTGGAAGGCCTTGGCCGCAGGGCAGTCCGGCCTGCTGCATGCCACCACAGGTGCCGGCAAGACCTACGCGGTGTGGCTGGGTGCGCTGATGGCCTTCATGGCCCCTGCCAGTGCTGCCACCAGACTGGCAAGCCCCGCTCGCAAGCCTGTCGCCGCAGCATTGACGGTGCTGTGGATCACGCCGATGCGTGCGCTCGCCGCAGACACCTTGCGCGCCCTGCAACAAGCGCTGGATGTACTCCATGCGGTGCAACATGACGATGGCTCGCCGGTCTTCAATCAGTGGAGCCTCGGTGCGCGCAGCGGCGACACGCCATCCGGCGAACGCAGCGCACAAAACCAGCGATTGCCCACCGTGCTGGTGACCACGCCTGAAAGCCTGTCGCTGCTGCTCGCCCGTGCCGATGCGCGGCAGGCGCTGGGCAGCGTGAAGATGGTGGTGGTCGATGAGTGGCATGAGTTGCTGGGGAACAAGCGCGGTGTTCAGGTTCAGCTTGCATTGGCCCGGTTGAAGAAGTGGGCCTCCATGCCAAACGGGACCACTGGCGAGGCGATCACCGGCCCCGTGATTTGGGGCATGTCGGCCACGCTCGGTAACTTGGGCGATGCCATGCACACGCTGCTGGGCAGGGACGGCGGCACGCTGGTGCAAGGTACGGTACCCAAGGAACTGATCGTCGACACCTTGTTGCCCGCGCAGGCCGAGCGTTTCCCTTGGGGCGGCCATCTGGGCCTGAGCATGCTGCCGCAGGTGGTGGACGAGCTGGCGCGCAGTCCGGCCGCGCTGGTGTTCACCAACACCCGCTCGCAGGCCGAGATCTGGTACCACGCCATCCTTGACGCGCGGCCCGAGTGGGCGGGGCTGATTGCGTTGCACCACGGCTCGCTCGACCGGGAGGTGCGCGAGTGGGTGGAGCTGGGCTTGAAAAAAGGCGAGTTGCGCGCAGTGGTGTGCACCTCCAGCCTCGACCTGGGCGTGGATTTTCTGCCGGTCGAGCGGGTGCTGCAGATCGGCTCGCCCAAGGGTGTGGCGCGGCTGCTGCAGCGCGCTGGTCGCTCGGGCCATGCGCCGGGGCGGCCGTCGCGCATCACGCTGGTGCCGACCCACAGCATGGAGATCATCGAAGGCGCTGCGGCGCGCGCTGCGGTGTCTGCAGGGCAGATCGAGGCGCGGGACTCACCAAACCAGCCGCTCGACGTGCTGGTGCAGCACCTGGTCACGGTGGCGCTCGGTGGTGGTTTTGTGGCCGACGAGCTGTATGCCGAAGTGCGCAGCACGGCCGCTTACCGCGAGCTCACACCCGAGAGCTGGGCTTGGTGCCTGTCGTTTGTGCAGCAGGGTGGACCGTCGCTCACGGCCTATCCCGACTATCGACGCGCCGTGCCCGACGAGCAGGGCCTCTGGCACGTGCCGGACGCGCGACTGGCGCGACGGCACCGCATGAACATCGGCACCATCGTCAGTGATGCGAGCATGACCGTGCAGTACCTGGGTGGCGGCAGGATCGGTACCGTCGAAGAAAGCTTTGTGGCGCGCATCAAGCCGGGCGACTGCTTTCTGTTGGGTGGCCGCCTGCTGGAGCTGGTGCGCATCCGCGAGATGACGGCGTGGGTGAAGCGGGCCAGCGGCAAGCGCCCAGCGGTGCCGCGCTGGAGCGGCGGCCGCATGCCGCTCTCCACCACGCTGGCCGACGCGGTGGTGCAGCAGCTGGAAGGCGCTGGCCAGGGCCGATTCGATTCGCCTGAGCTGGCCAGCCTGCGGCCGCTGCTCGAGTTGCAGCAGCGCTGGTCGGCCCTGCCGACGCGGCAGACGCTGCTGGCCGAGTTGCTCGGCAGCCGTGAAGGGCATCACCTGTTTCTGTATCCCTTCGCTGGCCGCCATGTGCACCTGGGGCTGGCCAACCTGATTGCCTGGCGCGCAGCCCGGCTGGCACCGCTCACGTTCTCCATTGCCGTCAACGACTACGGCTTCGAGCTGCTCAGCGCCAGCCCAGTCGATTGGCCGGTACTGCTGCCGCAGGTGCTGGCGGTGCCGGCAGGCGGCGAACCGGCGTTGCTGCAGGAGGTGCTGGCCAGTCTGAACGCAGGCGAGCTGGCACAGCGGCGCTTTCGTGAAATTGCGCGCGTGTCGGGGTTGGTGTTCCAGGGCTTCCCCGGTGAAAAGCGCAGCAACAAGCAGTTGCAGGCCTCGTCGTCCCTGTTCTACGAGGTGTTTCGCAAGTACGACCCGGCCAACCGCCTGTTGCTGCAAGCCGATGAAGAACTGCTTGCACAGGAGCTGGAGATCGGCCGTCTGCAGGCCAGCCTGCAGCGCATCCACTTGCAGCGTTTGGTGGTGAAGGCACCGGGGCGGCCCACGCCGTTTTCGTTTCCGCTGATGATCGAGCGGTTGCGCGAGCAGCTCTCTACCGAAAGCCTGGCTGATCGCATTGCCCGCATGGTGCAGCAGCTTGAAACTGCAGCGGGTGATGGGGCGGGCGCTGATGCCACGACCGATGGGGAAACGGCCCTGCAGAGGGTCCGGCAGTCACTGGTTTTTGGCCAGGACACCCTGGCCAGCCCGGCCAAGCCCCCGCGTGCGTCGCGCCGCAAACCCTCACGGCCTCTGCCGCCCTTGTGATGCCCTCAGCCATTTCCACTGACACTTCCAGGCCTGTCGGCCAGCCGCTGGTCATCACGCAGGCGGACGAAACGCTCTGGCTGTTGCCCGAACGCGCGCTGTGGTGGCCGCGCCTGCGCCTGCTGTTCGTGGCCGACCTGCACCTGGGCAAGGCGGCGACGTATCGCGCCTTGGGTCAACCGGTGCCCGCTGGCACCACCGATGAAAACCTCGCGCGGCTGAGCCAATTGCTATGGGCCTACCAGCCCGAGCAGCTTGTTTTCCTCGGCGACTTTCTGCACGCGGCGCAGGCCCGTACACCGGCGGTGCTGGATGCGCTGGTGGTGTGGCGACAGCAACACGCTGGCCTCGCCTGCACTTTGGTGCGCGGCAACCACGACAGCCGCGCGGGTGATCCGCCATCGGCCGTAGGCATTGATGTGGTCAATGAGCCCTGGCCTGTGCCAGGCGCCAGGTCTTTCCTTGCCTGCCACCATCCGCAGCTTCATGCAGAGCACACCGTGCTGGCCGGGCATCTGCACCCGGTGGTGAACTTGCGGGGTCCGGCGCGCGACCGCTTGCGTTTGCCCTGCTTCAGTGCCGAGGCGGGGCAGATGGTGTTGCCGGCTTTTGGAGAATTCACGGGCGGATGGAAGGTGCTGCCAGCGCCGGGGCAGCAGCTGTATGCCGTCGGCGGTCAGGCGGTCTGGCGTGTGTCGCCGACTTGAGGCGCAAGGCGTCCCGCCGGCGCGGCTGCTATTGCAGTACAGGTGCGTCTGGCAGGCCATTACCACCCGATGCACCTTCGGCCCCCGCATCGGTCGCAAAGTGCGCCATCAATACAGCTGAAGTTTCTTCGAGGGCCTGCGTCAGCCCGTCTTCATAGCGCCCCTCGCGGAACGCTGCCGACATACGCGTCACCATGACCTGCCATTGCACCGCGTCCACATGCCGGGTCAGTCCGCGGTCGGCCACGATTTCAATCGCCCGCTCGGCCAGCAGGAGGTAGATCAGCACGCCGTTGTTGTGCTCGGTGTCCCACACGCGCAGCTTTCCGAACATCGTCACCGCCCGTTGACGAGTGATTTCACGCAGGGTCGCGTGGCGGCCCAGCCGCCACAGGTAGCTGGCTGGCAGCGAGGCCTCCACGCAGATACGGATTTCGCCGCTGTGCCGGTGCTCGCTGGCTTTCACGCGGCGCGCCAGCCGCTCCAGCATGTCGGGCGGAATCGCGCGCCGTGTGTCCGACGTGTCCAGCCACAGGTGCTTGAGCCAGGTGGTGAGAAGCTTGTGAAGACTCATGGGTGCCATCCGTCTACCAGTCCCCGGAGGCGCCACCGCCGCCGAAGTCGCCGCCGCCGCCCGAACTGAAACCACCGCCGCCACCGCTGGAGCCGCTGCTCCAGCCGCCGCTGCCCAGCCCGCCGCCAAAACCGCCACCTCGCCCCAACGAAGAGCCGCTGCGTGCCAGTGCGCCCAGGCTGGTCACCAGCGCAAACACCAGGCCGGCCACGGCAGCCAGTCCCGCCACCAGCAGGCTGCTGGTGAAGATCCAGGCCAGCACGCCCACTGCACCGCCGGTGGCCACCGAGCCCAGCTTGCGCCCGAAGATGGCAGCCAGCACACGTCCGCCGATGGGCACCGCGAAAAAGAGAAATACCGCCAGATCGGTCCAGTCAAACCCGTGGCCGGCCGTTGGCGCCGTGCCCGGAGGCGCTGCCGGTGCCGGCAGGTTCTCGCCGCTGATGCGCGCCATGATCTGGTCGGTGGCTGCGTCCAGTCCGCCGGCGAAGTCGCCTTGCTTGAAGCGCGGCGTGATGGCCTCGTCAATGATCTGTTTCGCAGCCAGGTCGGGGATGGCGCCTTCCAGCGCCTTGGTGGTTTCGATGCGCACCTTGCGGTCGTTCTTGGCCACCACCAGCAGCAAGCCGTCGCCCACGCTCTTGCGGCCTATCTTCCAGCTGTCGCCCACCCGCTGGGCGTAAGCCGCAATGTCCTCGGGCTGCGTGGTGGGCACCATCAGCACCACCACCTGCGCGCCGCGGCGTTGCTCGAAGGCCGCCAGCTTGGCCTCCAGCGCCTGCAGGCGCGCGGCATCCAGTGTGCCGGTGCTGTCCATCACGCGGGCGGTGAGGGCTGGTACCGGTTGCACCGTCTGCGCTGTGGCGGCCGTGCCGGCCAGCGCCCATGCAAAGGCCAGCGACCGCGCAGCGACCCCACATCCCCATGCGCAACGCCACCAGCCAGTCATATGTGCCATGGGTTCACCGTGGGGCTGTGCGACGGATGACAGCGCTTATTTTTTGTTGAAGTCCACTACCGGCGGCGCCGAGATCTGCGCTTCGTTCTGCACTGCAAAATTGGGCTTGACGCTGTAGCTGAAGACCATGGCCGTCAGATTGCTGGGAAAGCTGCGCGCCAGCACGTTGTACTCCTGCACCGTCTGGATGTAGCGGTTGCGCGCCACGGTGATGCGGTTCTCGGTGCCTTCGAGCTGCACACGCAGATCCCTGAAACCCTGGTTGGCCTTGAGGTCCGGGTAGCGCTCGCTCACCACCATCAGGCGGCTCAGCGCACTGCCCAGTTCCCCCTGCGCTGCCTGGAACTTGCTGAACGCAGCCGGGTCCTTGAGCGTTTCGGGCGTGACCTGGATGGAGGTGGCTTTGGCGCGGGCTTCGATCACCTTGGTCAGCGTGTCTTGCTCAAAGGCGGCTTCGCCCTTGACGGTGGCCACGATGTTGGGCACCAGGTCGGCGCGGCGCTGGTACTGGTTCAGCACCTCGGACCAGGCCGATTTGGTCTGCTCGTCCAGCCGCTGGAAGTCGTTGTAGCCGCAGCCCGTGAGCAGCAGGGCCAGGGCAGATGCCGCCACGAAGGCGGTCAGGCGTGAGAATTGTGATGTCATCGGGTCCTCCGGAAATACAAGCTGCAACACTAACATAGTCAATTGCCCTGCTCCACGCCCGGCTTCGCCAGAGCCGCAGGGGCTGGCCGGACTTGGGCCCTATTCACACCGCCCCGCGGCGCACGGCCATCAGCGTCCGTGAAACAATACGCCTGAGGTTCCCCACCGGGCCCTCATCGGCGTTGCCGGCCATCCTGCCGGCTGCGCCTTGACCTGACCGATGGACGGACCGATGCGAAAACCCAAAGTCTCCCCCGCCAGTACCGGTAACGCCGACGACATCGAAGCGGCGTTTTACGAGGCCTTGCAGAGCGGTGACATTGAAAAGCTCATGGCCTGCTGGGCAGATGAGGACGACGTCGTCTGTGTGCACCCCGGCGGCGGGCGCCTGGTGGGTCTGGCGGCCATCCGCGCCACCTTCGATGCCATGTTTGCCAACGGCACCATCCAGGCGCGCCCCGAGAAAGTCCGCCGCGTCGAAATGATGGGGGCCAGCGTGCACAACGTGCTTGAGCGTGTGGACGTGCTCACCGAAGAAGGCCCGCGCCACGCGTATGTCATCGCCACCAATGTGTATCACAAGACCGCGCAGGGCTGGCGCCTGGTGGCCCACCACGCCAGCCCGGGCACGCCGCGCGAGATGCAGGAAGTCTCTGACATCCCGCAGGTCCTCCACTGAAGGGGTGGCGCTGTGATGAACTACGTCGCACCCTGGTGGCTTCCGGGGGGCAACCTGCAGACCATCTGGGCCGCCCTGCGTTCGCAGCGTTATCTGGGCCCGGCGCCGAAGTTCCGGCGTGAGCGCTGGGCCACGCCGGACGGAGACTTTGTGGACGTCGATTTCCTGGTGGAGATGCCCCCCACGCTTGAGTTATGTGCCCCCACGCTCCCCACTGCGTGTGGTTCGCTGCCCCCCGGGGGGGCGCTGCGCCTGCGGTCTGGCGAAGCCAGTCCCGCGGCGCCTCCTTGCGAAGAGGATGGCCCTCCGTTTTCAACTTTGGGCGTTGATGCTGAAGTCGCTGCTCGACCATTGCTTGTCGTGTTTCACGGTCTGGAGGGCTCGTCGGAAAGCCACTATGCCGAGGCCTTTGCCGATGTGGCGCGTGCGCGGGGCTGGGCCTGTGCGGTTCCGCATTTCAGGGGTTGCTCGGGTGAGCTGAACCTCGCGCCGCGGGCCTACCACTCGGGGGACTATGCCGAGATCGACTGGCTGCTGGCCAGGTTTGCGCAACAGCACCGCGGCCCCGTCGTGGCCGTCGGCATATCGTTGGGTGGCAATGCGCTGATGCGCTGGGCTGCTGAAATGGAAGGCTCGGCGCGCCAGCGGGTGGCGGCGGTGGCGTCGGTGTGTTCCCCGCTGGATCTGGCCGCCAGTGGCCGGGCCATCGGCCGGGGTTTCAACCGGCTGGTGTACACGCGCATGTTTCTCGGCACCATGGTGCCCAAGGCGCTGAAAAAGCTCGACCAGCACCCTGGCCTGTTCGACCGCGGCAAATTGCTCGCCGCCCGCGATCTCTACGAGTTCGACAACATCTTCACCGCACCGCTGCACGGCTTCACCGACACCGAGGATTACTGGGTCCGCGCCTCGGCCAAACCGCATCTGCACCGCGTGCAGGTGCCGGCGCTGGCGCTCAATGCGGCCAACGATCCGTTCGTGCCCGCCAGCAGCCTGCCGACCGCGGCCGAGGTCAGCACCCACATCACGCTGTGGCAGCCGGCCGAAGGCGGTCATGTCGGGTTTCCGTCGGCGCCCTTCCCGGGGCATGTGCGCGCCATGCCTGAAGCGGTGGTGGCCTTTCTGGCGCAGCATCTTCCCCAGTAACCGCAAACGCAGTAGACCCATCGGTCACACGGCTGGCCTCTGCGGCGCAAAATAGACACATGGACGATATTGTTCGACAGGCGATTGCCAAATGGCCCAACGTGCCCGACTGCTATGGCTGGCTGGGGCTGGACGCGCGCGGCAACTGGTACATGCGGGACGACCGTGCGCAAGCTGCCGGGTCCTTTACCGGCGAATTACCCGCCGGGGAGCCGCCGGACGAAGTGCGCCAGCGCGCCAGCAAAGGCTCACGTTTGCAACATGACAAGCTGATCGACTTCATCCAGCGCAACTACGAAAGCGATGCACAGGGCCGCTGGTTTTTCCAGAACGGGCCGCAGCGGGTGTATGTCGAGCTGGAGTCCACGCCGCTGGTCTGGCGCGTTGGCCCAGCACCTGATTTTGCGGTCACGGCACACACCGGGGCAGCGGCACGCGTGCAGCGTTGCCTGATGGATGAAGCGGGACGTGTGTACCTCGACACCGACCTGGGCGTGGGGCTGGTGCACACGCTGGACGTGGCCAGTGCTGCCGAGGCGGTCGAACGTGGCCTGTGGGTGCCGCAGGAGGTGCGCGCCGCCGACCTGCCTGCACGCTTCGGCTTCATCCGCAGCCCACAGGCGCTTCAGCAGCCAGGCTGAGTGCTTTTTGTTCGGCAGGCACCATGCAAAAAGGCCGGTCACTGACCGGCCTTTTTGCGTCTGGGCGATGTCTCGCTGCTTGCTGCTTATTTGACAGCGCTGACCATGTACTGCACCACGGCCTTGATCTCGGCGTCAGAGGCGGTGGAGCCGCCCTTGGGCGGCATGGCGTTCTTGCCCTTGATGGCGCTGGCCGTCAGGGCGTCCACACCGGCGCCGATACGGGCTGCCCAGGCGGCCTTGTCGCCGAACTTGGGCGCACCGGCTACACCAGCCGCGTGGCAGGCCGAGCACACCTGACCATACAGGGCTGGCGCGGCGCCACCGGCTGCTGCAGCCACGGGTGTCGCGGCGGCAGGCTTGTTTGCACTGGCCAGCGCAGCGACCACGTCTGCCGAAGGCGCTGCCATGGCGGCAGGTGCCGCCGCCGGTGCCGCAGCAGCAGCCGGTGCTGCCGGTTCGGCAAACTTGCCGCCTGCGGCTGCCGTCATGTAGACCACGGCGCGACCAATTTCGATGTCTTCAAAATCGCCACCGCCCTGTGCGCCCATGGCGCCTTTGCCCTTGAGGGCCGAATTCCAGAGTGCGTCAAAGCCCGTCTTGATGCGCGGTGCCCAGGCGGCGACGTCGCCAAACTTGGGCGAGCCTGCCGCACCGATGCCGTGGCAAGCCACGCACTGCGCCTTGTAGACCTCTTCGCCGGATTTCAGGGGGCGGTTGGCATCACGGATTTCCACGGTACCGATTTTCTGGATGCGCTGGACCACGGCTGTTTCAGTGTCCAGGGCGCCGGGAGCCGTTTTGTTGGCCGAGGTCACGTAGTACACCAGGCCAATGATCCCGAAAACCGGCACCACAAACGAGAAAAACACCGCTGCCAGCAGTTGCTGGGGGGTCTTGATGGGGCCGGTATGGGCTTCTTCGTGGGCCGTGGTGTGATCGTTTGCGCTCATGGCGTCCTCAAAAAAACTGAAATCAGGGGCGGAACGGGGCTGATCAGGGCTGCGGCGGACGAATTGGCATGCCAATCCCCACCTTCCTGTCAGCAACCTCGAATTATAACTGGGGGGTTGTTGCCTCTGCCCGGCGCCCGGCAGATCCCGACGGCCATGCGGGCAGCGCCAAACGGGTGGCCGCCGTGGTGATGCTGCCTTCGCCATGGGCGAGGGCCAGACGGGGCAGAGCCCCTGGCGTACCAGCAGCCTTCGGCGCGGTCGGCGGCTGTGCTCATGCCGGCCTCCGATCAATCCATAGCGGCGTTTCGGCCAGCGGGTACTCGTCGCAGTTGGCGTCACCTGGCGGCCCACCGCGGTCCACCACCAGAAAGTCATGCACGCTGCCCAGGGCAATCAGGGGGTGGTGCCACACGCCCCGCGCGTAATTGACGCCCTGGCCGGGCGCCGGCAGAAAGCAGCGGACCTGCGTGAGGTCGGGCACAGGCCCTGCAGGCGCCACGACCACCAGATAGGGCTGGCCGGACAGCGGCACAAAGGCCTGGCTGCCGTGGGGGTGGCGTTCCAGAAGCGCCAGCGGCATGGGCAGGGCGCGCGGCTGCGCCCGGAAGATGCTGATCAGGGCCCGACCACCCGCCGTGGCAACGTCGACCTGGGCCAGGTCGTGGTAACGCTCGGCAAAGCCTTCGTTGATGGTGAAGTGCCGTGCCGCGTCGCTCACACCGATCACATCGCCAAAGGGCCGGAAGGCCTCGGCCGTCAGCGGCTCCACGGTCAGGAAGCGCTGGCTGGCGGTCGGCGGGGCGGAAGGCAGTGGCAAGGACGGCATGGTGTGGCCTAACAATCGATGTCCTGCAGATCGGGTGCGGGCAAGGGTTTGCCGGCGGTGGCGCCCTGGCGGCCACGTCGCCGCTGGCGCTTGCTGAAGGCCAGGCCCACGGCGAGGGTCTGGGCCAGGCTCATGGCCGACGTCAGCGAGCGAAAGCCCAGCAGCTTGGCGTCGTTCACCTCCAGCACCAGGTCGGCATCGCGGGCGACGGGGCTCATGAAGGCATCGGTGATCGCCAGACGTTTGGCACCGGTCCTGCGAATCTGCTCGCACACGGCCAGGGTGTCCTGCGCATAGGGCGGAAAGCTGATGGCGATCAACAGGTCGTCGGCATTGGCAATGCTGGCCTGCTCCGCGATGGCGCCACCCGTGCCGGTGACCTGTACCGCCGGTTGCCCGACCCGGTTCAGTGCGTAGGCCAGGTAGGCCGCCACCGCAAATGAGCGCCTGAGTCCCAGCACATGCACCACGCGCGCATTCTGGATCATGGCGATGGCCTGCTGCAGCGGCAGCTCGCCGGCCTGCGCCTGCAGGTGCTCCAGCGAGACGATGTTGGCCTGGCTGAAGGCGCGCAGCACTTCGGCCGGGTCGCCCGGGTTTTCCAGCGGCTGCTCGCCGCCGAAGTGGCGAATGCGCTCGCGGAAGGTCGGGTTCACGGCCTGGCGCAGCGGCTCGCGGAACAGGCGCTGCAGATCAGAGTAGCCGTCGTACCCCAAGGCCTTGGCCATGCGGATGAACGCGGCGGACGCGATGCCCGCCTTGCCGGCCACGGTGGCCACCGGGTTGAGTGCGATGTCGTTGGGGTGCTCGATGGCGTAGCGCGCGGCATCGCGCATGCGGGGCGTCAAGCGGTCGCCCTCGCGGCTGATGCGTTCGCGCAGGTCGTCCATGCTGGCGGGTTTCACAGGGCTCATGCTGCGATGATAGTCAGGCAGTCCGCGCACCCGGCCACCTAGAACGCGCGCACCTCGCTGCGCCGCACGAACTGCCCCATGCCTTCGCGGCCGTGCCACTCGGCCCCGTCCACGATCAGCTGCCCGCGCAGGAAAACCTTTTCCACGCGGCCTTGCAACTCCCGCCCTTCGAGCAGCGTGTAGTCGCAGTTGCCGTGCAGGTGTTTGGCGTGCACGGTCTGCTTCACGTGGGGGTTGAACAGTACGATGTCGGCGTCGCTGCCGACGGCGATCGTTCCCTTTTTGGGGAACAGGCCGAAGAGCTTGGCGGGCGTGGTGGCCGTCAGCTCCACAAAGCGGTTGAGCGAGAGCTTGCCCTGCATCACGCCGATGTCGAACAGGCTGACCAGTCGCGTCTCGATACCGGGCGCGCCGTTGGGGATCAGCGAGAAATCCTCCTTGCCGCGCATCTTCTGCAGGCGGTAGCCCAGATGCCCCTCCTTCATGCAGAACGGGCAATGGTCGGTGGCGATGACCTGCAGGTCGTCATAGCGCAGCGCGCGCCACAGGTGCTTCTGGTCGTCGGGCGTGCGCAGCGGCGGCGTCATCACGTACTTGGCGATCTCGAAGTCGTCGTTGTTGTAGACCGAGTCGTCAAACAGCAGGTAGTGCGGGCAGGTTTCCGCGAACACCGGAATCCCCTCGGCCCGAGCGGTGACGATGTGCTTGAGCGCCTGATTGCTCGACACATGCACGAAGTAGATCGGTGCCTCGGCCAGCTCGGCCAGCCGGATGCCGCGGTGCGTGGCTTCACCTTCCATGATGGCCGGCCGCGTCAGCGCGTGGTAGCGCGGCGAGGTGTGGCCGGCTTCCAGCGCCTCCTTGATCAGCAGGTCGATCACCGTGCCGTTTTCGGCATGCAGCGCCACCATGCCGCCGTCGGCACCGACCTGGCGCAGCATCCGGAAGATGGAGGCATCGTCGGCCATCATCACGCCCGGATAGGCCATGAACATCTTGAAGCTGGTCACGCCCTCGTGCCGCATGGCGTGGCGCACGTCCTTGAGCACCTGGTCGTCGACACGGGTGACGATCACGTGCAGGCTGTAGTCCACCGACACCTGCGCTTCGGCGCTGCGCTGGGCGCGGGCGATGGCCCCCAGCGGCGAGTCGGCCTCGGTCTGCAGGGCAAAGTCCACCACGGTGGTGGTGCCGCCGAAGGCTGCAGCCCGGGTGCCGCTGGCGAAGGTGTCGCAGGTGATGGTCGGGCCGATCACGTTTTCCATGTGCACATGGGTGTCGACGCCGCCCGGCAATACATACAGGCCAGTGGCGTCCACCACCTTGACGTCCTCACCCACCACCATGTCGCGGCCAATGGTGTGGACCACGCCGTCCTGCAGCAGCACATCGGCCACATAGTCGTCAGTGGCCGTGATGACGCGGCCGCCCCGTATGAGTGTGGCGTTGGAACTCATGCGATGACCTCCTCCAGGTGCTGGATCAGGCGGTCGATTTCTTCCAGCGTGTTGTAGTGCGCAATGGAGACGCGCACCACACCACCCTGCGCCTGCAGGCCCAGGAACTCAATCAGGCGCTTGGCATAGAAATCCCCGAACCGGATGCCGATGTTGAAACGGTCCATGTGGCGCACGATGGACTCCGATGGCTGCCCGGCGACCGTGAAGCTCACGGTGGGCACGCGCTCGCCGGCCGTCGCCTGAGGTAGGCCCACAATGCGCACGCCTGGCTTGGCGCGCAGGTAAGCCAGCAGCCGCTCGGCCAGCGCGTCTTCATGCCGGGCGAAGGCGTCGAAAGCCGCCTGCATTTTGTCGCGAAGGCTGTCCGCCGGCGCCATCACGCTGCCGACATGCACCAGGTAGTCGCTGATGCCCATGCAGCCGTACGACAGCTCGTAGTTCACATTGCCCGGCTGCAGTTTGTAGGGCACCACGTCGGCGCCTATGAAGTAGTGGTTCAGGCTGGGCAGGGACAGCAGCAGGTCGCGTGCGATCCACATCACCGCATAGTGCGGACCGAACACCTTGTAGAAACTGAACACATACACGTCGGCGCCGCTGGCCTGCACATCAACAAGGCGGTGCGGGGCGTACGCCACCGCATCCACGCAGACGCGCCCGCCCACGGCGTGCACCCGGGCGGCCACCTCGCGCACCGGGTTGATCGTGCCCAGGATGTTGGACGCATGCGTCAGCGCCACCCATTTCACGCGGGGCGAGAGCAGGCGGTCCAGATCGGCCAGCTCCAGCGCCAGTGTGTCGCGGTTGATCTCCCAGATCTTCACCACTGCGCCGGCGGCCTTCAGACGCATCCAGCCGCCGATGTTGGCTTCGTGGTCGCTGTTGGTGACGATGACTTCATCGCCCGGCTGGATGCCGGGCAGGATGGCCTGGGTGAGCTGGAACATCAGCGAGGTGGTGGAGCCGCCCATCACCACTTCGTCGTCATGCGGTGCGTTGATCAGCGTGGCCACCGATTGCCGCGCGGCCAGTACCTTGACGCCGGCCTCCTGCGATTGCGCATAACTGGCGCCCAGTTGCACGCTGCTGGTGAGCAGGTAGTCGCTGACGCGGTCGGCGACGCGGCGCAGCACCTGCGAGCCGCCGGCGTTGTCGAGGTAGACGCAGTCGTTGGTGATGGCGGGGAATTCCGCCCGGATGGCGGGCAGGCTGAGGGTGGGAGATGTCATGCGGTGGCTCGATGCGGGTCAGTGTTTGAAAATGGCTTGCAGGAAATTCTGTGTGCGGACTTCGCGCGGAGCGCTGAAAAAAATCTCGGGTGGCGCCTGCTCCACGATGCGGCCCGCCTCCATGAAGATGACGCGGTTGGCCACGCGCCGCGCAAACCCCATCTCATGCGTGACGATGACCATGGTCACGCCGGTTCGGGCCAGCGACTGCATCACGTCGAGCACCTCGCCGACCATCTCCGGGTCCAGCGCCGAGGTGGGCTCATCGAAGAGCAGTGCCTTGGGCTCCATCGCCAGGGCGCGGGCAATGGCCACGCGCTGCTGCTGCCCGCCCGAAAGTTTGCCGGGCAGCTTGTGCGCCTGCTCGGCCAGCCCGACCTTGGCCAGCAAGGCCTGTGCTTGCTGCTCTGCTTCATGGCGCGGTGTTTTCTTGATGCGCCGCGGGCCCAGCGACACGTTCTCCAGCGCCGTCAGGTGAGGAAACAGGTTGAAGCTCTGGAACACCATGCCGACCTCCGAACGGACCTGGGCCAGCTCCTTGCCGCGCACGACTTTCGTTCCGTCGACCTTCACGCTGCCGCCCTGGTAGTCCTCCAGCAGGTTGATGCAGCGGATCAGCGTGGACTTGCCGGAGCCCGACGGGCCGATGACGGCCACGACTTCACCCGCGTTGACGTCGAGATCGATGTCGTGCAGCGCCTGGAAGCTGCCGTAGAACTTTTGCAGTCCCTGAATCTGGATGAGTGCGGTCATGGTTGGCTTTGAGGCGTGACTCAGTGCGTGGTGGCGCGATGCCGCGCTTCGAAGTAGCCGACCAGGCGCACCAGCGGCAGCAGCAGCAGCAGGTACAACACGGCAGCGCCGATGAGCGGCGTCGGGTTGGCGGCCAGGGCCTGCGCCTGGGTCGCCTGCTTGAGCAGGTCGGGCATGGCGACGACCGAGGCCAGCGCCGTGTCCTTCAGCACATTGATGCAGTTGCTGGTGAGCGGCGGCACCACGATCCGGAAGGCCTGCGGCAGGATCACATCGCGCATGCGGCTGAAAAAGCCGAGCCCGATCGCCTCGGCGGCCTCGAACTGGCCTTTGGGGATGGCTTCAATGCCGGCGCGGAAGATTTCTGCGGTGTAGGCGCAGGAGACCAGCGTCAGCGCCGTGGCCGCTGCGGTGAAAGACGTGAAGCGGATGCCCACGAAGGGCAGGGCGTAGTACACCAGCACCAGCAGCACCAGCAGCGGGATGGAGCGGAACACGTCGATGTAGACGCGCGTGACGGCGCGCATCCACGCGGGCCCGAAAATGCGCGCCAGCGCCATCAGCAGGCCGCTGACCAGGCCCGCCAGAATGCTGACCACACCCAGAAGAATGGTGATCCACAGACCCTCCAGCAGCTGGGGCAGCGAATCCCTGAAAACCGGCCAGTTGAAAAAGGTATCGATCAGGTCCATGAAAGGCCAGTGAAAGAGTCAGTGCCGCCGTGCGCCAAGCGGGGGCCGGGACCAGCCTGGGGCTGGTCCCGGCGTGAGGTCGTCAGCGTCAGAGCTTGGGAACGTCCATCACCTTCACGCTCGAAGACGTGTCAGGCGGCGTGGTGCCAAACCATTTTTTGTGGGTGGCGGAAATGAAGCCTTCCTTTTTCAGCGTGGTCAGGATGTCATTGATCTTCGCCGCATCGGCAAAGGTCTTGGCGAACATGAAGGAATAGCGCTCGCCGGTCGGAATGCGCGCGGCGATCCGGTACTGCGGCTTGTCCTTGATGTAGTACTCGACGGCCGGAATGTCGCTGATGTAGCCGTCGATGCGGCCGTTGGCCAGATCGATCATCGCGGGTGACAGGCCTTCGTAGCGCGAGATCTTCGCAATCTTCAGCTTGGCGGTGTTCTCGGTGGCATAGATGTCGCCGGTGGAGGCAGTGTCCACACCCACGGTCTTGCCGGACAGGTCTTCCACCTTGTTGATCTTGGCCGTCTTCAGCACCGACAGCGACTGGTCGCTGTCGTAGTAAGGCTGCGCGAAGGCCAGGGACTCCAGGCGCTTGGGCGTGATGGTGATGGAAGACACCGCAATCTGGATGCGCCCCGACTGCACGGCCGGGAAGAGGCCGTTGAACGGAATGTTCTCGATCTGCACCGACTTGCCGGCGCGCTTGGCGACTTCATTGACGAGATCGATCTCGAAACCGACGAACTTGCCTGAGGCGTCCTGGAATTCCCAGGGCACGTTGCCGATGTTGGCGCCCACCACCCAGTCGGCCGCAGCGGCCGGAGCGGAGGCAGTCAGGGTGGCCATGGTCAGCCCGACGATGGCGGCGAATTGATTGAACTTCATGCTCGGAAACTCCTGTGTGAGGGTGGGGCTCGGACGGCATGGCGGCTGCCCGCGCGTCCGGATGGGCACTGGCTGTCAAAAAGCTCGTTGGCAACGAACTGATGGTCACGATAGCAAATTGAATCAAATAAATCAATATTTTAATAAATGAATTATTTGCGCCAATGCGGTGCAGGCTTGTGCCGGCCGCACTGATTTGACGCGGTGCCGTGCACCATATGCGTCCGCGCCAGCCGGCGCGCGTGGTGCGCGCTGAACGGGGTGGCGACAGCGACACAGAAGGGCGCAGGCCGCGTGGGCGGCTTTGGCCGGGGCGGCATCCGGTTCGCGTCAGCGTGGCGCGGAACTGGCACAGCCCTTGCTGAAAGTGCCGCATGAACACGCCGGCTCCTTCCAGCGCTGCGGCCATCGAGGTCGTGGGGTTGACCAAGCGCTTCGGGCAGGGCGCTGCGGCAGTGGACGGCATCAATCTGCGCATCGCCAGCGGCAGCTACTGCTGCCTGCTCGGGCCCTCGGGCTGCGGCAAGAGCACCACCCTGCGCATGATTGCCGGCCACGAATCTGTCACAAGTGGTGACATCTTGCTGGACAACCGCAACATCACCAGCTTGCCGGCGGCCGCACGCGGCACGGCCATGATGTTCCAGAACTTCGCGCTGTTCCCGCACCTGACGGCGCTCGACAACGTGGCTTTCAGCCTCAAGATGAAGGGCGTTTCGCGCGACGAGCGGCACGCCAGGGCGCAGGACCTGCTGGCGCGCGTCGCCATGGGCCAGCTCGCACAGCGCAAGCCGGGCGAGCTGTCGGGCGGGCAGCAGCAGCGGGTGGCTCTGGCGCGCGCCCTGATCAATCAGCCGCGTGTGCTGCTGCTCGACGAGCCGCTGTCCGCGCTCGATCCCTTTCTGCGCATCCAGATGCGTGCCGAGCTGCGCCACTGGCAGAAGGAGCTGGGGCTGACCTTTGTCCACGTCACGCATTCGCAGGAAGAAGCGATGGCGCTTGCCGACGTGATGGTGGTGATGAACGGCGGCCGCATCGAGCAGACCGGATCGCCGCACGAGGTCTACAACCGCCCTGTCAATGAATTCGTGGCGCGCTTCATGGGCGGGCACAACGTACTGGACACCGCTTCGGGCCGGGTGGGTGTGCGGATCGACCACATCCATGTGGCGGAGTGTGATGCGAAACAGGCTGAACTTCCCCACAGCAAGCAGGCCGTGATCACCGACGTGGAGTACCAGGGCACGTATGTGCTGCTGGGCCTGCAGGACCCGGCCACCGTGCGGGCTGCCCATCAGACCGCAGAGCTCTCGGTGCTGCTGCCGGAAGCCCGGTTTGCCGATCACCCTTTTGTCGTCGGCGAACGGGTCCGGTTGTCATGGCCAGCGGAAGCCGCGCACGCGCTGCGGGAAGACCGGCATGCGGTGGCCTGACGCCGTTGGGGTCAGACCCGTGGAGAAGTTCCGCCTGTGCCCTTTGTTCATTGTTCCTCCCTGTTCCTTGACCCCCTGTTTTTAGGAGTACGCACCATGTCAGACAGTCCCGAAAAAATCGCCCCCAACCCAGCCGACCTGATGACGGGCGTGCCGCGCCGAAGCCTGCTCAAGGGCACGGCGGGCATTCTGGCTACGGGCCTCTTCCCGGCCGTGCATGCGCAGGAAAAAATTGTCCTGCGCTACCTCGGTACGGCGGTCAACCAGGACAAGGCCATTGCCGAGAAGTTCAAGGCTGACACCGGCATTGAGATCCAGTACGTGGCGGTGACGACCGACGAGGTCACCAAACGCGCCGTGACGGCACCGAACAGTTTCGACCTGATCGACGAAGAATATTTCTCGCTCAAGAAGGTCGTGCCGACCGGCAACCTCAAGGGCATCGACGTCAAGCGCATCAAGAACGCCGACAAGATCACCACGCTGTTCACCAAAGGCGAGGTGGCCGGCAAGAAGGTGGGCGACCAGGGTACGGCACCACTGAAGGTGATTTACCTCGAAGGCGAAAAATCCAAGGTCTTCGCCAAGAGCCCGACGCAGTACATGTCGCTGATCCCCACCGTGTACAACGCCGACACGCTGGGCATCCGGCCCGACCTCATCAAGCGGCCGATCTCGTCGTGGGCCGAACTGCTCAACCCCGAGTTCAAGGGCAAGGCCTCCATCCTCAACATTCCGTCCATCGGCATCATGGACGCCGCCATGGTCGTCGAGGCGATGGGTCTGTACAAATACCCCGACAAGGGCAACATGACCAAGAAGGAAATCGACCTCACCATCAAGACGCTGATCGAAGCCAAGAAGGCCGGGCAGTTCCGCAGCTTGTGGAAGGACTTCAACGAATCCGTCAACCTCATGGCCTCGGGCGAGGTGGTGATCCAGTCGATGTGGTCACCTGCGGTGACGGCGGTGCGCAGCAAGGGCATTGCCTGCACCTTCCAGCCGCTGAAGGAAGGCTATCGCGCCTGGGCCGCCGGTTTTGGTTTGCCCGCCACGCTGTCGGGCCGCAAGCTCGACGGCGCGTATGAATTCATCAACTGGTTCCTCGACGGCTGGGCCGGTGCCTACCTGAACCGCCAGGGTTACTACAGCGCCGTACTCGACACCGCCAAGGCCAAGATGGAGCCGTATGAGTGGGCCTACTGGATGGAAGGCAAACCCGCCACCCAGGACATCAAGAGCCCCAAGGGCGACGTGCTGGCCAAGGTGGGCGCGGTGCGCGACGGCGGCAGCTACGAAACGCGCATGAGCGGCATCGCCTGCTGGAACGCGGTGATGGACGAGAACAACTACATGGTCCAGAAATGGAATGAATTCGTCGCGGCGTAGAACCAGCACACCCCCGTTGACGCTCACTGCGTGTAGCGTCCTCCCCCCTTGCAGGGGGCGGCGCCTGCGGCCCGGCTGAGCCGGTTCCGCGGCGCCCTGGCCTTCAGGCGTCGCTTCGCTCGCCTGGGGGAAACCTTTCTGCCTTCAATGGAAAGTCCATGAGTTCTTCTGCCGTTCACGTTCACGCTGGTCAGGCCACTGCGCCTGGCCGGGGGCTGGCTGCGTGGTGGCAGGCGGCGCCGCTGAGTGCGGTGTTTGTGCTGTTCTTCCTGCTGCCGCTGGTGCTGATCCTGGCGGTCAGCTTCTGGGACTTCAACGAGTACGAGCTGCTGCCCGGCTTCACCTTCAAGAACTACTTTTCGATTTTTGAAGGCTGCAGCAACACGGCCGAGCTGTGCGTCACGCTGAAGACCTACCTCTCCACCTTCAAGTTCTGCCTGCTGGTCTGGCTCATCACCCTGGGGCTCGGGTTTACCGTGTCCTACTTCCTGGCCTTTCATGTGCGCTCCGGCGGCATGCAGACCGTGCTGTTTGTGCTGTGCACCATTCCCTTCTGGACGTCCAACGTGATCCGCATGATCGCCTGGGTGCCGCTGCTGGGCCGCAACGGCCTGGTGAACCAGATCCTCACCGGGCTGGGCCTGGTCAGCAGCCCGGTCGAGTGGTTGTTGTTTTCGGATTTTTCCGTGGTGCTGGCGTTTGTGCACCTCTACACCATGTTCATGATCGTGCCCATCTTCAACTCCATGATGCGCATCGACCGCAGCCTGGTCGAAGCGGCCAGCGACGCGGGCGCGTCGGCGTGGCAGACGCTTTGGAACGTCATCGTGCCGCTGTCACGCTCGGGCATTGTCATCGGCTCCATCTTCGTCATCACGCTGGTGATGGGCGACTTCGTCACCATCGGCGTGATGGGTGGGCAGCAGATCGCCTCGGTCGGCAAGATCATCCAGGTGCAAACCTCTTACTTGCAGTTTCCGCTGGCGGCGGCCAATGCCGTCATCCTGCTGCTGCTGGTGCTGATGATCATCTGGGCCTTGACCCGCATGGTCGATATCCGAAAGGAGCTGTGACATGACGACCGACCAGCGATCAACAGGTTTCTGGCTGCTGGCGCTGTTTTTTGCAGCCTATGTGGCCTTCATGTACGGCCCCATGCTGATCATTGTGGTGCTGAGCTTTCAGGGCCCCGAGGGCGGGTTGACCTTTCCGCTGCGCGGTCTTTCGCTGCACTGGTTCTACCAACTGGCCGAGGGGCTGGGCGTGGTCGATATCGGCGCTGCACTGCGGCGTTCGCTGGCGCTCGGTGTGGTGGTGATGGCCGTCACCGTGGTGTTTTCGGTGCTGTGCGGGCTGGCATTTCGCAAGAAGCTGGCCGGCGGCAACACGCTGTTCTTCATCGTGGTCGCCAGCCTCATCATGCCGTCCATCATTGTGTCGCTGGGCATCGGCCTGGAGTTCCGGCTGCTCGACAGCGGCATCAAGAAAGCGCTGGAACTGCTCCACATGGACGCCACGCTCGAGTCCTACGGCACCGCGCTCGGCCTGTTCACTTCGGCGCTCGGCGCCCACCTGACATGGACCTTGCCCTTTGGTCTCCTCATCATGTTCGCCATCTTCAACCGCTTCAACCCCTCGTATGAAGAGGCTGCACGTGATCTGGGCGCCACGCCCTGGCAGGGCTTCCGCTACGTGGTGCTGCCGCTCATTGCGCCGTCGGTGGTCGGCATCGGCATGCTGGGCTTCACGCTGAGCTGGGATGAAATTGCCCGCACTTCGCAAGCCATAGGCGACGTGAACACGCTCCCGCTGGAACTGCAGGGTCTGACGACCACCGTCACCAGCCCGTCCATCTACGCGTTGGGCACGGTGACCATGGTGATCTCTTTCGCCGTCATGGGGCTGGCCGTTGGCATCTCGAAGCTGCTGGCCTTGCGACAACGGCGCGCACGGCCAGACTGAAGGTTGTTGCCAGGGAACCCATGCCATGCGCCGGCTGTTGATCATCAACCCCAACACCTCCACCGGCGTCAGTGCGCTGCTGCAGGGCTACGCGCAGCAGCGCCTCGGCGAAGCGGTGCAGGTCAAAACCGTCACCGCACGTTTCGGCGCGCCTTACATTGCCTGCGAGGCCAGCTACGCCGTGGCCGGCCATGCCGTGCTCGACGCGTGGGCGGCCGAGTTGCAGTCGCTGCACGCCGTGCCGCCCGACGCGGTGCTGATCGGCTGCTTCGGCGACCCGGGCCTGATGGCCTTGCGCGAAAGCAGCGCCGCCCCCGTGGTCGGCCTGGCCGAGGCCGCCTTTGCGCAGGCCGCGCAGCACGGGCGCTTTGCGGTGGTCACGGGCGGCCACCGCTGGCAGCCCATGCTGGAGCGGCTGGCGCTCACATTAGGCTATGCACCCGGGAAAGCGCTGGCGGGCGTTCATACCGTGGCCCTCACCGGTGCGCAACTCTTGGAAGACATGCAGGGCGGCAGCCGGCTGCTGCTGGAGGCCTGCCGTGCAGTCCAGGGGGCAGGGAATGTGCAGGCCATCGTGCTGGGCGGTGCCGGTCTGGCAGGCATGGCCGAGCGCCTTCAGCCCGAGGTGGATGTCCCGCTCATTGACAGCGTGCAGGCCGGCTGCCAGCGCGCTCTGGAACTCGCCGCCAGCGCATCTGCACCGCCCCAGTCAATGGACGCTTTTGCCGTCTCCTGGCGGGACATCTCCCCTGAAATGACCCGCATGGGGCTACCCGCCGCCCCGTGACCGGGGCTGTGCGAAAATAGCGGGTTGGAAATGCAACAGCATGCGGCTGTAGCTCAGTGGATAGAGTATTGGCCTCCGAAGCCAAGGGTCGTGGGTTCGATCCCCGCCAGCCGCACCAGATCACGATTGGGGGAATGATCCAGGGCTCTCAGGGCGCTTTGCCCAGCAGGGCATCCCTGAGTTTCCAGTCGGCCGCATAAGGGCCGATCCAGATCCCCAGCAGCACATTGAACACCTCGATGTCATTGAGGGGCTCGCCTTGTGGCTTGCCTTTCACGGCGATGACGGTACCGGTTCCGGGGACCCAGTCAATCGTCATGGTTTCGCCCGCGAGCAGTTTCTCGCCCCCCTCGAAGGTGCGCTCGATCCTGATCAGCACCGGCACCAGCCGTGCGGCGTCGCCCTTGAAGGCTGGGCCGCCGATGGCCTTGGCAAACGTCTTGGCAATCTCGTCGGAATCGACATCACGCAGCAGCGTGATGGTCAGCCGCTTTGGGCCAGGAATGGCATAAATTTCTTCGGGCGTGCTGGCCTTGTGGCCCGCGTACAAGGCCGCGACGTAGACCTTGAAAACGGCCTTGAAGCGAATCCCGGCGCCGTTGAGTTGAAGGTTGGTGCCGTGCAGGTTGACGGGGTCCTCCAGCTTGACGCCTGACATGACATGGGGCGCTGCGAAGGCACCGAGCGACCATGCCAGTGCGGCGAAGGCGACGAGTGCTCGGGAGCTTGCTGTGCGGACCATATTTTTTGCGAGGTTTGCCGGACGCCCCGGATCAGGGCGGCATCGACAATTCCATGGAAACACGTGGACCGCTTGTGCGCCATGCATGCCTGGCGCTGCCGGCCGTAGGACAGGAAGCAGTGTGGTGCTGTGGGGCTAAAACCGGTGGTGGACCGAAGGAGGATCGAACTCCCGACCTCTGCATTGCGAACGCAGCGCTCTCCCAGCTGAGCTATCGGCCCCTGTCGTTCCGCCAGGCCCGCCCGGGACCGTGAGGCCCCGGTGCCTGCGGAGGGCAGTCCATTGCATATTACTGCCATTGGGTTGGGTGATCCATCCCCCGCGTTGCACGCTGGGCTCCATCCGGCGCGGAGGAGAGGTCTCAAGTCACGCGCTGGACATGCCGCAGCAAGCCTTCGCACGCGTCTTCGACCAGATCGAGCACGTGGTCAAAGCCCTTGGCGCCGCCGTAGTAAGGGTCGGGCACCACCGGGCTGTCGTGCTGCAGGCAAAACTCGGTCAGGCGCCGCACCTTGGGCTGGTGCGCCTCGGGGCACACGTCCTGCACCAGGGCCAGGTTGTCCCAGTCCATCACCAGGATCAGGTCGTACCGGGCCATGTCCTCGTCGGTGATCTGCCGTGCCCGCAGGTCCGAGAGGTCGTAGCCGCGCCGGGCGGCGTGAAGGGCCGAGCGCTCGTCGGGCGGACTGCCCGGGTGGTAGTTGTGGGTGCCGGCAGAGTCCACCCGGATGCGGTCGGCCAGGCCAGCAGCAGCCAGTTTGTGGCGGAACACGCCATGCGCGGTGGGGCTGCGGCAGATGTTGCCCATGCAGACAAAAAGAACGGAATACCGGTGCATCAAACCACCTCGGGGATGTGAAAGAGGGCGAATCGTTCACGCTGCGGAAACTTTGGGTGCCCACGGTTATCGTAAGCCATGAAGAAACATCAGGAGTGCAGATCATGACAACAGTCAAATGGATGGTGGCGGCATCGGCGGCCCTGGCAATGCTGGCAGGGTGTTCGCTGAGCCCGGTGCTGCCGGGCATGTCCCGCGACGAGGTGATGGCCAGTTATGGAAAACCCACACGCGTTGTTCCCCTGCCGGCGGGCACGCGGCTGCAGTATTCGCGGCAGCCGGCCGGCCAGAGCGCCGTGATGGTGGACCTGGACGCGTCAGGCAAGGTGACGTCGGTACGCCAGGTGCTGCAACCCGCCGGCTTTGCCCGTGTCCAGGTGGGTCAATCCACCCGGGAAGACGTGGAGCGCGAACTGGGCCCACCTGCAGAGATCAGCCATGTCAGGTCCTGGACGGGGGACATCATGACGTACCGCTGGCGCGACAGCATCCATGACATGTTCTTCTGGGTTTACCTTGACCCCCGCAACGTGGCGCAGCGGACGGGGCAGGGCATGGAGTTCCGGATGGAGCCCTCGGACGCCCGCTGAGGGCTGGGTCGGCTGCCGCTCTTGCGTCGCCCCTCACGCTGTCCGCTCGCGCCCGATCTCCGGCCAGCGGTGGTGCAGGCAGAGCCAGGCCACGAGGCCGATGCACATCATGCCCAGTGACACGGCGGCCAGCGCGCGGGTGGAATGCATCACCAGCGGCGCCACCACACCGGCCACCAGGCCGTTGGCGGTCGAGCCGATGAAGGCCTGAAGCGACGAGGCCATGCCGCGGCGTTCGGGGTGCAGGTCCAGCACCAGCAGTGTCACCACCGGCACCATCAGGGCCCAGCCGAACGAAAACACCGCAATTGGCACCATGGCCCACCAGGCGTTCGGGACAAAGATGAAGTTCGCCGCGACGTTGAGCACCGAAGTCGCCAGCATGATCACAAAGCCGTGCCGTATCTGCTGCTTGGGCGCGATCTTGCCCGCAAGGCGGCCGCTCAGCCAGGCGCCCGACATGATGCCGGTGATGATCAGGATGAATAGCCAGAAGTACTGCGTCGGCTGCAGCGACAAATGTTCGCCCAGAAACACCGGCGCCGACAGCACATACAGGAACATGCCGTTGAAAGGCACCCCACTGGCCAGCGCCAGCAGCAAAAAGCGCGGGCTGGCGCCCAGCTGCCAGTAGCCGCGCATCAGGTTGGGCACCTTGAATGACTGGCGCTCTTGCAGTGGCAGTGTTTCGGGCAGGAAGCGGAAGTTGACCAGCCACAGCGCACCGCCAATGCCGGTGAGGAACCAGAAAATGCTCTGCCAGCCCAGGTGCACAAACAGCCAGCCGCCCATCAGCGGGGCGATGGCGGGCGCCACGCCGAAGTAGATGGTGACCTGGCTCATCACCTGCTGGGCCTGCGCGGGCGGGTACATGTCGCGGATCACCGCGCGCGACACCACAATGCCGGCGCCGGTTGAGAGCCCCTGCAGCGCGCGGAAGAACACCAGCTGGCCAATGCTGTGCGACAGCGCGCAGCCGGCCGACGCGAGGGTGAACATGGCGATGCCGCACAGCACCACCGGGCGCCGCCCGAAGCTGTCGGCCAGTGCGCCATGGAACAGGTTCATGAAGGCAAAGCCAAACAGGTAGGCCGACAGCGTCTGCTGCATCTCCACAGGCGAGGCGCCCAGCGAACTGGCGATCCCGGCAAAACCCGGAATGTAGGTGTCGATGGAAAACGGCCCCAGCATGCCCAGCACCGCCAGCAGGGCGGCCAGCATCCAGCGCGGCGCGCGCCACAGTTGGTCGGCGTTCGGGTTCATGCCGCTTTCAGTTTCAGCGCCGCTTCGTACAGGTCGTTGCGGGCGGCGCCGGTGATCTCGGCGGCGATGCGCACGGCCGTTTTCAAGGGCAGCTCGGCCAGCAGCAGGCGCAGCACGCGCAGGCCGTCGTCCAGCGGCGCCAGCGCCGCGGTGCCGTGCACCACCAGCGCGAACTCGCCGCGTGTGCGCTGGGGGCTGGCGGCCAGCCAGGCGGCGAAGTCCTGCGCCGGCAGGGTGGCGATTTCCTCAAACTGCTTGGTCAGCTCGCGGCCCACGGTGAGCGGCCGCTCCTCCAGCACCGCCATCGCCTTGGCCAGCGCTTCGATGCGGTGCGGCGCCTCAAGGATGACCGTCGCGCGCGTGTCGCCGCGCAACTGCTCGATCGCCTGGTCGCGCTCGCCGGCCTTGCTGGGCAGAAAACCGGCAAAGACAAATCCGCTGCTGCCGTCTGCGCTGCCTTCGGCGCGCGTCACGCCGGCTGCGCTCAGCAGGGTGGTCACGCTGCTGGCGCCAGGCAATGGCACCACGCGAAAGCCGGCCGCCCGCACCGCAGCCACCAGCCGCGCACCCGGGTCGCTCACCGCAGGTGTGCCGGCATCGCTGACATAGGCCACACGTTCACCGCGCTGCAAGCGCTCGATCACCAGCCCGGCGGCTTCGGCTTCGTTGTGCTGGTGGATGGCGAGCAGGGCCTTGTCGGTACCTGTCTCCACACCGTACTGGCGCAGCAGCGGCTGGGAATGGCGCTTGTCCTCGCAGGCGATCGCGTTGACCATCTGCAGCACCTGCAGCGCGCGCAGGCTGATGTCGGCCAGGTTGCCGATCGGCGTGGCCACCACATACAGTGTGGCTTGCGGATAATGCTGCATGCCGGCGGCAGCATGTGCCGCTTCCAGAGCGAGGTCGAAAGAAGCGTTCAATGTGGTTTTCCAGAAAACAGGGTGCCCCATCGTCCGCCGCTGCAGAGGTGGCGGCTGGGCAATCCGTGCCCGGGCAGATTACCACCAAGTCGCGCGGTGATGCGGCAGAGTCTGCGGCCCTGGCGTATCTGCAGCGCGCTGGCCTGCGCTTGGTCGAGACCAATTATCGGACGCCGGGCCGCGGCGGCGGTGAGATTGACCTCATCCTGCGTGCGCCCGATGGCACGCTGGTGTTTGTCGAGGTGCGGCAGCGCGCCAGCCAGTCCCATGGCGGTGCGGCGGCCAGCATCAGCCCGGTCAAGCAGCAGCGCGTCATTCTGGCGGCGCGCCACTACCTGATGCGCTTTGCCAGTCCGCCGCCGTGCCGTTTCGACGTGGTGCTGGTGCATGGCGCACTGCAGGGCAGCACGCCAGCGCAGATCGAGTGGCTGCAGGCGGCGTTCGACGCGTCCTGAAGCCAGGATAGAGCGCCGCGGGTTCTACAGCTCCGTGACGGCAGCCAGCCGGCGCAGCACCTGCTGCACGATGTCCGATTGCATGTCGCGGTAGAGCAGGCCCTCTTCGGCCTCCTTGGCCAGCACCGCAGATTCGTTGAAGCTGATATCGCGCTGCTGCAGGATTTCTGCATCCGGGATCAGCATCTTGCCCGCCAGCGTACGCAGCCGGAAGCGAAAGCGCAGCTTGAGCTGGTACTCCCGCACCTGGCCCGAGGCGTTGGTGCTGAGCACCACTTTCTCGCGTTGGTCCAGCAGCACATCGAGCACGACCTGCGCCTCACCGATCTGCCGGGCGTCGGTGATGACGCGCACCTTGCCTGTGGACTGCAGCGATCGCTTCAGCTCCACGCCCAGCTGAGAGCTTTCGGCCACGCCGCTGAAGAGCGTGGTGAAGGCAAAGTTGGGCGCCTTGCGCAGCGCAAAGCCGCAACCCGGCAGGCCGGCCACAGCCAGGCCCGTGGTGGTGGCGATCAGGGTCAACATGTTGCGACGTTGCATGGCTTGCATGGGGGCCTTGGGTGGTGTGGGGTGAGCGGTGAGGGATCTGGTCAGACGACGATGTTGACCAAACGGCCCGGCACGACGATGACTTTCTTCGCAGGCGCACCGGCGGCCTGCTTGACAAAGGCTTCTGAAGCCAATGCCGCCGCTTCGATGGTGGCCTTGTCGGCACCCGCCGGCACCGTGATGGCGCCGCGCAGCTTGCCATTGATCTGCAGCACCAGTTCGATCTCGTCCTGCTGCAAGGCGCTGGCATCCACCTCGGGCCAGGGGGCGTCGAGCAGGTCACCACCCTTTGCGGCGTAACCGAGTTCTTTCCAGAGTGCGTGCGTGATGTGCGGTGTCGCGGGGTAGAGGCAGCGCAGCAGGATGTCGAAACCTTCTTCCAGGGCTTTGTAGCTACCTGCAGAACCGTCACTTTTAAAGTTTTCCAGCGCGTTGAGCAGCTTCATATTGCCGGAGACCACCGTGTTGTATTGCATGCGCTGGTAGTCGTAGTCGATCTGCTTGAGCACGGTGTGGACTTCCAGGCGCAGCGCTTTTGCATCTTTACCGTACTCAGCGACAAAACCAGCGGAGGCCGCCGCTTTGGCAGCCTGTTTTTCCGCATTGAGCTTGACACCGAAATTCCAGACACGGCGCAGAAAGCGGTAGCTGCCCTCGACCGCCGCATCGTTCCACTCCAGCGTGGCTTCGGGCGGTGCGGTGAACATGGTGTACAGGCGAGCGGTGTCGGCGCCGTAGCGCTCGATCAGGTCCTGCGGGTCCACGCCATTGTTCTTGCTCTTACTCATGGTGCCCACGCCTTCGTAGTTCACCAGCAGGCCGTCGCTCTTGCGTTTGGCGCCTGTCACCTTGCCCGAGGCGTCGTGGATGTCTTCCACCTCATGCGGCCAGAAATATTCAATGCCGCCCTTGTCGGCCTTGCGCGAGTAGATGTGGTTGAGCACCATGCCCTGCGTCAGCAGCTTGGTGAAGGGCTCGTCGGCTTTGACCAAGCCCAAGTCACGCATCACCTTGGTCCAGAAGCGTGCATACAGCAGGTGCAGGATGGCGTGCTCGATGCCGCCGATGTACTGGTCCATCGGCATCCAGTAGGCGGCGCCTTCCGCGACCATGGCTTCGTCGTTCTTCGGGTCGCAGTAGCGCATGTAGTACCACGACGAATCGACAAACGTATCCATGGTGTCGGTCTCGCGGCGCGCGGCCTTGCCGCACACGGGGCAGACGACGCCCGCATGAAAGCCTTCGTGCTTCACCAGCGGGTTGCCGGAGCCGTCGGGCACGCAGTCTTGCGGCAGGACCACGGGCAGGTCTTTCTCGGGCACCGGCACCGCGCCGTGCTCGTCGCAATGGATGATGGGAATCGGCGTGCCCCAGTAGCGCTGGCGGCTCACGCCCCAGTCGCGCAGGCGCCAGGTGGTCTTCTTCTCGCCGAGGCCTTTGGCGACAAGGTCTGCCGCCACGGCATCCACAGCGGCCTTGAAGCCCAGGCCGTTGTACTTGCCCGAATTGACGGCCACACCCTGCTGCTTGTCGCCATACCAGTCGGCCCAGGCGTCTGTACTGTAGGCTTGGCCCTTCACGTCGGTGACCTGCTGGATGCGCAGGCCGTATTTTTTGGCGAACTCGAAGTCGCGCTCGTCGTGTGCGGGCACACCCATCACCGCGCCGTCGCCGTAGCTCATCAGCACGTAGTTGCCGACCCAGACCTCGACCTGCTCGCCGGTCAGCGGGTGCGTCACGTAGAGGCCGGTGGCGAGGCCTTTCTTTTCCTGTGTGGCCAACTCGGCTTCGGTGGTGCCGCCGGCCTTGCATTCTTCAATGAAGGCCGCGACCTTGGGGCTGGATGCGGCGGCGTGCAGGGCCAGCGGATGCTCGGGTGCCACGGCGCAGAAAGTCACACCCATGATGGTGTCGGCGCGTGTGGTGAAGACATACATCTTCCCGTCGCCAATGTGTTTGCCGGATGCGTCCTGGATGTCGTGTGTGAACGCAAAGCGCACGCCCTCGCTCTTGCCGATCCAGTTTTCCTGCATCAGCTTGACGCGCTCCGGCCAGCCCGGCAGCTGATGGCTCACGCAGTCGAGCAGCTCTTCGGCGTAGTCGGTGATCTTCAGGTAGTAGCCCGGGATCTCGCGCTTTTCCACCACCGCGCCGGTGCGCCAGCCCTTGCCGTCGATCACCTGCTCGTTGGCCAGCACAGTCTGGTCCACCGGGTCCCAGTTCACCACCTGGGTCTTGCGGTAGGCCACGCCTTTTTCCAGCATCTTCAGAAACAGCCACTGGTTCCACTTGTAATAGCTCGGGTCGCAGGTGGCGACCTCGCGGCTCCAGTCGATGGCCAGTCCCATCGCCTGCATCTGCTTCTTCATGTAGGCGATGTTGTCGTAGGTCCACTGGGCGGGCGGCACCTTGTTCTTCAGCGCGGCGTTCTCGGCCGGCAGGCCGAAGGCGTCCCAGCCCATGGGCATGAGAACGTTGTAGCCCTTCATGCGCAACTGGCGCGTGAGCATGTCGTTGATGGTGTAGTTGCGCACATGGCCCATGTGCAGCTTGCCGCTGGGGTAGGGCAGCATCGAGCAGGCGTAGTACTTCTTGCGTGTCGGGTCTTCCGTCACCCGGTAGGCATCGGCGGCCGTCCAGTGGGTTTGCGCGTGGCGCTCGACATCGAGATGGTTGTATTTGTCTTGCATGAAAAACCTGGAAACCTGGGAAATCCTGGGAAGCGGGGACGTTGCGGCAACGCGGTGCTGCTGGCCAGTCCCGCAGTGGGCCGGTGCGGCGAAACGTTGATTTTAGAGGCTGGCTGCCGGCGAACTGCTGGCAGGCCGCGCCGCGGGGTCAAGGCCGGCGTGCTGCGGTGAGTGCCGCCGGTGCAGCGGCAGGTGGATCGGCGACGAAGCCGATCCGGCTCAGCCCGGCTTTCTGGGCGATGCCCATCACCTGCACGACCCGGCCATACGGCACGGCCTCGTCGGCGCGCAACTGCACTTCGGTCGCCGGGTTATCAAGGGCGGCCTCGGCCAGTCTCGTGGCCAGCTCGTCGGCCGTGGCGGGCTGGTCGTTCAGGAAGGCCTGACCAGATTTGTCGACGACCAGGGTGATGAATTTCGGCGTTTCCACCGACTTGGCAGCATCGGTTCTGGGCAGGTCCAGCCGGATCGCACTGGCCAGCAAAGGCGCTGTCAGGATGAAGATCACCACCAGCACCAGCATCACATCGACCAGCGGCGTGACGTTGATTTCGCTCATCGGCTGCGGACCCTGCGTGCGTTCAAGCCGACCAAAAGCCATGTCAGATCTCTTCGCCAGCGACCGCCGCAGAACCGGCTCCGCCGGGCTGCAGGTGGTGCCCCCTTGAGGGGGAGGCGCCGGAGGCGCTTCGGGGGTGTACCAATAATTCACGTAAATCGCGGGCAAAGCCTTCGAGGTCGGCCTCGATGCGGCCAATCTGGCGACCGAAGATGTTGTAGGCCAGCACAGCCGGAATGGCTACGGCCAGACCGGCGGCGGTCATGATGAGGGCTTCGCCCACCGGGCCGGAGACCTTGTCGATGGTGATCTGCCCGGCCGTCGCAATGCCGATCAGCGCGTGGTAAATGCCCCAGACGGTGCCCAGCAGTCCGACGAAGGGCGCGGTGGAGCCGACCGTGGCGAGCAGCACCTGGCCGAACTGCAGCTTGTGGAGCACGGCATGCAGGGCGTCACGCAGCACGCGGGTGAGTTGTTGTGACAGATCGCCGGCCGACGCCAGCGTGTTGCCGGTCTGCAGTTGCGTCGAGGCCACCAGCGGCAACACCAGCGCCTCGCGGTCAAATGCCGCGAGTCTCTCGCTGGCCTGGGCGATCGAGCCGGATTGCCAGAAGGCTGCGATGCTGCGGGCCACGTCGCCAGAGGCACGGTGCAGCAGCCATGATTTCCAGGCAATCACCACCCAACTGGCCACCGACATGCAGAGCAGCAGAACCGCCACGCCCTGGCTGACAGCGCCGCCCTGGGTCATGAGGGCCATGAAGTTCATCTGTACACCGCAGGCGCCCGGTACCAGACGCTCATTTGACAGGCACTCATTTCAGGCTCAGCACGTCGAACATGTCGAAGAGCCCGGTGGACTGGCCCGCCAGAAAGCGCGCCGCCCGCAGGCTGCCCTGCGCGTAGGTGGCACGGCTGGAGGACTTGTGTGTGATCTCGATGCGCTCGCCGGTGCCGGCAAACAGCACGGTGTGGTCGCCCACGATGTCGCCGCCGCGGATGGTGGCAAAGCCGATGCTGGACGGGTCGCGCTCGCCGGTCACGCCTTCGCGGGCATAGACGGCGCAGTCTTTCAGGTCGCGGCCCAGGGCGCTGGCGATGACCTCACCCATCTTCAGGGCCGTGCCCGACGGGGCGTCGACCTTGTGGCGGTGGTGGGCCTCGACGATCTCGATGTCGTAGCCTGTGGCCAGCGCGCGCGCTGCCATGTCCAGCAGCTTGAGCGTGACGTTCACACCCACACTCATGTTGGGGGCCATCACGATGGCGATGTCTTTGGCGGCGTCCGCGATCTCGGCCTTTTGGGCCTCCGAAAACCCGGTGGTGCCGATCACCAGCTTCACGCCCAGCGCGCGGCAGACGGCCAGGTGGGCCAGGGTGCCTTCAGGACGGGTGAAGTCGATCAGCACGCCGGACTGCTGGAGGCCTGCGCGCAGGTCTGACTGGATCAGCACGCCGCTGCTGCGGCCGGAAAACGCGGTGGCATCCAGTCCGATGGCGGGGCTGGAGGGGATGTCGAGCGCGCCGGTCAGAACGCAGTCATCGCTGGCACTGACGGCTTCCATCAGCATCTGGCCCATGCGGCCACTGGCGCCAGCGATGGCGATGCGGTGCGCGCGTGTCTCCAAGCCGGCCCCGCTCACTGCTTCGGGCTCTCGAGCGGCGGGTAGGCCGTGGTGGGCGTACCGGCGGGCGGGGTCGCTGTAGTGGCCGAGGGCTTGGCCACAGGCGCCTTGCCGGCGGCTTTGGTCAACTGCTCTTCGGTGGCCTCAAGCACGGGCACTTCGCCCAGGGTGCGCTTGCTGGCCAGCTTGTTGACGAAGTCGGATTCGCTGGGCATGGTGTCGCCGCTGAAGCGGTCCAACTGGTCACCCTTGAAGAACACCGTGTATTTGTAGGACTGCGGTTCCACGCCCTGCCGTTTGAGCGTGAAGACATAGTCCCAGCGGTCGGCGTGAAAAAGGCTGGCCACCAGCGGCGTTCCCAGAATGGCCTTGACCTGCTCGCGCGTCATGCCGGGGCGCAGCAGCGCCACCTGTTCGCTGGACACGAAGTTGCCCTGGATCACGTCGATCTTGTAGGGCGTGACCCAGTTGACCGGGTTGATCGAGCTGGCGCTCATGCCGCTGGTCATGTCGCGCAGGCTGCTGCAGGCGCCCAATGCGGTACAGGTCAGGACGACAAGGGCGGTTTTGACGCTGTAACGATGATTTGCAGGCATGGCTGACATAGTGGAAGGTGTGGCGATATGATTGTTCATTGTAGCGGCTGGGGGTTTCCCGCCGGCATTCTGGCGCCTGTCTGGCGCCCTCCTGGCGCTGACCTGGCGCCGGAGGCTGGCAGGCGGCGGCACTCCGCTTCACGGCTGGTTTTACCGCAGAGAGTTTTCCCATGAGCAACATCGATGAGCTGAAAAGCACTGGCCTGAAGGCGACTTTGCCCCGGCTGAAGATCCTGGAGATTTTCCAGGCGGGCAAGCAGCGCCACATGACGGCTGAAGATGTCTTCCGGGTGCTGCTTGAGGAGCGTTCCGACATCGGCCTGGCCACCGTCTACCGCGTGCTCACGCAGTTCGAACAGGCTGGCCTGCTCAACCGCAGCAATTTCGAGTCGGGCAAGGCCGTCTACGAGATCAACGAAGGGCAGCACCACGACCACCTGGTCTGCCTCGATTGCGGCAAGGTCGAGGAGTTCTACGACGCCGAGATTGAAAAGCGCCAGCATGCGGTGGCCAAATCCAAGGGCTTCGCGATCACCGACCACTCCCTGTCGATCTACGCCAACTGCACCAAGGACAAGTGTCCCAACCGCAACGGCACACCCGTGGTGCGCCACCATCACGCCTGAGCCGTAGCGAGCAGAACGATCAAGAGCCCTTCGATACGCGGAGCGTACCCTGTCCTGAGGTATCGAAGGATCAGGGCGAACGGAGTCGGGGCCATCCTTCGACAAGCTCAGGAAAAACGGAATTCAGTGAGCGACCGTCAGGGCTTTGTATTTACCAGCGGAGCCGTGGAACCGGCTTAGCCGGGCCACAGGCGGACGGCCCCCTCGGGGGGCAGGGAGCTACGCGAAGCGAGCGACCGTGGGGGCCTTAATCATCCTGTTCCATCGCCCGCTTGTGCCGCTCGACGAACTCCTGGTAGGTGTTGATGCCGCGCAACTGCAGGATGGCGTTGCGCACGGCCGCTTCCACCAGCACCGCAATGTTGCGGCCGGCTTCGACCTGGATGATGACCTTGCGCACCGCCACACCCAGCACGTCCTGCGTGAGGGGTTCGTAGGGAATGCGCTCGTAGTCGCGTTCCAGTGTTTCGCGGCGCACCAGGTGCACGATCATCTTGAGCCGCATCTTGCGGCGCACCGCGGTCTCACCAAAAATGGCCTTGATGTCCAGCAGGCCGATGCCGCGAACCTCCAGCAGGTTCTGCAGCAGCTCGGGGCAACGCCCCTCGATGGTGGTCTGGTTGATGCGATACAGGTCCACCGCGTCGTCTGCCACCAGGCCGTGGCCGCGTGAAATCAGCTCCAGCCCCAACTCGCTCTTGCCGAGGCCCGATTCGCCGGTGATCATCACGCCCAGACCCAGAATGTCCATGAACACGCCGTGCATCGAGGTGCGGTCGGCGAAGTGCTTGGACAGGTAGGCCCGCAGCACGTCGATCACGAACGCAGCGGACTCCGGCGTCGAGAACATCGGCAACTGGGCCCGCTCGCACAGCGAGAGCAGCGTGTCGGGTGCCGTCTGGTTGTCGGCGACCACCAGCACCGGTGGCTCCAGCGTGATGATGCGGGAAATGCGCCGGGCGCAGTCTTCGGGGCTGGCGTTGGTGAGGTAGGCGACCTCGCGCTCACCCAGAATCTGTACCCGGTAGGGGTGGATGTAGTTCAGGTAACCCACCAGGTCGGCGCCGGAGCGCGCCGCGCGCACGGCCACTTCGTCAAAGCGGCGCTCGGAGGCGCCCAGTCCCGCCACCCACTGCCATTTCAAGGCGGCGCGATGGTCTTCAAACAGGACATCAGCGCTGACGACGGTGGGCTTCATGCCGGCCTGTGGAGTGGAAAGGCCCCTGCGGACCTACGGGTTGACGGCGTGGGCGGAATGCCAGGAGGCAATCAGCCCGTGCAAGGCGGCCGCATCGGTGCTGGTCTTGAGCTGTTCGCGCAGCGCGCTGTCGCTCAGCAGTTCAGCGATCTCGGAGAGGATTTCCAGGTGCTTTTGCGTAGCCGCTTCCGGCACCAGCAGGAAAATCAGCAGGGCCACCGCCTGCTCGTCCGGCGCGTCGAAGCCGATCGGCGCCTGCAGCAGGAACACAGCCGCCATCGGTGCTTTCAGGCCCTTGATGCGTCCGTGCGGAATCGCCACGCCGTGGCCCAGGCCGGTGGAGCCCAGGCGCTCGCGGGCGAACAGGCTGTCGGTGATCAGCGCCCGGTTCAGGCCGTGCTGGTTCTCGAACAGCAGGCCGGCCTCTTCGAAAGCACGCTTCTTGCTGGTCGCTTCAACGCTGACCAGCACTTGGGAGGGGGGCAAGATTTGCGAAAGACGGTTCATAACGATCTTTTATCCGCCGAATTATGCACTTTGCAGGGGCGATGATAAAAAACAGGCATGAAAAAGCCGCTCGGCATTGCCAGCGGCTCGTTGTGGCGCGGCGGCCGTGTCGTCGGCTCAGACTTCGCGCTTGGCCGTTGCGTGGTGGTGGTCCTGCTTCTTGGTCTTGTAGCGGCCCACCTGCCGGTCGAGCTTGTCGGTCAGCTCGTCAACGGCGGCGTACAGGTCAGCGTGGGAACTTTCTGCAAACAGGTCACAACCCTTCACGTGCACATTGCACTCGGCTCGCTGGCGTCGTTCTTTCTCTTTCATGTTGTCTACTGTCAGAAGAACCTTCACATCCACCACCTGATCAAAATGCCGGGTAATCCGGTCAAGTTTCGTGGTCACGTAACCGCGCAGTGCGGGGGTGACTTCAAGATGGTGGCCGCTGATCGTCAAGTTCATAAAGAGACTCCTTTTCCATGGGTTGGAACGGGGTTGAAAACGCCGCGCCACCGGTGAGGGCGGTGCAGCAGACGGGACACTCTCTTGGATTTACTATGCGCCCGAAGCCTGTTGAATGCAACCTTGCAGCGCAATAAATAATGCAACCTTGTGAAAAATACGGGCGGCCTGTCGTTACCCCCGTGAAAACCCTTGCGGCTCCTGTCGTGGCTGCGCTGCGCCGACTGCCGTTCAAGCCATTGATTTGTCAGGGGTTTTTGGGCAAGGTGGGCGCAGTGCGGGTCGCAGGTGTCAGAACCGGCCGCGCGGCGCGACACATGTTCGCCCGTGATGTGAATTCGTGTGCAAAGCCAAGCGTGGCAGGTAAGCGATTGATCCATGTCCCTTGAAACCATCATTTCTTCCGCCCTGACCCATCCGGACGAGGACAACAACGCGCTGGTGCTGATGGGCGGCGGCGCGCGGACCGCCTACCAGGCGGGTGTGCTGCATGCGCTGGCCAGCATGCTGAGTCTGGCCGGCAGCCCCGAGTTCCCGTTCAAGGTGCTTGTTGGCACCTCGGCTGGGGCGCTCAACGCGAGCTTTCTGGCCAGCCGCGCCAGCGAGGGTTTGCAGGCTTTCAGTGAGCTGGCCAATTTCTGGCTCCATTTGCGCTCGTCGCAGGTGTACCGGCTCAAGGTGCCGGCGTGGATACGCTCCAGCCGGATTGCGGCGGCGCTGTTCCTGTCGCAGCAGGTGCGGGCGCAGCAGGCGCTGCTGGACAGCACGCCGCTGGTCGATACCCTGCACCGCACCATCTTTCTGGAACGCATTGAGCGCGCCCTGCAGGACCGCACCCTGCATGCGCTGGCCGTCACCGGCTCCAGCTACACCAGTGGCGTGCACTGGACGTTCTGCCAGATGGCTGCGCCCCGGCAGTCCGATTTGTGGAGCCGCCCCGGCCGCCGGGCCGAGTTCCAGCCCATCACGATCGAGCACCTGATGGCGTCGAGTGCCATTCCCTTCCTGTTTCCCGCCACGCCCTTGTGGGTCGATGGGCACCGCGAGTTTTTCGGCGACGGCTCGATGCGCCAGAGCTCGCCGCTGTCGCCTGCCCTGCATCTGGGCGCCAGCAAGGTGCTGGTGATCGGTGTCGGCCAGCCCGAGCGCGCCAGCTTTGCCGGCGTCACGGACCCGCACATCAGCGGGCAGCCGACGCTGGGGGCGATTGCCGGTCACGCCATGGCCAGCGTGTTCCAGGACACGCTGCAGGCGGATGTGGAGCAGGCCCAGCGCGTGAGTCGTACAGTGCGCCAGATGCCGCGCGAAATCGCCGCGGTCATGCCCTACCGGCCGGTGGACGTGCTGGCGATTGCGCCCTCGCAGTCGCTCGATGCGCTGGCCCAGGCCCACGCGTCCGAGCTGCCGTCGGGAATCTACAACGCACTGGCCGGTCTGGGGGCGCTGGGCGCCAAGGGCAGTCCGGGCGGTGCGGCGCTGGCGAGCTACCTGCTGTTTGAGCCTGGTTTCGTCAAGGCCCTGATGGCGCTGGGCGAGCAGGATGCCTATGCCCGCAAGGATGAGCTGCTGGCGTTTTTCAATGCCAGCTTTGCCAGCCTTTGAGCGCGGACGAAGCGTCGCCGAAGGTGGATTAAACACGCCTGCGATGCCATAATCGAGGGCAACTCAACGACGGAGAAATCCTTGGAAAGCAGCCCCAGTCGGCAGCTTTCAATCCCGCAGACTGACGCAGGCTAGTACGCTGAAAAGCAGCCGTTGCCAGGAAAGGGGTTGAAAGCGATGCCGTCATCCTTCCCCCTTATGTTCGGTTCAAGGTTGCTTTGCGGCCTTGTGCCGGACCTTGAACCCACAGGCAGCCAGTCATGCTGAACATCTTCACGCTCGCCAACGGGCGCCTCTTCCAGGAGGAAATCGAGTCCCTGGAAGAACTCTCCAAATTCCAGCCGATCTGGGTCGACCTTGAATCGCCCACGCTGGAGGAAAAGCGCTGGATCAAGCAGTACTACGGCCTGTCCATCCCGGAAGACGCGATGGACGAGGACATCGAGGAGTCAGCGCGCTTCTATGAAGAAGACAACGGCGAGCTGCACATCCGCTCCGACTTCCTGATTGCCGACGATGCCGAGCCGCGCACCGTGCGGGTGGCCTTCATCCTGAACCTTGTCAACGACGACTTGCGCAGCAAGGGCGTGCTGTTTTCCATCCACGATGAAGACGTGCCGGTGTTCCGGCTGCTGCGCATGCGGGCCCGCCGCGCACCCGGATTGATTGAAGACGCCAAGGAAGTGCTGCTCAAGCTGTTCGACGCCGACGCCGAATATTCGGCCGACACGCTGGAAGGCATTTATGTCGAGCTGGAAAAAGTCAGCGCCCAGGTGCTGTCCGGCGACGTGACCGACGCACTGGCCAGCGAGGTGCTGGGCGCCATTGCCCGCCATGAGGATTTGAACGGCCGCATCCGCCGCAACATGATGGACACGCGCCGCGCGGTCAGTTTCATGATGCGCAGCAAGATGCTCAACGCGGAGCAGTTCGAGGAGGCGCGGCAGATCCTGCGCGACATCGACTCCCTCGACTCCCATACCGCCTTCCTGTTCGACAAGATCAACTTCCTGATGGACGCCACGGTTGGTTTCATCAACATCAACCAGAACAAGATCATCAAGATCTTCTCGGTGGCCAGCGTGGCCCTGCTGCCGCCGACGCTGATCGCCAGCGTGTACGGCATGAACCTGAAGTTTCCCGAACTGGAGTTTCTGGGCGCTTTCGGCTATCCCTACACCGTGGGGGTGATGATTGCCAGCGCGCTGGTGCCGATGTGGTATTTCAGGAAGCGCGGCTGGCTCAAGTAAGGCTCGAGGCGCAAGGCGCCGGGGCGCGCCGCCACGGTGTCACGGTGCGGGGTCAAACCCTCAGACCCGCATCAGCGTGCTTTTGCCGAACAGGCTTTCAATCAGCTCCAGGGCCACTTCCGCGGTGCCGTTGCGCACGTCCAGGGCCGGGTTCAGTTCCATCACGTCGAGCGAGCCCATGCGGCCGGTGTCGGCAATCATCTCCATGCACAGCTGCGCTTCGCGGTAGGTCGGGCCGCCCTTGACGGCCGTACCCACGCCGGGCGCGATGCTGGCATCGAGGAAGTCCACGTCAAAGCTCACATGCAGGTGCGTGTCGGCATCCAGACCCGCCAGCGCCGTGGCCATGGTGTGGCGCATGCCCATCTCGTCGATGTAGCGCATGTCGAACACCTCCAGGCCCGACTGGCGCACAAAGCGTTTTTCGCCTTCGTCCACGCTGCGGATGCCGATCTGCCGCACCACCGAGGGCTGGATGGCCGGGAGCACGCCGCCGATGCCGGTCAGCTCCGCCGGCCCGTGGCCGCACAGCACGGCCACCGGCATGCCGTGGGTGTTGCCGGTAGGGGTGAGCGCGTTGGTGTTGAAGTCGGCATGGGCGTCGAGCCACAGCACGCGCAATTTTCTGCCCACCTGCCGGCAGTGGCGTGCCACCGCGCTGATGGAGCCGATGGCCAGGCAATGGTCACCGCCGAGCAGCATGGGCATCTCGTCTTCACTGAGCGTGGCGTACACCGCCTCATGCACGCTGCGGTTCCATGCCGCCACTTCGGCCAGATGGCGGTAGCCGTTGACCGGGGGCTGCCACGGGTTGGCCGGGCCGCTGACATTGCCGTGGTCCGTGACGGCCAGGCCGTGGCCTTCCAGTGTGGCCTGCAGTCCGGCCACCCGCAGGGCTTCGGGGCCCATCGATGCGCCGCGTGTGCCGGCACCGATGTCGGTGGGTGCGCCAATCAGGCGGATGCGCTGCGTCATGGGATGGCCAGCTCGGCCGGCACGCGCGCCGCCTGCGGCTGGCGCTGTGCGGTGGTGCCCGTGCCACTCACCAGCAGTGAGAAGAGATTTTTGGGATTGTCCAGATGCGGGATCAAATCAATCTCCTCGGGCTGGTGGTGTTGGCGTTGCAGTTTATACAAATAGCGCAGCGCGGAGTAGTCTTCCAGCGCAAAGCCGACCGAGTCGAACACCGTGACTTCCGCGGGCGAGGCGCGGCCAGGGGCCGCACCGCTGAGCACGCTGGCGAACTCGGTCACGGCAAAGTCGGCCGGCATCTGCTGGATCTCGCCTTCGATGCGCGATTGGGGCTCGTACTCGACGATCACGCGGGCGTCGGCGCGGCGCAGGATGTCGGCA
>CALRSS020000015.1:0-24114 GCA_943370905.1 Synechococcus sp. UW140
GCCCGCAATGAAAAGCGCATGCTGCAGGAAGCTGTGGACTCGCTGCTGGACAACGGCCGCCGTGGCAAGGCCATGACGGGCGCCAACAAGCGCGCACTGAAGTCGCTGGCCGACATGATCAAGGGCAAGTCAGGCCGTTTCCGCCAGAACTTGCTGGGCAAGCGCGTCGACTACTCCGGTCGTTCGGTCATTACCGTGGGCCCGACGCTCAAGCTGCACCAGTGCGGTCTGCCCAAGCTGATGGCGCTGGAACTGTTCAAACCCTTCATTTTCGCGCAGCTCGAGTCGCGCGGCATTGCCACCACCATCAAGGCGGCGAAGAAGGAAGTCGAATCCGGCACGCCAGTGGTGTGGGACATCCTGGAAGAGGTCATCAAAGAGCACCCTGTGATGCTGAACCGTGCGCCCACGCTGCACCGTCTTGGCATTCAGGCTTTTGAGCCCATCCTGATCGAAGGCAAGGCCATTCAGCTGCACCCGCTCGTCTGCTCGGCCTTCAACGCCGACTTCGACGGTGACCAGATGGCTGTCCACGTGCCGCTGTCGGTCGAGGCACAGATGGAAGCCCGCACCCTGATGCTGGCTTCGAACAACATCCTGTTCCCCGCCAACGGCGAGCCGTCCATCGTTCCTTCACAGGACGTGGTGCTGGGTCTGTACTACACGACCCGCGACCGCACCAATGGCAAGGGCGAAGGCCTGGTGTTCTCGGATACCGGCGAAGTCCGCCGCGCCTTTGACGCGGGTGAGCTCGACCTGAACGCCCGCATCAGCGTGCGCCTGACCGAGTACACCAAGAACAAGGAAACCGGCGAGTTCGTGCCATCGACCAAGCTGTGGGAAACCACTGGCGGCCGTGCACTGCTGTCCGAAATCCTGCCCAAGGGCCTGCCTTTCTCCAACATCAACAAGGCGTTGAAGAAAAAGGAAATCTCCAAGCTCATCAACGTGTCTTTCCGCAAGTGCGGTTTGAAAGAGACCGTGGTGTTTGCCGACAAGCTGTTGCAGTCGGGCTTCCGCCTGGCGACCAAGGCCGGCATCTCCATCTGTATCGATGACATGCTGATCCCCAAGGAGAAGCCAGCCATCATTTCGCGCGCCCAGAAGGAAGTCAAAGAGATCGAGCAGCAGTATGTCTCCGGTCTGGTGACCTCCGGCGAGCGCTACAACAAGGTGGTGGACATCTGGGGCAAGTCCGGCGACGAAGTCTCCAAGGTGATGATGGCCCAGCTCTCCAAAGAGCGGGTGCTGGACCGCCATGGCAAGGAAGTCGAACAGGAATCCTTCAACTCCATCTACATGATGGCCGACTCCGGCGCCCGTGGTTCTGCTGCGCAGATCCGTCAGGTGGCCGGCATGCGGGGTCTGATGGCCAAGCCGGACGGCTCCATCATCGAGACGCCGATCACCGCGAACTTCCGCGAAGGCCTGAACGTGCTGGAGTACTTCATCTCCACGCACGGTGCCCGTAAGGGTCTGGCCGACACGGCGCTGAAAACGGCCAACTCCGGTTACCTGACCCGCCGCCTCTGCGACGTGGTGCAGGACCTGGTGATCACGCAGGAAGACTGCGGCACCAGCGAAGGGTCCGTCATGCGCGCCATCGTCGAAGGCGGTGAGGTCATCGAATCGCTGCGCGACCGTGTCCTCGGCCGCACCACGGTTGAAGACGTGCTGCACCCTGAGAACCGCGCGGTGCTGGCGAAATCCGGTGTCATGCTGGACGAAGACCTGATCGAAGAGCTGGAAGCAGCCGGCGTGGACGAAGTGAAGGTGCGCACCGCCCTGAACTGCGAAACCCGCTTTGGCCTGTGCGCCAAATGCTACGGCCGCGATCTGGGCCGTGGCGGCCTGATCAACGTTGGCGAGGCGGTCGGTATCATCGCCGCCCAGTCGATCGGTGAGCCCGGCACGCAGTTGACGATGCGGACCTTCCACATCGGTGGCGCCGCATCGCGTGCGGCGATTGCCTCCAGCGTGGAAGCCAAGTCCAACGGTGTGATCGGTTTCAATGCACCGATGCGCTACGTGACCAACAGCAAGGGCGACCTGGTGGTGATCGCCCGTTCCGGCGAGATCATCATTCACGATGAGCACGGCCGCGAGCGTGAGCGTCACAAGGTGCCTTACGGTGCCATCCTGGCGGTGAAAGCCGACCAGACCATCAAGGCGGGTGCCATTCTGGCCAACTGGGATCCGCTGACCCGACCCATCATTACCGAATTCGCCGGCAAGGTGCTGTTCGAGAATGTGGAAGAGGGCGTCACGGTGGCCAAGCAGGTCGACGAGGTGACCGGTCTGTCCACCCTGGTGGTGATCGATCCGAAGCGCCGCGGTGCGACCAAGGTCATCCGCCCGCAGGTCAAGCTGATCGATGCGTCCGGCAACGAAGTCAAGATCCCTGGTACCGATCACTCGGTGACCATCGGCTTCCAGATCGGCGCGCTGGTGCAGGTGCGTGACGGTCAGGACGTGGGCCCCGGCGAAGTGCTGGCCCGTATCCCGATCGAAGGCCAGAAAACCCGCGACATCACCGGCGGTCTGCCGCGTGTGGCCGAGCTGTTCGAAGCCCGTACGCCGAAAGACAAGGGCACGCTGGCCGAAATGACCGGTACCGTGTCGTTCGGTAAAGAGACCAAGGGCAAGGTTCGCCTGCAGATCACCGATCCTGAAGGCAAGGTCTGGGAAGACCTCGTGCCGAAGGAAAAGAACATCCTGGTGCACGAAGGCCAGGTGGTCAACAAGGGCGAGAGCATTGTGGACGGCCCGGCCGACCCACAGGACATCCTGCGCCTGCTGGGCATGGAAGAGCTGGCCCGCTACATCGTCGACGAAGTGCAGGACGTCTACCGTCTGCAGGGCGTGAAGATCAACGACAAGCACATCGAAGTGATTGTTCGCCAGATGCTGCGCCGTGTGGTCGTCGAGAATGTGGGCGACTCCAGCTACATCGCTGGCGAGCAGGTCGAGCGTTCTGCCATGCTGGATGCCAACGACGCCCTGCGCGCCGACGGCAAGATCCCGGCGACGTTCAGCAACCTGTTGCTGGGCATCACCAAGGCTTCGCTGTCGACCGATTCCTTCATCTCTGCGGCTTCCTTCCAGGAAACCACCCGCGTGCTGACCGAGGCCGCCATCATGGGCAAGCGCGACGAGCTGCGTGGTCTGAAAGAGAACGTGATTGTGGGCCGACTGATCCCTGCCGGTACCGGCATGGCCTACCACGAGGCACGCAAAGCCAAGGACCAGATGGACGACGCCGAGCGCCGCGCCATCGCCGAGGCCGAAGCCGCTGAGCTGGAAGCGATGCCTGTGTCCGCCGACGCAGGCGGTGACGGCACCGCTGCCGAGTAAGCCGCTTCACGCCTTCGTGCCCTGAAAGGCACCCGAACCCCACACCTTCACCCGGTGTGGGGTTTTTTCTTGTCCATTCCATGCCGAACGCGTCTGGCCGGGTGACTTGAAAAACGGGTAATCTCTGGCACCTCGTGTTCAACCTTCCATCAAGGAATCCGCATGCCCATCAATTCCATCGTGCTGATTGTCTTTTGTGCACTGTTCGTGTTCTGGGCCGTCGGTGCCTACAACCGGCTGGTACGGCTGAAGAACACGATTGCCAATGCTTTCGGACAGATTGACGTGCAGCTCAAGCGCCGCTACGACCTGATTCCCAATCTCGTTGAGGCTGCCAAAAAATACCTGCAGCATGAGCAGACGACGCTGGAGGCGGTGATGACCGCCCGCAACCAGGCCCGTACCGCCAGTGACGCTGTTCGGAGCCGGCCGTCCAATGCGCTGGCTGTCGGTGCCTTGTCGTCCGCCGAGCAGGCACTCGATGGCAGCCTGGGCCATTTTTTTGCCGTGGCCGAAGCCTACCCGGAGCTCAAGGCCGACCAGAGCATCCGCGACCTGAGCGAAGAGCTGACCAGCACCGAAAACAAGGTTGGTTTCGCACGCCAGGCCTACAACGATGCCGTGCTCGACTACAACAACGCGCAGGGCCAGTTCCCGGCGGTGCTGATTGCCCGGCTGTTCGGGTTCGCGCCTTCGGTCATGCTGCGCGCCACCGAAAGTGCGGTGGAGCGCCAGGCGGTTCGTATCGAGCTGTGACGACGGCCTCCACGCCTTTCACGCCGCGTTAGATGCGCTTTTTTGAACGCCAGCAGGAGGCCAGAGCCGAAACGCTGCGGCTGCTGCTGCTCTTTGGTGTGACCATCGTGGCGCTGGTGTTGGCAATGAATGCCGCATTGGCACTGACCTGGCAGCTGGCATGGGGTGGCCTGACGGCTTTTCGCGGATTGGGCACCTATCCGCGGCACTTTTTCGCCGTCAACACAGCGGTGATTCTTCTGTTCGTGCTGGGCGGCTGGTGGCTGGAAACATCGAACCTGCGCGGCGGCGGCGAGAAACTGGCGCGGCGAGTGGGTGCCCGCGAAGCGTGGCCAGCCAGCCGCGACGACGAACAGCGGCTGTGCAACATCGTCGATGAGCTGGCGATTGCGGCCGGCATGAAGCCGCCGCTGGCGATGGTGCTGCCCCGGGTGGATGCCATCAATGCCTTTGCCGCCGGCTGGGACGAAGACGATGCCGTGGTGGCGGTGACGCAGGGCGCACTGGACCGGCTCACGCGCGACGAACTGCAGGGCCTCGTGGCGCATGAGTTCAGCCACATCCGCGAAGGCGACACACGTCTCAACATGCGGCTGGCGGGCATGGTGTTCGGGTTGGAGATGCTCTTCAACCTGGGCAGGACCATGAGCGAGCCCGACGACGAGGGGCACCGTTCCCTGCTGGCGCTGCCTGGGTTCGCCGTGCTGGCCACTGGCTCGCTCGGTTGGCTGGCCGGGCGTGCGCTGAAGGCCGCGGTGTCGCGGCAGCGCGAGTTCCTGGCCGATGCCCGGGCAGTGCAGTTCACCCGCAGCAAGGACGGCCTGGGCGGGGTGCTGCGAAAGGTGATGCGCGAGCTGGAGGCGCAGGGACTCTCCCGGGGTGGTGGTGGGTCCATGGCCATTCTCGATCCGGCGGTCCAGCACATGCTGCTGGTGGACACGTCGGCCAGCAGCCGTTGGTTTGCCAGCCACCCACCACTGGCTGAGCGTGTCCGCCGGATCTACGGCCGGCCTGCAGGCGTGCTGGATGGCGATAGCGATGGGGACACGCCCTCCGAATAGCGTTCGTTCGGTCAGCGCTTCATGTGATCGCGGGGCATGAGCACATCACGAATGGTTTGAACGGACGGGCACCGCGCGTCGCCGAACTACTGGATACTCCCTAGCGGACGCGATGTGCATCGCGTTAAATTGTGATGTGGCCGGGCCATTTGAGCCGCGATGCGCGCGCCGCAGTGATTGAACCCAGCTGGAGAACCCATGAGAACCCCATCCCTTCCATCTTTTTTCTTGGTGCTGATGTCCCTGGTCTGCCTGACCAATGCCCCGATGGCGCAAGCCCAGGGTGATGGCGGCAAGGAGGCGCTGTACGTCAAAAGCCTGGCGGCGACCTGCGCCAATTGCCACGGCACCAACGGCAAGGCCGTCGCTGGTTCCACGGTCACCTCGCTGGCGGGTCTCCAGCCCGCCTACTTCGTGGCGCAGATGAACGCGTTCAAGACCGGTGGCCGCCCCGCCACGGTGATGCACCAGATCAGCAAGGGCTTCAACGATGCGCAGGTCGCCTCGCTGGCCACGTATTTCGCGGCGCAGAAGAAGTGACACCACTGAACGCAAGGACCTCATCATGACCATGCCTATTCATTCCTCTGCCCCGACGGGCCTCCCACGCCGCGCTGTCCTGCAGTCCGCCGCCGCCCTTGGGCTGCTCGGTCTGGCTGGCTGTGCCAGCACCATTCCTGCCAAGGCCAAAGTGGTGGTGATCGGTGGCGGCTACGGTGGCGCCACCGCCGCCAAATATGTGCGCATGCTCTCCGACTACAAAATTGACGTGGTGTTGATCGAGCCGCAGGACGCGTTTGTCTCCTGCCCGATTTCCAACCTGGTGCTCAGCGGCGTCAAGCAGCTCGGCGACCTCACCACCTCGTACGCCGGTCTCTCGGGGAACCATGGTGTCACCGTGGTGAAGGATTACGCGATCGCCATTGATACGGCCAAGAAGACCGTTACCCTCGCGCGCGGCGGCAGCATTGCCTATGACAAGCTGGTGGTGTCTCCCGGTGTCGAGCTGATGTTTGGCAGCATCACGGGCCTGAAAGAGGCGAATGCCGCAGGCCAGATCCTGCAGGCCTGGAAGGCTGGCCCCGAGACCGTCGCCTTGCGCCGCCAGCTTGAGGCCATGCCCGACGGCGGGGTGTACGCCATCACCATCCCCGAAGCGCCGTACCGCTGCCCGCCCGGCCCTTACGAGCGGGCCTCGGTGATTGCCGGCTACTTCAAGACCGCCAAGCCGCGCAGCAAGGTGCTGATCCTGGACGCCAACCCGGACGTGACGTCGAAGGGGCCCCTGTTCAAGAAGGTGTGGGCCGAACAATACAAGGGCATCATCGAATACCGTGGCGACCACAAGGCGACGGCCGTGGACGCCAAGGCGGGTGTCATCAAGTTCGATGTGCAGGACGACGTGAAGGCCAACGTGCTCAACGTGTTGCCCGCGATGCGTGCCGGCAGCATTGCCGTGCAGACGGGCCTCAACAACCAGGCCAACAACCGCTGGTGCGGCGTCAACTACCTGACGTTCGAATCCACCGCCGCCAAAGACGTGCATGTGCTGGGCGACTCCATCCAGGTGGCGCCCGCCATGCCCAAGAGCGGCCACATGGCCAACAACCACGGCAAGGTGGCGGCCGCCGCCATCGTGGCCCAACTGTCCGGTTGGGACGTGAACCCGGCGCCCATGCTGACCAACACCTGCTACAGCTTCGTCGACGCCAAAAACGTGATCCACGTGGCCAGCGTGCACGAGTACGTGGTGGCAGAAAAGACCTTCAAGGCCGTGGCGGGCTCAGGTGGCGTGAGCGCCGCCCCGAGCGAGCTGGAGGGGGTGTACGCACTCAACTGGGCCAGCAATATCTGGGCCGATACGTTGGCTTAGCCCGAATGTGATGGCCCCCACGGTCGCTCACTGCGTGTAGCTTCCTGCCCCCCGAGGGGGCCACCCGCCTGTGGCCCGGCAAAGCCGGTTCCACGGCTTATCAATAACAGCCCCCACGCTTGTCGCTTCGCGTACTGCGCTGCCCCCCGAGGGGGCCGCCCGCCTGTGGCCCGGCAAAGCCGGTTCCACGGCTCATACTGGTTTTAAGAGCACGGGTAGTACACGCTGTGAGCGACCGTGGGGCTGGTCTAATACATGTGCTGTCCTTTTGGGGCAGCCCTATTCATGTCAGACCACCCTTCCCCAATCCCTCTCTGGCGCCAGCTTCAAGGCGCTGCTTCGCTGTTGCTGGCCGTGCGTGCGGGCCGGTCCATGACCGCTGCGCTGGAAAGCGTGGATGCCTCGCTTCGCCCCGGCGTGCAGGCGCTGGGCTTTCACACCTTGCGCTGGCTGGGGCGTGCCGAGGCACTTCGCCAACAACTCGCCAAACGCCCGCCGCCGGACGAGGCCGATGCCTTGCTGTGTGTGGCCCTGAGCCTGCTGGCCACAGGTAGCGCCGCAGAGACGCCGCTCTACACCGACTTCACCCTGGTCGACCAGGCGGTGGAAGCCGCCAAGCAGGACGAGGCGACGCGCCATCAGGCGAGCTTCATCAACGGCTGCCTGCGCGCCTTTCTGCGTGACAAGGCGGCGCTGCTGGCGCGTACCGACAGCCATCCGCAGGCGGTGTGGAACCACCCGCAGTGGTGGATTGACCGGTTGCGCAAGGACCACCCCGACCAGTGGCAAGCCATCTTGCGGGCCAACAACACCCAGGCGCCATTGATCCTTCGGGTGAACCCACGCAAAACCACCCGGGCGGCGTATCTGCAGGCTCTGGCCGACAGGGCCATCGAGGCCACTGCCACGGGGCCGTACGGCGTGATCCTGCCTGTGGCGCACGCGGTGGCCCTGCTGCCCGGGTTTGCCGAGGGGCATTTCTCGGTGCAGGACGCTGCCGCCCAGATGGCTGCGCCGCTGCTGCTGGACGGGCTGACGCCGCCCAAAGACCGCCCTCTGAGAATTCTCGACGCTTGCGCCGCCCCGGGCGGAAAAACCGCCCACCTGCTGGAACTGGCCGATGCGGAAGTGACCGCGCTGGACATTGATGGCCGTCGCTGTGAACGCATCCGCCAGAACCTGGCGCGGCTCGGTCTGCAGGCCCGCATCACGGTGGCCGACGCTGCCCGGCCGGAGGACTGGTGGGACGGGCAGCCCTACGACGCCATTCTTCTGGATGCGCCTTGCACCGCGTCCGGCATCGTGCGGCGCCACCCCGATGTCCGCTGGCTTCGCCGCCCGACCGACATTGCGCAGCTCGCCGGCATCCAGGCGCATCTGCTCGCCACGCTGTGGCCACTGGTCCGGCCGGGTGGCCGTTTGCTTTACTGCACCTGCTCGGTGTTCCGTGCAGAAGGCGACAACCAGATACAAACGTTTGTTACGCACCACACCGATGCCCTATTAAGACCCTCACCCGGTCATTTGCTGCCCCAAAGTGGCGTCGATGCGACGGTCTTCCCGGACAATTTGAGTCGTGATCACGACGGTTTCTATTACGCACTGCTTGAAAAACGCGATCTCTGAACGCGCTTGGCGCGTTGCGTCCGGTTTGGTGCACGGCCTTCGGTGCGGGTTGCTGGGCCTGGCCTTGGCCTGGGGTGTGTCCGGCGCGCTCGCCACGGAAATCACCCAACTGCATGTGGAGCGCGGTGATGACGGTGTCTACCTGTCAGCCCAGGTCCGTTTTGACCTGCCACCCGTGGTGGAAGACGCCTTGCTCAAGGGCATTCCGCTGTTTTTTGTGGTCGAGGCCGACATCTACCGCGACCGCTGGTACTGGACCGATCTGCGCGTGGCCAGTTCGGCGCGCACCCTGCGGCTGGCCTACCAGCCACTCACCCGCCGCTGGCGCCTGAACATCGCCGCCGGTGTGATCAGCAATTCCGCTGGCCTGCGCGCCACGCTGAACCAGAACTACGACTCCCTGCCCGAGGCGCTCTCGGCCATCCAGCGCGTTGCACGCTGGAAAATCGCCGAGACCGCCGACGTGGACCCAGACGTCGCACACCGCCTGGACTTCAACTTCCGGCTGGATCTGTCACAGCTTCCGCGACCTTTCCAGATCGGCGTGGCGGGCCAGCGTGACTGGAACGTTGCCGCGCAGATCAAGGAGCGGCTGAAGCTCGAGCCGCCTTCGCCGCCCGCGGCCCCCGGGTCCGAGGTTGCGCGGTGAACCTGCCGGGCAATCTGGTCACCCTCAAAAGCAGCCGGGCTTTCCGCTGGACGGTGGGCGTGGGTGTGGCCACCATGGTGGCCCTCGGGCTGGTGCTGCTCTTCCTGCTGACGCTGGCCACCGGCAACCGCGAGCTCTACGAGCGCAATTACGCGCTGCTGCTGGGGCTCAACGTGGCGGTGGCGGGGCTGCTGCTGCTGGTCATCGGCTGGATTGTGGTGCGGCTCGGCCTGCGCTTGCGGCGAGGCCGTTTCGGCAGCCGCCTGCTGGTGAAGCTGGCGGCCATCTTCGCGCTGGTGGGGCTGATGCCGGGCCTGATGATTTACGTGGTGTCCTACCAGTTCGTCTCCCGTTCGATCGAAAGCTGGTTTGACGTCGAGGTCGAAAGTGCGCTGGCCGCCGGTCTGAACCTGGGTCGGGCGACGCTGGACACACTGGCGGCAGACCTGGGCAACAAGACGCGCCAGGCCGCCACACAGATTGCGGAAACACCTGACGCCATGGCCGGGTTGGCGCTGGAAAGACTGCGCGACCAGCTCGCTGCCAGCGATGTCGTGCTGTGGAGCGCTTCGGGCCAGGTCATTGCCAGCGCCGGCGAATCCCGTTTCCTCTTCAAGCCGGAGCGGCCCTCGTCGCCACAGCTGCGCAACGCCCGCGCACAGCGCGTCGTGACACAGGTCGAGGGGCTGGACGAAGTCGTGACGGCGGGCAACGGCGAACTGGCTGCCGGCAGCGGCACCACCGGCAGTGTGGCGGCCACCACGGTGCCGCGCATCAAGGCGATTGCCGTGGTCAACAACCCCAATGTCAGCGTGTTGGGCGACGCCCGGTTCTTGCAGGTGACGCAGGTGCTGCCGCCGGGGCTGGTGGCCAATGCCATCGCCGTGCAGGAGGCCAACCGCGAGTACCAGGAACGGGCCCTGGCGCGCGGCGGTCTGCGGCGGATGTACATCGGCACACTGACCCTGAGCCTCTTCCTGGCGGTGTTCGGCGCCGTGCTGCTGGCGGTGGTGCTGGGCAACCAGCTGGCCAAACCGCTGCTGGTACTGGCTGAAGGCGTGCGGCAGGTGGCGCAAGGCGACCTCACGCCCAAGGCGGCCTTGCGCGGCAACGATGAGCTGGGTGGCCTCACGCGCTCCTTTGCCGACATGACGCAGCAGCTCTCGGATGCCCGCACTGCCGTGCAGCAGAGCATGAGTCAGGTGGATGCCGCGCGGTCCAACCTGCAGACGATCCTGGACAACCTGACCGCCGGCGTGATCGTGCTCGACGTTCGCGGGCAGATCCAGTCCAGCAACCCCGGTGCCACCCGCATTCTGCGCGCGCCGCTGGCGGCCTACCATGGCCAGTTCCTCGGGGAGGTGCCAGGGCTTGACGCGTTTGCCCGCGACGTACAGGCACAGTTTGCCGATTACCTGAGCACCAACCGCGGCGACGGTGCACCGCACGGCATGGAACACTGGCAGCAGTCGTTCGAGCTCAATCCGACGGTGCCCGGTGCGCCGGACAACGCCACCACCCTGATCGCGCGCGGTGCCAAGATGCCCGGCACCGAAGAGTTTCTGCTGGTATTCGATGACGTTTCCGAGATGGTGTCGGCCCAGCGCGCGCAGGCCTGGGGCGAGGTGGCCCGCCGGCTGGCCCACGAGATCAAGAACCCGCTCACGCCGATCCAGCTGTCGGCCGAGCGCCTCGAGATGAAGCTGAGCGGAAAAATCGGCGAGCCCGAGCAGTTGCTGCTGACCAAGTCCGTGAAGACCATCGTCGATCAGGTGGATGCGATGAAACGGCTCGTCAACGAATTCCGCGACTATGCGCGCCTGCCTGCCGCAGAGCTCAAGCCAGTAGACCTTAATGCACTGGTGACGGACGTGATGCAGCTCTACGCCAGCGACAACGCCGTGGTGCCGGTCTTCACCGAACTGGACCCGAAGGCGCCGCGCATCCAGGGCGATGACCAGCAATTGCGGCAAGTCATCCATAACCTGCTGCAAAACGCCCAGGATGCCCAGGAGGGAAGGCCAGACGGGCGTGTGGTGCTGAAGACCGAGTTCTCCGAAACATCGAAGCGCGTTCGCTTGAGCGTGCGCGACAACGGCACCGGCTTTCCGGAGCACATCCTCAAACGGGCCTTCGAGCCCTACGTGACCACCAAGGTCAAGGGAACCGGCCTGGGCCTGGCGGTGGTCAAGAAAATCGCCGACGAGCACGGCGCACGCATCGATATTTCCAACCGTGTGACAGACGGCGTCGTGCAAGGCGCGCAAGTGTCGTTATCATTTGCAGTTGTGGCATAACAACACATTCAGTAACACATCGGCTTTGAATTCTTCTGCGGCGCGGTGCCGGGAAGATATCGGGAACAACAGGCAGGCAGCACTCAATCATGGCAAACATTCTGGTCGTTGACGATGAACTGGGCATACGCGACCTGCTCTCGGAAATCCTCAACGACGAAGGGCATCAGGTCGAGCTTGCGGAGAACGCGGCGCAAGCTCGTGCTGCCCGCGGCCGGGTGCGGCCAGACCTGGTGCTGCTCGACATCTGGATGCCGGACACCGATGGCGTCACGCTGCTCAAGGAGTGGTCGTCGAGCGGCTTGCTCACCATGCCCGTCATCATGATGAGCGGCCACGCCACCATCGACACCGCGGTCGAGGCTACCAAGATCGGTGCGATGGCCTTTCTGGAAAAACCCATCACCCTGCAAAAACTGCTCAAGGCGGTGGAGCAGGGGCTGACCAAGAGCCTGTCGCGCAAGCCGGCCGTTCCGGGCGCCGGCCCGGTGCAGCACATCACGGATTTCGCGGTGGAAACCATCATGCCGGGTGTGCTGGCCGCACCGGTCGATGCCGGACCCCAGGCATTGCAGAGCTTCCAGCTGGAAAAGCCCTTGCGCGATGCGCGCGACGAGTTCGAAAAAGCCTACTTCGAGTTCCATCTTGCGAAGGAAGGCGGCTCCATGACGCGCGTCGCTGAAAAAACCGGGCTGGAACGCACACACCTCTACCGCAAGCTCAAGCAACTGGGCGTGGACCTGACGCGCGGCAAGCGCGGAAACTGAGCGCCATGCATCGACGGCAACCGACCCCTGTCGGCGGCTGATATATAATCAGAGGCTCTGGCCCGGTAGCTCAGTCGGTAGAGCAGAGGATTGAAAATCCTTGTGTCGGTGGTTCGATTCCGCCCCAGGCCACCAGTCTCCATGCGCCCCAGCACCCTTTTCGGGTTCTGGGGCGTTTCTACAAATACCCCTAGTCATCTACAAAACTAGGGGTATCCCATTAAACGGCTTGTTTACTTTTTGGTAAACTCCAATACATCCCGCCCTTGGCAGTAAGCCGTCCACCACATCGAGGACGTGCCGACCCCTAGGGCGTTTCTATTTGTAAGACTGAAGCTCCTAAGGAGTGCGGAATGCCAACGGCAATACTGATCGATGGGGCTTACTTCATAAAGCGATTCCGGAGTATTGAGCCTCACAACGCATTTAACTCACAACGTGCCGCAGAGTTTGCGTTTCGGTCTGCAACCGCGCACTTAGTTGAGGTCAGCGGTAGAGGTGGCAACAATGGACAGCAGTCGGTCAAGAGAAAGCATGATCTCTACAGAATTTTTTTCTATGACTGCCCACCCCTCGATAAAAAACTCCACAATCCGATAACAAAAAAAGGGGTCGATTTCTCTCGATCCCAAGAGGCTATATTCCGACTCGAACTGCATGATCGTTTACGTGCAAAACGTAAAGTTGCCCTAAGGCTTGGGCATCTTGCTGGAGATACCCCTTGGACACTAAAGCCGCATGCCATTCAGGATCTGCTCAAAGGTAAAAAGCGCCTTGAGGATCTTGTTGAGCACGACGTAATGCCGAATGTACGCCAGAAGGGAGTTGATATGCGTATCGGGATTGATATCACCTCTCTCGCGATTAAGAAGCAGGTTGATCAAATCGTTTTGATAGCAGGAGATGCTGACTTTGTGCCAGCTGCAAAATTGGCAAGACGAGAGGGAGTCGACTTTATTCTTGATCCGATGTGGCAGGCGATTCCCCCGAGCTTGCATGAGCATATTGATGGACTGAGGTCTACATGCGCCCGCCCTCAATCTAGGGGGACTTATGGGCCTGCAGCTAGTACCGATGCCCCTGCTGCCGACTTAAATCAGAGCGTCAACGAAGTGGTTTGACCCGCTCACCAATCCTAGCTTTGACATAGTGCTCAGTCATGTCGCGGTTTTTGTGGCCGAGCAGCGTCTGAGAGTGTGCCAAGTCGCCGGTATCAGTTGCAGCCTTTGCTCGGATATCCCGGAATTGAAAGTCCACCCCAGCAGCCGTCCGCGCCTTGTCAAAGCGTGAGCGCAGCGCAAACTGGCTCAGCGGCTGGCCGTTCTCATCCTGCACCAGATAAGCGCCTATGGCCCGCCGTGGGCGTTCGTTGATCCGGTTGATGACCAAGGCCAGCTCCCCGGTGATTTCCACGCCTAGCCGTGCTCCTGTCTTGTTCTGGATGATCCAGAGCGCACCGTCCCGGATGTCTGTCCGCTTGAGCTTGAGCACATCGGCAGGGCGCTGGCCAGTCAGCAGCGCCAGGTCCATGGCGTCGATCACAGTGAAGTGGGCGTGTGCCTTGACCTTGTCGAATTCCGCGTCTGTGATGTAGCGTGAGCGCCCGGTTTCCTTGAAGCCCTTAACCCCTTGGCAGGGGTTCTGGAGCGCGGTGTATCCCCACTCTCGGGCTTTGTTGAAGACGTGCGAGAACAGGGCTTTTTCCCGATTGGCCCGTACCTTGGCGGTCTGACCCCGCAGGTCCATGTACTCCCGGATGTGCATAGGGGCAATGGCATCAATCGGCATGTGGCCGAACACCTTGAGCAGGTTGGCCAGCTCCTTGTCGTTGTCTTTGCGGGTCTGGACGCTTTTGGAGGGGTAAATCTCCCGCACGTAGCGTTTCGCCACCACCGAGAAAAGCCGGGTGGACTCATCCTCCCGCACGCCTTCCCGTTGCGCCCACAGCCGGAGCGCTTCGGCGCGGTCGCTGGAGAGCTTGGTCCAGATGCGTGGCGAGGTGCCGCTGACGTGGTACCAGACCTTCCCCTTCTTATGGAAGCGGGGAGGGTCGTCGTAGTTGGACTGGCGGCGGCGTCCCATCAGGCGGCCTGTAGTGCGCGGAAGTTGGGGCGGGGCATCTGGTCTTGTGTGTCGGTGGCGCAGCCGAGCATTTTCTCGGCGTATTTCCGGGCAATGATGGGTTTACGATTCCCGTTCAGCTCAAAGCGCCAGCCTTTGGCCCGCAGCCACTTGGTCTGGTGCGCGGGCAGCTTGTACCCGGTGAGGGTTTCAATCTCATCGGACAGCAGGAAGAAGGGCGGGGCGGCGGCGTTCATGGTCACAGCAGGTGTGGCATGCCGAGCATGGAGTACGGGCCGGCAATGTCTTTCAGTCCGCCGACGTACTCGAAAATCTTTGTCGCAAACACTTTGCCGCCGCTGCAGGACACCCGCCAGGGCGATTGCACGCAAACCCCCGTATCTGCAGCCACCAAGCCAACGCCTTCAACTCGCATAAATCGGCTGCTGACTCCGGCGAGACATTTAAGCCATGTGGGCAGGTTGAACCATCGGCGAACCTGCTTTGATGCTTCATCGAACCCGCCCGCTCCGTGAAGGCGAGCGCCCTTCGGAAGTCCTCCCTTGACATCGAATTTAGAGGCGTACTTGATGAGATAGCCGACGGGGTGTCGGGCCCATTCGATGCGGGTGCTGCCATGGGGCCACCATCCTTGTTTGTCGGGTTTGGGGAGTGTCAGGCCCTTGGGGAGCCAGATAACGATGTGATAGTGCAGAGCGCCGCGCTGCTGGAGCTCGGCCACCCAGACGTAGTGAAACCCCCGGCCACGGCGGTCCAGCCATTGCCGAATGCGTTTGAGGAGCTCGGACACGTGGCGAGGCGCGAAGCCGTCCACGTCCCGATAGGTCAGGGTCAGCATGGCAGGGCGCATGCGGAATCCGCGGAACGCGTGCTCAAAGAGCTTGGCCGCAACAAGGATCGAACGGGTCAGCCTTTTGTGTCGGGCTTTGTCCCTGTCGATCTCTACTGTGTTGGCTATTAACGTGTCACTTGTTTTAAGAGAGACAAGCCCAGCGGCCTGCGGCCGCGCGGGAGGCGCTGGCGCGCCCTCCCGGCCGTCCGCAGCCGCTGATTTGGGATTAAAACGAGGTAAAGGAGCATTCATGTCCCCCACTATAGGGGAGCATTCAAGTTCCTGCAAGGGGCATTAGTTGCCCCTTTACATCAACCGAACTGCTTTCGGTCTTCCTTGGCGATCGTCTTGTCCTCGCCGGAGACAACCTTCCAGAAGTTGGACACGGTCTTGGCGATCGACAGCGCGACGGAGCGGGGAGCCTCTGCTCCCTCTTCGGGGAACTCCTCGCGGACCACGATCTGGAGGATTTCCTCGTACTTGCGGATGGTCCGCTTGCTGTGGACGAGGACCAACACTTTCCAGCCGACGTAATGGCCGACCATATACATGCCAATGGCCGACTCCAGCTCGTCGAAATTGCCGTAGAAGCGCTCCATGGCGCTCTTGATGACCTCGGCTGCTCGGGCCTGTTGCTTTGGGGTCAACTCAGCGGAGACTCGTTTTTTTGCTGTCATGGCAGAAGCATAGCAGTCGAGGGGACTTGGTCAACCCTCATGCTTGTGCCGCCAGGTCGCGCTTCGCTACATGGGGTTGCACCCCATACCCCGGGCGTGCCGCCCCCTGAAGGGCTCCCCTGCCTGTCTATCAAGGAGCAAGGCAGACCATGGAAATAGTTGCATTGCTCGATCGGCTATTCCGCTTTACATTAATTGCGCAGACATTAAATCTGCGATGAAAGTCTCTCGCGTTAAGCATTTGCGGGTTGATTGTTGATAGCAGTCAACCCGTTTCTTTTTGTGCTGTTCTTCGTTGCGCTCAGCGCTAGCTTGCACAAAAGCAGGGTTCAAAGCGAGAAGTGTTTAGGAGCACTCCAATGGGGTTGTTAGATCGTGACTACATGCACGAGCGGCATCGACAGGCGCGTACCAAAGTACGCCCTTTTCCAAGCAGAGCTGCTGCATCCATGGATAAATGGCCGATGAAGAGGGTCGTGCTGTGGACCGTGAACATCTGCTTATTGGCCTATCTGAGCATCAAATATTTGATTTTGCAGGCTGGAGTAGTACCGTTTCCTAATTCTGGAGAGGCCATATGGTTTGCTCCTCACGAGGTAAGTGCAGTTGCGCCGCTCACCGTCAAAGCACCAAGTCGAGGAGATAGCTTCTACGCGGTTCGAGTGCAAGAGTCAGGGAGTGGTCGATTGATCGTATTGATCCCATTGCGTAAAGGGGAAACGATCACTGTCCAGGTTCCGCTAGGTCAATACGAGATGACCTTTGCGAGCGGTTCGCGTTGGTATGGCCCAGAAAAGCTGTTCGGATTTTTGGGAGAAAAGAAAAAAGCGGTCAAAACCTTCGACTTTTATCGTTCCGGCAGCGTCACGACTGGCAACACCATTGATCTGACGAACCGAATTGATGGAAATTTACCAACCCGAGCTCTAACGCCGTTTGAAAAATAGACCGGAAAACTCGTCTATGGCCGTCTACAAAGGCTCAAGCTACACGATATTTTCACAGGCAAAGCTGAGCGCTGAAATGTTGCGGTTTGTAGAGTCTGGGCTATCCAAACGCTTGATTCATAAGCAAAAATGGGAAGATTGAAAATCCTTGTGTCGGTGGTTCGATTCCGCCCCAGGCCACCAGATGCGCAAGCCCTTGATTCCTAACGGATTCAGGGGCTTTTTCAATTCTGGAGCGTCGCGAACCCCTTGATTTGGTACACCAATTGGACTTGCCCCCTTTAGGGGGCCTTGTTGAGGGGCAAGATCGGATGAGGAATCAAAAATCAAGGCAAGAGGATGGGCGGAATTTGGACGGCATTGCTGCATTGGCGCCAAAAGCCATACCGCCACACGTCCACGTCACCTGACCGCTGGGTTGGACAACACCGCGCAACGCAACGGCCGTGCCGGCAGCTGGGCCCAGCCCGGCGTTGGCACTGGCAACCACGATGATGTCGCCGGTGCCCGTCGCACTGCTGGTGTAGGTCACGCTGGCGACGTAGGTGGATGTTTGCGTCAGAACACCCATGGATGCAGCTGGCAACTGCATGGTTCCCTTCTGGGAGAAGTTTTCAGAAACCCCCGTGCGGCCCGAAGAGGCGGCCAGGAGGATTTCGGACACCTTGGAACGCACCAGGTAGTTCTGGTAAGCAGGCAGTGCAATGGCTGCCAACATGCCAATGATCGCAACGACGATCATCAGCTCAATCAGGGAAAAGCCCTGCTGCAGAGTACGCTTCATGAGGTGCCTCCCAATGTTGGAACCCGAGGTATCGCTGTGGCAGTTTACATGCCAAGCCTCTTATAGATACCGCACCCGCTTCACTGTCTGCCCGCCGCATGCGGGTAAAAAATGGCGAATTCGTCACCGGAAATGGGCTTTTCCGACCAAAAACATCCTTCCTGGCGATAAATGTGTCTTGCCCGAGTGTTCTGCAATTGCATGGCACAGAGGGAGTTCGCGGAGGCGACGTCATGAAGTGAAATTCCCCGATAGACGGTGAGTTACGGTCTCAGTTGTTGATCCAAAGCAACAACGGGGAAAGTCCTTTATGAACCGATCACTGAGTGCCTTTTTTGTGGGTGAAGATGTTCCACCGCAACGGTCTTGCTGATGCAGCCCTCACGCATGACATCCAGAATGACTGGTCATGCGTGCCTCAGTAGCACCCCGGTGCATAGCTTTTCCTCGTGCACGGAAGCTGTACTGTCTGGAACACTTCAAACCCTTTTGCAACAACCTTGCCGTCTATGACGGTTTTCCCTCTGAGGTTGTTCACTGATCCACCGGATAATCCAGCAGTCGGTGCCAGAGTGCATGGTTCACACAGCAGACGTAATTCTTTGGTAGTAATGCCTGTACATTACCCTTCGGGCACAAGACTGAGAATTCCAGGGAGGACTCGTTTGGCCGTGTAAAGCTTGGGTGTCAAGTAAATCACGACAAAGGCCGCAATTCGGATGAAGACCTCTCACTCACTTTTGATGGGTAATATCATTACAAATGCTTACAACCCGTCGGACCGACCAGTCGCCTTGGGTGACACGTACAAATGAGCGATAACAACTTGCCGACCCAGGCTGCGCGAGCCGTCCCCAAGCATTTGGGATACGGCTTGCGGGAAGATCTGCTGCACCATGATCCGCTGCTGGACTGTCTGGTCGAGCTCACGCGTATCCATGGGCGCCCCAGCACGCGTGCTGCGTTGTCGGCCGGCTTGCCCTTGCCCAAGGAAGGCCTGACGCCTTCCCTGTTTGCCCGTGCGGCCGCACGCGCCGGACTGTCGTGCAAGGTGGTGCGACGGTCGTTGCGGGGCATCGACACGGCGCTGTTGCCCGTCATCCTGCTGCTGGAGGGCGAATCCGCCTGCCTGCTGCTGGGCTGGGACGACACGGGTGAAGAGGCCAATTTGCTGTTTCCAGAGTCTGGCCAGGGGGCCGTGGTCATGGCGCGCAGCGAACTGGAGCGGCGCTATGTCGGCATTGCCATTTTTTCGCGTCCTCACTTCCGGTTTGACCAGCGCACCCCTATCGTCACCGCCAGTTCACAGAAGCACTGGTTCTGGGGGGCTTTCAGTGACCAGTTCCCGCTCTACCGTGACATTCTCTCCGCCGCACTGCTGATCAACCTGTTCGCGCTGGCCGTACCGCTTTTTTCGATGAACGTGTACGACAGGGTGGTGCCCAATTTCGCAATCGAGACGCTCTGGATACTCGCCATCGGCATGGCGCTGGTGCTCGGCTTTGACTATTTCCTGCGCTTGCTGCGGGGCTATTTTGTGGACCTGGCCGGTTCACGGATCGACCTGAAACTGTCCACGCTGATCATGGAGCGGGTGCTGGGCATGAAGCTGTCCGAGCGTCCTGCGTCGGTGGGCTCCTATGCAGCCACGCTGCGGTCTTTCGAGTCGGTGCGGGATTTCATCGCCTCGGCCACCGTCACGGCCATCATTGATTTGCCGTTCGCGATCCTGTTTTTCGTGGTGCTGGCCTGGATCTCATGGCCGCTCGTGTTTGCGCCCCTGGTGGGGGTGCTGCTGGTCGTCGTCTACAGCTACATCGTGCAGCACAAGATGCACGAGCTTTCGGAAACCACCTTTCGCGCTGCCGCCATGCGCAACGCCACGCTGGTGGAGACGCTGACGGCCATGGAGGCGATCAAGTCGCACGGGGCTGAAAGCCAGATGCAGACCAAGCTGGAAGACACCGCGGCCTTTCTGGCGCGGGTCAGCGCCCAGTTGCGCCTGCTGTCGTCGTCGGTGATCAACGGCGTTTCGACGCTGCAGCAGCTGATCAACATGTCGATGATTGTCGGGGGTGTTTACCTCATTCACGCCGGCATGCTGACGATGGGCGGGTTGATCGCCTGCACCATGCTGGCCGGCCGGGCCATGGCGCCGCTGGGGCAGATCGTGGCCTTGCTGATGCAGTACCACAACGCCCGCACGGCGCTGGCTTCACTTGAAGTCACCATGAACAAGCCGGGTGAGCGAAGCGCCGACGCCAATTACGTGCACCGGCCTGACCTGCAGGGCGAGATCGTTTTTGACAATGTGCACTTCAGCTATCCGGGCCGTACCCAGGAGGCGCTGCGCGGGGTCTCCTTCCGCATCAAGCCGGGTGAAAACGTGGTGGTGATCGGCCGGGTCGGGTCCGGCAAGACCACTTTGCAGCGGCTGATTCTCGGCCTGTACGCGCCGACCAAGGGCGCGATCTCCATTGACGGGATCGATTTGCGCCAATTGGACCCGGCAGACCTGCGGCGCAACATCGGTTATGTGGAGCAGGATGCCATGCTTTTTTACGGCACCCTGCGTGACAACATTGCGATTGCAGCGCCTTATGCAGACGATGGTGCCATTCTGGCGGCGGCGGAAGTCGGCGGGCTGATTGAATTTGCCAACGCGCATCCGCAAGGCTTTGACATGATCATCGGTGAACGGGGCGAGTCGCTGTCGGGCGGTCAGCGCCAGGGCGTGGCCATCGCCCGCGCCGCCTTGCTGGAGCCACCCGTCCTGCTGCTCGATGAGCCGACAGGCTCGATGGATTTCTCGTCCGAGGCCCAGTTCAAGGAACGTTTGAGGGTTTTTGGGCGCCACAAGACCACCATCGTGGTGACCCACCGCAACACCCTGCTGGATCTGGCGGACCGCATCATCGTGATCGATGATGGGCGCATCGTGGCTGACGGCCCGCACGATCAGGTGATGGAAGCCCTCAAGGCAGGAAGAGTAGGGAAGGCGTCATGACACCACGCTGGATCAGCTGGGCCCGTCCGGTGCTCAGGGTGCTGGAGGCGATCAGGGGCAAACTGCAGCCCACCGTCGACCGGACCCTCGTCTCCTGGAAGCAGGACCCCGGACAACTCGATGCCGGTTTCAGCGGCGACGCGGACCGTGTCATGCTCGAGCAGGAGCCGCTGCGCGCGCGCCTGCTGCTCAACAGCTTCGGCATCATCCTCGTGATCGGGGTGGCCTGGGCGTCGCTGGCCGAGATTGACGAGATCACCAAAGGCGAGGGCAAGGTGATCCCCTCCAAACAGTTGCAGGTGTTGCAGAGCCTGGATGGCGGTGTGGTGTCCGAGATCGTCGTGAACGAAGGGCAGGTGGTCGAAGCCGGCCAGGTGCTGCTGAACATCGACACCACCCGGTTCGACTCCTCGCTCAAGGAAAACCGTGTGGGCTATCTGGCCTTGTTGGGCAAGGCCGCCCGGCTCCGCGCCCTGGCAGAAGGCGTGCCTTTTGTGCCGCCACCGGAAGCCGTGGCGGAAGCACCCAAAGTGGTGGAAGAGGAGCGCCGCGCCTACGAGGCCAGCATCTCCACGCTGAACGCGCAGTTATCCATTGCCCAGCAACAACTGGCCCAGCGCCAGCAGGAACTGCTGGAGGTGCGGGCCAGGCGCGACCAGGCGGCGCAGGCTTATCAGCTGACCACCCGCGAGCTGGGCTATACGCGGCCCCTGCTCAAGGACGGTGCGGTGTCAGAGGTCGAACTGCTGCGCCTCGAGAGGGATGCCGGCCGCTATCTGGGTGACCGCGAAATGGCGTCTGCACAGGTTTCAAAAACCCAGGCTGCGATCGGCGAAGCGTCCCGCAAGGTTCAGGAACTGGAGCTCAACTTCAAGAGCGAATCGCGCAAGGAGTTGTCGGATACGCTGGCCAAGCTGAATGTGAGCTCGGCCGGCGGCGTCGGGCTGGCCGACAAGGTGGACAAATCATCGCTGAAGTCGCCAGTGCGCGGAACGGTCAAGCGGCTGCTGGTCAATACCGTCGGCGGCGTGGTCCAGCCGGGACGGGACATCATTGAAATCGTGCCCCTGGAAGAGAACCTGCTGGTGGAAGCCAAGGTGATGCCCAAGGATATTGCCTTCCTGCGCCCGGGTGATCGCGCGATCGTGAAGTTCAGTGCCTACGACTTCTCGATTTATGGCGGGCTGGAGGCCAAGCTGGAAGTGATTGGCGCCGACTCGGTCACCGACGAGCGTGGCAACACGTTTTACAACGTGCGTGTTCGCACCGAAAAATCAAAACTGGGCGAAGGATTGCCCATCATTCCGGGCATGGTGGCAGAAGTCGACATCGTGACCGGCAAGAAGAGCATCCTGTCCTATCTACTCAAACCCGTGCTCAGAGCCAAGCAGGCCGCGTTCACTGAGCGCTAGAGGGCGATCGCATGGTGAGTGAAGGGTCTTTGCACCTGTTCCTGTGCCGTGATGGTCGAATGCTGCCCCGTTGGAGCGAGGCGTTTGAGTCGGCGAGTGCGGCCAGGCCGGGGACGGCGCGACCCGTCAAGGCCAAAAGCAAAATCGGATTGCTCTGGTTACGCCTGGAGCAGGGCGCGCCTGCCAGCGAGCAAATGGCCCGCATCGCGCTGAATTTTGGATTGTTGCCCTGTGTCGTCATGAGCGACATCCCACAGGATGAAGAAGCGCTCGCGGTTTTTTCTGCCGGCGCCCGGGGCTACTGCAACACCCATGCAGACCCGGTGCTGCTTCGGCAGATTGCCGGTGTGGTGCTGCAGGGCGGCCTGTGGATTGGCGAGTCGTTGATGCAAAGGCTCATCGGGGCCACAGCCCGCCTGGCCCGGACTGCGCCGGTGGGAAGTCCCGCGCCTTCCAGCCCGTCATCGCTTCCGCCGCCCGCCAAATGGCAGGAAAAGCTGACGGAACGGGAGCTGGAAGTCGCCAGGACGCTGGCCTCGGGTGCCAGCAACAAGGAAATTGCCCGTCTGCTGGGCATCACCGAGCGAACCGTCAAGGCGCACGTCGGCGCCATCCTGGAAAAGCTCAAGGTGCGGGACCGGCTCCAGCTGTCTCTCATCATCAATGGCGGCGGGGCGCCAGCAGGCCCCGGCAGCATCAGTTCCAGAGCGTGATCTAGTACCGCGATCTAGTACCTCAGTACAGTGTCGCCACTGCGGTCAAGGCGGTACGATGTTTCCACATGTAACTGTTACGTCTGGAAGTCACCATGGCCACGTCCCCCCCTGTTGTCGGCACCGCTACCCGTGTGGAAGGGGTTGTTTTTGCGCTGGGTGCTGATGGACAGCGTCGCCAACTGAAAAGCGGGGACCCGGTTCTGGAGGGTGAAGTCGTCGTGACCGGCCCTGGCGGCCGTACGGGGCTGACTTTTGCACAGGGCGGCACAGTGGTTCTGGGGCCCCGGGAAACCGTCACGCTGGACGCTTCGGTGGTTGGCGGCGCTGGCCCTGATGCGACAGACGCTGCACTGGTGCCTGTGCCGGGTGAATTTGCGTCCATCCTGAAAGCTATTTCCGAAGGTGGCAATCTCAATCGCCTGATTGAGGATCCAGCGGCGGGTTTGAGTGCAGACGCCAGCATTGTGGTGGCTTCCGGCAGTTCTTCCAACGACGGCAATACCCTCGTGGAGTTGATCCGTACGCTGGAGACGCTGGCGCCCATCAGCTACCAGTACCCGGACCCTTTCTCACCGAACAGTGTGCAGTCGAATGGGGTGATCGAACTCACCAGCCGGAGCGGCCTCGTGGGTGCTGAACCGCTGGATTTTGCGCAATCATCGACCAGTCTTTACAGTGCTACCTTGTCCGGCACCGCGGGTACGGCCGGTACTGTCGGTACGACCGGCGCACCGGCAGCACCGCCTGTGGTGGCTGCTGTGGATACGACGGCGCCCACCATCACCAGCGGTGGGACGGCTGCGGCTTTGAATGAAAACACTGGTCCTGGCGTTGCGGTCTATACGGCAACTTCGACGGACTTTGTGAACTACGTCAGCGGCACGACCAGCTACAGCCTCTCGGGCACCGATGCGGCCCTGTTCAGCATCAACGCCGCCAGCGGCGTGGTGAGCCTGACGGCCAGCCCGAACTACGAAGGCAAGAGCAGCTACAGCTTCAGCGTGGTCGCCACCGACGCCGCGGCCAATGCCACCAGCCAGGCCGTGACCTTGGCCATCGTCAACAAGGACGAGGTCGCCCCGACCGTCACCAGCGGCGCCACCGCTGCCGCGATCGCCGAGAACACCGGCGCCGGCCAGGCGGTCTACACCGCCACCTCGACCGACAGCGTCGACTACGTCAGCGGCACGACCAGCTACAGCCTCTCGGGCACCGATGCGGCCCTGTTCAGCATCAACGCCGCCAGCGGCGTGGTGAGCCTGACGGCCAGCCCG
>CALRSS020000016.1:0-23564 GCA_943370905.1 Synechococcus sp. UW140
CCCCCACGATTGGGCACGTTCCGATATATTACTCACCCGTTCGCCACTCTCGAGTATTGCTACTCTACCGTTCGACTTGCATGTGTAAGGCATGCCGCCAGCGTTCAATCTGAGCCAGGATCAAACTCTATAGTTTAATCACTGCAATATTTCAACTCCCCGCATTTGACTGCGAGAAGAAAACTCATAAAAAACGGAATTGATGAGAAATCTTGACGATTTCACATGTTCTATCTCTATGAGCGTTTAAGGTCAGAAGACCTGACTCGTCAACTTTCGTTGATGTTGTCTGGCAATCGCCTTCAAACGCCCATACTTATCGGCTGTAAATTTTTAAAGATCCTGACTACTTGCCCAGCAGATTAACCGCCTTGCTTTTGTCGTTTGCTGTAATCAGCAGAGCCTCGAATTATATACCGGTTTTTTAATCCCGGTCAACCCGAAGGTTATTTGCTTTATTCAACTCAGCGCTTGGTTTTATCAACTTTGCGATTTTCGTCAAATTTAGCAGAGCCTTGAATTCTATACTGGTTTTTAACTTCCAGTCAATTTTTTGACTCTTTTTTCTGCTGCCTGACCGTTTGAAGGTCAGCACTTGCGTTTTCAGCAGAGCCTTGAATTCTATACCGGAATTTTCATCCTGGTCAACTTCGAATCCAAATTTTTTCTTCTGGTGCCGCCGCTGGTGCTCCTTCGGAGTACCGCGCTGCGTCATCAGCAGAGCCATAGACTGTAACACGTAATTTCTTCGCTTTGGAGCCGCCGCCAAAAAGTTTTGCCAACGGTCGCTTCAGGCCTGCAGAGGCAGCCGCCGCTGCCTGCGCCCCGTCAGGGCAAACAGGGCATTTGCCAGCGCCGGCGCCAATGGCGGCACGCCGGGCTCACCCACACCTGCCGGTGGGCGCTCACTGGACACAAGATAAGTCTCCACATGGGGCGCCTGGGCCAGCGCCACGAGGCGATAGTCCGGAAAGTTCTTCTGCTGCACCGCGCCCTGAGCGATATCAATCTGCCCGTTCAGGGAGGCACTCAGTGCAAAGATGACCGCCCCTTCCATCTGCTGGGCCACGATGCCGGGATGGACGACCGTGCCGCAGTCCACAGCACACACCACGCGGTGGACGCGGGGGCCACTCGCCGTGATGGAGGCCTCGACCACCTGCGCGACGATGGTGCCAAACGATTCATGCAGCGCCACCCCCCGTGCCTGCCCAGCCGGCAAGGCAGCGCCCCAACCGGCTTTCGCGGCAGCCAGCGCCAGCACCGCCCGGTGGCGCGGAGCCTCCTGCAGCAGGGACAGGCGAAAAGCCACGGGATCCATCCCGGCGTGCGAGGCCAGCTCATCCATGAAGCTCTCGACGAAGAACGCATTGTGGGAGTGGCCGACTGAACGCCAATACCCCACCGGAGCCTGTGATCGGGTCGCGACATGGGCCATGCGCTGGTGGGCAAATCCGTAAGGCAGGTCAAACAAGCCTTCCGCCGCGCTTTTATCGGGTGTGTCCACGGGGCTGACCAAGGCAGGCGCGTTGCGCTCCAGCCAGCGCGGCGTGATGGCGTCTCCCGCCGACAGCAGGCTCACGCCGGTCACCTGGCGGCCCGGCCCCAGCCACGCACGCAGCCGTGCGACCTGCATGGGCCGGTAGAAGTCATGGGTGATGTCCTCCTCGCGGGACCACATCAGCTGGACCGGCCGGCCGCCGCACTCCATCGCCACGCGCACCGCCTGTGCCACCACGTCGACCTCGAGCCGGCGACCGAAGCCGCCACCCAGCAGGGTGACCGTGACCGACACATCCTCCACGGCGACGCCGGCCACCTGCGCGGCCTTGGCCACCGCCATCTGCGGAACCTGCGTCGGTACCCAGAGCCGAACCTGGCCCCCTGTCACTTGCGCCGTGCAGTTCATCGGCTCCAGCGTGGCGTGGGCCAGAAACGGCGCGCGGTATACCGCCTCCACGGTTGCTGCGGCGGCCGCCTGGGCTACGTTCACGTCGCCTCTGGCGTAAAACGTGTGTGCCGGGCCGCTGTCCAGCGCCGCCAGCAGGTCGCGCTCGATCAAGGCACTGTCCAGCGCACCTGCCGGCCGCTGCTGCCAGTCAACCTTCACAGCCAGTGCGCCCTGCTGCGCATGCCACCAGGTGGTGCCCACTACCGCGAAACCGGCGGTCGAGCCGGCGTAGCCTGGCAGCCGAACCAGACGCTCCACGCCCGGCATCGCCAGTGCGGCCGCCGGGTCCATCGCCCCGGGTGATCCGCCCAGCATGGGACACATGCGCGCAGCCGCGTACAACATGCCAGGCAGACGCACGTCCACGCCAAAGAGGGCCTGTCCATTGGTTTTGGCCGGAATGTCCGGCCGCGGGGCGCTGCGGCCGATGAGTTTCCAGTCCTTGCGGTTTTTGAGACGTACTTCGCCGGGCGGCGTTTCGGCTGCAAACCGGGCCAGTTCGCCGTAGTGGGCCGAGGGACCGGACGGGTGCGACATCACGCCACCCGCCACCGTCAGTTCATCGACCGGCAGCTTCCAGTCGAGCGAGGCGGCGCCCAGCAACGAGCCCCTGGCCGTAGCGGCGGCGGTTCGGACCACCTCCCAGGCATCGGCCACGCTGGAGGAGCCGCCCGTGGCATGGATACCGAGCTCGCGCGCCAGCTTGCGCATCATCCACTCCCCCAGCCGCACGGTGGTGGGTCGCACCTTGGGCGCTCCCTCCTCCGCGGTGTCGTCGACCTCCAGCGGGTGGAAGGGCAAGCTGCCCACCAGCATGGCCACGTTTCCGTAAATGGCGTCGGCGCCTGCCTGCTCGACGCCGACCCGCGCCAGGGGAAGGTCCATCTCCTCGGCCACCAGCATCGCCAGCGCGGTGTGCACGCCCTGGCCCATCTCGCTGCGCGGCATGGCGAGCACCACCGAGCCGTCGGCCTTGACCTTGATCCAGCCATTGAGGACCACCCCTTCGGCACGGCCAGCCCCGCCGTTGAACCCATCGATGGCCGGCCAGGGGTGGCTGGCACTGCCCAGCCGCGAACGGGCAGGCAACAGGCTCCAGCCAATGACGAGGGAGCCCGCAGCACCTGCGGCACTCAACAACCAGGAGCGGCGCTTCATGACCTGGCCGGCAGGGCGCTGGCAGGCTTGGCCGGCCCGGTCGAGGCAGAAGCACGGCGAATGGCCAGCCGGATGCGCTGGTAAGTGCCGCAGCGGCAAAGGTTGGTGATGGCCTCGTCCATATCAGCGTCGGTGGGGCGCGGCTTTTTCTCCAGCAGCGCCGCGGCAGCCATCAGCATGCCCGACTGGCAATAGCCGCACTGCGGCACCTGCTCGGCGATCCAGGCGCGCTGCAAGGCGTGAGGCTTGTCTGGCGTTCCCAGGCCTTCAATGGTCTGGATGCGCTTGCCGATCACGCCAGAGACCGGCGTCACACAGGCCCGAACCGCCGCGCCATCGATCCGGACCGTGCAGGCCCCGCACGCCGCCACGCCGCAACCATACTTGGTGCCGGTGAGGTTGAGCACGTCCCGCAGCAGCCACAGCAGGGGCATGCTCGGGTCCGCCTGGACAGCGACGTTGCGGCCATTGATGTCCAGCCGGATGGATGTCTCCAAGTGCGCTCCTTGATTGTCTTAAAACCGGAAAGTCACTATAGCCATTCCATCTGTGCCAAGCGGTAACAGCGGCGTCCACGCACGGCCGCCAACAGGCCCGAATGCTGTCCCGGGATAATCCACCTTATATATGGCACTTATCACCTTACTTGACGCCCAGCTGGCTTTTGGGCACGTGGCCCTGCTGGACCACGCTGATTTTTCCCTCGAAACCAACCAGCGCATCGGCCTGATCGGCCGCAACGGCACGGGCAAATCCTCCTTGCTGAAAATCCTCGCCGGGCTCGAAAAGCCCGACGACGGCACGCTGCAACTGCAGCAAAACCTGCGCATTGCCTACGTGCCGCAGGAGCCCAGCCTGGACCCGCACGCCACCGTGTTCATAGCCGCCAGCGCCGGACTGGCGCGGACCCGGCATGTGGTCGAGCAATATCTGGCGGCGGACGAGCACACCGACCTCGACGCGCTGCAGTCCGAAATTGAAGCGCTGGACGGCTGGAACTGGGAGCAGCGCGTGGAGGAAACCCTGCACCGCCTTCACCTGGACAAGGACGCCATCGTCGGCTCGCTATCGGGCGGCACCAAAAAACGCGTGGCCCTCGCACAGGCGCTGGTCGCCAAGCCCGACGTGCTGCTGCTCGACGAGCCGACCAACCACCTGGACCTCGATTCGATCGCCTGGCTCGAGGAGTTGCTGGTCAACTTCAACGGCAGCATCATCACCATCACCCACGACCGCGCCTTTCTGGACCAGGTCGCCACCGCCATCGTCGAGCTGGACCGCGGCAAGCTCAACAGCTACCCGGGCAACTTTGCCCAGTACCTGATCCAGAAGGAAGAGCAGATGGCGCAGGAGGCGGTGATCAACGCCAAGGCCGACAAGCTGCTGGCGCAGGAGGAAATCTGGATACGCAAGGGCGTGGAGGCCCGCCGCACCCGCAGCGTGGCCCGCATTGGCCGGCTGGAAGTGCTGCGTGACAGCCGGGCAGCACGGCGCGACGCCGTGGGCCGCGTCAACCTGGATGTTTCCAGTGGTGAGAAAAGCGGCAAGATCGTTGCCGAGCTGACCAACGTGTCGAAAAGCTTCGGCCATCCGGGCGCAGAAAAAATCATCGTCAACCAATTCACCGGCACCTTGCTGCGCGGCGACAAGGTCGGCCTGCTGGGCCCCAACGGCGCAGGCAAGACCACGCTGCTCAAGCTGATTCTGGGCGAGCTGCAGCCCGATGTGACCACACCGCCCGGCAAGATTCGCCAGGGCGCCAACCTGCAGGTGGCCTACTTTGACCAGATGCGCGACAGCCTCGACCTCGACGCCACGCTGGAAGACTTCATCAGCCCGGGCAGTGAGTGGGTCGAGATCAACGGCCAGAAAAAGCACGTCAAGAGCTACCTCACCGACTTTCTGTTCTCGCCAGCGCGCGCCAATTCGCCGGTGCGCACGCTCTCTGGCGGCGAGCGCAACCGCCTGCTGCTGGCGCGCCTGTTTGCGCGGCCGGCCAACGTGCTGGTGCTGGACGAGCCGACCAACGATCTGGACATCGACACGCTGGAGCTGCTGGAAGACCTTCTGCAGAACTACGAAGGCACCGTGTTCCTCGTCAGCCACGACAGGCGCTTCCTCGACAACGTGGTGACCAGCACCATTGCCTACGAGGGCACACCCGAGAACCCGGGCTTCTGGCGCGAGTACGAGGGGGGTGTGACGGACTGGCTCACGCAGTCGAAGCGCGCCGCGCAGATCACCGGCAGTGGAAGCGGCAAAAGCCTTGCAGGCACGGCTGCCGCCAAGTCCGGCAACAAATCCGGCGGTAAATCCGGCGGTAAATCCGACGGCAAGGGCATCGCAGAAGCGGCCAAGGAGAATGCGGCAACCCCCAAGAAGAAGCTCAGCTACAAGGAACAGCGGGAGCTCGACGGGTTGCCAGCGCTGATCCAGCAACTGGAGTCGCAGCAAAAAGCGATCGAGCAGGAACTGTTTGACGGCACCCTGTACACCCGCGATCCGAAACGGGCGGCCGAACTCAACGCGCGCAACAGCAAGATCGAAGAAGAATTGATGACGGCACTGCAGCGCTGGGAAACCCTCTCGTAAACCCTCTCGTCCGGAGCCAAGGCGCACCGTTTGCGCCTTGCGCCTACAACGGCATGCGGCGCAGTCCTCGCGGTGCAAACCATGCACCTGGGCGGACAGGACTTACAGTCAAGAGAACCATGTCTGCCATCTCTTGCTCATCTGCCGCCTGCGCGCAGCCCCCGTCCGTTCGGCAGCCCACTTCCAGGGCCGCTCTGAGCATCTTTCGGTGCGCAGGCCTGTTGGCGAGCCTGTGGCTCACGGCATGCGCCTCCCTGCCGAGTGAGGTGGACCGTCCCATGTCAACAGCGCTGGCCACGCCTGCCGAAACCCGCCTGGGCGCGCTGGTAGGCGCCCGCGCCGCGCGCGCCGGCACACGCAACGATTCTGGCTTTGCACTGGTCGGCAGCGCCGAGCTGGCCTTCACCAGTCGCATGACGCTGATCAAGGCAGCCCAGAAAACACTGGACCTGCAGTACTACGCGATACACGCCGACGACACCACCGACCGCATGATGGACGCCCTGCGCGAAGCGGCTGGCCGCGGTGTGCGGGTGCGCATCCTGATGGATGACTTCAACACCTCCGGCAAGAACGCACAGGTACTCAAACTCGCTTTCGAGAAAAACATCGAAGTGCGCCTGTTCAACCCGCTGCCAGGCGGGCGAGGCTCCATGCTGACGCGCGTGCTGGGCAACCTGCAGGACACCGACCGCATGCAGCGGCGCATGCACAACAAGATATTCGTTGCCGACAACGCAGTGGCCATCACCGGTGGGCGCAATCTGGGTGAAACCTACTTCGGGCAGAGCGAGGGTACGAACTTTGTGGACGTCGATGTGCTGGCAGCAGGCCGCATCGCCAGAGACCTCTCCCGAAGCTTTGACCAGTACTGGAACAACCCGCTGGCCTACCCGGTGCAGTCGCTGATGACCCGCCAGGACATCGAAGCGCTGAAGCCGAAGCCTGCCACCTCCGGCCAGTCGCAAGACCACGGCAGTACCGGGGCAGCAGTGCCCCAGCCGGCAGTGGCCGTCCCGGGTGTGGCCCGTGTGGTCACCGCGCTTGACGGAACCACCACCACGCTACCCGCACTGGGCGACTCCACCGACCTGCGCCTCTTGACCTGGACCTGGGCACCGTCGGTGTTGCTGGTGGACAAGGCGTCCAAAATCGCCGCCGATGCCGACACCGTCGAAGAGGCGCAGGACACCGCGGTCGATGGTCTGCTGCAACTGATGGCCGAGGCGCGCCGCGAGGTGCTGGTGGTGTCGCCCTACTTTGTGCCCGGGCCGCGCATGATGAAGCAGTTTGCCGAGATGCGCCAGCGCGGCGTGCGCGTGCGCGTGCTGACCAATTCGCTGGCGTCGAACGATGCGCCAGCGGCCCATGTGGGCTACGCCCGCTATCGCAAGGCGCTGCTGGCAATCGGCGTGGAGCTGTACGAGATGCGGGCCGAGCAGCAAGGCACGGCGCGGGGTCTTGGCTCGGGTACTGGCTCACTCGGCGCGTCCACCGGCGGTTCAAGCGGACAATCGAGGGCCAGCCTGCACGCCAAGGTGGTGGTGATTGACGAGCGCCTGCTGGTGGTCGGGTCGATGAACCTTGACCTGCGCTCGCAACTGCAGAACAGTGAGGTCGCACTGGTCATCCAGAACCGCGCCCTCGCGGCAGAAGCGAGCCGCATGATCGAGCCAGCACTCGCCAGTGGCGCCTGGCACGTGGAGTCGGTGAACGGCCAGTTGTTGTGGCGCGCGCCTGAAGGCTCCACGCTGAAAGACACCGCCATCGAACCCGATGCCAGCCTGGGACTCAAACTCCTGCTGCTGATGATCGCGCCCTTCGCACCCGACGAGATGTTGTGAACCGGGGTCTGGCGGTTTGCCAGCCGCCGGTCACGTTGAATCGCTGAAGCGCGACCGCCCGGGGAACAGGCGCTTCAAGCGGCTTTCTTGTTGTAGGCGCTGCACCATGCCGTCGCCACCACCTGACGCCCCGGATACAGCGGGCAGGCTCCCTGGGCAGAACCTGCAGCGCCCTGGTAGAGCGCACAGTTGCCGCAGTGCTGGCCGTCGGCGTACTTGGGGTACTTGGCCTTGTCAGCCTTGGTCGCGTCACTGACATAACCCAGGGCCTTGGCCTGTGGGTCCTGCTCATTCACCAGGCCCAGCGTGCTGCCGGCAGCGGCGGGGGCCGGAGCTGGCGCTGCGGGTTCTGCTGCCGGTGCGGGTGCGGCAGCCACAGGGGCCGGTGCGGGCTCCGGCGCAGCCGGCGCCGCTGCAGCGGTATCCGGTTTTTTGCCACAGGCAGCGAGCAGGCTGGCCAGCGTGGCAGCAGGAATGACTTGAATCAGCTGTCGACGTGTGTTCACAAGAGTCTCCTTGGACTTGACGCGGGAAAGTGTCGGAAAGGACCGCTCGACCGGCAGGACGAACACGGGTCAGGGTTGGCCCGCCATGGCATGGTAGCGCGCGGGGCGTTTGTCTGCTGTCAGACGCCTTCTCGCGATGCCCGTCCTTGTAACGGTTTATTTCATGCCGTCGCGCAACCTTGCAAACACCTTCCAGAAGGCCGCCTCCTGCGTGGTGGCGAAGTTGATGCGCATCAAGGGGCTGGGTGTGCGTACCGCATGAAACAGCGCACCGGGTGCGATCAGGTAGCCTTCGTCCAGCATGCGCTGCGACAGTGCGTCGGTGTCCACGCCGGTATCGACCCAGCCAAACAGACCGGCTGGCTCCGCCGCAAACGTGCAGCCATGCGCCAGCGCCAGCTTGACGCTGCGGGCACGCGCCTGGTCGAGCCGCGTGCGCACCCGCTCGGCATGCCGGCGCAACTGGCCCTGGTCGATACACCAAGCCAGCGCTTTTTCCAGCAGGGCGGGTGTGGTGAGCGTGGCGAGCAGCTTCGTGTCGAGCAGGCGCTCCACCAGATCAGGCGGCGCCGCCATGAAACCCACGCGCCAGCCTGGCGCCAGAATTTTGGCGAAGCCGCTGACGTAAATCGTGCGCTGCAGCCCGTCGAGCGCGCAGAGCCGCGTGGCGTGCTCGGGCGCGAGGTGGCTGTAGGTGTCGTCCTCGACGATGTGAAAGTTGTGCTGGTTGGCGAGTTGCAGCACGCGGTGGGCGCTGCCGGGGGTGAGGCAGTAACCGGTGGGGTTGTGGAACACACTGACACTCACAAACAGCTTCGGGGCGTGCACCTCGCAGTAACGGGCCATCACTTCCAGGTCGGGCCCTTCGGCATGGCGCGGCACCGGCAGGATGCGCATGCCCAGCGCATCGAGCCGCGCAAATTCCACGGCCCAACCGGGCTCTTCGACCATCACGCAGTCACCGGCGCGCAGCAGCGTGCGGCTCACGATGTCCAGCGCGTGCGTGGCGCCCACCGTGGTGATGATCTGCGCGGGCGTGGCCGGTACATTGATGGCACCGAGCTTTTGCGACAGCGCCCGGCGCAGGCCGCTGTCGCCCATGGGTTCGCCGTACTGCAGCGAGAAATCGCGCAACGCACTCACACTGGACACCTTGCGCACCGCGGCCGGCATGAAGGTGGTTTCCAGCCAGTCTGGCGGGAACACGCCCATGCCGGGTTGCGGTTTGTGGCTGATCCTGTGGAACATGCCGCGGATGAGGGCGGTGGCGTCCACCGGCGCCTGGCGTGTCGCCATCCAGGTGGCGGTGCTCCAGTTGTCCATCGGCGCTGCGGCGGCCGCCGCACCCGCCTGCGGCTTGACGCCCACCGGTTTGTCACCGCGCGCCACCACCGAGGTGACTGCGGGCGCCTCGCGCACAAAAAAACCGCGGTTCTTCTGGGCCACCACCAGCCCCTGCGCCAGCAACTGGTCGTAAGCCGCCACCACCGTAGCCACGCTCACGCCCTGCTGCTGCGCACACAGCCGTACCGACGGCAGGCGCGCGCCCGGTGCCAGCAAGCGGCTGCGGATGCGCTCGGCAAAACGCGCGCTGAGCTGCGCGGTGAGCGACTGGGAGGAGGTTTTCATCAACATGTGCGACCTGACGAAGGGATGGTTCTCGGTGTCTCGGTGATTCCAGAGCTGTGTGCTGACCATTTGACCAATACAGTTCCGGAGTTTGTCGCAACAACTGTACTGGTTGTGTACTGGTTGCAACTATAAAGTGGGAAGCATGAACTGGCAAGAATTCACCGCCCTGCTGGTGCTGGCCACGGCGATGAGCTTCTCGCCCGGACCCAACACCACGCTGTCGACCGCGCTGGCCGCCAATGGCGGCTTTCGGCGCAGCCTGCCCTTTGTGCTGTCGGTGCCGGTGGGCTGGGGGGCGCTGTTGCTGGTGTGCTCGCTCGGTCTGGGCGCGCTGCTGCTGGCGGTGCCCATGCTGACCTTGGTTGTGAAGATCGTCGGCGTTGCTTATCTGCTGTGGCTGGCCCTCAAGATCGCCCGCTCACGCCAGTTGAGCAGCGCCGATGCAGCGCGCCTGAACGTGGGTTTCTGGCAGGGCGCCGCGCTGCAGTTTGTGAACATCAAGGCCTGGATGCTGGCACTCAGCATCGTGAGCGGCTGGATCGCCGGCCACGCCGACGCGGGTGCGCGGCTGTCCATCGTGCTGCCTGTGATGCTGGCCTATGCGCTGGTCAGCAACCTCACCTACGCCCTCGCTGGTTCCCTGCTGCGGCACTGGCTGGCCGGGCCAGACGGAACGGCCCGCCGCCTGAAAGTCTTCAACCTCGTCATGGCCGCTGTGCTGGTGGTGACGGCCCTCTGGATGCTGGCTTTATGAATTCACAAGCCCAACTGCGCCGGGGTCTGTGGCTGGGCCTGCTCGGCATCGTGATCTTTTCCGTCACGCTGCCGATGACGCGGCTGGCGGTGGGCACGCCCGAGGCACCGCAGATGTCGGGCGTCTTCATCGCGGTTGGCCGTGCAGTGGTCGCCGCGCTGCTGTCGGGTGTGTTCCTGCTGGCCACCCGCGCACCCCTGCCGCAGCGCGGTGACTGGTGGCCGCTGACCTTGATTGCCGGCGGCGTGGTGTTCGGGTTTCCGCTGCTCACCTCGATCGCCATGCGGCATGTCGAAGCCATGCATGCCAGCGTGATCGTGGGCGTGCTCCCGCTGGCCACTGCGGCAGTGGGCGCGCTGCTGCACCGCCAGCGCCCGTCGCTGGGCTTCTGGGCCTGCGCGGCCTTTGGCTCCGCCCTTGTGGTGATGTTTGCGGTGCTGCGCTCCGGCCAAGGTGCTGCGGGCCTGTCGATCAACCTGGCCGATACGCTGCTGCTGGCTGCCATGGCTTGCGCCGCAGTGGGCTATGGCTACGGCGCGCAGCTGTCGCAGCGCATGCAGGCCGAGCACGTGATCTGCTGGGCGCTGGTGCTCGCACTGCCCCTGACACTGCCGCTGGCCATCGTCACCTGGCCCAGCACGCCCGTATCAGTGGCGGCCTGGGGCGGCTTTGCCTACCTTGGGGTGTTCTCGATGTGGCTGGGGTTTTTTGCCTGGTACCGCGGCCTGTCACTCGGCGGCACGGTGCGTGTCAGCCAGGTTCAACTGGTGCAACCGTTTTTGTCGATGCTGTTTGCCGTGCCGCTGCTGGGTGAGCGGCTGGACGGCGTCACGGTGGGTTTCAGCCTTGCCGTGATCGCCACCGTCTTCATCGGCAAGAAAATGCCGGTTCACCCCGCCGTGTCTTCTCTCCTACCTGCTTCACGACCATGACTGCTTCTGCCTGGCTGCTTTTCATCACCATCTCGCTGGTCACCGCGCTCAGCCCCGGGCCGGGCATTTTGCTGGCGGTGTCCAATGCGGTGGCCTGGGGGCCGCGCAAGACGCTGTGGAGTTCGACTGGCAATGTGCTGGGCGTGTTCTCTGTCTCCGCTGCAGCCATGGCCGGCCTGGGCACCTTGCTGCACACCTCGGCATGGTTGTTCGCGGTGCTGAAGACTCTGGGCGCCATTTATCTGGTGTATCTGGGCTGGCGACAGTGGACCAGCAAGACATCGATGTTCGACACCCCTTTGGCCGACGGTGCGCAGTCCGGGAAAAGCAACGCCGCGCTGTTCCGGCAAGGTCTGCTGGTGGCGCTGACCAATCCGAAAAGCATCTTGTTCTTCACCGCGCTCTTCCCGCAGTTCATCCAGCCGGAGGCGCCGATGCTGCCGCAGTTCCTCGCGTTGACCAGCGCATTCGCAGCCTGCGTGCTGACGTCCCATCTGGCCTATGTGCTGCTGGCGCGCCACACCCACCGCTGGTTTGGCACGCCTGGGCGGGTCCGGGCCTTCAATCGCCTCTGCGGCGGCGCTTTCGGTCTGCTCGGGCTGAGCCTGCTCCGACTAAAGAGCCCGGGCACACCGTGACGCCGTGACCCGACCATGAAAGCATCTATCCATCAAGCGCTGCGGCAACTGCCCGGCGCCGCCACGCCCGAATACCCCGAGGGTGTGCCCTTCGCCACGCTGATGGCAGGCGGCAGCATGCGGGTGGAAGTCTTCGCGCCCGGAAGCAATGCCGACGGCAAGGACAGGCAGCAACCGCACACGCAGGACGAACTTTATTTCGTGCAGGCCGGGCAGGGTGAGATCATCATCCATGACCAGCGTTTCGATGCCCGACCTGGCGATGCCTTTTTTGTGGCAGCGGGTACAGAGCACCACTTCGAGAATTTCAGCAACGATTTTGTGACCTGGGTTGTGTTTTACGGCCCGCAAGGAGGAGAGTGACATGAACGAGAAAACCGCCATGCAGTGGACCCAGGCGCAACGCGCGCACAAGATGAACCCGTCGGTGATCCGCGAGATCCTGAAGGTGACCGAGAAGCCCGGCATCATCAGCTTCGCGGGCGGCCTGCCCTCGCCCAAGACCTTTCCGGTCAGCGCTTTCCGCGAGGCCTGCGACAAGGTGCTGCGCGAAGACGGCAACGCCGCGCTGCAATACGCTGCCAGCGAAGGCTATGCGCCACTGCGCGAAGCCGTGGCAGCGATGCTGCCTTGGAAGGTGGACCCAGCCCAGGTGCTGATCACCACCGGCTCCCAGCAAGGCCTGGACCTGATCGCCAAAATCCTGATCGACGCGGGCAGCCGCATTCTGGTGGAAACGCCCACCTACCTCGGCGCCTTGCAGGCCTTCACACCGATGGAGCCCGAGGTGGTGGGCGTGGCCAACGACGCAGAAGGCGTGGACCTCCGCGATCTGGCCGCCAAGGCCACTGGTGCCCGCTTTCTGTATGTGCTGCCCAACTTTCAAAACCCCACCGGCCGCACCATGACCGAAGCGCGCCGCGCTGCGTTGAGCGCCGAGGCGATGCGGCTGGGGCTGCCGATGGTGGAAGACAACCCGTATGGGGACCTGTGGTTTGACACCCCGCCGCCACTGCCGCTCACCGCGCGCAACCCGGAGGGCTGTGTGTACCTCGGGTCGTTCTCCAAGGTGCTGGCACCGGGCCTGCGGCTGGGCTTCATGGTCGCGCCCAAGGCGCTCTACCCCAAGCTACTGCAGGCCAAGCAGGCGGCCGATCTGCACAGCCCCGGCTTCAACCAGCGCATGGTGGCCGAGGTGATGAAGGGCGGCTTTCTCGACCGCCACGTACCGACCATCCGCGCGCTGTACAAGTCGCAGCGCGACGCCATGCTGGCCGCCATGCAGCGCGAGATGCCCGAGGGCGTGAGCTGGAACACACCCGACGGCGGCATGTTCCTGTGGGCGCGCCTGCCGGAAGGCATGAACGCGATTGACCTGCTGCCCAAGGCGGTGGAGCGCAACGTGGCCTTTGTGCCGGGCTGGGCGTTTTATGCCAGCAACCCCGATCCACGCACGCTGCGCTTGTCCTTCGTCACGTCCAGTGTGGAACAGATCAACATCGGCATCGCGGCACTGGCTGCGGCCATCAAGTGCATGCAGGGCCACGCCACCGCGCCGGCTGCGCAAGCGGCCGAAGCCAGCGTCTGAACCACGTCACCCGGAGAACACCGATGCTGCATATCTGGGGGCGCATGAGCTCCATCAATGTCAAGAAAGTGGTGTGGACCGCGCAGGAACTGGGGCTTTCCTTTCAGCGCACCGAAGCCGGTGGCCAGTTCGGGGTGGTGAAAACGCCGAAATACGTTGCGCTCAACCCCAACTCCGTCGTACCGGTGATTGAAGACAACGGCTTCGTGCTGTGGGAGTCCAACGTCATCGTGCGTTACTTGTCCGCCAAACATGCACGGGGAACCCTGTACCCAGCCGATCTGCTGGACCAGTTTGACGCCGAACGCTGGATGGACTGGCAGCAGACCACGCTGAACCCGGCCAGTCGTCCGGGCTTCATCCAGCTCATTCGTACCCCTGCCGATCAGCGCAATGGCGCGGTCATCGCCGAATCGAATGCTGCGGTCGAAACGCTCATGGCCAGGCTTAATGCGCACCTGTCGCAGCGCAGCTTCATGGTGGGTGAACGTTTTTCCATGGCGGACATTCCCCTGGCCTGCGAGGTCCACCGCTGGTTCAACCTGCCGCAGCCACGGGCGGCACGACCGCACCTGGAGCGCTGGTACCAGGCCATCCTGGCCCGGCCCGCCACACGCGGTGTGCTGGACCTGACCCTTTCATGAATCCCGAACTGGACAGTTGAGACCGATGATGAAACAGCGCAATTTCAAACAGGTGGACGTCTTCACACCCACCCCTTACCTGGGCAACCCGCTGGCCGTGGTGCTGGACGGCAGCGGGCTGGACGACGAAGCGATGCAGCGCTTTGCCCGCTGGACCAACCTGTCGGAAACCACCTTTGTGCTGCCCCCCACGCAGCCGGGTGCCGACTACCGCGTGCGCATCTTCACGCCCGGCGGTGAGCTGCCTTTTGCCGGCCATCCCACGCTGGGCTCTTGCCACAGCTGGCTGCAAGCCGGCGGGCAGCCGAAGGACCCCGGCTTCATCGTGCAGGAGTGCAAGGTGGGGCTGGTGAAAATCCGGCGAGAGCCGGGCACGCAACGCCTGGCCTTTGCAGCCCCGGCATTGAAGCGCTCGGCGCCCAGCCCCGTGCTGCTGGCGCAGGTGGCCGCGGCCCTGGGGCTTGCGTCCACGCAGATTCTGGCGGCGCAACTGCTGGACAACGGACCGGTCTGGCTGGGCCTGCTGCTCGACACGCCTGACACGGTGCTGCAGCTGACGCCCGACCACAAGACGCTGGCGCGGCTCGACGCCAAGGTCGGTGTGGCAGCCATCTACCCCAGCGACCCCACGCCCGGCGTGATTGCCCGCGCCAACCGCGAGGCGCGGGCCTTCAGTGCCAGCGCAGCACCCCGCGACTTCAGCCCCGACATGGAAGTGCGGGGCTTTGTGGCGCCGGTGGGCGTTGACGAAGACCCGGTCACCGGCAGTCTGAACGCCAGCCTCGCGCAGTGGTTGATCGCCGAGGGCCATGCGCCGACAAAGTATGTGGCGTCGCAAGGTGTGTGCCTGGGCCGTGTTGGTCAGGTTCACATTGAGCAGGATGCAGCAGGTCAGGTGTGGGTCGGTGGCGAGTCCGTCACCTGTGTCGATGGTCAGGTCACGCTCTGACATGACCCCCCTGCACTCACAGCTCGATCACCTGGTGGTGCTGGCCGCCACGCTGGACGAAGGCGTGGCCTGGTGCGAACGCACACTGGGCGTCACGCCCGGTCCGGGTGGTGAGCACCCGCTGATGGGCACACACAACCGGCTGCTGTCGATTGCCTGCGAGGCGTATCCCCTGGCCTATCTTGAAATCATCGCCGTCCATGCAGGCGCGCCCTGCGCCCGCCGGCCCGGCCATCGTCGCTGGTTCGATCTGGATGACGCGGCCTTGCAGCAGCAGTTGTCTACGACCGGGCCTCGGCTGGCGCACTTCGTCGCCCGCACGTCGGATGCCGACGCGGCGGTGCATGCGCTGTCGCAACTCAGGCTGGACCGCGGCGAGGTGCTGCAGGCCTCGCGCATGACGCCGCAAGGTTTGCTGAGCTGGAAAATCACCGTGCGCGCCGACGGCCAGCGGTTGCTGAACGGCACGCTGCCCACACTCATCGAATGGGGCGATGTGCATCCCGCGCAAGGCATGGCGCCCTCGGGCATCACGCTGGCAGCCCTGAGCGTCCAGCACCCACAACAGGCGCTGTTGAAAGCCAGCTGCGCCGCCGTAGGCCTGCAGGGCGTGGAAACCCTGGACGGTTCACCCCAGCTGATGGCCAGCCTGCAGACACCGCGCGGCGTGGTTCAGCTTGGCAGCCATGGCCTCTGATCTGGCATCCACCCTGGGCACTGCATGCTGAACCTGCACGACATCGAAGCGGCGGCCCGGGTGGTGTACCGCGAATTCCAGGCCACGCCCCAGTACCGCTGGGCGCTGTCCAGCCAGCGGCTCGGAACGGACTGCTGGATCAAGCACGAGAACCACACCCCGGTCGGTGCCTTCAAGCTGCGTGGTGGCCTCACCTACTTTGACGCACTGAAGCAGCGCGGCGCACTGCCCACCGAAGTCATCAGCGCCACGCGCGGCAACCACGGCCAGAGCATCGGCTGGGCTGCGCGCGCGCATGGCGTGGCCTGCACCATCGTCGTGCCGCTGGGCAATTCGCGCGAAAAGAACGCCGCGATGCGGGCGCTGGGCGTGAACCTGCTGGAGCACGGCACGGATTTCCAGGAAAGCCGCGAACACGCGATGCAACTGGCCGCCGAACGCGGCGCGCACATGGTGCCGAGTTTTCACATCGACCTGCTGCGCGGTGTCAGCACGTACTGGTGGGAACTCATGCGCGCCGTGCCGCAACTGGACGTGATCTATGTGCCCATCGGCCAGGGCTCCGGTGCCTGCTCGGCGGTTGCGGCCAAGCTGGCGCTGGGGCGCCCGCTGCGCATCGTGGGCGTGGTGAGCGCCCATGCCACCACCTATGCCAATTCGCTCGCGGCGGGGCGTGTGGTCGAAGCCCCGGTGAGCACGGTATTGGCAGACGGCATGGCCTGCCGCATCGCAGACGCCGAGGCGCTGGACATCCTGCTGCCGCATCTCGACCACATCGTGCAGGTGACCGATACAGAAGTCGCCCAGGCCATGCGTGACATCTACACCGACACCCACAACGTGGCCGAGGGCGCAGGTGCCGCCAGCTTTGCAGCGGCCATGCAGGAGCGCAAGCAACTGCGCGGGCAGGTGGTGGGCACCACCTTGTGCGGCGGCAATGTCGACAGTGCTGTGCTGGCCAGGGTGCTGGCGGGCGCCTGACGCCATACCCGAGGCGGGTCACCCGCGGGACAAAAGCGCGGGCCGGAGTTCGCCACAATGCCTGCATGGGAACCCTTTATCTGGTGCGCCACGGCCAGGCCTCGTTTGGCGCCGACAACTACGATGAGCTCAGTGAACTCGGACGCCGCCAGAGCATGCGTCTGGGGGAGTACTTCCGCCACAGGGGCATCACTTTTGAAGCGGCCATCACCGGCACGCTGCAGCGGCAGCAGCAGACCCTGCAGGGCATCTGCACCGGCATGGGCATCACCCTGCCGACCAGCCAGCGGGCGGGGCTCAACGAATACGACAGCCACGCCGTGATCGCCACCGTGCATCCGCAGCCGCTGGAAAAACCCGACTCGCCGGAAAAATACCGCCATCACTTTCGCCTGCTGAAAGACGGGCTGGCGCAATGGATGGCCGGCGTGGTCAGCCCCCGGGGCATGCCCAGCTACCCCGACTTTGTGGCGGGTGTCACCACCGCGCTCGACCATGTGCGCGCCGCGCACGGCGGCAATGTGCTGCTGGTCTCCAGCGGCGGGCCGATTGCCACGGCGGTCGGGCATGTACTGGGCACCAGCGCAGAGACCACGATCGAGCTGAACCTGCGCATCCGCAACTCGTCGGTCACCGAGTTTGCCTTCACGCCCAAGCGCCACATGCTGGTGACCTACAACACCCTGCCCCATCTGGATGCACCCGAGCATGCCGACTGGATCACCTACGCCTGACCGCAGCGGGCGGTCGGGGGTGGCTCGTGGTGTTTTTGCCCTTGCCGAAACAGCGGTGAACACAGATACTTTCGCGCAGCATGAATGACGCCGTGACCCCACGCCTGCGCACCGCGGGCGTTCACCTCCTCGCCCCTGCCCCGGCTGCAAGGTCACGCGCGCAGGGTGGCTTCACCGAACTGCTGGCGCGGCTGAACCTGCAGGATGCTGTCTGCCCCGCAGCGATGCCAGGCGATGCCGCGCACACCGGGTTTTGCCTGCGCCCCGACCTGATCGAGCAATGGCTGCCCGACCATGACACCACCGGGCTCGCAGCACGCCTGAAGCTGGACACGACCGCCAGCGCGGACGACCTGGAGCGCGAAATACTCATTGCCATGCTGGCCAGCCCGGTGGCCTTCACCTTCCCGAGCGCTGCGGAACTGGCCGCGCATGTGCGCATCCGCCGCAACATCGTGCAGGCGGGGCGCAAGACAGCGCTGAACTTCCACACCACCGAGGTGGACCGCCCCGAAGACTGCTGGACCTACTCCGACGACAACGGCTTCACCGTGCGGCCCGGTCACGCGCTGATCAGCGCCCTGCAGAAGGCGACGCAACCCGATGCCTCGGGGCGGCTGTATTCCTTCTCCTGCTACCGCGCCACCGAGTACGTGATCCTGCTGGCTATCGCCGAGGAGCTGCAGCAGTGCAACCCGCCGCTGCTGGCGGCGCTGCAGCAACGCTGGGAGCGCCGCGCCATCATGTCGGGCAAGTTCCACGACGTCTTCCTGCGCGAGTACGGCACCATGGAAGAGCCGCTGCCGCCGCGCTACTACGTGCCCGGCGACAGGCTGTGGTTCCGCAACCCGGACGAGTATTCCTCGGACGTCTCGGGCTACGAAGGCTCGTGGGTGTTTTATGTGGGTGGGGGCCTGTTCACCAACTTCTGGCAACGCGAAAAACCGTTCACGCTGACCGCCAAGTGCGTGGAGATTTATCACTGGCGCCACGCCACGTACACCGATGCAGAGGGCGAGCTGCGCATCAACGAGGCCATCGTCGAGGCGCGCGTGAAGGCAACGCTGGCCGAGCCGGACGAGACACGCCGCGTTATGTCGCTGATGACGCGGTGGCGCGAGCCGAAGGGCGTTTACGCCAGTGGCGGCTGCATCGACACCTCACGCGAGTGCCCGCGCTGGGTCTGCCCCGGCACCACCGACGTGGTGCTGCCCGAAGCCTGATCGGGTGCGGGCATCCCTTCAGGGCGTACCAGCCGCCTTGCTCACCCGCCACACCGTGTTGCCCACATCGTCGGCCACCAGCAGGGCGCCATGGCTGTCCATCGCCACCCCCACCGGCCGGCCATAAGCCCGCCCTTCAGGGCTCAGAAAACCGGTGAGCACATCCACCGGCAGCCCGGCAGGCTGGCCCTGCACAAAGGGTACGAACACCACCTTGTAGCCGCTGTGGGGCACGCGGTTCCACGAACCGTGCTCACCCACAAAGGCGCCGCTGGCCAGCGTCGGCAGCAGCGTGTTGCCCTGCGCAAACGCCAGCCCCAGTGGCGCGACATGGGAGCCCAGGGCGTAGTCGGGTGAGATGGCGCGGGCCACCAGATCAGGGCGCGGCGGCGACACACGCTCATCGACATGCTGGCCGTAATAGCTGTAAGGCCAGCCGTAAAAGGCGCCGTCTTTCACCGAGGTCAGGTAGTCGGGCACCAGGTCGCTGCCGATTTCGTCGCGCTCGTTGACCACTGTCCACAGCGCGCCGCTACCAGGCGCCCAGCCCATGCCATTCGGATTGCGCAGGCCGGAGGCCATGACACGGTGGCTGCCGGTGCGCAGGTCGATCTCCCAGATCGCAGCACGGCCGACTTCAGCCTCCACGCCCCGCTCGCCGACGTTGCTGTTGGAACCCACCGTCGCGTAGAGCTTGCTGCCGTCGGGGCTGGCGAGGATGTTCTTGGTCCAGTGGTGGTTGATGGGGCCGGCCGGCAAGTCCACCAGCTTTTCGGGTGCCGCCGTGATGCGGGTCTGCCCCGCCGCGTACGGAAAGCGCACCACCGCGTCGCTGTTAGCCACATACAGCGTGCTGCCGACCAGCGCCATGCCGAAGGGCGAGTGCAGATTCTCAAGAAACACGGTGCGCAGCTCGGCCTTGCCGTCCCCGTCGGCATCGCGCAGCAGGGTGATGCGATTGGCCGTGGGCGTACCCGCCCCGGCGCGGCCCATCACCCATTTCGTGACCCAGCCCTTGATGCCCTTGCCGTCTTCCGGCTTCGGTGGGGCATTGCTCTCAGCCACCAGCACATCGCCGTTGGGCAGCACGTAGACCCAACGCGGATGGTCCAGGCCGGCAGCCAGCGCGGTGACCGCCAGGCCGGGCATGGCCGTCGGCATGTGGCCCGCGGGCCAGCCCTGCGCCGGTGCAATGTTGACGGTGGGAATCAGCTGGCGCTGCGGCGCGGGCAAGGTCGGGTTGGCACCCATGCCTTCGGAAGGCTGCAGCAAAGCGGTGTCGCCGCAGGCAGACAAGCAGGCCGAAAGCAACAAGACACTCGCCACACGGTAACGAGGAAACACTGAAAGCATGGTTCGCCCTTGAAGTTCACCCGCATCAACGCAGGTCAAGGCTTGAGTCTGCCTGTATGGTGCGCCACGCGCTGTCAGCCGTGTGCGCCTGTGGCTGTCAGCCGGGCAAGGTGGGTGAGAGGGGCAGATCGGCTCGCTTGAGGGTGCGCAGCACGAAGCTGGATTTGCTGTGGCGAATGCCCTTGATCTTGTAGAGCCGCTCACGCAGCAGCCGCTCGTAGTCCTTGGTGTCCTTCACCGCGATGCGCAGCAGGTAGTCGTACTCGCCAGACACCAGCCAGGCCTCGATCACCTCGGGGATGGCGGCCAGGGTTTCACCGAATTTTTCCAGCGTGTTGTCGGAATGGCTGTCGAGCGTGACCTGCACCAGCACCGTGTCGCCCAGGCCGAGTGCCTGCGCATTGAGGCGCACGGTGTAGCCCTCGATCACACCGGCCTCTTCCATCTTCTTGATGCGCCCCCAGCAGGGCGACGGGCTCAAGCCCACGGCGTGGCCGATCTCCTGCAGGCTGGTGCGCGCATCGGCCTGCAAGACCTGAAGAATTTTCCGGTCCAGATTGTCCATGCAGACAATTTATCTGATTTACCCGATTCAGTGGAATATTTATCTCAAAAATGTCTGAAAAACAGGAAATCAGGCAAATTATTCGGCCCAAGCTCGGCGATACTTTGGTCATGACAGCGGACTTACCGGCCCGACTGACAAGACAAAGCCCCCAACAGGTTACCGCTTGTTGGGGGCTTGGTTTTTTGGGAATTGGCGGGGATAAGGCCATCACGCGGCGCCAACACACTAGCCGCTGGCGCTTTCCGTCCGCAAGTAGTGCCGCCCGCCGTACGACCAACAAGGGACTGGGCGAGCACAAGCTTTCGGGCAAAAATTCCCAGAAAGAAAGAGCAGGTATTCGCTACCATATTATTAGGTTGGGCGCTGCTTTTGATAGAGCAATCTATTTAATCCAATTAAAACCAAACTGCTATTTTCTTCAGTTTTTCATCAAGTTAAACCGCATCTCATTGCAGCATAGATTAAGTTAGTGTGCACATGCATCGCCCATCGTTTCTTGCACCAACTATGCCCGTGATGGTCTCGATAATCTGCTGCCTTGCCTCGTCACAAGTGGCCGCAGGTGGCCCATTGCTTTTCGGCCCGTCTGCGCGTGAGTCATTTTGGCTGGCGGAACTTCCATTCTTTTTGGGATTTTTTCTCGCGCTCTTTTTGCTCACTAGCTGGAGCGCCTTCATTGCTATTCTCACTGCTCTTCTTGTAGCCTCAGCATGCACGTTGTTTCTTCTGTTTGGAGGCCTCGGTCTCATTGGCTTTGGGCTGCTCGTGTTTGTTCCTTGGATCTATGTGCTTTGCCTGCTGATTGCCGTTATTGGAATTGTCATAAGTAGCCCGGTGCCGGCTGGCACAACACTGCAGCAGGACCAGGCCGCAGAGCCAGAGGCTGGCACAGGAAGCGAAGCCAAGGTACGGACGTTGCGTCGTCCTCAGAGGTACTAGCGAATGCGCTCTGACCCCTTCATCGAGCGCACAGTTTCCGGTGGCCTTCGCCCGCGTTCAACTGTCGCTCATGTCGAAGGTTAGCCATCACGTGAGGCGTGCGCAGTTCATTCTGGCGTTGTCTGTGTCGGCGCTGATTGCCTTACTGCCTTTGGCGCTAGTCGTATGGATGACGTCTGGCTCTTGGTCTCCAGGCCACGTGCGCCTTCAAGACCTCACTCTTGTATTTCCGTTGCTCGTGGCTACGAAGCTAGGCCTGGGTCATGTTCCAGGCTTAGTCGCATGCTTTCTCGCCTACTGGGTCGTGGCCTTTGTGCTTGTGGCGTGGTACGTCCGAAACAAGGGGCTTGAGCTACGGAGAGGCAAATGACGGATATGCGGCCTGACAAGTCGCATAAGGACTCTGTTGTCGTCTATTTCGATATGCAATCTGCGTCACCGAGGCCCTAGCCACTAAGAGCAGTGGGCAAGTTATCGAAACACGAAAAATTAAGTCCACCCCGATCGGTCAGTGAGCCAGTGTGTCGACAGGCAACTGATCCATCTCAATTAACAAACGCGCCAAGCTGCGGCCTGCTGCAGCCAGCACTGCACGCCCCTTGTCTGCCGTTGCGGCAGCCGCATTGCCCACCGCCCCTTGTGGGTTGTAGTCCTGTATCTGCCAGCCCAGCTTGGCGCTTCGACCATCACCGAGGATGCTGAATTTTTTGGAACGATCTTCGGACGATGAATGAAAGTTCTGCGCCTGGGCCATGTCCACCTGCTGGGGTTTGAGCGCCAACATCATTGAGGTTTCAATCTCACCGGCATGGATACCGAAGCGGTGCTCGTGGTCGCTGAACAGGCTGCTCAGTGATTGACCGTTTTCATCGAGCAGCGGCAGGTTGAACGAGCTGGCGCTGTAGACCAGCATGCCGAGCCGGGCGCGCAGGTCGCGCGCCACCACATCGAGCAGGCCAACCTGGCCGCCATGCGAATTGAGCAGCAGCAGCTTTTTCACACCACTGGCCGCCACCGACTCGGCGAGTTCCGTCCACAGGCGGATCACGGTTTCAGCCTTCAGCGTGAGCGTGCCGGCAAAGCGCGTGTGCTCGGGGCTCAGGCCGACCGACTGGGTGGGCAGGAACAGCACCGGCTGATCGGCAGGCAGATGCGGCAGCGCGGCGGCGATCACACCGTCGACCAGCGTGGCATCGACATTGAGCGGCAGGTGCGGGCCATGCTGTTCAATCGCCGCCACCGGGAGCACCGCGATGCAGCGGGCGAGATCGAGTTGGGCGAAGTCGGTGGTTTTGAGGTCGGACCAGAAGCGGGATTGGGTCATAGGTCTATTTTGATGCTGTTTTTCGATTTTGGGCGTTGGTGTTGGGCTGAGTCTTGAGGCCGGGACTCGCCCCGGCGGGCGAGGCACTTTGCTTTTGCTTCGCCAAAAGAAAGTACCCAAAGAAAAGGCGACCCGAAGTCTGGGTCCCTGCGCTTCGCTACGGGCAACCTGCGCTGCTCGACTCCGGCGGGGGTCCGCAGAACTCGCTGCGCTCAAACAACTGCGGCCCTGATCCCGCCTCCATCTGCGCTGCTCGGCCCAGCCACACGGGGCAGGCGGGTACGGGAGCGGGGATAAAACACAAAGACAAAGCCAAGAAACAAGGACACGCCATGGCGTGTCCTTGTGGAGCCCGATTCCGGTTTTCTGTCTCCCACCCCCTTGTGAATGCGCCGAGGAGCGCAGGGTCAGGCGGATCAGGGCTGGCGTTGTCTGAGCCGAAGGCGAGTTTAGCCAGACCCCGCCTGGACCGAGCACCGCAGGTTGCCCCGCAGCGAAGCGAAGGGGACGCAGGCACCAGGGTCGCCTTTCTTTTGCTTACTTTTCTTTGGCGAAGC
>CALRSS020000017.1:0-13659 GCA_943370905.1 Synechococcus sp. UW140
GGCGAGTTTAGCCAGACCCCGCCTGGACCGAGCACCGCAGGTTGCCCGCAGCGCAGCGGAGGGACGCAGGCACCAGGGTCGCCTTCTCTTTGCTTACTTTCTCTTGGCGAAGCAAGAGAAAGTGAGTTGCCGCCGGGCAACCCCCGGCCAGCAAGCCTTCGCAAAAAGCGCTTCCACCGGAGCAAGAACCAGTTTCGCAAGAGAGCTACCCCACGGAGACAGTTCATGCTCCAGGTAAAAAACATCAACCAATACTACGGCGGCTCCCACATCCTGCGCGATGTGAGCCTCGAAGCCACCCTCGGAAAAGTCACCGTCCTGCTCGGCCGCAACGGTGTCGGTAAAACCACCCTGCTCAAATCGCTGATGGGGCTGGTGCCGATCAAGACCGGCACGATTGAATTCGATGGCCGCCTGATACAGGGCGCCACACCGTATGAGCGGGCCCGCGCCGGCATCGGCTTTGTGCCGCAGGGCCGCGAAATCTTCGCGCGTCTCACGGTGGAGGAAAACCTGCGCATGGGCCTGGCCTACAAAAACGCCAGTACGCCGATTCCGGCGGAGTTGTATGAGCTGTTTCCGGTCCTCAAGCAGATGCTGAACCGCCGCGGTGGTGACCTATCAGGTGGGCAGCAGCAGCAACTGGCGATTGCCCGGGCGCTGGCGGCCCGACCCAAGCTGCTGATTCTGGACGAGCCCACCGAGGGCATCCAGCCCAGCATCATCAAGGACATCGGGCGCGTCATTCGCATGCTGGCCGACCGCGGTGACATGGCCATCCTGCTGGTCGAGCAGTACTACGACTTTGCACAGGAACTGGCGGACGATTACCTCGTGATGGAACGCGGCGAGTTCATCGCGCGCGGCCTGGGCAAGGACATGGAAGCCAACGGCGTGCGCCAGCTGGTGGCGATCTAGGCGCCGGGCCTGCTGCACGGCAGCACACTGCCGTGGTGCGTCGGGGTGGGTATCGGCAGGCATCGCGAGGTATCGGCACGCAGGGCCTCGGCTACACTGCGGCGTTCCAACCTGACCGCTGCCCATGAAAGCCTTGTCCAGTTACCTGGCGGCGGGCGAGAGTCTTTCCGACGAAGATTTTCGTTCGACTCGCGTTGTCACTACCTTGCTGCTGGTGGTGGGGCTGGGCGCGACGTCTGCGGTCTCGCTCTGGCTGCACAAGGACATGGAAGCCAGGGCGCGGGCTCGGTTTGACCGGCGTGTGGAGCGCATTGAAGCAGACCTTCGGCAGCAGTTGAGTCTGCCGTTTGCCGGCGTCAAGGGCGCTGCCGGCGTGTATGCGGCCAGCGTGTCGGTGGAGCGCGGCGAGTTCCGGGCCTATGTGGATTCGAGCCGCGTCATCACCGGCGATCCGCCTATCCTCAACTTCGGCTTCATCGAGCGGGTGGACCGGAAAAACCTGCCACGCTTTGTGGCGGCACAACGGCGGGACGGTCATTCCGACTTTTCCATCAGGAACGACCACCAGGCGTCCGAGTTGCATGTGGTCAAGTTCATGGAGCCCGAAGACCGGTTCGGTACGCTGATTGGTCAGGACGTTTCTGGCGACGCGGTGAACATGGTCGCCATCGAGCGCGCCGTAGCGACGGGTGAAGAGACGCTGACCGGCCGTATTTCTGTCATTGAAAACGGCCAGACGCATTCGGCGCTGCAGTACCTGGTCCCGGTTTACCGGGGCGGCGGTGAGCCTGCGACGCCGCAGGCGCGTCGCGACCGACTGCTGGGGGTGTTGCGGGCGGCCGTGGCCATTGATGACCTGATGCCCGACATCGTCGATTCTGCCCAGGGCGAGGTGGACTTCGAACTGTATGACGGCCTGCAAGGGCCGGGCGAGCATCTGGAAAAGCTGCTGTTCGATGCAGACAAGCACCTCGATCGCACCTCGCACCGGGGTACACCGGTGTCTGACACGGACCGGATGTTCCATGCCTCGACCGTCATCGGCATCGGCGGACGGCAGCTCACGCTGCGCACCAGCACCACCCCGGCATTTGAGTCCCAGGTGCTCACCCAGCTTCCTTTCCTCGTGGGCGGGGTGGGCATTCTTCTGAGCTGCGCCATGGCCTTCAGTGTGTGGCTGCTGCTCAGTGGCCGGGTGCGTGCGCTGGCGCTGGCCCACCAGATGACGGTGGACCTGGCGCGGGAGCGGCAGCGCCTCGTCAACATCGTGGAGGGCACCAATGCGGGCACCTGGGTCTGGCAGGTGCAGACCGGCGAGCTGTCGCTGGACGAGCGCTGGGCCGCAATGATCGGGCACACGCTGGAGTCGCTGGGGCCTTTGACGATCAAGACCTGGCGGGAGCTGATCCATCCTGACGACCTGACCCGGCTGGAACTCGCGCTGAACCGGCATTTCATTGGCGAGACGCAATACTTCGAATGCGAGAACCGCATCCGCCACCGGGATGGCCAGTGGGTCTGGGTGGTGGACCGCGGCAAGGTGTCATCCTGGACGAAGAGCGGCAAGCCGCAGCTGATGTCGGGCACGCAAATGGACACCTCGGACAAGCAGGCCACACTGATGGCTTTGCGGGCCAGTGAAGAAAATTTCCGTCATCTCTTTGACAACAGCCTCGAGGGCATTTTGCAGGCATTGGCCGATGGTTCGGTGCTGTACGCGAATCCCGCAGCCTGCAAGCTGTTCGCGATGACGCAGGACGAAATCCGCCAGCATGCACGCACCGGCCTGTCTGATCCGCAGGACGGACGCTTTCGCACCTATCTCAGCCGGGCCTTGCTCCATGGGCAAGCCCGTGGCGAGGCCACCATGCAGCGGGGCGATGGCTCGCGCTTCGAGTGTGAGCTGTCGCTGTCGCACCACCTCAGCCAGGACGGCGCATCCTGCATCAACATCTTTTTGCGTGATGTGACACTGCGCAAACGGGCGGAAGCCGAGATCCAGGCCCTGAACTCAGACCTCGAGGACCGCGTGCTGCGCCGCACGGCACAGCTGGAAGACGCCAACCGCGAACTGGAGGCGTTTTCTTATTCGGTCGCGCACGACCTGCGTGCGCCGCTGAGCTCGATTGACGGCTTCAGCCACCTGCTGCAGAAAGCGGTCGGTGACGACGTGGTGCAGCGATGCGCGCATTACCTCAACCGCATCCGTGCGGGCGTCCTGCAGATGGGCCAGATCACCGACGGGCTGCTGTCGCTCGCGCATGTCTCGCGCGCCGAGGTCAAGGTGCACCGGGTGGATCTGGGCGAGATGTCGCGGCTGGTGGTCATGGCGTGCCGTGAGCGCGAGCCAAAGCGGCAGGTGGATGTGCAGATCGGTCAGGACCTGATAGCTGTGGGCGATCCGTCGCTGCTGCGGCAGGTGCTGGAGAACCTCATTGGCAATGCCTGGAAGTTCACGGCGCGGACGAGCAACGTGCGCATCGTGATCGACAAGCTGCCCGCGGCCGATGGTGCGGTCACGTTCTTCGTGCGCGACAACGGTGCTGGTTTTGACATGGCCTATATCGACAAGCTCTTCGGTTCGTTCCAGCGCCTGCACTCGCCCGGCGAATTCGAAGGCACGGGCATAGGGCTGGCCACCTCGATGCGGATCGTCCTGCGCCACGGGGGCCGGATGTGGGCGCAGGGCGCGCCAGGGCAGGGCGCCACGTTTTATTTCACGCTGCCGATGGTGCTGGACAAACTCGTGGCAACGCCCTCCTGAAAGGGCGCTGAAAGCCGGGTGCTGCGAAGGCCGGGCACATCATGTGCCGTGGCTCGCCGTGGCAGGATTACTGCGGTGCCGGAATCACCACGAGGTTGCCATTGGTTTTCGGCTCCACCGACAGCACGCTGCTGCCGGCCGGGATCGTCACGGTCTCCACCTGGCGAATGGCGCCACCGCCAGCCACGCTGCCATCGACCTGACCTTCGCCCGTCACGCGGGCGCGACAGGCAATCAGGTCCTCGCCCTGGAACACGTCGCAACGCGCGAGCGCATTGGCGGTGAACTGGCCGTTGGCGTTGTCCACCTTGCCGGCGCGTTTGGCGGCATTGGCGTTCCTGACTTCCGTCATGCAGGTTTCGCGGCTTTGCTGCGTGGTGCCGTTCAGGCAGGCGGCGGCCTCACTGCGGGCGTTGCCGGTGGCGTCAATGCCGGTGGTGCCGGAAGCGATTTGCGCCGTGGCGCTCATGGCCATCAGGGCGGTGAAGGCGAAGCAGGCGGCGCTGGTGCTCAGGCGCTTGAATGCGGGAGCGGAAGCGGTGAAATACGAAATGGATGCGGTCATGGGAAAACTCCTTGGGAATCCGATATCAAAGCGGATATCGATAGAGGAAGTCTGCGCCGCAGCCGGCTCGCGCCGTGCAAGAGAAGGGGGCCGCTTGCCCGCGCCTGCAGCCCATTTGGCTGTAGGACAGCGCTTTCAACGCCTGGTGCCTCGCGCCGGGAGCTGGCGCAATTACATGGACCAGATGCGGGGCAGCGGTGCAGCTTGCTGCCAGAAGTGCGCGCGCCACGCCTGCCACACCTGCCGCAGCAGGGCCATCGCGGGCTCCACCACAGGCGCCAGAACCCTGACCACCACCACTTGGCCATCGGGGCTGGTGGCGCCGGCACTGGCGTGCAGTGAATGCGCCTCGATCACCTGCCGGGCACAGTCCAGTGCCGCCTGCCGGCGCTGGCGCTCCAGCTTGCTGCCTGCGACAAAAAACAGCGAGGCCATGCAGCGCTGGCCAGCAAGACCCAATGGGCTTTCCAGCAGCCGTGTGTCTGCCGCGTCGATCCTGGCCCGCTCCAGCCACACACCCGGCACTTCGATGTGCTGGCAGAAATTGCCGGCGGCAAAGGGCAGCCCTGCTGCCGGCAGGCCCAGCGCGGTGATGTCCCAGCCGATCAGCTCGGCGCCGGGCGCGAGCGTCATTGTCAGCCGGTTTTCGGCGAGGCAGTCGCTGTAGCACAGGGCTTCGAGCGGCAGCCATTCCATGCGCGCGCCCTCGTGCAGGCGCAGGTGGGTGTGCTGCAGGGCCCGCTCGCCGGTGGAGCGGTAAAACCGGGTGGCGCCCGGTGTGGTGACGAGGCCATGGGCGCCAGACCCTGCCGTGATGTCGATCGTGAGCGTGTCACCACCGACCAGGCCACCCGGCGGGTGGACGATGACGTTGTGGCAGATGGCCTCGCCTTCAGGGTAGAGGCTTTGCAGGATACGCAGCGGCCCGGTGTGCTGGAAACGGGCAACGGTTTTGCCAGCCTGGAGCGTGTAGTCGAGTGCGAGATTCGCGTTCCAGGTCATGGCGCGAGTTTATCTGATGGGCCACCTCATTTGCTATTGAAAACATAGCAAATGAGGGACGTGGCCGTGCCGTCAGCGCTTCAGTGATGAATCACGCAGCGACAGCCTCGCGGCTTTCCTTGACGCGCAGGGCCAGGTGGTCCAGCGCTTCCTGCACCTGGTCCACCAGGATCAGGCACAGGTCGCCCGGCTGCAGGCGGGCCAATGCCGTATCGATGGCCAGGAACTCGCCGTGGATCTCGTCGATGCGGCGCGTGCGGCTGGCGTTGGCCAGGCCTTCGCGCAGCAGGCCCATCACCTCGCCGTCGGCGCGCCCGCGCTGGGCCGCGTCCTGGTAGAGGATGACGTCGTCAAACGCTGCCCCCAGGATCACCGTCTGGTCGCGGATGTCGTTGTCGCGCCGGTCGCCGGCGCCGCTGATCACCACGCTGCGGCGCTGCGATGCGCTGCCGGGCATGGCGTTGACGGCAGACACCAGGGCGCGCATGGCGTCGGGGTTGTGGCCGTAGTCTGCGATCAACGTGGCACCGCGGTAGTCCATCACGTTGAAGCGGCCCGGGGCGTTCTGTGTGTCGCTCACGAAGCTGCTCAGGCCGCTCTTGAGCGCGTCCCAGTTCACACCGGCAGCCCACGCGGCTGCCACGGCTGCCATGACGTTTTCGACCTGGAAGGCGATGGTGCCGCCGCGCGTGAGCGGAATGCCCTGCAGGGCGATCCGCTCCACCCACGCGCCTTCGGCGGCTACCACCATGCCGCCATCGACATACACGGTGCGCTTGCCCTGGGCGCGGTGGGTGGCCATCAGCGGATGGTGCCGGTCGGCTGCAAAGTAGATGACCTTGCCCGGGCAGGCGTGGGCCATCTCCGCCACGATCGGGTCAGCCGCATTGAGCACGGCATAACCGGTGGTGGCCACGTTCTGCACCACCACGCGCTTGAGCACGGCCAGGTCCTCTACCGTGGTGATGTAGTTCAGGCCCAGGTGGTCGCCGCGGCCGATGTTGGTGACCACGGCCACCTGGCAACGGTCGAAGCCCAGGCCTTCGCGCAAAATGCCGCCGCGTGCGATCTCGAACACGGCCGCATCGACGTCCGGGTGCATCAGCACATTGCGGGCGCTCTTGGGGCCGCTGCAGTCGCCGCTGTCGGTCTGCCGGCCGTTGATGTAGACACCGTCGGTGTTGGTGAGACCGGTTCGCAGTCCCTGCGACGTCATCAGGTGCGCGATCAGCCGCGCGGTGGTGGTCTTGCCGTTGGTGCCGGTGACGGCGACCAGCGGAATGCGTCCATCGTTGTTGGCAGACGGCGGGAACAGCTCGTTGATCATGGCCACGCCCACCGCGCGCCCCTTGCCGTAGGAGGGCGACAGGTGCATGCGCAGGCCTGGCGCGGCGTTCACTTCGACCACGCCACCGCTTTGCGATTCGAGCGGGCGCAGCATGCTCTCGCACACCACGTCCACGCCGCAGATGTGCAGGCCCACCATTTGCGCGGCGGCTACGGCACGCTCGGCCACAGCGGGGTGGACATCGTCGGTCACATCGGTGGCCGTGCCGCCGGTGCTCAGGTTGGCGTTGTTGCGGAGGATCACGCGGCGGCCCTTGGCCGGAATGGATTCGGGCGTGAGTTCCTGCGTCGCCAGACGCGCCACGGCGATGTCGTCAAAGCGGATCTTGGTGAGCGAGGTCGAATGGCCTTCACCGCGCCGCGGGTCCTGGTTGACGATGTCCACCAGCTCGCGCACGGTGTGCAGGCCGTCACCGACCACTTGCGGCGGATCGCGGCGGGCCGCGGCGACCACCTTGTCGCCGACGACCAGCAGCCGGTAGTCGCTGCCGGGCAGGAATTTCTCGACCATCACTTCGCCGTGCTCGGCGGCAGCGGCGTAGGCCACTTCCAGGTGCTCGCGCGTCAGGATGTTCACGGTGACGCCCTTGCCCTGGTTGCCGTCCTGAGGCTTGACGACCACCGGCAGGCCGATCTGCTGCGCGGTGGCCCACGCATCCTCCAGGTCAGCAACCGGGCGGCCCAGCGGCACTGGCACACCGGCGGCACGGAGCAGCTTCTTGGTCAGGTCCTTGTCCTGCGCGATGGATTCGGCCACGGCACTGGTTGCGTCCAGCTCGGCTGCCTGGATGCGGCGCTGGCGTGAACCCCAGCCGAACTGCACCATGCTGCCCTTGGTGAGGCGCCGGTAGGGGATGCCGCGGGCGACGGCGGCGTCCACGATGGCGCCGGTGCTGGGGCCCAGGCGTTCGTCTTCGTCGCACTCGGCGAGCTGCGCAATGGCGGCATCGAGGTCGAAGGCCAGGTCGCGCAGCGCCGCATGAATCAGCGTCTGCGCCAGCTCCAGCGCCAGGCGGCCAACGGCCTCTTCGCTGTATTCGACCACCACCTGGTAGGTGCCGGCCTCGACGGTGGCTGCGGTGTGGCTGAAGGTGACGGGGCAACCGGCAGCAGCCTGCAAGGCGAGCGCCGAGGCCTCCAGCACATGGGCCAGCGACAGGGTGCCGGCATGGCCGGTCTGACGCAGGGTGCCCATGCCCGGGAAGAGGGCGCGCACGCGGGCCTCAAAACCCGGCAGCAGGTGGATGGCGCATTCGTCGGGCGTGCAGGACACGATGACTTCGAGCGCGGTGTGGCGGCTCCACAGATTGGGGCCGCGCAGCGCGCGGACACGGGACACTTCCATCAGTTTGCCCTCCCGGCAGTTGTCTCGGCAGAGTTGAACGCCTCCAGTCCGGCACCTATCAGATTCAGGTGAATGCCCAGTGCCCAGGCCGCACCGACGGCTGCCAGCACGGCAGCTTCGCTGAGACCGCGGCGCTCCCGCCAGGCCGTGAGCTTGCCCAGGCCCGGCAAAAAGGCTTCGCTTGCACCGGTGATCAGAACAATCTGGTCCTGACGCAGCGTCAAGGCACGGCCGCCGGCCTTGCAGTGCTCTGCGATGGCAGTGGCCTGGGGATGGGTGCTGTAGAAAATCACTTCGCCGTCGCACAGGTCGCGCATGTCCACAATCCGCTCGTCGCTGGCGTTGAGCACTGCGGCGCCGCCTGGCATGACGACGTCGATCTGCGAGCGCATGACCTTGAACATCTGGCCTTCTTCAGTGATGTCGAATTCGGAGAGGCCCGAGGCGCCCTCCAGGTCCGTCACCACGCCGACCTGGCAGCGGTCATAGGCCAGGCCGCTGCGCAGGATGGTTTCAGCGCCGTTTTCAAACACGGCAGCCTGCACGGCGCGGTTGATCAGCAGCCGCTGGCCGGCCTCCCAGTCAGTGCAGTTGCTGGCGTCGACACAGCGCTGGTCCAGGAACAGGCCGTCGCGGCAGGCCAGCCCGGTGTGGTGGCCCGACAAATGCAGCAGCCAGGCCACGATGCGGGCGATGTGGTGGGTGTCGCGTGAGCCGGCGATGCCGATGATCGGGATGCGGCCGTCCTGGGCGGCGTTGCGCGCGTCACTGCCTTCGGGCGGCAGGGGGAACAGGTGCTCGCAGATGGAGCGCCCGACCGGACGCGGCGAGCCCTCGGCCGGCTTGAGATGCATCAGCAGCCCTGGCCCGGCGTTCACTTCGACGATGGCGCCGCCCTGGGCGTGCAGCGGCTGGGAGATGTCCTGAGCCACCACGTCAACACCGGCAATGTCCAGCCCCACCACGCGGGCGGCCAGCGAGACGATGTAGTCCACCTCCGGATGAACCTGGTCGGTGCAGTCGATGGCCACATTGCCGTTGCGCTGGATCAGCACTTCGCGGCCTGCCGCCGGAACGGCGTCGGGGCCCAGGCCCTGGCGCTGCAATTCCAGCAGCACGGCGCCGTCTTCGGCCGTCTTGATGGGGCCCAGCGGAAAGTCCTCGCCCTGACCGCGCCGCGGGTCGGTGTTGAGCTGGGCATCGACCAGTTGCGACACGGTGGCGTGACCGTCGCCAATCACGCAGGCGGTTTCGCCGCGTGCAGCAGCCACCACCTTGCCGCCCACCACCAGCAGCCGGTGCTCGTGGCCGCGCACAAAGCGCTCGACCATGACTTCGCTGCCATGGCGCGCCGCCACTTCAAAGGCGGCTTCCACTTCGGCCTGCGTCTTGAGGTCCAGCGACACACCGCGTCCATGGTTGCCGTCGGACGGCTTGACCACCACGGGCAGGCCGATGTCCTGGGCGGCTTCCCACGCGGCGTCGGCCGTGGCCACGATCTCGCCCTCGGGCACCGGCACACCGCAGGTGGCGAGCAGGGTTTTGGTCAGGTCCTTGTCATGCGCGATGCCTTCGGCAATGGCGCCGGTCAGGTCGGTTTCGGCGGTCCAGATGCGGCGCTGGCTGGCGCCGTAACCCAGCTGGACCAGGTTGCCCTCGTTCAGGCGGATGTGGGGAATGCGGCGGTCGGTGGCTGCCGCCACGATGGACACCGTGCTCGGGCCGAGGTAGCAGTCGTCCACTTTCTCGCGGATGGCCTGCACCGCCGCCTGCACTTCGGCCGGGCCCCAGGGGGCGTCATGGATGGTGGCCATCAGCAGGCGGTGGCCTTCGGCCAGGGCCGTGCGCGCCACCTGCTCATCGCGGGCGCGGAACACCATACGGTAAACACCGCGCTGCGAGGTGCTGCGCGTCTGGCCGAAGCCGGTGGGCATGTCGGCCAGGTTGAGCAGTTCGATCACCACGTGCTCCAGGACATGGCCGGCCCAGGTGCCTTCGTTCAGGCGCTGGATGAACCCGCCGCGCTCGCCGACGCCGCAGTGGTGCTCGCGCAGGGCCGGCAGCAGACCCACCAGCCGTTCGGGAAAACCCGGCAGCAGGTTGGAGGGATAGTCTTCCAGGGTACCGAGGTCAAGCCAGACTTCAAGCACGGGCCGGTAAGTCCAGATATTGGGCCCGCGCAGGTAATTGATGCGCAGCAGCTTGATGTCGTCTGGTTTGCTCATGGTTTGCAAAATAATCAGGTCCACCGGCTTTGCCCGGTGCCATGGTTGAAACGCTGGTGCGTCGCCAGCGTCATTGTCTTTGTCTCCCTGACCTGCCTTTGCCCTTGTTGTCTTGCGTTTTGTAGGCCAAAGGTGCTAGTTGCCTGGATTCGGCGGGACTGGTCTTACCCGCAGGACGCACGAAAATTCCGCACATCCCGCCGGGGGGCTCCGCATCGGCGAAAATCATGGTTTCCGGCCGATTGGCGCAGCCCCTGCACTCCGTCAAGGGCGGTCTCAGCCGCTGACGGGGCCCGTGCCCTCACCGGAATCCAGAAAACTCACAAACGATGCCAAACAACCCACTGGTGGACGACCCCAGCCAAGCCAGCCCTGTTTTTGCAGGGCTCCGTTCACAACTCGCAAATGATGAGAACGTTTTGTGCAGCTTCGTGGTTGACCTGGATGACCAACTTCGGTTTTCCAAAGGCTTGCTGGCGCTGACCGGGCGCCGGCTACTGGCCTGCAGCCCCTCAGGGGAGTGGTCCAGCTGGCCCACGGTAGATGCCTCCGGCCACTGGCTGGGCGCGCAGGAGCTGCGGCACGCCGACCACGCAGGGGTGGGCACGCTGGCGCTGCATGCGGGCGAGCGGCAACTGGTGCGCTGGCGGTTTACCCTGGGTGTCAATGTGCAGGCGCTGCGCCTGGTGCGGCTGTTCGTGCAGCAAAAGGCGCTGGCCGGTGCAACCAGTGCAGCCGCCCGCGATGACCTGCTGAACGACGAGGTGGCCTTGTGTCCGGAATGCGATCTGCCGTTGCCGCCCGACAGCGACGAATGCCCAGCCTGTGCCCGCGAGCTGCACACCCCGCCCTCGACCTGGGTGCTGCTGCGGTTGTGGCGCTTTGCCCATCCTTACCGGCACCAGCTGCTTGCCGGTTTTTTGCTCACGCTGGCTTCCACAGCGGCCACCCTGGTGCCGCCGTACCTGACCATTCCCCTGATGGACGACGTACTGATCCCGTTCCAGAACGGCCAGCAGATCGAGCCCTGGAAAGTGGGCGCCATCCTGGGCGGTCTGTTGGGCGCGGCCGTGCTGGGCTGGGCCTTGAACTGGGCCCGCACCTACCTGCTGGCCCTGGTGTCCGAGCGCATCGGTGCCGACCTGCGCACTGCCACCTTCGACCACTTGCTGGAGCTGTCGCTCGACTACTTCGGCGGCAAGCGCACGGGCGACCTGATGTCGCGCATCGGCTCCGAGACCGACCGCATCTGCGTGTTCCTGTCGCTGCACGCGCTGGACTTTGCCACCGACGTGCTGATGATCGTCATGACGGCGGTCATCCTGATCTCCATCAACCCCTGGCTGGCGGTGGTGACCCTGTTGCCGCTGCCTTTTATCGGCTGGATGATCCATGTGGTGCGCGACAAGCTGCGCACCGGCTTTGAGAAGATCGACCGCGTCTGGTCGGACGTGACCAACGTGCTGGCCGACACCATTCCCGGCATCCGCGTGGTCAAGGCCTTTGCCCAGGAAAAGCGCGAGGCACAGCGCTTTCGCGTCGTCAACCAGCACAACCTGGCGGTGAACGACAAGCTCAACAAGACGTGGTCGCTGTTCACGCCCACGGTGTCGCTGCTCACTGAAGTTGGTCTGCTGGTGGTGTGGGCCTTCGGCATCTGGCTGGTGTCGAAGCAGCAGATCACGGTCGGTGTGCTCACCGCCTTCATCGCCTACATCGGGCGCTTTTACGGCCGGCTCGATTCGATGAGCCGCATCGTGTCGGTCACGCAGAAGGCCGCGGCCGGCGCCAAGCGGATTTTCGACATCCTCGACCACGTCTCCAACGTGCCGGACCCGGCGCAACCGGTGGCCATTGGCGCCTTGCAAGGCCGCATCGAGATGAAGGGCCTGGGCTTTCGCTACGGCAGCCGCTCGGTCATCCGCGGGCTGGACCTGCAGATCCAGCCCGGCGAGATGATCGGCCTGGTGGGCCACAGCGGATCGGGCAAGAGCACGCTGGTGAACCTGCTGTGCCGTTTTTACGATGTGACCGACGGCGCCATCACCGTGGACGGCACCGACATCCGCCGCTTCGCGGTGGCCGATTACCGCCGTCACATCGGCCTGGTATTGCAGGAGCCCTTTTTGTTTTTCGGCACCATTGCCGAGAACATTGCCTACGGCAAACCCGGCGCCACGCGGGCCGAGATCGTGCAGGCGGCACGCGCGGCTCACGCGCACGAGTTCATCCTGCGCCTGCCGCAGGGCTACGACTCGCTGGTGGGCGAGCGGGGCCAGGGTCTTTCGGGCGGCGAGCGACAGCGCATCTCGATTGCCCGTGCCTTGCTGATCGATCCGCGCATCCTGATCCTGGACGAAGCCACCTCCTCGGTAGACACCGAGACCGAAAAGGAAATCCAGCGCGCGCTCGACAACCTGGTGCAGGGCCGCACCACGATCGCGATTGCGCACCGCCTCTCCACGCTGCGCAAGGCCGACCGGCTGGTGGTGATGGACCGCGGCCAGGTGGTGGAAGTCGGCCCGCACGACGAGCTGATGGCCCGGCAGGGCGCCTACTGGCGGCTGTACGAAGCGCAGGCCCGGCAGGTGGACCACGACGGTGAGGCCAGCGACACCGACGAAAGCCGCATCGCCGTGGCGACGTCGCAGGTGGCCCACACGGCACAACACGCCGACCATAGCTGAGCATGGCTGCAACCCGCATGATGGAGCGAACGCGATGAACACCCCACTCACCACCCCGGCTTCGGCCGCAACGTCCTTTGAGCTGGCGCGCCAAGCATCCGGCCGTCTGGTGTTTTCCGGTGCCGACGGGCTGGTGCACGAGGGCGTGGTGCCGGTGCGCGCCTTCCCGATTGCCGCGCCGGACGAGGGTGTGTCACTGGTCAATGCCGAAGGGCATGAGGTCGCATGGATTGACAGGCTGGAGGCGCTGTCGCCGCCGGTTCGTGCGCTGATTCTGGACGAGCTCGCGCAGCGGGACTTTGTGCCCGAAATCACCCGGCTGGTGAAAGTTTCCACCTTCGGCACGCCGAGCGTGTGGACAGTCGAGACCGACCGCGGCGACACCTCGTTTGTGCTCAAGGGCGAGGAGGATATCCGCCGCCTTGGGCGCACAGCGCTGCTGATTGCTGGCGGGCAGGGGGTGCAGTACAGCGTGAGGGATATGACTGCGCTGGATCGTGGGTCGAGGCGATTGTTGGAGCGGTTTCTTTAGTTTTCTGATTTCTGCTTTTTGCTGAGTTCTGAGGCCGGGACTCGCCCCGGCGGGCGAGGCACTTGTTCTTTGCTTCGCCAAAGAAAAGTACCCAAAAGAAAGGCGACCCGAAGTCTGGGTCCCTTCGCTGCGCTGCGGGCAACCTGCGCTGCTCGATTACGGCGGCGGTCCGCACAACTCGCCTGCGGCTCAAACAAGTGCGGCCCGACCCTCCGCCTCCATCTGCGCTGCTCGGCCCAGCCACACGGGGCAAGCGGGTACGGGAGCGGGGACA
>CALRSS020000018.1:0-10633 GCA_943370905.1 Synechococcus sp. UW140
CTGCCAGCTTGCCCAGGTAGTCGTAGCTGCTCACGAAGGCGAGGTAGTTGCCGGGCTGGCGGGTGTACTGGCGCGCCATCAGGTCGGCAATTGGGGCCAGCGAGTCGTCACGGTGCGCGTAGCGGGTGGAGACATCGCTCACCACCGACACCCGCAGCTGCTGCGCGGTGAAGGGCGAGGCCACGTCAATCCACGCTGTGGTGGCGGGCAAGCCCAGCAGGTCGTTGTAGTAGTTCTGCGGACTCAGCGTGGCCGAGAACAGCGTCACCGCCTGCGCCGCCGTGAACCGGGGCGCCAGGAAGCTCGCAGGCACCACATTGCGGATGCTGAGCAGCGCGGCCCCCGGGCCGGACTGCAGCGCGTCCTGCGCCAGCGAACCGTCTGCTGAGTCATCCTGCAAGGTGATGTCGAACAGCGAGTGTTCCGCGAAGGCATCGGCCATGCGCGAGAACTGCAAGGCCTCGAAATAAAAGGACTGCAGCGCGGCATCCACCCGCGTCGGGTTGGCCATCAGGAAGTCGGTGATCTGCGTCAGCGCCTGCTGCAGCACTTTCAGGAAGGGTGCCGGCAGTTCGGCGTGCACCTGGTAAGGCGCCACCTGCGTCTGGTGCAGTTCGTGAAAGCTCTTGTTCAGCCGCTGCAGCACGCCTTTCACGGCACGCGGGGCTGCGGCATACACCTGCTGCAACTGCGTCTGGTCGAGCTGGGCCGAGTACATCTTGCGGCCGCGTTCGACCAGGTTGTGGGCCTCATCGACCAGCACACCCACGCGCCACTGGTGCGCCGTGGTCAGGCTGTAGAGCAGGGCGCTGCTGTCGAAGTAGTAGTTGTAGTCGCCCACCATCACGTCGGACCAGACCGCCAGCTCCTGGCTCAGGTAATAGGGGCACACGCTGTGGCTCAGGGCCACGCGGCGCAGGGCGGCCTTGTCCAGCGGGCCCTGCAGGGCCGCATGGGCGACTGCGGCACTGCGCGCCTCGGGCAGTCGGTCGTAAAAGCCCTTGGCCAGCGGACAGGCGTCGCCATGGCAGGCCTTGTCGGGGTGCTCGCAGGATTTCTCGCGCGCCACCAGTTCCAGCACGCGCAGCGGCAAGCGGCGGGCGGATGTGTTGGTCGGGGCTGCGTTGCCGGTATGGATGAGGGCCAGCGCGTCGAGCGCAAGCTGCCGCCCCGGCGTCTTGGCGGCCAGAAAGAACAGCTTGTCGAGTTGCTTGCCTGGCACGGCCTTGAGCAGCGGAAACACGGTGCCTATGGTCTTGCCGATGCCGGTCGGCGCCTGGGCCATCAGGCAGCGGCCCGCCACGGTGGTCTTGTAGACGGCCTCGGCCAGCGCGCGCTGGCCGGGCCGGAAATCGGCATGCGGGAATTCCAGTGCCGCCAGCGCTGCCTCGCGCGCCTGACGGTGCGCCATTTCTTGTTCGGCCCAGGCGAGAAAACGCTCGCACTGGGCTTCAAAGTACTGCTTCAGTTCGTACGCTGCATAGTGTTCGGTGAGGGGGGTTTCCTGCAGGCTGGCCACATCGAAGTACACCAGTGAAAGTTCAATGGCCTCCAGGCCCTTTTCGGCGCACAGCAACCAGCCGTAGATCTTCAGCTGCGCCCAGTGCAGGTGCCGCCGGTTGTCGGCCATGGCGTGCAGGTCGCCGCGGTAGGTCTTGACTTCCTCCAGCCGGTTTTGCTCCGGGTCGTAGCCGTCGGCGCGGCCCCGCACCTGCAGGGTTTTGTAGCCGCCCTCCAGGCTCACCTCAGACTGGTAGCTGCCGGGCCGGCGCGACGCGACCAGCAGGTGCCCGGCGATGCCTTCCTGGGCCGACGGCGAGGGGGTGAAGCGCAGGTCCAGGTCACCGTGCTTGGCGGTGAAGTTGCACAGGGCACGAACGGCAACGAGGTATTTCAACAGGCTTGGCCACGGTGGTGGCCCGGGTGGCGGGCGGTGCGCTCATGGTAGCGCACGGTGGCTGCCAACCCTCCTTGTCAGGGCACTTTGGGCCGGTTCATGGCCTTTTCAAATTCTTCCCGTGACAGAAAGCCGTCCTTGTTGGTGTCGGCTTCGTCAAAGTGCCGGGCGACGCCGCGGAAACTGGAGGCTTCGTCGCGGCTGACCTTGCCGTCCCTGTTTTTGTCCATGAAGCTGAAGGCTCGCTCCAGGTCCGGTGCGCTGTAGCGCGGGGCGGTACCGGACGCGGGTGTTGCAGCAGGTGCTGATGTGGATGGATCAGCCACCGGGGCGGCAGCGCCTGCTGCAGATTCAGCGGGAGCGGGTTGCGCCTGCGCCTGCAAGGCCATCAGCAAGGCAGCGGCTGCCAGCAGGCTAAACCCCATGGTCTGGATGCGGCGCAGGTTCGAAAGCGTCGGCGTGTGTGCTTGTAAAAGGCCAGTGTGAAATGAAGAGTGCATGGCTTGATTGGAAGCGATTGCCAGCTACCTGACCAGTTCTCTTGCACCCTGTTGCGTGGCTTTACATGCCAGCGGCCGCCAGACATGCTTCTTTGCGCGAGGGGCCGGGTAGGTTGATAGCCCTGATGCACTGCGTGGTCAGCGGCAAACGGTCTGCAGCGTGCAGGTGAAATCGGTCATCATGCGATGCTTGAAAACATCCAGGGGCCTTGCACACCATGACTGATCTCTCCGCCTTCCCCATCACCCGCAAATGGCCAGCCCAGCGGCCCGACCAGCTTCAGCTGTATTCCCTGCCCACGCCCAACGGCGTGAAGGTGTCCATCATGCTGGAAGAGCTGGGTCTGCCTTACGAGCCGCATCTGGTGAGCTTTGAAACCCAGGACCAGATGACGCCCGAGTTCCTGTCGCTCAGTCCCAACAACAAGATTCCTGCCATCCTCGACCCGCACGGACCTGGCGGCCAACCGCTCGCGCTGTTCGAGTCCGGCGCCATCCTGATCTATCTGGCCGAGAAAACCGACCGCTTCATTCCGCAGGACGTTGCCGCCCGCTATGAAACCATCCAGTGGCTGATGTTCCAGATGGGCGGCATCGGCCCCATGTTTGGCCAGCTCGGCTTTTTCCACAAGTTCGCCGGCAAGGACTATGAAGACAAGCGCCCGCGCGACCGCTACGTGGCCGAGTCCAAACGTCTGCTGGGCGTGCTCGACCGGCGCCTGAAGGGCCGCGACTGGATCATGGGCAGCGAGTACACCATTGCCGACATCGCCGTGTTCCCGTGGGTGCGCAACCTGGTCGGGTTTTACGGCGCCGGCGAACTGGTGGCGTTCACCCAATTCGCCAACGTCCAGCGTGTGCTGGAGGCGTTTGTGGCCAGACCCGCCGTGGTGGCCGGGCTCGCCATTCCCAAGCGTGGATAAACACGCAAGCGTTGGCAGGCGGGAAGTGCCGCGAAGGCCATGATGCTGAATCATGGAAAATCAGGGTTGTTGCCACCCACCCGAACCTGTTCGCGAACGCCATGACCGACCCCATCTCTCCAGTTACCCCTGAAGCCACTCCCGCCGCCACCCAGCGCCCTGCGCTGCCCGACCACCTCTCGTGCGACCCGCGCAGCCCGCACCATGTGGCCGCTGTGTTCGAGCACGAGGTGGGCATTCGTCTCAACGACAAGGAGCGCCACGATGTGGAGGAATACTGCATCAGCGAAGGCTGGGTCAAGGTGCCGGCAGGCAAGACAGTGGACCGCAAGGGCCATCCGCTGCTGATCAAGCTCAAGGGCAAGGTCGAAGCGTTTTATCGCTGAATGGGCGCGGGTGTAATGCTGTTAGTGGCGTGCTGGCATCCGCATGGGGCCCAAGGCCTTCCGGAATTGGCGCTCTTCAGATAAGCGGCACATGAATATTTCGAATTTGCCCGACAGAATCACAGGCCCTGCGGCATGGGTCGGGTCAGAAATGGCCCACGACGAGCGCCGCTGGCTCCATGTTCTTTCGTCCGGGGAAATTTCCGAGCTGGAGCGTGCGGCAGGGCACTACCTCTCGCTGCAACGCGACGTGGGACAGATCACGGCTGCTGATTTTCCGCTGTTGTCGTTCGCTGGTCATCTGACCGCCCTGCGGGCGAAGCTGCTGCATGGCAACGGAATCGAGGTGCTGCGTGGTTTGCCTGTGGCAAGTTACAGCCAGGAATTCGCCGCTGCGGTGTTCTGCGGCATCGGCGCGCATCTTGGCAGTGCGCGATCACAAAATGCAGCAGGCCATATCTTGGGGCATGTACGCGACCTCGGCGCCTCGTCCAAAGATCCGACCACACGGATTTACCAGACTGCTGAGCGACAGACCTTTCATACCGACAGCGCCGACGTCGTCGGGCTGCTGTGCATCCGCGAGGCGAAGGAGGGCGGACGCTCCCTTCTCGTCAGTGCCGAGACGCTGTACAACCGTATGCGGGCGTTGCGCCCCGATTTGCTGGTGAAGCTGTTCGACCCCATCGCTACTGACCGTCGGGGTGAAGTCCCCGAGGGGGCCAAGCCCTGGATGACCATACCGCCGCTGAGCTGGCACGAGGGTCGCCTGACCGTTTTCTACCAGCGTCAGTACATCGACAGTGCGCAACGATTCGAAGGCGCCATGCGCCTGACACCCGGACATGTGGAGGCTCTGGATCTTTTCGACGCATTGGCCAACGATCCCGAGCTGCATTTCAGTATGCAGTTGCAGCCTGGCGACATGCAATTCGTCTACAACCACTCGCAGCTCCATGACCGCACCGGTTTTGTGGACTGGCCTGAACCAGACAGGAAGCGGCACTTGTTGCGGCTTTGGTTGTCTGTTCCGGGAGACCGGCCTTTGCCAGACTGTTTCAAGGAGCGCTACGGCTCCATCGAGATCGGCCAGCGCGGCGGCATTGTGACGAAAGAAACACGGCTGCACGCGCCACTCGATCCGGCCCCGCCACGGCGTAGGGTCGTTGGCACCCAGCCTGCCGTTCGCGCGTAGGGCTGCGTGGGTCGCCCTGAGGGGATCGTTCTAGCCGCCGTTATCGCGCGCCTTGGGCTTGGCCTGTTGTGGTTGCTCCCTGGTACGTCGCTGCCCACAGACTCCCCATACGCCACCCGGCGTATTCCCCGATGCTCCTCCGGTCCCCAGAATCGATTCATCGCTGCGTAAAAGCCTGACCTCTGGCTTTGGCGCAGCGAAACGCGATTCACCCACCTACCGGAGAGTATTCACCATGCAGCAACGTCGATTTACCCTCAAGGCGCTTACCGCCGCCGTCGCACTGGCAGGCCTTGGCGCCGTGCCAGCCTTTGCCCAGGACACCATCAAGGTGGGCATCCTGCACAGCCTGTCGGGCACCATGGCGATTTCGGAAACCACGCTCAAGGACACGGTGCTGATGGCGATCGAAGAGATCAATGCCAAGGGCGGCGTGATGGGCAAGAAGCTTGAGCCTGTGGTCGTCGATCCGGCCTCCAACTGGCCCCTGTTCGCGGAAAAAACCAAGCAGTTGCTGGGTCAGGACAAGGTCTCGGTGATTTTCGGCTGCTGGACGTCGGTCTCCCGCAAGTCGGTGCTGCCAGTGGTCGAGGAAATGAACGGTCTGCTGTTCTATCCCGTGCAGTACGAAGGTGAAGAACTTTCCAAGAACGTGTTCTACACGGGTGCGGCACCCAACCAGCAGGCCATTCCGGCTGTGGACTACCTGATGAGCAAGGCTGGTGGCGGCGCCAAGCGCTGGGTGCTGCTGGGCACCGACTATGTGTACCCCCGCACCACCAACAAGATCCTGCGCGCTTACCTCAAGAGCAAGGGTGTGAAGGATACCGACATCGACGAGAAATACACCCCTTTCGGCCACAGTGATTACCAGACCATCGTGGCTGACGTGAAGAAGTTCTCGCAGGGTGGCAAGACGGCCGTGGTGTCGACCATCAACGGTGACTCCAACGTGCCGTTCTACAAGGAACTGGGCAATGCCGGCCTGAAGGCCAAGGACGTTCCCGTGGTCGCCTTCTCTGTGGGCGAAGAAGAGCTGCGCGGTGTGGACACCAAGCCGTTGGTGGGTCACCTCGCTGCCTGGAACTACTTCCAGTCGATCAAGAGCCCGGCCAACACCGAGTTCATCAAGAAGTGGTCTGCCTACGCCAAGGCCAAGAAATTGCCCGGCGCCGACAAGCCGCTGACCAATGACCCGATGGAAGCCACCTACATCGGCATCAACATGTGGAAGCAGGCGGTTGAAAAGGCCAAGTCCACCGACACCGACAAGGTCATTGCCGCCATGGCTGGCCAGACGTTCAATGCACCCTCGGGCATCGTGAGCAAGATGGACGAGAAAAACCATCACCTGCACAAGTCGGTGTTCATCGGCGAGATCAAGGCCGACGGCCAGTTCAACGTGGTGTGGAAGACGCCTGGTCCGGTGAAGGCCAAGCCATGGAGCCCGTACATCGAGGGCAACGACAAGAAGCCCGACGAACCTGTCAAGAAGTAAGAAGCTACTGCGCGAACCGATCTGGGGCTCTGCGGTGCTCACGGTACTGGTGTACCGTTCTGCTCCTCGAACCCCACCTCGGTCCGCTCGCTACGCTTCTTCCTCTCTTGACGCCTTAGGGTGTCGTCGGCCCGGTTTTTGCTGATGCTTGAGCAAAGCCGGTGTCCTTTCGAGGAAGTTGCAGTCTGGGCACGCACGCAGTTTGCTCTGCGTCCCGTGCCCAACCTACAGGTTCTTGCCACATGCGCTTTCGCCATCTCCTTTTTCTCCTCACCATACCCATCGCCATTCACGCCCACGCACTGACGTTGGACGAGGTCAAGGGCATGGCCATCGGTGAGACGGAGGCGCGGGTCGAGGCATTGACCCGGGCGGCCGCCAAGGCCGATGAGAAGACCGCCGCCTTCATCCAGGCACTGTCGGATGATGCGGTGAAAACCCAGGGTGACAAGGTGTTTGTCGTGAAAGACGACAAGGCTTTTGACCCGGTCACTGGCGCCCAGGTGACGCTGCCGGCGGATGCCGAAGACGTCATCAACCCCAATCTGATGCGCAGCGAGCTGGACACGGCGCTGGCGGTGCTCAAGCTGTTCTCGCCTGACGAGAAGGTACGTGCCGACGCCATCAAGACGCTGGCGGGCGACAGCGATGAGGCCCGCTTGCCCCTGATCGAGAAGGCGCTTGCCGCAGAATCATCACCCAACCTCAAATCGCAACTGGAGCGCGTGCGGGCGTCCATCCTGCTCGGCAGCCCCGACAAGGCCAAGCGCCTGGAGGCCGCGGCCGAACTGGCCAGCAGCAAGAACCCGATCACCAAGACCGTGCTGATCGAGCGGCTGGCGGTGGAGACCGACGCCGACGTGAAAGTGGCTTTGCAGGCCGCACTGGCCAAGGTGCAGGCGTCTCTGGCCTGGGGCGACAAGCTGGGCGCGATTTTCAGTGGCATCAGCCTGGGCAGCATCTTGCTGCTGGTGGCGCTGGGCCTGGCCATCACCTACGGACTGATGGGCGTCATCAACATGGCCCATGGCGAGCTGATGATGATCGGCGCCTACGCCACCTATGTGGTGCAGGGGGTGTTCCAGAAATACCTGCCGGGCGCGTTTGACTGGTACCTGCTCGCGGCGGTGCCGGTGGCCTTCACGGCCTCGGCATTGATGGGGGCCGTGCTGGAACGCAGCGTGATCCGCTTCCTCTACGGCCGGCCACTGGAGACACTGCTCGCCACCTGGGGCATCAGCCTGATGCTGCAGCAGCTGGTGCGTTCCATCTTCGGCGCGCAGAACGTGGGTGTGGAGAACCCGGTGTGGATGAGTGGCGGCGTACAGGTGTTGGGCAACCTGTCGCTGCCCTACAACCGGCTCGTCATCATCGGCTTTGCTGTTGCCGTTCTGCTGGGCATGGCCTGGCTCATTGGTAAAACGCGGCTGGGGCTGTTCGTGCGCGGCGTCACGCAGAACCGGCCGATTGCCGCCTGCATGGGCGTGAACACGGCGCGTGTCGATACCTATGCGTTCGCGCTCGGCTCGGGCATTGCCGGCCTGGCCGGGTGCGCGCTCAGCCAGGTGGGCAACGTGGGGCCTGACCTGGGGCAGGGCTACATCGTCGATTCGTTCATGGTGGTGGTGCTGGGCGGCGTCGGGCAACTGGCGGGCACGGTGTATGCGGCCATGGGCCTGGGCATTCTCAACAAGTTCCTCGAGGGCTGGACAGGCGCCGTGCTGGCCAAGATCGCTGTGCTGGTGCTCATCATCATCTTCATCCAGAAGCGGCCGCAGGGCATTTTTGCGATGAAAGGCAGGGAAGTATGAACACCCCCGTGGCTTGCCCACTTCGTGTGGCGTCCTCCCCCCTCCAGGGGGCAACGCCGGCAGCCCGGCCAAGCCGGTTCTGCGGCGTTTCCGGCATGCAGTCACGCGTTTGAGACGCAACGCACTATGCAGAATATTCCCCTGCCTTCGCCCAAGCCACTGTTGACACGCACCGGCTGGAGCACCTTCATCATCGCGCTGATCGCCGTCTGCGCTGTGGCGCCGCTGCTCAACCTGTGGGTGCCCGAGGGCAGCGCGTTCCACATGAGCACCTATGCCGTGGCCCTGCTCGGCAAGATCATGTGCTATGCCATCTGCGCGCTGGCGATGGACCTGATCTGGGGCTACACCGGGATTTTGTCTCTGGGCCACGGCCTCTTTTTCGCGCTGGGCGGCTACAGCATGGGCATGTACCTGATGCGCCAGATCGGCCGCGACGGCAACTACAAGAGCGACCTGCCCGACTTCATGGTGTTCCTCGACTGGAAGACGCTGCCCTGGCACTGGACCTTCAGCGACAGCTTTGTGGCTACCCTTGTGCTGATCGTGCTGGTGCCCGGCCTGGTGGCGCTGGTGTTCGGTTACTTCGCTTTCCGCTCCCGCATCAAGGGCGTGTATTTTTCCATCATCACGCAGGCCATGACGTTTGCCGCCATGCTGCTGTTCTTCCGTAACGAAACCGGCTTTGGCGGCAACAACGGCTTCACCGATTTCAAGCGCATCCTCAATATCCCGATCGCCACGCCGTCCATGCGCATGGTGCTCTTCGTCCTCACCGGGCTCACCCTGCTGGGCTTCTTCCTGTTTGCCCGGTGGCTGGTGGGCAGCAAGTTCGGCCGCGTGCTGCAGGCCATCCGCGATGCGGAAACGCGGGTCATGTTTTCGGGCTACAGCCCGCTGGGCTACAAGCTCACCATCTGGGTCATCTCGGCGGTGATGTGCGGCGTGGCGGGCGCGCTCTATGTGCCGCAGGTGGGCATCATCAACCCTGGTGAAATGAGCCCGGCCAATTCGATCGAGATCGCGATCTGGGCGGCAGTGGGTGGTCGCGCCACGCTGATCGGGCCGATCGTCGGTGCGTTTCTGGTCAACGGCGCCAAGAGCTGGCTCACCGTGGCCTACCCGGAGTTCTGGCTGTACTTTCTGGGCGCGCTGTTCATTCTGGTCACGCTCTTCCTGCCGGATGGCGTGGTGGGCCTGATCAAAAAACTCCGAAAAGGAGTGCGCCATGACGCCTGATCTTCTGGAGCAGGGCGCGCGCCGCATTGAAGAGCGCCTGGCTGCCTTGCAGGCCGGCAAGACCAACACCGAATCGGGTGGCCGCAGCGCCAGCCCGGGGCGGGTGGTGGCGCCGGGTGAAGTGGACGTCACGCACGGCCGTATCCTCTACCTGGAAGATGTGAGCGTGAGTTTTGACGGCTTCAAGGCCATCAACAAGCTGAGCCTGGACATTGCGCCCGGCGAGCTGCGCTGCATCATCGGCCCCAACGGTGCCGGCAAGACCACCATGATGGACATCATCACTGGCAAGACACGGCCCGATGAGGGCACGGTGTATTTCGGCAGCACGATAGACCTGCTGCGCCACAAGGAAGCCGAGATCGCCCAGTTGGGCATAGGCCGCAAGTTCCAGAAGCCGACAGTTTTCGAGCACCTGACCGTGTTCGAAAACCTGGAATTGGCCCTGAAGACCAACAAGGGCGTGAAGTCCTCGATGTTCTTTCACCTGGATTCGGCGCAGAGCGACCGTTTGGCCGACCTTCTGTTGACGATTCACCTGGCCGACAGCGTGAGCCGGCAGGCGGGCAACCTGAGCCACGGGCAAAAGCAGTGGCTGGAAATCGGCATGCTGCTGATGCAGGACCCGAAGCTGCTGCTGCTCGACGAACCGGTGGCCGGCATGACCGACGAGGAAACAGCCCGCACGGCAGAGCTGTTCCTGTCGCTCAAGGGCAAGCATTCGCTGATGGTGGTGGAGCACGACATGAGCTTCATCAAGACCATCTCGGAGATCGTGACTGTGCTGTGCGATGGCTCGGTGCTGGCGCAGGGGACGCTGGATCAGGTGCAGGCGGATGAGCGGGTGATTGAGGTGTATCTTGGACGGTAGGCCTGTATCCGTTCGGGCTGGGCTTGTCGAAGCCGGGTCTTGTTCTGTCGGCCTTTCCATCGCTGGGCGTTGCTGGCCGGGGGTGGCCCGGCGGCCAGTAACTTTCTTTTGCTTCGCCAAAAGAAAGTCACCAAAGAAAAGGCGACCCGAAGTCTGGGTCCCTACGCTGCGCTGCGGGCAACCTGCGCTGCTCGATTACGGCGGCGGTCCGCACAACTCGCCTGCGGCTCAAACAAGTGCGGCCCGACCCTCCGCCTCCATCTGCGCTGCTCGGCCCAGCCACACGGGGCAAGCGGGTACGGGAGCGGGGACA
>CALRSS020000019.1:0-8951 GCA_943370905.1 Synechococcus sp. UW140
GTTGTCTGAGCCGAAGGCGAGTTTAGCCAGACCCCGCCTGGACCGAGCACCGCAGGTTGCCCCGCAGCGAAGCGAAGGGGACGCAGGCACCAGGGTCGCCTTTCTTTTGCTTACTTTTCTTTGGCGAAGCAAAGAAAAGTGAGTTGCCGCCGGGCAACCCCGGCCTCAGCCCTCAGCAAACAACCCAAAACCCAAATACCAAAGAATCAAATCTCAATCTTGCTACCCAACTCCACCACAGAGTTATTTGGCAAATTCAGGAAATCCGCCGCACCACTCGCGTTATGGTGCATCTGCGCAAACAGCTTTTCGCGCCAGGGTGCCATGCCGCTGCCGATGGTCGGGATCACCGTGTCGCGCGACAGGAAGTAGCTGGTCGTCATGGACTCCAGCTCGCAGCCGCGGCCACGGAGCTGCTGCAGCGCCTTGGGCAGGTCCAGGTCGTTCTTGAAGCCGTAGTGGATCATGACCTGCCAGCAGTCATGGCCCAGCGATTCGATTTCCAGCCGCTTGTTCATGCCGATCCACGGCACCTCATGGTTGCGCACTGTCACAAACAGGTTCTGCTCGTGCAGCACCTTGTTGTGCTTGAGGTTGTGCAGCAAGGCGTTGGGCACGGTGCCGGGCTCGGCTGTCAGGAACACGGCCGTGCCCTCGACGCGGGCCGGCGGGCTGACAAACACGGCGTCGAGAAAGCCGGGCAGGTCGATGGAGTCGGCGCGCAGCTTGTTGGTGAGGATGTGGCGGCCTTCCTTCCAGGTCATCATCAGTGTGAACACCGCACCGCCGATGACCAGCGGAAACCAGCCGCCGGCGAACAGCTTCATCAGGTTGGAGGCGAAGAAGGCAAAGTCCACGACAAAGAATACGCCCGTGGCGGCCAGGCACAGGCTGAGCGGGTATTTCCAGCCGTAGCGGATCACATAGAAGGTGAGCAGCGTGGTGATCAGCATGTCGGTGCACACCGCGATGCCGTAGGCCGCTGCGAGGTTGCTGGACGAGCGGAACATGACCACCGCCAGCACGATGGTGACGAACAGGCCCCAGTTGACGAAGGGCATGTAGATTTGCCCGGCGTCGCGCACGCTGGTGTGCTGGATGTTGAGGCGCGGCAGATAACCCATCTGGATGGCCTGCTTGGTGACGCTGAAGGCGCCGGTGATCAGCGCCTGCGACGCGATCACGGTGGCCAGTGTGGCGAGGCACACCAGTGGCACCAGGGCCCACTCAGGCGCCATCAGATAAAACGGATTTTTCACCGCTGCAGGATTACTCAGCAGCAGGGCACCCTGGCCGAAATAGTTCAGCACCAGCGATGGCATGACCACCGAGAACCAGGCCAGCCGGATCGGTTTTTTGCCGAAGTGGCCCAGGTCGGCATACAGCGCCTCGGCTCCGGTCACGCACAACACCACGGCGCCGAGGATGATGAAGGTGATGCCGGGGTTGGCCCACATGAACATCAGCGCGTAATGCGGGCTCATGGCCTTCAGGATGCCGGGGTGGGTGACGATCTGTGAAATGCCCAGCAGGGCCAGCACACCAAACCACACCAGCGTGATCGGGCCGAAGAATTTGCCGATGCCTGCCGTGCCTTTTTTCTGCACGATGAACAGGCCAAACAGGATGACCAGCGTGATCGGGATCACGCCTTCCTTGAAGCGCGGCGACACCACCTCCAGGCCCTCGACGGCCGACAGCACGGAAATCGCCGGCGTGATGACGCCATCGCCGTAAAACAGGGAGGTGCCGAAGATGCCGACGATGAGCAGGATGCGCCGCAACTGGGGCTTGTCCTTGACGGCTGTCGAGGCCAGGGCCAGCATGGCGATGAGCCCGCCCTCGCCATTGTTGTCCGCACGCAGCACCAGGGCCACATACTTGATGGAGACAATGACAGTCAGCGTCCAGAAGAAGATGGACAGGATGCCGAAAACGTTGTCGGGTGTGAACGGGACGTGCCCGGAACCGAAAACTTCCTTGACGGCATACAGGACGCTGGTGCCGATGTCGCCATAGACGACGCCGATGGCGCCCAGAGTGAGCGCCGCAAGGGATGATTTTTTTCTTGTCACACAAAATTCCCGGGCCAACCCGCCAAACCCTGCGGCTTGGCGCCACAGCATCCAGGGCGACCGGGAACGATTACCTTTGGGACCGCTATTTTGCGCTCTCGGACCCGCCTTGCAAGTCGGCGTGCGCCCCTAATGCACACAAATTCTGGATTTGTTGCAGCGCAACAACTTGTAACGGGCGAGCCAGCCGGGCTTAGTCGTAGACCTCGGCATCCGGGTCGGTGGCTTCCAGTTCGTAGCTGGCCGACAGCATGGCCAGACGGGCGATCACGCCGTACATATAGAAGCGGTTCGGGCTGCTGGAGCCTGGCTTTTCACCCGGCTGAGGTAAGCGCCCGCTATCAGCAAAGGCCAATGGCACAAAGCTGGCACCCGGTGCATTGAGGTTTTCATCCACACCGCGCTCGGCATGGACGCGGTAAAAACCGCCGACCACGTAGCGGTCCATCATGTAGACCACCGGCTCGGCCACGGCTTCGTTGACGCGCTCGTTGGTCAGCACGCCTTCCTGGATGATCACTTCGGACAGCGCCTGGCCGTCCTTGGTGGTGCTCATCTTGTTCCTGGTCTTGCGGTTCAGGGCTTCGAGGTCCTTCACGTCGCGGACCGTCATGATGCCCATGCCGTAGGTGCCGTTGTCGGCCTTGACGACGACGAAGGGCTTTTCGTTGATGCCGTATTCCTTGTACTTGCGCTTGATCTTGGTCAGCAGTGCATCGACGTTGGTGGTCAGGCAGTCCATGCCGGTCTCGTCGGCAAAGTTGACTTCGCCGCACTGCGCAAACATCGGGTTGATGAGCCACGGGTCAATGCCCAGCAATTTGCCGAAGCGCTTGGAGACTTCCTCGTAGGCCTTGAAGTGGCGCGACTTGCGACGCACCGACCAGCCGGCATGCAGCGGCGGCAGCAAATACTGCTCGTGCAGGTCTTCCAGGATGCCCGGGATGCCGGCCGAGAGGTCGTTGTTCAGCAGGATGGTGCAGGGGTCGAAGCCTTTGAGGCCCAGACGGCGGTCGGTGCGGATCAGCGGCTCCAGCGTGATGCTCTCGCCGGTGGGCAGGTTCACCGCCGTGGGCTGCTTGATCTCGCTGCTGAGCGAACCAAAGCGCACATTCAGGCCCGCCTGGTGGAAGATGCGGCGCAGCTGCAGCAGGTTGGCCAGGTAGAAGGTGTTGCGCGTGTGGCTCTCGGGCACCACCAGCAGGTTGCGCGCTTCGGGGCAGATCTTTTCGATCGCGGCCATCGCGGCCTGCACCGCCAGCGGCAGCATCTCGGGCGTGAGGTTGTTCCAGCCACCGGGGTAGAGGTTGGTGTCCACCGGCGCGAGCTTGAAGCCGGCATTGCGGATGTCTACCGAGGAATAAAACGGCGGCGTGTGCTCCATCCACTCGAGCCGGAACCAGCGTTCGATGGCGGGGGTGGAGTCCAGGACGCGCTGCTCGAGCTCGTTGATGGGGCCGTTCAGGGCGGTGATGAGGTGCGGAACCATGGCGTCCTAGTCAGAGATCAGAAAGGTGCAGCAAAGTGGCTGAAGGGTTGCGGAAATGGGGGCCGCAGGTGGGGCAAAGCAGGACATTGGGCTGAAAGGCGCCGCTTCAAGTGATCTTGATGAGCGCATTGCAGGGGTCACTGGTGTGGACAGCCACCAGATTGATGCCGACCTGGTGATGGCGATAGCCGTGCTGCTCCAGCAGGCGGCGCACGGCCGCGGCATCGGCCTTGATGATTTCAATCAGCATCAGCGGCTTGTGGGCTGCAATGGACTGAACCGCGCCGGCGAGCGCCTCGAGCTCCATGCCTTCGATGTCGAGCTTGAGGAAATCCAGCCGGGGCAGCTTCAGGTCATCGACCGCAATCATCTTCACCGCCTGGCCGCTCGCCGCAGAGTAATCAATCGCCTGCCCGATGAACTCGTTGCGCTGGCTCTGGCGCAGCTCCAGCGAGCCAAAGCTGGCCGGCTTGAGATAGTTGGGCCGTGGAATGGTGATGCTGCCCGCCTGCGCCCCCAGCGCTGCATGATGCGCCGAGGCGTTGAAGCAGTTGTTGAGTGCGATGTTGCCGGCCAGCGCGTAAAACACCCGCTCCTGCGCCTCGACTGCAATCACCTCGCCCCAGCCGTGCATGTGGCGCGCCCATTCGATGCTGTGCACGCCGATGTTGGCGCCGCCGTCAATCGCCACCACGCCGTCGCCGGCCGTCTGCCGGCGCAGCGTGAGCAGGCCCAGCACCAGCTCGACTTCCTGCGGGTCGAAATACGAGGTCTCGAAAATCTGGTGCCCCACGCCGTAACCGCGCGTGGCATCGACCATGTGGAAGTCGTTGCGGTTGACGATGAGCGAGCCATGGCCCGAGGACACCAGCACAAACGGCAAAGGGCGGGGAATGACTTTCATGACCCGCTCTTTGCACTGCCTGGCACCAGGCCCGGAAAACAGCTCAAACCCGCACCTCGCCCTGGCCCAGCACCACGTACTTGAGCGAGGTCAGGCCCTCGATGCCCACCGGGCCGCGGGCGTGGAACTTGTCGGTGCTGATGCCGATTTCAGCCCCCAGCCCGAACTCGAAGCCATCGGCGAAGCGGGTGCTTGCATTCACCATCACACTGGCAGAGTCCACCTCGCGCAGAAAGCGCTGCGCATGCATGTGGTCGCGGGTGAGGATGGCGTCGGTGTGATGGCTGGAGTAGTGGTTGATGTGTGCAATCGCCTCGTCCACGCCAGCCACCACCTTGATGCTGATGACGGGCGCCAGGTATTCCTCGAACCAGTCCTGCTCGGTCGCCGCACGCAGCGTGGCCCCTGCCAGGCCCGAGAGCAGCGCGAGCGACTCGGCATCGCAGCGCATCTCCACACCCTTGGCGGCGTAGATGGCGCCGATCTTCGGCAGAAAGTCGGCGGCTACACCGCGCGCCACCAGCAGGCCTTCGCTGGCATTGCAGGGGCTGTACTTTTGCGTCTTGGCGTTGTCGGCGACCTTGACGGCCATGTCGATGTCGCAGGGGTCGTCGACATACACATGGCAGTTGCCGTCGAGGTGCTTGATGACAGGCACCTTGGCGTCACGGCTGATGCGCTCGATCAAACCCTTGCCGCCGCGCGGAATGATGACATCGACAAACTGCGGCATGGCAATCAGATGGCCCACGGCCTCGCGGTCGGTGGTCGGCACCAGCAGCACGGCATCGGCCGGCAGCCCGGCCTGCACCAGCGCCTGCTGCACCAGCGCTGCAAGCGCCTTGTTCGATTCAATCGCCTCGGAGCCGCCGCGCAGAATGCAGGCGTTGCCGCTCTTGATGGCCAGCGACGCGGCTTCGATCGTCACGTTCGGCCGGCTTTCGTAAATCATGCCGAACACGCCAATCGGCACGCGCATCTGCCCCACGCGGATGCCGCTGGGCTGCTCCTTCATGCCGATGATGTCGCCGATCACGTCGGGCATCGCGGCCAGCTGCTCGCAGCCCACGGCCACGGTGTCGATGATCTTCGGGGTCAGCTTCAGCCGGTCCAGCATCGGGCCGGCCAAGCCCGCCGCCTGTGCGCGCTGCAGGTCGCGCTGGTTGGCGCCGGCCAGTGCATCGGCACTCTGCCGGAGCAGGGCCGCCAGCCCGAGCAGCGCCCGGCTTTTGACGGCCGCTGGCGCACGCGCCATCTGGGTAGAGGCGGCTTTGGCCTGCGCGCCAAGCGTGGCCATCAGCTGCGCCACGCCCAGGTCGGCATCAGGGCCCGGGGCCAGGGTGTGAAGGGAGTCGGGCGCGTTCATCCCGCTATTTTCGCTGATTCGCGGCCGGATCGGCTTTTCTGCCCATCCCGGATGCAAGCCGGATGCAAGCTAGGTGCAACCAGATGCTCGGCGCCCGTCAACGTGCCCGGGCGCCCGCCGTGCACTGCTCACACACCATGCCGGCCAGCCGGTGCAGCGCCTGCCAGCCGTCGGCGGGCCAATCCGGCTGCTTCAGGCCCTTGACGATGCCATCGACCTTGTGCGCCGCATGCAGCAGGTTGGCCAGCGTGGTGTCGCCCATTTGCGGCAACACGCGCTCGAAGAGCTTTTCCTTCACGCCCCAGACGCGGTTCTCGCGCAGCGCCATCGGCATGGGCCGGCCGGCCTGGATGGCGTCTTTCACCCGCTTCATGCTGCGGATGTCTTCACTGAGCGCCCAGTGCACCAGCACCTCGGATTCGCCCTCGGACTGCAGGCCGTCGAGCATGCGGGCCACGCGCAGCGTCTGGCCGCCCAGCACCGCTTCGGACAGCTTGAACACGTCGTAGCGCGCCACGTTAAGCACCGCATTCTCGACCTGGTCGAAGCTGAGCACGCCGTCGCCCTGCCCAGGCGGATAGAGCAAGCCCAGCTTCTGGATTTCCTGGTGTGCGGCCAGCAGGTTGCCTTCCACACGGTCGGCAAAAAACTGCAGCGTGCGCTGGCCTTCCTCGCCCGCTGCCACACGCTGGCCCTGCTGCTGCAGGCGCTGCGCAATCCACTGCGGCAGGTTGCGGCGCTCGATCGGGTCGAACTTGACGGTGACGCCATAGCTTTCGAGTGCACCGAACCACGCGCCCTTGGTCGTCATGCTGTCCAGCCGGGGCAGCAGCACCAGCGTGAGGGTGGAATCGTCGCCCTGCGAGCGCTCGGCCAGTTGCTGCAGCGCCACCGAGCCGTCCTTGCCAGGCTTGCCGCTGGGGACGCGGATTTCGATGATCTGCCTGTCGGCAAAAAGGCTCAGCGAACCGCCGCTGGCCAATACCTCGCTCCAGTCGAAGTGCGCGCCGGCCACCGTGTGCACCGTGCGTTCGGTGTAGCCCTGCTCGCGGGCGGCCGCACGCAGGCCGTCGGCAAACTCCTGCACCAGCAGGGGCTCGTCGCCGTGCAGGGTGTAGAGGCTGCGCAAGCCCCGCTTGAGGTGCTCCTGCAGTTGGGTCGGCGCCAGGTTCATGGAAAGAGTTTAGCTTTAGAGAGTTTGTCGGAATCTTGTTGTTAATCGTACGGTACTGATTTTGCTGAGGACTGGTGCCGGGGTTGCCCGGCGGCAACTCACTTTCTCTTGCTCGCCAAGAGAAAGTAAGCAAAGAGAAGGCGACCCTGGTGCCTGCGTCCCCTTCGCTTGCGCTACGGGGCAACCTGCGGTGCTCGGTCCAGGCGGGGTCTGGCTAAACTCGCCTTCGGCTCAGACAACGCCAGCCCTGATCCGCCTGGCCCTGTGCTCCTCGGCGCATTCACAAGGGGTGAAGGCAGAAATACCAAAGACAAATACCGAAGTCCACAAGGACAAGCCACGGCGTATCCTTATGGACTTGGTTCCCGCTCCCGCATCACCCGTGTGGCTGGGCCGAGCAGCGCAGATGGAGGCGGAGGGTCGGGCCGCACTTGTTTGAGCCGCAGGCGAGTTGTGCGGACCCCCGCCGTAATCGAGCAGCGCAGGTTGCCCGTAGCGAAGCGCAGGGACCCAGACTTCGGGTCGCCTTTCTTTTGGGAACTTTTCTTTGGCGAAGCAAAGAAAAGTGCCTCGCCCGCCGGGGCGAGTCCCGGCCTCAGGTCTCAGTCAATAAAAAATCAAAGCTTGCTGGTCGACAGCAGCAGGCTGGTCTCGGTGTTGGCAATGCCTTCGAGCAGGCGGATGCGGCTGAGCACCCGGTCAAACGCTTCCAGGCTCTCAGCGCGCAGTTCGGCCACGATGTCCCAGCGCCCATTGGTGGTGTGCAGCGCCGTCACGGCCGGGTCGCCGCGCAAGGCGCCCAGCACGCGATCGATGCGGTTGCCCTCGACCGTCACCGTCATCAGCGCGCGGATCTGGTGGCCCTCGACCTGCGGCTTCAGGCGGGTGGTGTAGCCGACGATGGTGCCGTCTGCCTCCATCCGGTTGAGCCGGTTCTGCACCGTGCCGCGCGACACCCGCAGTACCTTGGCCAGCGAGGCCACCGACGCCCGGGCGTTGTCCCGCAACAGCGAGATGAGTTGGCGGTCGGTGTCATCCATGGGCTGATTTTATGAACAAAACGTCAGTTATATCTGACTTTTTGCTTTATTTAATTGATGAATTGATCAGTTTTCTAGCTTTTATTTGACTTGAAGGCTCCAGACAATGAAGTTCATACAGGGCTGCTTTCATCCCCTTGAAGGCCTCGAGCCCGCTGTTCGTGCACAGCACAGACACATCACATACAAGCACCCGGGAGAAACACCATGGTCGAATACATCGGCATTGAAGGCATACAGCGCATCGTGGCGCGCACCGGCCCCGCTGCCTTCATCGAAGGGCTGGCCGCTGAAATCGAGGCCGATTACCGACGCTGGGGCGACTTCGACAAGTCGGCCCGCCACGCCATCCATTCGCCCGTCGGCGTGATCGAGCTGATGCCCACCAGCGACGGGCAGATGTACTCGTTCAAGTACGTCAACGGCCACCCCCAGAACACAGCGCGCGGCCTGTTGACCGTGACGGCCTTTGGCGTGCTGGCGGATGTCGAGACCGGCTACCCGCTGCTGCTGTCTGAACTGACGGTGACCACCGCGCTGCGCACCGCCGCGATGTCGGCACTGGCCGCACGCTGGATGGCCCGGCCCGACAGCCGCGTGATGGCGCTGATCGGCAACGGTGCGCAGAGCGAGTTCCAGGCGATTGCCTTCCAGCACATGCTGGGCATCCGCGACTTCCGCCTCTATGACGTGGACCCCGCTGCCACTGACAAGCTGGTCCGCAACCTGCGCGCCCAGGGCTGGCAAGGCGTGACGCTCACCGTATGCGCCTCGGCGGCCGAAGCCGTCCGCGGTGCCGACATCGTGACCACGGTGACGGCCGACAAGCGCAACGCCACCATCCTCACGCCGGAGATGATTGCCCCTGGCATGCACCTCAACGCCGTCGGTGGCGACTGCCCG